>CAWJYI010000014.1:0-289367 GCA_963847015.1 uncultured Alphaproteobacteria bacterium | reverse complement strand
CCGCTCGCTGCAGGCCTATCTCGGCCATAAGAACATCCAGCACACGGTGCGCTACACCGAGCTGGCGCCGACCCGCTTCAAGAACTTCTGGCGCGATTGATCGGTCTCGCTAGATTTATGCTTGTAACGAGCATAAGTTCCTGGAATGTCCCGAGATCGTCCTGGCATCGAGGCTACATCGTCTCCCTTGTGTGAGCTCCCTTCGCGGGCTCGTTCCGCGGTGACGAACCACAAGGACCTGTTGCCGGGCCTCGATGGCCGTTCGGCCACGGCGCGCCGCTTTCGTGATCTGGTCAACGCCTTCGTCGCCGACATGGGCGGCCTCGATCGCTGCTCGGAGGTCAGGCTCGGGCTGGTGCGCCGCCTCGCGGCCACCACCGTGCAGGCAGAGATGCTCGAGGCGCGCATGGTGAACGGCGAGGCGATCGATATCGCCACGCTCTGCACCCTGGCTTCGACCACGGTCCGGCTGAGCCAGCGTCTCGGTCTCGAGCGTCGAGCGCGCAACGTGACGCCATCGGTGGGCCAGTACTTGGCCGCCAGAACAGCACCAGCCACTGGCGATGCCCCTAGCATAGACGCGGAGGGGACCGAATGATCCCGCGCGTTCCGCTGCGCGAGGCGCTCTCAGATCCAAACTTGCTCGGCACCGCGATCGCGGGTGACAGTTGGAGGTCATGGCGGACACTGCTGATTGCGGCGATGGGCGAAGAGCTCACGTGAGGACGAGCGCGAGATCTTCAGCCAGCTGACCGGCCGCGAGCGCGAGCCGCTGCAACGTGTCGACCAGTTCGCCGCCGTGATCGGGCGCAGAGGCGGAAAGTCCGCGCAATGGCGACGCTCGCCACCTACATTGCAGGTCTATGCGACCACACGCGACGCGTTGGTGCCCGGCGAGCGCGGTGTCTTGCTCTGTGTCGCGCTCGATCAGCGGGTGGCGAAGATCATCCTCGACTACGCAGAGGCCTGCTTCGAACGCAGTCCGATCCTGAAGCAGCTGATTGCGAACCGAACCGCAGACGCGTTGGAGCTGACCAACGGCATTACCTTGGAAGTCCGCCCGGCGTCTTTCCGCAAGCTGCGTGGCCCCACCTATATTGCCGTCATCGCCGACGAGCTGGCCTTCTGGTACGTGGACGCAGCCTACGCCAACCCGGACGTCGAGATCCTGAACGCAGTTGAGCCCGGCCTGGCGACGACCGGTGGTCCGCTGATCCTGGCCTCCAGTCCGCACGCGCGACGCGGCGTGTTGTGGGAGGTGTTCAAGCGCCACTACGGCGCAGGTGGCGACCCGCTCATCCTCGTGGCTCACGGTGCGAGCCGGACGCTCAATCCATCCCTGCCGCAGCGCGTCGTCGATCGTGCGCTGGAGAAGGACCGCACCCGCGCGACGGCTGAATATCTCGCCGAGTTCCGCACCGATGTCGAGGGCTTCGTCGCGCTCGAGGTGGTCGAGAGTTGCGTCGGTGACCATCGCGAGATGCTGCCGGCTGCGGGCGTCACCTATCGCGCCTTCGTCGACCCGTCTGGCGGCAGCGAGGACGCCATGACGCTGGCCATTGCGCACAAGACCACAAGGCCGGACGAACGAGTGATCGTGGACGCTGTCCGCGAGGTGCGGCCGCCGTTCTCGCCATCGGCCGTGGTCGATGACTTCGCCGCTCTGCTCCAGCGCTATCGCATCAGCAAGGTTGTTGGCGACCACTACGGCGGCGAGTTCGTGAAAGAACCGTTCCGCCGACACGGCATCAGCTACGAAGTCTGCAAACAGCCCAAGTCCGATCTGTTCAGGGACATGCTGCCGTTGCTCAACGCTGGCCACATCTCCTTGCCTCGCCATGATCGGCTCATCGCCCAGATCGTCGGCCTGGAGCGGCGGGTCTCGCGCGCCGGCCGCGACAGCATCGACCATGCGCCCGGCGCCCACGACGACATCGCCAACGCCGTTAGCGGCGTTGTCGGCGCCATCTCTGGCGTCGGCAGCGCTTGGATGAATCTTATCTGGGACTAGTGCGCGGAGGCTGGCTGATGGTGAAACGAGGTCCGCATGGGCGGCGCGGATTGGAGTGGAGGCTGGACCGCTGTCGCAGTGGCTGTTCAATGCGCTGGGGGAAGCCAGCTTGCCGGTGGTCTGTGTCGAGACGCGGCATATGCGGGCAGTGACGTAACGAGCATGCAGCAGGAGAATTCTAAACTTGCTTTTCGCAAGATTTTCAGCGTCCCAATAATGACGCCACTACAAAGCGCGGCTTCAAGTCCCGCCATGATTCAACGACCCGGCGGCTTAATGGTCTGCCGTCTTAGATTGGCGGGCGGCTGATAGGCGACGCGCGAGTGCCGCGCGCAGTAGGGCAAGCCGGTGAGGACCTTGCCGCCGCAGAAAAAGAAATCCGGGCTCGAGGGGTCGCCGATTGGCCAATGGCAGGTCGCCTCGTTCAATTCGAGAAGCGACAGGCGCTGACTCATCGGGACCACATTGTCAGAGGTGACCGGATCGGGCTCGACCTCGACCTCAAGGCCTGCGCCAGCGCCGTGTTGCCGCGCGCGATCGGGCGGGTCACGCGCATCGTGTGCTGAGCGGGATGCGCCTTGCGCCGCCGAGGAGCTGCCGAGGACAGACTTTTCCCGCGGCCGGACAGGCCCAGCCGGTGCACCTTGCCGATAACGGCATTGCGGCTGACATTGCCGAGCTCTGCTGCGATCTGGCTCGCCGAAAGCCCGGCTTCCCAGAGTTTCTTCAACTGCTCGACGCGATTATGGGGCCAGGTCAAAACCGCCATTTCACCCTTTCCTCGCATCGCGGCGGACAATTCCTGGAGCCGCGCGGCGATGCCAAGCTTCAAAAAACCGCGCTCTCAGAATCCCTTAAGGCTCGCCGGGCACAGAAAGCGCGCCCGAACTTATACACCGGTTACCTAGAACGAGAGGACTGGACCTGCCGCGCGATGTCGTCTGACAAGCTGAACTTACAGTTCAGCTGGACTCCCGCGCAAGGGTATGGACTATGCTCCATCACCGGAATCGGCGAATTCGTCGCGGTCACGTTCGCCGGCCTGGTCATCGGTACGTTTTTTCTTGGATTTCTCTCAGAGTTCGTCCGGAGACATCAGGCGGGATTGCAGAGTTTTCTGTCATCGCCCTGAACGGCGTGCTTCCGAACAGTTAGCACCGGCCAAACACCTTCTTGAACCTTACAGCTATCGGTATCGGCACTGACCGCGTTCGTACGAGCACGCTGCTTCCGGTTCGACAATGCGCAGCCGTTTCGGTTGGGGCGGTGCGGGCGGCAGCACGCCGATTTTGCGCAACACATCCATCACGGCGCGCTCGATCCCCGCCTTGGTGCGCATGTCGTCCATGTCGCGCCCCAACGCCAGCAACGGGATACTGACCTCCGCCTGCGCGCGGCGCAGCTCATAGGCGCGCTGTCGATGTGACGCCGAACAATAGCGCGGCGGTCTTCCCCGCTTGGGCGGCGCGAAGGCTTTTTTGCAGTGGGCGCAGTGTGGTTTTTTCATTATCTTTTCATCAGTGATGAAATCCGTGACGAATTTACGGCGACCCAAGTAAGCGCGCCCGTCGCCAAGGCCCGCCATAGGGACTTTCGCCATTGTCTTGAGGGGAACCTGATATTGCGAAAACTCGGCTATGCCCCGCACAACGAGGCATCGGTTGCTCGGCATCGCGCGCTCGACCGTGTTCGCTACGTCAATGGCAAGTCAGACGTGTCTTGCGTGGTGGTGCGGTTGCTCGACATGTACAGGCCGCGTACCGGACAAGGAAACGGCCCCCAGTAGGGGGCCGCTTCCCGCTCAGACTTGTGGTACTCTCAGAAAGAGAAGTCGTGCTGGCCTAGTCGTCATCCGGCCCGGCCGGCCAGAACCCTTGTCCTGGCCGTTCTGCACTGCGGGAACAACCTCTGAACCATCCACGTCGACCCAGTAACAGTGATAGGTGACGTTGCCGTCGAGCTATCGCTGAAAGTTGGTGACGGCGGGATTCGGAAAGGCGGCATATCGTGGGGGTGCTTGACGCCTCCACTTCTCCACCAAAGGAGCGATATGCCGTGTCCAAAGATAACATCATCCAGCTGATTCAGCCAACGAACGTCGACGATCAACTCACGGAAATCCTACGAACTGGGGCACGTACTCTGTTGGCCCAGGCGGTTGAGGCCGAGGTCGCGGACTTTCTCGGCAAGCATGCCGATTTGAAGACCGCGGATGGCCACCAGCGGGTCGTGCGTCACGGTCACCTGCCGGAACGCGAGGTGATGACCGGTGTCGGCGCGGTTGTCGTCCGCCAGCCGCGTGTGCGCGATCGGGAGGCGAACCCTACCGACCCCGACCGCATCCGATTCTCGCCGTCGATCCTGCCGCCCTACATGCGCCGCTCGAAATCGATCGAGACGCTGCTGCCGATCCTTTACCTGAAGGGTATCTCGACCGGCGACTTCTCCGAGGCGCTGGCGGCGCTGCTCGGCAAGGACGCTGCCGGGTTGTCGGCATCCGCCATCGGCCGCTTGAAGGAGGGTTGGCTTGACGAACACACCATGTGGCAGAGGCGCGATCTGTCGGCGAAACGTTACGTCTACATCTGGGCCGATGGCATCCATCTCCAGGCCCGCCTCGAAGACGAAAAGCAGTGCATCCTGGTGCTGATCGGCGCGACGCCGGAAGGCCGCAAGGAACTGGTCGGCTTCACCGATGGCGCCCGCGAGAGCGCGCAGGACTGGCGCGATCTGCTACTCGACCTGAAGCGGCGCGGGCTCGACGTGCCGCCGCAGCTTACCATCGCCGATGGCGCGCTCGGGTTCTGGAAGGCCGCCGGTGAGGTCTGGCCGAAAACGCGCGAGCAGCGCTGCTGGGTGCACAAGACCGCCAACGTACTCGCCAAGTTGCCGAAGAGCCAGCAGCCGAAAGCCAAACGCGCGTTGCAGGAAATCTGGATGGCCGAAACCAAGGCCGTCGCCGAGCTGGCGTTCGACGCCTTCATCGAGAGCTACACGCCCAAATACGAGAAGGCGGCCGACTGCCTGAGCAAGGATCGAGACGCACTGCTGGCTTTCTACGACTTCCCGGCCGAGCACTGGAAACACCTGCGGACGACGGATGAGATCGACAAGCGCTTTCGTTGCGGCCGTGGTATTCTTCAACAGCGCGGGCGACCTCGTGGCGAAGAGCGGCGCATCGGCTGAAAGCGCCGCCGGGCAGCCTTATTCGAGCCTTGCCGGATTGAGGCGCCCGCGCGCCTGTCCTTTGGCGGGCGCGGGCGCCAAGCCTCGACAAAGTGCTCGTAGCCCTTCTCGGCCTGCTCGGCGACGCGCATCTCCTGGTTCCGGAGTTCCTTGACGTTGTAGGCGTAGGCGGGGCCGCGGCTGTTGCCCTTCTTCTGCGGCTCGCCCGGCCTGCAGCTCCATGGCGCGCATCTTGTGGGCGACGAGACTGGGTCGCGCCCAGAGGTAGTCCTTCTCCTTCGTCAGCAGATGCCAGCACAGCACCGTGAGCTTGCGCGCCACGGCAACGGCGGCGACCTGATGGCCCCGCCTGGCCCGGATGCGGACGAAGAAGGCGTGCAGCGGACCCGGCGCCTTGGCCGCTGCCCAGGCGGCCTCCACCAGCATCGCGCGGGCGTGGCTGCGTCCGACCTTGCTGATCCGGCCGTGATGGGCGGCGCCGAGGCCCGACTGGCGCACGCGCGGATTGAGCCCGAAATAGCTCACCAGCTTCTGCGGGCTGCTTGAAGCGGGCGATGTCGCCGATCGCCGCCATCAGCCCGGCCGCCACCGCCAGATTGACGCCGGTGATCGTGAGCAGCCGCTCTGATCGCGGGATCGTCCAGCGCGCTCTCGGCGATCTCCCGGTCGAGCACCGCGAGGTCCTCGCCAAGCCGGTCGAGTTCGCGCACATGCCGCTCGATCGCGACCCGCTCGTCGTCCGGCAACGGCTGGCGCGCCAGCCAGGCGCGACCGCGGCCGTTGAACAGATCGGCGTGCGGACACTTCGGGATCAGGTGCGCGTGCAGGATCGAATGCACCTCGTTCTTGATCCGCGTCCGATGCCGCACGACCTGGTAGCGCCGCGCCACCAGCCGGCGCATCCGCTCGGTGGCCGCATCCGGCGTCCAGATCTCCGGCAGATAGCCTGCCGCATGCAGGCTGGCCAGCGTGCCGGCGTCGACCTTGTCGGTCTTCACATGGGCATGCGCGATCGCCTTCACCTGCAGCGGATTGGCGATCACCACCCGCTTCACGAACGGCGACAGAACCCGCGACACCGCCATGCAGTTGCCGGTCGCCTCGATCACCACCTCGTCCGTCGCCAGAAGGCTCTTGCCGAAGCCCTCCAGCGCCGTTCGGGTCATGTCGATCCGGCCCGCATGGCGAAGCCGGCCCGTCTTCCCAGAAAACCACCTCCCCGAAGGTTCGGTGGATGTCCATTCCGATCACGCGTCGCATTCGCTGCCTCCTGTCAGATCGAATAGACGGGGAGCGGCGGGGCGACACGACAACTACGGATTCGCGCTCTCGGCGCAACCGGGCGAGTCGCAGAGGCGGCCAGCTACTAACACGAGCTCGCAGCTCATCGTGTGGATCGGCCTGCCCGCACCTTCGTGCTCCCGGTGCCTCTGTCCCGGATGGTCGCACCATACGCCACGATCCTGACAACCGCAGCCGGACATCGGCACCGAGACTCTCATACCGGTTACCAATCCCATTGAAAGCACCTTCGCTACCGTGCGCCACCGAACGATCCGATCGAAGGGATGCCTGTCCAACAGGACGGCGCTCGCGATGGTCTTCAAGCTGCTCGAGGCCGCGCAGAAAAGCTGGCGTCGTCTGGATGGCCACAACCAGTTGCCAAAACTCGTTCTCGGTGTGACATTCAACAACGGGATCGAGGTCATCGCCAAACCGACTGACCGTCAGCCCATAACCGCCGCCGCCTGACCGGCTCGGCCGTCACCAAAATTTGGCGATAGCTCCGTTGCCGTCACGGGAATGGGTCTCAGCAAGACTGTAGGCGCGATCCTCAATTGTGTGCTGATCGCTTCAGAGCCCTGTGGTGGGAGAAGCCCGCGCCGCTGTAATTCGCCGACATTCCGCGATATGTGCCGGAATAGTCAGCAAGGCCGCGGATAAGAAACAGAGCTTCTGAGATAGTGGGTTCCGTCGGCCTGGCGCGGCCTCGCCAAAGTGCTCGAGCTCTACACGCCCTACGCTCATCTGCTCCGCGGCCATGACGGCTAAATGAACAAGACCGGTAACCCTGGAGGGCGTGCGCACGCTCGCGGGCTATGCCCACACCTCAGGCCACGGGCGGGTGCGTTTCGTGATCTCGCTCACAAGTAATGACGGCGAGATGCGCTTCCGGCTGCTCCGGACTATCAAGTCCGGGCTGCAGCCGCAGTTTCGCCCACCGCGTCGACCCACGAACGGGCATTCCTGCAAACGGCCGCTTAGCGCCAGAAGCGGCCGGTTGAGAAGATTGCGGCATCGCGTCAGGCGTACTGGCAGAGTCAATGGGACTCCGCATTAGACAGTATGCGATAGGTTCAGAGTTTGCCGAGCGGCTCAGGAAGACTGCCCCGTCGTCTCTCGGTTTTCGTGAATCAATTATTGGTTCACCGAAAGGCTTGCAGGCAGCTCGATGATAAGTCTGGCCCCGCCGAAGGCCGATTTGTTGTCGGCTCGAATGATCCCATTGTGTGCTTCAACGATCGACCGGGCGATCGGCAAGCCCAGGCCCATGCCGGTTTCTTTGGTCGTAAAGAAGCTGTCGAACAGACGCGGCAGATGCTCCGCGTCGATGCCGGGGCCGCTGTCTTCGACGATGCAGCATACAGTCTCCGAATTGATTTCACGTCCTTTGAGGCGACGCGCCAGCATCATATCGGTTCCAGCCCCCATCCCGATCGTTACGATCCGGATACGTGGACCGACGAGTACGCCTTTCTCACCCATCCGGGCCAGGCCGATATTCAGACCACGCTGCTTCTGGACTACCGGACCAACGTCGCCTCCTATCCGCGCTGGCAAAACCGGCTTCGCGCGGTACAGCCGCCGACCCTGGTGGTTTGGGGCAAGTACAATCCCTCCTTCACCGTCGCCGGCGCGACGGCCTATGCCGGCGACGTGCCGAAAGCTGAAATCCACATGCTGGAAGCTGAGCATTTCGCGCTGGACGAAGCGACTGACGAGATCGCATCTCTTGTCCGTGACTTCCTCGAACGCCTGGCGCTCAACAAAGAACACGGCTGAAGCCACGGCAATGGCGCTCAATACGGCGGTTTCTTGCGTTGTCGCTGCATCTTTGCCGCTTCGACCCACCACATCAGATCGTCGGCAAAGCGCGGAAACGCCCGTTCGAGGGCCTCGCCGCCCGCCCCCGTCGGGGTACCATCAGCCGCGAGGGTCTGTGCAATCGGACCAACGGCAATCGTGCTTGAAACCACCACCATCCCCATCTCGGAGAGCGTGCCGTGCCAGGCGGTCGCAGCGCGTGCGCCGGAGAAACGTCCCGCCGAATAACTCGCGATCGCCGCAGGACGCCAGAACCATTCCTCGAGAAAATGATCCGTCAGGTTTTTCAGTCCGGGCTGCACGCCCCAATTATATTCGCCGGTGATGAAGACAAAGCCATCGGCATCGCGAATCTTGCCGGCCAACTGCTCAAGCGGCTCGGGAGCTGCACCCTGCGGATATTCCTTGTACATTCTGTCCAGCATCGGAAGATTGACCGCCTTGGCGTCGATCAGTTCGACGGCGTCGCCCCGGCGCCGCAGCCGCTCGACCAGGAATTCGGCGAGGCGGATTCCCATCCGGTCGGAACGGTAGGAGCCGTAAAAAACCAGGATTTGATTGCTCAATACAGTCCCCCTCAGCAGCTAAACTCACACGACCATACCAGATGATGGAAGACTCCGCCGGGGTTCAACTTGGCAATGGCTCGCCCGCTTGCTCGCGGACGATGTACTCGGCGTACCAGTCCGCCCAGTTTTCGTCATGTCCGCCCGTTCGTTTCTCATGCTCGCCATGCGCGACCGCTGCGCGCCGCAGCGTCGCTGAGAGTTCTGCTGCCGAAGTGAAGGTCGTGTCGGCCTCCACACGGCCAGGAAGTCGCGTGGTAATTTCCTGGAGCAACCAGCCGTTGCCATCGGGATCGCTGAACGAGGCCAGCGAGAAATAGCTGCGGCGCTCCGGGTCCGTGCCGTCGAGGCGGACACTGCCAAACAAATGCGGCTCATCGGCTCCGTTGTGCACGTCACCGCCGCCATGAAACGGCCCGCTGACCTTCACCCCGCGGCTGCGCAGGTCCTGGCACGCAGCCTCAATGTCGGAGACGATCAAGTAAAGCCCCTTCGCGGAACCGGGTGCCGCCGCGGTGACATTCACACCGAAGATCACCGACGCGCCGGACCCCGGCGGCGTGAACTAAATCACACGATAACCGTCGACAGAGGGGAAATCGGCGTCGAGCCTCCAGCCCAGATCGCCGTAGAACTGCTTGGCGCGATCGACGTTTGAGACCGGGACGACAACGATCTCGAGCTTCATGTCGAGCGTCCGTGCTTGAGAGGGGTTCATCGTGGTTGTCTCCCTGATGCCGGTCAAAATTCAACGAGACGTGAACACAAAATCTCTAACTGGCCACTCATACATTGATATGACCGTTTTCTTCCGAAGGTCGAATGGAAAAACACACTTAACATCAGCAGCGTAGGCGTACTTGCCAAGCCGTTCGAGGTGAAATGAAGTACGATGGGTGGCTCATAAGGACGCAGCCATGGCCTGCGCCGGCGATCATCGTTAGGAAAAGTGATGGGACTCTTGCTTTCGGTCAATGTGGGCCTGCCGCGCGACATCACCTGGCAAGGCAAGACGGTTCATACCGGCATCTGGAAGGCGGCCGTTGAGGGCCCGCGCATGGTGCGCCGGCTCAACATCGACGGTGACGGACAGGGTGACCTGAATGGCCATGGCGGCGAACGCCGGGCGGTATTTGTCTATCAGATGGATTCCTATCGGTATTGGCAGAGCCATCTGGGACGAAACGACTTCATTTATGGGCAGTTCGGCGAAAACTTTACCGTCGATGGCCTGCCGGATGCAGAGGTCTGCATTGGAGACCGCTACCGGATCGGCGGCGCGTTGTTCGAGGTGACGCAACCGCGTGTCACCTGTTACCGGCTGGGCATCCGCATGAACGAACCGGAAATGGCCGCGCTGGTGGTCAAGCACGGCAGACCCGGCTTCTATTTTCGTGTGCTGGAGGAAGGCGAGGTGGAGACCGGCGACGAGATCACGCAGGTCGCCTCCGGGCCCGAGCGCATGAGCGTGTCCGAGATCGATGCGCTGCTTTACAAACCGGGCCATCCCCGAGATCAGCTGGAGCGGGCGCTGCGCATCCCGGTGTTGAGCGTTGGCTGGCGTCGTTCCCTCGAGGCCTTGCTCACCCAGGAGCGCGAGGGCGGCACGACGACGGGAAATGCCGGACTCGGCGCAGTGTCCGGCCCGCCCCCGGCGTGGCGAGGATTCCGTCCGCTTCGCATCTCGCGCAAGCTGCGCGAGAGCGGCAACGTGACTTCGCTGCTGCTCGAGCCCACGGACGGAGAACCGGTCGCCGCGACCCTCCCCGGGCAGTTTGTCGTGCTGCGGCTTGGACCGCCATCAACGCCTGAGTTGACGCGCAGCTATTCGCTGTCGGGAGCGCCCGGCGCCACGACCTATCGCGTGAGCGTCAAGCGAGAAGCCCATGGCGCGGCGAGCGCCTACATTGATGACGGGCTGCAAGTTGGCGACATCGTGCAGGCAAGTGCTGCGCGCGGCGATTTCACACTGCGACCGGGCGACACGCCGGTGGTTTTGTTGAGTGCGGGAATCGGGGTGACGCCGGTGCTCGCGATGCTTCATGCCCTGGCGGCCGAAGTATCGACGCGGGAAATCTGGTGGCTATACGGAACCCGTAACGGCCGCGAACATCCATTTGCCGAGGAGGTGCGCGGGCTGCTTAATACGTTTGCCCACCGCCACAGCTATGTTTGCTACAGTTCGCCCGATCCCGAGGATCGGCCCGATGTCGATTTCGACGCTGCTGGGCACCTGAATGTGGGAGTGCTCGGGGAACTCAACCTGCCGCGCAATGGCGATTTCTACATCTGCGGACCGTCAAGCTTCATGAGCGATCTGACTGCCGGGCTCAAAGAGTTGGGCGTCGCATCAGATCGCATCCAAACTGAGACGTTCGGCCCGGGTCCGTCCATTACGCCAGGTATTGCGGCTGCTCCACATCGGCCGCCGCATTTACCCGCAGGCGCTCCCGGCTCAGGACCGATGGTTTCGTTTGCCCGTAGCGGTCTCAATGTCCGCTGGGGGTCATCATTCCCCAGCCTGCTCGAGCTGGCCGAGGCATGCGACGTGCCTGTGCGGTATGCGTGTCGAACCGGGGTCTGCCACACCTGCGAGAGCGGACTTGTGGCAGGGAAAATCGGCTACCGCCCGGACCCGGTCGACGCACCGGCGGACGGCATTGTGCTGATCTGCTGCGCGCAGCCCGAGGGCGACGTCGTGATCGATTTGTAACTGCGCGTGGCCGGTGAGCTGACGCGTCCCAAACTCTGGAGGACTTCAAATGCGACCCGACATGGTGCCCGGCGCTGTTTTCCCCGACTACGAGCTCAGCGATCACACCGCAAAACATCGAAAGCTCTCCGAGCTACAGGGACAGGACCCGCTGGTGCTCGTCCTTAGCCGCGGCGCCTTCTGCCCGAAGGACCGCCGTCAGGCCGAAGGCTTGCTGCAACTCCATCGAGAGATGGAGGTTGGCTATTGCCGGTTGGTCACGATCAGCACCGACAACATCACCCAGACCAACGAAAATCGCAGCGGAATCGGCGCGCACTGGCCCTTTCTCTCCGATCCGCGGCGCATCGTTCAGAAGGATCTCGACATCGCCGAATACACCGATCCCCTCAACAATCCGATGATTCCGCACGTGATCGTGCTGGAGCCCGGCCTTGTCGTTCACAAGATCTACAATGGCTACTGGTTCTTCGGGCGGCCCACGATGGAAGAACTCCGCCAGGATCTGCGTGCTGTTACCAGGAAATGCCGGCCGGACTGGGACATCACAACGCCCGAACTTAAAGCTGCCTGGCTACAGGGCCGCAAGGAACTGTTATATCCGTATGGCAGAACGTACGTCCAAACGATCGGTGAGCAGGATTAGGAGAGAGGATGACCATGCGGATATCTTCGAGAGGATACGTTGCGCTGGTCGTGCTTGCGGTTGTCGAGCTTCTCACCATTGCCGAATTTGGCCCTGCTGTGCCCAGCGCCTTCGGGACGGTTGCCTCCCTGCCGCCGGCTTCGTCCTACAATGGCGAAAGCGGCGGAAAACGCGGCTCACGCTTCTCCATGAAGGCCGTTCATGCCCTCTCGCCATTCCGGGCCATCGATCAGCATGGCGAGTGCTTCGAGGCCGATGTTTCGGGCGGTGGTCAAGATCGGTATCGCCGCACAGCCGCACCGCCATCTTCGATTGAGCGACGGCGCGAGGCCCAAGCAAGCGGAAACGGCCCGCCAATTCCATCGCCGCCGGCAGCAAGTCCGCAGCGGGATGGACCGCGGTGACGAGGCCATGGGCCAGAGCTTCGGCCGCCGGGACATGGCTGCCGAGCAATATCCATTCCAGCGCCTTGCCGCGGCCGACAAGACGATGGAGTTTTTGCACGCCTCCTGCGCCGGCCAGCGCGCCGATCCGGACTTCGGGCACGCCGATCTTGGCGTGATCGGCCATCAACCGGAAATCGCAGGCCACTGACATCTCGCAGCCACCGCCCAGCGCAAAGCCGTTGATGGCCGCGATCACCGGGATCGGCAAGGTCTCGATGCGGTCGAAGACCGTGGCGATCGGCTGCAGATAGCGATCGCGTAGCGCAAAACTGCCGGCGCCGATTCGGGCATCGCCTTCGGTGAAATAGCGCAGATGCGCACCGGCGCAAAACGCGCGGCCCTGCCCCGTGATGACAAGCGCGCGCGCGCCGCCGTCGACGCTGGCCGTCAGCGCCTCGTCGAGCTCCCTCAAAAGCTCGAGACTGAGCGTGTTCATCTCGCGCTCGCGGATCATCGTGACCAGCGCAATATCCGGCTGCGGCCAGGTCAAGGTGAGCGCTTCACCGCTCCGGGTTCGGGTATCGTCAGCGGGTGACATCGGCGAAGTCCTTCCGGGTTACATCAATGATGGATTTTTCAGGCAATTTCCGCTCCCTACTGCATCGGCGTGAGGACGTGGCGGCCGGTCGACAGACCCGCTTCGACCAGCCGGTGCGCCTCGGCGGCACCTTCCAGCGGATAGACGCCGGTCGACCGCCGGTTTGATGCGCCGGCGCGCCACCAGATCAAGCGCATCGGCGAGCTGCGAACGCGACACGCCCTTGGCGCTGAGGATCGAGATATTGCGCAGGAACAATTGCGCGGGATTGATCGTGAGGAATTCGCCGGTGAGCTGCCCCACCAGAACAATTCGCCCGCCGTCGGCCGTGCTGCGGCGCACCGCCTCGAATACCGGGCTCCCGACATTGTCGATGACGGCATCGACCCCACGGCCATCCGTCAGGTGCCGGACCTGCCGGGAAAAATCCTCTCCTCGCTCGACCACGATGACCTCGTCCGCGCCGGCCTCGCGGATCCGCGCCGCCTTGGCTGCCGTCGTCGTCACCGCGATCGTAAACGCGCCCGCCAGCCGCGACAGCTGAACGCCGTGGAGCCCAAGCCCCCCGCCGGCGCCGGTGACCAGCACGCGTTCTCCAAGCCGCACGCCGCCGACGTCGCGCACCGCATTGAGTTCGGTGCCGATCGTGCAAGCGACGATGGCGGCTTCCTCCGGCGAGATACCCGTGGGCACCTTGAGGGCGGCGTCCGCATCGACGCAGACCAGTTCGGCATAGCCGCCATTGAGCCCGGCATCGCCGAGAAAGATCCGCTCCGGACAGGAGGTCTCGTGGCCGCCGCGGCAGTCGCGGCACTGGCCGCAGACATGGCTGTGGATCGTGGTGGCGACGAGATCGCCGGCGCGAAACCCGCGCACTTCCGCGCCCAGTCTTTCGACGGTTCCTGCGACCTCATGACCGAGGATCACAGGCATCTCCACGCCGCGCCGGAAGGTGCCGTTGCGCACCACCACGTCGTGGAAGCAAACCCCGCAGGCCCGAACCGCGATCCTGATCTCGCGCGGTCCGGGTTCGCGCGCCGCCACATCGGCGACGCGCAAGATTGGTGGGAGCTCCGGTCCGCTCGAGGACGACGGCACGCATGCGCTGCGCGACGCTCAGTTCGCCGCGAGCCAGCCGGAGATGATCTTCCACTTGCCTCCCTCGGCCTTCATGATCGCGCCCGCCAGGGAGCCAGCGTGCTGATCGGTCGAAAACGAGATCGGCGCCATCAGTCCGGTATCGAACGCCTTCAGGCTTTCCAGCGCGCTCACGATCGACGGCTCGTCGGTCTTGCCGCCGGAGCGCTTGAGCACTTCGGCGAGGATCTTGCCCGATTGATAGCCATGCATGCTGTAGGTGGTCGGCTTGGTGTTGGGCTTGTATTTCTGACTGCGCCGCAATGAAGGCCTTGACGGCGGGCTTGTCGGAGTCGAGCGGCTCCATCACGGCGATGGCGATGGCGCCTTCGGCGAGCGGTCCGGCGAGCTGAAAGGTCTGCGGATCGCCGAGCGCATTGTGGCCGCTGAATTGCGGCTTCCAGCCGAGATTGTTGGCCTCGCGCATGACCAGCGCGGCGTCCTTGGGGATGCCGAGGAAAACCACATGCTCGACGCCGGCTTCCTTGGCCTGGGCGACGACGCCGCTGAAATTGGTGGTGCCGCGATCGAACGGCAGTTTTGTCAACGGGATCTTGTCGCGGCCGAAACGCTCATCGAGACCGGCGACGGCATCCTGGCCGAAATCGTCGTTCTGGTAGATCGCGGCAACCTTGGTGTGCTTGAGCTCCGTGAGGATATAGTTGGCGAGCACCATCATCTGCACGCGCACTTCCGGCAGCGTGGTGAAGACGTCGCGCTTCAGCGGCGTGGTCAGCGAATGCGAGAAGGCGTAGGGGAACAGCATCGGGGTCTTGCTCTCGGTCACGAACGGCAGCAGCGCCGCCGATGGCGCGGTGCCGGTGACGGCGAGTAGCGCCACCACCTTGTCCTGCTCGACCAGCTTGCGTGCCGAGGCGATGGTGCGCATCGGCTCATAGCCGTCATCCTCGGCGATGAATTGCAGCTTGCGGCCGCCGACGCCGCCCTGCTCGTTGATTTCGGCGAACGCCACCTCGACGCCGTCGCGCACGCTCTGTCCGAGCAGCGACAGCCCACCCGAAAACGGGCCGCTCATGCCCACTTTCACGGCGTCCTGCGCGTTGGCCGGCAGCGCCGTCAGCATGATCGCGGCACTGGCGGCGAGCATGACGCGCCGCGACAATAATCCTGTCTGTGTTGTCTTCCGCATGGTCGTCTCCCTGTTTTGTTATGTCGTTGTTGTCGTTCAGATCACCGCTCGAGCTTCAGGCCGACCGCCTCGCGGTCCCAAAGAACGCCGCGGTTTTGCTCGGCCCAGGTCTTGAGCTTGTATTTTTCGATCTTCTCGCTGGCGGTCTTGGGTAATGCGTCGATGAAATGAACGAAGCGCGGCACCATGAAATGCGCCATGTTCTGGTTGGCAAAGCGCACCAGCTCTTCCTCGCTGACCTGATGGCCGTCGCGGCAGACGACGTAGACCATCACCTCGTCCTCGCTGAGCTCGGACGCCACCGGCACCGCCGCGACCTCCAGCACGCAGGGATGCTTCGCGATCAGCATCTCGACCTCGTAGGCGGAAATATTCTCGCCGCGGCGGCGGATCGCTTCCTTCTTGCGGTCGACGAAATAGAGGTATCCATCGGAATCGAGCCGGCCGCGATCGCCGGTGTGCAGCCACAGATTGCGGCTGTCGCGCACGGTGGCCTCGGGCATCTTGTAATAGCCGGACATGATGATGCCGGGCTCGCGGGGCCGCACGCAGATCTCGCCGACCTCGCCGATCGGCAACGGATCGTCCTCGTCGCTGACGATCTGAACCTCGGCGAGGCCGCGCGGCCTGCCGGCGGAAGCGCCTTTGGCCTCCGGATCCTCCGGGGTGAACATGGTCACCGCAAAGGTCTCGGTCATCGCATAGAGCGAGGTCACCTGAACGCCGAAGCGGTCGGAAACTTCGCGATAGGATTCGCGCGACAGCGGGATCACCATCGCCTGCCGCACGCGATGCTCGCGGTCGCGCGGCGAAGCCGGCGCCCGCAACAGGATGTTGGTCATCGCGCCCAGCGAATTGAACTGGGTGGCGCCGGTCGCCCTGATCTCGTCCCAGAAGCTGCTGGCCGAAAATCGCGGCGAGACCGCCAGCGCGCAATCCGCCCACAGCGCCGCATAGGCCGAATACCAGAGCGCGTTGCCGTGGAACAGCGGCAGGCAGGTGTAGAGCACGTCGTCGGGGCGATAGCCGAAGTTCTGCGCCAGCGAGCGGCCGACGCCATGGGCCTGCGAATGCGGACTGATCACGCCCTTCGACGGGCCGGTGGTTCCGGACGTGTACATGATGTATTGCGGATCGCTGGCGAGCACGGCCGTGCGGTCCGGCTCGTCGGCCGGCGCGCGTTCGAAACTTCGCGAGATCGACGCAGGTCGCCGCCGCAATCCGCCAGTCTTGTTCCGGCGCCGCCGAAGGTAAGGCACGCCCGCACCCGATGGTCGCTGCCCAGCGCTTCGGCCACGCGATCGGCCCATTCGGCTGCGACGACGACGCAACTCGAATCCGACTGGGTGATGAAGTAGCGCAGCAGCTCGCCGCGCGCCGCGGTGTTGAGCGGCACCGTCACCGCGCCGAGCTTGGCCAAGCCCCAGATCGTCCAGATGAATTCGGGGCAGTTCGGCAGCATGACGGCGACGTGATCGCCCTTGCCAACGCCGAGTTCACGAAATCCGTTGGCATAGCGGTTGGAGAGTTCGTGGGCCTGGGCGTAAGCTGTAGCGCTGCTCGCCGAAGATCAGCCAGGTCCGGTCGCCGACCCGGGCGGCCTTGTCGGCAAGCAGGTGTCCGATGGTGCGTTGCTTCAGTGGATAGTCATGCATCGTCAGACACCGAGATAGGCATCGACCAGAGCGGTCGAACGTTGGAATTCTTCCCGCGCGCCTTCCATCACCACGCGCCCGTATTTGAGGACGTAGAGATAGTCGGCGAATTTCATCGCAAGCCTGGCATTCTGTTCCACCACCAGAACGGTAATGCCGGCCTTGCGCACCTCGTCGAGTTTGGCAAACACCTGCTTGACGATGATCGGAGCGAGGCCAAGGCTGAGTTCGTCGGCGAGCAGCACCTTGGGGCGCTGCCATCAAGGCACGGCCGATCGCCAGCATCTGCTGTTCGCCGCCGGACAGCGTGTAGCCGAACTGCCGCTCGCGGCGCTCGATCGGCGGAAACATCTCCATCACCCGGCTGTAGTCCGCCGAAACGTTTTGCCCGCGCCGGACATAGGCGCCGATCATCAGGTTTTCGCTCACCGTCAGATCGGGAAAGATCCCCCTGCCCTCCGGCACGTGCGAAACGCCGCGCCGCACGATCTCCTCGGCGCCGAGATCGGTGATCGGCTCGCCGTGCAGTGCGATTGTGCCGGAGGCGGCGCGGGCGATGCCGCTGATGGCGCGCAACAAGGTCGACTTGCCCGGCGCCATTGGCGCCGAGAATGGCGACGAGTCCGCCGGTCTCGACCTTGATCGAGACATCGCGCAACGCCTCCACCGAACCGTAGCGCACGTTGAGACCGCTCACCTCAAGCATCGGCCACCTCGCCGAGATAGGAGGACATCACCCTGGCGATCACCCAGCACTGCGGCGGGCGCACCGTTGGCGATCAGCTCGCCGAGATCCAGCACCACCAGCCGGTCACAGAGGCGCGAGACAAACGGCATGTTGTGCTCGACGACGAGAATGCCGAGGCCGAATTCCTCGCGCAGCCCGAGCAGGATTTCCCGGAGCCTGGCAATTTCGCTGTCGTTGAGGCCGGCAATGGGTTCATCGAGCAGGAGGAAGCTGACATCCATCAGCAAGGCCCGACCGAGATCGATCAGTTTGCGATGGCCATAGGGCAGACTGCGAACCATCGTGTCGGCGCTGTCTGATATGCCAAGCCGCGCCAGCACGCTTTCGACCTTCTCGCGCCGCATCGCGCTCCTGACGCTGCACGTTTGGCAGCCGCAGCAATTCGCTGACAAGGCCGTAATGCAGCGAGCGGTGGCAGGCGATCAGAAGGTTGTCATGCACGGAGAGGTCGGCGACCAGTTCCGGATGCTGAAACACCCGGCCGATGCCCTGACGCGCCACGGACGCCGCCGACATGGTCGAGAGCACGGTATCCCCCAGCCGGACGCGGCCGCGCGTCGGCCGCGTGATGCCGGAGATGCAGTTGAGCAGCGTGCTCTTGCCGGCGCCGTTCGGGCCGATCAGCCCGACGATCGAGCCGGACTCGCAGCGCGAAACTGACGTCGCTCAGCGCGTGGATGCCGCCGAAGTCCACCGACACGTTTTCGATGGCGAGATCTCGTCATCTCAGGATCCTCCGCCCGAGACGGCGCATCATGCCCCACAGGCCCTGCGGCATGAACACCATGACCACGACCAGCAGCAGCCCGAACACGAGGCCCGGCGCATCCTTGATACCGCGCAGCAGCTCAGGAACGATCACATAGAACACCGCGCCGACGATCGAACCGCCGATGGTGCCGAGCCCGCCGATCACCACCATGCTGAGAAAGGAAATCGAGAGCCCGACGCTAAAACTTTCCGGATTGATGTAGCGCACGAGATAGGCGAACAGGCCTCCGGCGATGGCGGTGTAGAAGGCGCTGATGGCGAACACGGTGACCTTGTAGCGCGGCGCGTGGATCCCGAGGGATCCCGCCGCTATCTCGCTCTCCTTGATCACCAGCAGCGCGCGGCCGGTGCGTCCGCGGCTGACATTCCAGGCGCCGAACAGGCCGATCGTCATGAAGGCCAGCGTCAGATAATACAGCCCGGTCGCGCCGAGTTCATAGCCGGCGATGCTGGTGGGCGTGAGCGCGAGACCGCCGCCGCCGCCGGTCAGGCCTCGCCACTCGAAAATGATCTTTTGCAGCACGACGCCGAAGCCGAGCGTCGCAATGGCCAGATAGAGATTCTTGAGACGAAGCGCCGGCATTGCCGCGAGCGCCCCGATCGCCGTCGTGAGCAGCGCGCCGAGCAGAAGCGCCAACAGATAGGGCAGTCCCGCCTTCTGGGTGAGGATTGCGGTGGCATAGGCGCCGACCCCGAACAAGGAGGCATGGCACAGGCTGATCTGCCCGGCATAGCCGGTGAGCAGATTGAGCCCGAGCGCGACCAGACGCGAAGATTTCGGTGAGCGTCAGGAGATAGAGGCCGTAGCCGTTGAGGCCGAACGGCGCGGCGCAGGCGAGCACAAAGCACAGGCCGACCAGCATCGCGGCCACGTTCCACGACGCCCGCGGCTTTGGCACGTGGATGATGTCGGCCGCGGCGCTCATGCCTTGCGGACCCTGACGCGGCCGAACATGCCCTCCGGGCTGCATGATCAGCACCGCAATGATGATGATGAAGGTGATGGCCTCGGCGAAGGACGGCGAAAGATAGGCGCCGGCCAGGTTTTCGGCGACGCCGAGCGCGAGACATCCGAGAAACACGCCGATCAGGCTGTTCAGGCCGCCGAGAACGCCACCGGCGAAAGCCTTGATGAGCAGCGCGCTCATCAGGTTGGTGTCGAGAAACAGCGAGGGCGCCACCAGGATGCCGGCAATGCCGCCGACGAGGCCGCCGAGGCCCCAGGCGATGGCGGACGATCGCGTGATCGACACACCCATCAGCCGCGCTACCGTCTGGTTCTGGCTTGCGGCGCGAAGGCTGAGCCCGGTCCAGGTGTAGCGCAGAAACAGCGTCATCGCGATGATGATGCACGAGCCCCACCGCGATATTGACGACGCTGTCGACCGAGACCGGTACGCCTCCGATCAGGAAGGGCGGCGAGAAGGCGAAGGGCGACGGAAAGGTGTAGGTCTGATGGCCCCAGATCAGCCCGGCCACGCTGTTGAGCACGATGTTCAATCCGAGCGTCGCGATGATGGCCGAGAGCACCGGGACCGCCAATCAGCGGGCGGATCACCACCTGCTGAATGACGATGCCCTGCACCAGTCCGAACACGATGGCGATCGACACCGCCTGCCACCATGGCAGGCCGCCGCTTTCCATCAGCGAATAGGCAAAGAAGGTCGTCAGCATCGCCATCTCGCCCTGGGCGAAATTGGCGATGTCGGTGATGTTGAGCACGATCACGATCGCGATGCCGACCATCGCATAGAGACAGCCGGCCGCGAGCCCTCCGACAACCAGATTGGCGATCATGACAGGCTGCGAGGTCTCGCTTCTCATGACCTCCCTCCTGCTCTTTTCTTCTGCTTCGGGGCCGCGCGCGGCGAGACCGCAGCGACGGCCATGCGCTTCGCAAGCGAGCGGCGGCTTGCCGCCAATGGCGAGCGATGGATCGGCAGTTCCCCGACATCGCGCGGCCAGCGCGGCGGCCGGCGACGACGACATCGTGCGCTCGAAGATCTGGCTCAGCGCCAGCGTGATCTGCTCCGGTTTCCAGGGCCCGCTCGGCTTGAACCATTTCGCCACCCAATTCATCGCGCCGAGAATGACGAAGATCGCAAGCTTTGGATCGCAGGGAACGACGCTGCCGTCCTCGATGCCTTCCTTGACCAACGCGCGCAGGCCGCGCTCGAAGCGGTCGCGCTGACGAACCAGCTTGACGCGGTCGGCCGGCTCCAGCGCCTGCTCCTCCATCAGGACGACGCAGCAATTGAGTTCGTCGATCAGTTGCGAGACATAGCCGGAGATCGTCAGCACCAGCCGCTCGCGGCCGCTGCCGCCCTGCTTGCGTCCGCGCTCGAGGCTGGCAAAAGCGATCTCCATCGCCTGCTCGAAACAGGCGGCCAGCAAAGAGTTCTTGTTGGGGAAGTAGTGATAGAGCGCGGCCTTGGTGACGCCGAGCTTGGTGGCGATTTCGGTCAGCGACGTAGCGTGATAACCCTTGAAATTGAAGAACGCCGCCGCTTCGCGCAGCACTTCCTGGCGTTTGATGCCGTGCACGTCTTCCTTGGTAGGGAACAAAGCCAGCCTCCCGACAACGATCTTTTCTTGTTGCCGGGCAGGCTAACCGCTACTGTCCCTTCTGACAAGTCGGTTTGCTAACCGCTCGGTTAGTTGGCTACGCGTCCCGCCGACAGAGCCGTGAAATCAATAAAAGCGAGGGAGTGCAACTTGGGGCTTTATCTCGAAGAGTTCGAAATCAACAAGACATGCCGCACCCGCGGACGCACCATGGGTGAAGGCGACGTCGCGCTGTTCGCCGGACTGGTCGGCGACTACAATCCGCTGCATGTCGACGAAGAATTCTCCAAGGCGAGCATTTTCGGCGGCCGCGTCGCCCATGGACCGCTGGTGCTTTCCACCGCGATCGGCCTGATGTCGCAATTGAACTGGATCGATGGAACAGCGCTTGGTCTGCTGGGAATCGCCTGGGAGTTCCAGGCGCCGGTCAAACTCGGCGATACCGTCAGCGCCAAGGTGACGCCGCTGGAGGCGAGGCCGAGCAAGACGCCCGGGCGCGGAATCCTGAAAATCGGCTTCGAAGTGCTCAATCAGAATGACGATGTCGTTCAGGTCGGATCGATCACGCTGTTGATGCAACGCCGTCCGGATTAATCACGCAGTGATGCCGCGGCCAAGATGCGCTTGGCCTGCGCCAGATGCGGCGCATCGAGCATGACGCCGTCGAGTTGTGCAACACCGGAGCCGCTGGCTTCCAGAGCGCTCACCACGCGTTGCGCCCAGTCGCGCTCGGCTTGCGTGTAGGTGAATGCCTTGTTGATGATCGCGATCTGGGAGGGGTGGATGGCGGCCTTGGCGCCAAAGCCGTCGCGGCGCGCCGCGTCGGCCTCGCGCTCAAGCGCGTCCGGATCGCGGAAGTCGGTAAACACCGCATCGATCGGCAGCACGCCGGCGGCCCGCGCCGCCAAGAGGCAGAGACTGCGCGCCAGCGCGAACGGCGCGGTATAGGCACCATTCGAATCGCGGTTGGCCGTAGAACCGAGTTCGGCCGACAGATCCTCGCCACCCCACAACATTCCAGCGAGCCGCGGGCGGCCCCACGGGGCCGCCGCCAGCGACAACGTCGCAGCGGGCGTTTCCGTGCAGACCGGAATGATGGCGGTGCTGCCCGCGGCATCGCGGGGCTCACGCTCACCGATCAGCGCATCGAGCCGGTCGAGATCTCCGGGACCGCTGAGTTTCGGCAGCATGATGCCATGCGGCCGCAGCTTCATCACCGCATCAAGATCGCCGGCGCACCAGGGACTGTCGAGCGGGTTGACCCGGACATAGAGCAGCGGACCGGTGCGGGATGCGGCCGTCAGGGCTTCGGCCACGAGGTGACGCGCTGCTTCCTTCTTGTCGGGATGCACCGCATCCTCAAGGTCGAGGATGACGGCGTCAGCGTCGCCCGCGACCGCCTTCGCCATCATTTTCGCCGATCCGCCCGGCGCGAACAGCAGCGAGCGCACTTACGCCGCCTTGGGCTTCTTGCGCATCAACGCGGCCCGCTCGCAGGTCGCGCAGATTACGCCGTCCTGGTTGATCGTCTCGTGGAAGAAATTGACGATGCCCTCGTTCGGCCGCGATTTGCTCAGCCGCTTCGAGCGCACGGTGGTGCGAACCTTGACGGTATCGCCCTGGAACAGCGGTTTTGGAAACTGCACGTCGGTCATCCCGAGATTGGCGAGCGTGGTGCCGAAGGTGGTGTCGTTGACCGACATGCCGATCATCAGGCCAAGCGTGAACAGGCTGTTGACCAGCGGCTTGCCCCATTCGGATTTTGCCGAATAATGCGCGTCGATGTGCAGCGGCTGCGGATTCATGGTCAGCAGCGAGAACCACATATTATCCGTCTCGGTGATGGTGCGCGACCATTCATGGTTGAACACCATGCCGTCTTCGAATTCTTCGAACCAGAGACCCGCCATTACACTATCTCCTCTGCATCGGGTGACGTTATTTCAACCAGTACAGCACCGGCCGGCACGGTATCGCCGGCGTTGCAATGAATAGCCGCGACGCGCCCGGACACCGGCGCGGTCAAAGTATGGATCAGCTTCATCGCTTCCATCTGCACGACGGCGCCTCCCTTCTCGACCTCATCGCCGACAGCGACGAAGATCTGCGCCACCACGCCGTGCAAAGGCGCATCGATGATGTTGCCGCCCCGATCATTGCTGCCGGGCGCACGCGGCAGATCGATCTTCAGTCCGATCCGAGCGCCGATGGCCATGCCGTTGCGGGCGATACGTATCAGATCGCCGTCGCGCTGCACGGCATACGCCGTGTCTTGTCCGGCGTCCGACAGGGTCAGCGTGCTGCCGTCAAGGGATACCGAGCCCAGTGTCACCGCCATTCCCGCCACTTCGGCCGTGATACCGGTGCGGCCGACGCTGATATCCACATCGGCATCGCCGTATTCATCCGACAGATGCAGCGTGGTATGCGCCGGACGTTGTGACGCCATCACCGCGCACCGCGCTGCGCCGCGCCCAGGGACTCGTCCATGCGGTTTCCGGCTCGGCCGAATCCTGCTGCAGCCAATACGCGGCGGCCGCGGCGCGCAGCACCGTCAGAGCATCAGGGTCTGGCCTCCATCCCCCCGGAAAGGCGGTTTCGATGAAGCGCGTCGTTGCCTTGCCGTTTGAAAACAGCGGATGGTTGATCGCATCGAGCAGGAACGGTTGGGTGGTCGGGACGCCCAGCAGCGTCAGCGTCTGCAAGCCCGAGCCAGCCGCGAAAGCGCGGTCTGCCGGGTCGCGCCATGGGCGATCAGCTTGGCCAGCAGCGAGTCATAATAGAGACCGATCTGCGAACCCGTCTCCACGCCGGAGTCGAAACGCAGGCCACGCGGCGGCACCACGCTGACAATACGGCCGGTGGCGGGCTGGAAGTCGCGGTCGGCGCGCTCCGCCGTGATGCGCGCCTCGATGGCATGGCCATGCATCACGGATTTCGCGCCTGCGTGAGCGGCAGCGTTTCGCCTGACGCCGCCAGCAATTGCCATTCGACCAGATCGATCCCGGTCATCAAGCTCGGTTACGGGATGTTCGACCTGCAGCCGCGTGTTCATTTCCAGGAAATATGGGCGTCGCTCGTCACCGGCTCCATGATGAACTCGACCGTGCCGGCCGAGTCGTAATTGATGGCGCGGCCGAGCTGCAGCGCCGCATCGTGCAGAGCTTTTCGGGTTCCTTTCCGGAAGGTTCGGCGCCGGCGCCTCTTCCAGAACTTTCTGATTGTTGCGCTGGACCGAGCAATCGCGCTCGAACAGATGCACCAGGATGCCGCTGCCGGTCGCCGGCGATCTGAACTTCGAGATGGCGCGGATTGAGGATGAATTTCTCGAGCAGCACGGTGCTGTCGCCGAATGCCGCCTCGGCTTCGGCGCGCGCAGCTGACGATCGCGGCGGCAAGATCGCTCGGCATCGATCGACCCGGCGCATGCCCCGCCCGCCGCCGCCGGCCGATGCCTTGATCAACACCGGAAAGCCGATGCGCGCGGCGGCGGCGGAAAGACTGTCGACGTCCTGCGCGTCGCCGTGATAGCCGGGAACCGTCGGCACGCCGGCGGCTTCGGCGATCCGCTTCGACTCGATCTTCGAGCCCATGCGGCGCGACCGCATCGGCCGAGGGGCCGACGAAGATCAATCCAGCTTCCTCGCAGCGCCGGACGAAGGCGGCATTTTCCGACAGGAAGCCGTAGCCGGGATGCACGGCGTCGGCCCGGATGCCAGCGCGGCCGCGATGATCGCGTCCATGTCGAGATAGCTGGCGCGCGCCGGCGCCGGCCCGATGCGGATGGCCTCGTCGGCGGCCCGAACATGCGGCGCGTCTGGCATCGGCGTCGGAATAAACCGCGATGGTGCGGATGCCCAATCGCGCGCAGGTCCGCATCGACGCGAAGCGCGATCTCGCCGCGATTGGCGACCAGCACGGAACGGATGGGACGTGGCGAAGCCGAGAATCGACACAGACAGTTGCGTCCTTACATGCGATAGACCGGGGTCGGCCCGGTCGCTGGAGGCTGCATCGCGCCGATCGCGAGGCAAAGACCGAGCACGTCGCGGGTGTCGCGCGGCTCGATCAGGCCGTCGTCCCAAAGCCGGGCCGTGCAATAATAGGGATCGGACTGCTCGTCGAACATGTTGCGCAGCTTCAGCTCATGCTCGGCGAGATCGGCTTCGGTCGCCGGGTTGCGCGAGATGCTGGAGCGGCGCAGATCCATCAGCACCGAACTGCCGACATCCGGGCTCATCGTGCCGAGCCGCGCATTCGGCCACATGAACATGAAGCGCGGCCGGAAGCCGCGGCCGCTCATGCCGTAATTGCCGGCGCCATAGGAGCCGCCGGTCACGACCGTGTAGCGCGGCACCCGCGCATTGGCGACCGCATAGACCAGTTTTGCCGAGTTCTTGGCGATGCCGCCGCGCTCGGCTTCCGAGCCCACCATGAAACCGGTGATGTTCTGCAGGAACAGGATCGGGACGTTGCGCTGGTCGCACAGCTCGATGAAATGCGCGCCCTTGAGCGGAGAACTCGGTGAACAGCACGCCGTTGTTGGCGAGGATTCCGACCGGAAGCCCGTGGATATGCGCGAAGCCGCACACCAGCGTCGAGCCATAGAGCGGCTTGAATTCGTGAAATTCGGAGGCGTCGACCAGTCGCGCGATGATCTCGCGCTGGTCGAACGGCCGCGTCAGGTCGGCCCCGACGATGCCGGGGATTTCGGTCGCATCGAACAGCGGCGGCCGCGAGGCGCGCAGTTCGCCATGGATCTTCTGCACCCGGCTCAAGGCGCCGACGATGTCGCGGGTCTTGGCGATGGCTTCCGCCTCGTCGCGCGCGAAATGGTCCGATACGCCTGAGACCGTGCTGTGCATTTCGGCGCCGCCCAGCGTTTCCCGATCGACGATCTCCTTGATCGCGGCCTTGACGATCTGCGGGCCGCCAAGATGCACGCTGCTGTTGCCGGCGGTCATCACCACCTCGTCCGACAACGCCGGGATGTAGGCGCCGCCGGCGGTGCACTCGCCGAACACGGCCGATATCTGCGGAATGCCCTGCAGCCGACATCCGGCATTGCCGGTAGAACGCGCCGCCGAAATGGTCCTGATCGGGAAACACCTCATCGCCCTGCGCGAGATTGGCGCCGCCGCAATCGACCAGATAGACCACCGGCAGGCGGTTCTCGAACGCGATGTCCTGGGCGCGGACGTGCTTGCGGATGGTCTCCTTGTAGAACGAGCCGCCCTTGGTGGTGGCATCGTTGGCGATGATCATGCAGACGACGCCGCGGACGGTTCCGATGCCGGTGACGATGCCGGCCGACGGCACCGCATTGTCATAAAGGCCCCATGCGGCGAGCGGCGACAGTTCGAGGAACGGGCTGAGCGGATCGATCAGCATGTCGATACGGTCGCGGGCCGGAATCTTGCCGCGCTCGCGATGGCGCACCATCATGCGCTCGCCGCCGCCGGCGAGCGCCCAGGCCTGGCGCTCATGCAACGTCTCGACCAGACCGTCGTAAATGGCGGCGTTCGCCTTGTAGGCCTCCGCCCCCTTGTCGATCGAACTTGCCAGCGTCGCCATGAAGCTTTTCCGAAATGAGCCGATCCAGCGTGGATTGTGTTTCTACCTAACATTAGTTAGAATAGCTAGGCAAGTCGAGAATGTCCCTGGTTTGGGCCGGCCCGGGACCGGAGTTTCCGATGCGGACAGATGCGCAAGCGAGATCAGCGATGACCAGGCGCGCTTCGCGCGGCTCTGCGGCGCCGGCAAAGGCCCCACCCGACGACACAAGGCGGCAGATTCTCAACGCCGCCGCCAAGCTGTTGCGCCAGAACGGCTATGCCTCGACTTCGCTGCGTGACATCGCGGCGGCGACCGGCATGAAAGCCGGCAGTCTTTACTACCATTTCGCCTCGAAGGAGGAGATCGCCGAAACCGTGATGGCCGAAGGCATCGATCTGGTCAGGGCCGCGGTCAAGAAGGGGTTGGCCAGCCGGCCCGGGGATGCCGACCCGCTGGAAAACATCGAAATCGCGGTCCGAGCCCATTTGCAGGCGCTGCATGAATCCGGCGACTATGCATCGGCCAACATCCGCTGCTTCAACCATGTCCCCGACGAGATCAAGCAACGCCTTCGCAAGGTGCGCGAGCGCTACAACGCCGACTGGCGCAAGCTGATCGACCAGGCCCGCGCGGCGGGACGCCTCGACCACGACGTCGATGATGAGGCGCTGCGCTACGGGTTGTTCGGCGTCATGAACTGGACCCTGGAATGGCTGCGTCCCGGCGGACCGCTGCCGGATGAGCTCGGCGCCATGTTCTACAAAATTCTGTTCAATGGAGCGCGGCGGTCGTCCGCGCGGGATCGCTAGATTATGGGACCGCTCAACGGCGTCCGCATCGTTGAATTCGCCGGCCTCGGTCCGGCTCCGTTCGGTGCCATGATGCTGGCCGATCTCGGCGCCGATATCATAAGAATTGATCGCCCCGGCGGCTATCCGGCGCCCGACCCGAGCCTCGACTTCGAACAATTCGGAAAATTTGCGTTCTACAATCGCAACCGCCGCACCGTTCGTCTCGACCTCAAGGCGGCCGGCGGCCGCGAAGCAGCGTTTCGCATGATCGCGCATGCGGATGCGCTGATTGAAGGCTTTCGGCCGGGGGTGATGGAACGGCTGGGACTCGGGCCATCAGAATGTCTCGCCGCCAATCCGCGCCTGCTCTATGCGCGCATGACCGGCTGGGGCCAGACCGGTCCGCTGGCGCTCACCGCCGGGCATGACCTCAACTATATCGGCGTGTCCGGCGCGCTCGGACTGTTCAAGCCGCATCCCGAAGACGAGCCGGCGATTCCGCCGCTGGTCGGCGACATGGGCGGCGGCGGCCTGTTCATGGCGTTCGGGTTATTGGCCGGCGTGATCTCGGCGCGCGCCACCGGCAAGGGGCAAGTGATGGATGCCGCCATTGTCGATGGAACCGCGACGCTCTATGCGACCATCAAATCGCTGCACAAAGCCGGCGCATGGCCGAATCCGCCGGGGGGCAACACCATCGATGGCGGGCGGTATTTTTATCGCGTGTACCGATGCTCGGACGGATTGATGGTCAGTGTCGGGGCAATCGAGCCTGCGTTTCGCCGCGTACTGCTCGAAAAGCTGCAGCTCGCTGACGATCCTGCGTTTACCAATGACGACGCTGCCATGGAAGCCAAACGGCGCGACAAGGTCGCCGCCGTGTTCGCGACCAGGACCCGGGATCAATGGGCCGAACTGTTCGCCGCGACCGACGGCTGCGTGGCACCGGTCCTGTCGATGGACGAGGCCGAGGACTATCCGCATGCGCGCGCCCGCAATGCGTTTCCGATAGTCGAAGGCGTCAGCCAGCCGGCGCCCGGTCCCCGCTTCAGCGAAACGCCCGGCGAAATCAGGATAGCGCCGGAAGCGGCCAGCCGCAGCGATCCCTCCGCACTGGCCGAATGGGGATTATCGCCTGACGCGATTGCAGCCCTGTGCTCGCAAGGAATTGTCAGCTAGGCCGCCTCACCTGTCATCGACGATCAGCCTGTCATGGATGTCGGCTGCGGTCACCTGTTTGACGTGATCGAGCCGCAGGCGGGTCATCGTGGCGAAGGCCTCGCGCAATTCCGTCTCAACCCGTTCGATGTCAGAGCCCGGAGCGACCACGATCAGCCCGGTGAGTTCATCGCGGTTGCCGGGCCGCGTCACCGAAAACGCGGCGCGTTCCAGCCCGTCGATCTGCCGCACCAGGCTTTCGACATGCGCCGGATAGACAAAAATCTCCCGGACTTTTACCGCGGCGCCCACCCTGCCCTGCAGCGGCGCGATGCGACTTGCGCCACCGTCCGGAAAGCTCTCGATCGCACTGGAAACGTCGCCGGTGCCGAAGCGGATCATCGGCCAACCCCGCGCCAGGTTGGTCACCACGATTTCGCCGGGCTCGCCGCGCGGAACGGGCGCCCCGGTCTCGGGATCGCATACCTGGACGTAGCGATCCCTGTGAATGTGATAACCGGCGTCTCCCCGCCGCTCGAACCCAATCAATCCAAAATCCGCGGTGCCGTAACAGGACCAGGTACTGACAGCGTAGCGCTGCTCCAGATAGCGGCGTTTTGCGGCCCAATCGCCGAGCTCGCCGCCGATGAAGGCGTGCCGCAGTTTCCAGGCACCGGGCAATTGATGGCCCGTCGCCTCCAGCCGCTCGATCAGCGTCATGAAAAACGCGGTGCTGCCGACATAGCCGGTCACCCCGAGTTTTATGATGACTTCGGCTTGCAGTTCGCTCGCACCGGTGCCGCCGGGAATCACGGTGGCGCCCACCGCGCGCGCGCCTTGGTCAAACAGCAGACCCGCCGGCACCAGATGATAGGACCAGGTGTTCAACAAGAGATCGCCGGGCCCAATTCCCGCGGCAGCGAACATCAGGTCCATGCCGTGGCCCGAGGCATCCGACACCAGAGACGGCTCGAAGATCGGGCCCGGCGACACGTAGATGTGCGCGATCTCTTCAGGCCTGCAGGCCAGATATCCGGCAAAGGGTGGCTGCAATTGCTGCAACTCCATCAGCCGCTCCTTCTTCAGGACGGCAAGCCGGTTGAGATCTTCACTGGATTGAAGACCACGGGGAGAAAGCCTGGCGGCCTCGAAACGGGCGCGCAAAGCCGGCGCCAGGGCAACCGCCTCGGCATAGACCTCGCGCATTCGTTTGAATCGGTCGTCGATCATCTCATCCTGTCAGCCGAGCCAGCGCTTGCGGCGGCGGTAGTGTTTCACATCGCGAAAATTGCGGCGGCCTTCCGCCAGCGAAAGGCCGAGATAGAACTCCTTCACATCCTGATTGTTTTCCAATTGCTCGCGGGTGCCGTGCAGGACGATGCGCCCGCCATCCATCACGTAACCATAGTCGCATTGGCGGATCGCCGCGCGGGCGTTCTGTTCGACCAGCAGCACGGTCAGCCCCTGTTCGCGCCTGATGCGCCCGATCGCCTCGAACAATTGCTCCACCAGCATCGGCGCCAAGCCCATCGAGGGCTCGTCCAGCATCAGGATGCGCGGTCGCGCGACCAAAGCGCGCGCGATCAGCAGCATCTGCATCTCGCCGCCTGAGAGATAGCCGGCGGTCCGCTTCAGCAATTCCGGCAGCCGCGGGAAATAGTCGAACGCCCGCTCCATATCCTGCCGCACCGCCTGCCGGTCGGATCTGCGGTGCCCGCCGATCTGCAGGTTCTGCTCCACGGTGAGGTGCTCGAGCACCTTGCGGCCTTCGAGCACCTGCACCACGCCGCGGTCGAAAATGTCGACCGGATCGGCCCTGGTGATGTCGTGACCGTCGACAGATATCTTGCCGGCGGTCACCTCGCCGAGATCGGCGTGCAGCAATCCCGAAATGGCGCGCAGCGTCGTGGTCTTGCCGGCCCCGTTCGAGCCCAGCAACACCACGACCTTGCCGTCGGGCACTTCCAGATTGACGCTGCGCAAGACCTGGATGACGCCGCCGTAAATGACGTCGACATTTGTCAGCGTAAGGCCCATCGCATCGTTCTCCGGCCGTGCCCCTAGCTCACCATTTTTCCAGGGCCGGCGCATCCATCCAGGCATCTCCGAGCGGCACGATCTTGCCGTCCTTGACGATCTGGGCCTTGGCCTTGATGTCGCCGATCGGGAACGGCGCGGTATCGTTGAACTTCAGCGCCGGCAGCGCGCCGAGCAGTTCCTTCTCGGTAAAGGTGTTGGCGAGCAGCGCGTCGTACATCGCTTCACCGGTCACCTTGTCGGCACCGACTTTTGCGACCGCCCGTTCCAGCACGCGCAGCGCCAGCAAGGCCTGCGCCGCCGATTGATCGGCAATCAGGCCCCATTGGCCGTCCTTATCCTTGTTGGCCTGATAGATCTCGCGCAGCGGCAGGTCCTTCTGATTGTCGGGCGCAAAGGAGAATACCGAATACGAGCCGTTCAGCTTGGCGAGATCGATGCCCTTGGCCGCCTCGCTGAGACCGTTGTGGGAGGACGAGACGATCGGGATATTCAGCTTGAGGTCCTCGAGCGCCGAGGCCGTTGCGATCACCTGCGCCGTGGTGCCGCCGACCATGATGACGTCGGGCTTTTTTTTCTCCATCATGGCGCGGATGTTGCTGGTCACCGTGACCGGGCTCGCCGCCACCCATTGCGTATCGACGACCTCGAACCGATCCGGATAGGTCGCAGCCAGCTTCTCGACGCCCTTGACCTGATCGACAAAGCCGGCCGCGGTCTGGGTGCTCACCGCCCCGATCAGCAGCTTGCTGCCCTTGTCCTTTTGCATCTTGCTGAACAGGGCCGCGAATTCATGGCTGTAGGTCGGGCGGATCGAAAAATGCCAGCCCTTCGGCTGCCAGACCAGGCCGACCATCGCGGTGCCGATCAGCATCGGCACCTTGTCGGTCGGAAGCCGCTTCATCAACGTGGTCAGGTCTGGCGATCCGAATCCCAGATGCATGATCGGATTGTCGCGCGACAAGATGCTTGGCCAGGTTCGCGCGATCACGGCGGCATCGTAGCGCATGTCGGAGATCTTGATGTCGACCTTGACCCCAAGACCCTTGCCGACTTCCTTGTTCCACCAATTGGCGACGGCCTGGATGCCCGACATTGCGCTCGGCATCACGTCGGCGAACGGACCGCTATAGTCCGCCGAGGCAGACATCACATATTCCGCCGCCCTGGCTGGAAACACACCGGCAACGACGATCGCCGCCGCGGCCAGGCTTTGCTTGATCACCGATTTCATCATCTTCCTCCCTGTTTGGGCCATTGCACCCTTATCTGCTTCTCGAAACATTCAACGATGTGGAAACGGCCATAGCTGGATCGTGTTCTTGAGCACCGACCAGCGATGCGCCAGCCCGCGCGGCTCGAAGATCAACACCAGCAAAATGCTGGCGCCGAGCGCGATATTGGTCGCGGCGAAGATCGCGCCGCCGGCCTCGCGCGCATTGCTGCGCATGATCATGGTGCCCACTTCGTGCAACCCTTCCTGGAATATCGTGATGAAGAGCACCCCGAGGATGGCGCCGATCGGGCTGTGGGCGCCGCCGACGATCAGCATTCCGAGATACCAGATCGAGGCAAACAGCGTAAAACTCTCGATTGTCACGAACTGCAGGAACCAGGCGGTGCAGGCGCCGGCGACCCCGGCAAACAATGAGCCCACGAAGAAAGCGTAGATCTTGGTGCGCAGGACGTCGACGCCCATGACCTGGGCGGCGACGTCATTGTCGCGCACCGCCTTCAGCGCGCGGCCAAAGCCGCTGCGATGCAGGTTGAAGGCCGCCGCCGTCATGACCACGGCCAGCACCAGCGTAAAATAATAGAACTGCCGGGGCGATGGAGATCGTAAAACCGCCGACGATGAGAGGTTCGACCGGCATGCCGACGAGACCGCCGAGCCATTCCGTCGGCAGGCCGAGGATGACGATCGGAAACAGCACCTGCGCGGCCAGCGTGGTCAATGCCAGATAAAAGCCCTTCACCCGCGCCGCCGGCAGCGCGAACAACACGCTCACCATTCCCGTAATCAGGGCGGCCAGCGGGATGACCACCCAGAACGGCAGTCCGTAACCGCTGAGTTTTGCGGTGGCAAAGGCGCCGACGCCGACAAAGGCGGACTGCGCGATATTGATCTGCCCTGCCATGCCGACCGTGACATGCAGGCCGAGCACGGCGATCAGCGCGATGAATCCCTGCGCGGCGACGCCGAGGACATAGGGGCCCGAGGTCAGCGGTGCTGCCAGCAGCGCAGCCAACAGCAACGCCAGCAGGACGCGCGAGCGCACGGTCTTGAGCAGCCGCGCCTCGCCTGCATAGGTCGCAAAGTTAACGCCGGTCGGCAACATCGCTACAGCCTCTCGATCTTTTTCCAGCCGAACAATCCCTGCGGACGGATCAACAGGACACCGATCATGACGGCGAATGGCAGCACGTTCGATGCAACGCCGTTGGTCAGGGGATCGAGATAGGCCATCGCCAATGCCTCGCCGACGCCGATCAGCACGCCTGCGAGCGGGGCGCCGCGCACCGACTCCAGCCCGCCCAGCAGCGCCACCGGCAACGCCTTGAACCCGATGCTGGCAACCTCGAGCGACACCACGCGGCCGGACAGCAGCACGACGGCGCCGCAGGTGGCGACGATCGTTCCCAGAATCCAGGCCACCGCGATGGCGGAGCGCACGGACACGCCGAGCGACAGCGCGATGTTGTGATCCTCCGCCACGGCGGCAAGGCGAAGCCCGCGGCGCGAGCGGGTGAAGAACAGATGCAGCGTCGTCGCCAGCACAACCGTGAAGATGCCGCCGATCAATAGCCGGGTGCTGACCAGGAACGGCCCGATATCGAGCGCGCCCGACGGCAGCACCTGCGGGAACGGCCGCGTCTCCGCGGTCCAAATCAGTTGCGCAAAACCCCGCAGCATCACCAATAGCGCGATGCTGGCCATGAAGATCGCAAACGGCGATTGCCCGATCAGCGGACGAAACACGAATCGCTCAAGAATTAGTCCGAACAAAATGCACGCCAGCAGCGTCAGCACGATGCCGGCCAGAAACGGGATCTGGACGCCGAATTTCGGCGCGCCGAGCGTGAAGGTCCAGAGCAGCAACGCGCCGACCACCAGCACTTCGCCCTGCGCGATATTGACGATCTTGGAGGCGCGGTAGATCACCACGAAGGAAACCGCCACCAGGCCGTAGACCAGGCCGACCAATCCGCCATCGATGATGATCTGCAGGAATTTTATCACGCCGCGGTCTCCACGCGATTGATGGAAACCCTGGTATTCAACTGGCTGATGCTGCCGTCCTGATACTTGACCTCGATGGTGGTGTCGCAATGCTCCGTTGCGCCGTAGAGCGCCTCGATCAGATCGCAGTAGCGTTCGTGAATCAATTCGCGCCGCAGTTTTCGCGACCGGGTAAGCTCGGCTTCGTCGGCGTCGAGCTCTTTCGGCAGCGTGGCGAAATGGCGCACGCGCGCCGCGGGTTCGACCAGCGCATTGACCGTGGCAATGGCGCGCGCGACCTCGATGCGGATCGGCTCGAGCTGACTGAGCTCGGTGAAGGTGCCGTAAGCCAGCCCCATCGTTTCGGCAAAGCGGCCCGCGATCTCGCTGTCGATATTGACCAGCGCGGTCACGAATGTCCGGTCCTGGTCGCCGATCACGATGGCGTCGCGGATCATCGAGGATGACCGCAGATGGTTTTCGATGAATTGCGGCGGATAGGCCTGTCCGTCCTTCAGCCGGCGCATGTCCTTGACGCGATCGAGAAAGATCAGCTGGCCGCGCTCGTCGAGCCGCACCGCGTCGCCGGTCTCATAGCCCTGCTCCGCGGTGCCAAGCTCTTCGGTGGCCGCCTGGTTTTTCAGGTAGCCCGAAAAAGCCGGGGCGCGCAGGCGAAGCTGCCCGCCCTCATCGACCCACACTTCCATCGGCGCTGCGATGGTCGGATCCGAGGGCATTAGCTGGCCCATGGTGGCGGGATCGGTGGCGCCGCGGCGATGGGTGGAGACGAGGCCGAGCTCGGTCGAGCCGTAGAGATTGCCCAAGGGAATGCCGAAGGCATGAAAGCGGGTGAACAATTCGGCCGACAATCCGGAGCCACCGCTCAGCACCGCGCGCGCCGAGGAGAGGCCCAAAAAGTCCCTGACCCCGCGCAGCACCAGGAGGTCGGCGAGCGGGGCCGCGAGATATCGCGTGAAGGCGCCGGCGCGGGATACGTTGCGGGCCCGGCCGATGCGCGTCCCCCAGCGATAGAGCCGGCGCCGCCATGGCCCGGCATCCATCATCATCTGGGCTTCGACGCCGGAGGCCAGCATTTCCCACTGCCGCGGCGTGAACATCAGAAATTCCGGACCGACCTCGCGCATATCGCTCTGCACGGTTTCCGGCTTCTCGGCGAAATGCACCACCAGCGGCGCGAGCAGCGCCAGGCCGAAGCATAGATACTGCTCCGCCGCCCAGGCCGGCGAGATGTAAGAGAGATAGCGCGCGCCGGGCTCGACCCGCAGGCTGCCCATCAGCCGGTAGCCGTTGTCCAGGATAAAGCCATGCGACAGCATCGCTGCCTTGGGGCGCCCCGTGGTGCCCGAGGTGTAGCAATAAACGGCGACATCGACCTGCTGCTGCGCATCGATTGCGGCGTCGAGCCACGCGTCATCGACGGGCCCCTCCGCTCGTTTCAGGATCGAGGCCAACGGCGCGAGCCGCGCCTCGTCATAGTTCCAGAGCCCGCCATCGTCGATGTAGAAGATCGCCCGCAACTGCGTGGCGTCGCGCGGCATCGCCAGCACCTTGTCGACCTGCTCCTGATCCTGCCCCACCAGCATCACCGCGCCGGAATGTCCCAGCAGGAATCCCAGCTCATCGACCGAGGCGTCCGGATAGGAGCACACCACGCGCGCGCCGATACAGAGCGCGGCGATCTGCAGCATGAACTGCTCTTCGCAATTCTCGGTGACGAAGGCGATGACCTCGCCACGCTTCAGACCGGCGGTGGCGAGCCCGGCCGCGTATTGCCGCACCCGCCGGTTGACCTCGCTCCAGGCCAGCGTCCGCCACACACCGGCGCGCTTGCTGCGGATCGCGGGGCTGGCGCCGCTGTCGCGCGCACGGTCGCGCAACAATTGCGGCAGGGTGCGGCCGCGCGAGACGCGGGGATCATCGACCGGCACGGCGCGCAGCACCCGCATCAGCCGACCCCCAGATAGGCCGAGATGACGGCTGGATCGGCGCGGACCTGCGCCGGCGGCCCCGACGCGATCACCCTGCCGAAATCGATCACCGTCACGGTGTCGGAGATGTCCATCACCACTTCCATGTCGTGTTCGACCAGCACGATCGGAATTTGGCGAGCCTCTCTTATGTCCAGGATGAAGCGCGCCAGATCGCCCTTCTCTTCCGGATTCATGCCCGCCATCGGCTCGTCCATGATCAGGATTTTCGGATCCAGCGCGATGGCGCGGCCGAGATCGACCCGCTTTCGCAGGCCATAGCTGAGATCGCCGACCACGACATGGCGGAGCTCCTCGAGTTCGAGAAACTCGATGATCGTCTCCGCCTCGGCGGTGAATGACTCCTCTTCACGGCGGGTCCGGCCCCAATAGAGCAGCGCGTCGAACATTCCGGTCTTCATGCGCGGGTGGAAGCCGGTCAGGATATTTTCGCGCGCCGTCATGCTGGGGTAGGTCTGGATGCCCTGAAAAGTCCGGCCGAGGCCGATGGCGGCGCGCCGATGCGGGCTGAGAGCGGTGATATCCCGGTCACCGAACATCACCTGACCGTGCTGAGGCCGGTAGAAGCCGGAAAGGCAATTGAGCAGGCTCGACTTGCCGGCGCCGTTGGGGCCGATGATGGCATGGATCTCGCCGGCCGCCACCGCGATCGAAACGTCCTTGAGCGCATCGACCGCGCCGAAGCGCAGGCCGAGAGACGAGGCCCGCAAGCACGATATCGCGCGGTGACGCGGAGCCGATCTGCATCACATGATCCCGTACCCATTCGATGCGAGGTGGCGCATGGCGGGCTCCTCGGCGTCAGCTGAAGGTGACGTCGAGACCGCATTCGCGTGCGATCAACAGTTTCTGGATCTGCGAACTGCCATCGCCGATGGTGCACACCCGATTATCCCGGTAGTAGCGCGACACCGGACATTCATCCATGTAACCAAACCCGCCGTGAACCTGGATGGCGAGATCGGCGCATTTGGTGCCGGCCTCGGTGGCGTGATACTTCGCCATCGACAGTTCCTTGAGATTGTCGCGGCCCTGGTCGACGCCCCACGCCGCGCGATAGGTCAAGAGCCGGGCGGTATCGACCTCGAGCGCGATGTCGGCGATCATCTCCTGGATCAGTTGCAGCCGGCCGAGCGATCCACCGAACGCCCTCCGCTCCATGGCGTATTTGATCGAATGATCGAGCGAAGCCTGCGCCAGACCGAGCGAGCAGGCAGCGAGGAAAAGCCGTGCGGCCTGATAGCCCTTGTGCAGCACCCAGCGGCCCTTGTGCGCGCCGCCGACGACATGGTCGCCGTCGACATGGCAATCGTCGAAATAGAGCGGACGCGTGTCGGACGAGCGCCAGCCGAGCTTGCGATACTTCTCGCCGCGGGTGTAGCCCTTGGCGTCGTTGGGCACCAGAAACAGCGTGAACTGCTTCTTCTCGGCGTCGGCGGGGCTGCTGACGGTCAAGCAGCAGCGTGAAGATGGAAAGGTCGGTGCCGGCATTGGTGATGAAGGCCTTCTCGCCATTGATCACCCAGCGGTCATCGCCTGCCAGGCGCGAGCGCGTCTTGAAGCCCGCGGTGTCGCTGCCGGCATCCGGCTCGGTGCCGGCGATGGCGCACATCTTCTGGCCGGTGACGATCTCGGGCAGCCATTTCTCGGCCAGTTGTTCGCTGCCGAAGCGCGCCACCGTGAGGCCGGTCGCCATGCTGACCATCGCCGAGACCGCGAGCGACTGGTCGGCGCGCGCCACCTCCTCGATGGCCAATACCGCCTCGAACACGCCGAGGCCCATGCCGCCATGCTTCTCGGCGAACGGGATCGACATCACGCCGATGTCGCCGAGCTTCTTGAACAGCTCGGTCGGAAACACGCCATCGCGATCGAGTTTTTCGGCGATCGGCGCCACTTCTCCTTCAGCGAAATCGCGGACGAGCGCCTGCAATTGTTCCTGATCGGGGGTCAGATCGAAGTTCATGTGGGCATTTCCTCTTTGCGGGCGGCAGGCTTGCGGGATGATTTGTGAATGGCGCTGGTCAGCGCGCGCGAGGGCTTTGCTGCCAGCCCACGGGTTGCCAGCTCAATCAGGGCGGCGGAGGCGTCCTGCGCGGCCCATGCGCCGTCGGGCGAGAACCATTTGGTGACCCAATGCACCGCGCCGAGCAGCATGAAGACCGCGAGCTTGGGGTCGGTCGGCACAATACTGCCATCGGCGACGCCGAGCTCGACCAGCCCGCGCAGGCGCTTTTCAAATGCGTCACGCAGCTTGACGATGCGGACCGCGCTCTGGGCCTCCAGCGCGTTCTCTTCCAATAGCAGCACCGGCACGCCGAGATCCGAGATCATGGTGCGCAGATAGCCGGTCATCGCGATCTGGATCTTTTCCAGGCCGTTCCGGCCGGTGCGCTCGCCAATGTCGAGATTTTCGTTGGCGATCTCCATTGCCTCCTCGTGGCAGGCGCAAAGCAGATCGTTCTTGTTGTCGACATAGCGATAGAGCGCGGTCTTGCTGACGCCGAGGCGTTCGGCCACATCTTCCAGCGTGGTGCCGTGGCTGCCGCGGCGATTGAACACGCGCGCCGCCTCACGAATGATGGCCTTGCGCTTGGTATCCGACTGCTCGGCGCGGCTTGGCACCGCGTTGGCCCAACGTCCCATTCGCGTCTCCCGTGCCCTCTAATTTTCGGAAAGGGGCAATTTTTTTCAAAATGGCACAACGGGAGCGAAAGTGCAAATCGGTTAACTTAAGTTACCGTGCGGTCCGCGAGCAGATCGTCGCCGATGAATTTCAGTATTTCCCCGCCATGCCGCACGACCGGCTCCGACATCGCGTCGAAATAACCCGTTCAAGAGATCAATGACGTCATCGCGCGGCCAGTTATCAGGTATCCGGGTGGGTCTGCGATTTGCGCGATTTCAATTCGATGCGGCGGACGAAGGTCACTCAAATCTATCGCAAGGCTGGCAACCTGTGCTGTCCAGCTCCTGCTCTGTCATTCAAAGCTGGAGAGCACCGTCCGTTATCTCGGGATTGAGGTAGACGATGCTCTACACATCGCCGAGCAAATCGAGCTCTAGTTATCGAATCTCGCCTATCCCCGGTGGTCGCTTGCGCGCCAAAAACCGGACGTTCCCTGAAAATCAGGTGTTGGACCCAATCCGATGCCTGGCCGCATTTTGACCCGATTGGCTGTTTCTCCCTCGCCTCTTCGCCGCAAAGTGCTAGAATTTAGATCTGTCCTGAAAGACCGAATGACACCGCGCGAGCTCATCGCTTTCGTCGGCGCCTCGGCTTCAGTTCGCCGGAACGAGAAAAGAGCGCAGCTCTGCCATCGGCACAAGGGAGGACATCATGCTCGACAAAGCCCCGGACGGAAAAATGTCTGATCTGCTCAACGCGCTCGACAAAGCGCTGTCCGCTGGCGAGGTGGAACGCGCCGTCGATCTCTTTCAGACGGACTGCTACTGGCGCGACCTCGTTACCTTCACCTGGAACATCAAGACAATGGAGGGCAAGGAACAGGTTCGCGACATGCTCAAGGCGCGGCTCGCCGATACGAAGCCGTCGAACTGGAAGATTGCGGACGGAGAGGACGCTTCCGAAACAGATGGAATTATAGAGAGCTGGATACAATTCGAAACGGAGGTCGCGCGTGGCTTTGGCCACATGCGCCTGAAAGACGGCCGGATCTGGACGTTGCTGACGACCATGAGCGAACTCAAGGGACACGAAGAGCCAGTGGGCTTCGACCGTCCGATGGGGGCAAAACACGGCGCCGAACGCAATCGAAAGACGTGGAAGGAAGAACGCGAGGCGGAAGCTGCCGAACTCGGCTACTCGCGTCAGCCCTATTGCGTCATTGTTGGTGGCGGTCAGGGCGGCATCGCACTCGGAGCCCGGCTGCGCCAGCTCAATGTGCCGACAATCATCATCGAAAAAAACGAAAGGCCTGGCGACAGCTGGCGCAAGCGTTACAAGTCACTCTGCCTGCATGATCCGGTTTGGTATGATCATCTGCCCTATCTGCCCTTTCCCCGGAACTGGCCGGTCTTCTCACCGAAGGACAAGATCGGGGACTGGCTCGAAATGTATACAAAGGTGATGGAGCTTAACTACTGGGGCTCAACCGAATGCAAGAAGGCATCTTACGACGAGAAGAGCCGCGAATGGACCGTCATCGTGCAGCGCGACGGCAAGGAAATCGTGCTTAAGCCAAAACAGCTCGTACTTGCGACGGGAATGTCAGCCAAGGCCAACATCCCGAACTTCGAAGGCATGGATATTTTCAAGGGCGATCAGCACCATTCGTCGCAGCATCCGGGACCGGACAAATACAAGAACAAGAAAGCCGTGGTGATCGGCTCGAACAATTCCGCCCACGATATTTGTGCCGCGCTTTGGGAAGCCGGAGCGGACGTTACCATGGTTCAGCGCTCGACGACCCATGTTGTGAAGTCGGACTCGCTGATGGAGCTCGGATTGGCCTCGCTTTACTCCGAACAGGCGGTCCAGTCTGGAATGACGACGGCCAAAGCCGACCTGATCTTTGCTTCACTGCCTTACAAGATTTTGCACGAGTTCCAGATCCCGGTTTATAACGCGATCAGGGAACGCGATGCCGATTACTACAAACGTCTCGAGAAGGCAGGCTTCCTGCTCGATTATGGTGACGACGATTTCGGTTTGTTCATGAAATACCTGCGGCGTGGATCCGGATACTACATCGACGTCGGTGCTTCGGAATTGGTAGCCAATGGCAGCATCAAGCTGAAGAGCGGCGTCGATGTCAAAAAGCTCACGGAACATTCCGTCATCTTGACCGACGGGACCGAGCTGCCGGCAGATCTCGTCGTTTACGCCACCGGCTACGGTTCGATGAACGGCTTCGCCGCGGACCTGATCTCCAGGGAAGTTGCCGACAAGGTAGGCAAGGTCTGGGGACTTGGCTCGAATACGACCAAAGACCCAGGCCCATGGGAAGGCGAACAGCGAAATATGTGGAAGCCGACGCAGCAGGAGGGGCTTTGGTTCCATGGCGGTAACCTGCACCAGTCACGCCACTACTCCCAGTTTCTGTCCCTCCAGTTGAAGGCGCGAATGGAAGGCATTCCCACACCGGTTTACGGTCTCCAGAAGGCCCACCATCTGAGCTGATTGCCTATTCGATTGCTTTGAGCAGGTCCGGAGACGGCAACTAAATTCGGCATCTAGCCTGATGTCGGCTTGGCGCCGCCAGGAGCGGTCATTCCCAATAGAGAGAGTGCGACGTCACCATTGTTCGCATGACACTACCCCAGCTCAAAGGTGGTGACGCCGAATACCCGCTCCAGCCGCAACGGCGGGATCGCGCCGGTATACATGCGCGCAGTCTCGAACACTGGCACGAGCCCGAGGTCTTGCGCCAACGCGACCGCGTTGCGGTTGATGCTGGGAACGTCGAGGAAGATCTCCCCACCGCCGACGCTGGCGAGCAAAGCCGACAGGACCACCTCGGCGGTGGCGCGGTCGTCGGCCACCAGCGGGCCGATCTTGCAGCCCTTGCGGCATGGACGGATCACGCCCCAGCCGGCAAGCCCGCCATCGCGCATAAGGGCGCAACCGACATGCCCGGGGGAGCCGATCCAGGCACGCAGGAACGCGGGGCGCGGAGCCGGAAACACCGTCGCGTCGTACGCCTCTACAGCCGCCAATGGGACTTCGGCCAGCGCCATAACGCCAGCCTGCGGTGCATCCGGTGCCGCGACGATGCCGCCGTAACGGACGTTGGCATAGGCGAGCTCGAACCCGGACTTTCTGTAGTTCTGCTGCTGCGCCACCACGCCATCGAGCCCGATCACGCGTGGCCCGGCGTGGGCAATGGCCGCAGCCCATATGCGCAGTCCATAGCCGCGCCCGCGCAAGTCCTCTCGCACGATGTAGAAGCCGAGGAAGGCGAAGCTTGCGCTGTAGTTGACGCAGGAGACGGTCGCGGCCGGTGCGCCGTCGAGTTCGCCGATCAAGAAGCCTTCCGGATCGACTGCGGCGAAGCAGGCATCGTCGGCGAGGCCGGGGTTCCAGCCTTCGGCTGCGGCCCATTTCACCGCTATCGAGATTTCGTCCGGCCGCATCGTCCGGATGCTTAGATCGTTCATGGCGGGCGATCGTACAAATGGACTCATGAAACCAAGACTACCGCCAGTGAGCCGTTGCCGGCAAACAATAGAACGCTCTGGCGCGGCGCTGTCGTTCAGAATATTTTCTTCATCCAAGAAACGCTCGAAACCAAACACGAGGGAACGCTCATGACTGGCGCAAGGCTAAAACATTACGGCTGGGGGCGCGAAGGCGAAGGCATGAGCACGGAGGAGCGAAAGTTTGTGCTTGGCCGCTACCGAGTGAAATTTGCAACTGACGAATTCGACACGATCGCTGTTCCGGGCCTTGACGATCTCTCCTTGCGGGAACCACGCGTGGCGCCTCCGGCCTCACTTGCCCCCTTTTGCACGACCGACCGCTACGATCGCGCCGCACACACCTACGGCAAGTCCTATCCGGATTACGTCAGGGCAATGCTTGGCGATTACAATTCTGCGCCCGACGTGGTGGCTTATCCGCGCAACGAGGCGGAGATTTCGGCGGTGATGGACTGGACCGGCGCCGCCGGCGCTTCGCTGACGCCTTTTGGCGGCGGCTCGAGCGTCTGCGGCGGCGTAGAGCCGCGCGTTGACGGCATCAAGCACAAGGCAGCCGTCACCCTCGACCTGCGCAATCTCTCCAATGTTGTCGAAGTAGACCCTGTCTCGCGCGCTGCATCGATCGAAGCCGGCACCTATGGTCCGTCCCTGGAAAACCAGCTCAAGCCGCATGGCTTCACGTTGCGGCATTTCCCGCAGAGTTTTGAATTTTCGACGCTTGGCGGCTGGATTGCGACGCGATCGGGCGGCCATTTTGCCAGTCTTCATACTCATATCGACGATTTCGTCGAAAGCCTGCGCGTCGTGACGCCGGTTGGCGTGCTGGAGACGCGCCGACTTCCGGGATCGGGTGCTGGGCCTAGTCCCGACCGCATGTTTATCGGCTCGGAAGGAACCCTGGGCGTAATTTCGCGAGCCTGGATGCGATTGCAGCCGCGTCCGAGCTTCCGCGCCGGCGCATCGGTGCGTTTCCCCTCTTTCTTCGATGCGGCGCGAGCCGTGCGTGCCGTCGCGCAAGCTGGCCTCTATCCGTCAAATTGTCGCATCCTCGACCCGCAGGAGGCCTTCAACACCGGCGCGGCGGACGGCAGTGCTGCCATCATGGTGCTCGCGTTCGAGTCGGGCGATCATCCACTGGACGCCTGGATGGCGCGCGCGCTCGAGTGCTGCGCCGACCATCGCGGAACGCCCGAGCCAGCGAAGGCCAGCGACGCGCATCTGCAAGGCGCGGCGGGCATCTGGCGCAATGCGTTCATTCGCATGCCCTATGCGCGCGAATTTCTGACGCCCGCGGGCCTCATCAACGATACGTTTGAGACTGCCATCACCTGGGACCGGTTCGAAAGCCTTCACGACAAAATCAAAGCCGCGACCGAGCGCGCCATTCTGGAAGCGACAGGCGTGAAGGGTGAAGTCACCTGCCGCTTCACCCACGTCTACCCGGACGGGCCTGCACCCTATTTTTCTTTCCACGCACTTGGTCGACACGGCGCGCTTCTCGAGCAGTGGCAGGCCATCAAGAATGCGGCGAGCGACGCGCTGATCGCAGCAGGCGGCACCATCACGCATCATCATGCCGTCGGTCGCGATCATAGATCTTGGTACGACCGACAGCGGCCGGAGCTTTTCGCCGCCGCACTAAGGGGAGCCAAGCGCGAATTAGATCCGCAAAGCATGCTCAACCCGGGCGTCCTCATTGATCCGTAGCGCAACGTGCCAAAAAGCTCTTCCGGTTCGACGCGCTCCGTATCGTGGTCGCCTTAAGACCGCTTTGCGCCCTCGACCGACTCCTACTGCTTTCCCGTGGGACCGTTTTGCTCCAGAAGTGATCATTCGAGCACTGATAAGCTTTTCGCATTTTATTAGACCGATCGTCTATTTCCGAGCAAAAAAGGCTCATTCACTGAGGAGCTTGAAAAAACCTTTCGAGAAGGAGCGAAGCGGCTCGGAACGGCGCTCGAGTTTGGCGCGAAGGACCGCGCCCTCCCAGCCGATCCAGAAGAATTCGGCAAGCCAGCCGCAATCGTGGCTGGAAGAGATCACACCTGTAGTTTGAGCACTTCTCAAGCACTTGGCTGTGCGCTGCTGCCAGTCGATGAACACATCGAATAGCTGCTGACGAAAAGATTGCGGAAGTGCGCCCATCTCCTGGCCAAGATTGCCTACCAAACAGCCTCGCGTATAACGGAAGCGCCCCATGGCAGACGTGGCATCGTCAGTAAAACCCCTAAGCCTTTCGAGCGGGGGGTGCTGCTCGCTCAGGAAGAAGCTGTCGAGCTTCCGCGAAAAATAGGTAGCGTAGCTGTCGATCAGCTCCGCTCCAAATGCTTCTTTGCTCGGAAAGTAGTGGTAGAACGATCCCTTCGGCACGTCGACGCTACGCAAGACCTCCTCGATCCCCGTCGCGGAATAGCCCTTCTCCGTCAGCATTACGACACCTGCACGGACTAGCGCGTCACGGGTCGCACTATAGCCCGCAAATTCTTTAGGCGGTCGCCCGCGACGGCGGAGAGGCAGCGTCTTGCTCATGGGATTATAATAGACCGATCGTCTAGGAGAGGCAAGCCACCAGGTGACGGGGCCTGCTTGGATTGACCTGCTCCCCTGAAGCGCCCCGGTAGCACGGCATCAGTGATGCGACGTTCTACAAGTGGCGATCGCGCTATGGCGGGATGGAGATCTCCGACGTCCGCAAGCTGAAGGGCCTTGAAGAAGAAAAGCGCAAGCTCAAGAAGCTCTTGGCGGAGTCGATGCTGGATGTGTCGACCTGAAGGAGATGCTTGGAAAAAAACTTCCGACGCCCAGCTTGCGGAGACGCGCTGTGAGATGGGCGATCAGCGAAACGGACTACTCACAGTGGCGGGCCTTTGGGCTCGTCGGGCTGCATCCGAAGACCTATCGCTATGCCTCGACTCGGCCGGACGACGGAGTATTGCGGATCAAGCTGAAGGAACTGGCTTCGCAAGGACGCCGGTTCGGCTACCGGCGTCTGGGGCTGCTATTGGTCCGGATCAACCACAAGAAGCTTTATCGGCTCTACGACCGCGCCTCCCTGCGGCAGTCAAACGCAAGCTAGATGGCCACTCAGTTTGACAACGTTTTTGGCTCGACGACTCAATACCCCGCCAATTGATCCACGTCCGGCAACATAGCTGCCAGCGCGGCATTGGACAAATCAACGAATTTCGTCGGGCGCGATATCGCCATCGAGAAAGAGCGTGAAATCATCGGGCTTTGGAACCAGCTGCTTGAAAAGCAGGGCCAGTCGACTGCTTCTGTGTTGCAGAAGATCGAAAGGGCACTGGTTGAGAGGGAGCGTGATGCGGCTTGAACGTCCTTAACGTGGCGCATCGTTCGCAGGCGCGGGCGCAAACAGCTTGCTCGACGCGGCTTCCTGAACGATCACCGCGGCATCTTCCGGCAGCATGAAGCCGCGCGTCACGAGATCCTGCGCAGCGATCCGGGTCCGATTCACGTAATCGTCTCGGCCGTGATAGCGCTCCTCGATCGACAAGCGGGCGTCGCCGGCGCGTTCCCGTTCCGCTTTCGTCGCCGCAAAGGGCGAGAACGATCCGACCAGCATGCAGGTGAACGTCTGCGGCTGGTTCTGCCCGCCGTTGGTGCCGGTCGGCACCGCGAGATCGGGCAACCGCACGCCGCCAAGCGCGTTGCCGTCCTGGTCGCGCTTCGGCACCTGGATCACGGCGGCGGAAAGCGCCGCCGGGGCGCGCAGCGCGGGTGGCTCGGCGCCCGCAGGCTCCAGCGGCATCAACTCGCTCGCGGGCGGCTCGGCGTTCCGGCTCACCCATGCATCGAGGTGCAGCAACAAGGCGCGCGACAGGGGTGCCCAATCGAGGCGGGCGGGCGGCATCGTGCACGACGGCGCCTTGGGAACGACCACATGCGATCCGCCGGCGATCTCGTACATGCGCACATTGGCAGGGAGCGGCTGATCCGCGGTTCCGGATGCGCCCGTGCGGCCGAGCGAGGCGCGCAGCGAGTAATAGTCCGTGGTCGAGCTGACCAGCACCATCTTCGGCGGGACCTCGCCGCGCGCTTCGACCTTGGCTGTGATCTCGCCGATCGTGAGCGGACCATCATTCACGCCGGGAAAATCCGGATTGGCGAAGGTGGGCGCCCCCTCGCCGCTCGATTGCGGCCCAAGGCCCGTCTGCAGGATCGGCAGCAGGCCCGCGGCCGAAACGAATACGTGCATGCCGTCGAATACCCGCCGGTTGCCCACCATGTTGAAGCCGTTCAAGAGAAAGGTCTTCAGGAACCGTCCATCCTGGGACCTGCCGCTCGCAAGCACGCGGCTGATCGCTCCCTTGAGCGGGTTGGGCGTTCCGCCGGCATCAGCGGCTGCATGCGCGAGGAAGTCCGCGGCGTCGCGCACGATCGCAAAACCCACCCCCTCGACGTAGCGCGTCTTGCTGTCGCCATCGGCGAACGAAGGCAGGTCCGCGCCCTGTCCGAGTTCCCAATGCACTTCGGCAATCGTGAAGCCGTGGTCCTGGAGAAAGCCCGTGCCCTGCTCCAGCGTGCCTAAAGAGAAACGGCATGTCGCGGGGCGAGTTGTAGAGCGTCTCGGCGGTGACGAGCCCGCGGTTGGGCACGTCCACCAGCAATGCGCCGTTGCCCGCGCGAGGAGACGCCGGCATCATGAGAATGATCTTCGCCGCGTAGTCGACGCGCCCGCGCTCGTTGCGCGCGGCCTTGTCGATGCCCGGAATGGCCTCCTGCGGCGCCAGGTCGCCGTGGATTTTCCCTTGCCAGATCACATAGTCGCCCGCGCGAAACGTGCCGAACGGCTGCTTCGACGTGAATTCGATTTTGGTGACTTCCGCGGCCGCCGGCCGCGCCGCGACGATCAGACCGAGCAAGCATAGCAGAAACAGCGCGATGGGCCTGTTCAGGCGGTGCAGCATTAATATCCTCCCGGCGATAGTTCGCCATGGCGTTTTTCAGCGTGCCTGCCATATCAGAAACGGATATAATGGACCGGCAATTTCTCACCGGTCCATCGCCTCTCGCGAAGACCTTCTCACTCCATCCAATAGTCGATGTCGGTCTGATTGGCATTGATGCCGGCCTTCGGCTCGGACGGGCCATGGCTACTAATGATGCCATGTATTCTGGCGAGGCTACCCGTGCCTCCAGTAATGACGCCCGATGTCATGTTTATAAGCTTCCCGTCTCCGCTGCTTTGGGCGACCAGAGATGTCCTGACAAAAAACTTCTCCCCATTCTCCAGTATCCAGACGTTGTAGATGAGTGGCCGGACCATTGTTGTCGATGTAGTCCGACATGCCGCGCGTCCACTGCTCTTTCAACCTCGACCCGTTGATGAGGGGGGCATCGTCCCCATAGGTCCGCCGAATTTCGAAGAGCCGAGCTTGATGTCCCGGAATATCGCCAACATCGATTATATGTTGTTGGGTGTATGTCGTATGAATTGCCGGGGTATCATAGCTGACATGATGCTTTTGTTGGGCCATCGCCACCGGAGCGGTCAGAGCCATTCCGAGAGTAATCGTCATTCCAAGCGCGATATTGCGAACCATGCGTGACCTCTAATGTTGGAACCCCGCCAACCGTGAAGGTGTCGGCGGACGTTGTTTGTTGAAGATGCCCCTGATCAACCGGTAAGGGCCCGGCAGCGACCGAGCCCCAAGCTGATTCACCGCGCTTTTCTGAGGTAGCCATAAATTAGACCGATCGTCTAGGCTTCGCTTTTGGCTGCGAGCAATTTCGCTAATCACTCTTTTTTGACAACGCTTGATGTGGCCGTTGTCGGGACGCGTTTCCAGCTACTGCTTCGGCGCGCCGCGGATGTAGCCGAGCCGCCTAAGCGCAAACCGCATGAGCCGGTCGCCACCACTCCGATGTCGACCAGCCTCGCAGGGGCCGGACCATGCTTCGAAGTTGTTGGAAGATTTCCGCCAGCAAGGCTGTAGCGTGAAATCGCAGGCGCGCAGCTTGCCGTTGAAGCTTTCCCAATAGCGTTCTCCGAGGACTCCCAGGTTCGATGTAAGCTGTCTTGGCCCCAACGGTTGCAATCCCCTCGCGAAGAGCAACTGCAACAAACTCAGGGCCGTTGTCTGATCGTATGTGCATGGGGATACCCCGCGAGACGAACAGTTCGCAGAGGACCACGATGACATCTTTTGCCTTCCGCTTCCGTGCCACACGGATGGCTAGGCTCTCGCGGCTGAACTCGTCGATGATCCCCCGCGCCTTCTTGCATGCTAATCCGCGGCACCACAGCATTGCCCTCGTCGAGGCACCAGTGAATGTCCTCAACCACCTGATGGTCGAACTCTATTCACTTGACGACGTCGGCCAGGGTTATGATCTGGCCCTGATGGATCGCGAGAAGATTGTCGCCACGCTCGGTCGTCACAGCAACGATTTGATGACGTCCTTCTACATGCGCACGCCGTCGGAGTTTTTTGTCGAATATGGCTGGGGCGGCCGCGACGTCGACGACGCCACGTGGCAGCCGCATGAGGTGGACACGCTGGCAAGTTTTTGGGGCCACGACGGACTGGTCCGCGCTGTCGGCGGCGAAGATCCACCTCTCGAGGTGCGGCATGATTTACAGAACCAGCAGAGGCGGGCGCCGGTTCAGGTGATCGATGGCAATTACGCGCGCATCAATGGCGTGTGCCCCTGGTGGGATTCCTTAAAAGCGCAGGGCTGGGGATGACCATCGGCGACGGCGGGCCATTGTTAATGCCGCGCGGCCTCACGCGGGCAAGATCGTGCTAACGGAGCCTCTTGCGAGAACCTTTGCCGGTGGCCGATGAAGGTCGCCTGAGCGGACTCTGTCGAATAGCCGTCGATGTCTCCTGTTGGCAGATAGTGTTGAAAAAGTCTTTTCGGGCTGACGAACGAAATTTCTTAGAGCCGCTGACGCGTTTCGCGCGGCGACGTGAGGGACCATATCGATCCGCCCGAAATCGACCACGGACCTTCGTAGCAGCCGAACAACGATACAGCAGCAGAGAAGTCTAAAAATCAACTTTCGCGAGATTTTTAGGGTCGTTCGATTTTCGACTTTTGCAACATGGAGTAATTCCGGGATCGAGCCAAACAAAGGCACAGGGAATCAGCTCTCCAGGGATACAGGGGCCAACCTCATTTGGCCCAGCAACAATGGAGAGGCGCGATGGAGTACTTTGTTGGGCTGGACGTATCGTTGAAGCAGACGTCGATCTGCGTGGTGAACGAGAAGGGATCGGTTGTTCGAGAGGGCGTGGTGGATTCTGTCCCTGAAGCGATTGCTGGGTTCGTGAAGTCGAAAGCACCGGGTGCAGTTCGGATCGGCCTTGAGACTGGACCTACCGCAACGTGGCTTTGGACCGAGCTCGTGCGGCTTGACCTACCGGTCATCTGTATCGATGCTCGGCATGCGAAAGCAGTGCTGAAGATGCAGATCAATAAGAACGACCGCAACGACGCGGCTGGCATCGCTCGCATCATGCAAATCGGCTGGTTCAAGGAAGTGCGCGTCAAGGACCTTGATAGCCATGCTGTCAAGGCGCTGCTGGCGAGCCGGGCGTTGCTGGTCAAGATAAAGCGAGATCTTGAGAACCAGGTCCGTGGCCTTCTCAAGAACCTAGGTCTTGTCATCGGCCGCGGCACGTTCGACGTCTTCGCCCGGCGGGCCGGGGAACTGATCGCGGACCGTCCTGCGCTTACCTCGGCTGTTAGCCCACTGCTCACGGCGCGGACGGCTATCGAGCAACAGGTCGGCGAACTCGACCGTCAGGTTCTAAAGCTCTCGCGCCAGGATGCGCAGGTCCGCAGGTTCATGTCTGTTCCTGGCGTCGGTCCGATCACCGCGCTCTGCTTTAAGGCGACGATCGACGATCCAGCACGGTTCAAGCGATCGAGAAGTGTCGGCGCCTATATCGGATTGACGACCAGGCGTCATGCCTCCGGAGAGCTCGATTGGTCCGGTCGAATATCGAAGTGCGGCGACGCTATGCTGCGCATGTATCTGTTCGAAGCGGCCGGCGTATTGCTGACCCGCGTGCCGAAGTGGTCAGCGCTGAAGGCTTGGGGCACCAGGCTCACCAAACGCAACGGGCTACGCAAGGCCAAGGTCGCCGTCGCGCGCAAGCTCGCAGTCATCCTGCACCGGATGTGGATCGACGGGACCGAGTTCAACTGGTCTAACAAGGAGGTTGCTGCCTAACGAGCACAAGGAGATCTAGGGTTCCTGCAACGCGGCGGGAAAAGACGTCCCTGCCGGGACGGTGGCGGTGGTGAGATCGTCCGATACTTTGCGTGCTCTCAACCAAGAGAGACCGCGCTTGCAACATTGGTCCACCAACGTCGTCTTACGCCATCATGCGGAGGGGTCACCCCTACCGCGGAGAGAACGGTGGGCCCGGCAAGGATGTTCGCGGAGAGCTTGACACCCAGTCCCGGAATTAGAGAACAATATCGGCACGAAACGGACCTGACAGACTTGGATGTCCGGTATGGAGGGCAAAGCCGACCTCCCGATTGCGCGCCCGGACTTCTCAGTTTGACCCGCACCGGACATCGGGTGGCACGGCGTTTTCCAATTTAGTATCTTGTTTCCTCTCGCCACATTGAAAGCGGGCGCTATAATTTGTGTCGCTGTTTTGGCAGTTTTCGGAGCAAGGGCCATGCGACGGCGCGTCTTCATTACGTTATTCGGCAGTGCGGCCGTCTGGTCGTTCGTTGCTCGCGCTCAAAAGAGCGATGGAATGAAGCGCGTCGGCGTCATTATGGGTTTCGCGGCGAACGACGAAGTTTGGCAAGCCTATCTCTCGACCTTTCGACAAGCTTTGCAAAATCTGGGCTGGACAGAGGGTCGTAACATCCGGTTCGATTACCGGTTCAGCGGTGAAAGCGAGGAGCGGATGCACCGCGAGGCAGAGGAAATAGTAGGGCTTGCGCCTGACGTGATCCTTGCCTCTACAAACTCGGTAGTTTCTGCAACGCTCAACGTCACGCGCTCCATCCCTGTTGTCTTCACCTGGGTGTCCGATCCGGTGCGAAGCGGCTTCGTGACGAACCTGCCTCATCCTGGAGGAAAAATTACGGGTTTTCATAATTTCGAGCCCGCAATTAGCGGGAAATGGCTCGCCTATCTCAACCAGATCGCGCCGGGACTACGGCGCGTTGCCGTGGTGCATGTTCCGGAAGTCGCTCCGAACGTAGCTTTTCTGCGTGTGGCCGAAGCCGCTGCTCCTCAAATGGGGATAGCTGTTTCGCCGGCCGAGATACGCACTGCCGACGACATCGAGCGAGTACTGTCGGATTTCGGACGGCAGGGCGGTGGCCTTATCGTAACGCCGAGCGCGCTGACGGCAACGCGCCGCGATCTCATTGTTAGTCTGGCGGCACGCTACAAGTTGCCGGCGATCTATTCGTTTGGCTTTTATGCCGAAAGCGGCGGTTTGATCTCGTATGGCATCAATCAGCTCGAACAGGCACGACCGGCCGCAACCTATGTTGACCAGATTTTGCGAGGGGTAAGTCCGGGCGATCTGCCCGTTCAACTCCCGCTCAAATACGAACTCGTCATTAATCTCAAGACCGCCGCTGCTCTCGGCCTGACAGTGCCTAACTCACTCCAATTGCTGGCCGACCAAGTGATCGAATAAAGTCGTCCACTTCCGGTATTGGCAGATAGTGTTGCAGTAGTTGAATAGCTTCCGAGAAAAATGCCGAATATGCCCGTGTGATTAGTGGCTTAATCTGCTCTTGGCGATGACTGTCGAGCCGGATTATGGCGGTTTGGGCTACGATCTGGGCTACCTGCGACACGGCTCGATTGGCCCGGGGCTACTCGCGATGGTCCGGCGGGCTGCGGCGCGTGGCGCTGGATGCGATGGCCGGACTTACCCGCTGTCTATTCCTAATCGGCCCCGTCGCCTACCGGTGTCGCCCGTTGATCCCGGTGTGCAGTGCCACTTTGCCGTCTTGGCGTCGTGAGCTTTCCCGCGTCCGGCGGAGTGATAGCTTAATCCGCTCACTGCATTTCGCAGGAGTTCACAAGGGGCGTTCACAATGCAGGACAGCCAGCGGTTCACTAGGGGCCTTGAAATTCGTCGCGAGGTGTTGGGAAACGAATATGTCGATAACAATTTGGCTGGGTCGGACGAATTTATGATGACGTTCCAGCACATCGTCACGGAACTCGCTTGGGGTCTCGCGTGGGATGGCGCGGCCCTTGATAGGAAAACAAAGTCGGTACTTAGCGTTGGCATTCTGGCCGCTCTTGGCCGGTTTGAAGAGGTCGAGATTTACACGAAGGGCGCACTTGCCACTGGTGTAACCGTCAATGAGCTAAAGGACGTGTTGACCCATGTTGCGGTTTATTGTGGCACGCCAACAGGTCGTCAGGCGTTTTTAGCCGCGCACAAAGCTCTTCAGTCTGCGGGAGTTACCTAGGCACAAGACTGCCGCCTGTCCGTCGTTGACGCGATGACATGATGCCGTCCGCTATCGGTCGCGGTATGCTGGCGTACTGGTCGGGGTGCAATGCCTGCCGTGCCGCCCATGGCAAGAAGCCGCCACCGTGAGTTGGGGGCTGAAAACGGTGGCGGCCCTCATTGGCAGTATCCACGAGGATGGACGGGACCGACGGTCCTCCCAGTCGGTTAACGGAAGTTTACCAGTACCTCCTATTCGCGTGATGGCACCCGAATTGGTGGCCCGTGGTCGATTGTCGATACGCGGCGCGATGCCGTCCGCTATGCCTGACTGTCGGCTCGGTGGCCTTGTCGCGTTTGGGCTGTGGACAACTCCTAAACTAACGGGGCCAGTGTGCCGAATTGACCAGACGCGGGTCCGCGCTTCGGGCTTTGATCCTCGCGTTTCATCACGTGATTATACTTCGGATCGCCCGGCCCGCCGCGCCGGGCGTTCCCGTGCCTGTTGTCGGTGATGCCGCGATGCCGCGCCTGTCCGCGCCGTGATGGTGATGCGGTCGCCGGTCAATACCTCCGCGAAACGCGGAGGTTTCGCGTCCGTCCCGTCGATGCGCGAGCGCTGGCGATGGTGACGCGGTGGCGCTCGCCGACCAGAGGGCGAAAACGTGCAAGGCATTGAGTTGGCGAGGAGACCCGGCAGGCGCCTCACATGATGCACCTGCCAAGCGCTGGTGGTGACCCTCCGACGACGACCCTCCGCAATCGATGCGCAGGTACTGTGGAGAGCGCGATCAAGGGCGGGGACCGCGCAACCGTACCTATCGAGGAGGATATCTGTTGCGAGAAAATCCGTGGTTGCACTTACAGGGGCCCGTGCGTCCTACTCAATATCCGCGATGCTGCCTCCGTAGCGACCAAGCGAAAGGACGCGATGGGCCAAGGAGCAGAAGTGAGCAGCATTCATTCGATCACCTCGTCGGCGCGCGCGAGAAGCCCCGCCGGTACGGTCACGCCCAGAGCCTTTGCCGTCTTGAGATTGACCGCCAACCATAATTTGGTTGGAAATTCGATGGGCAAGTCACCCGGTCGAACACCCCTGAGGATTTTATCAACAAAATAGCCGCTGCGACGATAGCACCAACGCAAATCAACTCCGTAGCTGACGAGACCGCCGTGGGTAACGTGCTCGCGATATCCGAATACGGTCGGCAGCCGCTTTTCAAGAGCGATGGCACCGATCTGCTCGCTCATGTTAAGCAACAGGTTGGTCTGAAGGACAACGGCAACATCGACCTCTTGGTTCGCCAGCGCAGCGAGCGCATTCGGAATGTCCTGCGCCGTACTGGCATCGGCTTCGACGACGCTGAGGCTCAAAGTCCCGCAAGCTGCCTTCAAATCCCCGACTTGAGGCGGACCCTTGGGATCGTTCATGTTGGTAAGCAGTCCGACACGCCGTGCCGTCGGCGCGATTTCTCGGGCGAGTTCGATTTGCTTGGTCGGCAAACCCGCGATGTAGGGCGCAATGCCCGTTACGTTTCCTCCCGGGCGAGCTTCGCTGGCAATCAATCCGAGATGAACCGCGTCGGCAAGCGCGGCACAGACAATCGGTATTGTCGATGTTGCCTTTCGGGCAGCGACGGCTTCCAGTGTTGCAGGCGCAGCGATGATATCGGGTTTGACCAGAGCCACCATCTCCTCAATGGATGGTACCCGGTCCCGGAAGATGTCAGTTCGCCGAATGATGTCAATGTTACGGCCTTGCTCGTAATCGAACTCCAAAAGTCCCTTAACAAAATTGCCGAACGCCAAGTCTACTATGAATTGAGGCGTCTTCACGCCCGGAGGCGCAGCTCCTGCCCATGCGATGAGCGGACGCTTTTGCAAAGACTGCGCGCTTAAGCCTCGACAAAACAATGTCGATGCTGCCGCAGCGCCAATAACGCTGAGATGCCCGATCAACTCCCGCCGTCGCATATGTCCCCCTTGGACGGACCCCGCTATTGGTGGGGAGGTTAGCACCTTTAGGCGGGTCTTTGCGCAATTAGCAAGCCCGGACCCTATGCCGCCGAAAGCGGAAATGAGCTATCCTGCCGCGACGCAACAGAACGAACACGATGACTGAGACCGTCGCCATGACCGCCCGTCGCCAGCTGCTCTCACCAAGCCCGCGACCGTCAGCGCCTCGACAGTGGCGCTGCACCTCGATTGCAGCCGGACCTACATCGGCAAGCTCGAAGCCGAAGGCGTGATCCAGCGGCAAGGTGACGGCTTCCCGCTCGACAAAAGCCGCGATGCTTACCTGCGATACTTGCGGCGCGAGCGGCAGCAATCGCCACGCAGTGAGGCCGACGCCGCGCATGCCAAGGCAAAGACCGAGTTGCTACAGATCAGGATCGAGGAAAAGAAGCGCACGTTGGTGAGCCGTGACGCGCACGAAGCCATGATCGACCAGATGGCTTGTATTGACGAAGCTCGGCGGCTAGTCGCGAGTTGCGGTGCAGACCTCGGACTGCAACGTCGCCAACTGAGGAGGTCCTTATTCTTTGTCTTCGGTCCAGCTTCGCTCGCCGCACTGGCACCTGAACATGCGCACGGTGAGGCCCCGAATGGGGTCGAGCATCCGATAGGCGAGCTTGGGTTGAGCGCCGCACCTACACCGGGCATCTTCCCGGATCTTCAGCCCTGAAATCTTATCGCTGCTGAAATAGTTCATTGCATCACCCCCGCCAAAAGGTGACCTACTAAATGCTGAGGTGGATATTGGTTCCCGGCCGAGCGGAGCATTTTACGTGACCATTTTTGATGGTTACTGCGCGGTTGTGAAATCGGCATCGAGCGGTTGATCTAGCGTGAGCTGCGCCGCATTCGACGACCCGAAGCAACCGGCCCGCTGCGTCAATACTGATTTGCGTTGCGCCACAGCGGGTAGGCGGCACGCCATCCACCGCAATCTGTAGCGGCTTGCCTGTCCATCGTGGCCGGGCGCATCCTCTCTCGCATGGGGAGCAAATCACGCGAGACGATTTACGGCGCATCGGTCCGGGCGGCGGCAGAGCGGGCGGCGGAAGCGCGCAAGGATGCCGACCGGCTCGCCGTCGAGGCGTGGAATAAGCGCATGCTCGGCTTTCAAGGTCCGGCGCAGCCATCGCCGCGCTGGGCGATGCGATCAATGCCGGGTTTGGCTATCTCGAAGTGAAATGCCTTGGCTGCAACACGCATCAGACCGTCGCGCTCGACATCGTGCGGCGACCGAAGGCAACGCCGGTCCATGAACTGGAACGCTACATGCGCTGCCGCCATGCTCCGAAGTCCGGGGCTATCCGTACAAGCGGAGCCATCTGGTCGCGCTGCGACCGACCAAGATTTCCGCCAGCGATCCGCCCTCGACGTGGTGGCCGGGCGAGAGGTAGGGGCAGATGAAAGAGGCCGCCAACTGAGGCGGCCTTACTTGAGCAGCACAAGGGCGAAGGCGGCTATGAGCAGCGCCAGCCAGATAAGCGACAGCCGGTAGTACAGGTACCAACGGTCCACGGTCGTCGCGCCTATTGCGGTGGACGAAGCCCCGGCGACCGTAGCCACTCGCTCATGTGAGCGCCGGTCTCGGCTTGTCTGGCTCTGCGGATCAGCGCGTCACGGGCCGCGCTAGGTTTTAGCAGTTTGGCTTCCTCACGGAGGCGCTTTGCCTCTTCAGCCAAACGATCTTCAAGCTGATCTGTCTGTGTGAAACGGCGACGTTGCATGACACACCTCGTAGCTTTTGCGGTTCCTACACCGCAGGGTTTGAGGGAGTTCCGATCCTAATATGCCGTCGCCGGGCCTTCAGTTCCAAAGTGAACACAAGTCAAATTAGGCCACCGCTAATTTTAAAACCGACCACTAGGGGTCGAAACAGGCCATCACCGAAAACGCCCGGTACTGGCCGAAATAGGCCACTCGCAGATTGAAAACGGCCACCAAAAAAAACGCCCGGCACTAAGGCCGGGCAATTCAGGTAACGGAGTATCATCCTGTATTGGCAATGTCCGAATGCTATTTCCCGGCCATCATCCTGTCGGTCCACTAAGTAACATTGGAAGAAAAAAATCGGGAACAAGTGGCAATGAGCGGGCATTAAAGTGGTGTCTGTAGGACAGCGGACATATGCAAAACGGCTCCAGCTTTCCCCTAGGCTGGGGCCGTTTCTTTTGGGCCACTCGCAAATGCGAAATAGGCCACTGGCTAGGCTGCTAGAGCACAGCCCGAATGAAAGAGGCCGCCAACTGAGGTGGCCCTACTTCGAAGAAGTTTTCCGGCGGAGCATTTCCTGCTCAACTTGGTCTGCGAGAACAGTCAGGTGACTGGAGAGGCGGTCGAACAGCTCGCGCTTGGCTTTGTCCGTGGCTAGGTCTCGGATCAAGGCGCACTCGGCGGCATCTCTGCGGAGTTTTTCTAGCTGAGCTTGGTAATCCTTCATGACCGCCCCATTGCCGGTTTGTCCCGAACGATAACGGTCGAACCAAAAGGGGCCAATCACCAAAAGGCAACAGACACGCGAAAAGCCCGACCTCTAGTGCGGTGCAACGAAGGAACACGTTGAGAAGAAGGGTTCCGAACCTTGGAACCGAACACTCGTCTCCTCGTTCTAATGTTTGTTTTGTTCGAAGGAGGTAACAATGCAACGCAACTGGACCGTTGATGAAGATGGCCAGCTCCTTGAAATGCTGCGTATCGACTGCCACCGCGCCATTATCGCAAAAGCGCTCGACCGAACCGAGATGGAAATACGTGCGCGCATCGGCTTGCTGAAGGCATTGCAGGCGAACGGCGAAAACTTCACGGCCAGTTTGGCGGCAAGCTGATGAAATGCCTTTGCTGTGAAGACACGGGATGGGTCTGCGAAGACCATCCAGATCAGCCATGGCAAGGCGCGCATGCCTGCACCTGCGGCGGAGCCGGTGCACCTTGCCCAAGGTGCAATTTCGCAACTCCGGGCCTTCTGCCGCGCCTGCCGCTGGGCTTCCATCCTGATGAAGGTGACTGACGCTCCCGCCTGTCCACTTGGCGACCCCGGTCGTTCTCGGTAGCTTCAGCGCGACATGTGTAACCTCTACAGTATCACCACCAACCAAGCCGCGATCATCAACCTTTTTCGGGTGATCAACCGCTATGTCGGCAACCTCGCGCCGATGCCGGGCGTGTTTCCAGACTATCCGGCTCCGGTGGTCCGCAACTCGGGCGGCGAACTCGAAATGACGATGATGCGGTGGGGAATGCCGCCGCCACCGCGAGCCGGTGGATACCCGGTGACGAACATCCGCAACACATCGTCGCCGCATTGGCGGGCGTGGCTCAGCGCTGAGAACCGATGCCTTGTCCCGGCCAACAGCTTCGCCGAGTACGCGCCGGAGCCGAACCCGGAGACGAAGAAAAAGGATGTGGTCTGGTTCGCACTCAACGATGACCGGCCGCTGTTCGCGTTCGCAGGCATGTGGATGACGTTCAACGGTGATCGTGGCACGAAGTCGAAGCCGGTGCCGGGGCCGCATCAGGTCTATGGTTTTCTCACGACATCGCCGAACGCGGTGGTCGAGCCGATCCATCCCAAGGCGATGCCGGTGATCCTGACCACCGACGAAGAGCGGGACGTGTGGATGCGCGCACCGTGGGATGAGGCCAAGGCGTTGCAGCGGCCATTGCCGGATGATGCGCTGAGGATCGTCATGCGCGGGGCCGACAAAGAGGATCTCGCGGCGGCAGCATGATCGAAGCGCGCCCCCTGACGTGCAACCGCCAACAAAAAGGTCGGCATTTCTGCCGACGGAGTTTGCAGGAGAAGTCCAAATAACGCGAGGTCAGTACCTCGGGACGACCGGGCCACCGAAGCGGTAGTTGACGCGGGCGGTGACCAGATCGACGTCCTGACCGATCCTGTCAGTGCGGAATACAGCGCCAGGCGCGATACCCGGGAGACCCAAAACACCTCTCGATATGAAGCTGACTTCGCGGTTACCCATGAAAAGGTGATCGTACTCGAACGCCACCGACCAATTCGGTGCAAATCCAATTTCGACGCCCGTTCCGACCACGCCACCCCAGCGTGTTTCACGCACGTCGTCGAACACGCTGCCTTGGAATGGTGCTGTGGTCACCGTCCCTCGGTATGCGTCGTCGGTTACTGCCGCGCCACCCTTCACATACCAAAGCACGTTGTTCCAAGCATAGCCGACCTGACCGGTGAACAAGCCGAACGCTTCGATCTTTGAATTGTTAGTCCAACGGGGAACGAAAACGCTGACATTGGATCCGTTCAAATCAGCCCAGTTGCCCTGCGCTTCCAGCCCGAACACCCAGTTGCTGGCCTGCCAGCGGTATCCGATCTGACCGCCAATCGTTCCGCCGGTCGCATTGTGACAACCTTCGCCGATGGCGGGGGATCTAACGAAAAGGAAGTTCGTGTCATCCCAGCATTTGTGGCTCGAACCCCAACCACCGTTGGCACCGATGTAGAAGCCGCTCCAGTCGTAGATCGGAGCCACGATCGGGGGTGGTGCCTTGGTATAAGGACGAGCAGCCAGATCAGCAGCCGTGGCGGGAGCCGCCATCCCAAGAGCAAGCAAACCAATCGTCCCCAACAAGACCTTCTTCATCGCAATGTCTCCATCCCAGTGATTTGCGACCATCGGTCGGACTCACGTAACTGTACGGGGGTTGCCACCCGAAGTCCGTGCCTTAGGCGCAACAGTCCATTTTTGAAATGTGACGTACCCGTGACCGGTCTGAGGCCATTGGATTGGCTTAATTCCGCAAAGCAGCATGGCGAGTTCACGAAAGGTGCGCTGAGGGTACCGACAGGCGAATCGTGCGGTTCCCCGGCCCAAGTGAAATCAAGGTTTCTCCGCTTTTTGGACCTCGATAACAGGTACTGTTTCGACAGAACATTAAGAGGAGGCATCACCCAATGCCGACGAACGGCTTTAGTCCGGATCATCCTTTGCCCCTATTTCTCGCCGGCGAACCAGAGCAGCAGGATGTCGGGAAAGCTTGGGACAGAGCTGTTTTCTCGTCGCGAGTCCTCAAGGCGGGTATTTTGGTTACAGCGGCGACGGCGATCGCGATGGGTATCGCGGTTCTATCGGTGGGAAATCCCATGACGCTGTTCGCGAACGTCCCGGCTTTGGCGGACGTCACGGCTTCGGTAGTCGACAAATCGGCGCTCCAGCCTGGCCCCGATCAGTCGACGCCAACGATTCAATCTACTGCCGATGCTCAGCTTCCACTGGCCGTAAAGGACGCGCCAACCCGCGACGAAATTGCTGCCGCCTCTGAATCCGCCGGTCAGAGTCAGACGGAAAATAGTGAGTCATCGTCTGAAGCCCTGTTTAGGGAATTCCAGGCTTGGGCGGCCGAGAAAGATGCGCACCCACAGGTCGGGCCCGTACAGTCCGTTCAAGATGCCCCGGCACAGGTTGCGGAAAATGCCCGAGCACATCTCCGGCCCATGCAAAAGAACCGAAATGTCCGGCCTGTCCATAGTGCGCGGGCAGAGATACGACACGCCCGAAAAAAGCTCCGGCGGGAGCAAAATCACTACCCGCACAAGATGCCCGAGCACAGGACCAGTCTGTGCAAAATGCCCAGGCACCGTCGTTCCTGCAAACCTTCGGTTGGCGCAATTAGACCTAACAGGAAGTGACTTTGTACAAGCCTCCATGGTCAAGAGCAGCCGGGCCCCTTCGGAGCGCCCGGCCGGTGAGGGCCGACGTGACACTCTGCATCTACCGTTCGCCACGTTCCGTCCGAATCGAAATCTCTTGGCTAACTTGAAGCGCCCATTGATTTCAAACGAAATTATTTTCCGAGGAATTTCGCTGCCAGTGCGAGGGTGCCGCGTGTCTAAAATCTCCTCGTAGCGGTCATATTGCTCTGCATAATGATTGTAGGTCCGCCACCGCATCCATTTCGGTTTCGGTGGAAAATCCCATTCGGCAGGATCGAGGCCCGCGATAGAGCAAAGCCGCGAATTGATCCGGGCCTTTCCGGCGTGCGCCCGATTTGTTAATCGTTGAATTGGGATTGGTAGGCGACTTGTCGACCCCAGGTTTGTCGGCTGCAAAACCGCGTCGCGCCGCTTGGCTTCCAGAGCACTGACACGGGACGGTTTCTAACCGGGCACATGAAGTACCATTGCTGACCACCGAAATGTCGGGCGCGCGGAACGAGGATGATCCACTGATCGAGGCATGGTTCAAGCGATCGCGCAAGCGCTGGACGTCGAGTTCGCTCTTCCCGGCAGGGTGGCGGAGTTGAATGTTGACATCGGCGGTTTGTCGCCGACCTGCAGATCCGCCGGTACCCCCTCAAATCTCCGGTTGCCTCGGTGAAGAAGGGGTTCAAAACGGCTGTGGGGCTCGCTCGTCTACCAGGCCGGGTAACCCCACACATCTTGCGCCACACCGCTGCTACCTGGCTTATGCAGCGCGGCGTGCCGATCTGGGAAGCCGCCGGGTTCCTGGGGATGTCGCCGGGGTCCTTCAGGACACCTATGGCCACCACCATCCCGACCAGCTGCATGCGGCTGCAACCGCCATAGACCAAAAGGGTCGGTACGTTTCGGTGGCCGAAACGGTGGCCAACTTGACCGAGGGCCGAAATCAGAACAAAAAACCTAATGATTTCTGGTCGGAGTGGCAGGATTCGAACCTGCGACCCCTGCGTCCCGAACGCAGTGCTCTACCGGGCTGAGCCACACTCCGACTAAGAACGCGGCTTATAGCCTTGGGTTTCGGCGACCGCAAGCAGCCGAATTAAGGAAATAATTCACAGTGATTACAGGCCTGAAAACACAGATTTTGCCCGCCGGAGAGGCTGCCGTGGCCGCGGCCGCGCGGTCCCTGGGCGCAGGCGGGCTGGTCGCCTTCCCGACCGAGACCGTCTACGGCCTCGGCGCGGACGCCACCAATCCGGCCGCGATCGCCCGCCTCTACCAGGCCAAGGGCCGGCCCGCCTTCAATCCGCTGATCGCCCATGTCGGCGAACTCGGCGCGGCGCGGCAGATCGCCCGTTTTGACGCGACGGCGCTTTTGCTTGCGGAGGCCTTCTGGCCCGGCCCGCTGACGCTGGTATTACCCAAAACGCCGGATTGCGCCGTGGCCGATCTCGCCACCGCCGGGCTCGACACCGTCGCGATCCGGATACCCGCGCATCCCGTTGCGCGCGAAATCCTGCGCGTCTTCGGCGGCCCCGTAGTGGCGCCGTCGGCCAATCTGTCGGGCCATGTCTCGCCGACCACGGCGTCCCATGTGCAAAGCGACCTTGCGGGACGGATCGACTTGATCGTCGATGGCGGCGCCGTCGCGGTCGGCGTCGAATCCACCATTGTCGGCTGCTTTGACACGCCCATGCTGCTGCGCCCCGGCGGCGTGCCCCGCGCCGAGATCGAGCGCGTGCTTGGCCGCGCGCTGGCGCAGCCGCCGGAGGATGCCGACAGCGATAGCGGGCAACCGCTGGCGCCGGGCATGCTGGCGTCCCATTACGCGCCGCGCACCAGGGTCCGGCTCAATGCCATCAGGCTCGCACCCGGCGAGGCGCTGCTGGCGTTTGGCCCCAGAGCAATTTCGGGAGCAATTTCGGGAATTGACGCCGCGACCTCTGTGATAAATTTGTCCGAGCGCGGCGATCTTGCGGAGGCCGCCGCCAATCTGTTCGGCTACCTTCGCACGCTCGACACCAAGGGCGCGCATACCATCGCCGTCATGCCCATTCCGCACGACGGGCTGGGCGAAGCCATCAACGACCGGCTGCGCCGCGCAGCCGTGGGCGGGAATGAAGGTGGGCGGGAATGAAAGAGAAACTGCAATGAATATCGTCCAAGCCTCGATGCCAGCTCGATGCCACCGCTGCCACCCGAACTGATCGCAAAATTCCGCGCGATCGTGGGCGACAAATATGCGGTGACCGATGCAGCCGATATCGCGCCCTATGTCACCGAGGAGCGAGACCTGTTCCACGGCCGCTCGCCGCTGGTGTTGCGGCCGGGCACGACGGCGGAAGTCTCCGCGATCTGCAAGCTCGCCAGCGAGCACAAAATCGCGCTGGTGCCGCAGGGCGGCAATACCGGGCTGGTCGGCGGCCAGACGCCACATCATGGCGAGGTCGTTGTCTCGCTGCGGCGGCTGGACAAGATTCGTGACATCGATACCGCATCCAACACCATGACCTGCGAGGCCGGCGTGGTGCTGCAGATCGCGCAGCAGCGCGCCAGCGAGGCCGACCGGCTGTTTCCGCTGTCGCTCGGCGCCGAGGGAAGCTGCACCATCGGCGGCAATCTCTCCACCAATGCCGGCGGCACCGCAGCCCTCGCCTACGGCGTGGCGCGCGAGATGGCGCTCGGGCTGGAAGTGGTGCTGGCCGACGGACGGATCCTGAACGGCCTGTCGAAGCTGAAAAAGGACAACACCGGCTACGATCTGCGCAACCTCTTCATCGGCGCCGAGGGCACGCTCGGCATCATTACCGCAGCGACGCTGAAATTGTTTCCAAAGCCGCGCGCGGTGGAGACCGCCTATGTCGGCCTGAAATCGCCCGCGCAGGCGCTCAAGCTGTTGTCGATCTCGCAGAACGAGGCGGCCGGCAGCCTCACCAGCTTCGAACTGCTGGCCGATATCGCCGTCGATTTCAGCATTCGTCACGGCATCGACATCCGCGATCCCCTGACCAGCAAACACCCCTGGTATGTGCTGATGGAATTATCGTCGTCGCGCGACGACGCCCGCGCCGCATTGGAATCGATACTTTCGAAGGGCATGGAAGAAGGCATCGTCGATGACGCCGTGATCGCGGCGAATTTGAGTCAGCGCGCGAGCTTCTGGAAACTGCGTGACGAGATGTCCGCGGCGCAGAAGCCGGAAGGCGGCTCGATCAAGCACGATATCTCGGTGCCCGTCGCAGCCGTGCCTGATTTCATCGAAGAGGCCAATGCGGCCGTGGTGAAACTGATCCCGGGCTCGCGGCCGGTGCCGTTCGGCCATCTCGGCGACGGCAACATCCACTACAATGTCAGCCAGCCCGTCGGCGGCAATGCCGAGGATTTCCTGGCGCGCTGGCATGAGGTCAACGAGGTCGTGTTCGCGATCGTGCTGCGGATGGGCGGGTCGATCTCGGCCGAACACGGCATCGGCGTGCTCAAGCGCGACGAACTGCCCGACGTGAAAGACAAGGTCGCGATCGAACTGATGCGCGGCATCAAGGCGATGCTCGATCCGCTTGGCATCATGAATCCCGGCAAGGTGTTGTGACTACGCCTGCCGCCGAGCTACTAACCATCACGGCCATTGACGACGACGATGTCACAGACGTCGTCGCGCTGTGGCAGCGTTGCGGATCGCCGCGCGCATGGAACGATCCGAAGAGCGATATCGCGTTGGCGCGCAGGGAAACCAACTCGACCGTGCTGGTCGGCCGCAGAGGCGGCGCTGTCGTAGCCTCGGTACTGGTCGGCCATGACGGCCATCGCGGCTGGGTCTATTACGTCACCGTCGATCCCGATCATCGCTACAAGGCCTACGGCCGCGCGATCATGACCGCCGCGGAAGACTGGCTCCGCGCACGCGGCATCCAGAAGCTTCAGCTCATGGTGCGCGGCGACAATTTGCAGGTCCGCGCCTTCTACGAGTCCCTCGGCTATTACGACCAGGAGCGCGTGACCTTTGCCAAATGGCTTGATGGCCGCGAGCCGACGCCTTGACCGGATGCTTTGATTCAGGAAAGGATTTTCATGACCATTTCAGACCGCGTTCGCGTCAAGGAAGTGCGAACCCTCTCTGACAATCATTACGTCCTCAAAACCACGACGTTCGAATACCGCCGGGCCAACGGCGAGTGGCAGACGCAACACCGCGAAACCTATGACCGCGGCAACGGCGCGACGCTGTTGCCGTATAATCGGGCGCAGGGCACCGTGGTGCTGGTGCGGCAGTTTCGCTATCCAGCTTACGTCAACGGCTACGACGATCTCATGATCGAGGCGGCTGCCGGCCTGCTCGACGATGAATCGCCCGAGAAGCGGATCCGCGCCGAGGCCGAAGAGGAAACCGGCTATCGTCTTGGCGAGATCAAAAAGGTGTTCGAGGCCTTCATGAGCCCGGGATCGGTCACCGAGAAGTTGCACTTCTTCGTCGCCGAATACGAGCCGCGCATGAAAGTAGGCCACGGCGGCGGCATCGCCGACGAAGGCGAGGATATCGAGGTGCTGGAGCTGCCGATCGCTCATGCGCTCGCCATGATCGCCGATGGCCGCATCGCAGACGCCAAGACCATCATGCTGCTGCAATACGCGGCGCTGAATATTTTTCAGGTAGCGGCGGGACGCTTAAAACAACGACCCCTGCCCGTCATCATCCGATGGCACCGGCGCCGCCTTTCGCGCTGCCGCCTTCTTCGGCTTCGGCTCCTCCGCCGTCCGCTCCTCGTCCGTGATCGGCAGCAGCAGTTGCGGATCGTCGTTGGCAACGCGATTAACCCGGGTCGAGATCTCGTGCCAGACGAACTCGCCCTCGGCGGGCCCAACCAACAGCGGCATGACTTCCTCGGCATCGTTGGCGCGGCCGTCGAGCCAGCGCTCGAAATCATCGCGCGAAATCGTCACGGGCACACGGTGATGCAGCACGGCGAGGTCGGGGCTTGCAGGCGCGGTGACGATGGCGACGCTGTCGATCTCCTCACCGTTCGGCCCCATCCAGGTCTCCGCAAGCGCCGCAAATCCGACCGGCTGTCCGTCGCGGCGATGGATGAAAAAGGGACGCTTGCGGCCGTCTCTGTCCTGCCATTCGTAATAGCCGTCCGCAGGGACCAGACAGCGCCGCCGCTTGATCGCGTTCTTGAACGCCGGCTTCTCCTGCACGGTTTCGGAGCGCGCATTGATCAGCAGCGAAAATTTGCGGGGATCCTTGACCCAGGCCGGCACCAGGCCCCAGCGCATCAGCCGGAAATGCCGGCCGCCATTCTCCAGCAGCACCACCGGGATCGGCTGGGTCGGCGCAACGTTATGCCGCGGCGGGAAATTCGGCTGCTCTGCATAGCCGAAAATCTGCCTGAGTGCCGCGGGCGGCGAGGTAATGACGAAGCGTCCGCACATAATGTGGCCAAAGGTCCGTAGTCGTTTATTTCCTGTTAACTCCACGTGTTAACAGTGTGGCAGATGACCGCAGCGGCCCCCGCAGAAGAGCGATCCAATCGTCCGATACCACCGCCGACGGGCCACATTGACGAGGCCCGCGCCGCGGAGCTGCGCGCCGCCAACATCAATCCCCGCACCGGGCTCGCTACCGATTACCTGAATCACTTCAACGAAGCCATCATGCTGCTCGAGATGATTCCGGACATGCCGGAATGCGCCGAGGATTTCCTGACCTGGCATCCACTGTCCTATTCCGAGCATTTCTGGGCGTCCAATTTCAGGGCACGCGACCTCGCAATCGAGGCCTACGAATCGGCCGACGCAAAAATCCGCGCCGAGTTCGACAATATCACCTCGACCATGACCTCGATCCTGACCGCGGTGGGTTCGGCGATGCGCGAAGCCCGGCAGGACAAGACCCGCGCCACGCTCGCCGACCAAGCCACCGCCTGGGTCAAGCCGCTGGTGGCGCTCGCCGGCGGCATCATCAATGGCGGCTCTGAGGCCGACGTCGAAACCATCATGGCGAACCATTGAGCGCATCGGAGCGAATTAGACCTTGGCGCGCCGATCGGGCATGATCCGGCTCGATCACCATTCCCCATCCCTTCAGGTTCACCCGTGTCCGCCCCCGTCCAGCCGTCCCGCCCCCAGCTCGCCGTCAGCGGCGCGATCTTTCGCGACGGCAAGATTTTGCTGGTCCGGCGCGCGCGATCCCCGGCCAAAGGCTTCTATTCGCTCCCCGGCGGCCGGGTCGAATTCGGCGAATCGCTGCATACGGCGTTGCATCGCGAGGTCGACGAGGAAACCGGGTTGAGAATCGAGATTCTGGACCTTGCCGGTTGGCGCGAGGTGCTGCCGGGAGCGAGTGGCGGCGGGCACTATCTGATCATGTCGTTCGCGGCGCGCTGGACGGCCCGGGAACCGGTCCTGAACGACGAGCACGACGATTTCAAATGGCTGGCGCCGGACGCGCTCGGCGATCTCAAGGTCACCGGCGGCCTGCAGGAGATCATTGAGGCCGCCCGAAAGCTGATTTAGGCCCGGATTACCAGGCATCTCGCCTTGCGGAGAGCGTATTCAGGGGGCATATCGGGCAGGTTCTGGACCTCCAAATGCTCAAGCACTTTCTCGCCGTTCTCATCCTCATCTCGGCATGCCATCTCACCCCCGCGCGGGCGCAGGATGCTGCCGCGCCGTTCGATGGCGATCTGCAGCGGCTGGCCGAAATTCTCGGCACCCTGCACTATCTGCGCGGCATTTGCGGCACCAATGAAGGGGCCAAATGGCGCAACGAAATGCAGGCGCTGATCGACGCCGAAACCCCCTCGGGCGATCGCCGCGCGCGCATGATCGCGGGTTTCAACCGCGGCTATAATGGTTTCCAGCAGACCTACCGGACCTGCACGCCCGCGGCATCCGTCGCGATCCGCAGATATATCGAGGAAGGCTCGAAGATTTCGCGGGACCTCACCGCGCGGTATGCGAACTAGAGCTTTTTCGAGCGAAGTGGATACCGGTTCGCATAGCAATCAAGCTTTGCGCAGATTGCGTAGACTTCTCTGCGGTAAAAACGCTCAAAACAAAATCTAGATCATGGATGCGATTTTCTTCGACCTCGACGGCACGCTGACGGATCCCAAACCCGGGATCACGCGCTCGATCCAGTATGCGCTGGGCAAGCTCGATCATCCGGCGATACCGACCGAGGATGAACTGACCTGGTGCATCGGCCCGCCGCTGCGCGCCAGTTTTGCCACACTGCTCGGGGCTGAGACATCAGCCGATCTTGCGTTGTCGTACTATCGCGAGCGATTTTCCGATGTCGGTCTGTACGAGAACGGCGTGTATGCGGGCATCCGCGACGTGCTGACCGCGCTCGGCCAATCCGGTCACCGGATGTTTGTCGCCACCAGCAAGCCGCGCGTCTTCGCCGATCGCATCATCGACCATTTCGAATTGCGACCGCATTTCGAGCGCGTGTTCGGCTCCGAACTGGACGGCACGCGCGTTCACAAATCCGATTTGCTGGAATACGCATTGAGGGAGACATCGGTCGATCCAGGGCGCGCCGTCATGATCGGCGATCGCAGCCACGATATCGTCGGGGCGAAGAACAACGGCATAAAGGGCATTGGCGTGCTCTACGGATATGGCAGCAAGGACGAGTTGGTCGGGGCCGGTGCACTCCATGTCTGCGCGACGCCCGCGGCGATCCTCGGCTGCATTTCGTGAGATCCGCGTTCGGGTAATCCGCGCGACTGTGGACAAATTCCTGAAGCGTCAGCGGATCCTGGAGCCGCGCATCAAATACCGGGTATGCCGTTAACCTTTCTTAAAGATGTGGCCTAGGCGGAACCCTGCCGCGTGCTACAGCTTGCCTCGTTCGGCGCGCTCCGCACTGGGGCCGCGCACAGATTTCGTTGAGTTTCATGAGCCAACCAGCCTTCTCGATCGCCCGCGACCCGCTTCCCGATCACGAGCAGAAACAGACTGCGCTCGGCTACCTCCAGGAGGCCTGGGCGGAGGCGCGACACGATGGCGTCGATGGCGACTGCCTGGCGCAGGCGAGCCTGTTCACGGCCCTTGCCGAACTGGTCGGAACCTATGGCGAAGACGCGGTGGCGAAATTCGTCGAAGGTCTTTCGGCGCGCGTGCGCAACGGCGAGTTTTCGCTCGCGCTGGCGAAGCAATAGGCTCGCACCACACTTAACTGTGGCTTACGCCTTCAACGTCTCGAGAAACCGCACCGGCTCGCCGGTCGAGGGCGTCGTCACTTCGCCCTGCCACATCACGCGACGGCCGCGCACGAAGGTGCCGACCGGCCAGCCGGTGACGCGCACGCCGTCATAGGGCGTCCAACCGGCGCGCGAGGCCACCCATTCGTTGGTGATGGTCTCGCTGCGCTTCAGGTCCACAATCGTGAAGTCGGCATCGTAGCCGGCCGCGATCCGGCCCTTGCACGCGATGTTGAAGAGACGCGCCGGGCCTGCGCTGGTGAGATCGACGAAACGCTTCAGCGACAAGCGCCCGGCATTGACGTGATCGAGCATCAGCGGCACCAGCGTCTGCACGCCCGTCATGCCTGAGGGCGAAGCCGGATAGGTCTTTGCCTTCTCCTCCAGCGTATGCGGCGCGTGGTCGGAGCCGAGCACGTCGATGATGCCCTGCTCGATGCCGCGCCAGATGCCGTCGCGGTGATCGGCCGAGCGCACCGGCGGATTCATCTGCGCGCGGGTCCCTAACCGCTCGTAACATTCGGGCGCAACCAGCGTCAGATGATGCGGCGTCGCCTCGCAGGAGGCGACATCCTTGTGATCCCGCAAATACTCGATCTCCTGCTTGGTCGAGATATGCAGCACGTGAATGCGTTTTCCGGTCTCGCGTGCGAGATCGACCAGGCGCTGCGTGGCCATCAGCGCCGCGGTCTCGTCGCGCCATACGGGGTGCGAGCGCGGATCGCCCTCGATCCGCAGCGGCTTGCGCTCGTTGAGACGGTATTCGTCCTCGGCGTGAAACGACGCGCGGCGCTTGATCACCTGGAATATGCGCCGCAGGCTTTCATCGTCCTCGACCAGCAGCGCACCGGTGGAGGAGCCGATGAACACCTTGACGCCGGCGCAGCCCGGCGCGCGTTCCAGCTCCGGCAGATCCTGCACGTTCTCGCGGGTGCCGCCGATGAAGAACGCGAAATCGCAATGCATGCGGTGACGGCCGCGCTTCACCTTGTCGGTGAAGGTCGCTTCCGTAATGGTCAGCGGATCGGTGTTCGGCATTTCGAACACCGCCGTGACGCCGCCCATCACCGCGCTGCGCGACCCCGTTTCCAGATCCTCCTTGTGGGTCTGGCCGGGCTCCCGGAAATGCACCTGCGTATCCATGACGCCGGGCAGGATGTGCAGGCCCTTGCAATCGATCACCTCGGCCGCGGAGGCTTGCCCCAGCCCGCCGATCGCAGCGATCCGGCCGTTGGAGATGCCGATATCGCGCACCCCCTCGCCGTCCTGATTGACCACGGTGCCGGATTTTAGAATGGTGTCAAATCGCTGATTCATCGGTGATTCATTGCTTCTTGGACGCCCGCTTTAAGGCCTTGTTGACAGCACCTTAGCGCCTTACGTTCCCCTGTGATATCCGGCTCCTGTGTTTCCCCAAGAACTTGAGTGAGCACTTGAGCGAGTGCTTGAGGGAGCACTTGAAGCGAACTTCAAAAAGTACTGAAAAAAGGTCATTTCAGCGAATGAAAGCAGCGTTTCTTCCGGACCGGGGCGTGGTCAAGGTCAGCGGCGAGGATGCCCGCGACTTCCTCAATGGGCTCGTCACCACAGACGTCACGCTGCTGCGGCCGGGCCTTGGCCGGTTCGGCGCACTGCTGACGCCACAGGGCAAGATCACGACCGATTTTCTGATGACGGAGGCGCCCGCCGGTCACGGCGGCGGCTTCCTGATCGATGCGCCCCGGCCGCTGGCGCAGGGGCTTGCCGACAAGCTCGGGTTCTACAAGCTGCGCGCCAAGGTCGTGGTCGAAAACCTCTCCGACAGCCTCGGCGTGCTGGCCGTATGGGACGGTGAGCCCGCCATGAAACCCGATCTCGCCTTCGCCGATCCGCGCAATGATGCGCTCGGCTGGCGCATTCTCGTTCCCGAGGAACTGAAGCAGAAGGTCGCCGACCTGATCGGCGCCGACCTTGCCGACAGCGACGCCTACGAGGCGCATCGCATCGCGGCGGGCGTGCCGCGCGGCGGGCTCGATTTCATGTACAGCGACGCGTTCCCGCATGAGTCCAATATGGACCGCCTGCATGGCGTCGATTTCGACAAGGGCTGTTACGTCGGACAGGAAGTGGTGTCGCGGATGCAGCATCGCGGCACCGCGCGCACGCGCATCGTCAGGGTCACTCTCGAAGACTTCTCGCCGGAAACCGGCGTTACCGTTCTCGCCGGCGAGAAGCCGGTCGGCACCATGGGCTCGACGGCCGGCGGCAAAGGCCTCGCGCTGCTCCGGACCGATCGTGTCGCCGACGCGCTGGAGGCCGGCATGAAACTGACCGCAGGCGGGCTTGCCATCCGCCTCACGGATCCGAACGATGTGCGCCCCACACCGAAGCAAACCGTCGCATGAGCCTGGTCCCATGAGCCTGGTCCTATGAGTAGATTCGCCGCGCTCCCGCACGCCGATGGCAAAATGCGCTGCCCGTGGCCGGGCGAAGACCCGTTTTACATGGCCTATCACGACACCGAATGGGGCGTGCCGGAATATGACGACCGCGCGCTGTATGAAAAGCTGATCCTGGACGGTTTTCAGGCCGGGCTGTCGTGGATCACGATCTTGCGCAAGCGCGAGAACTTCCGCAAAGCCTTCGACGATTTCCAGCCGGAGAAGATCGCGCGCTATGACGCCAAAAAAGTTCACGCGCTGATGAACGATGCCGGCATCGTCCGCAACCGCGCCAAGATCGAAGGCGCCATCAACAGCGCCAAGGGCTATCTGAAGATCATGGAAGAAGGCCCCGGCTTCTCAAAATTCCTGTGGGATTTTGTCGACGGCAAGCCGAAGATCAACGCGTTCAAGACCACGGCCAGCGTGCCGGCCTCGACGCCGGTCTCGATCAGGATTTCCAAGGAACTCGGTGCGCGCGGATTCAAATTCGTCGGACCGACCATCGTCTATGCCTTCATGCAGGCCACCGGCATGGTCAACGACCATCTGGTCACGTGTTTTTGCCACGAGACCTGCGGCGGAAAACTTCGCAAGCCCCGCCTCAAGGTCAAATGACAACCAAAGGATCGTCCGATATTTCCACTCGCGTTTGGCAGCGAATGCTGTCGGGACGGCGGCTCGATTTACTCGACCCTTCGCCGCTCGACATCGAAATCGCCGATATCGCCCATGGGCTGGCGCGCGTCGCGCGTTGGAACGGACAGACCAGCGGCGCACATATTTTTTCCGTGGCGCAGCACACGCTGCTGGTGGAGGCCGTGATGCGCGAGCAGATGCCGCGCGTCGATGTGCGGTTCCGCCTCGCGGCGCTGCTGCACGACGCGCCGGAATATGTCATCGGTGACATGATCTCGCCGTTCAAGGCGGTGCTCGGCGGCGATTACAAAGTGGTGGAAAAACGCCTGCTGGCGGCGATCCATATCCGCTTCGGGCTGCCGGCGGTTTTGGCCGATGAAATCACCCAGCAGATCAAGGCTGCCGATAAAGGCGCGGCCTATCTCGAAGCAACGCATCTGGCGGGTTTCAAGGAAGCCGAGGCCAAACGCCTGTTCGGCCGCGATCCCGGATTGCCCGAGCCTGCCGTGCGCGATTATCTGACGCCGTGGACGGCGGCCAAGGCCGAGAAGCGGTTTTTAACGCGATTCAACCTGTTGCTCGCTTGAACGGCCGGTCCGAACCTGCTTTCACCGCCCTGCGCGCGGGCCTATAATTGCGCCAAGCGGGTCTAAATCGCGACCATAAGAGATTGCCCAGGGAAACGCCATGCTTCACGTCTGCTCGCTTGCCGCCCTTCCCGATACCGTCAAAGCCACCGGCGCCAGTCATATCCTTACCGTGATGGCCAATGTCGATCAGGTGCAGCGGCCGGCCTCGGTACTCGCGGCAAACCATCTGAAAGTGTCGATGGACGACATCACCGAGAGCATGGACGGTTTCGTCGCGCCTTCGGACCAGCACATCGAGAAAGTGCTGAACTTCGTCCGCAACTGGGACCGCAGCGCCCCGATGGTGGTCCATTGTTATGCCGGCATCAGCCGTTCGACCGCGAGCGCCTTTGCCGCGGCTTGCGCGCTCAATCCGCATCGCGACGAAATTGCGATCGCCCGACAGATCCGCGCCGCCTCCCCGATCGCGCAGCCGAACCGGCTGATCGTCAGCCTCGCCGACAAGGCGCTGGGCCGCGACGGACGGATGCTGCGTGCGCTCGACGAGATGGGCCCTGGCAGCATGACGGTCGAAGGCCGCCCGTTCCGCGTCGATTTGGAATAGAGCTATTTTATCCGTTGCGTTGAAGCGTGCGACAATGCCGCCCGGGGCGAACTGAACTTTTAGCGGGCAAAACTGCACTCACTGGATTGCGACGGGCCGCTGATGTGACCGGTTAACGGTCCGGCATGCCGTGCTGGCTTTTCTTCGAAAAGTCAGCACGCTTGATTTTTTATTTGAGCATGATCTTTTCGGAAAACCGGTGCCCACTTTTCCGGATCATGCTGCCTGGAGGCCGCATGTTCGATTCCCCGTTCGATTTCTTCGCGATCGTGATCGCCATTGTCGCCTTTATCGTCGCGCGCAAGGCGATGAACCAGGTTGCGGCGTTGCGCGCGCAGCTTGAATTGATGCAGCGATTGGCGACCGCGGTGGCGGCGGAAAGTCCGGTTCAGCCCCCGCTCACGCCGGCACAGGCGGCCGAGCAAACCCCGATGCCATCCGCACTGAGGCCGCCGCCGATCCCCGACATGGAAACAATCTCGCCCGCCACCGCGCAGGCCGAGGCGCCGAACGACACTCCCGCCGATACGGCGGCCGCGCCGCCGCCACTTCCGCAACGCGGTCCCGGTTTCGAGGAGAGAATCGGCACCCGCTGGGTGGTGTGGATCGGCGGCCTGACGCTGGCGCTGGGCGGTTTCTTCATGGTCCGCTATTCGATCGAGGCTGGCCTGCTCGGCCCCGGCGTACGCACCATGCTTGGCGGGCTGTTCGCGCTTGCGTTGCTGGCCGCCGGCGAATGGACGCGCCGCAAGGAAAGCATCTCCACCATCGAAGCGCTGCCGATCGCCAATATCCCGGCCATTCTCACTGCCGCCGGAACGGCGGTGGCGTTCGCAACCGTCTATGCGGCCTATGCGCTGTATGGCTTTCTGGTGCCGGCCACCGCCTTCATCCTGCTTGGACTGGTGGCGTTGGGCACGCTGGCGGCTGCGCTGCTGCACGGGCCGGCGCTCGCCGGTCTCGGCGTCGCCGGCGCCTTCGTGACGCCGATCCTCGTCTCATCAGACAAACCGGACTTCTGGGCGCTTTACATCTATCTCGCCATCGTCACCGCGGCGGCGTTCGGCCTGGCGCGTGCGCGGCTGTGGCGCTGGCTTGCGGTCACCACGATCGTGTTCGCGCTGTTGTGGACATTCCCCTGCCTGCAATGCGGGCCCTCGATGGTCGGTCCGCATGTCTTCCATGTCATCGCCGGCTTCATGCTCGCAGCCTTGCTCGTGGTGTGCGGCCTCATGTTCGGGCCGCCCGCCGACGAGGGCCGGGTCGAGCCGATCTCGTCCGGTTCGCTCGCGGCCTATCTGCTCGGCGCGACGCTGATCGTGCTGAACAGTTTTCACAACGATACCGCGATGATCGCATTCGGCTTGCTGGTGGCCGGCAGTTTGGTCGTTGCCTGGCGCACCGATGCCGCAACGGGCGTGGTTGCCACTGCTGCCGCCTTTGTCTTCATCGTGTTTGCCGAATGGGCGATCCGCGGCAATCCGGACATGCTGGTGCTGCCCGGCGGGCCGCTGCCGGGCATTGGACCGAGCGCCACGGACGGATCGGTGTCGCTGCACCTGATATCGGCCGCGATCTTCGCTGCGGGATTTGGCGCGGCGGGATTTTTGGCGCAGGGCCGCTCGTCGAGCCCGGTCATCCCGGTGATCTGGTCCGCCGCCGCATTGTTCACGCCGCTGGCGCTATTGGTTGCGCTCTACGCGCGCATCGCACAGCTCGACCGCTCGATCCCGTTTGCGATTGTTGCGGTGGTGCTGGCCGCGGCCTACGCCGCAGCGACCGAAAGTTTGACCAGGCGCGAAGAGCGGCCGGGAATGCCGGCTTCGATCGCGCTGTTTGCGACCGGCGCGCTCGCAGCGCTGGCACTGGCGCTGACCTTTGCGCTGGAGAAAGGCTGGCTCACGATCGCGCTGGCGCTGATGTCGCTTGGCACCGCCTGGATTTCGATGCAGCGGCCGATCCCGTTCCTGCGTTCGCTGGCGGCGATCCTCGCCGGCATCGTGGTGCTGCGGATCGGCTATGAGCCGCGCATCGTCGGCAGCGCCGTCGGCACCACGCCGATCTTCAACTGGCTGTTGTGGGGCTACGGCATTCCGGCGGCTTCATTCTGGGCCGGAAGTATCTTCCTGCGCCGCGGCGGCGATGATGCACCGTTGCGGACGGTGGAATTGGCGGCGATCCTGTTCACGGTGCTGCTCGCATTCATGGAAATCCGCCATCTCGTCAACAGCGGCGATGTCTATCGACAGAGCGCCGGCCTTACCGAGATCGCGCTGCAGGTCTGCGTGACGCTGGCGATGGCGATCGGGCTGGAGCGTTTGCGAATCCGCACCGGCAGCATCGTGCACAATGCCGGCGCCATCCTGCTCACCGTCTTCGCCGGTTTGGCGGCCGTGTTCGGATTGTTGATGCTGGAGACGCCGATCCTCTGGCCGATCGATGTCGGCGGCGGATTCATCAACCTGCTGCTGCTCGGCTATGCCCTGCCCGCAGTGCTTGCGCTGCTGTTGTCCTATGCGGTGGCGGGACGCCGCCCGGTCGGCTACGCCAATACGATCGCGGCGGGCGCGCTTATTCTCGCGCTGACCTATGTGACGTTCGAGATCCGCCGACTCTATCACGGCCCGGTCATGGCCACAGGTCCGACCACCGGCGCCGAGCAATACACCTATTCGATCGCGTGGCTGGCGTTCGGCGTAGTGCTGCTCGGCATCGGCATTCTCGTCAACTCGCAACGCGCACGGCTGGCCTCCGCCGCCGTCATCGCGCTGACGATCCTGAAAGCTTTCATCATCGACATGTCGACGCTGACCGGTGTCTACCGCGCGCTGTCGTTCATGTGCCTGGGCCTCGTGCTGGTCGCGATCGGCTGGCTCTACCAGCGGATCCTGTTCCGCAGGCAGGCGCAGCCGGCCGCGCAGCCTGGGAGCTAGATCAATCGGAGCGGAATGCCCGGCTTTTGTCCAACCGCACCAAATAATGGATCGCGTCTCTTCCGCCGTCGATCGCATCGCAAACCGGATTTAAGATCGGCGCCCATTTTGGCGCCATCATCGCCTCGCGGCTGGGCGGCGACAGCTACCAGCACATTACCGCGACCGGCGACAGCGTGAACGTGGCGAGCCGCTTGATGGAAGTTGCGGCCAGGCAAGGCGCGGTGCTGGCGCTCAGCGACGATCTGCTTCGCCGCGCGGGCACCCAATGCGCCTTGTTCGACGTCAAGCGGCGCACGCCGAAATTCGGGCCCCGACTCCGCGACCAGGCGAATTCGGAACACAGGCTTCTTCGCTTCGTCCAGCAATTCCATCTGCCATTCGGAATTCTGCTTGAGGCTGCGCGAAATGCTGCCGAGGAGGTTGGCGCAGACCTTGGTCATCTCCGCCCAGGCCGCCTCACGGCTCTCGAATTCGGAGCCCTGGTCGGATGCACCGGCGTAACGGCCGTTGCTGATCCGAAAAAAATATTGCGACATAATTGGACTCAAATGTTGGGCGGCCTCCTGGTCTTGTTGGGCCGCCGCGCTGAAGTAAAGGTTGCTATCAAACGATGAATTGACCAGCCCGTATGACTACGGGCCGGCGTGAGCGAATCAAATTCCGCGATCAATGAGTCGATTGAGCGGCGGTTCCACGCTCAAGGCCAGCGCAATTTCAGTTGCCAGAAAAAAACTTGGGAAAAAATTTGGGAAAAAATTTGCGGTGCGTTCACGGCTGACATCGTCAAGTCCGAAGCGAAACAACGTGCGCCGGATTTGCTCGCACGAAAGGTATCAAGCAACCGGCCCCGGAACGAAAAACACATTGCCACATCTGCGTTCGGGTCTCTGCCGGGAACGCTTATGATGAGGCGCTGCAAACCCGGCGTGGCACAAACCGTATATGCATACCGTGCCGTACGATCACATTCGTGACGGCTGCTCCGACGTCGAATTCGGTGACCTCTGCCTCACGGCGCAGTTCACCGTCACGCCCTCAATCGGTTGCGCCCTCAATCGGTTGAACGGCGCAATTCCAGCGCACTTTCGGGCTTGGCGGATTCCGCCTTGGCCGGCTCGGCCCTGGTCTCGGATTTGACCGGCTCGAGCTTGCCGCTCTCGACCGCCGGCGTCTCGACCCGCGCCGATATTTCGGCGCGCGACGCGTCAACCGAGCGCGCCGACCCGGATGTTTGCAGCGATCGTGGCCGCGCCACCGCGCGTGCCATCAACATCTGCGCCGCTCCCTGATGATGGAAATCGCAATAGGCGAAGCCCATGCCTGAAACCGATCCGCGGAAGCTGCGGTCATCGCGCTTGTCGAGATTGAAGCACGGCTCGAACGGAAGACCCTTGATGGAGGCGCAGACGGCCTGGCCGCGGATCTGCAGCGTGTTGCCGGGCAAGCGCACATGGCGGATCGGGCCTTGGCCGCTAAACTGGATCGAGCCGGCGGCGCTGAGATCATCGAGCACCCGACCCGCGCCGCGGGTACCGTCGAAACAGGTAAACGCGAACACTTTACCGCTCACAAACCTGCGGGCCTCATCGGCATTCATCATCCCGGCCAACGCGGGCACAATCGTCGCCCCGGCCAGAACGGCCCCCAACACCAAACGCGCAAACATGCACCAACTCCAACTGACCAGAGCGCGGGCACCCGCCTGAGATTTCTTTACCCGCTGCTTACCATACGAACCGTGGCAACATTGGAGCAGCTTGGTTGGTAAAGTCTGAACACCGTTAGAGAATTTTTACCACGATTCGACCGCGGACCTGCCCGGCGAGAATTTTGCCGCCTTCGGCGACGACTTGGTCCAGGCCAATTTCATGAGTAATATCAGATAGTTTTGCCTTGTCCAAATCGGTCGCAAGACGGCTCCAGGCAAGCTTGCGCGGTTCGATCGGGCACATCACGGAATCGATGCCGAGAAGGCACACCCCGCGCAAAATGAACGGCGCCACCGAGGACGGCAGATCCATGCCGGCGGCAAGGCCGCACGCGGCGATAGCCCCGCCGTATTTCGTCATCGAGAGAAGATTGGCGAGCGTAGTCGAGCCGACACTGTCGATACCGCCGGCCCAGCGCTCCTTCGCCAGCGGCTTGGCCGGGCCCGATAGCTCGTTGCGATCGATCACCTCGGCGGCGCCGAGGCCCTTCAGATAGTCGGCTTCCGACATCCGGCCGGTTGACGCGATGACGTGATAACCGAGTTTGGAAAGCACGGCGGTAGCGACCGAGCCGACGCCGCCGGCGGCGCCAGTGACGACAATCGGACCACTCTTCGGCGTCAGCCCATGCTTCTCCAGCGCCAGCACCGACAGCATCGCGGTATAGCCGGCGGTGCCGATCGCCATCGCGTCTCGGGTAGAGATACCGTCAGCCAGCCGCACCAGCCAATCGCCCTTGACGCGCGCCTTCTCGGCAAAGCCGCCCAGATGGGTCTCGCCCATGCCCCAGCCATTGCAGACGACCTTGTCGCCGGCCTTCCATTGCGGATGCGAGGATTGTTCGACGGTGCCCGCGAAGTCGATGCCGGCGATCATCGGGAAGCGCCGCACCACCGGAGCCTTGCCGGTGACGGCGAGACCGTCCTTGTAGTTCAGCGTCGACCACTCGACGCGAACAGTGACGTCGCCGTCCATCAATTCGGCTTCGTCGAACTGTGTGAGGGAAGCGGTGGTGCCTTTTTCCGCCTTGTCGATCCTGATCGCCTTGAACGTTGCCACGATAAACCTCCCGGACTTTGTTGTCGGGAAGTGTTTACCCCATCAGGCGGGTTGCGCAACCGGGCTCTCTCTCAATGATGATGCCCGGCAGGCATGTCGCTGATCTTGGCCACAAAGGAATCCTTATCGTCGCGTGACGATCGCGACAGTGAACTCCGCAACGGGCGTCGCATCGGAAAATCGGACGAAATCGTATAGCCGGTCACCCAGGCATCTCCCGCAGTATCAACCGCGATGCCGTAACCGCCATCGCTGCCGCCGCCCCCGAGATACAGTCGAATAGGTCAGTGCGGTGCCAGCCGGATTCAGTTTCACGACGAAGGCGTCATACGGTCCACCGCCAAATCTATCCTGCACCGCGTCGACCATCGGGAAATCCCGGGAATTGGTCAGTCCGGTCACGTGGGCGCTCCCGTCTGCGCCGACTGCGATACTGCGTCCTACTTCAAAGCCGCTGCCGTTGAGATAGGTGGAATAAACGAGCCTCGATCCATCAGGACTGAGCTTGCTGACAAATGCATCGCCGCCGGAACAGATATTGCCGATCGGGAGATTGACCGGCATGGCGACGCAGCCGGTGCGAAACGCGCCAGCCGTCGCTGGAAAGTTGAGGGACTCGGTATGTCCCGTGACATAGGCGCTGCCCTCGGCGTCGATGGCGATGCCCATCGCCTCATCGTCGGCAGTGCCCCCGAGATGGTGGAGTAGATCAGCGCGGAACCACTAGGATTGAACTTTGTGACAAAGCCGTCGGTCGGTCCGCGGAACGGCTGCAATGGATGGGCCGTGGGAAAGTCGAGGGAGTTGGTGAAGCCAGTCACGTAGGCGTTGCCATCCGCGTCGGCAGCGATCGAGGTACCGATATCGGGTCTGTCGTTTCCGCCGCCAAGGTACGTAGCGTAGACTGGCGCCAGGCCGTCGGGATTCAGCTTGAGGACGAATGCATCGGCGTTGCCTCCGGCGAATGCCTTCTGGAATGCGTTGGCTACGGGAAGGTCGGTCGAATTCGTGTAACCGGTCACGTAAGCGCTACCGGCGGGATCGACCGCGATACCGAGCCCTCGTTCACCGCCGCTGCCGCCGAAATAGGTGGAATAGAGTAGTCGCGAACCGTCGGCGTTCAGCTTCGCCACGAAGACATCGGCGGCGCCTGCAAGCTTGTCCTGCCACGGCATCGCCAGCGGAAAATCGGCGGATCTGGTATCGCCGGTGACATAGGCATTCCCGCCGTTATCGACTGCAATGCCGTATCCGACATCGGCACCGCTGCCCCCGAGATAGGTGGCGTACACCACATGCGATCCATCAGCGCTCAGCTTCGCGACGAAGACATTGGTCGATCCGCCCAAAGCCCGCCGAGAAGCAGTTGCACCCGGAAAGTTCGTCGAAGAGGTTTCGCCGGTGACATACGCATCGCCCGCGGGGCCGAGCGCGATCGCGTAGCCCGCGTCGTCGCCGGTGCCGCCGAGGCGTGTGGAATAATGCAGCACGGGATCGATCACCAGCGGCTTGGCCGTATCGTAATCGCCGATGCGAAAGCTCACCCGACGACCATCGAAATCATAGGCGGCGAAAATCTCCCGGCGACCCGCGCTAGTATCCTGGTAGACGACGGGCTTCTGCAGTTGAAGAACGGTTGCGTCGGCACGCCGCAGCAACAGGTCGCCCCTCTGATCGACAGCAAGGTCGTCCACCCCTTCGAAGTCGATCTTGATCGCTTTCGGATTGCCGCCGGGCGCCACGATGAAATCATATTCGAGCTGGCGCTGATTACCGTAATAGACGAGGTCGACACCGGGGTAGACGTCAGCATATCTGACTTTCGCGAAAGTCGGGATGTGGCTGCGCCAGTTCCTGGGATCGCTGCCGAGGAAATAGTTGACCTTGCCCGGCAACTCCTCGATCGCCAACCCGGCCGCTGCTGGATTTGCGTCGACGAACTTCATCTGCAACACGATCGCATCATCGCCGGCGTGAGCCGCCGCTGCCGTGTCCAAATGGACCGGCTCTTCCCTGTTCTGAGGCTCGAGCAGACTTACAGCCGCCCCGGTTGCCGTCAATTGCAGCGAGTAACCGCGACCACGTGCGAGGAAGTCAACCTGGGAATTGGCCTGCCCCTCGTTAGCTTCGAACGCCAGCGCAAGTTTCGCGAACGCCTGTCGCGGCGCCTTAACCTCGACAGGCGTTGGCGAGGTCGCAGCGATCGGTGCGGCGTCGGAAGCGGTGGCGCAAATCGGGTTCGAATCGCTGAGCGGACCAGGCACGGCGTTGAACAGAACTCCCGCCGCCGCGACAAGAACTGCGGGGGAAAGAACGAGAGCAGCGATCGGCAACACTCTTATGCTGAGACCCATTCTTATGCTCACACCTATGGCCAAATCCAAACGGCCGGCTGCACCGTGCGATGCCCGGATGAATCAAAGGTTTTGGATAAATCAAAGGGTTTCGCGGCGATGGCAGCCACGCCGTCGCATTCTCACGCGCTGAGGCGGCCGCATAAGCTCAGCCGACAAGGCTGACGAATTTGGCCGCCCGCGCCTGACCCAGCTATTTTTTCGCGGGAATGTAGACGGCGATCTCACCGATCGGAGCAGGATAGACCTCGGTGTGGAAGGCGACCGTGATATCGCCTCGCTCGAAGGCGGCGATATCGGCGTTCTTCCAGACCCCCGAGATACTGCCCTTCTTACCCGTCGGGCATGGCGGGCTTTCTGTGGCGACCCCGCAGATCGAATATCCGCGTACGCCGACCAGTCCTTGGGGGGCAGTGTGGAAATGTCCAGAGATCACGGAGCTTGTCATGCCGTTCCAACTGAACGTGTAGGCGACGTCGTTGCCCTTCCGGCGCAACACCGCCGTGCCTCTTGAGGATTTCACATCCCCTCGCAGTTGCGTCCGAAATTGATTGGGCAGCTGGTCGGGCGTCATCGACATGGGAACACCGCTCAGGGCGCGGTCGGCGGGTACGCTTCTTGAGGTCGCGGCATTTGCAACGGCGACATAGACCGTTGCCGAACATGCCGCGGCAAGGGCACTGGCGAGCATAAGCTTCGTGGTCTTCATTTCAGTTCCTCCGATTAACAGCGCCAAATACGGCCGGGCGCCGCACTACGTCAGGCCGCGAATATGAAATATGCAACCTAAGCGGAATCAATATTGCGCGCTAAAAGAGAAAAGTCAAATCATACTAACTTTTGATTGCATTGAACCGCCGCCTGCAGCGACTTGCTACGGCGCAGCTATCGCCGTGCCGACCGTGGCCGCATCATCGCTCGAAGGTTAGACGGGTTGCGCAACCGGGCGCGCGACGGGTTGCTCGACGATCGGCAAGTTGATCAGCGCCGACAAGACACCGAACAACACCGACAACCACCACAGCGGCGTATACGAACCGAATTGCTCGAACACGACACCGCCGAGCCAGACGCCCAGGAAACCGCCGACCTGATGGCTGACAAAGGCGAAACCATAGAGCGTGGCGAACCAGCGGGTGCCGAACATCAGGGCCACCAGCGCCGAAGTCGGCGGCACCGTCGAGAGCCAGGTCAACCCGGTGGCGGCGCCGAACACGATCGCGGAGAAACCCGTGATCGGGAACGAGATGAAGGCGACGATCGACATCGCGCGGGCGAAATAGATCATCGAGAGGATGTAGCGTTTCGGAAACCTGTTTTGCAGCCAGCCGACGCTGAGCGAACCGATGATGTTGAACAGGCCAATGGCTGCGACCACCCAGCCGCCGGTCTGCGCCGAGATACCACGATCGGACAAATAGGCCGGCAGATGCACGGTGATGAAGGCGAGTTGAAAGCCGCAGGTGAAGAAGCCGAGCACCAGCAGCACATAGGATCGGTGGCCGAACGCTTCGGCCAGCGCCGTCTTGAACGATTGCTGATCGGCGGCGGGCACGTTCGCCGGCGCCGCTGACGGCGTCGAGAGCGCGAGCGACAGCGGCACGATCAGCAGCATCAGGAAAGCGAATACCGTCAAGGCGGCCTGCCAGCCGAAATTGTCGATCATCGCCACGCCGAACGGCGCAAACAGAAATTGGCCGAACGAGCCCGCCGCAGTGCCTGCACCGAGCGCGATGCCGCGCTTCTCCGGCGGCAGCAATTTGCTGAAGGCCGACAGCACCAGATTGAACGAACAGCCGGAGAGACCGAAGCCGATCATGACGCCGGCGCCGAGATCGAGCGAGGATGGCGTCGTGGCATAGCGCATCAGCAACAAGCCGCCGGCATAGAGTAGCGTGCCGACAACCATCACGCGCAAAATACCAAACCGGTCGGCGATGGCGCCGGCGATCGGCTGCCCCAATCCCCACAACAGATTTTGCAGCGCCAGCGCGAGGCCGAAGATGTCGCGGCCCCAAGCAAACTCCCGGCCCATCGGCTGAATGAAGAAACCAAGGCTCGAGCGCGGACCAAAGCTCAGCAACGCGATCGCGCAGCCGCAGATGATGATCACCAGCGGCGTCCGCCAGTTGCTTGCGCCAGAGGGCGAACGAACGTCAGTGACCGCCATGTGTTTCCTCGATTGCTCGGGCCGCCTCGGGAGGGTCGATTGAATGTTACGCAGAGTTAATGCACCCGCATGGAAATCCCAAGGGAACGGAATGACAATTTGCTGCAGGGCAGCTCTGCAAAATCGTCGAGGACAATTTCGGGATCGGCGTGCGCAATCTTGACGAAGCCGCGCGCGAGGTCGGCCTGCAATACTGCTTATTACGACAAGGCTTCGGCCTCGTCCTCAATACGCCCCGGAATGATGTGAGGATCGAACTACCGCTTCGCGCTGGCCTGTTCGGCGGAGCTTTGCGCGACTTCGGCGAGTTTTGCCGAGATTTCCGCAGTGGCCGCAGCCGTGCCCCAGCTCGGCGCTTCGCTGCCGTCGCCCCAGGCGCGCGGCCGGTAAAAAGTATGCACGCCGAATTTGTACGTCTTCTTCATTTCGCTGACCCAGGACGGGCGCACCCAATAGGCGTGGTAGTGCGTCGACTTGTCGACTTCCGGCAGCCAGAGCTGGCCGTCGAGCATCGCTTTTGCGATCTTTTGCGCCCGGTCCCACATGTCGGGCTCGCGAATGACATCGGGATTGTTGTCGCAGGCGAAGGTGAACTGGCACGCCAGATGGCGGTGCTTGTTCTGATAGACCACGCCGCACACCGTGTCCGGATATTTGCCGGAGAAGGCGCGGTTCATCACCACCTGGGCAACCGCGATCTGGCCGCGCACCGCTTCGCCGCGTGCTTCGAAATAGATCGCTTCGGCGAGGCACGTCTCCGACTTGGCGCGCGACTTCGCGTCGAACAGGCCGAGACGTTCGGCCGGCGTCTTGGCGTGCTGGTTGTCGGAATTGACTTCTCCCTTCGGCGCGATGCTCTCGCCCATCTCGCCGGCTTTGACCGGCCCGTCGGCATCGACCGGCAGCGAGGCCATGATCTTCATATCGGGATCAGGAAGCGCGCCCGGCATCACGATCGTCGGTTCTTCGCCGGGTCGCCAGCGTTCCATGCTTTCGGGCGAACCGAGCGACGAGCCGAAAAACAGGCTGGAGGTCTTGAAGGAGAAATTGTCGCGCGGCGGCGCAGCGGCAAGCGCGGCCGATGGCGGCGCTTGCGGAGCGCTCTTGAGATCGTCGAGCGGCTTCGGTTCGAGCGACATCGACACATCATATTGCGGCAGCGGAGGCGCGCGGAGCGCGGCCTGAAGCTCGGGGTCGAGCGGTGCACGCTCGGCCGGCACCGGCGCTGCGGCGGTCTTGGCGCCCATCACCGATGCATTGGAGGTCGAGGGATCTTCGCTGGCCGGCGCGCTCCCGGCGGGCGCCGCGGTTTCCGCAGGCGTAGGCGGCGCGACGACCAGACGATCGCCCTTCAGCGTGCGATCGACCTTGGGGAAATCGGCGGGTTGATAACGCGGCGGCGGCGCGGCAATTGGATTGCGCGTTACGGAACCGGTGATGTCGATGCCCTGATTGTCGAAGCTTGCGAGACGATAGGTCGCACTTTGCGGCGAAGAGGTTCCGATCGGACGGCCAAAGCTGAAGGTCGCGACCTGGATGGTGCCGACGGCGGAGAACACCCGTTTCTGCCAGCGTTCGGCGACGCCCGGCTGCCGGGCCAGCAGTGACGCGATATCCTGATATCCGATCTCGGTCGGCATCAATGCGAAGACGCAGAGACCGAGACCGAAGGACGCGAACCGCGCGCCCTTCGGCTGGTTACGCAATACAAACATCGATTACGCTCACGCAACGCTTACAAAATTCGATCGAACGTCAGTACATCCGTGCAATTCGACCTTTATTGTTGGTATCGAATTTAGGTTGCCGGGGAGTTAATCGGCGTTGCATACGCGCATCACGCAAGAAAGCGCATGCGTTTGCGTGGTCACATCGAGAGCGTTGGTAAACGGCGGCTGGATGAAAGTGGTAAATATCCGGTCAACGAAAATGATGAAGAAAGTTTTGCAGCGCCTGTTTTTCGCAAGGCTCGCACTCAACATTGCTCCACGCCCAATCGGGCGTAGCCGATATCTCGCCGCCCGTGCGAAAGGCTGCATCCAAATTGCCGTCTCGGCTTTTGGCTTGCCGAAGTGACATTCTTTCCTCGAGCCTGGAAGGCGTCCGTTCAACTGGCGCGAACCGATTTCGGAGGGCAACGGCCATGGATCTTCGATATCTCACGGACGGCATCTACCTGGATCGAAACGATACAGCAGGGCGCGATGCGTCGGTTCCGCCGTGGCTTGGCACGGATTCTTCGCCGCCCTTCCTGATCCAAACGGGAAATAACAGCGCCGGTAGTGGTGGGGACGGCTATTTTGCCGGGACCATGACCGACAGCAGCTATGCGGCGTTCGAGCCGTTCAATATGTCGCAGGCGCCGTTCCAGGCCACAGCCAGCGCTCATCAGACCAACATCGGGCTTTTCGATCAGTCGGCGACCCAGAGCGCAGGGATTGGCGGCGATGGCGGCGATTGGAATGCCGCGATGGGAGGAAATGTCGGCCTTTCCCGATCAATGGGTTCCGACTCCATCGCGAGCGGAGACAATGGCGCCGGCGATGGCGGCAACGGCCAATTCGCAGGAGCCCTGATACATCTTCCTGTGGCAACCTATAGCCCGGTCAACGTCGCAGTCGCGGGATTTCATGGCACCGCTGATGCGCATCAGTCGAACACAGCCCTGTTCCATCAAGGCGCGACCCAAATCGCCGGAGTGGGTGGTGGCGGTGGTGGCGGCAATGCGGCGGGCGGTGGAGACGTGTCCGCCGCCTATTTGGGACCTCCGCGAATGGCCGATCACAGCGGGAGCCACGTCGACCAGATCACGAGCGGTGGAAACCACGCCGGAGACGGTGGCAGCGGATACTTTTACGGCAGCATGGTTCACGCATCTTTCGCATTGTATGATCCAGTCAACATCGCCGTGGCGGGATACAATTCCAATGCCGAGGCCGACCAGACAAATAATGTGACGTTCGATCAATCCGCTTTTCAAATGGCTGGCGTCGGCGGAAGTGGCGGCAGCGGCAATGTTGCGATCGGCGGAGATGCGAATGTCACCTCCTTCGTCCTGGGCCTGATCGGCTCTGACGTCATATCGACAGGTGGCAATAGCGCCGGCGTCGGCGGCGACGGCCATTTCGCCGGCAGTCTCGTCGACCTCAATATCGCGATCTACGCGCCGATCAACATTGCGGTCGCCGGTCCCAATTCCACAGCCGATGCTCACCAGACCAACAACGTGCTGTTTGATCAGAGCGCGACCCAGATTGCCGGCGTCGGCGGTGACGGCGGCCACGGCAACGGCGCGTTTGGCGGCGACGTCGCCATGCACGTGCTGGCGGACCATCACCTGCTGTCTCACGCCTGAGCACGGCAACCGATTTCTGATGAGACAAATGCAGCGTGCCGGGCCGCCTCGTCACTATCGCTCGGTCTTGACGCAGTGCTCTCCACGCGCAATACGCCTTGCAGCTTGCGCGCGAGATACGCGCTCTCAGCGTCTATTGGCGCTCCCTGATTTCGGCCGCGAGACAGATAGCCGTTCGGGCGTACACCCACTCAGATCAGGTGGCATCAGCTTTGGCAGCTTGGCCGACACGGTGCGCAAAACCAAGATTGCCGCTCGTCCAATCGGGACGCACGGTGTCCAACCAACCAGGGAGCCTCACATGTCAAAAGCATCATTCCCCTCCGATGCAATCTCGCTCAAGGATATCGATACCGGTGGCAACAGCGCCGGCAACGGCGGAACCGGCTACAACTCCGGCAACATCAGCAACAGTCCGAGCATCAACTTCAACCCGACCAACAAAGCGGAAGGCGCTGACGTTCATGTCACGACCGGCGATAAGGTCTACCAGAAGGCGGATTGGGACGCAGGAAGCGCGAACGCAAAGGCCGATTACTTTTCCAAGGCCTATGGCGGACACACCATGTCGAATGGCGATCAGAAGTCTGACAGCGGCCACGATACCTCCGTCGTGGATGCCAGCACGACCGCGTATCAGACAAACTTCCTCGCCGCGGACATGAGTCAGCAGGTGGCGGCGGGCATTGGCGGCAACGGCGGAAGCGGCAACAAGGCGGAAGGCGGCGACGTTTACACCAAAGCCTCGATCGACTCCGCGAATTTGAGCGACGTGCTCAATCATTCCGGCGGGTTCCATATCGACGATTTCGTTCATACCTGATCGGCGTTCATGAGGAATGGGACCGGCGGCCGATGGCCGCCGGTTCTCGACTGTTCGCGAGGTCGATCAGTGCCGGGGCGCAAATCTCTGGCGGGGGACTGCAATGCCAATACCGCCGCTCGGGCCACAAATAATGTCACCGCCGCAGACGCCTTTGGAGGCGGCCTTGCGGACCTGTGCAGGTTCGCTCGGATTGGTTTTTGCGTATAGCTGCAGCTACAATCTCCTTCTTCTGGCTCCTTCCATCTATCTGCTCCAGATCTACGATCGCGTTTTGTCAAGCCACAGCGGCGACACGTTGCTGATGCTGACGCTGATCGTCGCATTTGCCGTCGTAATTGGTGGAATGCTCGATGCGCTACGCCGCGCCGCGTTGGGCCGGATCGGCGCGTGGCTCGAAGATCAACTCCGTCCGGCGGTGGTCTCTGCCTGCCTCGAATACGCCCATCAGGCCAATCAGGCGCGCGCGTCGGAGGCCTATCGCGATCTTATGACCCTGCGCCAGTTCGCCCAGTCCGGCGCCGGCCCGATGCTGTTCGACGTGCTCTGGACGCCGCTCTTTCTCGGCGTTCTTTTCCTCGTGCATCCCTTGCTCGGGTTGATCGGCACCGCCAGCGCGGCCGTGCTGTGCGGCCTCGCATTTGCCGGCGACTTCGTCACCGAAGGCCCACTGGCGCGATCGGTTGCCGCGCTGACGAGGACCTACGGACGGCTCGGCATGGCCGTCGGAAACATCCACATGATCAGGGCCATGGGAATGCTCGATGGCGCCACCCGGCTTGTCCACCAGGCCGCGCAGAATGCAAGCAACGAACATGAGATAGCCGAACGCCGCAATGAGATCGTCATGCTGATCTCCAAACCCGCGCGGGCGCTTGCGCAGGTCCTGGTCATGGGCGCCGCCGCATGGCTTGTCCTGGACCAGGGCAGAAGTCCCGCAATCATCTTTGCAACCAGCCTGTTGTTTGGACGCGCGTTGGCCCCGGTCGAAGGCGCTATCGCGGGCTGGAAGGCGTTTACAATGGCCGCGGCCGCCTATCGCCGGCTCAGTGCCGTCCTCGTCGCCGTTACCCCGGTTGCAAACGCCAAGGTCGTCGCGGCCTCCGCCCAAGGGAAGTCTCATCGTCGACAATGTAGGCGCAGCCCTGCCGGGATCGGGCCAATTGATGCTGAAAGGCGTCTCGTTCCGTCTCGCGCCCGGCGAGTGCCTCGGCATCATCGGCCCATCGGGCTCCGGCAAATCCACGCTGGGCAAAATCATCGCCGGAATTTCCGCTCCGACGTCGGGCTCCGTCCTGCTCGACAGCATCGATGTTGTGACCATGCGCGATTCCGGCGGCGGCCGGCGCCTGGGATATCTGCCGCAAGATATCGACCTGTTCGGAGAGACAATAAAGGACATCATCGCACGGCTGAGCGATGCTGATTTGCAGAAGGTCATCGAAGCCGCCAAGCTCGCCGGGCTTCACGACTCGATCGTTCGGCTGCCGCAGTCGTACGATACCGTCGTTTCGGGCGGCGGGGCCCAACTCTCGCGTGGATTTCGCCAGCGCCTCGGCCTGGCCCGGGCGCTGTTCGGCGACCCCCACCTCGTGGTTCTCGACGAGCCGAACGCCAGCCTGGACTATATCGGCGAGTGCGTGCTCGCCGATGCCATTGAACAGATGAAGGCGGCCAACACGACGGTGATCATCATTACGCACCGGATCGGGATCCTCGCCGCCACGAACAAGATAGCCATCATGCAGGGTGGCGCCGTCAGCGCGTTCGGTGACAGCAAGGAAATTTTCGAGAGATATCTCACGCGGCCTCAGGTCACCTCGTGCGAGCCCACGACGCCACATCCCGACCGGGAATACGAACACCATGTTGACGATACCTCCCCGCAACCGATCTTGCGGTGATCCGCGACAACGCTCTGCCCGAAGGGGAAAGTGATCCGATGAAAATCGCATTCGACCGAGTTCGGATTTGGCAGCTTCCGCGCGGTCCCGGGTCGACGCTGCCGGCGCTTCAGGACCGGTTTCGCGGTGTCGCCAGGATGACAAACCTGGTGGTCAGCGACTTTGTCCTGGGCCTGTCGGTCCTGACGAAAATCTCAGTCGATCGAATCCGGATTTGGGATGCTTCCCGCCGTCCCGGATCGACGCCGCCAACGCTTCGGGACCGGCTTCGCGGTGTTACCTCGACGGGAAACCTGTTGTCCGGCGGCTTCGTCCTGGGCCTGGGGATATGGTCAAGCTTCGCATCGCTCGAAAGCGCCGCGGTTGCCGTCGGCACCATCGAATCCGAGTTCGAGCCGAAAGACGATCCAGCACTTCGAGGGTGGCATCATCAAGCGGATACTCGTCGCAGACGGCGACGCCGTTCGCGCCGGGCAGACCCTGATCTTGTTGGATGACACGAAAGCCAGGTCCGAAGTCCAGAGCCTGCGAAGCCAGTTATGGGACGCGACCGGACGCGAAGCGCGCCTGTTGGCGGAACAGCGCGGATACGAGCGGGTGTCGTTTCCCGCCGAACTCGAAGACGAACAGAAAGCAAATCCTTCCGCCGCATCCGTCATTGCCTCGCAGCAAAGCATCTTCGAAACGCGCCAGCAGGTCGTCCAGTCGCAAGTGGCTGTTATCAAGGACAAGCGGCTGCAGGTAGAGAAGGAAATCGGCGGGCTCAAGGAACAGGAAAGCGCGGCGGTGCGGCGGTCCGCAATCGTCCGTGAAGAAGTCGCCACCGTCACCTACCTCGTGAACAAAGGGCTCGAGCGGCGCCCGCGCCTTCTCAATCTCGAGCGGGAGATGGCCGAAATTGACGGGCGGCGGGGTGAGCTCGCCGCGCAGATCTCGCGCGCGGAGCAGGTCATCGGCGAATCGCAGACAAACCTCCTCAAGCTGGAAAGTGACCGGCAAAACGAAATCGCGCAGTCGCTGCGTGAGGCCCAGAATCAGATATTTCAGCTCCGCGATCGGTTGCAGACTGCCACCGATCAGCTTACCCGAACCGAGGTCAAGGCGCCCGAGGATGGCGTCATAACGGACCTGCGGGTCCACACGCCGGGAGGCGTGATCGGTACCGGCGCCACTCTGATGGATCTCGTTCCCCGGCAGGACCGTCTCATCGTCAGCGCGCGCGTGAGGCCCGAGGACATCGATGTGGTTCACTCCGGACTGAGCGCGGACGTCCAACTGCTGCCGTACAACCAGCGCCGCGTGCCCCGTCTCCACGGAACGGTGATGCACATTTCTGCCGATCGTCTCCTCGACAAGCGCACCGACCAGCCATATTACGCGGCCAAGATCCGGGTGCACGATCCGCGTATCACCGAAACCGACCGGGTCCAGATCATTCCGGGAATGCCGACGCAAGTCTTCATCAAGACCGGTCGCGGCACGGTCGCCCTTTATGCCCTGAGACCCCTGCTCGACAGCTTCAACAACGCATTCCACGAAGACTAGAGCCTTTTCCGCTCCGATAGAATCGGAACGGAGCTCTAGATTCTTGATTTGACGCGTTTTCTTGACGCGAACCGGACCCCACTTCGCTTGAAAACGCTCTCAGCTGCTGTCGGAAAGCGCCCGCGCGAGGTATCATGAACGCGAAGTCATCATGAAGTAGAGTAGGCGCGCGGCGACGTGTGGCCGAGGCGGCCCGACAATCGACCGCTGCAACGCAGAACCGCTTCGGTGCGGTTGTGAGCCGAGCATTTTCGCATGATATGCTGGATGTGCATTTTGATGGTGTTTTCCGAAAGATTGAGCCTTGCCGCGATCAGCTTGTTGGGAAGACCGAGTTCCAGCCCTTCGAGCACTTGCTGCTCACGGGGCGTAAGCTCGACAACCAGTCCCTCGATCAGATCCTTGGTGCCGCCATTTCCGTTCTCGATCGCCACCGAGTTGGGAAGGTCGGCGTAGGCTGCAGCCGTCAGAAGCGCCGGCATCTCGTTCTGGTTGACGATCGGCAGCGGTCGATACACCCCGCCGGCAAGCACGAGGCGCAAGCCTGCGAGGGCGACTTCGACCGGAATCGATGTCGAGAAAAAGCCACGGACTCCCCTCTGCATCGCGGCCGATGCCGTGTCCTCATCGTTGCGGCTCGACAGCAGCGCGACCGGGGCGCCCGGACAGAGTTCTTCAAGCAGTGCGAGCCGCTGCTCGACCGAGGGATCGGCGATCGGCTTGTCTCCGATATTGAGCGTGACCAGGCGGATATCCCTTCCCGATACGCAAGCCAGTTCGCTCATCGCCGTCAGTTCCACGATGTCGAACTCGGCGAACTCTCGCTTGAGGATGCCAAGGATACATGTCCGCGTCAGGGCGTGGTGTTCGATGATCACCAGCGCCGGCAAGCAGTGCAATCCATGGGATAGCTTTTTGGAATAAGTATACTCGTCCATGACGTTCTGCGAAACCCCGTTTGCACCGAACTACGCTTCGCCTGCGCGATACCAGCTGTCGATTGCCTACCGTTCCGGCACAGTGGCCGGAACGACGTCGCTCGAAGACGTTCTCACAGCGTCTCACGTCGTTGATGTGAGACGACTGAGTACGCTTTCAGTTCTGATCGGCGGCGGAAATTTCGTTCCGCCGTACTTCAGTCTAGCGCGACGATCCGTTCTGATTGAATCAGTCAACCGCAGCTCTATCTTTTTGTTTTGAGCATGTCTTCTTCACGCAAACCGGGATTCACTTCGCTCGAATAACGCTTAATTACAGATGTTCCGATATGCAGTTGCCGCCGCAGTTTCAGGGCCGCCTCTGACGATGTACGCTTCATCGTCTTTCACGAGATACAGGAAAGGCATTTCTCCGGTGTCCTCGCCTGACGCTTTCTTTCCTTTGACGTGGCCGCATATGGTGTCGATGCTTTGTCGCAAGGTGTTTGTTCTGATCGCGCGCTTCATGTCCTGAAACTCGGCCGATGCGGGATTCTCCAACTTCGCCGCAATCGTGACCTTCGCCTTGTCGATGATGGAATCGGAAGCCTGGGCGGGTTGATTGGCCGGCGGATCTTCGACCGCGGCAGGAACCTCGGATTTTGCCTTCGCGGTGACGGTCCTGGAGGTGACTTTCGCAAATGAGGAACTATTTTTCGGAACGGTGGACTTCGTTTCCTTCCTTGCGGAATGCACCTTGGTTGGCGACGGCTTCAGTTCGACCGGCGTGTCTTCAGCCGTCCTGCTGGGACACGGGAAGCCACCGGTTTGCCCGCACCCGTTCAGATCCGCCTGAGGCGGCAGAACACAGCTGCAACCGATCAAGGTTGCGGCCAGGGCACCAATGAGAAGCGCTCTCATGCAATCCCTCCTTGGGGGATGAGTTCCGCTCGCAATTCTTGCGACACAATATTTGCATGGTGATTAGTTATATGTTGCGCAAAAACGTTAAGTGCTCATTAAGCGCACCGCCTTGGCGACGCCGAGGTCTGACATGGTTAACGCCAGCTACTCGCGGCTGCCTGACATCATCTTGTGATGCCGGATGCTTTGCCGGCATGCACGCGATCCCGCAACCTTCGTCTTGGGATCAACACTGCAACGTCCCACAGCTTTACGCGCAGCGTAAAAAAATGGCCGGAAAGAATTCCGGCCATTTCCGTTTCAAAATCGGTTGTTCCGTCTCACGCCTGGCTGGCAACTGCCTTGCCGAGCGCCGCCTGGGCTGCCGCGAGCCGCGCGATCGGCACGCGGTAGGGCGAGCACGAGACGTAGTCGAGCCCGATCTCGTGACAGAATGCGACAGAGGCGGGATCGCCGCCATGCTCGCCGCAAATGCCGACCTTGAGATTGGGGCGCGTCTTGCGGCCGCGGGCGACGCCGATCTTGACGAGTTCGCCGACGCCATCGCGATCGACCGAGATGAACGGATCGATCTCCAGAATTCCCTTGGCGATGTAGGTGCCGAGGAATCCGGCGGCATCGTCGCGGCTAATGCCGTAAGTGGTTTGCGTCAGATCGTTGGTGCCGAAAGAGAAGAACTCCGCCGTCTGCGCGACGTCGCCGGCCATCAGGCACGCGCGTGGAAGCTCGATCATGGTGCCGACCTGATAGGCCAGCTTCTTGCCCGTTTCCTTCATCACCGATTGCGCGGTGGCGTCGATGCGGGCCTTGACCAGATCGAACTCCGCCTTGGTCGCAATCAGCGGCACCATCACCTCTAGCCCGACGGCGTTGCCGGTGCGCTTCTCGGCCTCGACCGCGGCCTCAAAGATCGCGCGCGCCTGCATCTCGGCGATTTCCGGATAGGCGATGGCGAGGCGGCAACCACGGAAGCCGAGCATCGGGTTGAACTCGGCAAGATCGCGGGCGCGATCGGCGAGCCTGCGCGGATCGGTATTCATCGCACGCGCGACTTCCTCGATCTCGGCCTGGGTGTGCGGCAGGAACTCGTGCAAGGGCGGATCGAGCAGACGGATCGTAACCGGCAATCCCTTCATGATCTCGAACAGCTCGACGAAATCCGCACGCTGCATCGGCAGCAGTTTTGACAATGCCGCGCGGCGCGATTGCTCGTCCTCGGACAGGATCATCTCGCGCACCGTGCGGATACGAGTCTCCTCGAAGAACATGTGCTCCGTGCGGCACAGCCCGATGCCCTCGCCGCCGAACTTGATCGCGCTGCGCGCGTCTTCCGGCGTGTCGGCGTTGACGCGGACGCCGAGCTTGCGGACCTGGTCGGCCCAACCCATCAGCGTGCCGAACTCGCCCGACAATTTCGGCTCGATCATCGGCATCCGCCCGGCCAGCACCTGGCCGACCGAACCATCGATGGTGATGACGTCGCCGGTCTTGAAGGTGCGCGAGCCGATGCTCATGGTGCCGCGGCCGTAGTCGACACGGATGGTGCCGCAACCGGAAACGCAGGGCTTGCCCATGCCGCGCGCGACCACCGCGGCGTGCGAGGTCATGCCGCCGCGCGTGGTCAAAATGCCTTCGGCGGCGTGCATGCCGTGAATGTCTTCCGGGCTGGTCTCGACCCGCACCAGGATGACCTTGCGGCCATCGGCCTGCAGTTTCGCGGCTTCATCGGACGAGAACACGATTTCGCCGGACGCAGCTCCCGGCGAGGCCGGCAGGCCGGTCGCGATGATGTCGCGCTTGGCCGCGGGATCGATGGTCGGATGCAGCAATTGATCGAGCGATGCCGGATCGATCCGCATCACCGCGTCGTTTTTCGAGATCAGGCCTTCATTGGCGAGCTCGACGGCGATGCGCAGCGCCGCTTTCGCGGTGCGCTTGCCGCCGCGGGTCTGCAGCATCCACAATTTGCCCTGCTCGACCGTGAACTCCATGTCCTGCATGTCGCGGTAGTGCTTTTCGAGCAGCGTGTAGATCCGCGTCAGTTCCTTGAAGGCTTCCGGCATCGCGGTTTCCATCGAAGCCTTGTCGGAGCCGGATTCCTTGCGCGCATATTCGGTGATGTCCTGCGGCGTGCGGATGCCCGCCACCACGTCTTCGCCCTGCGCGTTGATCAGGAATTCGCCGTACAGCTTGCTCTCGCCGGTCGAGGGGTTGCGCGTGAACGCAACGCCGGTCGCCGACGTCTCGCCCATATTGCCGAACACCATGGCCTGCACGTTGACCGCGGTGCCCCAGGATTCCGGAATATCGTGCAGACGGCGATAGGTCACCGCGCGCGCGTTCATCCAGGACGAAAACACCGCGCCAATGGCGCCCCATAATTGCGCGTGCGGATCCTGGGGGAAATCGTGGCCGGTTTCACGCGCCACCGCGTCCTTGTATTTGCCGACCAATTCCACCCAATCGTCGCCGGTCAGGTCGGTGTCGAGCGTATAACCCTGGCTGTCCTTGAAAGTATCGAGGATGTCCTCGAAGTGATGATGCTCGAAGCCGAGCACCACGTCCGAATACATCGTGATGAAGCGGCGGTAGCTGTCATAGGCGAAACGGCGATCGCCGGACAATTCGGCGAGCGCTTCGACGGTCTCGTCGTTGAGACCGAGGTTGAGCACGGTATCCATCATGCCCGGCATCGAGGCGCGGCCGCCGGAGCGGACCGAGACCAGCAACGGATTTTTGGAATCGCCGAACGCCTTGCCGGTCAACTTGCCGACATGCTCCAGCGCCTTTTCGACCTGCGCCTTCAGGGCCGGCGGATAGGATTTGTCGTGCGCGTAGAAATAGGTGCAGACCGACGTCGGAATGGTGAAACCGGGAGGCACCGGCAGGCCGAGATTGGCCATTTCGGCGAGATTGGCGCCCTTGCCGCCAAGCAGATCGCGCAGACCCGCTTTGCCCTCGGCCTTGCCGTCGCCGAAAGTGTAGACCCACTTGTTGGATTTTACCGCTTCCGCGGCCGCCTTGCGGACCGGGGCTTTCTTGGCGGCAGGCTTGTTGGGCGCCTTGTTGATCGTCTTGGCGGCAGGCTTGTTAGCGGAAGGCTTGGCCGGATCCTTCAGCGCCTTGCGAGCCAGCGCCGGTTGCGCGGCCTTGGGCCGGGCGGATGGCTTTGATTTCGCTACGATTTTCTCAACGGGCTTCTTGGACTTCGCGACGGCTTTGGCCATGGCTTCAACAATCCGAAAATGGGGGAGAAGATGCGCGCCTTACACCACTTTGAGGGGTTCCGCGCAAGCCGCGAAACCCGCCTTTCACCGGCTAGAGGTGAAACATCTTGAACAAGCCAAGGCCCGCCAAACCGACGATGATCAAATAGATCGCAACCACAAGGTTGAGGAACCGCGGCATGATCAAAATCAAAACGCCCGCGATCAGGGCCACGATGGGCTGAATGTGGGCTGCCGTGATGGTCATCTGAAATGTCTCCGGAATGTCGTTGGGGAATCTCGAATCGAGGCCCGTAACTTAACGTCTCGGACGGATTCGGAATAGGAGACGCTTGCCGCCCCGATGGGTTCCGGCCCCCGCGAAAATTGCCCGAAATTGCCGCGTTTGTGACGGCGGTTATTCCGGAACAATGAAGCGCGCGATGAATTGGCTCGCCATGCGCGCTTGCGAAATTGCCGGCGCCTATTCTCGCGAAGGAGTGAGCCATGCGAAACAACTTACTTGCCATTGCAGTGATTGCCGGTGCGATGGCCGCACCGATCGCGGCGCAGGCGCAGAGCACGGTGGGCATCGTTGGCGGCAGCACGGTCGTCGTCGACGACAATGCGGGCATCGTCGCCGCGCAGCGTCCCGCCTTCCGTGAATATATCGTGCGCGAACGCGTGCCGAACTACAGCATCCCGGATCAGGTGGTGGTCGGCGGCGTGCTGCCGGAAACCGGCGTGACCTATTATGACGTGCCGCAGACCTTTGGCGTAACGCCCTATCGCTACAGCGTGGTGAACGGCCGCACCATCCTGGTCGAACCGCGCTCGCGTCGCATCGTTCAGGTCATCGACTAACCCTCGAAGCCCTGAACGATTAGAGCTTTTCGAGCGAAGTGGATACCGGTTCGCGTGAAGACAATGCGTCAAAATAAGAATCTGGAGCTTTGGTTCTGATTCAATCAGAACCAAAGCTTTAGTCCGGGCGCCGCGCAAGCGGATGTGCGCGATCAGCGACTGGACATGAAAGCCCCGTCCGGCTTCCCCTCCGGGCGGGGCTTTTCATGTGCCCTATTCCCTGATCTCCAGGCCCGGCTTCTTCACCACGACGCGGTGAATCTTCTTGCCGGAGGAGGCGCTGACGACCTCCTCATCGAGCAATACCGCGGTCGCTTTCAGTTCCGCCAGAACGATCGCGGCATCGAACGCTGCATAGAGCCGTCCATGGGAGTCGCGCAGGTCGGCCTTTTCGGTGACGCGCCAGCTCAGATAGAGAATGCCGCTGGGCTTTACGATATCGAGCAGACGTCGGACCGACTGCGCAATCTCCGCGCAGTCGAGATGCATGATCACGGTTTCGCACAGCAAATTGTCGTAAGCGTTGGCCGCAATGCCCTTCAGATCGGGCAATTCCGCTTGAGCAAACTTGAACCCCGGATATCGCTTGCGCGCTTCCTTCAGCAGGCCTTCCGAACAATCAAAGCCGACAGCCGGAAACCCGTTGGCGTTGAGCCAGGCGACCTCGCGGCCACCGCCACAGCCGATATCGGCCGACGTCCCGCCCCTGACAAAAAATCGCTCGACGATTTCCTGGAGGTCAACGGGCGCCGGTTGTTCGTGCCAATCCTTCGCGAACGCTGCCGCTTCAGAATCATAGGCGGCGAGCGTCTTGCGATCCACGTATCATCCCTCGATCTTCGAAAAATCCGCGACCGCGCGCGTCGCGGCGCGAATCTCGTTCAGCAGCTTTAGTCGGTTCTCGCGCACCTTTGGTTCATCGTCATTGACCTTGACCTTGTCAAAAAACGCATCGACCGCCGGACGCAGCTTCGCCATCGCGCTCATGGCGGCGGCAAAATCTTCTTTCGCCACGGCGGCGCTGGCTTCAGCTCCTCACCTGATCGATAGCTTTGGCCAAGCGTCTTTTCTTCGTCCAATTTGTAAAGCGTCGTGTCCGGCGCGCCGTCAAAGCTGCGCTTGTCCTTCTTTTCCTCGATCCCGAGGATATTGTTGGCGCGCTTGGTGCCGGCGAGGAGGTTCTTGCCGTCGTCGGTGTCGAGGAATTTGCCGAGCGCCTCGACGCGGCGCACGACCATCAGGAGGTCGTCCTGGCCGCCCAGCGCGAATACAGCGTCGACGAGATCGTGACGCGCGCCTTGCTCGCGGAGTTGGACTTTCAGGCGATCCGCGAAGAAGGCGAGAAGATCGCCGGGAAGCTTCTGCGCATCGGCCGCCGGATACTTTGCTCCTTGCCCGGGCAAACCAAGGATCGCAGACTTGACGACTTCCAGCATCGGCAACCGGATCGTGTTCTCCACGATCAGCCTGATAACACCCAGTGCCGCCCTGCGTAACGCGAACGGATCCTTGCTCCCCGTCGGCTTTTCATCGATGGCCCAAAAGCCAACCAGCGTGTCGATCTTGTCAGCCAGCGCCACAGCAACCGACACGGGGTCATGAGGTACTCGATCTGCGGGACCTTGCGGCTTGTAGTGTTCCTCGCTCGCGGCGGCGACCGAGGCATTTTCACCCTGCGCCAACGCGTAGTATTTTCCCATAAGCCCCTGTAGCTCCGGGAATTCGCCGACCACCTCGGTGAGCAAAGTCCGCCTTGCATAGTCTTGCTGCCCGACAGACGTGGCGGACATATTGCTGCTCGTCCTTGAAATCCTCGGCATTCAAATATTTGCCGCCGAAATATGTCGCGCGCTGCTTCCAGAGAACCGGCGCGATCTCCGCCGCCAGCCGCTCGATTCGCTTGATGCGCTCGCCCTGCGTTCCCAGCTTCTCGTGGAACACGATCTGCTCGAACTTCGGCAGCCGGTCTTCCAGCTTGGTCTTCAGGTCGGTCTCATAGAAGAATTTTGCATCGCTCAAGCGCGGACGGATCACGCGTTCGTTGCCGCCGACGATGGTCTTGCCGCCGTCGCTCGCCTCGATATTGGCGGTGAGGACGAACTTGTTGGTCAGTTTTCCCGTCTTGGGATCTTTGACCACGAAGCATTTCTGGTTGTTGCGGATGGTGGCGCGGATCACCTCATCCGGGATCGCGAGATACTCCTCCTCGAACGACCCCATCATGACGACGGGCCATTCGACGAGGCCCGCCACCTCGTCCAGCAGCACCTGGTCCTCGACCAGTTCGAACCCTTGCGCAAAGGCGAGTTGCTTGGCGTCGGTGATGATGGTGTCCTTGCGGCGCTCGGGATCAAGCACGACCTTGGCGGCCAGCAGTTTTGCCTCGTAATCCTCGAAACGGCGCACCGAGATCGCGCTCGGCGCCATGAAGCGATGGCCGAACGTGGTCTGGCCGGCCTCGATGCCATCGACTGCGAACTTCACCACTTCGGGCTCTTCGGTCTCGAGCCCAAACGTCGCGATGATCGTATGCAGCGGCCGCACCCAGCTCAGCGCGCCGGGCTTGGCCGAACGCTCGCCCCAGCGCATCGATTTCGGCCACGGGAAAGTGCGGATGATTACCGGCAGCATGTCGGCGAGCACGTCCAGCGTGGCGCGGCCGGGCTTTTCGATCAGCGCGATGTAGAAATCGCCCTTCTTCGGATCGGTCTGGATTTTTGCGTCCTCGATCCGGGCAAGGCCGGTGGCCTTCAGGAAGCCCTGGATCGCCGCGTCAGCTCCGCCGACGCGCGGGCCGCGGCGCTCTTCCTTCAAATCCGATTGCCGCGCCGGAATGCCGTGCACGGTCAGCGTCAGCCGCCGCGGCGTCGCGAACGCTTTGGCGCCTTCATAGACCAGCCCCTCGGCCACGAGCTTGTCTGTGACCATGCGGCGCAGATCGTCGGCCGCCTTCGCCTGCATGCGCGCGGGGATTTCTTCGGAAAACAGTTCGAGCAGAAGATCAGGCATCAGGACGCCCTGCCCGCTTCGGTGTGCACCCAGGCTTCGCCGCAGGCTTTGGCGAGATCGCGCACGCGCATGATGTAACTCTGCCGCTCGGTCACGGAAATCACGCCGCGCGCATCGAGCAGATTGAAGACGTGGCTCGCCTTGATGCACTGGTCATAGGCCGGCAGCGCCATCAGATGTTCTTTCTGGTTATTGCCGTCACGCCAGCCGGCCGCGAGATATTTCTTGCAGGCCTCTTCCGCCATCGTGAATTGCTTGAACAGCATCTCGGAATCGGAGTGTTCGAAATTGTGCCGCGAATATTCCTGCTCGGCTTGCAGGAACACGTCGCCATAGGTCACGCGCTCGGCGCCGTCGCGGCCGTTGAAATTGAGGTCGTAGACGCGGTCGACGCCCTGCACATACATCGCAAGACGCTCGAGCCCGTAAGTCAGCTCGCCGGCGACCGGCGCGCATTCGACGCCTGCGACCTGCTGGAAATAGGTGAACTGCGACACTTCCATGCCGTCGCACCAGCACTCCCAGCCCAGCCCCCACGCGCCGAGCGTCGGGCTTTCCCAATCGTCCTCGACAAAGCGGATGTCGTGCAGGCCTGAAATCAATGCCGATCGCAGCCAACGACTTCAAATAGAGGTCCTGAAGATTCGGCGGCGATGGCTTCATGATCACCTGAAACTGGTAATAGTGCTGCAGGCGGTTGGGATTTTCGCCGTAGCGGCCGTCCTTGGGCCGCCGTGAGGGCTGCACATAGGCCGCATTCCAGGGCTTGGGACCGAGCGCGCGCAACGTCGTTGCCGGATGGAACGTGCCGGCGCCCATTTCCATGTCATAAGGCTGCAAGATCACGCAGCCCTGCTCGGCCCAGAACCGCTGCAGAGCGAGAATAAAGCCCTGGAACGAACGTTCCGGGCGCATATGGGCAGGCAGGGCGTCCATCGTCAGAATCAGTCTCGCGAGGGGGTTTTTGAAACGCGCGGGACCGTATCGGCGGCGGCGTGGGGAATCAAGGCGACGGGGCGGTCCGCCCCGTCATTCCGCGGCGCGCGTTAGCACGAACCCGAAAATCTTGGGACTAGCCGGGACGATAGGCGCCGGTGACGGGGTCACGCCGCAGCGTCGGAATATCGCCCGTACGGGCCGCCTCGGCGACGCGTGCCATGCGCGCGTCTTCCAGCTCCCGGTTGATCCGGACGGCAGTCTTGTAGGCCCAGCGGACCACGGCGAGCCCACCCAAGGCGCCCGCGAATGCGATCAACGGCGGCATCGGTCGATCCTTGTCGTTCACGTGTCAGCCCCCAAATCAGCCCCCTTGGGCATATTCTCGCGCAAGCCGGTCCGGCCTGCAATTACACTTTTCGCACTAAAGCGCGATGACTGTCGGTACGATCGCCATCGCGCTTTAGCTTATTGTTTGCGCATGATCTTTTCGGAAAACCGGTGTCCACTTTTCCGGATCATGCACTGAGGTCGTGAGCCCTAGAACCCGAATTTGGCCCAAATTGCCCGCGTTTCAAGCGCGGAAATCAGTTCCTCCGGCAGGCCGCCGATACCGTCGAGCCCACTGAGCGAGCCCGCCCCCGGCGACCTCCGGCCCAATAGCCCAGACAGCATCCCGCTGGCGGGTACGATCACGGGCGTCAGCACCTTCTCGCCATAGCGTGCGCGCAACGTCGAGCGGAGGTCGCCGATCGCGTCCGCTAGGCCGAGCGACACCGAGGTTTCGCCGGCCCAATATTCGCCGGTGAACAGGACGTCGTCGGCGCCCTTGAGGCGAGAGCCCCGGCTCTCTTTCACCAGCGAAATGAAGATCGCGTGGATCTCGCGCTGAAGCGCTTTTACCCGCGCCACGTCGTCGGGATTCTCCGGCTGGAACGGATCGAGCATCGCCTTGTGCTCGCCCGCGGTATAAAGCCGCCGCTCGACACCGATCTTCTTGATCAGTTCCTGGAACCCGAAACTGCCGCCGACCACGCCGATCGAACCGAGGATCGAGGACGGGTCGCAGAATATTTCGTCGCCCGCGCAGGCGATCATGTAGCCGCCGGACGCGGCGACGTCCTCGACAAACACCAATACCGGCAAGTTCTTTTCCGCGGCGAGCTGCCTGATCCGCAAGTAGATCTGACGCGATTGCACCGGCGAGCCGCCCGGGGAGTTGATCACCAGGGCCACGGCCTTGGCATTCTTGGTCGCAAAAGCGCGTTCGAGCATCTTGGCAACGCCCGCCAGCGACATGCCCGGCCGCAACGGCGTTACCGCGCCGATCACGCCGGACAGCCGCACCACCGGCACAACCGCGGCCCCACGCCGGAATTTGGCCGGAATGAATTCCTTCAACCGCTCGACCAGGCCCGGCAGTCCCCCGCGATCACTTATTTGTTCACTCATGCCGTTCCCTGTTCTGGACCGTTCAATCAGCTAGAGAACGGCGAGGTTGTCCTGGTTTTCCGAACGCTTGTTACAGTGTGAAAGCCCTTCTTAATATCGGAAATCCGGACGAAATAGACCAATCCGGTTCAAAAACAGCTCGGGAAATTGACCTATCGTCAGGCCAGCGGTCGGGAGGCCGAAGCCGCGAAGAGAGCGACTGCATCAATCCCGATTGTGACGGGTGCTACATCCCGATCGGAGCCGGCTTGGCACAAAGCTTGGCCCAGCCCGGCGGCAACGTGACCGGCCTCACCGTCATGGAACCCGAACTCGACGGCAAGCGGTTCGAGACGCTCAAGCAAGCGGTGCCGGGCCTTCACAAGGTGGGATTGATGGTCAGTCGCGTGCGCGGACAGACTCCAGGCAGGACAGCCCGCGCACTGAGGCGACGCGTCCGTCGAGACGGTCTGCACGCGCCGCGGTGTCTCAATTTCGCGCGCAAGGAGATCGCAGACCGCGCGATCGGTCACAAGCTGCCGACCATCTTTGCCTTGCGTGAAAATGTGGAGGCGGGAGGCTTCCTGTCGTACGCCGCTCGTCTATCCGATCCGTCGCGGCGTGCGGCGTTTTTCGTTGATCGCATTCTCAAGGGTACGAAACCCGCTGATATTCCAATTGAACAGCCGACGACCTTCGAGCTGGTGATCAACATGAAGACCGCCAAGGCGCTCGGATTGACTGTGCCGGACAAGCTGCGCGCGCTAGCGGACGAGGTCATCGAATAGGCGATGTTGTTGACACTTAGCGTACGTCGAGCCCGCGCTGAGCCGTGTCCGTTGCCGGGGGTAAAGCGAACATCGCGGACCAGCGGTCGTCAAAATCCGCAGTCGGGAGCTTGTTCGCGTCAACCGCGAGGTCTTTCAATAACGTCGTGCCGTCGGAAACGACTGTGCCGTCGGTCCACGGCGAGTGCGACCGCATGGTAGCGGCGGTTGCGGCGACAGCGAGCAGAGCGACAGCCACGAACCCGGTAATCGTTCGATGCTTCGTCATTAGAACCTCCCTTGGCTCCCCCTTAATGTGGGTCACGGGAACTTTGCGAAGGTTCAACGGTGATGCGACAAGTCTCGGTCGCGAATGCACGGATCGGACAACGAAGCTGTCTCAAATCCAATTTGTTGCTGAGAGGGAACCGGGGTACTCGCCGCCACTGTCGGGTCTCACGGCCGCGACTTGCCGCCATGTGCCTCAATCGCTGCAACCAAATTAAATATCGGTTCAGGCAACACCGTTACCTCGAATTAACCATTTTTTATCTCGCCACTGTCATTGAAATGGCTGGAGCGCCTTTAGGCTGGAATGCCTTTTGCATTGCTGCTGTTCGGGCTGCAATGGCGCAGCGGAGGGTGACATGAAAATCTATCTGCTGATTATGCTGATCGGTACCCTTTTGGCCGCGGTTCACTTCACTTCGACGCCCGATCGGCGGTCAGAAACACTCCCGCAATAGCCATTCTACCCAGAGCAATAGCTATTCTGCTCAACTGCTGCTCAAGACTTGAGCGACCGTGCGACCGTCACGGGTTCGCAAGCGGCAAACGTCCCTTCCCGGCCAAAATCTCCTGTACCCTTTTATTAGGCACGCCTGACTCATCATTGAGCATCACGGCGGGATGGATTTGTGCCGGCGCGCGCCCACCCTTGGTGGCGCGGATCAAAACGCGGTTGGCCGGCAGCTTCGCGTCGCCATGAACCGGCAAAATGTGAAGACTGCCAAAACCACGATCGAGCGCCGCCAGCACCTCGGCAATTCCGTCGGCGCGCCAGATCAGCGTCAACACGCCACCCGATTTGAGGATGCGCCGCCCCGCATGAACCCAGCTTTCCAGGGTCGTCGCGGTCGCCACATGCGCGATCTCGCGTGCTTTGTCCGGGGAGATGCGATGCCGCGCGGGATCGTTGAACGGTGGATTCATCAAGACGACATCGATGCTGTCGGGGGCGAGCCCGGCTGACGCGAACGCGTCGGCGGCCGATTCAATATCGAGGACGATCACATCGGCCGCGATCGCATTGGCGGCAGCGTTGGTGCTTGCGAGGCCTGCAAGCACCGCGTCGATCTCGACCAGAATGAGATCGATCCCCGCCACCCGTTTGGCAACCGCAAGGCCCGCGGCCCCGACACCGGCGCCGAGATCGGCCACGCGGTCGCCCGGCCGTGCCGGCGTTGCCGCTGCCAGCAGCATGGCGTCGTGACCGGCGCGATGGCCGGATTTCAGTTGCCGCAGACGTAACCCGCCGCCGAGAAATGCATCCTCGGTGACCTCTGTCGCCAGACACTCTGTCGCCAGACACCCTGTGGCCGGATCAGTCATCGGCTCGCAATTCGTGAGCCAGGCCCGCATCGGCCAGAAGCTGGCGCGCCTCGCGGTTATCGTCCTCATGGACCAGGATACGGCGCGGCAGAACGCCCAGCGATCCCTCGATGATGCTCATATTCTGGTCCAGCACCAAATGATGGATATTGGCGCCATCGAGCAGCGCGCCAACGGCGGAAACCAGCACGATATCGTTGGTCCGAACCAATTCCCGCAATTTGCGCACTCCTTTATCGGCCCGGTGTGAGGGCTATGCGACAGATGTCAACCGCTTCGGGCCCTTGCCGCTTCAGCCCGCACTTTCTATTGTAGGGAAGGATAATGCGAATTGGGCAAATGTGGAGACCAGCGTGGCGGTTATTGTTCCTTTCGAAAGCCCGTCGAACGCTTCGATAGATGAGCTGGTCGCCCTTGTGGCTGCCGACATGGCGAGGGTCAACGCCACGATCCTGTCGCGGACCGGCTCGGAAGTCACCATGATTCCCGAGGTCGCCAACCATTTGATCTCCTCGGGCGGCAAACGGCTGCGCCCGATGCTGACGCTGGCGATGGCCAGCCTCACCGGCTATTCCGGCGACGGCCACATCAAGCTCGCCGCCTCCGTCGAGTTCATGCATACCGCGACCCTGCTGCATGACGACGTGGTCGACGAAAGCGAGCTCCGCCGCGGCAAACTGTCGGCACGGATGCTATGGGGCAACGAGGCAAGCGTGCTGGTCGGCGACTTCCTGCTCGGCCAGGCCTTTCGCATGATGGTCGAGGTTGGCTCGCTGCGCGCGCTTGACATCCTCTCCTCGGCCGCCGCCACCATCGCCGAAGGCGAAGTGATGCAGCTGGCAGCCGCCAAGAACACGGCGACCACGGAAGACGAATACCTCGCCGTGATCCGCGGCAAGACCGCCGAATTGTTCGCCGCCGCCTGCGAGGTCGGCCCCGTGATCGCCAACCGGCCGAAGGCCGAACAAACCGCATGCCGCTCGGTCGGCATGAATCTCGGCATCGCCTTCCAGCTCGTCGACGACGTGCTGGACTATGGCGGCAAGGCTGCCAAGCTCGGCAAGAACATCGGCGACGATTTCCGTGAGGGCAAGATCACGCTGCCGGTCGTGCTGGCTTTCCGCCGCGGAAATGACAGCGAGCGCGCATTCTGGATCAAGGCGCTGGAGCGCGGCGAAATCGGCGCCAACGACCTCGACCACGCCATCGGGCTGATGACAAAGCACCGTGCGCTCGAAGACACGATCAGCCGCGCCCAGCACTACGGCGCAATGGCGGTCGACGCGCTGGCGCTGTTTCCGGCCTCTCCGATGAAGACCGCGCTCGAACAGGTCGTGGCGTTCTGCCTGGCGAGATCGCACTGAGGCGCGGAGGCGTAGGACGGGTGGGACGAAGCGATACCCATCATTTCATCGGCAGCCGTTGATCGGGTACTCGGCTTGATCGCTCTACCCATCCTAAGAAGCAAGGTCGCGATGTGAGGCCGCGCTGATCATCGCTCCGGTCGGCAGCGAGCTAACTCAGCGTCCCCGCATGCACCCACCAGACCGGGCGATCATCCCTGATCTTCTCGGCGGCGCGCTGAGCGTCGGCAGTGTTCTCGAAAATCGCAAAACATGTCGCGCCCGATCCGGACATCCGCACCAGCCACGCGCCATTGGTGGCGCTAAGCGCCGCGATCACTTCACCGATCACGGGCTTGATACGCATTGCCGGCGCTTCCAGATCGTTGGAACTGGCGGCAAGCGCTTCAACCCAGTCTTCGAGCGATGCCTTCTCTTCCGGCCATGACCGATCCTGCAGCAATATGTCGGTGGCGCCGACCAGCAATTCGCCGTTGCGCAGGCCCAGCGCACCGAACACGTCCTTGGTGGCGACGGGCACGCACGGATTGACCATCACGCAGGGAATTTTCGGCAGCTTCAGCGGCTGCAGCGTCGCGCCGACGCCGGTCATGACGCACGCGTGCGACGCCACGCACACAGGCACGTCGGCGCCGGTCAATCTCGCGACTTCCATGATACGGGGATCGTCGAGCGCCAGGCCGTTCAGTTGCGCCAGCAGCCGCAGCGCGGCCGCGGCATCGGCCGAACCGCCGCCGATGCCGGCGGCGACCGGCAGCACTTTCTCCAGCGTGAAACTTCCGACCTTCAAGCCGGGTACGCGCTCACCGAGCAGGCGCGCCGCCTTGATCACGAGATTGTCGGATATCTCACCGCAGGCCTGCGCCAGCGGTCCTATCGTCGTGAGATTGAGTTCAGTTCCCGGCGTCAGCGTCAGGCGATCGGCGCAATCGGCAAACGCGACCACGCTTTCGAGATCGTGGTAGCCGTCGCGACGACGTCCCATCACCACCAAGGTCAAATTGACCTTGGCCCGCCCCTCCTCAACCAGTGCCGGCACGACGACCGCCTTCCCCCAAAGCGTTGCGATCAGCCGCCCTTGCCGTCCTCTTTCTTCTTTTCGGCGGAAGCCGCAGAAGAGGTGTCCTCGGGCAGGCCGTTCTCGATCTTGGCTTCGATCTTCGGCAATTCTTCTGCCTCGGGCTTGAGGTCGCGGGCATGGGCCCACTGGAATTTGGCTTCCAGCGTGCGGCCGACGCGCCAATAGGCGTCGCCGAGATGGTCGTTGATGGTGGGATCTTCGGGCTTCAGATCGATCGCACGCTCGAGATTTTTCACCGCGTCTTCGAAATTGCCGATGCGGTAGTAGGCCCAGCCCAGCGAGTCCACGATATAGCCATCGTCAGGACGCTGATCGACGGCGCGCTTGATCATCTTCATGCCTTCGTCGAGATTGATGCCCTGGTCGATCCAGGAATAGCCGAGATAGTTCAGCACATGCGGCTGCTCGGGCTGCATCTCGAGCGCCTTGCGCATATCGACCTCGGCCTTGCTCCACTGCTTGGAGCGCTCCTCGCAGATACCGCGATAGTAGTAGGTGACCCAGGCATTCTTGTCGTTGGCCGCGGGCAGCGCCTCGACCGCCTTGGTATAGGTCGTGGCGCAGTCGGCAAACTTCTTGCGGCCGCGTTCGATATTGCCGAGCGCCATGATCGCCTCGACGTCCCTGGGATCTTCGGCGGTGACGTCCTTCAGGATCTTGATCGCCTCTTCGCTGCGGTCGGCGGCGTCGAGATTGGTGGCGAGCTGGATCTGCGCATTGCGTTTCAACGGCGAACCGGCGGGCATCCGCTCATAGACCTTGATCGCCATCTGCGGCTTCTTCACCGATTCATAGAGATCGGCGAGCGACAGCAGCGCCAGCGGATGATTGGGCTGCAGATAGAGCGCGAGCTGCAGATAAACCAGCGCCAGATCCTCGCCGCCGCGTCGGGTCAGCGTCGCGCCGATGCCGTAGAGCGCCTCGGCGGCGCCGGCCTGCGCCGTTTCGACCAGCGGCGACATCTTCTTGCCGGCTTTGCTCTCGCGCAGGCCTTCCTGCACCAGCGGGTGGCGCGGCAACTTCTTGTCGAACGTCTCGTAGATCGCGGTCGCGGCCGCGGCGTCCTTGTTACGCGACAGCCAGCGCGCATAGGCCTCGGAAACGCGCAGCATGGAATCATCCAGCTTGTAGGCGCGCTCGAAGCGCGCACCGGCGTCCTTTTCCTTGTTCGCGAGTTCCAGGATCATGCCGGCGTGCAGGTCCTTGAACAGCGGATACCATTCCGGTCCCGTCAGCTTGTCGATATTGGCGACCGCGGCTTTGGCATCGCCGGCGCCATAGCTGGCCCAGCCCGACAACAGCGTCGCAACCAGGTCGGTGATCGGTCCCCGGATCGACTGGTTGATGTTGATCTGCGCGGTGGCGTATTTCTTCGCCTTCAGGTCGCGCACGCCGACCACGAGCCGGGCGACGCGGTTGGATTTGTCCAGCGTCAGGATGCGGTCGGCGAGCTTGACGGCCTCGTCGATGTCGCCATCCGCCAACGACGAGATGAAGGCCCGATCGAGCAATTCGTTGTTCTTCGGATCGGTGCGGAGCGCCGAGCGATAGAACGCCGCAGCCGAGCTGGCGTCGCGCTCAACGCTGGCGTGGCGCGCGGCAAGGTAACTGCCCGACGTGGTCAGCCCCTTCAGATCGGACTTGCTCGGGAATTGCGCCGAGTTGTCGCCGGTATGCTCGGGCGTTTGTGCCAGAAGCTGCCCGGGCACGGCCAGTGCGGCGATGGTGACTGCGGCGATCGTCCAACGATTGAAACGAGTGGAAAGCATCAGGGTTCGCCTAGCTCCAGGAATTGAAGGATCATCCTATTTATGGATCATCTTGAATGCGACCCAAGCGGCGGCATCAAGGCCAGTAACAATGCCGCTTTTGGCGTTCAACCGCAAGGATAGGCCAAAGAAACACCAAGGAAACATCAAGGACGATCTGGCGAATCAATTGGCAGAATAGACCGTTAGGCCGCCGATTTAGCCGGCACCCCCGGGGAAACGCTTGCACTGTGGCGGTATCGTGGCCGGGGCGGATGTTAGCATGCCCCACCTCACGCAATCGTGGTCAGGACCTGTCACATGGCCTCGTAATTGGGTCCGCCGCCGCCCTCGGGTGGAACCCACGTAATGTTACCGTTCGGGTCCTTTACGTCGCAGGTTTTGCAGTGGACGCAGTTCTGGGCGTTGATCTGGAATCTGGGACCGGATGCTTCCTCGACCCATTCATAGACGCCGGCCGGGCAATAGCGGTTGGACGGGCCGGCATAGACATCGTGCTCGGACATCTTCTGCAGGTTCATATCGGCGACCTTCAGATGAACCGGCTGGTCTTCTTCGTGATTGGTGTTGGACATGAATACCGACGACAGCTTGTCGAACGATATCTTGCCGTCCGGTTTCGGATACGCGATCGGTGCATGGGTTTTCGCCGGGTCGAGCGTCCTGCGATCGGGCTTGGCGTGCGACTGGGTTCCGAACAGCGAAAAGCCCAGCGTGTTGCACCACATGTCCAGCCCGCCGAGCGCGACACCGACGATGGTGCCAAACTTCGACCACAGCGGTTTGACGTTGCGGACCCGGTGCAGATCCTTGCCGACGGCGGAATCACGCCAGGCGTTTTCGTAGTCGACCAGTTCATCATTGGCGCGGCCGGCGACGAGCGCAGCGACAACGTGCTCGGCGGCGAGCATGCCGCTGCCTATCGCGTTGTGCACGCCCTTGATGCGCGGCACGTTCACAAAGCCTGCCGCACAGCCGATCAGCGCGCCGCCCGGAAAACTCAGCCTCGGCACCGATTGATAACCGCCCTCGGTGATGGCGCGCGCGCCATAGGCCAGCCGCTTGCCGCCTTCGAACACCGTGCGGATCGAGGGATGCGTCTTGAAGCGCTGGAATTCGTCGAACGGCGACAGATAGGGATCGTCGTAGTTCAGATGCACGACGAAGCCGACCGCCACTTTGTTGTCGTCGTAGTGATAAAGGAACGAGCCGCCGCCGGTCGAATTGTTCAGCGGCCAGCCGAACGAATGCTGGATCAGGCCCTTTTGGTGCTTGGAAGGATCGATCTCCCATACTTCCTTCAAGCCGATGCCGAATTTCGGCGGTTCGCTCTTGGCATCGAGCGAGTATTTCGCGATCAGCTGCTTGGAGAGGCTGCCGCGCGCGCCTTCGGCGAACAGCGTGTATTTGCCGAGCAGTTCCATGCCCCTCGTGAAGGAATCCTTGTGCGAGCCGTCCTTGGCGATGCCCATGTCGCCGGTCGCAATGCCGCGCACCGCGCCCTTGTCGTCATAGAGCACCTCGGCTGCGGCAAAACCCGGGTAGATTTCGACGCCGAGCGCCTCCGCTTTCGGCGCCAGCCAGCGGCAGACACTGCCGAGCGAGCCGATATAGCAGTGATGATTGTTCATCAGCGGCGGCATCATGAAGTTCGGCAGCCGGATCGCGCCGCCCGCACTCATCCAGTAGAAGCGGTCGTCCTTGACCTGGGTTTTCAGCGGACAGTCCGCGTCCTCGCGCCAGTCCGGAATCAGTTTGTCGAGCGAGACCGGATCGATCACCGCGCCCGACAGGATGTGCGCGCCGACTTCGGACCCCTTCTCCACCACGACGATGTTGAGGTCGGCGTTGAGCTGTTTCAGCCGGATCGCCGCCGACAGGCCTGACGGCCCGGCGCCGACGATCACGACGTCGAATTCCATGGATTCGCGCGGGGGAAGTTCTTCGGTGCTCATGGTCGGATCCCGGCAGGCTTGAGAACGCTTCTAAAGGCCTCCGTTGTTTCCGATTTTTGCCCAGAGAACAACCATGGAAATGCCATGTCAGGCGTTTCGCATTGACGCAATGCGTCCTAGATTAGCCCCATGACCCCTCACGGCGAACCCGCCCCTACCGTTCAGCAATTGCTGGCCTTTTATCTGGAGGCCGGAGTCGATTGCGCGCTGACGGACGAGCCGGTCGACCGGCTGGCTGAGGCCGACGCCGTTCCATCCTCGACATCCGCCACCGCGTCCCGCGAGACGGCACCGCCGAGAGCGTTGCGGGAAATGCCGGCGACGGCCCCGGTCGCGCCACGGGTGGCCAATGCGGCCATTGCGCCGGAGGCGGCAGTCAGTTCCGCGCGGGAAGCGGCGCGAACCGCGCCCTCGCTGGAGGCGCTGCGGGCGCTCCTGGAAAATTTCGACGGCTGCGCGCTGAAACACACAGCGACGCGGCTGGTGTTTGCCGACGGCAATCCGCAGGCGCGCATCATGTTCGTCGGTGAAGCCCCCGGGCGCGATGAGGATATCGAGGGCCTGCCTTTTGTCGGACGTTCCGGCAAATTGCTGGACCGGATGATCGCAGCGATCGGGCTCGACCGCAGCAAGGCCTATATCGCCAATGTGATTCCGTGGCGGCCGCCCGGCAACCGGACGCCGACGCCGCAGGAAACCCAGATCTGCCTGCCGTTCATTCAACGGCAGATCGAGTTGGTGAACCCCGACGTGCTGGTGACGCTCGGCAATCCCTCGACCCAAACACTGCTGTCGACCCGCGAGGGAATTATGCGGACCCGCGGCAAATGGTTCGACTACGAGACCGGCACGCGCACGATCCGCGCCATCGCCACGTTCCACCCGGCCTATCTGTTGCGGTCGCCGTCCTACAAGCGGATGTCGTGGCAGGATTTGCGTGCGATCGCGAAAGCGCTGGAACAGGTGGCTCAAGCCTGAGAATGTAAAGGTGCCGTTCGGGCTGGTGCTTAGGCACCAATCCCGGAGGGACATCCTCGTTTATTGCCCCTTTGGCCGCACGATGGCCCAGCCGATCCGCAACAACGGCTGGCGGCCGTTCACCATCCATTCGAAAACGCGCGGCACTTCCGGCACCAGGCCGGGAAATCGTTTGGCGATGTCGGCAGGCGGGGTGCCCACGGTATCTGCGGCGCGCCAGACCACGACCCCGCCGGTCTCGTTGAATTTCGCCGTCGTCAGCCAGGGCGTCCGTTCCGGCGTGGCGTCGAGCAGGAGATGCGGACGTCCGGTATCCATGGCGATGAAACTCGCCAGTTGCGGATCGCCGGCCACCGCCCGCAGCCGCTGATTGGTGCGCCGCTCAAAACTGTCGCCAAAAAAATGTGCGATGGCCACTGCCGGCAGCGAGGTCGGCACTTCGGTGCCGGAGGTCCAGGGCAACAAAAGCGTGGTCGCGATCGCGACAAAAGCAGGCACGACAACCGCCGTCGCCCAGACCGAGCGCAACAACCGCTGGCGCCGCAGATAGATCAGATCCCCGGTCGCCACGATCACCGCAAGCCCTGACATCAACAGGACGACGCCGGCGCCACCCGCAACGCTCTCGAGATTGAACAGGCCGGAAATCAGGCTTCCCAATAGTGCCGGGCCGATGGCAAAGAAATAGACGAACTGGCGCGCCAATGGATCGACCGGCGGCCGGTAGATGATCGGCGAATCCTCGGCGCTGCGGGCGAACCAGCCGGAATTGAGAATCACCAGCAGCACGATGCCGGACATCGCCAGCACCAGCCCGCCGAGCAGCGCGCCCCAATGCCTGGCGCGCGCACCGAGATCGGCGATCGCCGGCCAGGGCGGCGCGGCAAGCGTATCGGCGCGCAGCAGCCATATGAGATAGGGCAGCGCCAGGACGACGATCACCAGCAGCGCATAAAGCGGATCGAGCGACATCAGCGTGCGCCGGCCGCGCAACGTCGCAACCGCAAATCCGGCGATGAGCAGCAACAGCCCGATCGCAACCGAGGTCGTCAGCAGCAACAGGCCGGCCGCGATCGACCAGGCGAACCACTCATTGTTCCGGTTCTGGCCGATGATTTGCCATGTATGCAGGAGCAGCAGCGCCCAGAGCGGGCGGGCCAGCACCATTGGACCGAATTCGACGCCGGGCGAACTGAAGGCCACGATCGTCATGGAGAGCAGCACCGCGAGCACCGCCTGCTGGCCGCCAACGATGGCGCGTGCGAGGTGATAGAAGGCCCAGAACGTCGCGACCGCGCATAGCTGCGCCAGCAGATAGACGCCGAACATGTGGTTGCCGGCGGCGCGGAAAGCGATATCGGCGACCCAGAATGCGAGCGGCGGACCGAGAGAGGTGCCGACCTGATATTCCCTGCCAAATGCCAGCACCGTCGCGAGATCGCCGGGCGGGCTGCGATAGAGCAGCGTCGGCAGGATCAGCCACAGCGCTGCCTGCAGCAGCACCACGAGCCAGACCACCAGCCGCGGCCGGGCGCGGATCAGTTCGACAACCAGGGAGGTGAAACGCATGAAACGTCCGAAATGCCCGAGCCGGTGGCGTCAGTCGGCTTTATTCCAGAAGGTTTGATAGAGCGCGCCAGCCGCCGAAGCAACCTGCTTAGATTGTTGCCGAAACCTCCGAAGAGATTTCCGCGGCGATCGATGTATCCACGACGGCGAAAAGATCGCGTTCAATCGTCTCGGGGTAATGTTTCGCCCGCGCGGCGATGACGGGGGCAAAGAAACGACGGTGATGGATGCTCGGTCCCAGCCGATCCAGGGCCTCCCGATGTTCCGGCACGGCATAACCCTTGTGGCTCTCGAAGCCGTAGCCCGGGCAATCCTGCGCCAGCGCGCACATCAGACGGTCGCGCGTCACCTTGGCGATGATCGAGGCTGCCGCGATCGACATCACGATCCCGTCGCCGCCGATCACGGCATCGCAGTCGCAGGGCGCGTCGATCCGGTCGCGGCCATCGACGAACACATGTTTCGGGAGTTCGGGCAGCGCATGCACGGCCCGCGCCAGCGCCCACAGCGAGGCGCGCAAGATATTGTCGCGATCGATCCGCGCCGGCGAGGCAAAGGCGACCGCGAACGACGACGTCGCGCAGATCTCTTCGAACAGCTCTTCGCGGCGCTCTGCCGTCAGCCGCTTGGAATCGTCGATGCCTTTGGGAATCCGCTTCGGGTTCAGCACCACGGCCGCCGCCACCACCGGGCCCGCCAGCGGCCCACGCCCGGCCTCGTCGCAACCGGCCACCGGCCAGACGCCGCGCTTGATCAGCGCACGCTCGCGGCGAAAGCTCGGCGGCGTGACCGCGATCACGCCCTTGGGCAGCTTGGCCGGTTTCTTTGCGGATTTATCCCGAATCATGCCGGGATGGTGCGCAAGCGCGCGTCACGGCGCAACCGGGAACCGCTGGCAATTCCCGCTATTCAGTTCTTGTTATTCAGTCCTTGGCATACCGCAACTTTCGGGCATGACGCTAATCCGGCAGGTGAACGCGCCGGTCTTCACCGACCTCGATGCCCGGTGCAACCACGACTTCCCAGGGATGACCGTCGGGATCTGCAAAATATCCGGAATAGCCGCCATAGTCGGTCTTGTGTGCGGGCTTCAACAACGACGCGCCCTTGGCGATCGCAAAATCCAGCACCAGGTCCACTTCTTCCGTCGTGCTGCAATTCCAGGCGAGCGTCGTTCCGCGAAACGCCTGCGGCCGAGGATTGTCCGGCAGCGTGACGTCTTGCGCGAGTTGATCCCAGGGGAAAAGCCCGAGCACAGGCCCGCCGGTGTCGAAGAAGGCAACGGCCTCGCCGGTCGCGCGAAATTTTCGCGCAAAGCCGAGCGCCTCGTAAAAGGCGATGCTGGCGCGCATGTCACTGACGCCGAGTGTGATGACGGTTAATCGCGGAACGGGCATCGGCTGTTTGTTACTCATACTGTTTCCATCATCCCCAACGACGACTGCAGGATTCCGTCGTCTTTAGAACAAGCTCAATTGCTGTCCGCTTCGCCTCGGCTTGGCGAAATGATCCGTGGTCAATTTCGAACGCCGCTTGTTGAGGCCGAGTTTTTCGCAGGCGATTTCGAACCGGCGTCCTATCATCCAGGCCATCGGGCCGGTGCCCTTCATCCGCGTTCCCCATTGCGAGTCATAATCGCGGCCACCGCGCATGTCGCGGATCAGCGTGAAGACGTGGCGATAGCGGTCGGGATAATTCGCCATCAGCCATTCGCGGAAGAGATCGCGCACTTCCAGCGGCAGCCGCAGCAGCACGTAGCTCGCCTCTTTGGCGCCGGCATGGGCCGCGGCATCCAGAATGCGCTCGATCTCGGAATTGTTCAGCGCGGGAATCACCGGCGCCACCATCACGGTCGCGGGAATGCCGGCGTCCGCCAGCTTCCTGATCGCCTCCAGCCGCTTCGGCGGCGTCGAGGCCCGCGGCTCCATGGTGCGCGCGAGTTTGGGATCGAGCGTCGTCACCGACAACGCGACCTTGACCAGATTGCGTTTCGCCATCCGCGCCAGAATGTCGATGTCGCGCGTCACCAGCGACGATTTGGTGACGATGCCGACCGGATGGCCGGTGCGCTCCAGCACTTCGAGAATGCCGCGCATGATTTTGTGCTCGCGCTCGATCGGCTGATAGGGATCGGTGTTGGTGCCGATCGCGATCATGCGCGGTTCGTAACCCGGCGCCGCCAGCTCCTTTTCCAGCAGTTCCGGCGCATCCGGTTTGATCAGCAGCCTGGACTCGAAATCGAGCCCGGGCGACAGGCCGAGATAGGCATGGGTCGGCCGCGCGAAGCAGTAGACGCAGCCATGCTCGCAACCCCGGTAAGGATTGATCGAACGGTCGAAGCCGATATCGGGCGAGTTGTTGCGGGCGATCACCTTGCGCGAGGTGTCCAGCGTGACCGTGGTCTTGAAGGGCGGCAGGTCTTCCAGGCTCTGCCAGCCATCGTCGAAGGCGACCCGCGCCTCGGCCTCGAACCGGCCAGTGGCGTTGGACTGGGCGCCGCGACCGCGACGCCGATCGGCCTCGATCGCGACCTCGAGTTCGGGAAAAGGAGTCGCACCCGCCGGTTCGGAGGGCGCCGTTACCGGCGGGTGCTTGAGGGCATGAGAGGATGCTCGGCTCATGGTCTGTACATAGCACGCCTTAAGAACAAATCAAGAACATAGACACCAACAATTCACAGCGGACGGAAAAGCCTGGATCGGATCGGTAGCCGCCTGCCGCAAAAAACTGCACGGGGACGGCTGTTTTGAGTGTGACAAGGTGATAACAGTGCGGCGTTTTTCACCGTTTGAGCCACCGAAGCCTCATTCATGCTGAGCGTAATTATTCCGACTGATGGCGTGGAGCAGCCCGCCGTCGCAACGCTAGCGGCCCTGGTGCCGGGAGCGGCAGCCGGTATCGTACGCGAGGTGCTGCTGGTCGATCGTGCCGGCACCGGTGTCATCGAGCGGGTCGCCGACGTCGCCGGCTGTCGCTTCTTATCGTTTGAGGGAACCCGCGCCGCGGCTTTGGCGGCGGGCGCGCGGCAGGCGCGTTCACCGTGGCTGATGTTCCTGCATGCCGGCGCCGTGCTCGACAGCGGCTGGATCGAAGAGACCACGCAATTCATTCAGGGCGTTTCGAGCAGCGGCCGGCCCCGCGCCGGGATTTTTCGCTATGCGCGCTCGCCCTACGCCGACACGCGGCTGCGCGACGGTCTCAAATTCGTCGCCCGCATGATCGCAGGACCATCCGCGGAACAAGGCCTGCTGATCGCGCGCGATCATTACGACCGGCTCGGCGGCTACCGGCCGGATTCCCGCCGCTCCGAGGCCCGCCTGTTGCGGCAGCTTGGCCGCCGCTCGCGCACGATGCTGCGCAGCCGGATCATGGTGGTCGCCTAGCCCTTCACACCGATAGGCAGATTTTCGCCCGAAAACGCCCATATACTTGCCAAAGTCAAATAATTATTTGACAATGGCAAGTATCGAGATGCGCCATCGAGGTGAGCCATGTCTTCACTGGATTCCGACAGCCAGATCGCAGCGGTGCGCGCCTTCAACCGCTTCTACACCCGCAAGCTCGGTGTGCTCGACCAGCAGCTTCTGGAAAGCCCGTATTCGCTGAGCGAGGCGCGGGTGCTGTACGAACTTGCGCACCGGGAAGAGCCGTCGGCAAAGGAGATCGGCACCGAGCTCGGTCTCGATGCCGGCTATCTCAGCCGGATCGTCCAGAACTTCGATGAAAACGGCCTGATCACCCGCAAGCCGCTGCCGTCGGACCGACGGCAGTACCGGCTCGCCCTGACGGCCAAGGGACGTCAGGCATTCGCAAAGCTCGAGCGCAGTTCGCAGGACGATGTCGCCGCGATGCTGGCGGCGCTGCCGCGCGCTGGCAGCCAGCGGCTGATCGGGGCCATGGCCGAGATCGAACGGCTGCTCGACGATGCCGGTGCGCCGATCGCGGCCTGCTAAACTGCGTGATCCCCGCCCGGGCGACATGGGTTGGGTGGTGCAGAGCCACGGCGCGCTCTACGCCAGCGAATATGGCTTCGATTCCTCGTTCGAAGCCCTGGTCGCGGAGATCGCGGCAAAATACCTCGCCTCGTTCGATGCCTCGCGCGAACGCTGCTGGATTGCCGACATCGACGGCGCGCCAGTCGGCTCCGTGTTTCTGGTGCGCCACACCGACGAAATCGCAAAGCTCCGACTGCTGCTGGTCGATCCGGCGGGGCGCGGACAGGGATTGGGGCAGCGGCTGGTCAGCGAGTGCATCGCCTTCGCTCGGCAGTGCGGCTATCGCAGGATCACGCTGTGGACCCAGAGCATCCTGGTCGCGGCGCGGAAAATCTATCAGGACGCCGGCTTCGTGCTGGTCGCGACCGAGCCGCATCGCAGCTTTGGGCAAAGCCTGGTTGGCGAGACCTGGGAGATGGAACTGTAGTTCGTCATTCCGGGATGGTCCGCAGGACCAGACCTCAGGTGCGCAATTGCGCACCGGGAATCGCGAATTCCCGATGTGCAATTGCACATCGTGGTTCGAGCTTCGCATCGCCCCGGAATGACGAACGGAGAGACTAAGCCGACGCGCCCTTCGCCTTCGGCCTTCGCAAATGCTCATCCAGCCGCGGCATGATCTCGACGAAATTGCAGGGCCGGGTGCGGTAGTCGAGTTGAGCGGCGAGGATGCCGTCCCAGCCGTCGCGACAGGCGCCGGGCGAGCCCGGCAGGCAGAAAATGAAGGTCGCGCCCGCGACGCCGGCCGTCGCGCGGCTCTGCACCGTCGAGGCGCCGATCTTGGCGTGGCTCAGCATGTGGAACGCGATCGAAAAACCGTCCATCCGCTTTTCGAACAGCGGTTCGATCGCTTCCGGCGTCACGTCGCGGCCGGTAAAGCCGGTGCCGCCGGTGGTGATGATCGCATCGACGCCCGGATCGGCGATCCACCGCCTGATGATGACGCGGATCGCATCGACATCATCGGCGACGATCTCGCGCGCCGCGAGATGGTGGCCGGCCGCGACCAGCCGGTCCGCCAGCGTCGTCCCCGATTTATCGTCGGCGAGCGAGCGCGTGTCCGAAATCGTCAGCACCGCGATATTGAGCGGCACGAATTGTTTGGTTTCGTCGACGGAGGACATCACTTGTTCTTCTCGATTTGCCCGGCCTTGCGCCGGGCATCCGTGTCTTGAGTTCTCTTGGTCTTAAGTTTTCTTGGTCTTAAGTTTTCTTGGTCTTGAGTTCTCTCGGCCAGCAAAGACGTCGAAGGCCGGGACTTCAAGTGCAAAGACGCGCTTCGTCGTTTTTACCCGGCCATGACGACGATGCTCGTCAGCTACTCATCACCCACCCGAACCGAACGTGTTGCAGGCCTGCACCGTGCCCTGCTGATAGCCGGTCATGAACCATTGCTTGCGCTGCGCGGCGGAGCCGTGGGTGAAGGAGTCCGGCACCACCCTGCCCGTCGCCTGCCGCTGCAGCGTGTCGTCGCCGATCGCGGTCGCCGTGGTCAGCGCGGCGTCGATATCGCCGGCTTCGAGGAAGCCCGGCCGCTTCTTCTCCTCGCGGTTGACCCAGACGCCGGACAGGCAATCCGCCTGCAGTTCGACCCTGACTTGCAACGCGTTGGCCTCCGCCTTGCTGCCGGCCTGCTGCTGCATCCGCGTCACGCGCGGCAGGATGCCGAGCAGGTTCTGGATGTGGTGGCCGGCCTCGTGGGCGATGATATAGGCCGTGGTGAATTTGCAGGCATTGCCCGAGCAGCCGCGAAACTTCGTCTCGACCTCGCGGAAGAAATTGGTGTCGAGGAATATCTGTTTGTCCGGCGGGCAATAGAACGGCCCCATCGCCGACTGCGCCATGCCGCAGCGGCCGCCATTGGTGGCGTTGCGGAACAATACGATGCGCGGACCCGAATAGGATTGCCCGCTGGCCTGGAAAATCTCGCTCCAGCGATCGTCGATCTCGCCGAGGATGCCGGAGATCATGCTGCCCATCTCGTCCTTTGGCGCGCCGGTCTTGGCCGGCGCCGACCGGCGATCGGTCTGGTAGGTCGACGACTGGTTGCCGCCAGTGAGGATTTCCGCACCGCCGATCAGAATGCGCGGGTCGATGCCGAAGGCGTAGCCGACAAGACCGAGCACGATGATGGTACCGATGCCGAGCCCGCCGCCGCCCATCGGCAGGCCAAAGCCGCCGCCGCCACCGCCCATTCCGCCGCCGCTGTCATCGCGCCGGTCATCGATATCGTCGCTGCGGCGAAAATCATCGTAACGCATGGCGGTATTTCCTCATCCCGGCTGATTGCTCTCAGAATACCCAACGCAGCGATCACGTAAAATTTCCATTCCATTAATCAATAACCCGCCCGGCAAATATTGCCTAGTGCATGATCGGTTCTGATTAAATCAGAACCGAAGCACTAGATCCTTGTTTTGACGCGTTTTCTTTACGCGAACCGGTATCCACTTCGCTCGAAAACGCTCTAGTGCGCAAAGACCCGCAAATTCGCCTCGGCAATCTCTGCCTGCGACAATCCTGATTAAGTCGATTTTTACTTTGCCCGGTCAATGTATCGCCAGTCGGTTGTTTAGTCCCGCGTCGCCGACAGCGTCGCCTGAGTCAGAGTAATTGAGTCATGGTAGAGTCGCGTCGCGGGGCGTCTGCAAGGGCGCCCCGCACTAAATTCGAGTCCGAGTCCGATGTTCGTATCGTCGTAGGCGATTGCGTCGCCGAGATGTCGAAACTTCCCTCCGGCTCCGTCGATCTGGTGTTCGCAGATCCGCCATATAATCTGCAGTTGAAGGGCGATCTCAAGCGCCCCGACGAATCCCATGTCGATGCCGTCAACAACGACTGGGACAAGTTTTCATCCTTCGCCGCCTATGACGATTTCACCCGCGCCTGGCTGCTCGCCTGCCGCCGCGTCATGAAACCGTCGGCGACGCTGTGGGTGATCGGCTCCTACCACAATATTTTCCGCGTCGGCGCGATCATGCAGGACCTCGGCTTCTGGGTTCTCAATGACATCGTCTGGCGCAAGACCAATCCGATGCCGAATTTCCGCGGCCGCCGCTTCACCAATGCGCACGAGACCATGATCTGGGCCGCGCGCGACGAGAAGGCCAAGGGCTATACGTTCAACTACGAGGCCCTGAAGGCCGCGAACGAGGACGTGCAGGCGCGTTCCGACTGGCTGATCCCGCTCTGCACCGGCGAAGAACGCCTCAAGGGTTCCGACGGCAAGAAAGTGCATCCGACCCAGAAGCCCGAGGGTCTGCTGGCGCGCGTGCTGCTGTCGTCGTCAAAGCCCGGCGATCTCGTGATCGATCCTTTCAACGGCACCGGCACCACCGGCGCCGTGGCAAAACGTCTCGGCCGCCGCTACATCGGCTTCGAACGCGACCAGACCTATGCCGCTGCGGCGGAAGCGCGCATCGCGGCGATCGAGCCGCTGCCGGAAGCAACACTCGCACCGTTCATGACCGCGCGCGATGCACCGCGCGTCGCATTCTCCGAACTGATCGAGCGCGGCATGATTCCGCCCGGCACCAAACTCGTCGACTCCAAGAAGCGCCACGGCGCTTTGGTGCGCGCCGACGGCGCCATCATGCTCGGCGACAAGGTCGGCTCGATCCACCGCATCGGCGCGGTGGCGCAAGGGTCGGAAGCCTGCAACGGCTGGACCTTCTGGCACGTCGAAACCAAGAAGGGCCTCAGGCTGATCGACGAGCTGCGCGCCGAAATCCGCTCCGAGATGGCGGCGGGCTGACTTTCCAGTCCGTCTCCGGCTCAAATCGCAGCGCAGCAAAGCCGCCGCTACGACCGCATATGGGGCGAAATGCCCCTATGCCTGGCTCCAGCCCAACTTCCACGACCATCAGGCATGGCAGCCGTGCCGCGTGCGCAGGCAAGCGAGCCGGTTTTTCGCCTTGATTGCGGACCATGGTCAACAGCATTGGTTGCTGCACATGAGGCTGCCAAATGCGTTCGCGGGGATCCGAGTCGCTCATTGTGGTGCCGCTGTTGCCGATTTTCTTCGTCGGCGCGTTTCCGATTCTGTTGTTGAGCTTGCTGGGATTCGGCGGACTCGTCATCTTCGGGATCTTGATGATCTGTGTCGGCTTCACCGACACGCTCGAGGCCAACAGCGCCTTTAGCGAGCAGATCATCGTCCACGGCTACACGCGGCAGTCCGAACGGGCGCTGCAGCGGACAAATCTGCGGACCGAAATGCGCTTCGCATTTCTCATGATCGTCGCGGGAGCCGGAATGGCCGGCGCCGGCCTTTGCGGAATCTGCTTCGGCTGATCTGGGCAGCGCACGGGTCAACCCCACGAACCACGCCGCAACGCGGGGCTCAAGGCGACGGCACGCTGGAAGCTACGCCCTTGGCGGGCCCCTCACGAACTCGTCGCTTGCACTTCCCCCAAAAATTTGAGCATGGAAACCCCGCCCGCGGCAGTGCCGCCGCGTCCCGATTTTTGTCGGCAACAAAGAAGCAAGGGAGCACTTAATGCTGAAATTCTACTTCAACGGCGCACCGAACCCGAACAAGGTCGCGCTCTTCCTGGAAGAAGTCGGGCCTTCCTTGCGAACTGATCCCGGTCGATACCCGCAAGGGCGAGCAGTTCAAGCCGGAATTCCTCAAGGTGAACCCGAACGGCAAGGTGCCGGCGATCGACGATGACGGCGTGTTCGTGTTCGACTCCAACGCCATCCTGCTTTATCTCGCCGAGAAGACCGGCAAGTTTTTGCCCGCCAACACGCCGGCCAACCGCGCGCAGACGCTGTCCTGGCTGATGTTCATCGCCACCGGCCTCGGCCCCTATTCCGGTCAAGCCGTGCATTTCAAGCACTTTGCACCGAAGGACCTGGAATACGCCCACAACCGCTACCAGTTCGAGGCGCACCGTCACTACAAGATCCTCGACGACCATCTCGCCAAGAACAAGTACATGGTCGGCGATACCTATACCATTGTCGACATGGCGTTCTGGGGCTGGGCGCGGCTGGCGCCCTTCATCCTCGGCGACGACGTCTATACGAAATATCCAAACGTGAAGCGGCTGGTCGACGAAGTCTCGGCCCGGCCCGCCGCGCCGAAGGCGATCGCGCTGAAGGACAAGTTCACCTTCAAGGCCGAAATGGACGACGAGGCAAAGAACGTCATGTTCCGCCACCTCAAGACCAAAGCGGCCTGATCTGGCCCATATCGCAAAACGGCGCCCTCGCGGGCGCCGTTTTCGTTTTCAAGCGTCGTTGCCTCTTATGCGACGCCACCGGGCGGGATCAGGCCGGGGCCCGCGCCGGATATTTGCCGAGAACTTTCTCCGTCAGAGCCAAGTCGCAATACTCCCTGATCTCAACGATCTTGCCGTCCTTCAGGCGGTAGATCAGGCAATAGTCGTTGTTGTAGGGAACCCCGGCTTTTGTCCGCATTTCGCCGACCCCCTCCACGACGACGTGATCTCCGTCTGCGATAAAGCGGTGCGCAATCGTTCGCCTGCCTTCCGCGAGCAGCGTGCCGAGATAGCCATAGAGGTCGCGAAACAGCGCCTCCTTGCCTTTGAAGGTCTGCGACCACGAGTATTGCCCGGTGACGATCCAGCGGGCGTCATCGGCGAGACTTTCGAGGAACAACGTCCGATCACCGGCTGCTATGCCGGCAAAGATCGTTTCCATCAATTTCTTATTGTCGACCGCGCTCATGGGATGTTCCTTCTACTTGATTTGTCTTAGGCCGAAGCAGTGACGCGGGAGGCCGGAAACGGACCTAGCACCCGTTCCACGAGCGCAGAGTCGCAATATTCCTTGATCTGCTTGATCTTTCCGTTCTCGATCCGGAAAACCATGCAGTACTGATTGTCGTAGCGCAGACCCGCTTTCGTTACATTGTCGCCCTGCGCTTCGACCGCGACATATTCGCCATCCGCGATAAAGTTGAATGCCACGGTCCGCGGCCGCTCGGCGAAGAACGAACGAAAGTGCCCCATCAGGCCATTCATGATCGCATCGCGTCCCCCGAACTGTTGCGACCATGAATACTGGCCGGTGACGATCCAGCACGCGTCGTCGGCGAGATTGTCGTAAAACGTCGTCCCACTCCGGTTGGCGGCATCGGCGTACACTTGTTGAACCAATTGCTTGTTGGCTGCTGCGCTCATGGTGTCGTCTCCATCACACTGGATTTGACGCAGCGGATATCCGGAGAAGCATCATTCTTCCAATCGATAGATTGTATGGTATAAATTCGCCTGATGAATTTGAATTCGCTTGACCTCAATCTACTCGTCGCGCTTGACGCGCTGCTGCTGGAAACCAGCGTCAGCCGCGCCGCGATGCGGATCGGCTTGTCGCAACCGGCGACGAGCCACGCGCTGCAGCGGCTTCGCGACGTCCTCGGCGACCCCCTGCTGGTGCGCAACGGCGCGCGCATGGAGCTGACGCCTCGCGCCCTGGCGCTGCGCAGGCCCTCTGGCGCAAGCGCTCGACCAGGTACGCTCAGCTGTTCGTATTCCGGATGATTTCGACGCCGCTCGCAGCGAGCGGCACTTTCGCCTGATGATGCCTGACCTTGCGGTCGAGCTTCTGATGCCGGCGCTGATGGAAAGGATTACGCGGCTCGCACCTCACGTCCGCATCGACGTGGTGCCATGGCGCGGTCCGGCGATATTCTCGGCGGAATTCGCCCGTACCATCGATCTCGTGATCAGTATCGGCGATGCCTTCAAGGGATTTCACCGCCAGCTTCTCTACACGGACGCCGACGCCCTCGCCGTGCGGTGCGGCCACCCGGTCGGCGCGAAGCTAAAACGGCGCGATGCCTTCCTGAACGCGCGACACGTTGCCGTCATCATCCGCGGTCAGAGCGAGGATCTGATCGATCGCTGGCTTCGCAGCAAGGGTATCGAACGGCACATCGCACTTGTGGTGCCCGGCTATATCGAGGCCCTGCACGTCACCGCCCGTACCGATCTCGTCGCCTTTGTGCCGCGCCGCCTGATCGCGGCACTCTCCGGACCGCTGTCGCTTTCAACCATCGCGCCGCCGCTGGACCCCGGCATCGACGAACAATTCATGTTCTATCCGACCCGCGCCCAGATGGACCCCGGCTCGATCTGGCTGCGCAACATCATGCTCGGCATCGGCCGCGAGATGGAGCGCGAGAAGCGCAAGCCGAAATAGCTGGGCCCTTGTGCTCGGCTAGGCCTTGTGCTCGGCCAGCACCTTCTGCACCGCCGGCCGGTCCGACATCCGCTTGCGGTGATCCATCACCCTTGGAAGCGTCGCAAGGTCGACATTGTCGCCTTCGAGCCAGGTCGCAAGCGTAAACAGATAGGGATCGCAGATCGTATAGGCCTCGCCCATCACCCACGGCCCTTTCAGCATGCCGCGCTCGATCAGCGCAAAGCTGGCGCCGACGCTTTCCGGCACCTTGCGCTTCATGTCGGCGAACGATGTTTCTTCCGTGGCCCAGCGATAGCCGCGCCCCTTATGCGCATGCGCCACGTGCACCGTGGAACAGAGATAGCTGTTGAAGGCCTGCACCTGCGCGAATGCGAAGGAATCCTCGAGCGGCGCGAGCTTAGCTTGCGGAAAGCTCTGCGCGATGAAGGCCAGCATCGCCGGCGTCTCGGTCAGGTTGCCGCGATCGGTTACCATCGCCGGCACGCGCCCCTTCGGATTGACCGCGAGATATTCCGGACTGTTCTGCTGGTTGCTTTTGAAGTCGACCCGCTCGGCGGTATACGCGGCGCCCGCCTCTTCCAGGGCGATATGCGAAGCCAGCGCACAGGTGCCGGGGGAGTAATAGAGCTTGAACATGTTGAACCTCAGGGTGGAAAGCCCAAGAGTAACGGCAAGCCTGCCCGCCGTCTATCTCGCCGTCCATTCCGGGCGCCCCCGGACCGTCTTTCGCGGTTGCCCAGGGCTGCGATCCCATGTCATGACCATGCATATGATCGGTCGGCGTATCGAGGGCGTATCATGACTGTTCTCATCGCGGGCGGCGGCATCGGCGGGCTCACGCTGGCGCTCAGCCTGCACCAAATCGGCGTTACCGCCAAAGTGTTCGAGAGCGTGCCCGAGCTGAAGCCGCTCGGCGTCGGCATCAACGTACTGCCGCATGCGGTGCGCGAACTGATCGAACTCGGCCTGCACGACCGGCTCGATGCGGCCGGCGTGCGCACCAAGGAGCTGGCCTATTTCTCCAAGCACGGCAAGCCGATCTGGAGCGAGCCGCGCGGCATCGAGGCCGGTTACAAATGGCCGCAATTCTCGATCCATCGCGGCACGCTGCAGCAGATCCTGCTCGATGCCGCGACCGAACGGTTGGGCAGCGAGAACATTCTCACCAGCCATCACCTCTCCGGCTGGACCGAGACGCCAACCGGCGTGCGCGCCGACTTCATCGACAAGGCGACCGGGAAACCCGCCGGCAGCCATGACGGCGTATTGTTGATCGCCGCCGACGGTATCCACTCCGCGATCCGCGAAAAACTCTATCCCGACGAAGGGCCGCCGATCTGGAACGGCCGCATTTTGTGGCGCGGCATCACGACGTCGGACGCATTTCTCTCCGGCCGCACCATGATCATGGCCGGCCACGAAATCCTGAAATTCGTCTGCTACCCGATTTCAAAGGAAGCGGATGCCGACGGCAAATTCAGGATCAACTGGATCGCCGAGCGGCACATGCCGCCGACCTATCAGTGGCGGCGCGAGGACTATAACCGGACCGCCAGGCTCGACGAGTTCCTGCCGTGGTTCAAGGACTGGAAATTCGACTGGCTCGATGTGCCCGGCCTGATCCGCAATTGCGCGCACGCCTATGAATATCCGCTCGTCGATCGCGATCCGATCCCGCAATGGACTTTTGGCCGCGTCACATTGATGGGCGATGCCGCGCATCCGATGTACCCGATCGGCTCCAACGGCGCATCGCAGGCGATCCTCGATGCCCGCGTGCTCACCCGCGAAATCCTGGCGCATGGCCCGACCAACGCCGCGCTCACCGCCTATGAGGCCGAACGCCGGCCCGCGACCACCGAACTGGTCAAACTGAACCGGCGCAACGGGCCGGAACAGGTCATGCAACTGGTCGAGGAACGCGCGCCTGACGGCTACAAGGTCGTGACCGATGTATTGTCGCTGCAGGAACTGGAAGACATCGCCGCCAATTACAAGCGCGTCGCCGGCTTCCAGGTCGAGGGCCTCAACGCCAAGCCCTCGATCGTTCAGCCAGGGCGGACAGGCGCAGCCTGAGTTAAACCTCTTCCGCAAGAAACGGAGAGAAGTGCCGGTGCTATCGGATCGCCTTCGCGGTTTCGACCAGGCGCGCTGCTGGCGCAGCAGGTACCCGACCGCGTTTTCGAGCAAAGTGGGGGCAAAGAAAACAAACTAGCGATCCAGCCCGTGCGCGATCGCCTTGCGCATCACATTGGGCAATGCTTCGCCGGCCAGTGTCGCGATCGGAACCCAGCGCATGCCTTCTGGCGCGCGTATTCGCGCGGAGACCTTCGCGGTGTAGATCACAAGCTCCAGCGGAAAATGCGTGAAGACGTGCGTGACGACGCCCACTTTCCGATGCCAGCGCGACACGCCTTTGAGCGCGGGGGCCTGTTTCAGCGCGGATTTGTCGTCCTGTCCGGCAAGCCAGTCCGAGCCCGGCACTTCGGTCATGCCGCCGAGCAGGCCTTTTTCCGGCCGGGTGCGGACCAGCAGTTCATCGCCGCGCGTGACGATAAAGGCGGCGCCCCGGCGCAGCGTTCCCGACTTCTTCGGCGCCTTGCGTGGAAAAATCTCCTGATCGCCGCGCATCCGCGCCGCGCAATCCTCGTTGAACGGGCACAGCGCGCAGGCCGGTTTCTTCGGGGTACAGATCGACGAACCAAGGTCCATCAGCGCCTGCGCGCTATCCCCGGCGCGAGACTTCTCGTTGCCGCCGGCGCGAGACTTTCTCGTCGCGCCGGCGCGAGATGGAGCCAGCAGCGTTGCGGCCAACGCCTGAATTACAGGCTTGGCCTGCGGCAGCGGCTCCTCGACCGCGTATAGCCGCGACACCACGCGCTCGATATTGCCGTCAACCGGCATGGTGCGGCGGTCGAAGGCGATGGCCGATATCGCCGCCGCCGTGTAGGGCCCGATCCCCGGCAGCGTGCGCAGCGCCTCTTCGGTATCGGGAAACACCCCGCCATGGTCGCGCAGCACCGCCACCGCGCAGGCGTGCAAATTGCGCGCGCGTGAATAATAGCCGAGCCCGGCCCACATCCGCAGCACGTCGTCGAGCGAGGCGCGGCCGAGCGCCCCGACATCGGGCCAGCGCGCCAAAAATTTCTCGAAATACGGCCCGACCGTTTTCACGCCCGTCTGCTGCAGCATGATCTCGGACAGCCAGACCCGGTACGGATCGGCCTGCTCGCCCGCCGGCGGACGCCACGGCAAGCGGCGGCGATGGCGATCGTACCAGGCGAGCAGCCGCGCGGGACGGGCCGCGGACACAGATGCGGCGTCGGGTGGCTTCGCTTTCACGATCGCGGGAGAGCTCATGACAACTGTTTAATACGGAGGCGCTTGTCTCTCCACGTCATGCGCGCGCTTGTCGCGGGCATCCACGCCTTTCTTTGCGACGATCGAGGCGGTTCCGCCTCCGCCTTGCAAAGTGCTATAAGCGCCCATGGCAAAACCCGGCCCGATCAGCGCAAAACCGCTTTCCGTCCTGCTCAGCGACGTGTTTTCCGAAGCCTATGCCAAGCAGGGGTTTGCCGCGCGCGAACTGGTGACGCGGTGGTCCGAGATCGCCGGCGCCGGGATCGCCGCCCATTCCGAGCCCCTGAAGATGCAATGGCCGCGGCCGGTCGAAGGGCAGCCGCAGGAACCGGCAACGCTGGTGCTGCGGGTCGAAGGCCCGATGGCGCTGGAGATCCAGCATTCCTCCGATGTCATCCTGGAACGGGTCAACCGCTTCTTCGGCTGGAGCGCGGTGGGACGGTTGGCGCTGCGGCAAGCGCCGTTGTCGCGCCGGGATCGGGCGGCGCCGCCCCGCGCACCGGACCCGAAGGCGGTCGCAAAAGTAGCGGAGACCCTGTCCGCGGTGGAGGATGAGGAGCTGCGCGCTGCGCTGGCGCGGCTCGGGGCCTCGATCAAGCGAAATTGAGCCTTTCGCCTGCGTCGGCGCCCGCAACCCGCCATTGCCACAATTATCGTTTCAAGCTAGCGAAGGCTTGTTTTTTGCACACTTCTTCGGGCGTGAACGCGCCGACCAGGAGCAGACCTTGATCATCACGCGCCGCGCCTTCACCGCCGCCCTGTCGCTGACCGGGCTTAGCCTGCTTGCCGGATTGTCGCCGCTGCGGCTGATCACGGAAGCGATGGCGCAAAACGCCGCCGACGTCGCCAAGCCGCAATCGCTGCCCGACATGGGGCTCGGCCCGGCCAACGCGCCGGTGACCATCACCGAATACGCGTCGATGACCTGCCCGCACTGCGCGGATTTCAACGAAAAGGTATTTCCGAAGATCAAGTCGGAATACATCGACAGCGGCAAAATCCGTTACGTGTTCCGCGAATTCCCGCTCGATATCAAGGCTGCCGCCGGCTCGATGCTGGCGCGCTGCATCGCCAAGGACGACGCCCCGAAATATTTTGCCGTCATCGACTTGCTGTTCAAGCAGCAGAACGACTGGGTGGTCAAGAACACCACGGAAACGCTGACCCGTATCGGCAAGCAGGCCGGACTGAGCCAGCAACAGGTGGAAGATTGCCTCAAGGACCAGGCGCTGCTCGACAAGATCGCCGCCGACCAGAAATTCGCCGCCGACGTGTTGAAGGTCAATTCGACGCCGACCTTCTTCATCAACGGCGAGATGATCAAGGGCGATACAAGGTTCGAGGAATTCGACAAGCGCATCAAATCGCTGCTGAAGAGTTGATCGGCGCATTTGGCGGGAAGATCAGCCGGCGGGAAGATCAGCGCCGGCTAGAAGTTTGCCCAAGACGTATTGGACGTATTGAAGGTCGAGGGCACCCCGACCTTTTTCGTTCCCCGACCTTTTTCGTCAGTGACGACATGATCGTCGGGGGAACCAGCTTCGAGCAATTCGGCAAGCGCATCAAAACCCTGTTGAAAAGCCGATTCGTCCACTGGATTCATACGATCCCATAAGCCCCGCAAAAGGCTTGGGAAAAGCCCGCGCGGCCGTTGCCCTCCAGCCCCGGCCTCGCCATTGTCGCGGGCCATAAGAGCCGCAAAGAGCGACTTGTCCACACACCGACATTGCCTTCTATGGTATTGTCACGGCAGGGAGATTCGCGCCCAGCCAACAGAGATCTGTGCTCATGAAACTCACGCGCCTCCGCCTTCACGGTTTCAAGTCGTTCGTGGAACCCACCGACTTCATGATCGAACCGGGCTTGACCGGTGTGGTCGGGCCGAACGGCTGCGGAAAATCCAATCTGGTCGAGGCGCTGCGCTGGGCGATGGGCGAGACCTCGCACAAATCGCTTCGCGCCGCCGACATGGACGCGGTGATCTTCGCCGGTTCCGGCAACCGTCCGGCGCGCAACCACGCCGAAGTCGTGATGACGATCGACAATGCCGATCGCTCGGCGCCATCAGCGGTGAACGATCGCGAGATTCTCGAAATCTCGCGCCGGATCGAGCGCGAGGCGGGCTCGGTCTATCGCATCAACGGCCGCGACGTCCGCGCCCGCGACGTGCAGATATTGTTCGCCGATGCCGCCACCGGCGCGCGTTCGCCGGCGCTGGTTCACCAGGGCAAGATCGGCGAGATCATTCAGGCCAAACCTGAGCAGCGCCGCCGCGTGCTGGAAGACGCCGCCGGCGTCGCCGGACTTCACGCCCGCCGCCACGAGGCCGAATTGCGGCTGAAGGCGGCCGAAACCAACCTCACGCGCGTCGAGGACGTGATCGGGCAGCTCGCCGGCCAGATGGATGGCCTGAAGAAGCAGGCACGGCAGGCCATTCGGTTCCGCGAAGTCGCCGCCAAGGTACGCAAGGCCGAGGCGACGCTGTTCCATCTTCGTTGGCTCGAGGCCAATGCCGACGTGGCGGAAGCCGCGCGCACGCATGACCTCAATGTTCGCGAGATGGCCGAACGCACCCGCGAACAGGCCGAAGCGGCACGCATTCAGGCGATCCGCGCCTCCGAGCTGCCGGCGTTGCGCGAGGGCGAAGCCCGCGCCGCGGCCGGACTGCAGCGCCTGACCAATGCGCGCGAACTGCTCGATCGCGAGGAAGAGCGCGCCAAGGAGCGCGTCGCCGAGCTCGATCGCCGGCTGACGCAGTTTGCCGCCGACATCGCCCGCGAGCAGCAGCAGACATCCGACGCCGGCGTCGCGCTACAGCGGCTCGACACCGAAGATTCCGAATTGAAGGAAGAGATCAAGTCGCGGGTCGAAAAGCGCAGCGGCGTCGATGAGCGCGTGTCGGAAGCCGAGGCGACGCTCGCCTCCGCCGAGCGCATGTTCACGGAATTGACGACCGTGCTCGCCGACCTCACCGCCAAGCGCAATCAGCTCGAGGCCGGCGTGCGCACCCATCGCGACCGGCTGGCCCGTCTCGATCAGGAACTCGCCAACGTCGCCAACGACGAGCAGAAGCTCGCGCAGGAAACCGGCAATCTCGGCGACCTCGAAGCCCTCGCGGGCGCCATGGAGACCGCGCAGGAGCACCTCGCGCAGTCGGAAGCCGCGGCACAGGCGAACGAAGCCGGCCACGTCGCCGCGCGGCAAACGCTCGAAGCCTCGCGCGCGCCGCTCGCCGAGGCCGACAAGCGCGTGCAACGGCTCGAGACCGAAGCCCGCACCATTTCGAAGATCGTCAATGGCGAGACCAAGAACCTGTGGCCGCCGATCATCGACGGCATCACGGTTGCCAAGGGCTATGAGAAGGCGATCGGGGCTGCGCTCGGCGACGACCTCGATGCGCCGGTCGATCCCTCCGCGCCGATGCGCTGGACCCATGCCGGTGCGACCGGCGAAGATCCGGCGCTGCCCGAGGGTGTCGAATCCCTCGCCGCCCACGTCCAGGCGCCGTCGGAACTGGCGCGGCGTCTGGCGCAGATCGGCGTGGTCGCCAAGGATCGCGGCGCGGAACTGGTATCGCAATTGAAGACCGGCCAGCGGCTGGTGTCGCTGGAAGGCGACGTCTGGCGCTGGGACGGCTTTGTCGCGGCGGCCCATGCCCCGACCGGCGCCGCGCGGCGCCTGGCCGAACGCGCCCGCCTGGTCGATATCGAACACGAGTTGGAGCAGGCCCGCACTGAGGCCGGCGCCAAGCGTCAGGCGCTGGAAACCGCCGAGACCGAACTGAAGATGGCATCGAGCGCCGAGTCCGCCGCGCGCGAAGCCTGGCGCGCCGCGCAGCGCGAGGCCGATGCCGCCCGCGAACGCCATGCCGCCACCGAACGCGAGATCAACCGCCATGCCGCGCGGAAATCGGCGCTGACGGAAGCCCATACGCGCCTTGCCGCCGATCGCAGCGAGGTCGAGGCCGCGCATGAGAATGCCACTATGGCGCTGGAGGAACTGCCGCCGAGCCTCGAGACCGAAACCAGGCTCTCAGCCGTTCGCGCCGATATCGACGGCCATCGCCGCCTCGCAGCCCAGGTGCGTGCCGAAGCGCAGGCGCTGGCGCGCGAAGCCGAGCTTGCCGACCGCCGCGTGCAGGCGATCCTCGCCGAGCGCAACGAATGGCAGAACCGCGCGCAAAGCGCGGCCTCGCAAATCGCCACCATCGAAGCCCGCCTCACCGAGGTCACGGCAGAGCGTGCGGAACTTGAAAATGCGCCTGCTGTCTTTGCGGAAAAGCGCCGCGCGCTGATCAACGAAATCGAGTCCGCCGAAAGCGCCCGCCGTGTCGCCGCGGATGCGCTGCAAGCCGCCGAGAACGTGATGGCGGAAACCGACCGTGACGCCAAAGCCTCGCTCGAGGCATTGTCGAGCGCCCGCGAAGCCTGCGCCCGCGCCGAAGAGCGTATGGAGGGAACAAAACGCCGCCTCTCCGACATCGAGCGCGAAATCCACGACATGCTGGAAGTCGAGCCGCACGCCGTGGCGGCACTCGCCGAGATCGAGCCGGGTGCGGAATTGCCGCCGCTCAACGAAATCGAGGAAAACCTCGAAAAGCTGCGCCGCGACCGCGAGCGGCTGGGCGCCGTCAACCTGCGCGCCGAGGAAGAACTGCGCGAGGTCGAGACCCAGCATACCGCACTCACCACCGAACGCGACGACCTCGTCGAGGCCATCAAGCGGCTGCGCCAGGGCATCCAGAGCCTCAACCGTGAGGCCCGCGAGCGTCTCCTGACCTCGTTCGAGACCGTCAACGAGCACTTCAAGCGGCTGTTCACCGAATTGTTCGGCGGCGGCGAAGCGGCGTTGCACCTGATCGAGAGCGACGATCCGCTGGAAGCCGGCCTCGAAATCATCGCCAAACCGCCCGGCAAGAAGCCGCAAACGCTGTCGCTGTTGTCCGGCGGCGAGCAGGCGCTGACCGCGCTGGCGCTGATCTTCGCGGTGTTCCTCACCAACCCGTCGCCGATCTGCGTGCTGGACGAAGTCGACGCGCCGCTCGACGACCACAATGTGGAGCGGTTCTGCAACCTGCTGCACGAGATGACTTCGTCGACCGAGACGCGCTTCATCATCATCACGCATAATCCGATCACGATGGCGCGGATGAACCGCTTGTTCGGCGTCACCATGGCCGAGCGCGGCGTGTCGCAACTGGTCTCGGTCGGCCTCGACGACGCGGTGAAGATCCTCGATCAAGACGTGGCGTGAGATCGCGCCTGCGCCACCACGATATTGACGTCATCATCCGCGAAGGCGGATGATCCAGTACGCCGTGCTCTCTGGCTCACTTCCGTTTTCGGCGGCATAGCGGTGGGAGGACGCCCGACGAGGTTTATGCTAGGCAGGAAATCGAGGTGAAACTGGCAGCGTAATCAAACGCGGATTTCATCTTGGCCTCGTCGCCAAACCTCATGTCGCATCTTTGGAGGTTGATGGAAGTTGAAACTCCCCCAAAGGCGACGAATATGAAAACGACTGAATGGCAGAATGCTGCCGGGCATCTGAAGTCGTGGGCACCGACCTTATTTTTCGCCGTTCTACTGCTCGGTTTTGCGTTCATCGCACAGGAAGTGACCGAAGGAGAGCCTATCGCGTTTGACCGCTGGTTGATGGTCACCTTTCGCCACGGGTCCGACCTGTCCCGCCCAATCGGGCCGCCATGGTTGCTCGACGTTGTGCGAGACATTACCGCGCTGGGCAGTACCGCTGTACTTGCACTGCTGGTCACAATCGTAACCACATTCCTTTTTACCGCAGGCAAGCGCCGCGCCGGTTTGTTTGTCCTGGCGACGGTCCTTAGCGGCGCCCTCCTGAATACCCTTCTCAAGCTTGCCTTTGCGCGAGCGCGCCCCGATATCGTCACTCCACTCGCTCAGGTCTCGACGCTGAGCTTTCCGAGCGGGCACGCAGCGAGTTCGGCTGTCTGCTATCTGACGCTCGGCTTGATGCTCGCTCAGACGCAAGCTTCTCGCTCAGTTCGCATTCATCTCATAATGACCGCCGCTATCCTGGCCCTTTTGGTCGGTGTCAGCCGCATATATCTCGGAGTTCATTATCCGAGCGATGTGCTGGCGGGCTGGTGCTTCGGCACTGCATGGGCGCTCTTTTGCCAGATGCTCATGTCGTATTTTCAGCGCACCGGAAGGATCGAGCAGCCGACTGACTAGGCAGGAATTCGATATTTCTCGCGAGGGACACCGACAGCTCCCTTGGCGAAGAGGGCTTCCTAAAATGCAACCAACAACGGATGGTTTCTACACCGCAAAACGAGCTGGACTACGGCATTTGGAGCAGGCTGATAAAAATTCGATTTATCGGAACGCGCGCCTTAGGCAGACGTGTTGCCTCTCCTGTAACTGCAACCGCGGATTTTCTCGCAGCAGATATCCTCGACAACTGGCGTCGCGCGGTTCCCCCGGAGAGTCACGCCCTCCACAGAACTCGAGGCCCAAATGGACACTTTGCACGCGCCGCAAAATCTCAGCTTCGTCGCCGCTCTTCTTTTATCAGGAGGATTACGGCGACAGTGCACTTAACTGCCAATGCACAAGATCAATTTAGTGCACTGTCTAGAACGCCATTGCTACCGGTCAATCCTCCTTGACTGGACCTTGTGTAATGATAAATCAGCTACGCAACCATTGGAGACATCGATAATGGACGCCAGTCATTCCAGCTCCTCGCAGGTCGCGCCGGTCGAGCGCCGCGTCGCTGCTATTGAGGCAGTATTCGAGCAGCAGGGAATGGAGCCCAAGCCCTTCATCGAAACGATGACGCACGCGGCTGAAGAGGAATGGGTGCCCAGAAATGGTGCCAGGGTGGTCGCCAAGGCGTGGACCGATCCGGCATTTCGTCAACGGCTCTTCGCAAACGGGAAAGGCGCAGTTGCTGAATTGGGTCTCACCATGCCGGCGCACCATCGTCATCTGGTTGCGCTGGAGAACACGCCGGCGATCCACAACGTCATCGTTTGCACGCTGTGTTCCTGTACGGCGTTCACGATCATCGGGTTGCCCCCGGACTGGTACAAGGATCTCGACTACCGCGCGCGCGCCGTGCGTAAATCCCGTACAGTGTTGCGCGAGATGGGCCTGGACTTGCCGCCCGAGATCGAAATTCGGGTGTGGGATACCACTGCAGATACCCGTTACATGGTGATTTCGGTGCAGCCTCCCGAAACAATTGGTTGGCCGGAAGACAAGCTCGTGGACATCGTGACCAAAGAATCCATGATAGGCGTTGCGCGTCTATAGGGCGTGCGAAACGGCGGATGAGGTGAAGCAATGGACGGCATTCATGATCTTGGCGGTCGGCAAGGTTTTGGGCCGATACGCTACTCGATCGGGGCACCGGCCTTCCATGCGGCGTGGGAAAAACGGGTCAATGCTCTCTACGGCATGGCGGTCCGCCGCGGCATCTTCAACATGGACGAATACCGGCACGCGATCGAGCGCATGCCACCGCGCCATTATCTTTCCGCGAGCTACTATGAGAGATCACTGACAAGCCTCGCCACCTTGTGCGTGGAAAAGGGAATTGTATCACGTCAAGAACTTGAGAAACTTGCGGAAGGGGCTTTTCCACTTTCCGAGCCGAGTGCTCCCGGACGAACAAATTTGCCTGATCGAGAGAAATTTCAGCCGGGAGACCGCGTGCGGGTGAGGAACGACTTTTTCGCAGGGCACGTTCGTATGCCCGGCTACATCCGAGGAAAGCCGGGCGTGGTGGTAAGCGAATCGCCGCGCTATCCATTTCCTGACGCACATGCACATGGCGTGGATGCAGCAGACGAGCCGACGTTTGACGTGGCATTTCGAACCGAGGATTTGTGGCCGAACTCGGCGGACTCGGCGCTAGTGCATGTTGGCGTGTTTCAAAGTTACCTGGAACGTGAGACATAAAATTCACGGCGCTGGCCCGTACAATCAGCTTCGCCGCTGACTGACTGGATTACGTGACAGTGCACTTAACTGCCGGTAGCTTGTGCAGGCAATTTGGTGACGGCGCGAAGAATCAACTTACTGCACTGTCACCGTAATTCCGGCCACGATAGCTCGTAGCTGAAGGCGTAATCCGCCGCTCTGGTTGCGCCATTAGCCAACATTGCGCTTGCCTGCGATTGATGTCGAGGCGTTGCCTACGGCTGTTTGGGGAAGACCGCGAAGACGCTGACGCAAATGATTGGGGAACATTCCGCGTAATGGCGGACTACGCCTACGGCTAATCCGCCCTTGTAATAGCCCCATAACTTCTTCCATCAGACCTTGAATGGCCACGCTACAGCACGCCGACGGCGAGCCCGGACAGTTGACGACTCAACTTAGCGAGAGAGCGGCGCCTAGCGCCAAGGCAAAGACCAGAGTTCCTTGCTGCATATCTTCTTCGCAAGATCATGACTGATCGCGTCGAGTAGCTTCTCTCCCTTCTCAGGCGAGGCCGCGCTTGGATAACCGTGAACTCCGGCAGGGGATCGGCTTTCGAGACTACGCCAGCGATAGACGCCTTTGCCGACAACGTCGGCGACTTCAGGCGTGCAGTTAACCTCTGCCAGGCGGATACGGTCCTGCGCCACCAATTCAGGCCGCAATGCCATGCACATTGACGTCTCTGCTTCGCAGGCGTGCCAGAGATTGCTCTGGCGCTCGAGCAGCGCAGCGATCGGCTTCTCGGCTGCGTACCAATAGGTGAACTGCACGATCGGCACGTCCAGCTTGAGGCTGAGTTCGTCCGCGCAGACCCTAAGCGCGTTGTCATTGCCGCCGTGCGCGTTGAGCAAGACGATGCGTCGAAAGCCGTGCCGAACCACGGACTCGCAGACACAACGGATCAAGCCGAAGAACGTCTCAAAATCGAGCGTAATAGTGCCGCCGAGCGACATGTGATGCTCAGAAATTCCGGTCCAAAGCATCGGGAGGACGAGAAGGTTATCCGTCGCTGAGGCCAAGCGCGCCGTGCGCAACGCTACCGCCTCGCCCAAGAGGCTGTCGATCTCGACTGGCAAGTGCGGCCCGTGTTGCTCGAGCGAGCCGACCGGAAGGATGACAATCGCGTCCTGATTCGCGCGTTCACGCAACTGATCAGCCCGCAACCGCCGCCACTCGACTTCCATCTCATGTCCTCCTGATCTGCTGGCAGAAACGTGTGACGACGCCACGCTATCATATATGTGATGCATCGAAATAGCTGAGGAAGTTCTACTGGGCAATCCCTTCGACAACGCCAAGGCCGAGGCTTCATGAAGACGCTGAAGAAGGAGGAGATCAACGGCAGGGCCTTCGCCGACATCAGAGACGCCCGCCGCCGCATTAATGGCTTCATCGCAGAGGTCTGCAACAGGATTACGGTGACAGTGCACTTAACTGCCAGTGCGCAAAATCTAGCAGGAGGATGCGACCATTAGACTGGCGACGCCGCCGAATTGACGGTCGCCCCCCAAGGTTTGTTCCAGCATCCGGCCGTCGACCCTGTCCACGGCCAGATGTCCGCCGCAGCCATCTGAGAGTCGGCGGGTCTGGCGCAACGGCGTCAGCCGTCGGAAGTCATCGATATAAACAGCTTTCCCGCGTCGACATAGTTGCGCTGCTGCACAGAGGCATGCTGGGCCGCGACACGGAGATCGCGGAGCCGCCGCTGCAACTTCGAACCCTCATAAACGGCCGAGCCGCCACCGAGCGCGAAGCACATCTCGGCGACGCGCAGGCATGTATTGGTGATCCACACACCAGCCTGAGTACCTCCCGCCATGAGGGCCTCGTCCCTCAGAGGGCCGGCACGCTCATCTCTCCAATGACTGGCTGCCTGGATCTCAAGATATGATCGGGCTGCCCGAAAGTTGGCCTGAGCACAACCAAGCTCATACTGCAAAACTTCCGAATCCCGCATTGCATGGGCGGCACGGGACTGCCGCCGCCCGGTTCCAGCCATCTCGGCGAGATCATCCAGAGCGCCTTCGGCGATACCCAGCGCGAGCGCAGCATGGACCAGTGGAAGGATCTGCAGCGGTGCATTGTAACGGGGTCCCGGAAGGCAGGAATTACCGCTGCTGAGGTCTGCCAAATTCGCCACCGGCACGAACGTGTCGCGAAGCACGACATGGTGGCTGCCAGTCCCCTTCAGCCCAGCGGCATGCCAGGTATCCTCGATCTGCCCGTAGGTTGCCGGAAGGAACACAATCTGCGTCTTCGGAATGCCATCGATCGGTCCAGGAAGCGGTTGGCCATCCTTGGTCATCACGCACATATTCACCATCCAGTCGGCATGCTGGCAACCGCTGACGAACGGCCATCTGCCGTTGACCCGTACGCCACCCTCCACCGCCTCCGCCGTCCCGGTCGGCTGGCTCGACCCAGCAAAGATGACGTCCGGGCCGTCCCGGTAGATTTGGTCGTACGTCTCCCGCGGCAGCAACGACGCTAGGTTACCGGCCCCGCTGCTGAGCATGACAACCCAGCCCAACGAACCGTCAATCTTGGCGAGAGCCGTTAAAATCTTGAGCACGGTCCAGAGATCAAGCTCCAGACCACCATGGCTCTTGGGTGCCAACATGCGAAAGACCCCGATCGACCTCAGTGTCTCGACCAGATCGAGCGGGATCCGACGCGCTGCTTCAATCTCCGCCGCGCGCGTCGCGATCATGGGTGCCATGAGCCGAATATCGGCAAGCAGCCGGCTGCCTCTCTCTCCTGCCGCGAAAACACTCCCATCGTTGTATAAGTCGCCCGGTCCAGTCGTATCGTTCGAGTTGCTCGCCAACGTCACGGTCATTACGTCCTCACATTCTTCCGCCAATTTTCTTGAAGTTGGCTAGGTGTCTGACGAATAGGCCTCGAATCATTAACGGCCATCTGCGCAGATTTAGAAAACTTGATCGATAGCGCCAAGTCCGAGTTTCGCACTGTTCGGAAGTGCCGGAATGTCCGACTTGAGTCCGGAACGCGCACCAAAGCGGACGTCCGCCGGCCGCGCTAAGTTACGCGACGCCCGTTACATCCGCCCCCGCGCCGCCTCGATGATCTCGATCTTTGGTGATCTCGATCTTCGCGGACTTGCCGCGCCGGTCCTCCGAGACCACGGTCACGAGGATCGTGCGACTATCCCCGGTCCGACGTTGTGCCTGCAGAATTCGCAACTTTATGGTGTACCAGCGCGCGGCATGACTGCCCTCGCCACCGCGCCGCGGGGTCAGGCAACTACAGATTCAGCCGGGAGCGAAGGGACCGTTACAGTGACAGTGCCATTACGGTGGCCATTACGGTGACAGTGCACTTAACTGCCAGTGTGCAAAATCAATTTAGTGCACTGTCACCGTTATTCCTGTCACCGTTATTCCGGTTAAAATCGTGCCTTCGTTTCCTCGATCTCTGCATACTCTTTGGGGAATTTTGTCTTGGCCTCTTCTTCCGTGTATTCGACTTTTGCCCATCGGACGAAGTCACTACGGGATATGGTGCTTATCCCCATGAAGTCGGCAACATGGAGCCGTTCCCCTACAATGTTGCCGACGTACCCAAGCCAATAGTTCCTATAGTAACGTCCTTTCTGGATTTGCATTTGCATCAGGCGGCCTTCCGTCGATCGTTACCAGCGCCGATTGGTTGGCAGGGGATCGTTCACGGTTCGATGACATCTGTGTGAGAGACCAGACCTTCGACCATTTTCTGGCGCGCGGTGAAAAACCGGACATCGGCCAATGATCCGGTTCGCCAGTCGTTCTGTGAGCCGTCGAACAGCGCAACGGCTAGGGTAGATGGAGGCGGCCCGAGCCTTTGGCTCCGCGCGTCGGCTCGGCTGGCACGGCGGTGTCCGGATGCAACTCGCGCCCGAGTCTGATGCTCGAATTGAGGCGCCGCCCGCCCGTATCCTATGGGTTCGTTAAATTGCGACGGACTTCCGTCGCAGAAAACCAACATGTCCAATGGTAACTCTCGGAGATGGAAAAGTTCATCGCCTTGACGGCCATCGCAGCGTTTTTGATCTTCGCCGGAACCTATGCGCTTTCAGTTCGGAACGGCACTTAACGCGTGCCCATCTTGGGATTACGGCGACGCGAAAAATCCATTTAGTGCACTGTGCCTCAGCGCGCGGACTAGCGCAGCGATCGCGAAGCCCTTTCAGAAGGCCTAATTGACACCCGACTATGCGTCAAACCGGCGCCAATCCCGTTGCGCGCCGGGACGAATTTCCCGAAACAATTCAACATGATTTGCGTTGTCCAGTCCCTTCGCGGAAAATATTCCGCTTAACCCGTCGGGCAAATCAGAACTACAAGCCTCGCCGTCTCGTCCTTAAGAGAGGGGCGTTGGCCATCGTCACGAACGTTGGGGCGGGATGCGGTGGACGCGGCAGCGTCGGTGCAAGGTCGAAATCGCAGGGCGGGTTTGTCCCGTGAGCGATATCCCTCGCGCAGGACGAACGGCGCCAAAGCCCGACAAAGCCTGTTTCGGCGAAGGCGGGTGGCTGCGTACGGCAAAAGCGTGTGGTCCTGGCACCCGTTGCTGGTGTCAAGTCGGTGGAGATTTTTGCAGGCCCGACCGGGCCTGGCAAAATCGCTAATCCGCCGATGACGGTGACAAGACGAATTCGTCGCCGGGGAGAGCGCGCCATAAGCCGTAAAACCATTGCGCAGGGAATGCCGAGGTTGCCTCCGCTGAACCTGTATGCTCGTGTGCGTCTTCCTTTGTACACTTTGCACACGAGATCGCGGGTGCAGCGCGCGCCCGGCATTCCCTGCGCCCTCTTCTTTTGGGGCGGAAGTTTTCTCTCACGACCCGGGCGCTTCGCGCCGCGGGATCGGGAAGCTATGTTTGCAATTCATGGAATGTGAACGCACCAGACCTTCAGCCCTCATCGCCCGGCTTGACCGGGCGACTTGTCCGCCGAAGCTCAACGAGCGAAGGCGGATCCAGTATTCCAGAGGCATCCGTGATAGAACTCGAGAAAGCCGCAGCGTACTGGATGCCCGCCTTCGCGGGCATGACGGAAATAGATGACCTCACCCGACCTCCCCGCTGAGTTGAAAACGGCGCTCGACGTCAGGCTGCGCGGCTTTTCGCGCAGTGACGCCGCCGATCGCGCCGCGCTGATCTCAAAGACCTATCGCGACGGCGGCGGCTCCGGCACGATCAAATCCGAAACCGATGCGCTGGCCTATGCGGTGGCGCGGATGCCCGCGACCTATGCCGCTGTTGTCGCAAGCCTGAATGCGCTGTGCGAGATCCGGCCGGACTTCGCGCCGGCCAGCCTGCTCGATGTCGGCGCCGGACCGGGTACGGCGAGTTGGGCGGCGGCCGAAGCGTTTCCATCGCTGCAGGATTTCAAATTGCTGGATGCCAATGTCGCGCTGCGCACGCTGGCGCTCGATCTCGTCCGCGACAGTTCGCGCCTGCGCGATGCCAGCTACGAACGCGGCGAAGCCCGTGCCGCTCTGGCCAAGGCCGAGACGGCCGACCTCGTCATCGCCAGTTACATGATCGGCGAGATCGGCGATGCCGAACAAAAGGCGCTGGCCGATCTGATGTGGGCAAAAACCCGCGACACGCTCCTGGTGGTCGAACCCGGCACCCCCGCGGGCTATGCGCGGATCATCGCGCTGCGCGAGCGGTTGATCGCGGCTGGCGCACACGTCGCGGCCCCCTGCCCGCATGACGGCAAATGTCCCCTCGTTGCGCCGGACTGGTGTCACTTCACCCAACGCCTGCAACGCTCGCGCGCCCATAAGCAGGTCAAGGGCGTCGAACTGCCGTTCGAGGATGAAAAATTCGCCTATGTCGCGCTGACGCGTGCGCCGGTTGCAAGGCGCGCTTCGCGCGTGCTGGCCCAGCCCGTCGTCACCAAGGTCGAAGTATCGGCCAAACTTTGCACCCCGGCCGGTCTTGCCGTCACCAAAACACCCCGCCGCGCCAAGGCGGACTATGCCCGCGCCCGGCGCTGGCGGTGGGGCGATGCGGTGGACTGACCTCGTCCTGATGGCCCGTCAGGACCAGACCCGGAATGAGTTCGCATCCTTGAACTTATCCCGCCTTGCGTACGACCAAAGCTATGCCCAGACCGCGGCGGGCTGCCGCACGCCATCATTTTCGTCTAGGCTCCCTTTCGTCTAGGCTCGCCGCATTCTTTGCCCCATCAGGAGTTGATTGCCATGTCGACCAGCTGGATCGTTATCGGCGTTATCGTCATTCTCGTGCTGTTTGCCTTCGGCGCGTATAACCGTCTCGTCGCGCTCGGCCAGCGTGTCAGCCAGGCCTTTGCCGACATCGACGTGCAGCTCAAGCAGCGCCACGATCTGATTCCGAACCTGGTCGAGACCGTGAAAGGTTACGCCTCGCATGAGCGCGGTACGCTCGACGACGTGATCAAGGCGCGCAATTCCGCGATGTCGGCGCAGGGGCCGGCGCAGGTCGGCGCTGCCGAGAACCAGTTGAGCGGCGCGCTCGGCCGGCTGATCGCGCTGTCGGAGGCCTATCCGGACCTCAAGGCCAACGCCAATTTCCAGCAGCTCGCGGGCGAACTGTCCGACCTTGAGAACAAGATCGCCGCCAGCCGCCGCTTCTTCAACAACGCGGTCCAGGAATACAACACCGGCATCCAGCAGATGCCCGCCGCCTTGTTTGCCGGCATGTTCGGTTTCACCCGCAAGGAATTCTTCGACCTCGGCGCCAGCCGCACCGAAGTCGAGACCGCGCCGTCGGTGAAATTCTAAAGTGACATGCGTCTATTTTCCATTCCGGGGCATGCGCAGCATCGAACGAATCTCGTTCAACGCAAATCTCGGATTCCGGTTCACGCCGCTGGCGTGCCCGGAATGACTGTGTTAGCGAAAGCCCGTCATGGCCGCGTATGGTCTCTACACCCATATCGCATCGAACAAGTTTCGTTCGATGCTGCTGCTCGCCGGTCTGTTCCTGCTGATCTATGTGCTGGTCTATGCCGGCGCGCTGCTCGCCGAAGTGCTTGTCAACAGCGACGGCTCGGCCGATTACTATCTCAAGGCCGCCTTGCGCGACCTGATCACGGCCTTTCCCTATGCGACGGGCGTCGCCGCGCTGTGGATCGTGATCGCGTATTTCTTCCACCAGAACATGATCGACGCCGTCACCGGCGGCGAGGACGTGACGCGGGCGCAGCAGCCGCGGCTGTATAATTTGCTTGAAAACCTTTGCATCTCGCGCGGCATCCCGATGCCGAAACTAAAGATAATGGAAAGCCCGGCGCTGAATGCGTTCGCGACCGGCCTCAACCGGCGGCAATATGCCGTCACCGTCACCACGGGACTTCTGAAAGCGCTCAACGATCAGGAGATCGAGGCGGTGCTGGGCCACGAGCTGACCCACATCCGCAACGGCGACGTGCAGTTGATGGTGGTCGCCGTCATCATCGCGGGCGTGGTCGGCTTTTTCGGCGAGCTGTTCTTCCGGATGTTCACCAACCTGTCGTGGAATTCCACCGGAAGCGGCTGGTCATCCTCGTCCTCGTCGTCTTCCTCCTCGTCGTCTTCGGACAGCGACAGCAAGGGTTCCGGCGGCGGCGCGGTCATCGTCGTCATCATCGCGGTCGCCTTGATCGTCGTGGCCTGGCTGTTGTCGCAAGTCGTGAAACTGGCGCTGTCGCGGTCCCGCGAATTGCTGGCCGACGCCGGATCGGTCGAACTGACCAAAAACCCTGATGCCATGATCTCGGCGCTGCGCAAGATCGAGAATCGCGGCGAGCTTCCCGGCGCGACATCGGCGGTCATGGAACTCTGCGTCGACAATCCGCGCGAGGGGTTTGCCGATCTGTTTGCAACCCATCCGTCGGTCGAGTCCCGCGTCAGGGCGCTGGTGCAATTCGCCGGCGGCCACGACCCCGGGCCCCTGGTCCTGCCGTCCGATGCGGCAGGCCGGCCGGACGACCGGGCCGAACAAACCTCCGGGGATCAACTCCCGCCCCCGGCGCCGCGCGGCCCCTGGAGCGATGCCGGCACGCCGGAGGGCACCCGAAAAGGGACTTCATGGGGTCCCTGGGGCCGGCACGGCTGAATATTCGTTCGTCCAAACCCCTCGCTGCATTAAGGAATTCGGTATGAATCAGCCGGGCGGCGGCTTAAGGAATTGAATTCTCCCTTGTTTCTGCCATGTTCGCGCCCAAAGCAGGTAAGGGGACCTGCCGATCGCTCCCGCGATCGGGGCGCGTATTAGGGAATTCCATGGCAAAGCCAGTCGTCATTGTGGTGGGTGCGGACAAGGGCGGGGTCGGCAAGACGACCGTTTCGCGGACGCTTCTGGATTATTTCAGTGCCAACAACGTCCCCACGAGGGCGTTCGACACCGAATCCCCGCGCGGCACGCTGAAGCGTTTCCACCCCGACATCACCGAGATCGTCGACATGACGACGACCTCGGACCAGATGAAGATCTTCGATACGCTGAATGCGGGCACCTCCGTCACCGTGATCGACGTCCGCGCCGGATTGCTGTCGCCGGCGCTGGCCTCCTTGCGCGACATCGGCTTCCTCGATGCGGCGAAGGCGGGACAGATCACCTTTGCCGTGTTCCACATCCTGGGGCCCTCGATCGCCTCGCTGGACGAAATCGCCGAGACGGCGAATTTCATGCACGGCGCCAAATATTTCCTGGTGAAGAATTTCATCAACGACACCCAGTTCTTCCAGTGGGACCAGGCGACCTACAATTCCTATTTCCACCGCATCAAGGACGCTACCGACCTCACGATCCCCAAGCTCAATGAAATGGCCTATGAGCAGGTCGAGGTCTCCTCGGTTCCGTTCCTGAAATTCGTCGCCAACAAGGGCAAGGACGACGAGGCTGCGAACTATTCCTTCGTGCTGCGCGGCTATGTCCGGCATTGGCTCGCCAATGTCTGGAGCGAGTTCGACCGCATCAAGCTGACCGACCTGGTCGGCTCCGGCAAATCGGTGCGCAGCAGCGAAAAATAATCACGGGTCCAGCCGCGATGGGGCTGGATTAGGCGAAAAAATCCCCTGATATAGCGCGTGATGAGCCCCACGCCTGTCTACATCATCTGCTCGCCCCGCCCGCTGGTCGGCAAGACGCTGGTCGCGCGGCTGCTGAGCGAGTTTCTGCTGCTCAAGAACGGCACGGTGGTTTCCTTCGATATCAATCTGAAGGAACCCTCGCTGCTCGAATATCTGCCGCGGACGACCGAGACGGCCGACGTCATCGACACCTTCGGCAAGATGCAGCTGATGGACCGCCTGATCGTCGATGACGGCGTTGCCAAGGTGATCGACCTCGGCTTTCACGCCTTCGACGAATTCTTCAAGATGACCGACGAGATCGGTTTCATGAAGGAGGCGGCCCGCCGCGGCGTCGCGCCGGTCATCCTGTTCGTCGCCGACACCGACCGCGCTTCCGCGCGCGGCTACCCGATGCTGCAGCAGCAGATTCCGCCGAACGGGCTGATTGTCGTCGACAACGAATATGTGGTGCGGGGCGAGTTGCCGCCGGCGATGGAACGCGGGCGGACCTTGCGGATCTCGGCGCTGCCGGTATTCCTCAAGACCTATATCGACCGCCTCGCCTTCTCGTTCACCGGCTATCTGCGCAACGAGCGGGATTCATCGACCGAACTGCATCAATGGATCCGCAGGAACTACTCGAGTTTTCGCGACGTGGAATTGAGCTTGCTGCCGCAGCGGTCGTGAGCGGCGCCCGATCAGTCCATAATATTACCCGGATAATATATACATGGGTCCGCGCTCCCGTGGAGCGCCGTGCCGGACGAAGGCGATCCAGCGTCCGCTCAATGCCCGTCGAACGCCATCAGCGTTCGCACCGGCACGTCCATCGCCCGCAATTTGGCCGCGCCCCCGAGGTCCGGCAGGTCGATGATGAAGCAGGCCGCGACGACATTGGCGCCGATCTGGCGCAGCAGTTTCACCGCGCCCTCCGCGGTGCCCCCGGTTGCGATGAGATCGTCGACCAGGATCACGCGCTCGCCGGGATGGACGGCGTCCGCGTGCATCTCCATCTCGTCGAGGCCGTATTCCAGCGAGTAGGCGATCCGCACCGTGGTGTGCGGCAGCTTGCCTTTCTTGCGGATCGGCACGAAACCGGCGGAGACCTGATGCGCCACCGCGCCGCCGAGGATAAATCCTCGCGCCTCGATGCCGGCGACCTTGTCGATCTTCAAGCCCGCCCAGGGCTGCACCAGTTCGTCGACCGCGCGGCGGAAAGCGCGTGCATCCGCCAGCAGCGTGGTGATATCCCGAAACAGGATGCCCTTCTTCGGGTAATCCGGAATGGTGCGGACGGTGGCCTTCAGATCGTGATCAAAAGTCATCGGTATCTCGCAATCCTCAATTGGCCGGCAGATTCAGCCGGAACGCGTTTTCGACAATGCGCAAGCCCACCTCGCCGCCGAGCGACATCAGTGATTCCGGGTGAAACTGCACCCCGCCAACCGGCAAGGTCTTGTGTTCGATCGCCATCGCAACCCCGTCTTCGGTGGTCGCGGTAACCTGGAGCACATCGGGCACGCTGTCGCGCTCGACATAGAGCGAATGATAACGCCCGATCACGATCTCATTGGGCAGGTTATGCATCAGCCGTCCGCCGCGCACCTGGACCCGCGACGGTCTTCCATGCGCGGGCTGGCCGAGCTGACCGAGCTGGCCGCCAAAATATTCGCCGATCGCCTGCACGCCGAGGCAGACGCCGAAGATCGGCAAATTCTTGTCGAGCGCCGTGCCGATGGTTTTCGAAATCCCGAAATCCTCCGGCCGCCCCGGCCCCGGCGACAGCACCAGCAAATCCCACTGCCTCTGCTTCAGCATTTCCTGCGCGTGGACGTGCCGCACCACCGTGACGCTGGCGCCGACCTGCCGGAAATAATCGGCCAGCATATGCACAAAGCTGTCGTCATGATCGATCAGCAGCACCTTCTTGCCCGAACCGCTGGCATCGGGCGCGAACGCCGACAAGGGTTTTGGCGGATCGCCGCGCAACGCCTGGAACAGCGCCGCCGCCTTGACCTGGCACTCGCGGTCCTCGGCGGCGGGGTCTGAATCGAACAGGCAGGTCGCGCCGACCCGCACTTCGGCGAGGCCGTCTTTCATGCGGATGGTGCGGATCGTCAGACCCGTGTTGATGCTGCCGTCGAAATTCACCGCGCCGATCGCGCCGGCATACCAGCGCCGCGACGAGCGCTCATTGTCCTCGACGAACTGCATCGCCCACAATTTCGGCGCGCCGGTCACCGTCACCGCCCAGGCGTGGGTCAGGAATGCGTCGAGCGAGTCGAAGCCCGGGCGCAACATGCCTTCGACATGGTCGACGGTGTGGAACAGCTTCGAGTAGGTCTCGATCTGACGCCGCGCAAGAACCTTGATCGTCCCCGGCACGCACACGCGTGCCTTGTCGTTGCGGTCGACGTCGGTGCACATGTTGAGTTCGAATTCGTCCTTTTCCGAATTCAACAATTGCCGGATCTGCTCGGCATCGCCGATCGCATCGACGCCGCGGGCAATCGTGCCCGAGATCGGGCAGGTTTCGACCCGCCGCCCGTCGGAGCGCACGAACATTTCGGGTGACGCCGCCACCAGGAATTCACCCTCGCCGAGATTCATCAGCGCGCCATAGGGCGACGGATTGATCCGGCAGAGCCGCTGAAAAACCTCGGCCGGCGAGCGCTCGCAGGGCTCGGCGAAGAGTTGCCCCGGCACCGCCTCGAACAGATCGCCACGCGCGAACGCCGCACGCGCGGTCTCGACGGTCGCCTGATATTCACCGGGCGCGTGATCGGCAAATCCCTGCCGCGCCGTCTTGACGTAAACGCTCTCGGCGGTATCGCGCGGCAGGCCCTGGGTCGACTTGCCCTTCCAGGCGAAATCATAGCTCAGCGCCACGCCGCGGCCGGTGGCGCGGTCATAGGCCAGCAGGCGATCCGGCACATAGAGCACGATATCGCGCTGGTCGCTTTCGCGCGGGCGCTTCTGGATCAGGTCTTCGATCTGGAACACGAGATCGTAGGCGAAGGCGCCGAACAGGCCGAGCAGCGGATCGTCATTCGCCGACAACGCGGCGACCAGGTCGCGCACCAGCGACATCACGCTGGCGCGGCGGGTGCGCTGGTCTTCCTCGATTGGCGCAGCGCCGCGGATGATGTGACCGGCGAGCCGCGTCGCGTTCCTCTCGGTGATGACAACGCAGGGTTCGCGCAGCACGTCGCCGAGGAATGCGATCAGCACCTCGCCGCGTCCGTTCAACGCAGAAAGCGAAAAATTGGCGCCCGTGGTTTCCAGCACCAGCGGCGGATCGGAAAAGCCGAGGTCAAAGCTCTCATAGCGGCCCGGCACCGTGGTGCCTGACGACAGCACCACGCCGCGACGGCGATCGAGCAGGTCGATCAGGTCATCGAGCCGCTTGGCGTTACCGGTGAATTGCTCCACGGCCCGAGATATCGCAAGACCGCCGCTGGTGCGGTACTCGCTGTGCTCCGGCAGGGAAAAGACTGTCCTGTTCATGTGATCCTCTTACGAAACTTAGCGAGGGAGCGCCACACAGGACAAACGAAGGGACCGTCGCACTGCGATGGCGACCTTCGACGATTTGAGACAATGAAATCGCACCGGCCACCTTTTAAGAGGTGGGCCACCAAAGACGGGATGGGCGGACGACGGTGTTCATGGGGGACTAAACACCATCCGCCGCGGGCCATGTCAAGGGACGGTAAGCCGGAGCGATCCAGGAATGGGCTCGTTGCCCGACAATGGCTGCGAACGTACCAAAAAGAAAAAGCCGTGATGAAGTAGAGCGTCCAGAGCGGCAGTTTTCCAAAAAATGCCCGATCGACGCGCCGTCCGGCAGTATATACTTGGCGAATATGCTTGGCGGAAACCCGCGCAATCACAGGTCGTATTGATTGCCGTCAGGTTGCATTCGACCGGAACCGGCGGACCAAACGAGGCTGACAAGCCCGGCAGGCTTCAAGGAAAATAACGCACGCGAAACCAACACGGAGGCGCAGGATGCCAATACAGGCTCTGGGATATGCCGGCTTCGGATCGGACGCGCTCGACGACTGGCGGCAATTTGGCACCGGCATGGTCGGCTTGCAGGCGGTGGAGCGCGGCAATTCGCTATTGGCGTTCCGGATGGACGACCGCAAACAGCGCATCGTGATCGACCGCGCGATGGGCGAAGGCACGCGCTTCTTCGGCTGGGAGGTGGCTGACGCCACCGCGCTCGACGAACTGGCGGCGCGGCTGGAAAAGGCGGGCATCCCCGTCACGGCTGAGCCGCGGACACTCGCCGACGCGAGACGCGTCGGCGGCCTGATTTCGTTCAGCGATCCCGGCGGCAATCGACTGGAGGCATTTCACGGCGCCGAGATCGATGAGACGCCGTTTCGTCCGGGACGGTCAATCTCGGGCTTCCGCACCGGACCGCTCGGTCTCGGCCACGCCGTGCTGACGGTCGAAAACATAGAGCCCATGATGGCGTTCTATACCAACGTCCTCGGCTTCGGGCTCAGCGACTACATCGAAAAGCCGTTTCGCGCTTATTTCTTCCACGTCAACGCGCGGCACCATAGCCTCGCCATGATCGAGACCGGCAAGAGCGGCATGCACCATCTGATGGTGGAGCTGTTTTCGCTCGACGATGTCGGCCAGTGCTACGACATCGCCCTCGGCCAGCAGGACCGGGTCAATGTCACGCTCGGCCGCCATACCAACGACTTCATGACCTCGTTCTACGCCAGAACGCCGTCCTCGTTCATGATCGAGTGCGGCTGGGGCGGCCGCGAGATCGATCCGTCGACATGGAAGCCGGTCGAAATGCATCACGGCCCGAGCCTGTGGGGACACGAACGCGTCTGGCTGCCGCCGGCAGACCGCGAGGTCGCGCGCGAAATGCGGATGCGCGCGGCGGAAGAAGGCCTGCGCGCGCCGGTCCAGGTGATGGAAGGCAATTACAAGCTGATGGCCGGCACCTGCGCCTGGTGGGACGGGGTCAAGCAATAGCGCTGGAGGACCGTCCACTTTTCCGGATCATGCGCTACTCCCGCACGTAGAGCAGATCGATCGCGCCCTCCTCCTCGTTCATCCAGCGATCGCGCGCCTGAAAGCCGTGCTTCTCGTAGAATTTGCGGGCGGACAGGTTCTCTTCGAACACATCGACGTGATGCGTCCGGGCGAGATTTTGATCAGGAGCCGAGCAACATCGAGCCGATGCCCAGGTGCTGATGCGCCGGATCGACAAAGAGCTGATCTATGTGCCGGTCGGTCAACGCGATGAAACCGGCCATGACATCATCGGAATCGAACGCCGCCTGCGTCCAGCTCCATTCGGAGAACTTCTGCGCGTACCAGGCTTCGACCTCGGCCAATGAATACGACCAGTTCATGAACCGGTAGGCAATCGAGCAGGCCCGGTGATGAACCCGGCTGACAGCGACCGATATCCGTTGTTTCGAGCGGCCGGAACGTCAGCCGCGGCTCGCTCGATACGCTCATCCCAGATGCTTCCTGAAAAACTCCGTCGCCCGGCCCCAGGCGAGCTCCGCGGCCTGGCGATCGTGCACGGATTGCCGCTGCTCGTTGACGAAGGCATGCTCGGCGTCATAGCGGAACAGCTCAAGCGACTTGCCGGCAGCCTTCATGCCCTGCTCGAAGGCGTCGACCACCTGCGGCGTGCACCAGTCGTCCTTGTTGGCGAAGTGGGCCTGCAGCGGAATCCTGATGTCCGCGGGTTTTGCCGCCGCCTCCGGCGGAATGCCGTAGAATACGACGCCCGCGGTAAGTTCAGGGACTTTCGCGGCGCCGATGATGGTCACCGCGCCACCAAGACAAAAACCGGTGAGACCGACCTTTGCGCCGTTCTTGGCGAGATATTGCGCTGCGCCGCGCACGGTCTGCGTGGTGGCGTCGATGAAATCCAGCGAGTTCATCTCTTTGCCGGCGGCGTCCGTGTCGTGATACGGCACCACCTTGCCCTTGTAGAGATCGGGCGCCAGCGCGTCGAAGCCGGCCAACGCGAAGCGGTCGCACAGGCCCTTGATCTGGTCGGACAGCCCCCACCATTCCTGGATCACGACCACGCCCGGCGCGTCGCCACGCGTGGCGTTGGCGAGATAGCCGTTGGCGTCCTTGCCGTCCGGGCGCTTGAAAGTAATGCTCGTACCCATGAGTTCCTCCGGAATGGTTTTGGCTGATTGGCGGCCATTTTGTCCGCAGTGCGGTCAGGAAGCAATCGGAGACAGTCATTCAAGGATGGTGCATTAGCACCAGACCCGGAATGACGACGGCAACAAAAAAAGCCCCCGCAGGGGCTTTTTTCCGAATTTCACACGATCGATGCCGTTCAGTGCGCGTTGGCTCAGTGCGCGTTGGCCCAGACCTTCTTCTTGGTGAAGTACATCAGGCCTGCGAACAGGATCAGGAACACGAACACCTGCAGACCCAGCTGCTTGCGCGCTTCCATATGCGGCTCCGCGGCCCACATCAGGAACGTCGTGACGTCCTTGGAGTATTGCGCGACGGTGGCCGGCGAGCCGTCGTCATAGGTCACCTGACCGTCGCTCAACGGCTTCGGCATCTTGATGGCGTGGCCGGGGAAATATTTGTTGTAGTAGGAGCCCGCCGGAAGCGCGAACCCGGCCGGCGGCTTTTCCTCGAAGCCCTGCAGGAGAGCATCGACGTAATCCGGGCCCTGCTCCTGATACTGGGTGAAGAAGTCGAAGATGAAGGTCGGGAAGCCGCGCTTGTAGGAACGCGCCTTGGTGATCAGCGACAGGTCCGGCGGATAGGCGCCGCCATTGGCCGCGCGCGCCGCCTGCTCGTTCGGGAACGGCGACGGGAAATAGTCGGCGGGCCGGCCGGGCCGGTCGAACATGTCGCCCTGGTCGTTCGGGCCGTCCTTGATCTTGTAGTCGGACGCAAACGCTGCCGCCTGCGCCACCGAATAGCCGGGACCGCCGGCTTGGGCGAGGTTGCGGAAGGCAATGTAGGACAGGCCGTGACACGCCGAGCAGACTTCCTTGTACACCTTCAGGCCGCGTTGCAATGCGCCGCGATCGAACTTGCCGAACGGGCCTGAAAACGACCATTTCTGGGCAGGCGGCGAATCCTGATGCTCTTCGGCACGCGCGTTCTGCGCGCCGCCGATGAACAGGCCACCGGCAACCATCAACGCGATCACCGTCGAGACCATCGGCGCGGACTTGCGGCCGGTTTTGGCGAGCACGTCGTCGGCGATCGAATTCGGCACCGGACGCGGCTTCTCGATCCGGCTCAGCAGCGGCAGCAGCACCAGGAAATAGGCGAAGTAGCAGACGGTCAGGATACGGCCGGCGATCACATAGATGCCTTCCGGCGGCTGCGCTCCGAGATAGCCGAGCAGGATGCAGACGACCACGAAGATCCAGAAGAACTGCTTGGCGAGCGGGCGATATTTCGACGAGCGGGTCTTGGCGCTGTCGAGCCAGGGCAGGAACGCCAGCACGATGATCGCCGAGAACATTGCGATGACGCCGGCGAGCTTGTTCGGGATCGAACGCAGGATCGCGTAGAACGGCAGGTAGTACCATTCCGGCACGATATGCGCGGGCGTCACGCCGGGATTGGCGGGAATGTAATTGTCGGCGTCGCCGAGATAGTTCGGCATGTAGAAGATGAACCAGGCGAAGAAGATCATGAAGCAGGAAACGCCGAACAGATCCTTGATGGTCGCATAGGGCGTGAACGCCACGGTGTCCTTTTCGGTCTTCGCTTCCACGCCGGCCGGATTGTTCTGGCCCGCGACGTGCAGCGCCCAGACGTGCAGCACGACCACGCCGGCGATCACGAACGGCAAGAGATAATGCAGCGAGAAGAAGCGGTTCAGCGTCGGATTGCCGACCGAATAGCCGCCCCACAGCAGCGTCACGATGCTGTCGCCGATATAGGGCACGGCCGAGAACAGGTTGGTGATGACGGTGGCGCCCCAGAAACTCATCTGGCCCCACGGCAGCACGTAGCCCATGAACCCGGTGGCCATCATCAGCAGGTAGATGATGACGCCGAGGATCCAGAGGATTTCGCGCGGCTCCTTGTACGACCCGTAATAGAGGCCGCGGAACATGTGGACGTAGACGGCGAGGAAGAACATCGAAGCGCCGCAGGCGTGGATATTGCGCAGCAGCCAGCCGTAATTGACGTCGCGGACGATGAGTTCGACCGATTTGAAGGCGAGATCGGCATGCGGCGTGTAGTGCATCGCCAGGATCACGCCGGTCAGTATCTGCACTGCCAGCATCATCGAAAGGATGGCGCCGAAGGTCCACCAGTAATTCAGATTACGCGGCGTCGGATACGCCACGAACGAGGAATGGACGAGGCCCATAATCGGGAGGCGCCGTTCGATCCACTTCAAGGCGGGGTTGGTCGGCTGGAAATCGGATGGTCCGCTCATTGATGCGATCCTGAGGAAGAAAAACGACGCGACAGGTCCAAGTCCCGGAATGTCCGGGACTTAGCCGATCTGGATTTTGGTGTCGGAGACGAATTGATAGGGCGGCACCGGCAGGTTGGCCGGCGCGGGCCCCTGGCGGATACGGCCCGACGAATCGTATTGCGAGCCGTGGCAGGGGCAGAAGAAGCCGTCGTAATTGCCCTCATGGGCGATCGGGATGCAGCCGAGATGGGTGCAGATGCCGATCACGACCAGCCACTGGTCATGGCCGTCCTTGACCCGCGATTGATCGGTTGCCGGGTCGGGCAGGCTCGATACCGGCACGCTACGGGCCTCGTCGATCTGCTTCTTGGTGCGGTGGCTGATATAGATCGGCTTGCCGCGCCAGAACACCTTGATGTCCTGTCCCTCGGCAATCGGGGCCAGATCGACTTCGATCGGCGCGCCGGCCGCGATCGTCGCGGCGTCCGGGTTCATCTGGGCAACCAGCGGCCACACGGTGGCGGCTGCGCCGACCGCGGCGACGGCTCCCGTTGCAACAAAAAGAAAATCACGGCGTGTCGGATGGTCCGCCGAAGACGCTGTCGTCACGATTCCAAGCCCTTTCTTATCTGCAGCCAGCGGAACCGCCCCGGAGACGCTGAAAACGCGACCGGAAGAGGCTGCCGGCGCCCGCGGCCCCCGCGGCGGCAGAAAAAACCGCTTTTCCGGCCCAATCCGGCGGAACAGCAGTCCAGAATCGTTCTATTGGCACCCTTGCCGGAAGAGCGCAAGCCCGCTAACGGCTCGCAAACGTGCAATGCACTAAATCTCCGCCCAACGATGTTTTATTGAGACATTTCATCAGGACTTCAGAAGCCGCTACGCCATGCAGATTGCGCTTTTCCAACCCGATATCCCCCAGAACACCGGAACGATTCTGCGCCTGTGCGCGTGCCTGGACGTGGCGGCCCATATTATCGAACCGGCAGGGTTTCCGACCTCCGACCGGCACTTCCGCCGCGCCGGCATGGACTATCTCGACCATGTGACCATTACGCGCCATGACTCGTGGTCAAAATTCGAGCAATGGCGTAACGAGGCGGGATTCCGGCTGGTCCTGTTTACAACCAAGGCGGCCAGTTCTTATCTGGATTACCGGTACGGCCGGGACGACGTCCTGCTGTTCGGGCGCGAATCTGCCGGGGTGACCGACGAGGTCGTGGCCGCCGCCGACGCGCGGCTGGTGATCCCGATCAGGCCGGGCTTGCGCTCGCTCAATATCGCGATGGCGGCGGCCATGGCGCTCGGCGAGGCGCTGCGGCAAACCGGACCAGGCGACCTGGTTTTAAGGAGAAGTGGTGAGTTACGCGGTCAAAGAGATATTTCTGACTTTGCAGGGCGAAGGCGCGCATGCCGGCCGCGCGGCGGTGTTTTGCCGTTTCTCCGGCTGCAACCTCTGGAGCGGCCGCGAACAGGACCGCGCCACCGCAACCTGCCGGTTTTGCGATACCGACTTTGTCGGCACCGACGGCACGCTGGGGGGCCGATACGCTTCGGCTGACGAACTCGCCGATACCATCGCCGCCCAATGGACCGGAGCGAACGTCAACCGCTATGTCGTCCTGACCGGCGGCGAACCGTTGCTGCAGGTCGATGCGCCCTTCATCGATGCGCTGCATGCGCGTGGCTTCTCGATAGGCATCGAAACCAACGGCACGATCGAGCCGCCCGAAGGCATGGACTGGGTTTGCGTCAGCCCGAAAGCCGGCTCCGAGCTTGTGGTGCGCCGGGGTCACGAACTTAAACTGGTTTATCCGCAGGCCGGCGCTACGCCTGAGGATTACGTCGATCTCGCCTTCGAGCGTTTCTCGCTGCAGCCGATGGACGGGCCGGACGCGATCGAGAACACCGCGCGCGCGGTCGATTACTGCCTGCGCCATCCCAAATGGCGGCTCAGCCTGCAGACGCACAAAACACTCGGCATCAGATAGGATTTTGAGTTCAAGATGTGGGAATTGACGAAATCGTTTCGTTTCGAGGCGGCGCATTCGCTGCCGGGAACGACGTTTGGCGCGGCGAGCGAGGAAATCCACGGCCATTCATTTCGCGCCGAGGTCAGCGTGCGTGGCACGCCGGATCCTGCAAGTGGAATGGTGCTCGATCTCGGCCTGCTGGAACGCAGCATGGCGGAAGTGCAGAAAGCCCTCGACCACAAGCTCCTGAACAAGGTCGAGGCGCTCGGGCCGCCGACGCTGGAAAATCTTTCCCGCTTCATCTGGGAACGGGTCGAGCACGCCGGTCAAATCACGCGCGTCAGCGTTCACCGCGACAGTTGCAACGAGAGCTGCACCTATTACGGGCCGCAGGGCTGAGCCGATGGACGTGAATGTGATCGAGGATCGCAAGACCCGGGCGCGCGGCTGGTTCGAAGCGCTGCGCAACGATATCTGCGCCGCCTTTGAGCGGCTGGAAGACGATGCGCCGGCATCGCTCTATCCCGGCGATGCCGGGCGTTTCGTCCGCACTCCCTGGGACCGCACCGACCACAGCGGCAAGCCCGGCGGCGGCGGGTTGATGTCGATGATGTACGGCCGCCTGTTCGAGAAGGTCGGCGTGCACTGTTCGACGGTGCATGGCGAGTTCAGCCCGGAATTCCGCTCCCAGATTCCGGGCGCCACCGACGATCCGCGCTTCTGGGCGTCCGGCATTTCCGTCATCGCGCACATGCGCAATCCCCACGTTCCCGCCGTGCACATGAATACCCGCTTCGTCGTGACAACGAAGACATGGTTCGGCGGCGGCGCAGACCTGACGCCGGTGCTCGACCGGCGGCGGACCCAAGAGGACGCCGACACGGTGGCCTTTCATCAGGCGATGGAGACCGCCTGCGGCGGAAATAATGGCGTCGCCGACTACGAAAGATACAAGAAATGGTGCGATGAGTATTTCTATCTGCCGCATCGCAAGGAAGCCCGCGGTATAGGCGGAATTTTCTACGATCACCACGATTCCGGCGACTGGGATGCCGACTTTTCATTCACGCAGGACGTCGGCCGTGGGTTCCTGAATATCTATCCGGAGTTGGTGCGCAGGAATTTCAATACACCCTGGACGCCCGAGGATCGCGATGAGCAACTGGTGCGCCGCGGCCGTTACGTCGAGTTCAACCTGCTCTACGACCGCGGCACGACGTTCGGACTGAAGACCGGCGGCAATGTCAATTCGATCCTGTCGTCGATGCCGCCCGAAGTGAAATGGCCGTGATCACGATGACCAAACTGCCCCGCGCGATGCTGATCGACATGGACGACACCATCCTGTCGGCCTACAGCCGCCCCGATCTCGCATGGAATATCGTCGCGACGGAATTTGCCGGCGAATTGGCGCCGCTGTCGCCGCAACAGGTTGCCGCGGCGATCGTCGATTCGGGACGAAAATTCTGGGCGACGGCCGAGGCCGCGTGGCGGCTCAAGCTCGAGGAGGCCCGGCACGTGGTGGTCCAGGGCGGATTTAGCGCGCTTGCCGCCGCTGGCCACGCGCCGCTGTCGCTGGATCTGGCGACGCGGCTCGCCAATCGCTTCCACGCCTATCGCGAAGAGCAGATGTTCGTTTTCCCCGGCGCGCATGACGCCATCGATGAATTCAAGGCGCGCGGCGTCAAGCTGGCGCTGGTGACCAACGGCGCCGCCGGACCCCAGCGCGCCAAGGTCGAGCGCTTTGCGCTGGCGCACCGGTTCGATCACATCCAGATCGAGGGCGAGCATGGTTTCGGCAAGCCGGAAGAGCGCGCCTATCTGCACGCCATGGAAGCGCTCGGCGTCACGGCGCCGGAAACGTGGATGGTCGGCGACAATCTGGAATGGGAAGTCGAGGCGCCGCAGCGTCTCGGTATCTACGCCGTCTGGATCGACGTCCATGGCGACGGCCTGCCCGCGGGATCGACGGTCAAGCCCGATCGCATCATTCGCTCGCTGACGGAACTGCTGCCGGCTGAGCGCTAAATTTTCTTAGCGTTTTCGACCGCAGTTTTCTGCGTGATTGCTACGCGAACCGGTATCCACTTCGCTCGAAAACGCTCTGATAGATCAGCGCCACGCCGCCGAGATCATCACCAGGCCGCCGACGATCACGGCGGCGTCGAGGATCGCGGTGTGGATGTGCACCGGCATGCGCTCGACAAAGGCTTTGGCGAGGAACGCGCCCGGCAGCGCGATGACGCCGATCAGAACCGCAAAGGCCAGCACCTGCGCGGTGACGACGCCGGCAAGGCCGAATACCGAAATCTTGATGATGCTGGTCGCAACCGAGACCACCGCGTCGGTGGCGATCACGGCCGCGCCTTCGAGACCGACGGCCATCAGCAGCGACAGCAGGATCACGCCGGAGCCCGAGGTGCCGCCGACAACGACGCCATAACCGACTGCGCCTGCGGCAAGGCCGGTGTCGCCGATCCGCACATCGCGGCGTTTCGCAAGCCGGCGCAGCGGCACACTCAGGATCAGCATGGTGCCGATCACCAGCGCCGCGCCGGCACCGGTCAGTCGCGTATAGCCGTAAGCACCGAGCGCCGTCGTCAACGCCGCGGCTGCGACAATGATCAGGGCGCGGCGACGGTCGGCATAACGGATATAGGCGACGAAGCGGCTGATATTGGTGAAGATCGAGGAAATCGCGATGATCGGCACCACAGGTTCGGCGCCGATCAGCGGCACCAGCACCAGCGGCATCAACGCGCCCGTGCCATAGCCGGCCAGGCCGCCGACAACAGAGGCGAACAACGCCACGCCGGCGACCAGCACGAGCTGAGCTATGGAGATATCGGCGAAACCTGCGAGGATATTCACGGCTGTCTCGTCATGGACGTTTCATTGCCGTTTCATGGCCGCTGGTCGCGGGTGAAACGCGCAACGGTCTGATCGGCAATATCGATCAGCGCGGATTGATCGAGCGGGAAATCCGCCGCCAGCCAGGCGTCTTCCGCGACCGTCAGCACGTGGCCGAGCGCCGGGCCTTCGGCAATGCCGCGCGAAATGAAATCGGCCGCCTTCAGCGGAAATTTTGGCGCGCTCCAGCGCTGCGGAAGGGCGGCAAATTCGCGCCAATAGCCGCTGTCAGGACCATTCCCCGACCGCGCCCATGCCAGCATCAGCCGGTCGCGATAATGCTCCTCGCCGAGCCGATAGAGTCTGCGCCGCGCCGTCGCCTCGTCCATGCCGAACAGCCGCCACCAGCGATGGCCCATGGAATCCAGCGTCCTGGTTTCGGCGTTGCTAAGACGCAGCCGCGCGGCCACGCGTTTGGCATCCTCGGTAACGGCCACCGTGAGCGCGCCAAGCCGGCGCATGGCGTTCGCATCAAGCCCGAGCGCCTGTTCCGCCGCTATCATCGCCGCAAACGGCCCGGTGTAGGCGACACCGCCCACGATCGGCAGCAGCAAGCCACCATCCGCCATCGCCGTGACCGCAACCAGCGCACCATCCGCGACCACAAGCTTCAGCATCTCCATCCGAATGCGCTCGGCGGAGAGATCGGCCAATCCCGCGCGCCCGCCGATACACGCAAGATATCCGGTGCGATCGGGCTCGCCGGCGCCGTAAGCGGCGTGCATGCGGAAGAAGCGCAGGATGCGCAAATAATCCTCGGCGATGCGCTGGCTGGCGTCGCCGATGAAGCGCACGCGTCTGGCGGCGATATCGGCCAGCCCGCCGACATGGTCGTGCACGCGGCCCTCGGCATCGACGGAAAGACCGTTGATGGTGAAGTCACGCCGCTCCGCGTCGCGTACCCAGTCGCGGCCGAACGCGACCTTGGCTTTGCGGCCAAAAGTCTCGGTGTCCTCGCGCAAGGTCGTGACCTCGAACGGCTGCGCATCGACGACCAGCGTCACGGTGCCATGGTCGATGCCGGTCGGCACGCTTTTGATACCGGCCATCCTGGCGCGGCGGACGACTTCGTCAGGGACCGCCGTGGTTGCGATATCGATATCGCCGGTCGGGATTTTCAGAAGCGCATTGCGGACCGCGCCGCCGACGACGCGGGCTTCCTCGCCATCGCCATTGAGCAGGCCGAGCACACGGGCGGCGGGACCGGATTTGAGCCACGGCGCGTCGGCCAGCACGCGCGTCTCGCTCATTTCTCGGCTCCGGGAACAAGCCTGCCGTTCTCGATATGGGCGGGAACATAGGTCGAATCCGGCGAGGCGCCGGAAAAATGCGCGAGCAGGACGAAGCTGATCACGACGAGCAAGAGCGCCCCCAGCGCCAGTTTGGCGATCATATGCGCCGGCCAGGAAGCGGACGACAGCACGCCGGAACGGGTGGCGATCAGGAACAGGGCATAGACCACGAACGGGATCAGGAAAATTCCGAGTTCGGTCAATACCGGACGGATCATGCGAGATAAATCCGCTCGTACAGGACGCGCAGGATTCCCGCCGTCGCGCCCCAGATGTAGCGCTCGGCGAACGGCATCGCGTAATAGGAGCGCTCCATGCCGCGAAATTCCTTGCTGTGGATCTGATGATTCTCGGGATTCATCAGGAACGCCAGCGGCACCTCGAAGGCGTCGACCACTTCGGCTTCGTTGATCTTCAGCGTGAAGCCGGGCTTGACCCGCGCCACCGTCGGCAGGATGCGAAATCCGAACGCGGTACCGTAGAGATCGAGATAGCCGATCGGCTCGACGAACTCGCGCTTGAGGCCGACTTCCTCGCAGGCTTCGCGCAACGCGGCATCGAGCGGGGAAGCGTCGGTCGCATCGATCTTGCCGCCCGGAAAGGAAATCTGGCCGGCGTGGCTGCTCAGATGCGGCGAGCGTTGCGTCAGCAACACGGTCGGCTGCGGATGATCGACCACCGGGATCAGCACCGCCGCGGGCCGCACCGGCTGCTCGCGCGCGACGATCTCGAGCATGCGGTCGTTGCCCTCGTCGCCGGTCTTCGGAATGATATGGGGATCGACCAGGCCCGGCGGCACGTCGAAGGTCAGCCGCGCCTTGGTGCGATCGAAGAACTCCGCCGCGCCGATCTCGGCGGGTCGCATCGTCTTCAGCATCGGCTCGTTCAAAGCGCGTCCCTCACCTGCTTCGCATCCGCCATCGCAAAGAACTCGCCGCCGGATTCGACCCCGAACATCGGTTGACCATCGACCACCCGCTCTTCCCCCATGTCAACCAGATCGTAGTAGAGCGCACGCGTGACCTTGGCCCACAGGTCGGCGCGGACGTGAAGATAGGGCGTCAGCCCGCCGTCCGCCGCCATCTCGAATCGCAGGCGATGGCCGCTGTCGCAATCCACCCAGTCATCGACATTGGTGCGAAAGCGCAAGAGCCGGCCGCGCGCGCCCGCTTCCTTTTGCATCTCGACCGCCATGAACGGCGCGTCGTCGACGCGGATGCCGACCTTCTCGACCGGGGTCACGAGAAAGTGCTTGCCGTCCTCACGCTTGAGGATGGTCGAAAACAGCCGCACCAGTGCCGGCCGCCCGATTGGCGTCCCCATGTAGAACCACGTACCATCACCAGCGATTCGCATGTCGAGATCGCCGCAGAACGGCGGATTCCACAGGTGCACCGGGGGCAGGCCGCGTCCGGCCGGAGTGGCGTTGACGGCTTCCCTCGCGGCAACGGTGAGTCCGTCGAGACCCTTGGCCTTCAAGACCCTTGGCTTCGGGATTCTTGCTCTCGGGACGATTTTTGCTCTCGGGACTCTTGCCTTCGAGCTTCTGATCGCTGGTTTGCCCTTGCTTCGCCATTGTTTGCCTTAAGGTTCCATAGCGTCGTCTGGAGCGTCGATCTGGCACGATTGGTGCACGTCCCACGGCGTGAGCAGGACGTCATTCTCGCCACATCGTGATGCCGTTCATACCCCGAAATACCGATAATGTGGGGATAGTTTAATTCAACGAACACACGGTCTTCGCGTAGGTTTAGCATGAGGTTCGTGGCATGACGACGCAAGCCGCGGTGTCATAAAGGGCGCTTAGGTTTAAGGGCGTTTAGGTTTAAGGCTCTTAGGTTAAAGGCTCTTGGGTTCAAAGGCTCTTGGGTTCCGGAACGGGTTGAAGGAGAAGCATATGCCTGGCGCAGACGGTGTCGAGAAACTCGAGGACGCGATCGTCCGTTCGGCCGAACAGGTCGCGGGCCAGATTCGCGCCGCGAAGGAAGCGATCTCCACCGTCATCTTCGGCCAGGAGCGGGTGATCGAAAACACCCTGGTGACGATCCTGTCCGGCGGCCATGCGCTCTTGATCGGCGTGCCCGGTCTCGCCAAGACCAAGCTGGTCGAGACGCTCGGCGTCACGCTCGGACTTGACGCCAAGCGCATCCAGTTCACGCCGGACCTGATGCCGTCGGATATTCTGGGCGCCGAAGTGCTGGACGAGAGCAATTCCGGCAAACGCTCGTTCCGCTTCATCTCCGGCCCGGTGTTCGCGCAGCTGTTGATGGCCGACGAAATCAATCGCGCCAGTCCGCGTACGCAGTCGGCGCTGCTGCAAGCCATGCAGGAACAGCACATCACCGTTGCGGGCGCGCGCCACGATCTGCCGAAGCCGTTCCACGTGCTCGCGACCCAAAATCCGCTGGAGCAGGAAGGCACCTATCCGCTGCCGGAAGCGCAGCTCGACCGCTTCCTGATGGAGATCGACGTCGATTATCCCGATCGCGACGCCGAGCGCCGCATTCTGTTCGAGACCACCGGCGCGGAAGAGACGCTCGCCAAGGCGTCGATGAACGCGGAAATCCTGATCGCCGCGCAGCGGCTGGTGCGGCGCCTGCCGGTCGGCGACAGCGTCGTCGAAGCAATTCTCTCGCTGGTGCGCGCCGCGCGTCCCAATCCCGACGGTGACGGCGACAAGCTGATCGCCTGGGGCCCCGGCCCGCGCGCCAGCCAGTCGCTGATGCTGGCGGTCCGCGCCCGCGCGCTGCTCGACGGCCGTCTCGCGCCTTCGATCGACGACGTGCTCGATCTCGCGGAACCCATCCTCAAGCACCGCATGGCGCTGACGTTCTCGGCGCGCGCCGAAGGCCGCACCATCCCCGACGTGATCAAACAGTTGAAGGCGCGGATTGGCTGATGGCCGCAGAGATCAAGCACGAGACCAGGGAGATCACAGCAATCCGACGTGCCGATGGCGAAAGCCGAACGCTCGCCGCATCGCTGCCGCGTCTTGTGCTCGAGGCCCGCCGCATCGCCGCCAACGTCATTCACGGCCTCCATGGCAGGCGGCGCGCCGGCTCCGGCGAAAGCTTCTGGCAGTACCGCCGCTTCGTCTCGGGCGAGCCGTCGCAGAACGTCGACTGGCGCCGTTCGGCGCGCGACGATCATCTCTATGTCCGCGAGCAGGAATGGGAGGCCGCGCACACCGTGTGGGTGTGGCCGGACCGTTCGCCGTCGATGGCCTTTGCCTCGAAGGGTGCGCGCGACAGCAAGCTTGAACGCGGATTGATCGTTACCTTCGCGCTCGCCGAATTGCTGGTCGCGGGCGGCGAACGCGTCGGCATTCCCGGCCTGATGAACCCGACCGCCAGCCGCAGCGTGATCGACAAGATGGCGCAGGCGATGTTGCACGACGATGGAGCGCGCGCGAGCCTGCCTCCGTCCTTTGTGCCGTCGGCGCTGGCCGAAATCGTGGTGCTGTCGGATTTCTGGTCGCCGATGCCCGAGATCAGGAACATGCTCGCGGGGCTGTCGGCCTCCGGCGCGCATGGCACGCTGATCCAGATCGTCGATCCCGCGGAAGAAACCTTTCCCTATGCCGGCCGCGTCGAATTCGTCGAGCCCGAGGGCGGCGGCGTTATCACGGCAGGGCGCGCCGAGAGCTGGGCCGGCGATTACGTCGCGCGCGTCGCCCGGCATCGCGACGAAATCCGCAGCGAGACCGCCAAGCTCGACTGGCTGTTCTCGACCCATACCACCAGCCGCTCCGCCGCCGAACTGCTGCTGTTCCTCCACTCGGGCATGATGGTGAGCAAAGGCGCCGTGCGTACCTCTACCGTCAAAGCGGGGCGAAGCGCATGATCGCGGGCCTGCCCCTCTCCTTCGCCGAACCGTTCCTGCTGCTGGGCCTGTTGAGCCTGCCGGTGCTGTGGTGGCTGTTGCGGGTGATGCCGCCGCGGCCGCGCCGAATCGAATTTCCGCCGACCCGGCTGTTGTTCGACATCAAGCCAAAGGAAGAAACCCCGTCGCGAACGCCGTGGTGGCTGACGCTGCTGCGCCTGGCCGCCGCTGCGCTGGTCATTCTCGCGGCTGCCGGTCCGATATGGAATCCGCAGACCGCGGCCGGCGGCAGCAAGGCGCCGCTGGTGATCCTGCTCGACGACGGCTGGAGCGCGGCCTCGAGCTGGGAAACGCGGATCAAGGCCGCCGACGAACTGATCGCCAATGCCGACAATGACCGCCGTGGTGTCGCGCTGGTTCCGCTGTCCGAGCCGGCGCGCGACATCACGCTGATGCCGGGCGGCGCGGCGCGGGTCGCGCTGCGTCAGTTGGCGCCGAAGCCCTATTCGATCGAGCGCGTCGAAACGCTGCCTGCCGTCGAACGTTTCCTGAAAGCCACCGGCGACGCCGAACTCGCATGGCTGTCCGACGGCGTCGATACCGGGCGCGGCACGGAATTTCTCGAAGGCCTCAACAAGACTATCGGCGATCGCATGCTGACGGTGTTCGAGGGCGGCGCGTCCTCGCCGCTGGCATTGGTCGCCGCCGAAAATGCCGCCGCGAAGATGACCGTCAAAGTGCTGCGCACCACCAACGGCGTTGCCGCGGGCGTGGTTCGCGCGATCGACGCCAAGGGTTCGCCGATCGGCGAGGCGCGTTATGCCTTTGGGCCGCAGGACCGCGAGAGCGAAGCCGCGTTCGATCTGCCGGTCGAGTTGCGCAACGACATCTCGCGGCTGGAAATATCGGGCGAGCGATCCGCAGGCGCGGTGCAATTGCTCGACAAAAGATGGCGGCGCCGCGCCATCGGCGTCGTCAGCGGCGCCACCAGCGACACCGCGCAGCCGCTTCTCGCATCGACCTTCTATCTCACCCGCGCCTTGTCGCCGTTCGCCGACGTACGGCTGGGCGATCGCGGCGCGCCGCAACAAGTGATCGGGCAATTTCTGGATCAACGGCTGCCGATGATCGTGCTGGCGGATGTCGGCACGCTGTCGCCGGAAATCCGCGAGCGCCTCAATGCCTGGATCGAGCAAGGCGGCGTTCTCGTGCGTTTCGCCGGTCCCCGTCTGGCGCAGGCCGACGACGATCTGGTGCCGGTCAAACTGCGCCGCGGCGGCCGCAGCCTGGGCGGCAGCCTCACCTGGGAAAAACCGCAACATCTGGCGTCGTTTGCCGCCGACGGGCCGTTCGCGGGCCTCGCGGTGCCAAAGGACGTCACCGTCAACCGGCAGGTGCTGGCCGAGCCCGATGCGGTGCTTTCGACCAAGAGTTGGGCGTCGCTGGAAGACGGCACGCCGCTGGTGACCGGCGAGCATCGCGGCAAGGGGGTCGTCAGCCTGTTCCATGTCGGCGCCGATTCGCGCTGGTCGGATCTGCCGATGTCCGGCAGTTTTGTTGAGATGCTGCGGCGGCTGGTCGACATGTCCGGCTACACTTCCAAGCCGGGCGCGGGCGTTGCCAGCGAGGCGACGAATGTCGAAACGGTAGCGCCGCTGCGCACGCTCGACGGTTTCGGCGCGTTCGGGCCGCCGCCTTCCACCGCCAAGCCGATGCCGGCAGAATATCGCGATCGCGCGACCGCGGATCATCCGCCGGGCTTCTATGGCCCGGTCGAAGGCCCGATCGCCGTCAACACGCTGGCGTCAGCCGATCGCATTGCGCCGCTCGACACGTCATCCCTGCGCGCGCGGCATGCGAGCTACACCAATGCCGAACCGCGCGATCTCCGCGGCATCCTGCTGTCGTCATCGCTGGCGCTGTTCCTGATCGACGCGATCGTGGTCGCCATGCTCGGCGCGGGCTTTGCCGCGCTGCTGCGGCGGCGCGCGGCAACGGCGGCGCTGGCGATCGCCTTCATGCTGGCCGCGGTCGCGCCACAGCCGACACGCGCCGACGCCAACAGTGACGATTTCGCCATGAAGGCGGTCTCGCAGACGCGCCTTGCCTATGTCGTGACCGGCAATGCCGACGTCGACTCCATCGTCAAGGCCGGCCTGTCCGGACTGACCCTGTTCCTGGCGCAGCGCACGGCGCTGGAAACCGGCGATCCCGTCGGCGTCGATCCCGCCAAAGACGAACTGGCGTTCTTCCCGCTGATCTACTGGCCGGTGGTGCCGGGCGCACCAAAGCCGCCGCAGGACGCGATCAACCGCATCGACGCCTATATGAAGCAGGGCGGCACCGTCGTATTCGACACCCGCGACGCGATCGAGGCGCCGCCGGGCGAAAACGGTGCGTCGCAAACGCCGGGCATGCAGACGCTGCGTGAAATCCTCTCTTCCCTCGACGTGCCTGAACTAGAGCCGGTGCCGCGCGAGCACGTGCTGACCAAGACGTTTTACCTGCTGCGCGATTTTCCGGGCCGCTTCAATTCGGGCCAGACCTGGGTCGAAACCCTGCCCCGCGAGGACGACGACGAGGCTGCGTCGCGGCCGGCGCGCGGCGGCGACGGCGTCTCGCCGATCATCATCACGTCGAACGATCTCGCGGGCGCCTGGGCGATACGCCCGGACGGCCAGCCGATGCTGCCGCTGACGCCGGGCGAGCCGCGCCAGCGCGAATTCGCTTTCCGGGCCGGCGTCAACATCGTGATGTACACGCTCACCGGCAACTACAAGGCCGACCTGGTTCACGCGCCCGCTCTGATTGAACGGTTGGGGCAATAGCGTCATGCAATACGGTATCGCGTTCACCCCTCTCGTTCCGACCCTCGTGCTGTGGATTGCGCTTGTCGCGATCGTGTTGATCGCTGCGCTACTGCTGCTCGGCCGCGCGCGGGGGGCTGCGGTGCGCGTCACCGCGCTGGCGCTGATACTATTGGCGCTAGCCAACCCTTCCTTCACCCGCGAGGATCGCGAGCCTCTGTCCTCGGTCGCCGCGGTGGTGATCGACAAGAGCCCGAGCCAGAATTTCGGCACGCGCAATCAGGAGACCGCGAAGGCGCAGGAGGCGCTGGTCGACAGCCTGAAGAGAATCAAGGGACTGGAAGTGCGCGTCGTCGAGGCCGGACAGGCCGATGGCGAAACCGACGGCACCAAGCTGTTCGGCGCGTTGTCCTCGACGCTGTCAGATGTGCCGGTCGATCGCGTCGCCGGCGCGTTCCTGATCACCGACGGCCGGGTGCATGACATTCCCGCCAACGCCGCGGCGGTGGGATTCCAGGCGCCGGTGCATGCGCTGGTCACCGGACGCAAGGACGAGCGCGACCGCCGCATCGCGATATCGGCGGCGCCGCGCTTTGGCATCGTCGGCCAGACCCAGACCATCACCTACCGGCTGGACGACCAGGGCGTCACCGGGCAGCGCGCCAAGGTCGTCGTGCGCCGCGACGGCGAGGTAATCAGCGAGCGTAATTTGCAGAGCGGGCAGACCTCCAGTGTCGAGATCGACATCAAGCACGCCGGTCCGAACATCGTCGAGATCGAGGCCTCCCCGCTCGAAAACGAATTGACGCTGGTCAATAACCGCGCCGTCGTTGCCATCGACGGCGTGCGCGACAAACTTCGCGTGCTGCTGGTCTCCGGCGAGCCGCATTCCGGCGAACGCACCTGGCGCAACCTCCTGAAGTCGGACGCCAGCGTCGATCTCGTGCACTTCACCATTCTGCGCCCGCCGGAGAAGCAGGACGGCACGCCGATCAACGAACTGTCGCTGATCGCGTTTCCGACCCGGGAATTGTTCCAGCAGCATATCAACGAATTCCAGCTGATCATCTTCGACCGTTACGCCCGCCAGGGCGTGCTGCCGATCGCCTATTTCGACAACATCGCGCGCTATGTCCGCGCCGGTGGCGCGGTGCTGGTGTCGGCAGGTCCCGACTACGCCTCGACCACCAGCATCTGGCGTACGCCTTTGGATTCGGTGCTTCCGGCCGAGCCGGTCGGCGTCACCGAGAAACCGTTTTATGCGCATCTGAGCGATGCCGGCAAACGTCATCCGGTCACGCGCGGCCTCGAAGGCTCCGCCAGCGAGCCGCCGCATTGGAGCCGGTTCTTCCGCACGGTGGAGACGCGCAACGCGATCACCCCGCCGGTCATGACCGGCGCCGACGGCAAGCCGCTGCTGTTGCTGTCGCGCTTCGGCGAAGGCCGCGTCGCGCTATTGCTGTCCGACCACATCTGGCTGTGGGCGCGCGGCTATGAAGGCGGCGGCCCTCATCTGGACTTGCTGCGGCGGATGTCGCATTGGCTGATGAAGCAGCCTGATCTCGACGAAGAAGCGCTGCGGCTCCAGGTCGAGGGCAAGGATCTGGTGGTGCTGCGGCAGACCATGGCCGACAGCGTTTCGCCGGTCACGGTGACGTCGCCGAGCGGCGCCACGCGCGAATTGACGTTGAGTTCGGGCGAACCGGGCACATGGCGCGCGACGCTGCCCGCCAGCGAACTCGGCCTCTGGCAGGCGACCGACGGCACGCTGAAAGCGCTGATCAATGTCGGCCCGACCAACCCCAAGGAATTTTCCGAAGTCACCTCCACCACCGAAATGCTGAAGCCGCTGGCGCAAGCAACCGGCGGCGATGCGCAGCGCGTCGTCGATGGCTCCAGCATCGACCTGCCCCGCATCGTACCGGTGCGCGCCTCCAGCATCTTCCACGGCGACGGCTGGATGGGCGTGAAGATGCGCGACGCCAGCGTCGTCAAAGGCGTGGGCGTACTGCCGATGTTCGCCGGCCTGATCGGTCTGTTGCTGCTGCTCGGCGCGTTCGCGGCGACCTGGCTGCGCGAAGGGCGCTAGCCGCAATTCGCTTCGCGCACCCGCTGCCAGCCGGCTCGTTGCATCAATCCCACAGCGCTTCGCCATTGCACCAGTCTCGCCGCGAGCTACGGTTGACATCACCCTCGCCTTCCGATGTTATAATATAACATTGGGACGGCCGAGATACTTTGGCCAACCCGGGCAAGGCGTAAATCGTCGTGAAGTGGTTCCGAAAACACATCAAGCAAGGCTCGCGGCTGGCGCTGGTTGCGCTCGCGATCCAGTTTGCGCTGTCGTTCGGGCATTTCCACGGGATCGCCGCGCAGGCGGCGCCCGCGATCCAGACCGGCCTGACGCAAGCCGATCTCGCTTATATCGGGACCTCTGCCGCACGCGACGGCACTGAAGCCGCTCGGAAGCAGCAGCCTGCCACACCCGACACCGACCAGCAGCCGACTGACGTCTGCGCGATCTGCGCCGTCATCTCGCTCGCCGGCAATGTGCTGTTCGCAACGCCGCCGCTGTTGCAGCTGCCGCAGGCCGTCAGAACTTCTGTATCTCACGACCGATGCCGAATTCGTTCATCTGAACTCGGTCCATCCCGCGTTCCAATCCCGCGCCCCACCCGCCTCCTGACTTCGATTAATGCGCGCTCTCGGGGGATCGCCACATCACAAGTGGCCCCAAGGGAGAAATCGAAATAGGCCGTCGCACATCGACGGAATCAGGATCCGGACAATGACAACGAGAAAAAGACGCGCATTCCACCTCAGTGGAGCAAGCGGGCTACTGTTATGCGCGGTGGGCAACATTGCGATGGCCGAGGACGCGGCCACACCGGCAGGCGAAACGAAACTGCCAGAAATCAACGTGACGGCGCCGAGCCCGATCGTGCGGCACCGGAACGTCCCGTCGCGAACGCCCGTACGCGTCGCCCGCGCGGCTCCCGGCCGCAATCGCGAGCGCCCGGCAGAACCGCAGCCAGCACCGGCCGCAGCCGCACCCCAACAGGGCGTGCTTCCGGTCGTGACCGATCAGTTCGCCACCGTCACCGTCATACCGACCGAGGAAATCCGCCGCTCCAGCGCCACGACGCTCGGCGACCTCCTGTTTTCGAAACCCGGCATCACCGGTTCCAGCTTCGCGCCGGGCGCATCGAGCCGGCCCATCATTCGCGGCCTCGACAACAATCGCGTCGGGATCGTCGAGAACGGCACCGGCAGCGGCGGCGCCTCCGACCTCGGCGAGGATCATTTCGTACCCATTGACCCCTTCTCTACCAACCAGGTTGAAGTCGTGCGCGGACCGGCGGCGCTGCGGTACGGCTCGACGTCGATCGGCGGCGTCGTCAGCGCGACCAACAACCGCATTCCGGACGCCCTGCCCACCTGCCCCGCAGCTCCGTTCAGGAGTTACGGACTGCCGGTCAAGGCGCCGCTGGCCGACGTGCAATCGTCATCCTGCATGAATGTCGAGACGCGAACGGCGGTGAACTCGGTCGATCGCGGCGTCGAGGGCGGCATCTTGCTTGATGCCGGCGGCAACAATGTCGCGGTTCATGCCGACGCCTATGGCCGCAAGAGCAGCGACTACAACATCCCGAGCTATCCTTATTTGTTCGACCAGACCCGGCCGGTCAACGGCCGCCAGCCAAACTCCGCGGCGCAAGCGGACGGCGCGTCGGTCGGCGGATCCTATTTCTTCCAGGACGGTTTCATTGGCGCAGCCGTCACGCAGAACGACGCGCTCTACCGCATTCCCGGCATCGACGGTGCCGATCATCAGACCCGGATCGACGGCCATCAAACCAAGTTCACCGCCAAGGGCGAATATCACCCGCATGCGGACGCGCTCGATGCCGTGAGATTCTGGGCCGGCGCCACCGATTATCACCACAACGAGATCGGACTTGCCGATCCCAACGACCCCGCGACCGTCGGCGTTCGGCAGATTTTTACCAACAAGGAGCAGGAAGGCCGGATCGAGGTGCAGATGATGCCGTTCAACGCGCGCTTTGCGGCGGTGACGACGGCGTTCGGTCTGCAGGCCGGACATCAGGAATTGACGGCGCCTAGCCCGGACGATCCGACCAGTCCGCTCAACGGATTGTGGGACCCCAACCGGAACAACAGGGTCGCGGGCTACGTCTTCAACGAACTGAAATTCAGCGAAACCACCAAGGCTCAAATCGCCGGACGAATTGAGCGCGTCAACCTCTCCGGAACAACGCCGGAATTCATACCCGATGTGTTCGACGTCAACACCGATCCCGCCAGTATCGGTCCCGCCACGCCGCGCAATCTGCATTTCACGCCGAAGAGTGCCAGCGCAGGCCTGATCCAGAATCTGCCGTACGACCTTGTCGCCAGCGTTACCGCTCAATATGTCGAACGCGCGCCCAAACCGGCGGAGCTGTTTTCGCGCGGCGCGCATGACGCGACCTCAACCTTCGACATCGGCGACCCCAATCTCGGCCTCGAGACGGCAAAATCGATCGAGGTTGGATTGCGGCGGGCGGCGGGGCCGTTGCGATTCGAACTGACCGGCTACTACACAAAGTTCAACGGCTTCATCTTCCGGCGGTTGAACGGCAATACGTGTGACGAATCCGCGTGCCAGATTGGTCCAGGTCTCGAACTGAATCAGGCGATCTACTCGCAGCGCGACGCCATCTTCCGCGGCGGCGAATTCCAGAGCCAGCTCGACATCGGGCCGCTCCGCGGCGGCATCTGGGGCATCGAGGACCAGTTCGACGTCGTTCGCGCCACCTTCACGGATGGAACCAACGTGCCCCGCATTCCGCCGGTGCGTGTCGGCGGCGGCGTATATTGGCGCGACAGCAACTGGTTCATGCGCGTCAATCTGCTGCACGCCTTCGCGCAGGACGACGTCGCCGTGATCGGCGAGACACCGACGGCGGGTTATAATCTGCTGAAGGCGGAAATCACCTACAAGACCAAGCTGGATGCGAGTTGGTTCGGCGCACGCGAAATGACGGTCGGTCTCGTCGGCAACAATCTGCTGAACGAAAACATCCGCAATTCGGTCTCCTACACCAAGGACGAAGTCCTGCTGCCGGGCATTGGCGTGCGGGCGTTTGCGAACTTGAAGTTTTAGAGCGTTTTCGAGCGAAGTGGATTCCGGTTCGCGTCAAGAAAACGCGTCAAATCAAGAATCTAGAGCTCCGTTCCGATCCTATCGGAACGGAAAGGCTCTACTGATTCGACTGGAGCATGGCGCGGCTACCGCGCCTTGCTCCAGTCCGGCTGGATCGCGCCGGAAACGTCGTTGAAGGCACCATCGACGAGTTCGGCCACCAGCAGGCGGCTGTAATCGACCGGGCCGGGCATGATTGCCCGCCCCTTCGGCACCACCTTGAAGCCGACGCGGCTGTAATAGGGTTCATCGCCGACCAGGATAACGAGGCGATGCCCTTTCGCTTTTGCATCGCTGAGCGAGCGATCGAGCAGCATGCGCCCGACGCCGCGGCTGCGAAACGGCGGCTCGACCGTCAACGGCCCGAGCATCAGGGCCGGCGTATCGCCGATGCAGATCGGCAACTGCCGCACCGAGCCGACCAGCAGCGTTCCGATCCGTGCCGTAAACGACAGATCGAGCAGATGATCGACATGCTCGCGCAGGCGGTAGGCGCTCAGCACGAAGCGGCCAGGCCCGAAGGTGCGCTCGAGCAGGCGCTCGATCGCCTGCGCATCTTTCGGCGTCTCGGGCAAAATCGTAACGGAGAGATCATTCATGGTGAGGCGAGATAGCATCTGGCGCAGGCGCGGTCCATCGCCCCAAAGCTGTTTTGGTTCTGATCAAGGCCGTTTTGGTTCTGATTAAGTCAGAACCTTCGCTTGAAAACGCCTCTCTATCGAATGCAGTTTCGCCTCAATTATTGTTGACGGCCGGCTGGGACAAATAGGCCAGAAGCTTCATCTCGCGGCGGCCGCGCGTCACGGTATCCAGCACCAGCCCCGACGATACCGACAGCACCGCCAGGATCATCAGGCCCATCGACAACACCGCGGTCGGCAGCCGCGGAACGAGGCCTTCCTCGAGATAGGTGACGATGACCGGGATCGCGAGGCCGATCGAGACCAGCATCAGGAACAGGCCGATGGCGGAGAAGAACCGCAGCGGTTTTTCCGACCGGTAAAGTTTCAGGATCGTGCCGAGAATCCTGAAACCATCGCGCCAGGTGTTCAGCTTGCTGAACGATCCCTCCGGACGGGCATAATATGGCGTCTCGATCTCCGTTACCGGCAACGCCAGCTCGAGCGCATGCACGCTGAGCTCGGTTTCGATCTCGAAACCGTCGGACAGCACCGGAAAGGATTTGACGAAGCGGCGCGAGAACACCCGGTAGCCGGAGAGGATGTCCTTGAACGCCTCGCCGAAAACCGCGGACAGGAAACTGGTCAGCATCCAGTTGCCGGTGCGGTGGCCGGGCCGGTAGGCGGCGACCGATTGGTCGACGCGAAAGCCGACCACCATGTCGAGATGATCGTTGACCAGCGCATCGATCATGCGCGGAGCGCTCGGGGCATCATAGGTCGCGTCGCCATCGACCAGCACATAGATGTCGGCATCGATATCGGCGAACATCCGGCGGACCACATGCCCCTTGCCCTGGCGGCGTTCGCTGCGCACCCTGGCGCCGGCCGCGCGCGCCACTTCGGCGGTGCGGTCCTTTGAGTTGTTGTCGTAGACGAAAATCTCGGCTGCCGGGAGCGCCTTGCGAAAATCAGCAACCACCGTCGCGACGGCGGCCTCCTCGTTGTAACATGGCACCAGAACCGCAACCCGCAACGCTGGTGTCGTCATTTCAGGCCCGCCGAATCAAGTCTGTCCATGGGTCGTTTATACCGCAATCAGGCTTTGGCCGGTTGCAAGAAGGCCGGGTTATCCGTCGCCCGCTCGCCACGCAGATCGAGCGTCGCAAACAGCAGGGTCCAGAGCGAAAGCATGTCGATCGGGATGACGTAGTACGGCGTGAAGATCGGGTGGGTCATGAAGAAGATCAGGTTTACCGCAAGATTCAAGGCGACCAGGATGGCGATCTGCTTTGCCCGTCCTTGATCGAAACGCCACAGCCAGACGGTCCAGCCGGCTGCGATCGCCAGCAGCGTGAACTGTATATCCACGAAATACCGCCAAAGAATACCGGCATTCAGTTCGGGCGGCAGGGTATCGACGGCGCCGTAAGTCGTCGCAAACGGACTGCCCGCATTGATCGCGTTCGCTATCAGCGTCGGCGCCATCCCGATCAGGAATCCGGCGCCGAAGCAGACGCCCTGCAGGAAAGCCTCCCTGGTTCGCGCCAGCATGAACGCGCCGGCGAGGAACAGAAAATATCCCGCCGACAGGAACAGGTTCGGCAAGCGGAAATTGACGGAGAGGCCGATCAGCAGGCCCACCAACGCGATCAGAACAAGCCGATACCGCGGCATGTCCCCGAAAAACCTGGCGGTGAGATAGCCGGCAAGCGCGCAGACCATCATGGTCGGCGCCACCGAATAGCTCGCTTTGGCGGGATTGATCATCAGGTAGATCGCGGCAAAGCCGAACAAAGTGGCAAGCGCGAGCGAGGCCGGTTCGCGCGCCTTGAACAATCCGAGCAGCGCGAAGCCGAAGATCGTGATGTTCGCCAGTGCGTAGAGCGGGATCACCTGAAAGCCGGAAGGAAACAACGACAGCGCGAATCCGGTCCCCGGCGGATATTGCATGACGTATTTGTTCGCGCTCGCGATCAACGTATGACAGGGAATTCCAGCCGGGTCATTCCAGTTCGGAAAATTGATTTCCTTCAGTTTGTTCGCGAGATAATTGTCGCCATCGCGCGCGATATCGGTGTTGAGTCCGTCGAGCCCGAATTGCTGGAACAGATGCGCCTGCCTGAGATAGCAGACATCGTCATAAACCCCGCGGCTTTCGCTCCATCGCGAGATGGTCCAGATGTTGCTCGCCAGCACCAGCAGAAAGCCGAAGCCGCAGATGGTTTTGAAAAATTTCATCCTGCTCATGTCGAACCGGCCGCTGCCTCGATGTCTCCGCTTCTAGGCAATGCAATGGCGGGGCGCAACCAATCCCTGCCCGTGAATTCAGCGCCAGGTCGCGATCGGCGACTTGCCGTCGAGCACTTCCGCGATCCGAAGCCGCGTACCCTGCGTGGTCTCCGCCGGCAGCGCGGCCGCATCATAGAACCCGCAATCGATGATCTCGTGATTGGGCGTCGGCAGGCGGTCCTGCCGGAACTGCCTGACGATATAGACCGCGACATGGTCGCGGCGGGAAACGTGTCCGTTGAAGAACAGGCCATGCAGGACCGGTTCGCCCGTCAGTTCGATCCGTCCCTCCTCCACCAGTTCGCGCCGCAACGCCTCCAGAAAGGTCTCGCCGACCTCGACCCCGCCGCCCGGCAGATGCCAGCCGGTGACATAGCTGTGCTTGACCAGAAACACCTTGTCGTTACCGTCGAGCACGACACCGCGCACGCCCAGCGTCATACCCCTGGCGATCCGCCAATAGAGATGAAATATCCGCCGGAGCTGCGGCTCCAGCCGTTTTCGCAAATCTTGCAGGGCCGTCACTGCAACCTCGGATGGACAGGCATGACGTTTGATCCTTGACGTTTGATCCTTGCGCAGACGCGGCCGGCTTGCCAATACATGACAGGGCTTTCGGCGGGTTTTTTAGGTGATCGCGGAATGATCGTGCGGCGGCTCTATATCACAGGCAGACGAGCGGAGCGCGAATGATGAGCCCATTCATGCTGGCGCATCTGTCCGATCCGCATCTTCCGCCAATGCCCAAAGCGCGCCTGCGCGATCTTGCCGGAAAGCGGGCGCTCGGCTATCTCAACTGGACGCGCAACCGGCACAAATACCACCGCCGTGACGTGCTCGACGCGCTGGTCGCCGACATGCACGCGCAACGGCCGGACCACATCGCGGTGACCGGAGATCTGGTCAATCTGGCGCTGGAAGCGGAATTTTCGCCGGCCGCAGATTGGCTGGAGAGCGTCGGCACGCCCGCTGACGTCACCGTCGTTCCCGGCAATCACGACGCCTATGTGCGCGCCACCCGGCATCGCTTTGCCGGCGCCTTTGGTGACTATTTGCGCGGCGACGCCGGCAACGGAGCCACGTCGTTCCCGTTCGTGCGACGGCGGGGTCCGGTAGCGCTGATCGGCGTATCCTCGGCAGTGCCGACGCCGCCGCTGATGGCCACGGGCCGGCTCGGGCGAGCGCAACTCGATGCGCTCGACCGGACGCTGGCGCAGCTCTCGTCCGAACAGGCTTTTCGGGTACTGCTGGTGCATCATCCCCTGCATTCGGATTCGCGCGTCAAGCAGCTCACGGATTTGCGTCAGCTGCGCGCGCTGCTGCACCGGCACGGCGTGGAGCTGGTACTGCACGGGCACGACCACATTCATTCGACGATGTGGTTCGACGGCCCGAAAGGAAAAATCCCGGCGATCGGCGTGCCCTCGGCGTCGGCGCTGGCGCGCCGGCATTATCCGGCCGCCGCCTACAATCTGTTCTCGATCGCGCGCGATGGCGCAAAATGGCGCTGCGAGCAGATCGTGCGTGGCTTTGGCGATCACGACAGCATTAGCGAGTTGCAACAAGTCAAATTGTCCTGACGTCCGGCTCCCAGCGTTTTCGAGCGAAGTGGATACCGGTTCGCATAGCAATCAAGTTTACGCAGATTGCGTAGACTTATCTGCGGTAGAAAACGCGTCAAAACAAGATCCTAGAGCTTCGGTTCTGATTCAATCAGAACCGATCATGCTCTAGAGATTCCGCAAGCTCGCAAACAGCGCGAGCCCGAACAAGGCGAGCGCGCCGACGAAGAAGCCGAACACGAACATCCCGAAACCGCCGCGGCGCGGCTTTTCCTTCACGACCGGTTCGACCATCGGCGTTGCCACCATCGCGTGCTCGCGCTCGATCATGCGGCGGGCGACATAGTCGGTGACGGCATCGACAATCACAGGGACATCATGCGACTCGGCGAGCACGATGCGGCCGAAGCGAGTGTCCTGCACGAAGCGGTAGATGCGCTTGTCGCGCCCCATCACCACATGCGCCACGACGTCGATCCACAGGCGCGGCGTTTCGCCCTCGCTGACGCCGCGATCGAACAGGTCGATCTTCTCGGGGACCTGCGCAAACAAGGGATCGAGCGCCTCGTTCAGAATTTCCAGACGCGCGACTTCCGCGTCGCGCAGTTCGACGACGACACCGGTGCGATCGGCGGCCTCGATCCGGGCCTGGCGGAGCGCATCACGCAGCCGCGTCGGTCGCGTTTCGCTCGCAGCATTGCCGGTGTTCTGCGCGTCTGACATTTGGGGCGCCTTTATCCTGAAGGGGTGGCCGCCCTTAACCTAGCAGTAACCATAAATTGCGCAAAGGTCCTTTAGTCACAATGACTTACGCTTTCGGTTGAAAACCTCAGACGGCCCCACCCGAAAAATCCGGATGGGGCCGCCTGTCCTTTGGAAGTTTCCTTGGATGTTTCCCTGAACGTCTGTTGGTCTCAGGCCGAAACGCGGGAGGGCTCCTCGACGATCGAAAAGCGTACCCCGGCCTTGTGGCGGTTTTCTTCCGAGACGGCGCGCCAGGCATCCTCTGCCTCTTTGCGGGTCTTGAAAGGTCCCTGTACCTGGGCCGAGCCTTCCACGAGCTTGTGGAAGTTCATCGAACCGAACTCGCCGCCAATCACCCAGAAATTGCTCTTCGTCATCGCCAGTCTCCTGTTGTTCGGCTGTTACTCAGCCGCCTGAAAGCCGTGATCAGTCTGGAATCCGACCGGACCCCAGACTGATCGATTCCACCGTTAGCCGAACTGGTTCATCGTGTTGTGGGCGCCGCCCGCCTTGAGAGCGGCTTCACCGGCGAAATATTCCTTGTGCTCATCGCCGATATCGGAGCCGGCCATGTTCTGATGCTTTGCACAGGCGATGCCCTGACGGATCTCCTGGCGCTGAACGTTCTTCACATAGCCCAGCATACCCTGCTCGCCGAAATACTCCTTCGCGAGATTGTCGGTCGAGAGAGCTGCCGTGTGATAGGTCGGCAACGTGATCAGATGGTGGAAGATGCCGGCACGCTTTGCTGAATCGGCCTGGAAGGTGCGGATGCACTCGTCGGCTTCAATGGCTAGCGGCGTATCGTCGTATTCCGGCTTCATCAGTTCGGCCCGATTGTACTTGCTGACGTCCTTGCCGGCTTCCTTCATCGCGTCGTAGACCTGCCAACGGAAGTTGAGCGTCCAGTTGAACGAGGGCGAATTGTTGTACGCCAGCTTCGCATTCGGAATGACCTCGCGAATGCGGTCGACCATCTTGGCGATCTGCTCGATATGCGGCTTCTCGGTCTCGATCCACAGCAGGTCGGCACCATTCTGCAGCGAGGTGATGGAGTCGAGCACGCAGCGATCTTCGCCGGTGCCGGCACGGAACTGGTAGAGGTTGCTGGCAAGCCGCTTCGGACGCATCATCTTGCCGTTGCGGTTGATGATGACATCGCCATTCCTGGCGTTGGCTGCCGTCACTTCCTCGCAATCCAGGAAGCTGTTGTACTGATCGCCGAGATCGCCGGGCTTGTGGCTCACGGCGATTTGCTGCGTGAGACCGGCACCCAGCGAGTCGGTGCGGGTCACGATGATGCCGTCTTCGACGCCCAGTTCGAGGAAGGCATGGCGGCAGGCCCGGATCTTCGCAAGGAACACTTCGTGCGGCACAGTCACCTTGCCGTCCTGGTGGCCGCACTGCTTTTCGTCCGAGACCTGATTTTCGATCTGCAGGGCGCACGCACCCGCTTCAATCATCTTCTTTGCGAGCAGATAGGTCGCTTCCGCATTACCAAAACCAGCGTCGATGTCGGCGATGACGGGCACGACATGCGTCTGGAAGTTGTCGATCTTTTCGATCAATGCCTTTTCCTTCGCCCGGTCGCCTGCCTTGCGAGCGGCGTCGAGGGTGCGGAAAGTATCGTTGAGCTCACGAGAGTCCGCCTGACGCAGGAAGGTGTAGAGTTCTTCGATCAGCGCCGGCACCGAGGTCTTCTCGTGCATCGACTGATCAGGAAGCGGTCCGAACTCGGAGCGAAGCGCGGCGATCATCCAGCCGGAGAGATACAGATAGCGGCGATCGGTGGTACCGAAATGCTTCTTGACCGAAATCAGCTTCTGCTGCGCGATGAAGCCATGCCAGCAACCGAGCGACTGAGTGTACTTGGTGGGATCGGCGTCATAGGCAGCCATATCGCTGCGCATCAACGCCGCGGTGTAGCGAGCGATGTCCAAGCCGGTCTTGAAGCGGTTCTGCAGACGCATGCGCGCCACGGCTTCGGCGGTGACGCCGTCCCAGGTCGGCTGGGTCTTGAGGAGCGCCTCAGCAGCGCCAATCTCGCTCAGATAGGAAGCCGGTTCCTGGATAGGCCGGTCACTGATCCCACGTGGCTGGTAGTTCATGTGCAAAATCCTTTTGTGACGATAATCCGCAGCGCATTTTCGTCACTATCTCATCGACATTCGTGACAGTGCATTGCGAAACGTGCCGACAGGTAAACGCGAAAACCCTTATTACGTATAGTATGCTTGCATTCTAATGGTGATGTCATGTAACATCTAAACTTGTCTGATATGTAATTTTGTAAATTTTGTCACAAACGGTCACTCGCCATGGCAACCGATTCCGGAAAGAAGCTGTTTGTCGGCCCCCGGTTCCGGCGAATCCGCCAGCAGCTCGGCCTGTCGCAGACCCAAATCGCCGAGGGGCTCGGCATTTCTCCGAGCTATATCAACCTGATAGAGCGCAACCAGCGCCCGGTGACGGCGCAGATATTGCTCCGCCTCGCCGAGACCTATGACCTCGATCTGCGCGACCTCGCGACCGCCGACGAGGACCGGTTCTTCGCCGAATTGAACGAGATTTTTTCCGATCCGCTGTTCCGCCAGATCGACCTGCCGAAGCAGGAACTGCGCGATCTCGCCGAACTGTGCCCCGGTGTGACTCATTCCCTGCAGCGCCTCTACGCCGCCTATACCGAGGCCCGCCGCGGCGAAACGCTGGTCGCGGCCCAGATGGCCGACCGCGACGAGGGCGCCAGGTTCGAAGCCAACCCGATCGAGCGCGTGCGCGACCTGATCGAGGCCAACCGCAATTACTTTCCCGAACTGGAGACGGCCGCGGAAAATATCCGCGACGAATTGAACGTCGCCGCCGAGGGGCTGTTCGCCGCGCTTGCGACGCGGCTGCGCGAAAAGCATTCCGTCGTCACCCGCATCATGCCGGTCGATGTGATGCGCGAGACGCTGCGGCGGTTCGATCGCCATCGCCGGCAATTGCTGATTTCCGAACTCGTCGACGGACCCGGCCGCGCCTTCCAGCTCGCGCTGCAGATTGGCCTTGCCGAATGCGGCGCCAGCATCGATGCCATCGTCAATCGCGCCGGTCCGCTCGATGAGACGCCGCGAAGGCTCTACCGGATTACGCTCGCGAATTATTACGCCGCGGCGGTGATGATGCCATACCAGGCGTTTCATTCCGCGGCGGAAACGTTGAACTACGACGTGCACGTGCTCGCGCAACGCTTCAATGCCGGTTTCGAGCAGGTCTGCCATCGTCTCACCACGCTGCAGCGGCCGAACGCGCGCGGCGTGCCGTTTTTCCTGCTGCGCGTCGACAATGCCGGCAATGTCTCCAAACGATTTTCCTCCGGCACGTTCCCGTTCTCGAAGTTCGGCGGCACCTGCCCGCTGTGGAACGTGCATTCGACCTTCGACACGCCGGACCGCCTGCTCAAGCAGGTGATCGAACTGCCCGACGGCACCCGCTATTTCAGTATCGCGCAAATGGTCCGCCGCCCGGTGGCCCCGCATCCGCAGCCGCAACCGCGCTTTGCCATCGGTCTGGGCTGCGAAATCCGCCATGCGTCGAAACTCGTCTATGCCGCCGGCATGGATCTCGAAAAAACCGAGGGCACGCCGATTGGCGTCAATTGCCGGCTGTGCGAACGCGAAAACTGCAGCCAGCGCGCCGAACCACCGATCACACGCACCTTGATCCTCGACGAAAATACGCGGCGGGTGTCGTCGTTCGCGTTCTCGAATGCGCGCGAGTTGTGACGCCAGTTCCTACATGCTCTCAAATTCAATCCGCCAGCGCAAAAGCCTTGCACCAGCCGTCCCGGCTGATCTCGCCTTCGACCACCTTGCAGGCGTTCGGCCGCTCAAACAGCGTGCACAGGCCGCAGCTATAAATGCCGCTTGGCGTATCCTGATATTGCGCCTGCTGCCGGGTCATCTTGTCCGATGCTTGCGCCTGCGAGAACCGAAGCAAGAGCGCCGCCGGCATCCCTTTGACAACCGCGCGTATTAGGTTTCGCCGCAACTTGTCTAATTGTTTTTCGACGATGGAGTTTCTTCTGCTGTTATTGCCCGGCCCGGTAGAGATTATTCTAGCGGCGCACGATTGCTGATTTAATTAGCGGGAGACGCAACTCCGCGACCCCGCGGCGCGATGCGCCCGAGCTTTGCAAGTCATTTCGCCCTGAAAGACAGAGGGCGTGGGGAATGCCGGGTGCCCGATGCACCCGCAGCCCGTGTGCAATGGTAGTAAGCACACGGTAGTCACCACGGTCGCACCGGAAATCACCCGGCATTCCCGCACGCGAATGGTTTTAACGGCTTATGCCGCGCTCTCCCCGGCGACGAATTCGTCTTGTCACCGTCATCGGCGGATCACAGGTCTCGCAAAAGGCCCGGTCGGGCTCGCTCAACCTCCGCCAACTTGACGCCAGCAACGGGCGCCAGGACCACGCGGTTTTGCCGTCCGGAGCAACCCGTCTTCGCCTAAAAGGCTTCGCCGGGCGTTGTCGCCGGTCGTCTGCGCGCTGTCTGATCGCTCACGGAAAACCGCCCTGCGATCGCCTCGCGCGCCCGACGCTGCCCGTCCACCGCATCCCTGCCCTACGTCCGTGACGATCGCGATACGCCCCTCTTTCGGGCCGGGATGGAGGGTTTGTAGATTTGATTTGGGTCCGGTGAAAACAGGATTCTTTTTGCCGATGAGACTGGACAGGGCAAATCGCTTTGAAGCAATTGCGGAAAATCGCGCCGCCGCGCATCGCCGGCCCGTCGGACGGGCAATCGCGGCCGTCCGACGGTTCATCCGGACTTCATTCGACCCAGCCAGCGCGCCGGTCAGCCGACATGCCATTTCGGCGGAAAGCTTTTCGCCACCGCCAACGCGGTCCATTCGTCGGTCTCCAGGGCAATCTTTTGCGCCAGCATGACGTCGCCGGCGACGAGATTGTCCTTGGGCACAAAGCACCAGCCGGCCAGTGGACGGCCCGCGGAGTCCAGCTCGTAGACGTTCATGGCGGTCCCATGCCGTATCCGGTATCGCTTCCCGCTGTGGCAGCCGGTGACTTCGAAATGCCGGCGCGCCTCGTATTGCGCCAGTTGATCCGGCGACAGCCATGCCTTCAGCAACGCAAACCCGCGTGCATCGCTTTCACCCAGCAAACCGTATTCGCAGAACCGCTTCCACTTGGCGCGCATCCTGCGCGAGGCATTCACCAGCAGCCCCAGGAATTTCCCGGACATGGCGGACTAACCGCCCACCAACCGTGGGTAGAACAGGGTTTCTTCCGCCGTCGGATCGAAGGAGCGGATCACGGTCGGTTGCCCCGAAGATGAACGGACCGCCGCCGTATAACCGCCCTTCATCAATTCGTTGAAACGCTGCTCCGCCTTCAAAAGCGCCTCGGCGTCTTCTGCATTAAAATTGTGCCGGCTATCTCCGTTGTGGTCCATGACGATTTGCGTTGCCATGCTTCGCTCCTGCCTTTTGCCAGATGAACGCGAAAGCCTAATTCCGGATCGTGGAGATAGTTCCCGAGCCGGATCTTGCTGACGCGTATGCCAACCCTTCCGACCGGCTGACTTGGCCACGGCCGAACCTGTGCGCTTGCAACGCAGCATTGCGCGGCGGTGTAGCTAATGCTCTGGATTTATTTCGCTTTCGGCAGCATCGCGGACATAGCCAAGCTGATTGCTGGTTCGACCCGGTAGCGAATGACCCGATCAGGGCATGAAGCGGAAGCAGGCACGTCTATTTTTCAAAGCTTCGTACCGCCATGCTACCCCTCGCGGATGATCTGGCCCTGTTTGTGATCTTCCATCACATACAGATCCCAATGCACATTGCTCGATGGATTTATGATGCCGCCGGATGTCATCGTTTCCCGCGCACAAGGCCGCGGCTTCCGTTTTGACCCAAAGCAATCATCCCCCTCTCTCATCGCAAATCTGGCCTCACTCAGGGGTCTTGTTGTATGGTGGTGCGACACCCCCTTTGAACCTCGGGGAGCAGTGACGCGGCGAAAGTTCATTACGCTGATCGGCGCAACGACTGTCAGTTGGCCGTTCCTCGTTCGCGCACAGCAGTCGAGACTGCCTATAATCGGATTTTTCAGGCCGAATACAGCGGCAATCGACGGTCCTCGTGTGAACGCGATGGTCCAGCGATTGCAGGAACTTGGTTGGGTTGCCGGCCGAACCGTCGCAATCGAATATCGCTGGGCGGAAGGGCGCAACAATAACCTTGCCGACATTGCAGCCGAGCTTGTGCGATTGAAAGCGGATGTCATCGTAACCTCGGCAACACCAACAACGGTGGCCACAAAGAAAGCTACATCGGCAATTCCAATTGTCTTTGCTTCCGTAGGCAATCCGATTGGTGCCGGTCTGGTTCAGTCCCTCGCGCGTCCCGGCGGCAACGCCACGGGTCTCTCCCCGCAGCAGTCGGACACCGCAGGAAAAAGACTCGAACTGCTTCGAGAGCTTGTGCCGGGAGTTCGCCAGGTAGCCATCATAGCGAACGTCGATAATGCACGCGCGCCGACGACTTTGTCGAATGAGAGATCGCGATTTCCGTTCTCGGCACTTTCGGACATGCCGAGCTAGCCGGACGATGTCCGCCGGGGTAGAGCGGGCATCCTACCACGCTCTTGGGCTGCCGGCTCAACCGATCGACGCAACACAGGCGTTAAATCTCTCTGCCGCTGTCGGAGGGCGGTCACGTGCAACGACGCGAGTTCATTGGTCTCCTCAGCGTCGATAAGGTCTGGGATGCGCGTCAAAAAAAACTTCTCTGGCTCCTTGATTTAGATCAACGTGGCTCCCGGTACGTCACCATTATGCGGCTTCCTTGGGGGCAACTCACTCAGGAGATCCCCGATGTTGAAAATAGTAGTTGCCGGAACAACTGCACTCTTCCTTGCTGCATCCCCGCTTGCAAACGCGCAAACATCGCAAACCTCTTCTGCGACTTCGGAACGGTTAAATGCAGCGGACCGGAATACGCTGACGGACATGAGGATTGATCTGGTAAAGGCCGCGTTGCAGCTGACACCTGACCAGGAAAAATACTGGCCGGCTGTAGAGAGCGCCATTCGTGCCAGGGCGGAGGATCGGAAAGCCCGTCTTGCAAAAATCGGAGAAACAGTGGGTAAACGGGCCGACGAAAACCGAATCGAAGCCCTGCGCAATCGTGACCCCATCACCTTTTTGCAACGACGCTCGGAAGCATTGGCTCAACGATCAGCCGATTTGGATAAACTCGCCGAGGCGTGGCAGCCACTCTACAAAACGCTTAATCCCGAACAGAGGCAACGCATGGCGGCCATTGCGATCTTGGTACTCCACGATATGAGTGATGCCGTAGAACGGCGCCGTGCGCAGTCTGACGATGAGGACTAAGCGAAGCATTCGATTTGTACCTGCCGCATAATGGTCGGAGCATATGCTGCCAACTGACTTCAAACCTGGGCGATGTCCCTTTGGGTCAAGAGGCCGACATCCCCGGGTCTAACCCGCTTTGGATCGCCGCGTGCTCGTGGCCCCCTGAGCGAAGCCGCAATCGGAAGCCGGCCAGGAACTATTTTGGCAATTGCCGATTGAATTGCCGATATGAAAATCCCCCAGCGCCTACCAGGAGGGCTGCTGCCATGCACCTTCACACATACCGGGACGAAAGCCGCTCCAGACATCTGGACCTGATCGGTGGACGCGAGCATCCCTGGTCAATCGATCTGGTGGTCGTAATGTCTTCGGCCATCTTGTTGATCGGCCTCGCCTGCGCCTTCGCGGCATTGCTCATCCGCTAGCCGACGGCACCGCGCCCTTCCGGGCATCGTGCTCGCGCGGCGGCCGCGCGCGGAAAAAATTTATGGCGGCCGCGTATGGGGCGCGTTGGTGTCACGAAAACAGAAAGACGCCGATCAGCAAACCTGCTGCGAATGCCCACAGGCCCAATGTGCAAGCTGAGATAAGACGGACGAGGTTCCGAAGGTCGTCCTGCGGCACCTCGTGGGATCGACGCGTCATTCAGCCGCCCCCTGCGGTGGCCGCCAGCCCGTTACGGGGCTCACCGTCCTCCCCATACGTGCCCAGAAGAAGGCAATTGAGGATCACGGGGATCACGATTTGCACGAGACCAGGTGGGACATCCCCGCCTCCCTCGAATGTCCCAAATGTCCCGTTTCAAGTTATGGCCATTCTATAAGGCTTTCTCGACACTAAATGCGAGGATTCCTCTATTGCAGGCCGAACTCGCAATTTAACGCTGGCGCCGTCGAAAATGCTACGCGCATTTGTGCCCATTTACCGAGCAGACGAGGTGATCGAATAAACCAGCCAATTGCTGCAGTGCATGATTCCGTTTATGGCAGGCACGAAACGGACCTCTCTTTCGCGCCAGCCGAGGTCCGCTTTCAGCGGTAAAGCGGGGGCTGGTGCGACACCGCCAAACGGATGCGAATAATTCCGAGCGATGCCATCCCGATGGCCGAGGACATTTCGTAGCACTCATGTCTGCTCAGCCAGAACGTAGCACGTCGCGACGGTTCGCTTTCTGCGCCGGGCGCGCGTTCCTCGCATAGAGCTTGGCGAAACCGGCGATGTCCGCGTCAGCAACCTGTATGGGGTCGGTAAGCAGCAGCCACTCGACGGTTTCGGAGCAGGGTGGTGTCGTCAGCGAGCCAGGATAGCGATAGTAGGCGAGCCGCCCCGGCAAGAGCCCGTTCGGGTTGATAGCCGGGTCGGCCTTGACGGTCTCACCTTCATGCGTTGGCATGGTTGCGATGATCTTGCTGAATACCGGGTTGGGCTTTCCCGCCACCACCAGCGCACCGACCACGGCGAGCGCGCCCGAGGCATGAGCATGGACAAAATGCACCTCCATCGGAAAGCTCTTGCCGCCGATGAGGTGCTCGCTCGGATGATGGAAGTGAAACTGCACCAGCGCGTAAGGATCGCCGCCGAAAGTGAGCGTGCTGCCCTTCGCGGCATTTAGCTCGATTGTATGGCCGTTGTTGACGATGGTGTCGGCGGTCTTGCCCCAGGCGATCCTGAGCGGCGGCAGTTGCGCTTTGATCGATCCGATAATGTCGATTGGCGACTGCTGGCTACCGACCGAGCAGACTTTGCTCGCGGCGTCTACATCGCCCCAATTATCAGGGCCGGTAGTGCCTTCGTAGGTCCAATGCGCCCCTTCCGCGGCAAAGCCCGTGGACGCACAGAGCGGGCACAGTACGAGCCCCGTCAAGGTTTTCAATGCGCGACGACGGTTCATACAATCCTCCTCGACGGTCGAATAAGGTCAGCACGAGTGCCGCGCCAGACTGCCGAAACCGGGCGCGCTGCGGTACCTTGAGCAGGAACAACCGACAATTGATAAGTTCGCCAGAACGACGGATTGATCTAACTCAAGGAGCGTAATGTCACCTCACGACGTCGTGCGTATGCACGGTGATCTGGAACGACCGATGCTGCGGCGCACCATCACTCGTGCGCACGAAGCCGGTTCGCGCCGGCGGACTTTTCAAAGCGGAGCGAGAAACTGCCAGATGATCAACAGCACCACGATAACCAGCACGGCGTAAACGATACTGCGACTTCCCCGCTTCTTGGTCCCTCTTTTGCCGGCCACCTTTATCGATCGATTTTGCCTGCCGGCCGCGTTGTGCCGCTGGCGCTGGCACCGATCAAGTGCGCGAGCATGGCCGTGCAAGCTTCCTCAGCCTCGGCGAAGGTCTTAAACGGCGAACCGCCGACCTTTATGGCGCACCTGCTCGGATAGATCGGACGCCAGGATGCCACGAAACCAGGATGTCCATGAAGGCCGGGCCCGTTGCGGCTCTCAAAGCTGATTACGAACGAAAAGCCGTCGCTGCTTGCATTCCATATTTGCAGGCCTTCCACGGGACTGTTGATCCGGCTGAACTGCATGATGCATCCCACATAAGCCCCACCCGACAGGAAGGGGACAGCGCTTGGCTGAGTCGGAAAATGCAGCGCTGCTGACGCAACAGGGGTTTTCCCCAAGGCGGGCCTTGAGCGCGCGAAAAAAGGCGACAAACATGGCCGCTGAGCCCGCCTGTCTGCGCTTGAGGATCGTGACGCCGCCGGGCTACCTGATCTTGGCCAAGCACTCCTTTAGGCGATCCAGCTCTAAACGAACTTGCGACTCCATGGCGTCTTGTAATGCGAGCGTGCCTTTGCTGGCCAATTCAGCGGAGGCCTTACGGTCCAGATTCTGCCTCCAGTCCCGTATTGCCTGCTTAGTGACCTTTTGCGCCTGCGACGCCGCCTTAACGTACGTTGCTATGCAGGCGTCGGCCGTCAAGCATGTCTGGCACTCCTGAGCGGCGGCAGCACTTGAAACAAGCAAGGTAAGTGTCGCGGCGAGGACCTTCATCGCTTTTCCCCGATATTGGCCCGACGGATGTTCTACCTGGTTAGGCTTATTTGCAAGAATGACCGTCGATTCACGCGCTTCCAGCCCTCATCAGCCGCGTCCAGGATTTTGTTTCGCCAGAACGCTCGCGCTCGCTAACCACCGGCAAGCAGGAACGATCGCAACCCACAGGCCACGGCGGCACGCCTCAAACGCAAAAGTCGTTGCGCGAGAAGGTTGGGCACCACCGCCGGCTTTCCTGAGCTGACCTTCTTCGGTCCTAACGGCGCCAGCACTGAGCGGCGCACGGCCGTCGCTACCCGACGCGAATGCGTTGCTCAATATTGGCCGCCGGTCCCCCCGCGCGGACATTGCGAGTGCCGGGTGGAAGCGTTGGTGAGCCTGCGAGGCTTTTCCACGGACCAATCGTTTCGACGATGATATTAATTCCGGCCAACGCACTGTCGATTTGGCGCTGCACGCTGTCGACCTCGGACTTCAGGAATTCCTGCATTTTTTGCAGTTCGCAAACCAACCCCTGAAGTTCTTCTATCGAATTTGAGGTCAACCGGGCGACGGAAGAGTTAAATTGCTCGGCGCCGATCTCCAGCGAGCCAGAGGATTTCGACTTCTCTTGCGTTGTCGATTTGCTGAGTTGTGTCGCCAAGCCCAATTCCAGCGGAGGCGTTTTTTCGTCGGGTGCCGCAGACGTCGGGGTATCCATCAGCTCCTCCCTTGGTACGGGTTTTTCGCGCCGCGAATATGCAAGGTGACTCGGCCACCTTTCTCAGCCGGTCCGACACTTCGAACGACGTCCAGAAAACATTAGCGTAAGCCTGCTCAGGACTGCAGTTAGTGGAGATTGGACCCAAGCGCATCATTGCCGAACCCATGCATCGCCCCGGCCCACTGCACAGGCGTCGCTGAGTCGTTAGGCGATTTGGTGGCGTGCCGGTGGCAATCTGCGTTCAAGCGCTGACGAGGTGATTGAACAGGGCCGGCCACTTCCGGGGCTTGGCACTTTTCGGACATGACAGGTGCAGGTGCGCGGGCCGCTTCCCGGGTTGCTTGCCGGACCCGTTTTGGTAAAGTTCCCCCGATCTTCATCGTCAGGCGAGGTTGGGGGGCTTATGGCAAAGAACCACAAATCTGCTACGGCTGAAAAATCTGTGCGGCGCGACGCCAAGGAGACTGCTGCGGTCGAACAGTATTGGCATGCAGCCGGACGGCCAAAATCGCACAAACCTCCGAAGGATTATAAATACGTCGATGAGCTCGCACATCTGCAGTTTGAACTCATCAAGTTGCAGGAATGGGTTCGGCTGCAAGGCCTCAAGGTGGCCGTCATTTTTGAAGGCCGTGACGCCGCGGGAAAAGGTGGGGTCATCAAGCGCATAACCCAGAGCCTGAATCCTCGCATCTGCCGCGTCGTTGCGCTGGGCACGCCGACCAGTCGTGAACGAGGCCAATGGTATTTTCAACGCTACGTCGCTGAACTCCCGACGCGGGGCGAAATCGTTCTGTTCGATCGCAGTTGGTACAATCGCGCCGGGGTCGAGCGCGTAATGGAATTCTGCAACGAGGACGAATACCAGGAATTCCTTCGTTCCTGTCCGGTATTCGAGGAGATGTTGGTGCGCTCGGGCATCTATCTCATCAAATATTGGTTCTCGGTGAACGACCAAGAGCAAGAACGGCGCTTCCAGGAGCGCATTCAAAATCCGATCAAGCGTTGGAAGCTCAGCCCGATGGACGTTGAATCGCGCAAGCGTTGGGTGGACTATTCAAGGGCCAAGGACGTGATGTTCGAGCACACCGACCGCAAGAAGACCCCGTGGCACGTCGTAAATGCTGACAACAAGAAACAAGCCCGGCTCAACTGCATTCGGCATCTGCTGGATCAAATTCCGTATCAGGACATGAGGCCGGTCCAGATCGAGCTTCCTCCCCGTCAGGCAGATACTGGCTATAAGCGACCCAAGAAATCGACCCAGCGTTTCGTCCCGCAGCTCTATTGAGTTGACTTCCCTGCTACGGTGCGAATCTCGAAGTGACATGCTGCGCGCTCACGCTTAGTGGTGTTCGAATATTAGAGAGGCTGTTTGCCGCGCTGCATGTGGCGGTTTGCGGCATGCCAAGCGCCCCTGACGATGTCCGCTTCCGGGGGAAGACCGGAAGTCGGCTTCTTCTATCGATTGCATTGCTGGCGGGCTTTTCTGGCGTGGCATTCGGGCAGACGTCGCCCGCCTCGGAGATCGCGCCTGGCGGAAAGCTGCGCGTTGGCATGATTGCCATCACGGTGCTCGGAGGCGTGGCCGAGCCTGTCGCGGAGTTCGTTGGACAGAAGCTGGGCGCGGCCGTCGAAGCGGTGATGTATCCGAACCCGGAAGCCTATCTACAAAGCTTCGGCAAGGATGAATGGGACATCGCCATCGGGCCACGCATCCTCGCCCCCGCTGACAAGGCGGATTCAACGGCAAACCTATGGGCCATCAGTCTCGTCTACGTCGCCGCGCCGGGAACAGACTTTCCCGATATCGCCTCCGTGGACAAGGCAGGTGTGAAGATTGGCACCATCCGGGGCGCTCCCTCCGACCGCGTGCTGACGCGGGAGATCAAGGCCGCCGAGATCGTCCGTATCCCTCTGAGCCCGACCATCGCGGCTGACGCAGCCGACCTGCTGCGCTCCGGCAAGGCGAACGTCTTTGGCGCGGACTCCGGCGTCGGGTATCCTGCCGCCGAGGCCTTGACCGGCGCCAAGATCTTGCCGGGCGCCTTTGGGACGGTTCTCGTGGCGGCCGCGCTGCCGAAAGGCCGCTCGCCCGCGGCGCAGGCTCTACTCGCGACACTCGTCGACGAAGCAAAACGGACCAGCGTGGTACAGAAAGCGATCGACGCGAAGGGTCTCAAAGGCGTGAACGTCGTCACGAAATAACAGGACACAACGAAGGCAGTGTGCAGGCCCGCCAGATGCGCGGAGCAAATTCCGCACTAAGAGCCGTGGCATACCCCCGCCGCACAGGCATCACTGGCTGATGACATACGACACCCACCGCCAGCAGGATGGCGATGCTTATAGCCACGATGAACAGGAAGAATTTTCCCATCGCTCCCGCCTTTCGCGAACCCAACGGCCGCCGGGACTATTGGTTCAGCAGAAGCGAGTGGCGAGCCGCGACGCTTTGTCCGCGCTACCGACAAGGATAAAGGCCCGCCATGATGGCGGGCCTTTTTGCGATCAGATCGCTACCCCGTAGTAGTCGTTGACGGCGCGGGTTCTGGTCGGGTCACCCCAGTTCCACGCATTGTCGTTGCCGTATTTCGGCGCCCCCTTGAGCTGCGCTTCGGTCACGCCGGTGACATAGCCGCCGAGCGAGGTGTCGTATTTCAACGATTGCCACGGCAGCGGATAGTGGTCGTCGCCGATGCCGAGAAATCCGCCGAAAGAGAGTACGGCATACGATACCTTGCCGCTCGCCTTGTCGATCATGACGCGCTCGATCGAGCCGATCTTGGTCCGGTCGGCGCCATATACCGCCGTTCCCTCAACCTTATCGCTGCCGATCAGATTTCCCTGTTCGCTTGCTTCAAGTGCCATATGTGTTGTCCTCCGGTGTGAGACTGGAAAACACAGGGCCGGATGAAACGTTCCTGTTCGTGACGTCTATTCGCATCGACGCGTCACCGCGCGCCGATAGAAAAGGGCGGACTGATCGATCGTTATGTTACGTTTTGAACAGACAGATCGAAGGCAATGCACAATAGTCAGCGCATATTCATTCAGGTGATATTTGCATTCAGGCGAATATTTTGCGCCCCCGGCAGGTACGTCCCTGCCGGGTTTTCGCACTGGTCTGGTGCCGGTAGGCCGGGACTTCCCGGAGGCACGCCACCCGGCCCCCGCAGGCGAGGACAGGAAAAATTCCGCCGCGCGCGCCGCGCCGTCTGGTCCCGATCTGGTCCAAGGTTTTCTCCAAGGTTTCCTGCCAAAAACCGCTAGCGAATTCCGTCTCCGCCGGGTGCTGCCTTAGTAATTGATTAAGTGTCCCGCCGCGTAATGGGCGGGCATTTTGCGATCAATTTGGTTTCCGGAAGCATTTCTCCAGAACGGTCCCATGACGGACTCTGCGTCGCTTTTGAAAGAGCTGGACGAGTTGATATCGCGCGGTTCCGATGAGGGCCGATTGCGGGCGTTGTGGCATGCAACGGACGTGCTGATCGCCGGCCAATATTCCGAACAGGACATCTGGACGTTCGGAGAGGTCATCGACCGCCTCGCCCGCGGGATTGAAGTCGCGGCACGCGCTGAACTCGCGAGGCGCCTGGCCCATTCCAAAAATGCCCCGATCGACAGCGTCAAGCGGCTAGCCGTTGACGCCTCGATCGACGTCGCAGGGCCCATTCTTCGGCATTCCACGCGGCTCGACACCCCAACCCTGGTTTCGATTGCCGGCTCCGAAAGCCAGCAACATCTTCTCGCGATATCCAAGCGCGAACTCGTCACCGAACCGGTGACGGATGTCCTTGTTGTCGCCGGCAATCAGGAGGTACTCCATTCCCTGGCCGGCAATGCCGGCGCGCGTTTCTCGCAGTTCGGCTTCCTGCGAATGATCGAACGATCAGAGCACGATTCCTTCCTTGTCGAAACGCTCGGCAACCGGGTCGACATACCCCGGCACATCTTCCTGCAGCTGATTGCAAAGGCATCGGACGAGGCAAGAAAGAAACTCCTGCAGGAACGTCCCGAGGCGGCGAGCGAAGTCCGGAAAATGGTTTCCGACGTCACCGGCGAACTGCATTCGATATTCGGACCCGCGTCGAAGAGTTATTTCACCGCGAGAAAGACCGTTTCCGCGCTTCACCGATGCGGCAGCCTCACTGAAAAAAGGATATTCGACTACGCACAATCCCACGCGTTTCCGGAAGTGACGATCGGGCTCTCGATGTTGTGTGCCCTGCCCGCCAACGTCATCGAGCGCGGGTTGATCGATCCGTCCGGCGAAATGCCGATGATCTTTGCCAAAGCCCTCGACTTTTCGTGGGAAACCACGATGGCGCTGCTGTTTCTCGGCGCCCCGGACCACCGGATTTCAGCCGGCGACCTCGATGCAATGGAAAAGAAATTCTCCCGTCTCACGGCCGAGACGGCGCAAAGCGTCATCAGATTGTATCGGTCCCGCAAAACGTCGGCGGCGGCGGGTTAGAGCGTTTTCGAGCGAAGTGCGGACTGATCCGCGTGGGTACGCGGATTCGCGTAGATTATCTGCGGTAGAAAACGCGTCAAAAAAGAATTAGAGGTTCTGATTTAATCAGAACCGAAGCTCTAGATCGGAGATCGCCGCGCCGTAGCGATCTCCGGGCCGCTCACCCCGCCCCCTCAAGCACCTCCACCACCTTCGGCGGCGACATCGGCAAACTGTAAAAGCGTTTGCCGAGCGCGTTGTGGACGGCGTTGGCGACCGCTGCCATCACGGGGACCAGCGGCACTTCGCCGACACCCTTGACGCCCTGCGGATGCTTCGGGTTCGGCACTTCGACCATGATCGTGTCGAGCATCGGCAAATCCGAACAGACCGGCATGCGGTAGTCGAGGAAGCCGGGGTTATCGACCTTGCCGTCCTTCCGGTAGATATATTCCTCGTTCAGCGCCCAGCCGATGCCTTGCGCGACGCCGCCCTGCATCTGGCCCTCGACATAACTCGGATGGATGGCGCGGCCGACATCCTGCACCGCGGTGTAGCGGATCACGCGCACGATGCCGAGATCGACATCGACCTCGACGTCGCAGATGTGGGTGCCGAAGCCGCCCTCGGCGCCTTCGGTGTTGAGCTGCACGCCGGCGCCGATCGGCCCGCCCATCGACGGGGCCTTGGCCGCAAGATCGGCAAGCGTCAGCGGCGGAAACTCGCCGGCATTCGGGCTCGCCGGATGCGCCGCGCCGTTTTCCCATTTCACCGCTTCGGGATCGATGTCCCAGATCTTGGCGGCGCGCTCGCGCAGCGTGGTGATGATCTTTTCCGCCGATTGCGTCACCACCATCGCCGAGGCGAACAACACGCGGCTGCCGCCGGTGAGGTTCGAGAAGCCGACGGTTGCGGTGTCGCCGATCAGGACCGAAACGCGGCGATAATCGATGCCGAGCAATTCGGCGCAGATGTTGGCGATCGCGGCGCGCGAGCCGCCGATATCGGGATGGCCGGTGGTGACGACGACGTTGCCGTCCTCGGTGATGTTGACCTGGGCGGAGGATTTACCGCCGGCGTTGAACCAGAAGCCGCTTGCGACGCCCCGCCCCTGCAGCTTGCCGAGCGGCGCGGTGTAATGCGGCGACGCCTTCGCGGCCTCCAGCGTCTCGATATAGCCGATGCGCGGGAATACCGGGCCATGCGCGGCTTTCGTTCCCTGCCTGGCGGCGTTCTTCAGCCGCAGCTCCAGCGGATCCATCTTCAATGCTTGCGCCAGTTCGTCGAGCACGCACTCGACGGCATAGGCGCCGATCGGCGCACCGGGCGCGCGATAGGCCGCGACCTTCGAGCGGTTGGAGAGCACGTCGAAGCCGACCGACAACACGTTCGGAATGTCGTACGGCGAAAAGCTGCAGCCGACCGCGCCGCGGATCGGCGAGCCCGGGAAGGCGCCGGCTTGCAGATAGAAGGTGCCCTCGGCCGCGACGATCGTGCCGTCCTTCCTGGCGCCGATCTTGACCGTGCTCTTCGAGCCCGAGGTCGGCCCCGTCGCCCGCATCACCTCTTCGCGGGTCATCACCATCTTGACGGGACGGCCGGATTTCTTGGCCAGCAACGTCGCGAGCGGCTCGAGATAGACGATGGTCTTGCCGCCAAAGCCGCCGCCGATTTCGGCGGGGATGGCGCGAATGTCGCTCTGCGGAATGCCCGACAGATACGCGGTCATCGCGCGCACCATGAACTGGCCCTGGCTCGAGCTCCAGATCGTGGTCTTGCCGTCAGCCGCGACGCTGATGAGACAGGCGTGCGGCTCGATATAGCCCTGATGCACCGGACGCGTGGTGAAGGTGCGTTCGACGACGACTTCAGCCTCGGCAAAGCCTTTGGCGATGTCGCCCTTCTTGACCTCCTGGCGGCCGGCGATGTTGGACGGCTTGCCTTCGAATTTGATGAACTCGTGCAGGATCGGCGCATCCGGCTTGATCGCGTCGTCGATCTCGATCGACCACGGCAGCACTTCGTAATCGATCTCGATCAGTTCGCAGGCCTTCGCCGCGATCGCTTCGGTGGTGGCGGCCACGGCCGCAACCGGGTGGCCAGGGAATAGCGCCTTCTCGCGCGCCATCACGTTGCGGCACATCCAGCGCATGTCCTGGATGCCGAGCATGACCGATTTGTCGATCGGGAAGTCGACGATGTCGCGCGCCGTGACAACGGCTTTCACGCCAGCCAACGCCTCGGCCTTCGAGGTGTCGATCGATTTGATGCGCGCATGCGGGTGCGGGCTGCGCAGCACCTTGCCCCAGATCATGCCGGGCATATTGGTGTCGGCGGCAAAGGCGGCGCGGCCGGTGACCTTGTCGACGCCGTCGGGGCGAATGGTGCGCTGGCCGATCCACTTGTTGTTGGTGACGACGTTCATTGCGCTGCCTCCCGCATGGCCTGCATTTCCTGGGCGGTTTCCATCACCGCGCGCACGATCTTGTCGTAGCCGGTGCACCGGCAGAGATTGCCGGCGAGCCAGAAGCGAACCTCTTCCTCGCTCGGCCGCGGATTTTTCCGCAACAGCGCGTCGGAGGCGACCAGCATACCTGATGTGCAGATGCCACATTGCAGCGCCGCCATTTCCAGGAATTTCTGCTGCAACGGATGCAGCTTCTCGCCCTGCGCCATGCCTTCGATGGTGCGCAGTTCATGGCCTTCGGCCTCGACGGCGAGCATCAGGCAGGAACAGACGAGGCGATCGTCGAGCGTGATGCTGCAGGCGCCGCAATCGCCGGATGCGCAGCCTTCCTTGGAGCCGGTGAGGCCGAGCGGCCCGCGCAACGCGTCGAGCATGGTGTCGTTGGGCTCGCACAGATATTCCATCGGCTCGCCATTGATGGTGGTGGTGACGTGAATCTTGGCCATGAACTCAATTTCCTCCGGCACGCTTGGCGGCGATCGCGGTGGTGCGCTTCAACAGCACGCCGGCGACCTTGATGCGGTACGCGATAGTGCCGCGCTTGTCGTCGATCGGACGGCAGGCAGCGCTGCAGGCGGCGGCCGCCTTTTCGAGCGCGGCGTCGTCAAGGCGCGAACCGATCAGCGCCTTTGCGGCATCCTCGACCAGCAGCACCGTCGGCGCCACCGCGCCAAGGCCAACGCGGGCCGCGGTGCAGATGCCGTCCTTCAGGGTAAGACTGACGCCGACGCCGACGACGGCGATATCCATCTCGGTGCGCGGGATCATGCGCAGATACGCGTCGCTCGAACCGGGCGGACGCGGCGGCAATGTGAAGCTGACGAGAATTTCGCCGGGCTTCAGGTTGGTGCGGCCGGGACCGGCCGGCACCTCTTCCACCTTGATCTCGCGGCGGCCATTCGGCCCCTGCACCGAGACGACGGCGCCGGCGGCGACCATGGCGGGCACGCTGTCGCCGGCCGGCGAGCCGTTGCAGAGATTGCCGCCGGCGGACGCTCGTCCCTGCACTTGCTTTGAGCCGATCAGATTGACCGCCTCCAGCACGCCGGGCCAGATCTTGCCGAAGCTCTTGTGTTCGGCGAGCGCCATGCCCGAGACGGCCGCGCCGATGCGAAAACCGCCATCGGCGGTTTGCTCGATGCGGGTCATCTCATCGATCTTCTTGATGTCGACGATCAGACCGGGCTTCACCGCGCCGGAGCGCATTTGCACCAGAAGATCAGTTCCGCCGGCCAGGATGCGCGCTGCGCTCCCGGCTGCGGCAAACGCAGCGATCGCTTCATCAAGCGTCGTCGGCGCCAAATACCGGAGTTCCGTCATGGTTCTTCCGCCATCTCCCTTTTTCTGCCCGCCCATATGGCTGGTGGCCTTGTCTCCGGCCCGCAGTGGCAGGGAGCCTACACGGCGAGAGCCGGTTGGAATAGCCTCCGGGATAGGGTTCAAGCGGCGGGCTCCTATGCATGGAGCGGGCGGGCGCATCCCGGATACATGGGAATATCGGCCGATTACGGTTCGCAAATCCCTCCCTTGGGCTCTACTATCGAAGGCCCGCCCTTCCCCGTGTTCAAGCCGGTGACATCGATGCCGCCCCCTGCGTTTGGAATTCAATTTGCTGTCACAATGCTCGCGGCGTCACTGGCGCTTTCATCGGCAGCATCGGCTCAACCGGCCCCTGCCCCGGTCAGGCCCGCTCCCGCCAGACCGGCGGCGCCGGCACCGGTTGGGCCGGCCGCGACGGCACCGGCGACCCAGCGGCCGGTTGCCGCAGCCCCTAGTTCGCGCGGTGCGGCGTGCCACAGCGGCATGTCCTTTGACCGCTTCCTCAGTGAACTGAAGCAGCAGGCGGTTGCGGCCGGCGTGTCGCAGCGGGCGCTGGCTGAGGCTTCGCCCGGCCTCGTCTACGACCAGGGCATCGTCAACCGCGACCGCGGCCAGCGCGTGTTCGGGCAAGTCTTCACCGAATTCGCCCGGCGGATGGCCGCCGACTACCGGATGCAGCAGGGCCAGCAGCGGATCAAAACCTATGCGGCGGCGTTCGCGCGCGCCGAGAAGGAATACGGCGTGCCGCCGGCGGTCATCGCCGCGTTCTGGGGGCTCGAGAGCGACTTCGGCGCCAACATGGGCAGCCTGCCGACGCTGCGGTCGCTGGTGTCGCTCGCCTACGACTGCCGCCGCTCGGAAATGTTCGCGAACGAAACCATCGCCGCACTCAGGATCATCGACCGCGGCGACCTGACGCCATCGGAGATGGTCGGCTCCTGGGCCGGCGAACTCGGCCAGACGCAATTTTTGCCGACGCATTATTTCAACTATGCGGTGGACTATGACGGCGACGGCCATCGCAATCTCTTGCGCAGCCCGCCCGACGTGATCGGCTCGACCGCCAATTACATCGCCAACGGATTGAAGTGGCGGCGCGGCGAGCCGTGGCTGCAGGAAGTCCGCGTGCCGCAGAATTTGGCTTCAAGTTTCCCCTGGGATCAGGCCGACCTCACCATCAAGCTGCCGCGATCGAAATGGGCGCAGTTCGGAGTCACCTATCCCGACGGCAAGGCACTTCCGAACGACGACATGCCGGCGGCGCTGCTGCTGCCGATGGGCCGCACCGGACCGGCGTTCCTGGCGTATGCGAATTTCGCCGCCTACACCGAATGGAATAACTCGCTGATCTATTCCACCACCGCCGGCTATCTCGCGAGCCGCATCGCAGGCGCAGCACCAATGCGGCCGCCGTCGGCGGCGGTGGTGCAACTGCCGTTCAACGAGATCAAGGAGTTGCAGCAGCTTCTGGTGCGCGCCGGCTTCAATGTCGGCAAGGTCGACGGCGTGCTCGGCCAGCAGAGCCGAATTGCCGTGAAGACGATGCAGGTCAAATACGGGCTGCCGGCCGATTCCTGGCCGACGGCCGAATTGCTGGCGCGGATGCGCGGGGTGCCGCGCTGAAATATTCGACTGCCCTGCAGCTGCTCTGAGAGTTGTATTTCCCTGATCGCGTTCCCATTTCGAGCACGCGCGTATCCGCGCCAAGCGTTATTCCACAACACGAAAAGAGCATCACATGTCTTTCTACGACGCGTCCGTTCCGGCCTTCCTGCAAATTCTTGGCAGCCTTTCAGGGCTGCTCACCAAGGCCGAGGCGCATTGCAAGGCCAAAAACATCCAGCCCGACGTGTTGCTCAACGCGCGTCTGTTTCCGGACATGCTGCCGCTGACCCGGCAGGTCCAGCTCGTCTGCGATTTCGCGGCAAAGGGCTGCGCGCGCCTGACGCAAAGCGAGGTGGTGTCCGTCCCCGACACCGAAAAGACGTTTGACGAATTGAAGCAGCGGCTCGCCAAAACCATCGACTACGTCAAGTCGTTCAAGCCCGCGCAGTTCGACGGCGCCGAGACCAAGGACGTCACCTTCCCGGCCGGCCCCGACCGCTCGATCACGCTGAAGGGCCAGCAATTCCTCTCAGCCTTCGCCTTCCCGAATTTCTACTTCCATGCCGCCACCGCCCACGGCATCCTGCGCCACAACGGCGTGGAAATCGGCAAGCGCGATTTCCTCGGAGTGAATTGACGCCGTCTTTGGCGTCATTCCGGGGCGCGTGAAACGCGAACTACGATGTGCAATTGCACATCGGAGAATCTCGAGATTCCCAGATGCGCAATTGCGCATCTGAGGTCTGGTGCTAACGCACCATCCCGGAATGACGGACGTCAAAAAATCAAAACAAAAAATCAGGGAGAAACCACTGTCATGTCCACCACCACGCAGGCGCCAAGAAATCTCGACCCTTCCGCTTCGCTGCACGCTGAAACGCTTGGCCTCGCCAAAAGCCACGGCCGGCTTGCGGGCCGCCGCATCATCGTGGTCGGCGCCGGCCAGCGCAAAATCATCGACGAGGAGCCGCCGATCGGCAATGGCCGCGCAATGTCGGTTCTGTTCGCGCGCGAAGGGGCAACGGTGGCCTGTATCGACATCAGCAAGGAAGCCGCCGACAACACGGTGGCGCAAATCACCAGCGAGGGCGGCAAGGCCTTTACCGATGTGGTCGACGTCTCCGACATCGCGGCGATCGCGCCCGCCGTCGAGCGTTGCGCGCAACAACTCGGCGGCCTCGACGGGCTGGCGCTCAATGTCGGGATTTCCTCCGGGCTGTCGTTGCCGAAGATGACCGCGGAAGCCTGGGACAGGGACTACGCCGTCAACGTGCGCAGCCACATGCTGTTCGCGCAGAAGGCGCTGGAAGTGATGTCGCCCGGCGGCGCGATCACGCTAACCTCGTCGATGGCCAGTCAGCGCGCCAACGGCCGAAATCCCGCCTATGAATCCTCCAAAGCCGCACAGATCGCGCTCGGCCGCGCCATCGCCCGGGCGGGCGAGGAAAAAGGCATTCGCTGCAATGTGATCGCGCCCGGCTTCATCGATTCCCCGATGGGGCGCGATGCCAGCCGCAGGCGTGCCGACCGCGCGGTGACGGTGCCGTTCGGCCGTCAGGGCACCGGCTGGGAGGTCGCCTATGCTGCGCTGTTCCTGATTTCGAATGAATCATCCTACGTCAACGCGCATACGCTGTTCCTCGATGCCGGCCACATGGCGGGCATCGTGCGGACCTAGCCTGCACGTGCCGAATGGCTCCGGGCATTGCGTTAGCAGCCGCAATGCCCAACTCTCCCGCATCGCCGCATTATTCCGGAACCCGACATGAGCCAGAACAAACTCTTCGAGCCCTTCAAGCTTGGCGCATCACGCTGCCCAACCGCCTCGTGATGGCGCCGCTGACCCGCAATCGCGCCGTGCCTCCTGGCATGGTGCCGAGCCCGTTAGCGGTGGACTATTACGGACAGCGTGCTTCCGCCGGGCTCCTGATCTCCGAAGCCAGCCAGGTTTCGCAGCAGGGCCAGGGCTATCAGGACACACCCGGCATCTACTCCAAGGAGCAGGTCGCAGGGTGGCGCAAGGTGACCGATCGCGTGCACGCGCGCGGCGGGCGCATCTTCATCCAGATCTGGCACGTCGGCCGCGTCTCGCACGTTTCGTTGCAGCCCGATCAGGGCGCACCGGTCGCGCCGTCCGCGATCCGCGCCAAGGGCAAGACCTTCGTCAACAACAACTTTACTGACATTTCCGAACCGCGCGCGCTGGCGCTGGAGGAAATCCCCGGCATCATCGAAGACTTCAAGCGCGGCACCGAGAATGCGCTGGCCGCCGGTTTCGACGGCGTCGAAATCCACGGCGCCAACGGCTATCTGCTGGATCAATTCGCCAAGGACGGCAGCAACAAGCGCACCGATGCGTATGGCGGGCCGATCGAGAACCGTGCGAGGCTGATGGTCGAGGTCTCCAGGGCCGTGGCAGCGATCGCCGGGCCTGAGCGGACCGGGATCCGCATCTCGCCGGTGACGCCGGCCAATGATGTCTCCGACAGCAATCCGCAGCCGCTGTTCGACCACATCGTCGATCAACTCAACGCGCTGGGGCTGACCTACATTCACGTCATCGAAGGCGCGACCGGCGGCCCGCGCGATATCGCACCGTTCGACTATGGCTCCCTGCGCAAGCGTTTCAAGCAGGCCTATGTCGCCAACAATGGCTACGACTTCGAACTGGCGACGAAGGTGCTCGAGGCAGACGCGGCCGATTTGATCGCGTTCGGAAAGCCGTTCATCTCGAACCCCGACCTGGTCGAGCGCCTGAAGAAAGGCGCGCCGCTCAACGAGTGGGACAAGGCGACGTTCTATGGCGGCGGAGCGAAGGGATATACGGATTATCCGACGCTTAGGGCTGCCGACGCGGCGGAGTAAAGGGCGCGCCCTCATTGTCTCCTCTTCATGCCCCGCGAAAGCGGGGCATGAAGCGCGTCAGGTCCGAAAGGCGTCACAAACGGACTCATGCATCGCAGCAGGAAAGCTCTATTCGATCACCTCGTCGGCGCGATGGCGAGCACATCATTTCTGCGCTCTCGCTTCGGCGAGTTCCTTTTCGAGCTGGTTGACCCGGTCCTGCAGCGCCAATAAACGCGAGTTGAACAGCCCAACATTGAAAAACGTCATGTTATTGGCGGAGCGCATCAAGAGTATTGCCGTAGCCCAGCCACGACGAGTTGTAAACCTTGACGTTTGTGAAGCCGAGCTGCTGAAGCACGCCGGCGGTCTCCGACGCACGCGCGCCACTCTGGCAGTAGACAATGGTTTCCTTGCTGGGATCGAGCCTTGAATACAATCGTTTCAGATCCCCAGCCGCTTTGAGCGACATGCCGCCGTTGTTGTTGGTCTGTTTGCGCGCGAGCTTGGCGGGGGTTTCAGGATCTATCCAGTTCTGTTCGTAAGGGACGTTGATTGCGCCCGGGATGTGACCGCCACGTATTGCACGGATATCTTCGCCGATGAACTCCTGCGGAGTACGCGCATCCACGATCTGCACATTCGGGTCGTTCAGCCGCGCCACCATTTCTTTGGTCGTGACCGCGACTGTCGGATTGATTTCCAGCGTGAGCGCGACGGGCGGAAGCTGCGCGACGTCAAGGCTGATCGCCCGGCCCGCGGCGGCCCAATCCTCGATGCCGTCATGGTAGACGCGGACATTGCTGCCCCCGAAGTACTGCAAGGTGTAAAGACCGAAATAGGGATTCCACGTGCCGCGGCTGCCATAGACGATGGTTTCACGATGCGGATCCAGCCCCGCCGCGCCGAGGATCTTCTCGATGCGGTCCGTCGCGATGAAATCCTCGGTATTTTCGTCGCGCAGGACTTTCGCCACATCGCCGATGCTGATGGCGCCTGCAATGTGTCCTTTGGCATAGGCAGCCGCGGGTCGTACGTCCCAAACGACCGCATTTCGTGCAATAGCCGCGGCGACATAGTCGCCATCGACGATAGTGGGGGACGCCGCCACGGCGGCTTGCGCCCACAAGACCAAAAGCGGAATGAATATCAGGCGCTTCATGACGAACTCCTCCGTTCTTTTCCTTGCTGATGAGGGAGCTGTCCAACACACAGTCTATCACCGGGGACCATACTGTCAGCCAATATTCCGCTCCGCTCCAGTTGATGAACTGGATCGGCTGGCGGTGCGCTAGACGCCGGTATGGGTCATAAGCGCTGCCGAAACCAGACGTGACCTGTTATGAGGGTATGCGTATGGCCGGATGGCGGAGGGGTGAAAGTGTCCCCAAGCGGGCATCAGCCCAGCGTCGCTTCGTCCCCTTCCAATGCACTGGCTTAAGCCGATACCATGGCCCGTTCCAAACCGGGGAAGAACCGTGAGACGACGCGACTTCATCAAAATGATCGGCGGCGGAGCCGCAGCGTTGCCAGCTTGCCGCACAGGCACAAAAGACGGTCGATGCCGGTGGTTGGATATCTCTCCGCCAATAGTTCCAGCGGAGATGCGCGGCCAGTTGCGGCTTTTGTCCAAGGGTTAGGCCAGACCGGCTACGAGGACGGCAAGACCGTCAGGATCGAGTACCGCTGGGCCGACGGTCAGTACGATCGACTGCCCTCGATGGCAGCCGATCTTGTTCGCGACCAGGTGGCCGTGATCGCAGCGCTCGGCACACCGGCTGTGCGAGTGGCAAAGGCGGCGACGGCGACGATCCCCATTACCTTCGCCACGATCGCCGACCCCGTGCAGATAGGGTTCGTGACCAGTCTGAACCGTCCAGGTGGCAATTTGACAGGTGTGACCTTGTTGGCCGTGGAGGTCGGACCGAAGCTCCTGGAAATACTGCGCGGGGTGGTGCCGTCGGCCACCATCATTGCGCTGCTGGTGAATCCGACCAATCCCAATTCCGAGATGCAGTCGATGAATACGCAGCGGGCGGCCGACAGCCTCGGATTAAAGCTCCACGTTCTGAATGCCAGCGTGGAAAGCGATTTCAATACGGTCTTTACAAAGCTGCGCGAACTGAAGGCGAGCGCGTTGATTATCGCCCAGGACGTATATTTCAATGCCGAAAGCGCAAGGCTCGCGGCGCTAACGGTCCACCATGCGATCCCCGCGATCTACCCGTTGCCGGAGTTCGCGGCAGCTGGTGGCTTGTTCAGCTACGGTGCCAGCCGGAGCGATGCGTGGCGCCAGGCAGGCGTCTATGTCGGACGAATCCTGAAAGGCGAGAAACCTGCCGAGCTACCGGTCGTGCAGCCCACGAAGTTCGAGTTGACGATTAATCTCAAGACGGCCAGGGCGCTTGGCCTCACCGTGCCGACGTCACTGCTCGCCAGCGCTGACGAGGTGATCGAATAATTTCCCGGCACGTCCGCTCTTGGGATTTCGGACCTGACCGGCGAGCGGCCAGCGTTCAAGCCCCGGGCCGACGGTATATTCGTCGCCTCGCGTGCGACTAGTGCTAGTGGTATGCCGACGGGAGCGGCGGTTTTCGTCGCACGGCGGAGGTCGGCGGGCATGAAGCGGCGGGACTTTCTCGGCATATTTGGCGTGGCGGCGGCATGGCCGGAGGTCGCGCTGGCACAGCAGGACAACGGGCGCCGCATCCCGACCGTCGGCTTCCTCGGCTTCGCCAGCGCGGCGATCGACGCCGCGATCCACCAACCCTTCCGCAAGGCGCTGGCCGATCTCGGCTATGTCGAAGGGCGCAGCATCATCGTCGAAATCCGCACCGCCAATGGCGAGGTCGCGCGCGGGCACGCGATCATCGACGAGTTCGTCGCCCTCCCCGTAGACGTGCTGTTCGCACCGGGCCCGGCCGCGGCGCGGGCCGCGGTGCGCAAGACGAAAATCCCGGTGGTCGCGATCGCGCTGCCAGCGGTCCAGAGCGATCCAGAACTGTTTCAGAGCCTCGCCCGGCCCGGCGGCACCCTGACCGGCTTCTCTGCCTTCGGCGAGGAGATGTCGGCCAAGCGCATCGCGATGCTGAAGGAAGTCCTACCGGGCCTGACGAGGCTTGGGGTGATGCACAACGCCACCGACCCTACCTTCAGCGCTTGGGGCGACCAGACCATGGCAGATACGAAGAGGCTCGGCATCGAGCCGATCCGCGCCGGGCTCACTGCGCCGACACCGGCGCAGGTGACGGAGCAGATCAGGAAGCTTGCCGAGGCTGGTGGCACCGCCATGATCGTAATTCGCGACTACATGACCGCGGCGATGATCAACGATATTTGCCGCATCGGCGCCGAGGCGAAGGTTGCCGTGATCGGCGAGCAGGCGGAGTTCGCGCAGGCCGGCGCGTTGTTCAGTTATGGCGCCGACATCGTCGACCTCTCCCGTCGCGCAGCCGGCTATGTTGACCAGATTCTCAAGGGGCAGAAGCCCGCCGAGATGCCCATACAGCTGCCGACCAAGTTCGAACTGATCGTCAACCTCAACACGGCGCGGGCGCTGGGGCTGACAATACCGCCGACGATCCTTGTGCTGACGGATAAGGTGATCGAGTGACGGCCCGGGAAATATCTCCAAATCGGTCGAAAACGGAAGCCGCGGCCCTGCGGGGTGGCCCGTGCGCCGACAGATCAGGCGATGAGCTCCCGGGGAAGCCGATCACCGGCATCGCCGGTTGCTGTGCGCGAACTCCGAACGACTACGCCGCGGCCGGATACCTCCGGGCATGATTGAACGTCGTTGTCAATAAAGGCTTAACGGGTAAGGAAATAGTGTGGCCGATCTCTTCTGTCACGAAGGCTTTCCTCATGCGACACCTTACCGTCTACAATCGCTTTGCGATGATTATCGCGGTTTTGACCGTTGTCTTCGTCGCCGCGCTCGCCGCCCAAGTGATGGTCCTTCGCAATACCGTCATCGAGGAACGGCGGACCAAGGTGTTCGATCTGGTCGACGCAGCGAAGAAGATCCTGTCGAATTACGAGGAAAAAGCCAAAGCCGGCAAGATCTCGGCGGAGGAGGCACGGCAACTTGCTTTCGATGCGATCGGCGCGATGCGCTGGGGCAAATCGGGTGACTATCTCGGAATCTACGGGGCCGGCAGCAATAATGCCGGCGTTACCTACGTGCACGCCAATCCGAAATACATCAATGTCAATCGCTGGGATTACAAGGACCATCAGGGCCAGATGGTGATCCAGAACATCGTTGGCAAAGCCCGCGCCGGCGGCGGTTACCTCGAATACCAGGTGCCGAAAGCGGCAGGTGGTCCTGAACTGCCGAAGCTCACCTATGCCGGCGGCTATGGTGAGGGCGACAAGCTGCTCGCCATCCAGGCAGGCGTCTATACCGACGATATGGACGCGGTAGTATTCGACCGCGCCATCTGGATCGCCGCGGGCGGGTTAGCGGGATTGCTCGTCGCGGGATTGGCTGCGTTCGCTCTCGGTCGCGGCCTGGTTCGTCCGCTCGGTGCGATATGCAGCGTTATGGACGGTCTGGCGAAGGGTGATTTGGGCGTTGAGGTCCCGTTCGTAGAGCGTCGCAATGAGATCGGCCATATCGCACGCAGCCTTGCCGTTTTCAAGGATCGGTTGATTGACGCCGAACGTCTCCGCGCGGAGCGCGAGGAGACGACGGCTCGCGCCGTGGCGGAACGGAAATCGGCCATGAACCGGATCGCGGGCGAGTTCGAGAAAAGTGTCGGCGGCATTGTCGCCGGGGCCGCTTCGGCAGCCGCCGAAATGCAGCGCTCGGCGCAATCGCTGTCCGCCATCGCGAAGGAGACGACGCGGCAGAGCACCACGGTCGCCGCAGCCGCGCAACAGACAACGTCGAACGTGCAGACCGTGGCCGCCGCGGCAGAGAAACTTTCGACATCGGGCCAGGAAATCTCCCGTCAGATTGTTCACTCGGCATCGATAGCGCAAAGCGCCGTTGCGCAGGCCGACCGCACCAATGCCATGGTGGAAGGGCTGGTGGAGGCGACACAGAAGATCGGCGAGGTGATGGGGCTCATTCAAAACATCGCCGGACAAACCAACCTCCTGGCCTTGAATGCGACGATCGAGGCCGCGCGAGCCGGCGAGGCCGGCAGGGGCTTTGCCGTAGTGGCAAGCGAAGTGAAGGCGCTGTCGACGCAGACCGCGAAGGCGACCGAGGAGATAGCCGATCAGATCCAGGCGATCCGCGATGCTACCGGGGCAACGGCCGGAGCGATACGCGAGATCGGCGCCACCATCGGGCAGATCGACGAGATCGCCACAACGATCGCCGCCGCGGTCGAGGAGCAGGGTGGATCGACCAGGGAAATCGCGTCCAGTGTGCAGCAGGCCGCGCAAGGCACGCAGGGGGTCATGCAGAACATCGCCGGCGTAACGCAGGCATCGGGCCAGGTTGGAACTGCCGCCGAACTGGTTCTCGGCTCGGCCGGCGAACTCGCCAAGCAGTCCGAGTGCCTGAAGCAGGAGGTCGAGAGTTTTCTCGCGACAGTTCGGGCGGCGTAGGCACTCAAATTCTTCATCGAACTTGAAGACTCGAAATCTCCGCCCCCGAGCTTTCAGACGAGGGGGGCGGCAGGACAAGTGGCTGACAAGGGTCCATGCTTGGCTGGTGAGCGAGACCCGCATCGATACTGATGCGGATATGCCGCAGTTCGACCCAAGAAAAGCCGAATTCCGGAGTGGAACTACGAATTTACTGGCGTCGGATATTTTTAATACTTTAGGGTTATGGATATTTCAGTTCGCATTGCAGGCCACGCACATGATCTTTGAAACAACGTTTTGGATTGTTTTTGTCGCTGCCAGCCGAATGATCGCCAAGGCTTATGATCGCCGTCGCGACGTACTTTACGGACCTTATCTATGGCGGACTGATCGAGCGCCTTATTGAGCGCCTTATTCAGCCCCTTGGCGCGGACCTGGCTGACAACGGCCATTGCGCCAGCACCTCACCGGTTCGTCGTTCGGAATCCCGGCGGCTTCATGCAAGCCGCAGTCGTTTGAAATCTGGCCTTTGCGTTACGACTGGCAACCCGCCGATAATTTCAATGCCCGACGGATCGCGTCAACGCCTTCCAATTGGCAGTTGCTCGTCTCGGCGGTCGCCTTGGACGGAATGCCGACGGCATCCTTTTTTGCGTATTTGCGTTTTGATTTCCGGTCCCTTGCTTCCCGAATGAGACGAGCGTTGAGGTCGCGCCAATGTCGGCTGACAATGCGCGGTGCGACGACAGTCGACGGTGGCAACGGTGACAGGTCCGGCATGTAATTGGCCGGCATTGGTTTGGTGTCGTTTGCAGGAGAGATGTAAGCGACTTGCAGCCGGTCAGAGCTTGTCAGAGTGCCCGGAAAAGCGTTCGAGCCGACAATTGCGAGACCGCCGTCGGAACCAGCAAGGTTTGAAGCTCCGGCAGCGTCAAAATGACCAAAGGCAAACCTGAATGAAGCAACGGCAGACAGAAAAATCAGAAACGAAAAGCCAAGCCAAATAGTCCGCGTCAACTTGAGCCCCCACTCGTCGGATCCAACGCAAGTGAGATTACATCAAAATTTGAATGACGGGATTGGTGCGGACAACGGATCGTAACATAAGGTTAACTTCGGTCGCACTCGCGCGCTTGGCTGCATCAGCCGCTATTGCTCGCGACTTTCGTTTTCGTGAATGGCCGGGTCAAGCCCGGCCATTCACGATGTCGAGCGTTACTTCGCTTCCGCCCGCTTCGGCGGCGTGGCCGGCCACGACTTGACCAGCGTGTCGTAGTCGACGGTTTCGCCCTTCGGCTTCTCGTTCGCCAGCTTGCGCTGGGGCGCGATGGTGCCGTCCTTCTGGGCCTTGGCGAACCAGAACTCGGCCGTCTCCTTCTTGTTCAGCTTCGGCCCGCACTCCTTCTGCACGCCGGACTTCTCAAGACGTTCGAGCACCGAGTCCTGGGCTGCGGCCAGCGAGTTCATCGCCGCCTGCGGCGTCTTCGCACCGGACGACGCATCGCCGATGTTCTGCCACCACAATTGAGCCAGCTTCGGATAGTCAGGCACGTTGTTGCCGGTCGGGGTCCACTGCACGCGCGCCGGCGAGCGGTAGAACTCGATCAGGCCGCCGAGTTTCGGCGCACGCTCGGTGAACGACTTGTCCCAGATATCGGACTCACGGATGAAGGTGAGACCGACATGGCTCTTCTTCAGGCTCACCGTCTTGGAGACGATGAATTGCAGATAGAGCCAGGCCGCCTTGCGGCGGTCGGCCGGCGTCGACTTCAGGAGCGTCGCGGAACCGGCGTCCTGGTAGCCGAGCTTCATGCCTTCCTTCCAGTACGAGCCGTGTGGCGAGGGTGCCATGCGCCATTTCGGCGTGCCATCCGCGTTCACGACGGGAATTCCCGGCTTCACCATGTCGGCGGTGAAGGCGGTGTACCAGAAGATCTGCTGGGCGATATTGCCCTGCGCCGGCACCGGGCCCGCTTCGGAGAAGGTCATGCCTTGCGCCTGCGGCGGGGCATATTTCTTCATCCAGTCGAGATATTTGACGATCGAATAGACCGCCGCCGGACCGTTGGTGTCGCCGCCACGCTCGACGGACGAGCCCACCGGGCGGCAGCCTTCCATGCGGATGCCCCATTCGTCGACCGGCAGACCGTTCGGGATGCCCTTGTCGCCGTTGCCCGCCATCGACAACCAGGCGTCGGTGAAACGCCATCCGAGCGAGGGATCCTTCTTGCCGTAGTCCATGTGGCCATAGACCTTGACGCCGCTGATTTCCTTGATGTCGTTGGTGAAGAACTCGGCGATGTCTTCATAGGCCGACCAGTTCACGGGAACGCCGAGATCGTAGCCATATTTGGCCTTGAACTTGGCCTTGTAGTCCGGATTGGAGAACCAGTCGTAGCGGAACCAATAGAGGTTCGCGAACTGCTGGTCGGGCAGTTGATAGAGCTTGCCGTCCGGGGCCGTGGTGAAGGATTTTCCGATGAAGTCGTTGACGTCGAGTTGCGGGTCGGTGACGTCCTTGCCCTCGCCGGCCATGTAATCCGACAGGATCACGGTCTGGCCGTAACGGAAGTGCGTGCCGATCAGGTCGCTATCGTTGATCCAGCCGTCATAGACGTTCTTGCCGGACTGCATCTGGGTCTGCAGCTTTTCAACCACGTCACCTTCCTGGATGGTGTCGTGCTTGACCTTGATGCCGGTGATTTCGGTGAAGGCCTTGGCGAGCGTCTTGGACTCGTACTCATGGGTCGTGATCGTTTCAGAGACGATGTTGATGTCCATGCCCTTGAACGGCTCGGCGGCTTTCGCAAACCACTGCAGCTCCTTCATCTGGTCGGCCTTCGACAGGGTCGAGGGCTGGAATTCGCTGTCGATCCATTTCTGGTTGACGGCGTCGTCCGCACGGGCAGGCGCGGCCATTGTGACAGATGCCGCGATCAGCGCCACCGCGCTGGTCATCGTCAGAAGACTATCCTTAGTCCTTCCTCTCAAGTGTCGCATGTTGGTTCCTCCGGTTACAGAACAAAACCCAGGCCCGGGTTGACCCCGGATCTGCCCTTTTTCGCCCCTCAGACGGTGCGGAAGATTGCAACGGCCGAAACAAGCGAAATCACGGTAGCGAGCCACAGGCTCGATATTTCAACGCCCTCCCCGATCGGCAGCGTCGCGATCGTGTCGGTGCCGACGAAGGCGATCCACAACAGATGAATCACGGCGGCAAGCACCAGCGATATGAACAGCCGGTCGCCGCGCGTGGTCGGGATGCGCAGCACGCCCAAGCGTTCGGATTCGGGATAGGCGACCGCAAGCCAGGTCATCGCGCCGAGCGTCAGCGACAGCAGCACGAAGAAGATCGCGGTCGGGAGCGTCCAGGCCATCCATGCGATGTTTTCCATGGGCGGCCCCTACACCCTGCCGAGCGCAAAACCGCGCGCGATGTAGTTGCGGACGAACCAGATCACCAACGCGCCGGGGATGATGGTCAGGACGCCGGCGGCAGCCAGCAGGCCCCAATCCATGCCGGCGGCCGACACCGTGCGTGTCATCACCGCCGAGATCGGTTTGGCGCTCACCGAAGTGAGCGTGCGCGCCAGCAACAATTCGACCCAGGAGAACATGAAGCAGAAGAACGCGGCGACGCCGATGCCGCTGGCGATCAGCGGCACCAGGATCTTGATGAAGAATCGCGGGAACGAGTAGCCATCGAGGAACGCGGTCTCGTCGATCTCGCGCGGAACGCCCGACACGAAGCCCTCGAGGATCCAGACCGCGAGCGGCACATTGAAGATGCAGTGTGCGAGCGCGACCGCCCAGGGCGTGTCAAACAGATTGATCGCCGAATAGAGATTGAAGAACGGCAGCGCGTAGACCGCCGCCGGCGCCATGCGGTTCGACAGCAGCCAGAAGAACAGATGCTTGTCACCGAGAAAACGGTAGCGCGAGAACGCGTAGGCCGCCGGCAACGCCACCGAAATCGAGATCACGGTGTTGATCAGCACGTATTTCAGCGAGTTGATATAGCCGGAATACCAGCTCTCGTCGGTGAAGATGCGCATGTAATTGGCTATGGTCGGCTGGTGCGGCCACAGCGTCATGGTGGTGACGATCTCGTAATTGGTCTTGAAGCTCATGTTGACGAGCCAGTAGATCGGCAACAGCAGGAAAATCAGGAACGCCGACATGATGACGCGCCGTCCGGGAATCGAATGCATCATGCGACTCCCTGCTTGGCGGGACGCTCGGCCCCGGCGTTGGTCATGACGGTGTAGAACACCCAGCACACGATCAGGATGATGAGGTTGTAGACCAGCGACAGCGCGGCGGCCTTGCCGAGGTCGAACTGCCCGAGTGCGATCTTGACCAGTTCGATGGAGACGAAGGTCGTCGAATTGCCGGGGCCGCCGCCCGTCACCACGAACGGCTCGGTGTAGATCATGAAACTGTCCATGAAGCGCAACAGCACCGCGATCAGCAGCACGCGATTCATCTTCGGCAACTGGATCGCAGTGAATACCCGCCAGCGCGAGGCGCCGTCGATCTGGGCTGCCTGGTAGTAGGCGTCGGGAATCGATTTCAGCCCGGCGTAGCACAGCAACGCGACCAGGCTGGTCCAGTGCCAGACGTCCATCACGATGACGGTGGCCCAGGCGTCGAATTCGTTCGACACGTAATTGTAATTGATGCCGAGACCGTTCAGCACATAGCCGAGCAGGCCGATGTCGGGCCGCCCGAATATCTGCCAGATGGTTCCGACCACGTTCCAGGGAATGAGCAGCGGCAAAGCCATGATCACCAGACACGCGGCCACCGTCCAGCCCTCGCGCGGCATCGACAGCGCGACCACGATGCCGAGCGGCACTTCGATCGCGAGAATGACGGCCGAGAAAAACAGATTGCGGCCGAGCGAATCCAGGAAGCGTCCGCCGAGATCGGTCGAGGGATCGAGCAGTTCCTTGAACCAGCCGACGCCGTTCCAGAAGAACTGGTTGTTTCCAAAAGTATCCTGCATCGAATAGTTCACGACCGTCATCAGCGGCAGGATCGCGGAGAATGCGACCACCAGAAACACCGGCAGCACCAGGAACCAGGCCTTCTGGTTGATGGTCTTGTCCATCAGGCCACCCCCTCGACCAGACGGCTGTCGGCATAGACGTGAACATGCGAGGGATCGAAGATGAGCCCGGCCACATTGTCCGGGACCGAAAATCCCGGCGGTACGCGCGCGGCAAATTTGGCGTCGCCGACGCGGACACGGGCGAAGCGGACACGGCCGAGATCGTCGATGCGCTCGATCGTGGCCGACAACAGTCCCGATGCGGGCGGCGCCACATCGAGGAATTCCGGCCGAACGCCGATCTCGATCCTGGCGCCGGGCGGCAGCACGCCGTAATTGCGATGCAGGCCGATGATGTGGCCGTCGATCCGCGCCTCGCGCCCGCTCACCTCGGCCGGCACGATGTTCATCCCGGGCGAGCCGATGAAATAGCCGACAAAGGTATGCGCGGGCTTTTCGAACAATTCCGCCGGCGTGCCGCTCTGCACCACGCGGCCGTCATGCATGACGACAACGGTATCGGCGAAGGTCAGCGCTTCGGTCTGGTCATGGGTGACATAGATCATCGTCAGGTCGAGATCGCGATGCAGCGCCTTGAGCTTGGAGCGCAATTGCCATTTCAGTTCGGGGTCGATCACCGTCAGCGGCTCGTCGAACAGGATGGCGGCGACATCGGAGCGCACCAGGCCGCGGCCCAGCGAAATCTTCTGCTTGGCGTCCGCCGTCAGCCGGGTCGCCTTGCGGTTCAGATATGGCGTGAGGTCGAGCAAATCGGCGATCTGCTTCACCCGTGCATCGATCTCGGGCTTCGGCACGCCGCGATTGCGGAGCGGGAATGCAAGATTCTGTCCGACCGTCATGGTGTCGTAGATCACCGGAAACTGGAACACCTGCGCGATATTGCGCTTCTGGGTTGACAGCGGTGTGATATCGGCGCCGTCGAACAGGATCTTGCCGCGCGACGGCGTGACGATGCCGGAAATCAGGTTCAGCAGCGTGGTTTTGCCGCAGCCGGACGGGCCAAGCAGCGCATAGGCACCGCCCTGCCGCCAGGTCATCGAGATCGGCTTCAACGCAAACGATTCGGGATCGGCGTCGTTGCCGCCGTAGGAGTGCGCGAGATCGACGAGGTCAATCCGAGCCATCCGGCATCTCCCTCACGAACCCAGGCTTCTTGACGCGTTTTCTTCACGCGAACCGCGATGCGCTTCGCTTGAAAACGCGATCGCCGGCGCCGCAACCAGCCGGTCGGCGGCGTCGAACACGAAGACGTTGTCGGGATCGAGCACGGCATCGAGCACATAGCCGGGCTCGTATTCATGCACACCCTGGAGCACCGCGACCCAGTTGGAAGCATCGCGGTTGAGATGGACGTAACTTTCCGAACCGGTGATTTCGGTCACCGTCACGGTGGCCTGAAACGCGTGGCGGCCGGAGATCCCGTTGGCGACTTCGAGCTGGTGAGCGCGGAAGCCGACACGATAGGGGCCGTCGGAAAGCGAGGCATAGAGCCCCGACGCCGGCGCCTGGACGCCGCCGGCATATTGCACCGAACCGTTTTTCTTTTCGATGCCCACGATGTTGAGCGGCGGATCGGAAAACACCTGGGCGACGCGCAAGGTGTCGGGATGGCGATAGACCCTTGAGGTGTCGCCAGCCTGCAATATCCGCCCTTCCCACATGCAGACGGTGTCGCCGCCGAGCAGCAGGGCTTCCGAAGGTTCCGTGGTCGCATAGACGAAGATCGCGCCCGATGCCTCGAAGATGCGCGGCAACTCGGTGCGCAGCTCCTCGCGCAGCTTGTAATCGAGATTGGCGAGCGGCTCGTCCAGCAACACCAGATCGGCGCCCTTGACCAGCGCGCGCGCGATCGCGGTGCGCTGCTGCTGGCCGCCGGATAATTGCAGCGGCGTGCGGTTCAGATACGGCTCGAGCTTCAGGAGGCGCGCAGCCTCCCGCACGCGCTTTTCGATCTCCGCGCGCGGCTTGCCCTGCACGCGCAGCGGCGAAGCGATGTTTTCATAAACCGACAACGAGGGATAATTGATGAACTGTTGATAGACCATCGCGACCGAGCGTTGCCGCACATCGAAGCCGGTGACATCCTTGCCATCGACCAGCACGCGGCCGGTGGTCGGCTTGTCGAGACCGGCGAGCAACCGCATGATCGAGGTCTTGCCCGAAAGCGTCGGTCCCAGCAGTACACTCAACGTGCCGCGCTCGAGCGTCAGCGAGACATCGCGGATGGTTGGGATACCGTCCACGGTTCGCGTGACGTTTTCGAGCGTGACGCTCATGTCATCCGTCCTCCTCCCGCTTCACGTAGGAGACGTTCGCCCGAAGCGCGATGGGCGCTCATCCATTCGTCGAGGGCCGCTATTTCGCCCGGCGACATCAGCAATCCGAGTTTGGATCGGCGCCACACGATGTCTTCGGCGGTGCAAGCCCATTCGCTCGACATCAGGTACCGGACTTCGCTCTCCGTCAAGGTAGCGCCGAACGGCTGGCCGAGATCGGCGATCGACTTCGCATGCCCGAGCACCTTGCTCGCGCGGGTGCCATAGGCGTGGGCGAGCCGGCCGGCATGCGCCTGCGCAATGAACGGATAGCTCCGCATGAGTTCCGCGGTCAGCGCCGCAACCGCCGAGACGTCCATGTCGCCGCCGGGCAAGGCGGCCTTGCCGGTCCAGCCTTCCCCGCGCCTTGGAGGAGGGCAAATAGGGCGCGAGCCGTTCCAGCGCTTCTTCGGCAAGCCGGCGATAGGTGGTGATCTTGCCGCCATAGATCGACAACAGCGGCGCGCCGCCGGGGGTATCGAGTTCGAAAACGTAATCGCGGGTCGCAGCCTTGGCTTCGCTGGCGCCGTCGTCATAGAGCGGGCGAACGCCGGAATAGGTCCAGACCACATCTTCCGGCTTGACCGGCTTGGCCAAATATTCGCTGGCGGAGGCGCAGAGATACCGGATCTCCTCGGGCGAGGCTTTCACCTTGGCGGGGTCGCCATCGTAATCGCGATCGGTGGTGCCGATCAGCGTAAAATCGTTCTGGTAGGGAATGACGAAGATGATGCGGCCGTCGGCATTCTGGAACATGTAGGCGCGATCATGGTCGTAGAGCTTGCGCACCACGATGTGCGAGCCCTGCACCAGCCGCACCTTGGCGCGCGCATTGACGCCCGAGCCCGACGACAGCACCGCTTCGACCCACGGGCCGCCGGCATTGACCAGCGCGCGCGCCTGAATGGTTTTGCGCGCGCCGTCGGTGTCTTCGACGGTGACGTGCCAGACGCCCTCGACCTGCCGGATCTCGGCCGCGCGCGAACGGGTGTGGATTTCGGCGCCGCGATCGGCCGCATCCCGCGCCGTCAGCACCACCAGCCGCGCGTCGTCGACGAAGCAATCGGAATATTCAAAGCCCCTGGTGTAGCGGTTGGCGATCAGGGGCTTGCCGACCTCGTCACTGGCGAGATCGACCGAGCGCGTCGGCGGCAGCAGGTTGCGGCCGCCGATATGGTCGTACAGGAACAACCCGAGCCGCAGCAGCCACGCCGGCCGCAAGCCTGCATGGTGCGGCAAAACGAAACGCAGCGGCCGAATGATGTGGGGCGCGATCTGCCAGAGGATTTCGCGCTCGATCAGCGCCTCGCGAACCAGCCGAAACTCGTAATATTCGAGGTAGCGCAGCCCGCCATGTATCAGCTTGGTCGACCAGGACGACGTCCCGCTCGCCAAATCATTCATTTCACAAAGGAAAACAGAATTGCCCCGGCCCGCCGCATCGCGCGCGATGCCGCAGCCATTGATACCGCCACCAATGATAGCGAGGTCAAAAACCCGATCCAAACGACGCTTCCCCGGCGATCGCCCGTTCATTTCGGCGATTTTACTTTCGGATTGGAGTAAATCACAACCAAATACGAAAGCAACCGAAAACGGGAATGCGCACGCGCTCGAGCGAATCGGCCGCAGCTCTTCGTGGATCGGCGTCGTGGAATCAGGCGCGACGCAAGGAAACGGGAGTGGATTCCGCAGCCGGCTCATCGATATCGGCGGCCGGTTTTTCCATCGCCTGCACCACTTCGATGCCGCGGGTGTGGCAGATGGTGGCAAGGCTTGAGGGGAGCGCCGCGTCGGTCACGAACGTCTGGATCTGGCTGAGATGGGCGATACGCACCGGCGCACTGCGCCGAAGTTTGGTTGAGTCCGCGACCAGCATCACGCTGCGCGCATTGGCAATGATCGCCTGGGCGGCCTGGACTTCGCGATAGTCGAAATCCAGCAGCGCCCCCTCCTCGTCGATCGCGGACGCGCCGATGATGGCGTAATCGACCTTGAACTGGCCGATCAGGCTGATCGCGGTCGAGCCGATCACGGCGCCATCGGCGCGGCGCACCGCACCACCGGCGACGATCACCTCGATGCGCGGATGACGATACAGCAACATCGCGACGTTGAGGTTGTTGGTGATGACAAGCAAATCCTCATGTGAGGTCAGGGCGCTGGCGACTTCTTCCGTGGTGGTGCCGATATTGATGAACAACGAGCAGCCGTTCGGAATCCGCGACGCGGCTGCGATGCCGATCGCCCGCTTCTCCTCGGCGGCGACGAAGCGGCGCGCTTCATAGGCGAGGTTCTCGACCCCGGAAGCGATGATGGCCCCACCATGGATGCGGGTCAGCGACCGCTGGTCGCAGAGATCGTTGAGATCCTTGCGGATGGTCTGCGCCGAGACTTCAAAACGCTTGGCGAGATCTTCCACCGTCACCCTGCCGAAGGCGCGGGCGATGTTGAGGATTTCAGTCTGGCGGTGAGACAGTCCGGCCATGGCGGCACCCCAAGACAAACCGAGGCAACAAAACGAGGCAGCCATGGTGCGGCTGATCTGCGTGCGGGTCAACGAGACAGACCGGCTTCAGAGCCGTCCTGGCGGAGGAAACAACCGATCCTGGTTAAAGTCACGTTCGCAGACGCAGCATCATGCCATGGCTTGCGCAGGTCTGGACTTACGCCTGGGCTTGCGCAGGGTCTGGGCTTGCGCGGGGCCAAAGCGTTCGCTCGACAAGCGACCGGCCGGCTGCAAGACTGTCGCGTCGTCAAAACCAAAACAATGGAGGAAGCGATGCATATCGATCGTCGTCAGCTGGCCTTGCCGGCGCTTGCGCTTGGATTGCTCAGCGTCGTCCCGGCCTTCGCGGGTTCGGCGGATGAAGAGGCCGTCGGAAAAAACGTCGAGGCGTTCCGTAAAGCCCAGTTTACCGCCAATGCCGAAGGACTCGCCTCGCTCTGCGCGGCGGAACTGAGCTACAGCCACTCCGACGCCCGGGTCGAGGACAAGGCGACGTTCATCGCCAACGCCACCAACGGAAAATCGAAATTTTTGTCGCTGGAATATCAGGACACCAAAATCGCCGTCGTCGGCCCCGCGGCGATCGTGCGCTTCCACTGGATGGGCGAATCCGAAGCCGTTGCCGACGGCAAGAAAAGCTCCACCAATCTCCACATCCTGATGAACTGGCAAAAGCAGGGCGCGGACTGGAAACTGCTGTCGCGGGCCTCGACCAAGCTCTGATCGTCTCGCCCTACGACGACAGGCCCTACGACGCCATCCGCGTTGCGCCACCCGCCAGGCGGGTGGCCGCACGCTCGGCTTCGCGCGCATTGCGAAACAGCTGGCCTTCCAGCCGATCGAAGCGGCGCGATGCCGCGAAAAACCTGTAACCGCCGGGATCGCGCACCACGATCCCCGCGGGCTGTGAACTGACTTCGATGATGTAGCTATCCGACATGGCCCGGCCTCGATTTCATTCCGGGCAAATAACGGCGTGGCTGCGCGATAGTTCCAAGCGTCCCGGCCCGAGACCCGGAACATGACCACGAGCCTTACGTCGCGATCGTTCCATCCCGCGCAATCGCCTGCGGGCGGCCCTGATCGTCGATCGAGACGTAGGTAAAATTGCCGTCGGTCACCAGGATCGACTGCATCTCCTTGCGCCGCATGACCCAGGCCTCGAGATGGACCGTCACCGAGGTTCGGCCGACCCGGACCAGATTGGCATGCACGGAAACGAGATCGCCGACATAGACGGCCTTGCGGAAATTCATCGCCTCGATCGCGACCGTCACGGTGCGGGATTTGGCGACCTTGGAAGCGAACACACCGCCGCCGAGGTCCATCTGGCTCAGCAGCCAGCCGCCGAAAATGTCGCCGTTCGCGTTGGTGTCGGCCGGCATCGCCAGCGTGCGAATGCAGAGATCGCCGCACGGCTCGGTTTCCGTGTTCGGCGGGGCTGGACATGGGTGTCGGTCATCTAGCTGAAATTCTCCCAGCCGGCATCCGGCGTGAACCTGCCGCCGAATTTTTCGGCGAGCGCATGCAGCGTCGAGACGACGTTGTCCACTCCACGCGTCCGCGCGTAATTCAACGGCCCGCCGCGGAACGGCGCGTAGCCGGTGCCGAAAATCATGGCACCGTCAACCACTTCGGCATTGTCGACGATGCCTTCGCGCAAGCAGGCGACGCAGACATTCGACATCGGCAGGATCAGCCGATCGATCATTTCGGACGTCGGTTCGGACGTGGACGGCGTCGCCGCCGATGTGTCGGCCTTGCCGTCCCGCCAGACGTAGAAGCCCTTTCCGGTCTTGCGGCCGAGTTCACCCTTGGCGACCTTCTCGCGCAGCCATGCCGGCGTCGGCGGCAGCGCGTCGCCGAATTTCGAGCGCAGCATGTCGCCGACATCGAGACAGATATCGAGGCCGACCTGGTCGGCCAGTTCGATCGGCCCCACCGGCATGCCGAATTTCTTCGCGGCGGCGTCGATGACCGACTTGTCGATCTTCTGATCGAGCATCACCATCGCCTCCAGCATGTAAGGCGTCAGCGCGCGGTTGACGAGAAAGCCCGGCGAACTCTTCACCGGCAGCGGCAGCCGGTCGATGGCGCCGACAAACGCCAGCGCTTGCTTCAGGAGTTGCGGATCGGTGGCGTCGTGGCTGACGACTTCGACCAGTTGCAACCGCGACACCGGATTGAAGAAGTGCAATCCAAGCAACCGCTCCGGTTTTTGCAGCGTGGTGCGCAGATCCTGCAGCGGGATGCTGGACGTGTTGGTCGCAAGGATCGCACCGGATTTCATTTTCGGCTCAAGCCCGGCATAGACCTTTTGCTTCAGCTCGAGCTTTTCCGGCACCGCCTCGATGATGAGATCGGCGTTGCGGACGCCCTCGCCGCCCATGTCCGGCATCAGCCTGTCCAGCGCATCGCGGACGTCGGTGCGCTTGCGGATGATCTTGCCGAACAATTCCGCCGCACGTTTGATCGCACCTGCGATCGGCTCGGCCTTCATGTCGGCCAACGTCACCCGCATATCCTGATTGGCGCACCAGGCGGCGATGTCGCCGCCCATCGCGCCGGCACCGATGACATGCACATGGGCGATCTTGTTGCCGCTTCCTGCGAGCTTCTTCATCTGCTCGCGCAGGAAGAACACCCGGATCAGGTTCTGCGCCGTCGGCGTCACCATCAGATTGGCAAACGACGCCTTCTCCGCATTCAGCATCGCCGATTTGTCGCCGCCATGCTTCTCCCAGAGGTCGATCAGCGCATAGGGCGCAGGGTAATGCTCCTGCGGCGCGGCTTTGCCGGCCTCCGCGCGCATGCGCGAGGCGAGCACGCCGCGAACCGGACCGAGCTGCAACGCCTTGTTGAGCAGCCCCGGCGCGGCGCGTTTGAGGCGGCCGAACACGGCATCCTTCACCGCATTCCTGACGTGCCGCTCCTGCGTTACGGCATCCACAAGTCCCAGCGACTTCGCCTTGCGCGCATCGATGGTCCGGCCGGTCAGCATCAGCGTCATCGCCTGCATCGGGTTGACCAGTTGCGTAAAACGCGCGGTGCCGCCGAGGCCAGGATGCAGGCCGAGCATCACTTCGGGGAAGCCAAACCGCGCGTCGTCGATGGCGATGCGCGACTGGCAGGCGAGCGCGACTTCAAGGCCGCCGCCGAGGCAGAAACCGTGGATCACGGCGACCGTCGGAACACGCAGAGCCTCGAGGCGATCGATCACGGCATGGGCGCGGCCGATTTCAGTCTCGACCGTGCGGGGATCTGCGGCGCCACGGAATTCATTGACATCGGCGCCTGCGATGAAGCCGGACTTCTTCGCCGAGCGAATGACCAGTCCGGCAGGGCGCTGGGCTTCCAGCTCCGCCAGCACCTTGTCGAGTTCCTCGATCAGGTCGGCCGACAGCGTATTGGCGCTGGCGCCTTCGCGGTCGAACAACAGCCAGGCGACGCCATCGGCATCGCGGGTCAGCTTGAAATGGCGATAGGCCGAACCCGCATCGGGCTTCGGCCCGAGTTCGAGCACGCGATCGCCGAGAACGTTCATGATCTGCGAGTCCATGATCACACCGTCTCTATCAACATCGCGCCGCCCTGCCCGCCGCCGATACATTCGGTGGCGATGCCGCGTCGTGTACCCAATCGTTTCATCGCATTGACGAGGTGCAGCACGATGCGGTTGCCGCTGCAGCCGACGGGATGGCCGAGGCTGATGGCGCCGCCATCGACATTCATCCTGGTCTGGTCGATCGGCCCGGCCGCCCCATCGAGGCCAAGGATCTCCTTGCAGAATTTTTCGTCGTTCCAGGCTGCGAGACAGCCGAGCACCTGCGTTGCAAAGGCCTCGTTCAATTCCCAGGTCTCGATATCCTGCAAGGTCAATTCGTTGCGCTTCAACAATTCGGTCGCCGACAATACCGGCCCGAGGCCCATGATGGAGGGATCGAGCGCCGACCACTGACTGTCGAGGATCACGGCCTTCGGCGTCAGACCATGTTTTACCACCGCTTGTTCGGACGCCAGGATGACCCATGACGCGCCGTCGGTGATCTGCGAGGAATTGCCCGCGGTAACCTGGCCCCAGGGCCGTTCGAACACCGGTTTCAATTTCGCCAGCGTCTCCGGCGTGGAGTCCGGCCGCACGCCGTCGTCGTGATCATAGAATTTGCCGTCGCGCGCGAACGCGGTTTCGACTTCGCCTCTCAGCCAGCCCTGCGACTGCGCATTCGCCAGCCGCTTGTGGCTTTCGGCGGCATAGGCGTCCGACTGCGCGCGGGTGATGCCGAAGAGATGCCCGACCACTTCGGCGGTCTGGCCCATATTGAGTTCGGTGATCGGGTCGGTCAGGCCACGTTCAAGGCCGATGATCGGCTTGAGGTAGGACGGACGGACTTTCAGCGCAGCCATGATCTTGGCGCCGATACCTCTGGCGCCGGCCAGCCCCGCAAACCAGCGCACGCCCTGCTGCGGCCACACCAGCGGCGCGTGGCTCAGCGCCTCGGCGCCGCCGGCGAGGATCAGATTGGAGCTCCCCTCGCGGATGTAACGGTAGCCGGTGTCGATCGACTGCATGCCGGACCCGCAATTGATCTGCACGGTGAAGGCGACCATCTTTTCGCCCATGCCGAGCCGCAGCGCCGCGACCCGGGCCGGGTTCATTTCATCGGCGATGACATTGACGCAACCCAAAATCACCTGGTCGAAGGCGTTGGGTGCGAAGGGCTGCCGCGCCAACAAGGGCCGGCCGCATTGCACGGCGAGATCGACAGGCGTGAACGGTCCGGGACCGGAGCGCGCTTTCAGGAACGGCGTACGGCTGCCGTCGATAATAAAAACCGGTCGCGCCATCAGCTCGCCGCCCTCTGCTCACCCAATTCCTGAAAGAACTGATGCACTTCGGCGGGTTTCTTGTAAATCGGCGACAGCGCCCCGGGCGCGAAATCGTCGACCTCGATCACCTTCGCCACCGCCTCATGCGCCGCGGCGAGTTTCTCGCCTTCGGCCTGCGTGATGACACCCTTCTGCACCGCCTCTTTCCAATCGTGCAGGCGCGCGGCGTGCATCTTCTTTGAAATGTCTTCCGCAGCCGTAACCAGCAGGAACGCCTTCTCCAGCCGGGCGACACCGCGGTCGTCATCGACATGCGAGAGGTCCGCCGTCAGCCGGTCGCGCGCCGCCGACGGCTCCAGCACCAGTTGCGCGCATTGATGGACGACGCGGTCTGACGGACCGAGTACGCGTGCCCCGAAGGGCTGGACCAGGAATTTCAGGATCGCCGCGACAAACCGGTTCGGCAGATTGCCGAGGATCTCCGCAAAACGGCTTTCGATGGTGCGGAAGCCGCTCGCCATGCACCATTCCAGCGCCGCGAAATCGGCCTGCTGGCGGCCTTCGTCCTGCCAGCGTTTCAGGGCGGCCGACAGCAGATAGAGCTCGGAAAGGATATCGCCGAACCGTGCCGAGAGCATTTCCTTGCGCTTGAGCGCTCCGCCGAGCGTCAACAGCGCCATGTCGGCGCATAATGCGAACGCCGACGAATAGCGCGAGAGCTGGCGATAGAACCGCGTCGCGTCGCCGGCGTCGGGTGCGGGCGCAAACATGCCGCCGCTCCAGCTCCGGCCCCAGGCGCGGAACATTGTCGTAAAACTGTGGCCGACATGCTGCCAGAACGCCTTGTCGAAGGCCTCCAGGCCCTTGGCGCGGTCTGCTTCGCCGAGCGCGTTCATCTCTTCGAGCAGATAGGGATGCGCGCGGATGGCGCCCTGCCCGAATACGATCAAATTGCGGGTAAGGATATTGGCGCCCTCCACCGTGATGCCGACCGGCACCGAACGATAGAGATTGCCCAGATAATTCTGCGGGCCATCGATCACGGCCTTGCCGCCATGGATATCCATGGCGTCGTCGATCGCGATCCGCATCCGCTCGGTGGCGTGCAGCTTCATGATCCCCGATATGACCGCGGGATGATGACCCTGGTTGAGCGCCGCGCAGGTCAGCCGCCGCGCCGCGTCGAGCAGATAGGCGGTGCCGGCGATGCGGGCGAGCGGCTCCTCGATGCCTTCGAATTTGCCGATGGAAATGCCGAACTGCTCGCGAATGCGGGCATAGGCGCCGGTGGTTCGCGCCGCGTAGGCAGCGCCCGCGGCCGACAATGACGGCAGCGAGATGCCGCGGCCGGCGGCAAGCGCCGTCATCAGCATTTTCCAGCCCTGGCCGAGGCGTTCCTGCCCGCCGATGATGTAGTCCATGGGAATGAAGACGTCGCGGCCCCAGTTCGGGCCGTTCTGAAACACCTGCATCGCCGGCAGATGGCGCTGGCCGATCTGGACGCCGGGCAAATGCGTCGGGATCAGCGCCACGGTGATGCCGAGCTCTACCTCGCTTCCCACCAGATGATCGGGATCATAGGCCTTGAAAGCGAGGCCGAGCAGCGTCGCGACGGGGCCGAGCGTGATGTAGCGCTTGTGCCAGTTGAGGCGCAGGCCGAGCACTTCGCGACCCCCGAAATTGCCTTTGCAAATGATGCCGTTGTCGATCATCGACGCCGCATCGGAGCCGGCCTCCGGGCTGGTCAGCCCGAAGCAGGGAATGTCGCGGCCATCGGCCAGCCGCGGCAACCATTGCTGCTGCTGTTCCATTGTGCCGAAGCGCATCAGGAGTTCGCCGGGCCCGAGCGAGTTCGGCACCATCACGGTGACGGCGGCGGTGAGCGAGCGCGACGACAGCTTGCGCACCACTTCCGAATGCGCGTAGGGCGAGAAGCCCAGGCCGCCGAATTCCTTCGGAATGATCATGCCGAAGAATTTGTGCTTCTTGATGAAGTCCCAGGCCTCCGGCGGCAGATCGCGCCATTCCCAATTGATCTTCCAGTCGTCGAGCATGGCGCAGAGTTCATCGACCGGGCCGTTGAGAAATGCCCTTTCCTCTTCCGTCAAAGCGGCTGGCGTGGTGGCCAACAGCTTCGACCAATCGGGATTGCCGGTGAAGAGGTCGGCGTCCCACCAGACATCGCCGGCCTCGAGCGCCTCGCGCTCGGTATCGGACATCGCGGGCAATACGCCGCGCGCCCAGGAGAAGATCGGCTTGGTGATGAAATCGCGGCGGAAGCTCATGGCGCTATCCCCTTGGTCTGCGGCGCGACGGGCGCCTCACCTGTGCCAAACGATGGCTCATCCTAGCGGAAAGCACGGGATTTGGGGGCTCTTCGCGCCGGGAATGAAGCTAAATTGATAAATCAGATGATAACGGGACGCTCGCGTATCCGTTCCGAAAATGCTGCTTTGTCCGCCGGTTAGGGGCTGAAGACGGTATTGGGAACGAACACTGCGGCAATCGGCTCACGTCTCCCTGCCGGCGTGGCGAGCCGGTGTCGGCTTCCGCTTTTGACCCAGTCCGTGCCAGATCGACATAGCTGCATTTCGGAGTAAAATTCCAGTCGGCACGGAAATATACGGCACAACAGATGCAGGAACCTTCGTTAGTCTGTTTTAGCGGCGTATTTGCTTTGCGCGATGGCGTCAGTGAAAAAGAGTTTTTGCCGAGATTGCACGCCTTCTTCCAGCATTTCATAGATATGGGGTTTGCCACCAGCTACCGCATCATGCGCCGCGAGACACTGGACGGTTTTGGCAAAACGCTACCGGCCTTCACGTATCGAGGTGAACTTGTCTATCCGGACCTGGAGCGAGAGCATGCCGCGTACGAATATGTCAAACAACATGGCGAGCAGGTAAACTCGCTGCATGTAGCGATGAACTCAATGGTCAAGCCCGACGCAGACTTCTTTTTAGAGACGCGCATCGCATGGCAATGCAATTCGGGCTCCGGGATCTAATAGCCAACATGACTCTAACAGCCAAGCGCCGCCCCGAAACCGGGGCAGCGCTCTCTCGGTTCCTCCTGATATCCGGCTTTTGAGCCGGCGACTACTTCGCGAAGGCGGGAAACACCGGCAATTTATCGATGTCGCGCTCATCGTGCTGGATGATGACCGTCGCCTTCAGATTCGACGCGATTTTCTTGATGCGCTCGACCGAAGCCACCGTCTGGGCGCGGTCATAGTTGAACGCGGGCACGCCGACCGTATCGTAATTCTCGCGGAAGTGGACTGCGTCACCGCTCAGGATGACGGGACCCATCTGCGCCAGCTTGACGAGCAGGCTGGAATGACCCGCCGTGTGCCCCGGCGTGCGCAGCATGATCACCGTGCCGTCACCGAACACGTCCTTGTCGAGGGGCTGCGGCTCGACCTTGCTCTCGCCTTTGATCCAGCTCTCGAACGGCTTGACGTTCACGCCTTCAGGCGGCTTGGGGCTGGAGATCGCGTCCCATTCCTTGCTGCCGATCAGCAGGGTCGCTTTCGGAAACGACGAAACCTGGCCGGTGTGATCGCCGTGATAGTGGCTGATGCCGACATATTTGATCTGCTCGGGCTTGACGTCGATCTTCGCGAGGTAATCGACCAGGCTAACCTTGGGCGCGACGTTGGGCGCCGTCAGGAGATGGCCCGTATCCCACAGCATATAGTCGTCGCCATGCTTGATGAGATAGCAGCTGAAGACGAACTGAACCTTCAGGTCGCCATAGGCATAAGTATCCGAGAAGCGCTGGTTGACGATCGTGGGCGCCTGTGGCGTACCGCAATCGAAGCGCGCCAGCGAAACGTCCGACGCCGCTTGTGCGGGCGCCGCGAGGCTGGCGAACAGGCCGGCGCCGGCAGCGAGTATGGTCAGTTTTCGATTCATCGTTTCTTTCCTTGAATTGCACGTCAAAACAGCCCCCTCATTACCCGGTGTGGCGTTCAACGCATTCAGCGCCGGGCGCCCAGCGAACGGTGGCACACGCAGGATACACACATGTGAAGGGTTAGCGGAATGCCCGTTCCTGGCACGAAACGGATATGCCGCCATGCTTGCTCTGTGCCCGCTCCCGGGGGGCGGAGCGGACATCCCGCCGGAAGGCCGCAACATCCGAGTCTGGCCGGCGGAAGCCAAGTTTGCATTTGGCCGATTGCGGATTACGCTAGGTAGCGCTTTCCAACCAATCATGAGGAGTTGTCCATGAGCGCGATACAGACTGATCGACAACCCGGAATTGGCCTTGGGTCGGCCATGGTCCACGCATTGGCGAAGAACTGGTGGCTGCTGCTGTTGCGCGGCATTGCGGCGATCGTCTTCGGCTTGCTCGCCTTTGCCTGGCCCGGCCTGACGCTGTTGACGTTGATTTTGTTCTACGGCGCGTTTGCACTTGTAGACGGTGTACTCGCGATCATTGCCGCTATCACCGGCGGCGCCCCGGCGCCGCGTTGGTGGCTGGCCATCGTCGGCCTGCTTGGTATTGCCGCGGGCCTCCTGACGTTCCTGATGCCGGGTCTCACCGCGGTCGTGCTGCTGCTTTTTATTGCCGGATGGGCGATCGCGACCGGCGTGTTTCAGATCATAGGCGCGATCAAGCTACGCAAGGAGATCGACAACGAGTGGCTCTTGATCCTGTGTGGCGTCATCTCGGTACTGTTCGGTGTCAGCATGATGTTGGCTCCGGGCGCCGGCGCGCTCGCGCTCGTCTGGGTCATCGGCGCCTATTCCGTCGTAATAGGTGCGCTCTTTGTGGCGCTGGCATTTCGGTTGAGAAAGCACACTCACGCCTGAGGCGATCCGTGAAGTAAACGCGCGGGAAGGGACTGGCTTCCAGCACCCGCAGGGAGCTTCATTCTTGACGGTATGTGGCCGAGACTGCGAATGAACGCCTGCTTTTAGGCATGAAGCCCGCTTGCCGGGGACGAGCCGCCATGCGGGCGCTCTGGCTAATTTGCGTTCAAAGTCCGACCGATGATGGTCTTCAGCTCCAGCAGATCGATAAACACGTCCGCCTGACGCCGCAGTTCGTCGGCGATCATCGGCGGCTGGCTCGAAATCGTCGAGACCACGGTTGTGTGAACGCCGCGCCGCTGCACCGCTTCCACCAGCGAACGGAAATTGCCGTCGCCGGAGAACAGCACGATCTGGTCGACAAGCGCGGCGGCTTCCATGACATCGACAGCGAGTTCGATGTCCATATTTGCCCTCATCGTGCGGCGGCCGCCGGCGTCGAAGAATTCCTTGGCCGCCTTGGTGACGACGCTGTAACCGTTGTAGTCGAGCCAGTCGATCAACGGACGGATCGACGAATATTCCTGATCTTCGACAACCGCGGTGTAATAATACGCGCGCAACAGCGTTCCCTGGCTCTGGAACTGCCTGAGCAGGCGCTTATAGTCGATGACGAAGCCGAGTGTCTTGACCGTTGCACGGAAATTGGCGCCATCGATGAAAAGCGCGATCTTGTTGGACCTTGAATGAGCCATGGTGACGGTCCTTCGATAAAAAATGAAAGGGAACGAAGTGTTCAGCCCTGCGTGGCGTTGCTTTCGGGGCCTTAACCTTCGTTGGAGGGATTGGCCTGCGCGACAAAATCCCTGAACACGGCCAATGCGTCTTCGATTTCGCGGCAGCGGAAGCTGTCGATCGACATCTCGGCGTCGTGGTCGAACAACTCCATCCAGATCAGCGACTCGCTGTCGGAGCCGCTCTTCGAACCCTCAAGAATTCTGATTTCGTAATTTCCGATCCGGGCGAGCGAGACGATTCCTGTCTCGGTCCCCTTTTCGGTAATCGACAAAAGTTTGATGTAGGCTTGCGTGACCCGCAATTCGCCAAGCGTCTCGTCGAATGTCTTACACATTGTCAAACCCCGAATGCGGCCGGATCAAATGCGGACTACGGTACCGCACGCAAAGCAGCCGCACTCCAATTCGAAAAACGCCGGAAAAGCCCACACAAATTGCAATGGCCGGAGGCTGTCCGGCCGGAAGCGGCACGCCGATTTAGCAGACAGCCTGCGCGGGGCTTGTTATCATGTGCCAATAACTTGATTTCCCAGGCCAGGATGGCCTCGACGGGCGAACAGACCGCAAACGGATATGACCTCGGGGGATATCGTCTCGTGCCAGCATCAGAACTCGCGCGTATCCACTCAATGCCGAGCGCGACGGGCGGCATCGCCCGCCACGTGTATGCGCGCATGCGCGAGGCCGGCATTCAGGTAAAGCCCCTGCTAAAGAAGGCCGGATTGAGTGTCGAGGAAATCGAAGATCGCGACGTCCGCCTCAAGGTGCGGAGCCAGATCAAATTGCTCGAACTCGGCGCCGCCGCATTGCGGGATGACTTCCTGGGGTTTCATCTGGCGCGCGACGTGGACCTTCGTGAAATCGGGGTGCTCTACTATGTCCTGGCATCGTCCGAAATTCTGAACGACGCCTTGCGCCGGGCGGTCCGCTACAGCGGGATCACGAATGAGGGAATTTCACTCAAACTTAATTCCGCCAGGGAAGTTGCAATTACCCTTGAATATGTCGGCATCGAACGGCGCTCGGATCGTCACCAGATCGAATTCTGGCTGGTGTCCCTCGTTCGTCTGTGCCGACAGCTCACCAACCGTCGGTTGGTGCCCCGTCGAATAAAGGTCGTTCACCACCGCAAATCGACGCCCGCCGAATTCAGGTCGCTATTGGGATGTGAGATCGAGTTCGGCTCCAGTGTGGATGAAATCGTATTCCCTGAAACCGTGAACCTGATGCCGATCGGCAGCGCCGACCCCTACCTCAATGACCTCCTCACCAAGCTCTGTGAGGACGCCCTCGCCCATCGCGCGCCGGAGCGCACCACGCTGCGATCGAGCGTCGAGAATGCGATGGCCCCGCTGCTCCCCCACGGAAAGGCGCGGGCGACCGAAATCGCCCGCCGGATCGGCATGAGCCACCGGACGCTGGCGCGGAAACTAGCCTCGGAGGGGCTGACGTTCTCCGAAATCTCGGAGAACCTGAAAGCCGACCTTGCCAGGCATTATTTGCGAGACGGCGATTTGCCGATTTCCCAGATCGCGTGGCTGCTCGGCTACCGCGAAGTCAGCGCCTTCACGCACGCCTACAAGCGCTGGACCGGAATGACTCCACGAGAGTCGCGAGCGCAAGGAAACATTGGATTCGCCGGCGTCGAGGCAGAGGGCCGGAAACGCGCGCATGATGTGTGACCTCCAAAGCACAACCGCCGACCGTATTCAACGCATTGTGACCGCGCAGTTGCAGTGGAATTAACGAATCAACTAGACCGCTAGACGGGGCTGGGAAGCGGAGAGTGGTATGAGAGTCGCTTCCTTAGAAAGTGTATTGACGGCGGCCACGCTGGTGTCGGCCATCGTCGTCGTGCTGTGGGGAATCAAGATTTTCTACGGTGCGTAAGCAAGCAGGAAGCTGGCGTCGAGCAAGAGACCTCCGGTCAAGAAGGGGTTCGCGACAAAGGCATCACTTCCGCGGCGGCGGAGGCCTTCTGTTTTGATTTGCTGGTTTAATTTTCCGGCGAAGAGTTTACCGGGGGCACGTAGTTTCTGACGCGTATCAGGTTTTTCCGACGCGTATCAGGTTTGGTTTATGGCCTTGCACGAAATCCGTGCGGCCGCGAGAAGCATTCGGTTTCAAGTCTTTCATGCATTTCAGCTTTTATTTGATGATCGCGGCGCTTGTTCTCGTGGGCCTGGAAGTCACCTACGCGCTCTATCAATTGGCTACGTTCGTTCTTTAAATGCCTTGCTTGTAAACCCCTCGCTCTAATCCCCGCTCGAACCCCCTTCTCTAGATCCCACGCACAGGCTGCCCCATCGCAGCGCGCATACTCGCGGCTTGATGCAGGCGAATAGTGCTTGGCGCCGGGCGAGCCGTAGTTCATCATTTGCGGTGAGCCCAGCCGGCGCGCTAACCTCGGCCATTGGGAATGCCGGGAGGAAAGCATGGGTCGGAAAATAGTTATCGTCGGAGCGGGTGCCGTGGGCGGGTATGCCGGCGCCCATATGGTGCAGGCGGGCGAGGATGTGACGTTCATCGATCCATGGCCCGAGCATGTCGAGCACATGAGGAAACACGGCCTGCGCGTCACCCACGCCAGGGACGTCGCGGAGTTTTCGGTTCCCGTACGTGCGCTGCACGTCACGGACGCGCAACAACTGGCCAAGGAAGCGCCGGCCGACATCGCCTTCATATGCATGAAGTCCTACGACACGGCGTGGGCAACCACGCTGATCCGGCAGTATCTGGCGCCGGACGGCTACGTGGTGTCGCTGCAGAACTGCATGAATGAAGAGACGATCGCCGGCATCGTCGGCTGGGGCAAGACGCTGGGCTGCATCGCCAGCAGCATCACGGTCAATCTGCCCGAACCCGGTCACATCCACCGCGGGGCCGGCAAGCACGGGGCAGCGCACACCGTCTTTCGCGCCGGCGAAGTTCATGGCCGCATCACACCACGAGCGGAGGAAATCTGCCGCCTGGTCGGCTACACCGACAGCGCCAAGGTCACCGCCAATCTATGGGGCGAGCGCTGGTCGAAACTGGTTGCCAACGTCATCGGCAACGGCCTTTCCGCCTGCACCGGTCTGACCGGTGGCGAGATGCTGCAAAGCGAGCCGATCCGCCGCTTCTCCACAAGGCTCGGCAGTGAAGCGATCCGCGTCGGGCAGGCGCATGGTTATGAACTGGAGGAGATTTTGCATCTGCCGCCCGAGACGATCGCGCGGGCCGGTGAGGGTGACGACGAAGCGATGCGCGTTTGCGACGAGCAGCGCTTCAAGGACGGCAAACGAACCTCATCCGCGCAGCGTCCCTCGATGGGCCAGGACATGCAGAAGGGCCGGCGGACCGAGATCGAATTCCTCAACGGTTTTGTCGTGTGCGAGGGCGAGAAGGTTGGCCTTGCCTGCAAGGCCAATGCGGCGCTCACAGACATCGTCAAGCGCGTGGAACGTAACGAACTGAGCCCGGATCCGCGGCATATCATCGAGCTGCGGTTGAACTGAGCCGGCCTGGGGACAAGCCCGTGATCGCTCGCGGCCCTCAATCCGGGCGGACCATCTCGAACATGTTTTCCGGCTTGATCTCGAAATAGTCGCCGCGGCGGCCGGCGCGCACGATCGGGCGGGCCAGGCCGGTCTGGTAGACGCCGTCCTTGATCATGGCCTTGTCGATGTGGACGGCGACGACTTCGCCGAGCGTCAGCCAGGCCTGCGCCTTTTCGCCGTTCGCGCCCTGCAACTGGATGATTTGCGTCAATTTGCATTCGAACGCGACCGGGCTCTCGGCGACGCGGGGGACGTTGACGAGCTTGCCGGGGACGGCCGTAAGGCCGGCGATCTTGAATTCGCTGACGTCATGGGCGACATGGGCCGCCGTCGCATTCATCTGCCTGGCGAGGTCCATGGTGGCGAGATTCCAGACGAACTCGCCGGTCTCCTGGATGTTCTGGACGCTGTCCTTCCAGGAGGTCGAGGAGAAGCCGATGATCGGCGGGTGATAGCAGAAGCCGTTGAAGAAGCTGTAGGGCGCGAGGTTGATGTTGCCCTTGCCGTCGCGCGACGAAATCCACCCGATCGGGCGCGGCGCGATGATGGCGTTGAAGGGATCGTGCTTGAGGCCGTGGCCGTTCTTCGGCTCGTAATAATGCAGATCTTTCGAACTCGTTGCGTCCACTGTGTTCTTCCGTGCTTGCGAATTGTTCTACTTGCGGCTCGCGCGGCGCCATGCTTGCGAGGATGAAATCGATCATCTGGTCGATGGTCGGCCCCGGCTTGTTGGCGCATTGAGCGATCATCTGCGGATGGAAGAACCGGATCATGCCGGTGCAGCAGCACAACGCCGCCTGCTCCAAATCGGCCACCTCGAATTCGCCGGTCGCCGTTCCCTGCGCGATCACGCTGCCGATGGTCTGCGTGATTGCCATCATATGGGCCACGCAGACGTCCCAATCCTCCTCCATCGCGACCGCGACCATCTCGTGCAGCTTGCAATCGGCGACATAGCGCTCCGAGTTCATGCGGTGGACGGTCTTCATCAATTCGCGCAAGCGGGGCGCCGCCGGGCCGGGCGTGTCTGCGATCCGCCGCGCCTCGACCTCGACTTCGCCCATCAAGCCGCCGCGCCACGCCCTCGTGGATCGCCTTCTTCGAATCGAAGAAGCGATAGACGTTGGCCGGGCTCATGCGCAATTCTTTGGCGATGTCGGCCACCGTCGTCTTCTGGTAGCCGATCTGCCTGAACAGACGCTCCGCCACCACAAGGATGCGCTGCCCTGGTGTCGGCCTCGATGTTTTCAGAAACCAGCGTCATGTCAGCACTCAATGTTCAATTATTCCGCGGCATCGGCAAGCGGAAATGCGAGCTGGGCCTTGGCCAGATCCTTGGCCTGATGCTGCGGCGCAAGATCGGACCGGGCGCTTTGGCCGCTTTCCTCCAGGCTCTTGCGGAACCAGAGAGCATAGAGGCCCGGCAGGTACAGCAAGGTCAGGAAGGTTGCAACAAACAAACCGCCCATGATGGTGATGGCCATCGGCCCCCAGAACGCCGAACGCGACAGCGGGATCATGGCCAGGATCGCCGCCAGCGCCGTCAGCACCACCGGCCGGGCACGCCGGACGGTGGCTTCGACGATGGCTTCCTTGCGCGTCAGGCCGTGGGAGACGTCGGTCTCGATCTGGTCGACCAAAATCACCGCATTGCGCATGATCATGCCGGCCAGCGCGATCAGGCCGAGCAGCGCCACGAAGCCGAACGGCTGGTTGGCGAGGTTGAGGCCCAGCGAGGCGCCGACGATACCCAGGGGCGCGGTGAGGAACACCAGCATCAGCCGCGAAAAACTCTGCAGCTGGATCATCAGCAAGGTCAGCATCACCAGCACCATCAGCGGAAACAGCACGAAGATCGATGCGTTGCCCTTGGCCGATTCCTCGAACGCGCCGCCCGGCTCGATCCGGTAGGCCGGCTCGAGATGGTCGCGGATTTCCTGCAGTTTCGGCCAGATCTGGTTGGTGACGTCGGGCGCCTGAACGCCGTCGACGACGTCGGTCCGCACCGTGATCGCCATGTCGCGGTTACGCCGCCACATGATCGGCTCCTCGTGGGAATATTCGATCCTGGCGATCTGCTGCAACGGCACCGCTACACCGTTGCGTGACGTCACAGTGAGGTCGCCGACGCGGCCGAGGTCGAGCCGTTCGGACGGCACCGCGCGCGCGATCACGCCGACCTTCTCGATGCCGTCACGGATGGTCGTGACCGGCGCGCCCGAGATCAGCATCGAGAGCGCCTGCGAAACGTCCTGCGGCGTGAGGCCGAGCGCACGGGCGCGGTCCTGATCGACCACCAGCTTCAGATAGGGCGACTGCTCGTTCCAGTCGAGTTGCGGCTCCGTCACGTTGGGGTTCTGCCTGACGACGTCGCGCACCTTGTAGGCGATGTCGCGTACGGTGTTGGCGTCGGGGCCGATCACACGAAACTGAACGGGAAAGCCGACCGGCGGGCCGAAATTGAAGCGGTCGACGCGGACCCGCGCTTCGCTCAGTGCACCATCGGCGACCGCCTTCTCCAGCCGCGCCTTGATCCGCTCGCGGGCGTCGACATCCTTCGAGACGATCACGATCTCGGCGAAGGCCTCGTTCGGCAGTTGCGGGTTGAGGCCGAGCCAGAAGCGCGGCGAGCCCTGGCCGACATAGGCCGTGTAGGTGGCGATGTCCTTGTCGTCCTTGAGCAGCGCTTCCGCCTTCTTCACGGATTTCTCCGTGACGTTGAAGGCGGTACCTTCGGGCAGGCGCAATTGCAGGAACAGTTCGGGCCGTTCCGACAGTGGGAAGAACTGCTGCTGCACATGGCCGAACGCCACGATCGACAGCGCGAAGACGCCGATGGTCGCCAGCACCACCTTGACGCGGTGGTCGACGCACCACTGGATCGTGCTGCGCAGGATGCGATAGACGCGCGTCTCATAGACCGCATGCGGATCGTGATTGTGGCTGACCTTGATATTCGGCAGCAGCTTGACGCCGATATAGGGCGTGAAGATCACGGCCACGAACCAGGAGGCGACCAGCGCGATCGCCACGATCCAGAAAATACCGCCGGCATATTCGCCGACCGCCGAATTGGCAAAGCCGATGGGGAGGAAGCCGGCGGCCGTGACCAGCGTTCCCGTCAGCATCGGAAACGCGGTGGATTCCCAGGCAAAGGACGCCGCATGGATGCGGTCCCAGCCCTGCTCCATCTTCACCACCATCATCTCGACCGCGATGATGGCGTCGTCAACCAGCAGGCCAAGCGCGATGATCAGGGCGCCGAGCGTGATACGGTGCAGGTCGATCGACATCGCATTCATCACGACGAAGACGATCGCCAGCACCAGCGGCACCGACAGCGCCACCACGATGCCGGTGCGCCATCCCAGCGCCACGAACGAGACGAACAGCACGATCGCCAGCGCCTCGATGAAGGAGTGCACGAACTCGCCGACGGCGCGTTCGACCACTTTCGGCTGGTCGGCGATCTGCTCGACATTGATGCCCTGCGGCACTGCCTTCATGAAGTCCGCGACCGCGTTCTCGACGTCCTTGCCGAGTTCGAGGATGTTGGCGCCCCTGGCGGTGACCACGCCGATGCCGAGCGCGGGCTTGCCTTCCTGACGCGCCACAAAGGTCGGGGGATCGACGAAACCATGCGTGACTGTGGCGATGTCGCCGAGCCGGAATACGCGGCCGTTGCTTTCGACGGGTGTTTCGGCGACGGCCTTGACACCGTCGAGCGCGCCGGTGACGCGCAGCGGCACGCGTTGCGCGGAGGTTTCGACCGTGCCGGCAGGCGTGACGTTGTTCTGTTTGGCGAGTGAATCGAACAGCGCCTGCGGCGTGATGCCCAGCGTTGCCAGCTTGGCATGCGAGAATTCGACGTAGATGCGCTCGTCCTGGGTGCCGTAAAGATCGACCTTGGTGACAGCCAGGCACCTTCAACAGCCGCTGGCGCATGCCTTCGGCGGCCTTTTTCAATTGCGCGTAGTCGGCGCCGTCGCCGGTCATCATATAGAGGATCGAATTGACGTCGGAGAATTCGTCGTTGACGACGGGGCCGAGGACGCCGGCGGGCAACTGGCCCTGCACATCGGCGATTTTCTTGCGCAGGATATAAAACAAATAAGGCACGTCCTTGGGCGGCGTCGAATCCTTGAACGTGACCTGCATCGCCGTGAACGCCGGCTTGGAATAGGTCTGCACCTTCTCGAAGAACGGCAGTTCCTGAAGCTTCTTCTCGATAGGATCGGCCACTTGCGTTTGCATTTCGGCAGCGGTCGCGCCCGGCCAGATCGCGGACACGTTCACCACCTTCACGGTGAAGAACGGATCCTCGGCGCGGCCGAGCCGCTGATAAGAGAAGAAGCCGGCGGCGCCAAGCGCGATCATCAGGAACAGAATGAGCGCCGGATGGCTGACCGCCCAGCCCGAGAGATTGAAACGCTTCATGTCACTCTCCGATTTCCAAAACCGTATGCGTTCTGACCGTCAATGACGGGCTAAAACGACAGCGACGAAACCACGCGTACCTTCTGCGCCGGATCGAGCTTCTGCACGCCCAGTGCAACCACCTTGGCGCCCTCATCGACGCCGCCGGTGATGACGACGGAATTGCTCTCATAGGATTTCACCGCGACCGGCTTCAGCACCACTTCGCCCTTGTCGTCGACGATATAGAGCGAGGGATCGCCGCCCTGGCTGTACAGCGCCGACAGCGGCAGCTTCGCCACGCGTGCGGTCGAGGAATCGGCGAGCGTCAGCGTCGCGGTCATGCCGAGCGAAACGCTTTCGCCGGCGTCCGGCAGCGAGAACTTGGCGAGATAGGTTCGCGTCGCCGGGTCGGCCGAGGGCGCGACCTCACGCAGCCTGGCGGCATATTTCTTGTCGGCGTCCGACCACAGCGTCACGGTGGCGACGCCGTCCTTGGCGCGGCCAAGCAGGGTCTCGGGGATCGCGACCACGGCTTCCTTTTCCGCAAAGCGCGCTACGCGGATCGCGGTCTGGCCGGAGGCGACGACCTGGCCGGGCTCGACCAGGGTCGCGGTGACGACGCCGCGGGAATCGGCAACCAGCGTTGCATAAGAGAGCGAGTTTTTCGTCAGCTCGACCGAGCGCTCGGCGCGATTGAGGCGCGCGCGGGCTTCGTCGGCGGCGGCGCGGCTGGTGTCCATTTGCGCGTCGGTGGTCCAGCCCTTCGCGCGCAGATCCTTGGCGCGCTGCTCGGCGGCAGCCGGCCTGCGCCAGCACGCCGGTCGCGGCGGTGAATTCGGCTACCGCCTGCTCGGCCTGCAGCTTCAGGTCGATCTCATCGAGGGTCGCCAGCGGCTGGCCGATCTCGACGGTCTGGCCGACCTCGACCAGGCGCTTTGCGACCTTGCCGGGGACCCGAAAGCCCATGTCGGTTTCGATCCGTGGCTTGATGGTGCCGACGAAACTGCGCTCCGGCGTCTCCGCCTCATAATGCACCGTCGCCACCAGAACCGGGCGCCCGGGGGCGGCCTTTTCGGCGACCTTTTCGTTGCAGCCGGTCAGCACGAAAACCGCCAGCGCTAACGTCGCACCGATCAAGAGCCTGTAATAGCTAGATAAAATGGAACGGACGAACATCGGGACTCTCCATCGCTAGGCTCTGATGAAGAGTGTGTAATATTCACTGATGAATGTCAATAATCGTCAGTAAACACTAATTCGTGAGTTAGCGGCTGGTCGAGGACCACAAGATCTCGCCGTCGCCCCTGCGAACGCAGGGGCCCATAACCCAAACTGTTGATGGTGGAAGAAGGCGTCTGCCCCGAGTGCCCCTTCGAGAGGCCGCGGCGTATGGGCCCCTGCGTTCGCAGGGGCGACGAGCATATTCCGTGCGCGATTCCGGGTTCGATGCTTCGCGTCGCGCCGGGAATGACGGGCTAGCAGCCCGTTACTTCGCCTGCCCCGCACTGGCGAACTCGGTCTTGGTGTCGTGGCCGCCAAGAAACACCAATAGCCCCGCGGCAAGCGGCAACAGCGACAGCACCAGCAAACCGGTCGATGTTGAACCGGTCGCCTCCTTGACCCAGCCGATCAGATACGGCCCGCCGAAACCAGCGAGGTTGCCGACCGAATTGATCAGCGCGATCGCGCCGGCCGCAGCCGTACCCGACAGCCACGCGGTCGGCAGCGTCCAGAACACCGCGAAGGTGCAGAACACGCCGATCGCGGCGACCGTCAGCACGATCATGGTCGTGGTGGGATCGGTGATGTAGCTGGAGACGGCGAGCGCGGCCGCGGTCAACAGCAGCGGCCCGCCGACATGGGCGACGCGTTCGCGGGTGGCATCGGAGTGCCGCGCCCACAGGATCATCGCGATGGTGCCGAACAGATAGGGGATCGCGGTGACGAAGCCGGTCTGCGCATTGGTGAGGCCGAACGCCTTGACGATCTGCGGCAGCCAGAACTGCATGCCATAGAGCGCGCCGACGAAGCCGAAATAGATCAGGCTGAGCGTGATGACCTTCGGCGACGACAGCGCCTGCCCGAGGGTCAGATGTTGGGCGGCCTGCTTGGTCGCGATCTCGGCCTGCAGTTTTGCGGCGAGCCACGCCTTCTGTTCCGCGGTCAGCCAGTCGGCCTTTTCAGGCCTGTCGGTGAGATAGAACCAGGTGACGATGCCGAGCAGTATCGAAGGGATGCCCTCGAGGATGAACAGCCACTGCCAGCCCTTCAGCCCCATCGCGCCGTCGAGGCCGAGCAGCAGGCCCGAGATCGGCGCGCCGATCACGGTGGACACCGGAACCGCGATCGCAAAGGCCGCGAGAAAGCGAGCGCGGTATTCCGCCGGATACCAATAGGTCAGATAAAGAATGATGCCGGGGAAGAATCCGGCTTCGGCGACGCCGAGCAGGAAGCGCAGGACGTAAAAACTCGTCTCGCCGCTCACCGTTGCCATCAACGCCGAGATGATGCCCCAGGTCACCATGATGCGGGCGATCCAGCGGCTCGCGCCGAATTTCTCCAGCGCGAGATTGCTCGGCACCTCGAAGATGAAATAGCCGATGAAGAAGATGCCGGCGCCCCAGGCGAAGATCAGCGGCGTGAATTTCAATTCGGCGTTCATGGTCAGGGCGGCGAAGCCGAGATTGACGCGGTCGAGATAGGAAAAGAAATAGGCCAGCACCAGAAACGGAATCAGCCGCCACGAGATCGCGCGGATGGTGGAGGTCTCGATCGCGCTTTTCGCAGGCGTGCCGGCAAACGTGGTAGATTGGCTCATGACTTCTTCCCCGGGGTTCTTGTTCCCGGTGATTAGCCACTGTCAATGCTTGTTGCAACGCTCAATGCCCGCGCTGGCGTAACGCGGGCATTCCGCTGCCGGGAGGCTCGCTGATGTCCTGCGGCGGAGACAAGCCTGCCTATGGCCGTTGGCCAGCATCCGCCGACCATCCGGATCCGGCAGTACGGAACACGATCACCGCGAACAGCGCCATGCCTGCGAATACGGTGAGCGCGCCGCCAACCACGACCGGCTCAAAACGATCGTGGCCGCCCAGCAGCACGGATGCGATACCGACCGGAAACAGGATGGCACCGATCACGCTGACGACCGCCTGATAAAAAGCAAGCTTGCTCGCCGCCGCCTGCGGAAAGACGCGGTAGTACAGCGCGGAAAGGAACATCGTCACGAAGCCGAGCAGATTGAGATGCGCGTGCGCCGGCGCCAGCATGAAATCCTGCTTGATGCCCATGAAAATGCCGAAGGCCATGCCTGCAAGCGCGGTGGAAACGCTGATGCGAAAGAGCGATTTGACCATGATCTTTTCCGTTGAAATCCGTTGCTGGACGGGAATGGCGCTCAGTTGCCGGCGAAATAGCGGGGCACGCGCGCCTTGTAGCGACGATAGACGTCGCCGAATTTCTGCTCGAGATAACGCTCCTCGCGCTTCACGACGGCGAAGTGCAGGAACATGCAGCCTGGAATGATCAGCAACGGCATCCAGTCGAGGTCGAAGATCAGCGCGATCCCGCACAACGCGACCGACACGCCGACATAAAGCGGATTGCGGGTGTGGCCGTACACGCCGTCGGTAACCAGCCTTGTGGTCGGATGCGACGGATTGACGTTGGTTCCATTTTTAACCAGCGCGCGTCTTCCGGCTGAAGTCGTCACCAGCCCTGCCAGCGCAATGACAAGCCCCAGTCCGACCCGCACCGGCGTATCGAGATCGGCGATCCATCCAAGCGGAGCCAGCCATTGCAACACGCAGGCGAGCAAGAGCGTCGCAAGCGGGATCACGGGCGGGAAAACGACAACATCGGGACGGTCAAATGCGGCGTCGGTCATATCTACTCCCTGAGTTTTGAAAGGTCTCTTGTTCTGCCACCGGCCGGTTTTGCGCGGCCGCCGGAAGCAATCATCTCCATTGTCTCCGATGGAGACATATGGGAGACTTCGCTTTGCCGTCAAGGGGTGATAAATTCGCCTTTGAAATCAGTGGGGACTGAGGAATGGCCGCGAAACCGCCGCCGAAGCGCGAGACGTTTCGGCATGGCAATCTGCCGGAGGCGCTGATCGAAGCCGCCATGGTGCGGCTCGAGGCCGATGGCGTGGAAGCGATCAGCCTGCGCGACCTTGCCCGCGACGCCGGCGTCAACCACCGCGCGGTGTACCGGCATTTCCCGGACAAATTATCGCTGCTGGCGCGCGTCGCCGAACGCGGCTGGCAACAACTGGCGCAGCGATTGAGGAAGGCAACCGCAGGCCAGGCGCCCGGCGAGCCTGCGCTCGCCGCAGCCAGCGTCGGCTTTTTCCAGTTCGCGCGCGAATTCCCAAATCTGTTTCATCTGATGGGCGGCGCCCGGCTCAATGTCGGAGGCAAATTTCCGACGCTCGAAGCCGCCATCATCGATGCGTTGCAGGTGTTTGCGGTCGGCTTTGCCGGCACCGGCATGGCGCCGGACCTCGTGATCGGGCGCACCGCGATCTTCGTCGCAGCCCTTCAGGGCGTCGTCACACAGATCCTGCACAAGAGGTTGAAGGTTGCGCCGGCGAAGGCCAAGGCGTTCGTATCGGACACCTGCCGGATGCTGATCAAGGGCATGAGTTGAGAGGCGTTGAGAAGCGCGATCACTCCGCCAGTTGAAACCGTTCGAATCGATGCAGTTCTTCCTCGATGCGGCGCTTGAAATCCTTGCGCGCGCCCTTTGCGGCGTCCTTGGCGGCGCCCTTGCCGACCCAGCTCCATTTCTGCATCAGCAATTTCCTGTTCTTGCGGTCGGTCTTGAGGTCGATCGCGGCGACGATGTCTTCGCCGACCAGCACCGGCAGCGCGAAATAGCCGAACAGGCGCTTTTCCTTCGGCACATAGGCCTCGAAACGGTGACCGTAATCGAAGAACAATTCGGTGCGCTTGCGCTGGATGACCAGGGGATCGAACGGCGAGAGGATGTGCACCGGACCGGCATCGCCTGGCCAGTGCGGGCGACGCTGCCTCCAGCACCTCGGGCCGCGCCCAATGCTCCTGCTTGCCGGCGCCTTCGAGCGCGACCGGCACCAATTCCCTGCGGCGGACGCGTGCGTTGATCAGGCGGCGAACGGCCGCCTTGCTCGGCGCGTCGAGGTGACAGATTGAATCCAGGCTCACCAGCCCCTGCGAACGCAATGCGCGATCGAGCAGATAGGTCATGGTTTCCGTGGACGAGGCCGGCTTCGGCAGCCTGTCCCAGCCGAAATGCCGGGTCATCAGCTCATAGGTCTTGAGCATGCCGGCGCGTTGCGAGATCGTGACCGCGCCGGTGTAGAACGCGAGCTGCAGCGCCCGCTTCGACGGTTTACGGCTCTGCCACAGATGCTCCTTCTCCGTCAGCACATCGTCCTCGATGTCACGGATGGTCAACGCGCCGTCGCGCCGGATCAGCCGCATCACCTTGCGCATGTCCTCGGGCTTGACGGACGCATACCAGCGGTGGCCTTCGCGCTTGTGCAGTTTCATCGCCGGCATGAAGAAGCGGAAATCCTTCGCCGGCACGTAGGACAGTGCGTGCGTCCAGTATTCGAACACGCTCTTGTCGATGCTCTGGGCCTGCCGCAGGTCCGCGCGGGCATAGGCGGGGATGCGGCTATAGAGAATGTGATGGTGGCAGCGCTCGATCACATTGATGGTGTCGATCTGCACATAGCCGAGATGCTCGACCGCCGCCGCGACCGCCTGCGGCCCGGCGCCAAACGGCTCGGATGTATCGAGCCGCTGGGCACGCAGCCAGATTCGCCGGGCCTCGGCCTTCATCAGGGAATGGGGTTCAGTCGCGCGGGGCATCGCGCGGCAATGTAATCGGATTCGCGCGCTGAACCTTGCGATGCGCGGTTCTTCAGCGTCTTCGTGCCGCGCCGTCGACGCTGCCGGTGGCGATTTCGGCTTCACAGGAAGCCTTGCCGCTTTCCCGAGCCTGGCATTTGTAGACGGTGCCGGTAAGCCGATCGACCAGCCACGCCGTCTCATCGGTGGGACTCTCGAAGCCGGCATAGCGACTGCCGAGCGCGGTGATCAGCGTGGACAGCAATATCGCCGCCGCAATCATGGCCGCGCCGATCAGTATCGGCATTGAACTTCCGGAACCCGCCACCTCCGGAGTGCCCTTGCGATAGCCGGGATACTCACGCTGACGCTTTACTGACTGAAACACCCGCCCCGCCTGTCCGCTTTTGGAAAGTTTTTTGTTTGGATTTTCTTGGAGAGCAAGCGTGCTAGGTCCGCATCTGGCCGATTTGTTGTTCACAGATCGGCGACGGCGCGACGGCATGTGACCGGCTTGCGGCAAACGAAGAGGCGGCCCGCGGGCCGCCTCGCTGTCTCGGTTCGATATCTGGAACTTAGCGGCGGAAAAGTCCGCCCATCATGCCGCCAAAGAAGGCGCCGGGACCGCCGCCGCCGCCGCCGCCGCGATGATAATGCCGGCCGCCGCCACCACCGTGGCGACGCGAGGGCCGCGAGGCTTCGGCGTCGGAAGTCGTCGCTGGACGCAACCTGCACGCGGGAGGCCAGTATCTCGGACTGCAGCGCCTTGTGCTGCAGCGCGTTGAGATAGCCGGTCTTCGGATAACCGCGCGCAGCCTGCCAGCGGGTAATGACGGTGCGGGTGGGTTCGTCGAATTTGCCGCTTGCCTTGATGTCGAAGCCGAGGCCGGTCAGGCGGCGCTGCACGTCGCGGCGCTGGCTGCGGTCGAGGCCGAGCTGATCTTCGCTGGTCTGGTCGGCTTCTTCGGTGAAGGTCGCCGGGTCGATGCCGAAGCCGGAGGTCAGGTTGCGTGTCGCGGTCGAGGGGCCGTCCTGCAGCTTGGCGATACGGGCCAGCGCGAGCTGCTTGAAGGTGCCGTTCGGATAGTTGGTGAGATAGGCGTTGAGCTCTTCCGGCTTGTTGGAGTCCTTGATCGAGCGCCAGAACTCGAGCTCGACTTCCGAAGCGGGACCGGAAGCGACGGCCGGCGTATTTGACGCCTCGACCGCGCTGCCGCCGGCAACGGGGTTGAGATAGACGGCGCCGATCAGATTGGTGTGCCCCCAGGGCAATTGACCCTTGTTGGTCTCTGCATTGACCTGGGCGCGGACCTTGGTCATGGCCTGCTGGATTTCGACGCCGGGCGTCGCGATGTTGGCCATCAGCGCGCGGGTGAACGGGCTGTTGGTGCCGGCCTCGCCGTCGAGGGCGGTCTGTCCGGGGCCGGTCGCGAACGCGATCAGCGTGCCTTCGCCGGATTTCATTTCGGCCAGACCGGTCTGCACATTGACGCTGCGGGTGGCCTTGGCGGAACGAATTTTTGCCGCGAACGGGTTGTCGCGGCAGGCATCGAGGAACACGAGCTTGACCTTGGCGTCGCTCATGGTCTGTTCGAGCGTGAGGTCGACATTGATGGCGGCCCCCAGCTTGACGTCCATTTCGGATTTGAGGTCGGCATCGACCGGCAGCAGGTAGTTGATGCCGTTCACCGCGATGCCGTGGCCGGCGTAAAAGAACAACGCGACGTCGGCCCCTTCGGCCTTCTTGCCGAAGTCCAGCAGCTTTTCCGTCATCTTGTCGCGGCTGAGGTTTGAGCCCTCCACGACGTCGAAGCCGACATTGCGCAAGAGCGTGGCCATCGACCTGTGCGTCAACGGCCGGATTGGGCAACGCCGCCACATTCTTGTAGGCGCCGTTGCCGACGACGAAGGCCACGCGCTTGTCGGCGAAGGCCGCGTTCGCACTGACGAGAAATGTTACCGCTGAGAGTGCTGCGATCAGGAAGCGCATTTTCATTCTCCCTTTGCCTGACCATCGGGGCGGTTCGCCCGAGGTCCAAAATCCGATGGGAGCAATGTGAGGGAGTCCGCAGGCAACGACCGTGATCCGGATCACACAAGAAAACAGGCCTTCGAACCCGACCGAAGGCGCGATGCGACGCCACCGCGAAATCAGGCCCCCGCCCCTGACGCGGGAAAACCTACCCTACTTCAACGTGACCTGGGTCACATCAGTCACTTTGAGCCTGCCCTATGGTCCCGGCATCAAAACGCCCATGCACGCCAATTTGCGGGCGTAACAGTGAGGATGAGAACAATGACCCGCTTTCCCGGACTTTCAATCCTGACAATCGGCGCCGCGCTGTCGATGACGGCGGGCCTGGCTATTGCCGGCGACACCGTTTCGGCCGATCAAATCCTGAGTGCGCTGAAACCGAAGCCGGTTACCCGCGGCCTTTCGGCCGGTCCGCAAATGGACGCGGTCGCCCAAGCCAAGGAAGCGAGCTTCGTCGACAGGCTGCGCAACCGCAAGACCCGCTCGCTCTCGCTCGGCGAGCGCGAGGAAATCGCCGAGATCGCCTCGACCAAGCCGAAGATCGATCTCGAGATTCACTTCGACTACAACTCGGCCGATATCAGCAGGGAATTGATGCCGTCGGTGCAGGAACTGGGCAAGGCGCTCTCGAACGCCAGCCTGAAGGGTTCGACCTTCGTCGTTGCCGGTCACACCGACGCGGTCGGCGGCGAGACCTACAATCAAGACCTCAGCGAACGCCGCGCCGATACGATCAAGAAATATCTGACCGAGAAATATGGCATCGCGGGCGCCAACCTCGTGACCGTCGGCTACGGCAAGACCAAGCCGAAGGATCCGAATGCGCCGATGGACCCGGCCAACCGCCGCGTTCAGGTCGTCAACATGGACACCAAGACCGCGTCGAAGTGATTTTGGAAAGTTGATCCGCCTGCCCTTCGCGGCAGGCGGATTTCATTTGGGGCTCAAAGCGTTTTCGAGCGAAAGCCTGCCCCGGACTTGATCCGGGGTGGGTACCGGTTCGTAAAGAAAACGCGTCAAAAAAATACTTCCGGCCTATCCGCACAATCCTAACCCTTATCAAGGATCTCCCTGATCTTTGCGGCGAGGATCGTCTGGGTCAGCGGTTTCTGCAGCAGCGATACACCAGGATCCAGCCGGCCCTGATGCACGATCGCATTGCGCGAATAGCCGGTCATGAACAGCACCTTCAGGCCTGGCTGGCGGCGGTGCAATCGATCGGCCAGTTCGCGGCCGTTCAATCCGGGCATGACGATATCGGTCAGAAGCAAATCGATCCGGAACGGAGCGGCCTCGGACAGCGCCAGCGCGGCCGCACCATCGGGAGCTTCGCGCACGCGGTAGTTCAGGTCCTTCAGCGTTTCCACCAGATACGATCTCACATCGTCTTCGTCCTCAACCACCAATATCGTTTCGCTTCCCGAGCTGCCGACCAGCGGCACATCGTTTGGCAGCGCGCGATCTGCGGCGAGGTGGGCGCGGGGCAAATAGACCTTGATGGTCGTTCCCTCGTCGACCTCGCTGTATATTTTGACGTGGCCGCCGGATTGTTTGACGAAGCCGTAGACCTGACTCAACCCGAGGCCGGTGCCCTGCCCGGGCTGCTTGGTCGTAAAGAACGGATCGAAGGCCTTTTCCTGAACCTCGCGCGACATGCCGGAGCCGGTGTCACTCACGGCGATCAGCACGTATTGTCCGACCGGCATGCCGGCATTCTGCTGCGAGTAGCTCTCGTCGATAAAGGCGTTGCCGGTCTCGATCGTCAATTTGCCGCTGCCGGCCATGGCGTCCTTGGCATTCACGACGAGATTGAGGATCGTCGCCTCCATCTGGCTCGGGTCCACCTCGACCTGCCAAAGTCCGGCGCCGCCGACGGCTTCGAGATCGATGTTCTCGCCCAGCGTCCGCCTGAAGAAATCGGACATTCCGGCAATCAACTGATTGACGTTGGTCAGCTTGGGATCGAGCGGTTGCCGGCGTGCGAAGGCAAGCAGCCGCTGCGTCAGCATCGCGGCGCGCTGCGCGCCGTTCGCGGCGTTGGCGATCACGCGCGTCAGTCGATCGCGCGTCGTGTCGCCCCACGACTGCAGGCTGCGCTCGGCGATCTCCAGATTGCCGCTGATGATGGTCAGCAGATTGTTGAAATCATGCGCGACGCCGCCGGTCAATTGCCCGATCGCTTCCATCTTCTGCGACTGCCGGAGCATGTCCTCGGCTTCGCGCCGGTGCATGCCCTCCTGCGCCAGCGCCAGCCTCGGCCGCGCGGAGCTGGGACGGCGACGGCAGTGCCAGAACTTTCGGCAGCAGCGGCCATAGCATCGCCGCGGTGACGATCGAGGCCGCGGCCGTCAGCGCCTTGACGATACCCTCGATGCCGTAGATCGGCACCCACAGCGTGATGATCGACAGGATATGGGTGAATCCGCACGCCATGATGAAGAGCGCGAATGCCCAGAAAATCCATCCGAAATCGACGTCGCGCCGCTTCGATACGAAGATCGAGAGCGCAACCGGTATGGAGAAATAGGCGGCCGCAATGACGGCATCGGAGGCGACATGAAGCCAGATCAGTTCGGGCTCCCATAGCAGGCAAATTCCGTGCGGGGAGAACATTGACGAGTTGAGCAGACGCTCAAGGAAGGCTCCACATGCCGGCTGATTCCATATAAGGGGGATTCGAAAGACGCCTACCCGGCCCGAATCTACGGCGCGCCCAGAAGACGTCAAGTGAAGACCCGTCCTATATTGGCAATCGCATCAGGCCATAAGTGCTCCGTCGTCTCAGATCCAGTTCTGGAAAATCATCAGGCGGCTGAACGTCGCCATCGATGTCCCCACGAACGCAACCGAGATCGGCAGCATCGCAACGAATCCGGCAAATCCGACCGCGACGAAGGCCCATAGCAGCCAGCGCGGGGTGTTGCCGCGACGGAGCGCATAGACCAGGGCAAAGCTCGCGGTGGTCGCGGCCGGCAGATAGTAATAGATGAAGCCGAGCGTGCGCGGCAGCAGCGCCCAGGCGAGATACGGACCGAAATAGAACGCCAGCACCAGGAAGGCATCCGCCCGCCGCGTCACGATCCAGTCGCGCAGGCAAACCGCGAGCGCGATCAGCGCCGGCCACAGGATCAGGGGATTGCCGAGGAAGACCACGGCGGCGATCCGGTCGTCGCCGATCTTGTCGAAGAGATACCAGACCGGACGCACCAGAAACGGCCAGGACGGCCACGAACTCATATAGGTGTGGCCCGCGATCGCGGTGGTGGTGTTGTCGCGAATATCCGGCGCTGCGCCTCCACGATATCCGGCAGCGACAACCCATAGAGCGGGACGAAGGTCGCGAGATAGGCGAGCGCCGGAATCAGCAGGAAACACACGGCGAAGTGATAGTATTTGAAAGTCGGCCAGAGATCGGGCCGGTACCAGTCATCGGCATTGCCGTCGGCAAATTGCGTGCGCCAGCTTTGCATCAGGCGGATCACCGCGACGATGACGATGCAGACCGCGAGCACGAACAGGCCGCTCCATTTGCAGGCGATCGAAAGGCCGAAGGCCAGCCCCGCAAGCGCAAACCAGAGATGCGGCCGTTGCCTTCGAAAACCGTGCATGAAGGCCGCGATCGCGAACAGGCTGAAAGCGAGCGAAAATATATCCAGCATCGCGATCCGCGACTGCACGAACAGCATCTGGTTGAAAAAGGCGAGCAACGCCGACGCGATGGCCGGCCCTTGCGCCGCGAACAGCGCAAGGCCGCCGAGATACACCGCGACGATGGCAAGCGCTCCGAACAACACCGCAGGGTAGCGCCAGCCCAGCGGCATATCGCCGAACGCATGGATCGACAGTGCGATGAGTTGCTTGGCCAGCGGCGGATGCATCGGGTTGAGCATCGGCTGCGGCATCACGGGTTCGAGCATCTGCCGCGCCGCCGGCACGTAATGCACTTCGTCGAAATAGAATTTCTCCGGCGTGGTTACTCCGATCAGCATCACAAAATGTGCGGCAAAAAAAATAATTCCCGCGATGATCGCGGTACGCGTCGCGGAATAACTTGGGATACAGAAGTGTGATTTAGGCACTGGATCCACGGATGAAATGAGATTGCGGTGAAATCGAGTGTGGACGGATACAGATTTTTATGTCCATCGCATTGAACGCATTTCGATTTCGCCGTCACTAACCACCGGGCTCGTAAGGCGCCGCTTGTGATAAATCTACCACATCGCATGCGCGCGCGATCCGGTACGATATCGGGATAATCGATCGGCTATGAAATGAAATCGCGTCACGTTAAATGCAGTTTCTCACTGCCTCCTCTCTCTTGCTTGTCAGTTGGCTTTGCGATAGCTCTGGCGGCTAGTCCGGCTCACGCGCAAACGCGCGTCGGCGAAGCCGCCGTCGTCAAGAACGAAGTCGTCCGCGTCGCGGGATCGGCGACCAGCCAGATCAATGTCGGCGACGGATTGCTGCGCGACGAAATCGTGCGCACCGGCCTCGACAGCGCGACGCGGCTGGTGATGGCCGACAGCACCAATCTGTCGCTCGGGCCGAATGCCGTCGATCAAGCTCGATCGCACCGTGTTCGACGACGAGCATCATTATCGCGACGTCGCGGTCCGGCTGACCATCGGGCGCGTTTCGTTTCGTCACCGGCCATTCGGAAAAGGCCGCCTACAAGATCACGACCCCGCTCGCGACCATCGGCGTCCGCGGCACCATCCTCGATATCCTGTCGCAGCGCGGCCAGACCATCGTCAATCTGCAGGAAGGCGCTTCACCGGTCTGCACCGTCAGCTTCGAATGCATCCAGCTGACCCAGCCCGGCGACACCGCCGTCATTACGCTGCGCCGGCGGCAAGACACGATCAAGAAGACCAACAATTCGCCCTGGACCTTCGCCAAGTTTTGCAGCGCCGCGGCGGGGCTTTGCAGCACCACCCAATATGCGGATGCCTCGCCGACGTGATGCCTCCCGTCGATGACGGCAGCGATCCCACCGGCATGCTGTGCGGGCGCTGACGATGGCAAAATTCGCACGCAGCTTCATCGCTCTCGGCCGCGCTGACCGCGGCGATTTCGCTTTGCTGATTCCGGTGCAGACCGATCGCCCGCGTCGGCGCAAGAGCTCGACGTCGACACATGCCCGACCTGCGATCAACGCCGACCCCGACGCCATCACCCTACGCCCACGTCCGACGCCGACCGCCACTGCCGACGCCTAGCCCAGCGCCGTCGCCGACTCCGACACCGACGCCGTCGCCGACTCCGACGCCGACGCCGACGGTGCGGATTCCAGCGGCGGGATCGATCAACGATCTGGCCAAGCAGCGCTTCAACCAGATGATCACCAACCGCGTGCTCGGCACCGTGCTGCTCGGCATCAACGAACAGGTCAATTGCAACGATTGCGTCAGCGCGTTCGGCTCGGCGGGATCGTTCTCGGCCGGCATTCACGGCCGCAAGAACCTGACCGCAATCTGTCGCTGCTGGCGGGCATCGCCTACACCCAGTACAGCGAAGGCGGCTACAGCGTCACCAGCGCGCCGATCGGCGCGTTCGCGCTGCGCTATGATTTCGTCGACTGGGGATCGTCGCGGCCGTTCTTCGATATCGGCACCATCCTGTCGCCCTTCCAGAAGGTACGCTATCAGCCGCAGCTACACCACGAGCCTCGGCGCGGTATCGCTCGACAGCCAGACCACCAGCGAGAATTACGGCGTCTATGGCCGCGCGGGCTGGATCAGCCGGCTGTCGCCGCGCGACGAAGTCGCCGCTTCCGTCGAAGTCTGGCAGTTGTGGCAGCGGGTGAAGGGCTACACCGATCCCGCCGCCGCGTTCAATCCGTTCGACGCCTCGATCGCCGGCGGCACCGACCAGCACCAACCTCGTCAAGATCGGCGGACAGTGGACGCATCTGTTCGGCAGCAGTGTCGAGGCCAATATCAATGGCGGCTTCGTGCAATCCTTTGCGACGCACTCCGGCATCGTCGCCACCGTGACCGGCAACGGCATCGTGGTGCCGACCATCGGCAATCAGAGCTGGTTCGAATATGGCGGCCGCCTCGGCTTCCGTATCACCAAGGGCTGGGTCGCCGACCTCTTCCTCAACGGCACCGCCGGCCCGCAGCCGGTCGGCAACACCATCCATGGCGGCGTCGGACTGCGGATCAGCTACTGAGCGTCGCGCGTCAGACACGAACTTCTCCCTCGCTTCTCCCTCGCCCGCTCTTGCGGGGAGAATGCGGCGGGTCCGGGCTCGATCCGCGAGCTGATGCCCGTTCGGGTCACGCGGCCGATTTGCCTTCATAGGCCCGGCGTAAACCCTCGATGTCGAGCTTGACCATCCCCAGCATGGCCTGCATCGCGCGTTTTGCGCCGGCCGGGTCGGCACCGCCGAGATATGTCACGAGCGCCGTCGGCACGATCTGCCACGACACGCCATAGCGATCTTTCAGCCAGCCGCAGCGTTCGACCGAGCCGCCATTCGCCGACAGCGCGTCCCACAGCCGATCGACCTCGGCCTGGTCGGCGCAGTCGATCTTGAACGAGACGGCATGGGTGTATTCGAACCGGACGCCGCCGTTGAGCGCCATGAAGCGCTGGCCGGCCAGCGTGAAATCCACCACCAGCACCGAGCCGGCCTTGCCGGAGGGGCCGTCGACGGTGTTCTTCTGGATCTTTTCGATCCTGGAATCGGGCAGCAGCGAAACGTAGAATTTCGCGGCCTCCTCGGCCTCGCCGTCGAACCACAGGCAGGGTGATATCTTGGACATGCGCAATGCTCCTCGCGTTGGCGTTGGGATCAGGCGGCGGCGGTGGCGGATTGCGCAGCGGTGGCTGCCGCGACATCCATCCACATCACTTCCCAGATGTGGCCATCGGGATCCTCGAAACTGCGGCCGTACATGAAGCCGTAATCCTGTTTGGGCGACGGGTCGGCAGCGCCGCCCGCATTCTTCGCCTTGCCGATCATGTCATCCACGGCGTCGCGGCTGTCGGCGGAAACGCAGATCAAGACCTCGCTGGACACCCTCGCGTCGGCGATCTTCTTCGGCGTGAACTGGCGGAACTTGTCATGGGTCAGCAACATGGCGTGGATGGTCTCGGAAAACACCATGCAGGATGCGGTTTCGTCGGAGAATTGGTCGTTCTTTTCGCGCGCCGATGGCCTGATAGAAGGCCGTGGCATGGGCAAGGTCGCTAACCGGCAGATTGACGAAGATCAGTTTGGCCATAACGGGCTCCTGTTCGCGGGGTTCCGTCCCAAGGACGGATAGGCTCGCGGGAGTCCGACAGATGATCTGGATTTTTTTGCGACGTCATTCCGGGAGGCGTTCGAAGGACCTAGATTCCGCTATTGCGCATCTGGGTCGCTTGCGGCCCGAAATGACGCGCGTGTCACGTCGCTATCGGCGTCGGCATGGTCAAAAACGCACGCGTCACGTGCCAGAACAATTGCCGGTTGGTGGCGAGCGTCACCGAATGGGCGGTGCCGGGCAGGATGATGAACTGGCGGTCGCCGTTCGGCAGCAGGTTAAAGAACTCCTCGAGGTCGGCGACAGTGGCGATGCCGTCATATTCACCGCGCACCAGCAGCACCGGCGCCAGCACCTTCTGGGGATGCACGACCGGCAGATTGGCGGTCATGTCCAGATAGGTACCGGTCGGAATCTGGTCGCCGAACTGCATCTCGACATCCGCCAGCACCTCGACGGCGGCGGGATCGGAAGTGCCGGGCTTGTCGCGGGTGGCGATCGAGCGGATCATATCGCGGTCGCGTTTGCGCATGTTGTGCGAGCGATAATACGCCAGTTGCTCGGCGCGCTTGGTCAAGGTCGGCGAGCCCTCGCCCTTGTAGGTGAACGCCGCGAAAACGAGACGGTCGACCCGTTCCGGCTGCACCATGGCGTAGGCGCCGGCGCGCAGCGCGCCGGAGGACTCGCCGAGAAAGTGGAACTTCTTTTGCCCGGTCTCGCGGGTGACGACCTCAGCCGCGACTTTCAAATCCTCGACGCCGCTGGCGATATCGGCATTGCCCGACGTACGGCCGGATTTGCCGTAATTTTCGTGATCCATGGTCCAGCAGTCGAAGCCATAGCGGGCGAACTCGTTCATGACCGAATATTCGCCTTTGCCGGGCACGTTGAGGTCGAACACCCTTGAGGTCACCGACGAACCGTGGACAAAGAACAGGACCGGCCGCGCCGGCTCGCCGGCCTTCGGCGCGCCGATCCGTTTGCGATACATCCACAAGGGGATGTCGCCCTTCTTGGTCCAGTATTCGCTGCTCCAGATCTCGCCGCCTTCAGCGCCGCGGTCGCGGCCTGCGCCGGCATCGCACCGGCCATGCCCGCGGCCATACCGGCACCGATACCCTTGATAACCGTGCGCCGCGCCAGCGGATTTTCAGAATGATGTCATGGTTTCTTCCCGAGCGTTATTTTTTGTATCGGCGAACGTTAACAGTGCGCCCAACCGTTTGAAAGCAAGTGTGCACTGCACAGCGAAACAACATCGTGCGATCCCCGCAGGGAACGGGCTGACAGCCCCGGGTTGCAGGTCTATCCTCCCGCACGGCCACCAGAGCCAGGGGCGAGAAATCATGAGCAATCAACTCACCGAAGAAGAACTTGCCGCATTGATGCCGTCCGAACTGTGCACGTACCAGACGCCTATCCCCACCCAGATCGTCGCCAGCGACGAATTCTATCCCGATCCGCAAAACGAACGGCAGCGCGAGGTCGAGGCGCGGCTGCTCGCCATGGCCGACGATCTCGGCGCCAGGCAAGGCATGAACCGCCGCCGCTTCTTCCAGTCCGCCGCCGGCATGGCCGCGTCGTTCGTGGCGATGAACGAGGTTTATGGGCCGCTGTTCGACGTGACCAAGGCAGAAGCCGCGACGCCGGCGATGGCGCAAGAGCGCGCCAATGCGTTCAAAGACCAGTTCATCATGGACATGCACACGCATTTCCTGCGCGACGATACCCGCATCACCACCTTCGTCGACATGCGCAACGCGGTCGGCAAGGCCGGCTGGAACAAGGAGCTCGGCTCGCGCGATCAGACCATCGAGGATCTCAAGTTCAACAATTACAAGAAGGAGATGTTTCTCGATAGCGACACCAAGATTTCGCTGATCTCCTCGGCTCCGTCCGACATCGAGCAGGACTGGTTCCTGACCAACGAGCAGATGGCGGAAGCGCGCAAGAAGATCAACGACGAGGCCGGCTCGCGGCGGGTGTTCGCGCACATGATCTTCACACCGGGACAGCCCGGCTGGCTCGACAAGCTCGATGCGGGCCTGGCGCTCAAGCCGGAGTCCTGCAAGGGCTATACGGTCGGCGACAACACCCACAAGGAGATCAGCCGCTATCCCTGGCGGCTGGACGACGAGAAGGTCGCCTACAAGGGCTATGAGAAGATGGTGAAGGCCGAGGAGTATGAAAAGGCGGGGCCGGAACCGTCGAATACGCGCTACGGCTATGTGGTGCCGACCGGAACGGTGGATCACACGCTGTTTGCCTGAAGTCCCGCCGTCATTGCGACGGTCTGCTCCCGGAGGACCAGACCGGGATCTCAAGTCTCTCCGATGTGCATGGCACATCGGAGTTCGAGACTGTGGAGTTTAGACTCGGAGTTCGCGACTGGAGAGTTCGAGGCAGGCGCATTGCCCCGGATGACTTCGTCACTTGACCTTGAAATCACTTGCCCTTGAACTGCGGCTTGCGCTTCTCGCTGAAGGCCTTGACGCCTTCCTTGAGGTCTTCGCTCGCGCGCACGGCGTCGAGCACCCTGCGCACCTCGGCGACCGTCTCGAGCGGCCCCTTCGGCATCGCATCGCGCGCCAGCTTTTTCAGCGCCTGAACCACCAGCGGCGCGGCGGCGGCGACTTTCCCGGCCATCTCCTGGGCCATTACGACATGCTGTCCCTTCGGCGCGACCTTGTTCACAAAGCCGATCTGGTAGGCGCGTTCCGCCGACATTTCCTCGCCGACCAGAAGGAATTCCATGGCGATCTTGTGCGGCATTCGCGCCAGCACCGATGAAACACCGCCGCCGGTGGTGCCTATCTTGACTTCGGGGTAGCTGAAGCGCGTCGTTTCGGATGCAACACACATGTCGGCCATCTGCACCAGCACGAAGCCACCGCCGACGACCCAACCGGATGTGGCGGCAATGACCGGCTTGTCCAGTTCGACGCCCAATCCGGGCACGGCGTGCCACATATCGACCGGGAAATCCCTGACATCGGCGCCGACCGAAAAATACGCTTCTTCGGAAGCTGCGAGCACCGCAACACGATCATCGCTATCGCGAAACCGCAGCCAGGCCTCGCGCAGGTCGCTGCACAAGGCGTTGTTGAGCGCATTGTGCGCGGAGGGTCGGTCCATCGTGATGGTGGCGACGTGGCCGGCGCTCTCGTAGCGAACAAGGGTCATGGGAGTTCCTCAAGCGATGGTCGGTGCGAGCGCGGCGCCGGCGCTATCCGTCACTTCTTCTCCGCGGGGTCCCTGTGCACGGGATCGACCCACAGCACGGTCTCCGGCTTTTCCACCGGCTCGATGTCGAGGTTGATCGCGACCGCCTGGCCGTCGCTGCGCACCAGCACGCATTCGAGCACTTCATCGCGGCTGGCGTTGATCTCCTGATGCGGCACATAAGGCGGAATGAAAATGAAATCGCCGGGACCTGCCTCGGCGGTGAATTGCAGATGCTCGCCCCAGCGCATCCGCGCCCTGCCCTTCACGACATAGATGATGCTTTCGAGGTGGCCATGATGATGCGCGCCGGTCTTGGCATCGGGCCGGATGGTTACGGTGCCCGCCCATAATTTCTGCGCGCCGACGCGGGCGAAATTGATCGCGGCCTTGCGGTCCATGCCCGCGGTCGACGGTACATTGGGATCGAGCTGATCGCCGGGGATGACGCGGACGCCATCATGCTTCCAGCGCTGCATGTCGTCATGATCATGAGAATGGGTGTGATCGGAATGGGTGTGATCGTGAGGGCCGCTCATCTTGCTGCTTTCCGTACAATTCGGGAGATCACGGACGGTACCTAAAACCGTGAGCGCAAACCAGCCGAATAAGGAACATTTGGCGCATTGCTGAGTTGTTCTGCCGAAGCTCAATCTGGACGGAGTATTTTATGGGTAGCACGGCAGACAAGATCAAAGGTACCACCAACGAAGCCATCGGCAAGGCCAAGCAGGGTATCGGCGAAGCCACCGGTTCCGAGCGCCTCGAAGGCGAAGGCGTGATTCAGGAAGTGAAGGGCAAGGGCCAGAAGGCCGTCGGCGACGCCAAGGATGCGGCGAAAGACGCCATCAACAAGGCGGCCGCGGCGGCGAACAGGAAACTCTGATCGAGATCGGTCAATCCGGAATAAAAAAGACCGGTCCTCAGGGCCGGTCTTTTTCTTGTTTCGTCTCCACACGAGCGGAGGATCTCACGGCCGCCGCCGGGCCATCACGTCCGGATTGACCACATTGGTCGGCATGCCCGCGGCAAACGCCACGATCTGATCGAAGATATCCGTGAACTGGATTTCGTATTCGTCGCGCGAGACGTAGCCCAGATGCGGCGTGCAGACCACATTGTCCATGGTCAGCAAGGGATCGTTGACGTCGCGCAGCGGCTCTTTCTCGTACACGTCCACCGCTGCCATGCCGGGCCGCCCGGCGCGCAACGCGTTGACCAGGGCGTTGGGTTCGATCAGCGGCGCGCGGCTGGTGTTGACCAGAAGCGCAGTCGGTTTCATGCGCGCGAGATCGTCGGCCTTGACGATGCCGCGCGTGGCATCCACCAGGCGCATGTGCAGCGAGAGCACGTCGCATTGCTCGAAGAACGCCGCCTTGCTTTCCGCGGTCGCATAGCCGTCGGCGCGCGCCTTTGCCATGGCGGGCTCGCGCGCCCACACCAGCACATTCATGCCGAACGCCTTGCCGTATCCGGCGACCACTGCGCCGATCCGTCCATAGCCGTAGATGCCAAGCGTCTTGCCGCGCAGGGTGTGGCCGACGCCGATCTGCCATTTACCGGCCTTCAGCGCCGCCATCTGCTGCGGAATCGCGCGCATCGCCGCCAGTATCAGACCCCAGGTGAATTCGGCGGTCGCATAAGACGGCGTATCGCCGTGCTGGCTCGACGACACGATGATGCCGAGCCGGGTGCAGGTATCGATGTCGATATGGGGATAGACGCTGCGCTGACTGATCAGCTTCAGCTTCGGCAAACGCTCCAGCAGCGGCGTCCGGATATGTGTGCGCTCGCGGATTAGCACCAGCGCTTCGGTGTCGCGCAAGCGTTCGGCGAGTTGATCGACGTCCTGGACGTGATCGTTCCAGATCGTGACCTCATGCCCGGCCAGCTTGCCGAAGCAGTCCAGCGTACGCAGCGTGTCGAAATAATCGTCGAGGATGGAAACCTTCACAATATACTCCTCAACGCCGCTACTTCACCGCCAGCAATTCGACGTCGAACATCAGCGTCGCGTTGGGCGGGATGACACCGCCGGCGCCGCGCGCGCCATAGCCGAGCGCCGGCGGAATAATCAGGGTGCGCTTGCCGCCGACTTTCATGGTGGAAACGCCTTCGTCCCAGCCGGCGATCACCTGGTGCTGCCCGATCGGAAATTCGAACGGCTCGTTGCGATCGACCGATGAGTCGAACTTCTTGCCCTTCTGGCCGTTCTCATAAAGCCAGCCGGTGTAATGCATGACGCAGATCTGGCCGGATTTCGGCGACGCGCCGGTGCCGACCTTGCTGTCGATGATCTGCAAACCTGAAGCTGTGGTCATGGGTTTTCCTGCGGTCTGGGCTGATGCCATCGTGGAAACAACTGACGTGGAAACCGCAGCCGCCATGGCAGCGAACGCGGTCTGGATGATCGTGCGTCGGGAAGATCGCATCTGGGACACCTCATTCGTAAAAGACTGACGTCTCTAGCCCAAGGCGGGCACTTTCCATAGCCATTTTTCAGCGGGCAAAAATGTTTCAACGGGCGAGCACGTTTCAACGGACGAACATGCCGCCATCCCGGTCCAGCGCGAAGTCCCGCAGCAACGGCGAGCTTCTGCCCGCAATCAGATCGCCGATCAACCGGGCCGCCAGAAAACTAAACGTGATCCCGTTGCCACCATAGCCATAGGCCGCGAAAACACCTTTGGCGCCGGGGACGGGACCGATCAGCGGCAACCCATCGCTGGTCGTATCGAACGCTCCGCACCAGCGGAATTCGATCTCGGCCTTCGCGACCGGCCACAAGGCCTCAAGTCTTTTCGCCAGAACGCGAGCTTTTTCCGGGATCAGGCGATCACGCGCCTCGGGTTCGACGATCCCCTCGCTGTCCTCGCCGCCGATGATGATCCGCCCCGCCGGCGTCGTTCGTGCGTAGAGATAATCTTTCACATCCTCCCAGATCAGCACGCCGTCCTTCCAGATATTTTTCGGCTGCGGCACGGTTGCAATGGCCCAGCTCGACGACACCGCGTGAACGCTCGACTGGACGATATCGGGCATGACATAGCCGGTGGCGAGAATGACGGAACGCGCCTCTATTTGACGGTCATTGGCGAGGCGGGCACAAACCGATCGCGCGGCTGCGTCGAATTCCACCGCTTCGCCTTCGAACAGGCGGGCCCCGCGCGCAACCGCCGCCCTGAGCAACCCGCGCGCCAGTTGCATCGGATCGGCGTCGGCAGCGGCCGGCGACACGATCGCACCGGCGCGCACGATGCCATAGGCGTCGCGCAGGAGCGCATGGTCGAGGAAATCGCCGGGCAGGCCCGCGCGCCGGCGCAGATGATGTTCTTCGGCCAATTCGCCATTGCCCTCGCCGCCAGCAAGATACAGCAAGTCCTTGTCGCGCATGTCGCAGGCGATGCCGAGTTCGTCCACCAGCGACTTCAGGCCGGTGACGGCGTCGAGGCTGGCGTGATAGGCGCGCGAGGCTCGCTCAAATCCGTAAGCCTCGGTGAGCTCCGTCAGGGGACGGTCGATTTCCCACAGCAGCATCGAGGTCGAGGCGGCGGTGCTGCCGCGGCCCGGCCGTTCGCGATCGACGATGATAACGTCCAGACCCTGGCGCGTGAGGCGTTCAGCAACCAGCGAGCCGGTGATGCCGGCGCCGACAATCAGCGCATCGCATTTCAGATTTTCAGCGAGCGGCGGGCGAGGCGGATGCTTCGACTTCGCAAACCACGGCGAGCAGCCGCCGCGCAGGTCTGCCTGTTCGGTATTGTCTGGATCGAGAACGCCCGATCGCAAACCTCTGACAACAGCGGCCGGCCGCAGCAACGACGGACGGCCGCGCCTCACCGCTTTAACGGATGCGATGAGGTGTTGTTCCCGGGCGGCGACGATCGCGGCGGGCTCAATAGCCCAGCGCGCAACCGTCCTTGCGGGGATCGGAACCGCCGGTCAGCGTGCCCTTGTCCCAGTCGATCCAGATCGCCTGGCCGCCGCCGAGCGGTCCGACCACGCTGGTGGTCTTGTGTCCGATCTTCTTCAGGCCCTCGACGATCTCGGCCGGCACGCTGTCCTCGAGCTGGTAGACGCCCTCGTAATGCAGGCCGCGCGGCATATCGATCGCTTCCTGCACGTCGCAGCCATAGTCGAGCATGTTGGTCAGCACACGGGTCTGGCCGACAGGCTGATACTGCCCGCCCATCACGCCGAACGGCATCACCGCGCGGCCGTTTTTGGTCGCAAGGCTCGGAATGATCGTGTGCAGGGGACGCTTCCCCGGCGCGATGCAATTGGGGTGGCCGGGCTGAATCCGGAAACCGCCGGCGCGATTTTGCAGCAGCACGCCGGTCTTGTTGGAGACGATCGCCGAACCGAAGGAATGCGCGATCGAGTTGATGAACGAGCAGACGTTGCGGTCCTTGTCGACGACGGTGATGTAGACGGTCGAAGGATTCATCGGCGGCGCGACATTCGGCAAATCGAGCAGCCGGTCCATCTTGATCTTGCTGATGTGCTCCTCGGCGAATTCCTTCGCGAGGATGCCGGCAACATCGACATGAACTTGGGCGGGATCGCCGATATACTGCTCGCGCATCATGTAGGCGATCCGCGCCGCCTCCGCCTCCAGATGGAAGCGCTCGACGCTGAGTGCCGGAAATTTCGTCAGGTCGAAACGGGACAGGATGTTCAGCATCACCAGCATGGTGATGCCGGGGCCGTTGGGCGGGCACTGCCAGACGTCGTGGCCCTTGTACACGGTGCCGATCGGCGACGTGGTCTCGGTACCATGCGCGGCAAAGTCTTCCAGCGTGTGCAGGCCGCCGATCCCGCGCAGGGTCTCGACCATGTCGGCGGCGATCTCGCCGGTGTAGAAGGCATCGCGGCCGTTCTTGGCGATCGCGCGCAGCGTCTTGCCCAATTCCGGCTGGTGGATCACGTCACCGGCCACGGCCGGCTTGCCATGCGGCAGCAGATAGCGCGCGGTGTTGGTGCCGTTCTTGAGTTTCTCGAACCCGTTCTTCCAGTCGAATGCGATGCGCGGGGCGACGATGTAGCCTTCTTCCGCCGCCTTGATCGCGGGCTGCAGCAGGGTGTCGAGCCCGAACTTGCCGTGATCGCGCAGGATCACGTCCCAGGCATCGATGGCGCCGGGAATGCTGACGGCGTGTGCCGAGGTCAGTGGCACCGAATTGATCTTGCGCTCGATATACCATTCGGCCGTCGCCGCCATCGGCGCGCGGCCGGAGCCGTTATAGGCGACGATCTTGCCCTCGCCCTTCGGCTGCACCAGCGCAAAGCAATCGCCGCCGATGCCGGTCGATTGCGGCTCGATGACGCCGAGCAGCGCGCAGGCCGCGACCGCGGCGTCCGCAGCCGTGCCGCCCGCGCGCATCACATCGACCGCCACCAGGGCCGCGGCCGGATGCGACGTCGCCACCATGGCGTTCTGGGCATGGACCGTCGAACGGCCGGCGAAATGGAAATTCCTCATAATTTAGGTGCTTTCTTCCAACTTTTTTGGCGTCTCGCCGGTGCGAGGGCGGTTTACGGGGCGTTCTTGTTGCAGGCGTTCTTGGCATATTCATCCCCCGCTGGGCAATGGCTGGTATGCCAGAGAAACGAGCGCCGATGCCATCGGCGAAGGCCGGAAATGCCCCCGGTTTTGCGGGGTATCCCCTCTCCCGCCCGCCTGATAAACGGTCGCCATGTCCTTAGTCGCCAAGTCCTTAAACGCCAAGTCCTTAAACGCCATGTCCTTCAAGGTCGCCGCTTTCTACCAATTCGCCGCGTTGCCGGATTTCCGGGAGCTGCGCGAGCCGCTGCGTGCGATCGGCGCTCGCCTCGCCCTGAAAGGCAGCGTGCTGCTGGCGCATGAAGGCATCAACGGCACGATTGCGGGAAGCGTCGAGGCGATCGATGTGTTCGTAGGCGAACTGCAGCACGGCGACTTGTTTGGCGGCCGGCTCGACAATCTCGAACTGAAATTCTCGAACGCTTCGGCGATGCCGTTTCAACGGCTGAAAATCCGGCTGAAGAAGGAGATCGTCACGCTGGGCGACGCCACCGCCGACCCGACGCGGCAGGTCGGCAGCTATGTCGAGCCGTCCGACTGGAACGCGCTGATCGCGGCCCCCGACACGCTCGTCATCGATACCCGCAACGCGTTCGAGGTAGCGATGGGCACGTTCGAAGGCGCGGTCGATCCCGGCATCAGGAGTTTTGGCCAGTTCAAGGATTTCGCCGCGCGCCATCTCGATCCCGCCAGGCATCGGAGGATCGCGATGTTCTGCACCGGCGGCATCAGATGCGAGAAGGCCAGCGCCTACTTGCTGGCGCGCGGATTTTCCGAGGTCTACCACCTCAAGGGCGGCATATTGAAATATCTCGAAGGCGTATCCGAACAAGAGAGCCGCTGGCGCGGCGAATGTTTTGTGTTCGACGAGCGCGTTGCGCTCGGCCACGGCTTGCGCGAGCGGCCAACGAATGATGGCTCCCAAGAGTAAACGAACATGAGTAGAGCGAACATGGGTGAAGCGACGACGCTCAGCGACCGCATCGATACACTCGAGATGCGGTTGACGTTTCAGGACGCGACCATCGAGACGCTGAACCAGACGATTACGGCGCAGTGGAAGCAGATCGATATTTTGACGCGGCAGCTTGCGGAGCTGAAAGAGCGTATGCAGGAAGCCGAGAGCAACGCGAGCGGCCCCGTCAACGAACGGCCGCCGCATTATTGAGCGCCGGCGTAAAAAAGAAAGCGGCCTCCACGAGGGAGGCCGCAGAGATCGATTTCAAGACTTCAATCAATTTTCGAGGAAAGCGATCAGCGATCGCGGTCGATGATGACCTTGCGGTCCCGATCGTAATCGCGATCATGATCGTGTCCGCGCTTGATCACGACGGTCTCGTCCCGATCGCGATCGCGGTATTCACGCTCCCTGATCACCTCACGGTCGCGATAGCGGTCGCCATGACCGGTACCAACCGTCACGCCGACACCCGCCGGACCAACACCGACACCGACTTCCTCCGCACCCGCCGGCATCGCAACGGAAATTCCAGCCACCGCGACCGCAGCTATAACAAAACACTTCATCATCCATCCTCCTCCTGATGAAATTATCGGTACGCCAATTCGCCGCGATGTGAATTGTTCCGGCGCGAAAATCCGAGCCACATCATTCGCATCAGCGACGAAAAAATATTCGGATCAAGCGTGGACCGCGAACCAGATCGCAACAGCGATGATGGCGACCACGATCACGCTCCAGACCACGGGCGTGATCTTTTTGGAGCTGCCGCTGCGCGGCGAGTTGTTGGCGGCGTGGTTGAACTCGGTTTGCATCGCCAATTCCGCAGAAATGCTGTTAACGGAAAACCGCGAGCACCTTGTCCCAGAGCGAACTGCTTTCGCGGTCGCCGTCCTGCTTCGACGGCGCCGGCTGCGCCGCGCTTACGGGATCGGAAGCCGGAAAACTGTCCACCAGCCCGGCCTCGAGTTTTTCGTGCATCTCCCGATCGGCCAACAGTGCCTCACCGGGGTTGGCGGCGTGCTTATCATGCGCCGAAGGATCGAATTTCTCAGCCATGTGGGGCCTCCATTCGTGAGATAACGTCCCGGATTTACGCTGGTTCCACATCCTCCTTGGCCAAGTCGGAACCTGCGTGTAACAGAAGCCTCAGCATATCAGCCGCTCCCGCAGGAACTTTTCGATTGTCCCAGAAATCCCAAAGATCCCAAAAATCGCCCGTCAAACCCTTTGTCGAAGTGCTGTCCGGCCAAAGGCAGCCGGTGCCGCCGATATGGATGATGCGACAGGCCGGCCGCTATCTGCCCGAATATCGCGAGCTGCGCGCCAAGGCGGGCGGATTTCTCGACCTGTGCTTTACGCCGGAATATGCCACTGAGGTAACGCTGCAACCGATACGCCGTTTCAACTTCGATGCTGCGATCATCTTTTCCGACATTCTCGTCATCCCCTACGCGCTCGGCCGTTCCGTCCGTTTCGAAGCCGGCGAAGGCCCACGGCTCGATCCCCTGGATACGCCGGAACAGGTGGCAACGCTCAATGCCCAGGCCGACTTCGGCAAACTCGAGCCGGTCTATGAAGCGCTGCGCCGCGTTCGCCGCGAGCTCGATTCCAAAATCGCGCTGATCGGCTTCTGCGGCGCGCCCTGGACAGTCGCGACCTACATGGTCGCGGGACAGGGTACGCCGGATCAGGCGCCAGCGCGGATGATGGCCTATCGCCACCCCGAAGCCTTCGCGAAAATCATCGACGTGCTGGTGGAGAATTCGATCCAGTACCTGCTCGGCCAGCTCAAGGCCGGCGCCGACGTGCTGCAGATTTTCGACACCTGGGCCGGCGTGCTGCCACCGCGCGAATTTCAGCGTTGGTCCATCGAACCGGCAAAACGCATCGTCGCGGGCGTACGCGCCAAGGTGCCCGATGCGAAGATCATCGGCTTTCCCCGCGGGGCCGGCGCAATGCTGCCGGCCTATGTCGAGACAACGGGCGTCGATGCCGTCAGCATCGACTGGGCGGCGGAGCCGTCATTGATCCGCGAGCGCGTGCAGAGCCGCGTCGCCGTGCAAGGTAATCTCGATCCGCTGGCGCTGATCGCAGGTGGCGCGGCACTCGACCGCGCCGTCGATGACGTGCTGGCGAACTACGCCGGCGGCCGGCTGATCTTCAATCTCGGCCACGGCATCCAGCCGGAGACCCCGATCGCGCATGTCGAGCAGATGTTGCAGCGGGTGCGGGCGTATCGCGGTTGAATCCGCGATACGGTTTGTCCTATCGCGCGTCTTCCAAAATCATGTCGGAGGCTTTTTCGGCGATCATGATGGTCGGGGCATTGGTATTGCCCGACATCAGGTCGGGCATCACGGAAGCATCGACCACGCGAAGGCCTTCGATGCCGCGCACCCGCAGCCGCTGATCGACGACGGCGAGCGGATCGTTGCCCATCCGGCAGGTCGAGGTTGGATGATAGACCGTACTGCCGGTCTGGCGGCAGAACGCCAGCAAGTCCTCGTCGCTCGTCACCTTCGGCCCCGGATGGACTTCATCGACAGCGTAGGACTTGAGCGCCGGCGCGGCCAATATCTTGCGCAGTATCCGGATGCCGTCGATGAAAGCGGCGCGATCGGTTTCAGTCGCGAGATAATTGATGCGGATTTCCGGCGGCACCGACGGATCGGCGCTCTTGATCTTGAGTGAGCCGCGGCTCTCGGGCCGCAACTGGCAGACCGACGCGGTAAAGCCGGAAAACGAATGCAGTTTCTCACCCATCTTGTCGGTCGAGAACGGCAGGAAGTGAATCTGGATATCGGGCGACGCCAGACGCGGACTGGTCTTGAAGAACGCCCCCGACGTTCCGGCCGCGATCGTCAGCGGCCCCTTCCGAACCGCCGCATATTTGGCACCGGCCCAGATCCGACGGACGGGATTGTTCATGATATCATTGAGCGTGATGGCTTGCGCGCAACGCGTCACCACGCGGACCTGCAAGTGATCCTGCAGATCGTTGCCGACGCCGGGCGCGTCGAGCACGATATCGATGCCGTGCTGCTTCAAAAGCTCCGCGGGTCCGACGCCGGAGAGCTGCAGCAATTGCGGCGAGTTATACGCGCCGCTGGACACCAAAATCTCCTTGCCGCGCCCGCGCTATGCGCAATCGGCCTTCCTGCCTGTATTCGACAGCCCGCGCGCGGCGCCCTTCGAACAGGATGCGCTGCGCCAGCGCTGAAGTTTCGACATGCAGATTGCTGCGGCTCTTCGCGGGACGAAGATAGGAAAATGCCGTGCTGGCGCGCCGTCCACGCCGGGTCGTGGTCTGGAAAAAGCCGGCGCCTTCCTGGCGAGCGCCGTTAAAATCCGGATTGGTCGGAATGCCGGTCTCGGCGGCGGCGACCACAAAGGCTTCCGACAGCGGGTCGGCGTGCCGCCAATCGGACACCGGCAGCGGGCCGCCGGCGCCATGATATTTGTCGGCGCCGCGCTGCTGGTTTTCGGCCTTCTTGAAATAGGGCAGCACATCGTCATAGCCCCAGCCGGCATTGCCGCGCTGGCGCCAGCGATCGTAATCCTCCTGCTGGCCGCGGACGTAAAGCAGGCCGTTGATCGAGCTGGAACCGCCGAGCACTTTTCCGCGCGGCTGAAACACCTGGCGGCCGTTCAGGCCGGGCTCTGGCTCGGTCAGAGTACATCCAGTTGACGGATTTTTCCTTGAACAGCTTGCCGTAGCCGAGCGGGACGTGGATCCAGAGATTGGTGTCCTTCGGTCCCGCCTCCAGCAGCAGCACGGAATGTTTGCCGTCCGCGCTCAGGCGATTGGCGAGCACACAGCCGGCGGAGCCGGCGCCGACGATGACGTAATCGAACTCGGACGCGTCGTTATTATTGTTATTGTTGTTCACTGTTTCCCCCGCACGCGGCATTTTTGACGGCGCAAATTACGATGGCCGGCAAGACGGCGTCCAGATCATGGCTGGTTGAGCCGCGGATTGAAATGCCATGCCAAATCCTTCGCGTCCCTCTTGCGGTTGCGACGCCACGCAGCGTGCAAAAAATCGATTTTCGATTGACGACGACGGATTCACCGGCCAATCTGCCCCGCGATGAGCAGTATCGGGTTGAGTTTCAGTGATGATTTGGCCGATGACCGGCCAAGAAGCCTGACGTCGGCCGTTCAGGAACGGCTGCGGGCGGACATCCTGTCGACCCGGCTCCTGCCCGGCCAAAAGCTCCATATTGCGGGCCTCGCCAAGCAATTTTCGGTCAGCCTCGCCGCGGTTCGCGAGGCCTTGTCCCGGCTTGTGGCGGACGGACTGGTGCAGGCCTCCGACCAGCGCGGCTTTCGCGTCAGCCCGGTATCTCCGGCCGATCTGCGCGACGTCACCCAGACCCGTGTCGACATCGAGGGTCTGGCGCTGCGGCGATCGATCGAGCAGGGCGACCAGACCTGGCTCGCATCGGTGGAACGGTCTTTCGCAGCACTCGCCGCCGTCCCCTACACCTATCCTGACGATCCGACGCACCATTATGAAGAATGGGTGGTGCGCCATCGTATTTTCCACCGGACGCTGGTGAGCGCATGCGGCTCGCCATGGCTGCTCGGATTTCGCGATGTCCTGCACGAGCAAAGCGAACGCTACCGCAGGCTTTCGATCCGGCGCGACACCGGAAAGTCGCGCAACGTCGAGGCCGAACACGCCGCGATCGTCCATGCCGTTCTCAAACGCGATGCCAATGCCGCGGTCTCAGCGCTTTCGGAGCATTTTTTGACGACCATGCATCTCGTCGAGCTCGCAGATGCCGGGGTTGCGGCGGGAAATAACGGCGCCTGACCGAGAATTCGAAGACGCCAGACCAATTCATAAAAAAAGCAAGGGGAACGTCACAATGAGAATCACACGACGCCATGTGCTGGCTGCGATAACGGCATCGACCGTGCTCGCCTGCTCCGGAATGGCTGACGCGGCAGATACGGTCCGCATCGGTCTCCCGACAAAAACCTATTGGCCGACCACGATCGCGGAAACCGCGGTGCGGCAAAAACTGTTCGAAAAAGAAGGTATCGTTGCCGAGCTCACAATCTATCGCGGCGGCGCCGAGACGTTTGAAGCCATGGCCGCCGGTGCCGCCGACGTCATTCTCGATGCCACCTCGCTCGCCGCCGCCGGACGCAAGAAAGGCGTGATGTCGAAAGTGGTCGCCAATGCCGCCATGGGCTATTACGGCTGGCAGTTGATGGTGCTCGCGAAATCGACCGCCGCGGTCAAGGATCTCAACGGCAAGAAGGTCGCGATCACCTCGGCCGGCTCCGGCTCCGACCTGCTGGCGCTGTGGACCATTGCCGACAAGAAGATCGACTTCACGCGCGTACCCGTCGGCGGCGGCGGCCTGGTGCCGAACCTGCTCGCCGGCAATGTCGAGGCCGCCGTGGTCTATTCGCCGCTCAGCTTCCAGATTTCCAAATCGGGCGAGGCGCGCACCATTCTCGACTATGCCAAGGAGGTGCCGCCGAACCTCGCCGCCGGCTGGATCGTGCTCGACAAATACGCGCAGGAAAAGCCGGCTCTGGTGCAGAAGACGCTGAACGCACTCTATGGCGCGCTGATGTTCATGCGCGGCAACAAGGACGTCACCGTCAAGCTGATCGCCGACCTCTATGAAATTCCCGCCGAGATCGCCGCACTCGAATACGAGAACACCATCATGCAGCTTGAAACCGACGGCAGCATGAGCGGTCCCCACATTCCCGAGCAGGTGCAGTTGGCGCTCGATATGGCCAAGGCCGGCGGCATGAAGGATCTGGCGCCGGGAACGGAAGTGATCTCGACCCAGTTCAAGCCGGTTCCGACCAAACCCTGAGATCGACGCGATGCCCGGTTCGCTCGGAGTAAAGCTCGCGCGTATCGCTATCGTGGTAGCGATATTCGCGCTGTGGGAATTTCTGTCGCGGACCGGCATGGTCAATCCGCGGCTGCTCCCCTCCGCATCCGACACGCTGTCCACGCTCGGCGACCTGCTGCAGCGCGCCAGCGTGCGCGGGGATCTCGCGGTCACCGCGACCGAGGTGCTGACGGCATTCGCGCTTGCCGTTCCCTTCGGCACCCTGATCGGATTTCTGATCGCGGAGAACCGCTACTTTGCCGAAGTGGCGAAGCCGCTGCTGTTCTTCGCCTTCAGCATCCCGAAATCGATCTTCCTGCCGATGTTCATTCTGGTTTTCGGCGTCGGCTTTTCGCAGAAAGTCGGCTTCGGCTTCTTCTCCACGATCTTCATCGTCATCATGTCGACGACGACGGCGGTGGAGTTGGTCAAGATGGAGCATTTGACGGTCGCCCGCTCCTATGGCGCGACGCCGGTACAGACCGCGTTCCGCGTCTATCTGCCGAGCATGTTGCCGGTGCTGCTGGAAGCGTTGCGGATTTCGATGATCTTCAACCTCACCGGCGTCATCCTCGCGGAAATGTACGCCTCGCGCGACGGCATCGGCCACCAGATCGCGACCTGGGGCGAGAATTTCCAGATGAAGCAATTGCTGGCCGGCGTGGTGATGCTCGCGGCGATCGCAATGACGTTCAACGAACTGGTTCGATGGGTGGAAACGCGATGCAGCCATTGGCGAACATGACCCCGGCGAACATAACCCCGCTCAAGCCGGCCGGCGCGATCGAGGTCCGCAATGTCGGGCAGATCTTCAAGACGACGACGCAAGACGTCGTCGCGCTGGAGGACGTTTCGCTCGACGTCAAACCCGGACGTTTCGTCGTGCTGGTCGGCCCGAGCGGCTGCGGCAAGTCCACGCTTCTGATGATGATGGCCGGCCTGCGGCAGCAGACGTCAGGCACCATCACCATCAGCGGCGCACCGATCCCGCAGCCCGATCCGGACCGGGTCGGCGTGGTGTTCCAGGAGGCCAGCCTGTTTCCGTGGCTGACGGCGGAAGAAAACGTCGAATTCCCGCTGGCGCTGCGCGGCATCTCCAAAAACGATCGCCGCGCCAAGGCGCAGGATGCGCTCAAACTCGTCGGCCTCGACGGGTTCGGCAAACGCCATCCGCACGAACTCTCCGGCGGCATGAAGCAGCGTGTCTCGATTGCGCGCGGGCTGGTGCAGGATCCGCCGGTGCTCCTGATGGACGAACCGTTCGCGGCCCTCGACGAGCAGACCCGCATGACCATGGGCGACGAGTTGCTGCGGATCTGGGCGGCGACCGGCAAGACGGTGGTGTTCGTGACGCACAGCCTGACGGAAGCCGTCTATCTCGCCGACGAGGTGATCGTGATGTCGCCGCGGCCCGGCCGCATCGTCGATCATCTGCAGGTCCAGCTTCCCCGCCCGCGAACTTACGAGATGCTGAGCGGCGATGCTTTCGGCCGGATGCGCGATCGCATCTGGCAGCACATCAGGAAATCGGCGTGAGGCTGACATGAAAGCAGCAACGCTTCGTCGTCTGATCGTGATTTCCCTGATTGTGCTCTGGGAAGTGCTGCCGCGCGCCGGGTTCATTCCCGAACTGTTTTTGCCGTCGCTGTCCTCAACGCTGGCCGCCGGCTGGAACGAGGCCCGCGAATACGGCCACGCACTGGCCGTGACGCTCTATGAAGTCGCGGTATCGATGGCGTTCGCCTGCGGCGGCGGCATCCTGTTGGGGGCTATCGTCGGCAGCCTGCCGCGGCCGCGCGTCCTGGTCATGCCGATGGTATCGAGCCTCTACGCCGTGCCGCTGGTGATCCTTTATCCCGTCTTCACGGTCTGGCTCGGCATCGGCTCGGAATCCAAGATCGCATTCGCCTCGATCTACGGATTCCTGCCGACGATGCTCGCCACCGCCGCCGGGATCCAGACCATCGATCCGCAGCTATTGCTCGCCGCCCGCAGCATGGGCGCGACGCTCAGCCAGCGGCTGGTTCGCGTCATCATTCCGGCCGCGATTCCGACCGTGCTGTCGGGCCTGCGGGTCGGCGGCGCGCTCGTCATCGTCGGCGTGGTCGTATCGGAGATGCTGATTTCTTCCGCCGGCATCGGCTATCTGATCTCGCGCTACCGCACCATTCTGGACAGCCCGCACGTTTTCGCCGGCGTGCTGCTGGTGCTGGCGATGGCGATCGCCTTCAACGCCGCCATCAAATGGATCGAGCGCAAAGCCGCGATCTGGCAGACCGGCACCCGCGCCGGTCAAAACGCGGCTGACGAGATTGCAGCCGGCGCCCTGCAGCCTGCAACCTGAGGAAACGCCCGTGTTCGACCTGACGCTGACATTCGACAATGGCCCCGAACCCGGCGTGACACCACGCGTGCTCGACATTCTCGGCGAACGCAACATCAAGACGACGTTCTTCGTGATCGGAGAAAAATTGAACGATCCGGAACGCCGCAAACTCGCGATGCGCGCCCATGACGAGGGCCACTGGATCGGCAATCACACCTTTACGCATTCGATCCCGCTCGGGCAGCAGCCTGACCAAAACACGGCGCAAAACGAAATCGGCCGAACCCAGACCGCGATCGGCGATCTCGCACATTCAAAGCGCTGGTTCCGGCCGTTCGGCGGCGGCGGCAATCTCGATGACCGCTTGCTAAAACCTTCCGTCGTCGATTACCTGACCCACAACGGCCATAGCTGCGTGCTCTGGAACGCCATCCCGCGCGACTGGGCCGATCCGGAAGGCTGGAGTGACCGGGCGCTGGAGCAGTGCCGTTCGCAACCCTGGAGCCTGATGGTGCTGCACGACCTGCCGAGCGGCGCGATGGATCACCTCGAAAGCTTTCTCGATCGCGCGCGCGATGGCGGCGCGCGATTCCACCAGGATTTTCCGCTCGATTGCGTTCCGATCCTTTCGGGCGAAATCGTGCAATCCATAGAACCCTATGTTTCCTCCATCGAAGAAAGTGTCACACAATGAAGATCGCAAGTTTCAAGGCGGCCAATGCGGCGAGCTATGGAATCGTCACCGACGCAGGCGTGATCGACGCCGGCAAGCGGCTGAAAGCCTATCCCACGCTGAAGGCGCTGCTTTCGAAGGGATCGCTCGATGAACTCAAGGCGCTGCAGGGCGAACGCGCCGATTACGCGCTGAAGGACGTCGAGCTGCTGCCGACCGTACCCGACCCCGACAAGATTTTCTGCATCGGCGTCAACTACGCGACGCATCTCGCCGAAAGCGGCCATCCGACGCCGCCGCATCCGATGATCTTTACCCGCTTCGCCAACAGCCAGGTCGGCGGCGGCCAGCCGATGATCCGGCCGCTGGAATCCGAGCGCTTCGATTACGAAGGCGAGATGGCGGTCATCATCGGCAAGGCCGGCCGCCGCATTTCACGCGAAGCCGCGCTGAAGCATGTCGCGGGTTATTCCTGCTACAATGACGGCAGCATCCGCGACTGGCAGCGCCACACCTCGCAATTCGCGCCCGGCAAGAACTTTGCCGGCACCGGCGGGTTCGGGCCGTGGATGGTGACGACGGACGAGATTCCGGACATCAGCAAGCAGACCATCGCGACCCGCCTTAACGGCGTCGAGGTGCAGGTCGCGCCGATTTCCGATCTGGTGTTCGATGTCCCGGCCCTGATCGCCTATTGCTCGACCTTCACGGAGCTCGTGCCCGGCGACGTCATCGTGACCGGCACCACCGGTGGCGTCGGCGCCTATCGCACGCCACCGCTCTGGATGAAGGATGGCGACGTGGTCGAGGTGGAAGTTTCCGGCATCGGCGTGCTGCGCAATCCGGTCAAGGACGAGGTTGCGGCCGCGGCAACGCGCGCGGCCTGAAGCCTTTTTCTGGTTGATGCGTTTCTTCACGCGAGGCGGGGATCGCTTCGCGTGAAGGCGTGATAGAAGAGACAATAACAAGAGCAAGGAGACTGCCTTGAACCTGCCCAAGCATCTGTTGCCGACCACCGTGGTCGGAAGTTATCCGCAACCGGAATGGCTCGTCGATCGCGCGATGCTGTCGAAGTCGGTACCGCGCACGCGCATGCATGCGATGTGGCGGCTGCCGGCGGAGCATCTGGAGGAAGCACAGGACGACGCCACCATCGTCGCGATCAGGGACATGGAGCGCGCCGGCATCGATATCGTCACTGACGGCGAAATCCGCCGCGAGAGCTATTCCAACCGTTTTGCCACCGCGCTCGACGGCGTCGATGCCGACAACCCCGCAATGATCACCGCGCGAAACGGAACGCAGACGCCGGTGCCGCGCGTCGTAGGTCCGGTGAAACGCAGCCGGCCGGTCGAATTGCCCGACATGGAGTTCTTGCGGAAAAACACCGACCGTGCGGCCAAGATCACCCTGCCCGGCCCGTTCACGATGAGCCAGCAGGCGAAGAACGAATTCTACAAGGACGACGAAGAGCTGGCGATGGCGTTTGCGGAGGCCGTCAACGCCGAAGCGCTCGACCTGCAAAAAGCCGGAGCGGACGTGATCCAGCTCGACGAGCCCTGGGTGCGCAACAATCCGGATCTCGCCCGGCGCTATGCGGTCAAGGCCATCAACCGCGCACTGGCGGGCATCACGGTGCCGACCGTGGTGCATCTGTGCTTCGGCTATGCCGCGGTGGTGCCCGGCTCCACAAAACCCGCCGGCTATTCGTTTCTCGCCGAACTGGCCGACACCAGGGCCGAGCAGATTTCGATCGAGGCGGCGCAGCCGAAGCTCGATCTCGGCGTGCTCAAGGATCTGTCGTCGAAGAAGATCATGCTCGGCGTGCTCGATCTCGGCAATCCCGAGATCGAAACGGCGGAGATCGTGGCCGATCGCATCCGCAACGGCCTCAAGCACGTCGCCGCCGATCGCCTGGTGGTCGCGCCCGATTGCGGCATGAAATACATGCCGCGCCATGTCGCGTTCGGAAAACTGAAGGCGATGTGCGATGCGGCCGCGACCGTGCGCAAGGAGATCAGTTAATCCGCCGCTTACAAAAGCCTCGCCCGCACGAACAGCGCGCGCAGGGCGTTGGTGGCCTGCACCGTCAGCATCGCGTTGCCGGCCGCACCTTGCAGCGAGCTGACGGCATCGGCATGGAGCGAGCGAAACTCGATCCATTCGACCGAGCTGAGATTGGTGATGAACCGATAGGCCTGGCCGACGGTGCCTATCGCCACCGTCTTGCCGTTGAGGTTGATCTTGAACGTCGCCCGCAGCGGGGTATCGGAATCCCCTGCTTCGCTCACAACCGGCGTCATGATGGCGACGTCGAACGCCGCGACGCCGTCAGTCCCTCGTTGAGGCTGGGCACGACCACGAGGCGCTTCACATCACCGTTGCGGTAGGCAGCCAGGAACTTGTCGTATTCCTTGATCGACACGCAGCCGTTGGAATCGCCGTTGGGGCCGAGCATGTAACTGTGCACCAGGAGACCTGCCCGCCCGAACGTGTCGTTCTCGCCAACCGGCGTCATGCGGAGCGCCGGGACGCCATGGAACAGTTTCTCACGCGGCTTCAGGTCATAGACGTTCGGCGGCGTCGCCCCGGCGTTTCGCTCGTTGACATGGCCGAGGTCATCCATCAGAGGCCCCAGACCTGAATGCGCCTCGAGCTTTGAACCGTTCGGCAGATAAACCGCGCGGGCGGAGATGTCGTAGACGGCCGTGAAATTGTCGTAGCCCAGCGCCGCGAGGTCCTTCCTTTCGCTGAACAGCCCGTCGCCCGGCGTCAGCGACGCCAGCGTGAACTTCGCAGGCGGCACCAAATCGGCGAGTTTCTGTAACAGCGTGCGGTTATCTGCCTGGACCGGCGGCGGATCGTTCTTCAGCTGAAGATTGGCCTCAACCGGCCGCGATCTTGGCAGGGGGATAGCGGCCTCGGCGGTCGATGGCGTGGCCCGGTCGGACTGATCCGTCTGCGCCTCACGCAGCTTGCCGGCCAACTGGCTTTCGATGTGCCCGAACTCGGCGGCGAAGTCCGAACGGAGCGACCGCAAGACCGGACGCCAGGGATAGTTGATCGTAGCCGAATTGCGCGCCGGGCCCGATCCAAAGCGGTCATCGAACGAGAACGCAGTTGCGTTTCCGGCAGGCTGGCCAGCCCCGATTTCACCGGCCGGTTCGAAATCGAAAATCCAGGCGGCCAATGCCGACGTCATTGCGAGCGCGGCAACGGCGAATGCCGCCTTGCCGAACCATGAAATGCCCCGGCTGGAAGAACGCCCGGCAGATTTCGTCGAGATGTAACCCATCCGTCCCCGGCTCGGCGCTTGGGAATCACTGCTGATTCTCAAAGGGATTCACCGACTAATTGCAGGTATATAATGCAAACCAAAGTAAGGCATAATCGAGACACGCGACAATGGCCATTGTAGGAGGCCAAATCGCCGTCGTCTCCAGCAATCATGGTAAATCGGCCGGTAGTTCCAGGTGTGGCATGAATTGCACACCCCTCAATCCAGGCCGCAGAACCGGGAGATCAAGGCCGCAGGACCGGGTTCGTATTCGGCACAGGCGCCTGCTCCATCTCGGCCTCTTCCGGCAGCTTGTCGGCGTGCACGGCGAGCGCAGGCCCGATCCAGATCGGATCGGCAAGATGGTCCCGGCGCGGATTCGTGGTGTTCGGATGCACCAGAACGCTCAATTTGCCATGATTGAGCATCAGCCAGGGCACCAGTTCGGGAAATATCTCCCTGGCAAAGGCCACCTGATACATCGCCTGATCGTGCGGACCGACCTTGACGTCGTGCCAGCGTCCGAGCGTGACCGAGAAGCGCTCGCCGATCCACCTACGCAACTGCTCGGCCTCGGCGCGTGTCGCCGCTGGATCGTAATAAATATGCGCATGGTAGCTTGCGATCTCGCCTGTCGATCGCGGACCCGTCTGCGCCGCACCGGTCATCTCGTCCGCTCCATGCGATCCAAAATCAGGTTGCCAAAATCAGGTCGCAATGATCGCGGCAACCGGCGGCGTGGTCAATCGATCAACGGCCACGCCCCAACTCATAGCCGACGCATCATGGAGGCCCTGATGCCGCGAGATCCAGGACGACATGTGCCGACCGGTACCCGACCGCGTCGGCGAAGTCACGCCTCGGCCTGCTCGGCGATGTCAGGCTTTTGGCTTCCGGGCACCTCAACGGAGTGCTAGCGTTGCTGCCGGTGCGGTCATTGAGAGGGAACGACGATGGCTGAAACGACGATCGATGTGGCCCCTCCCCAATCTGTCGCAGTTGCAACGACGCGATCGATCGAACTGACCCAGGTCGCGACGCGGAGCGAACACGACCTGTTGGGGGAAACCGACGTCCCTGCGGACGCCTATTGGGGCGTCCACACCTTGCGGGCGGTCGACAATTTCCCGATCACCGGCGTTCCCGTCGGTCATTTTCCGGATCTGGTGCGGGCATTGGCGCTGGTGAAGCAGGCCGCCGCACGCGCCAACCGGCGTCTCGGGCATCTGGCGCCGGCAAAGGCCGACGCCATCGACCGCGCCTGCGATTTGATCGCGAAAGACGGCCGCTTTCACGATCAATTCGTGGTGGATGCGGTTCAGGGCGGCGCCGGAACGTCCACCAACATGAATGCCAACGAAGTGATCGCCAACGTCGCGCTCGAACTGATGGGAAAGCACAAGGGGGATTACGCAGCCCTCCATCCCAACGACGACGTCAACATGGCGCAGTCCACCAACGACGCCTATCCGACCGCCCTGCGGCTTGCGATCATCTTTGCGGCCGCGCCATTAATCGCTTCGCTCGACGAACTCGCCTTCGCCTTCAAATCCAAGGCCGTCGAGTTCGGCGATATTCTCAAGATCGGGCGGACGCAGCTTCAGGACGCGGTCCCGATGACTCTCGGCCAGGAATTCGACGCCTATTTTGCGACGATCAAGGAAGACGTCGCCCGGTTGAGAGAAGCCGCAGCTTTGTTTCGGGAGGTCAATCTCGGCGCCACCGCTATCGGGACCGGGATCAACGCCGATCCGCGCTATGCCGCGCTCGCGATCGAGGAACTTGCGCGCGCTTCCCATGAACCGATGGTGCCTGCCAGCAACCTGATCGAGGCGACGTCCGACATGGGCGCCTTCGTCCTGTTCTCCGGCGTGCTGAAGCGTGTGGCAGTCAAGCTGTCGAAGATTTGCAACGACCTGCGCCTGCTGTCGAGCGGGCCGCGTGCCGGTTTTGCGGAGATACGCCTGCCGACGGTTCAGGCGGGATCCTCCATCATGCCCGGCAAGGTCAACCCGGTGATCCCGGAGGTGGTCAACCAGGTCGCCTACATGGTGATCGGTCACGACCTTACCGTGACGATGTGCGCCGAGGGCGGTCAACTTCAGCTCAATGCCTTCGAGCCGACCATCGGTTATTGCGTTTTGTCTTCGCTGCGGACGCTGACGGCCGCGATCAATACCCTGACAAAGAAATGCGTGGTCGGCATCGAAGCCGATCGGGAAAGATGCCGCGCGCTGGTTGAGGACAGTATCGGACTGGTCACGGCCCTGGTCCCCGCTTTGGGCTATGAGACGTGCTCGCGGGTGGCCAAACAGGCCCTCGCTCAAAAGCGCAGGGTCGCCGACATCGTGCTGGAAGAAAAGCTGCTGACGCAGGAGCAGATGAGCCGCCTGTTCCGGCCGGACGCCATGACGAGCCCCGCCCGTTCGACGTAGGCGAGACGAAGGATTCCGCCCGGTCACTGCTCGCCGTCGTCGGGTCGCTGCTGCTTGTCGCTACCGGAAGCCGAATGAACCGCAGCCGCCTCGGTAGCAGCCTGCCTGGCGCGGTGTGCACGGCATCTCGATGCGGCGTTCACGCCGCCGCTTTGCCGTCGTGCGAGGCGGTGGGCCGGGCCTCTTCCGGTTTTTCGTGGCCTCGCAGCCAGGCTAGTTTGCGGACAATCAGAGGCAAAGGGGATTGACGGCCGGGGCCATTCGAACTTCGATACCCTTGGCAGCAGGGCGGGCCACCGATGAAACACCCTATCGACACGGCCGTGATATTTGGCGCGCTTTGGCTGTTGGCGTCGATGCTGATCGACGCACTGACCCCGAAAGAGTTGACGGTCTACATGATCGCCGCGGCACTGGCGCCGCCGATGATCATCGGCGCCGTGTTCTATCATCGACGCTTGCCGCCGACGGATCTGGCAATCACGCTGGCGACGCTCTGGCTGGTTTCGGTGATGGCGCTGGAATGGATCACGCCGAAACCGATCTCGCCCTACTTCATGACAGCGGCCGTCGCGCCGGCGATCCTGATCGGCGGCTGGATTCACGGTGCAATGACGTGGCGCCGGATCGTCCGCGCCAACCGGCGAAAAAGCTTGAGATCGGAATAGGCAGGCCGGCTCGTCGAATTAATTGCTGCGGCCTCGATCTCGACGCAGGCTGACATTTTCACATCCGGGAGAAGACATCATGGCATCACACGACGGCGCGCGGCCGCTCAAGGGCAAAGTCGCATTGGTCACCGGCGCCGGCCGCGGCCTCGGCCGGGCATTCGCCGAAAGGCTTGCCGCTCTGGGCGCCGATGTCGCGATCCACGGCATGCGTGAGAACGGACCGGCGGAATATGGAGAGGGATCGACGCTGACCGCGGTCGCCGAAGCCGTGGCGAAAGATCATGGTGTACGCACCGTCCGCGTCCTCGGCGATCTGACGCTGGGAGCGGATATCGAGCGGGTCGTCGAAACGACGACGCAACACTTGGGACCGATCGATATCCTCGTCCACAATGCCGGCGGCGACATCGCGGCCAAGGGCGGCAAGCCGGACCCGAACGATGCGGTTGGTATTCGCGAGGAAGATGTCCGCGCGGTGCTGGACCGAAATCTGCTCAGCACGATCCTGACCTGTCAGGCCGTGGCAAACGAAATGATGCAGCGGCGCCAGGGCCGCATCGTCACCATCGGCTCGGTCGCGGCGTTCAAGGGGCGTACCAATGGCGCAATCTACGCCGTCGCCAAAGCCGGCATGACGCATTACACACGCTGCCTCGCCGATCAATTGCGCTCCTACGACATCACCGTGAACTGCATCGCGCCGGGCGACACGCGCACCGGACGGTTCATGGGAACGCGCGCCGTCGATCAGAACCGGCTTGTCGAAACCGGTACGCTCGATCGCATCGCGACCGTCGATGAGGTCGCGCGCGTCGTCGAAGTGTTCGCAGGCCCCTTGGGCGCATTCGTCTCAGGCCAGGTTCTGCGCGTCGATGGCGGAGGACAGTGTTGGGCGGCATGAGGAGCGCCACGCAAATAAGTGGCAGCGAGAGAGGGACGCGCTATCACCGTCCCCAAACATCGTAGATCTTATTTAATTTCAGATGCGCATGAGCGCTGGGAAAGCAAATGCGTCGGCGCGCGTAATCGCGAGCACCACGTTCCGGCAGATCGGCGTTCGATCAAGGGGCTTTTCGATCAAGGCGCTTATTGGCTCATGTTTTGCGGCGGCCACCAATTTGTCGCAACGGCAGTCCGCGGTGCGCCTCCGAGACAGCGCGGCGGTCATACGCGGCCGAGCGTCTTCGGCTTGCGGTCATGCGACGGCACTTGGTGCTGATCGCTGCACTGCTCGGCGCCAATACGATCGCACTCGCGCAGCCGACGTGCTGCCGCGCGAAAGCGCGGCCATTGTCCGCGGCGACTACCGCCGCGCGGCCCGGAAGCTATCGCCGCTGCCGGAGGGCGGTAACCCCAGGGCACTTGCCCTGCTCGCCTCCCGAATCAAAGCAGCGCTTCAAAGTCACGACAACGCAGTCAGATTAAGGCGTTCGATTGACGTCCTCGGCGCGGTTATTCCGACGGAATAGCCCGGATCACAGTGGCCGGAGAAGACAGAGCTGAAGCGCCGAGGTTAGCCCACGTCACGCTGCCTTTGAATCATCCGGCGTTGGCGCAAATGGCTTCGTTTCGTAATCAGTCAGATCAAGGCCTGACGGATTTCGTTTCCGAAAAATACAGCCATTGCGTGTCTTTTACATAATGCTCGCAAATGAGGATTTTTTGGGCACGTGACCTGAGCCGAAGCGCCTTCGCGAGAAACTGGAGCTTTGCTGGCCGAGAGCTTAAGGGTCGCATACGAGACCGCCGCTGCGCAGGCGTGACCTCGAGCGGGTCACGGTACCACCGTGCAGCCCAGGCCATCACCTTCCCGATCGATACCCAACGGTAGGTCAAAAATCCCAAGTCGTAAGCCTATGGAACATCGAGAGGAAATTGGGTTTGTTTTGCGAAAAAGAGGGAATTCAATCTTTGATTGTACTAATCATGTAACTCTACCCCCGGGGTTCAGCGGTCGCCCTCCATCCTTCTTGACGATCTGTCTGATCGCCGAGCGACGGCCCGGGATTCCCATCTAGCCAGCTTAGCCAGTTCCGTAACGGCCGGCGCACGGCTTCCGCTGGGTGTTCAGGCTCCTCAGTCGGCATTGTCGCCAAGGGTCGATGCGTTGTGGCATGGCGGGTGGCGACCTGCCGACAAAATGGCTCTTTGATGCCCCTTAGGCATCCACGCCATCGATCAACGCGGCGCCGCTCGCTTCGCGAACGTCGGGGGGCGACTTCTTCGGAGGTCGGCCGGCACACGGAAACGGGCGCGCAGACGCTGCACCATCGCCATGCTGAGCCCTGTCACGCTCACTTCACTGACGCGGCTGCAAACTCGACCGATTGAATTTTAATGCCGCTCCCGCTCCTCAGCTACGACCAGCTCCTCACGGCAAACTTTTTCGATTTCCGCCAGATCGTCTTGTGCAAGCTTCCAAAGCACATCTGGCGCGACGTGATCGTAAGCATGACGAAGAACATTGCCGATCCCTGCTACTTTTGGCCACGGAATTTCGGTTCGTCGCTCCTTTATGTCGTCCGTGAGATGACGACTCGCTTCGGAAATGATTTCAATTCCGCGCTCAACCAGCCAGCGCTTTTCCCAATTCTGTTCGAAAGCTTCAAGAGTCACGCCATCCAATACGCGACGAATGCGTTCGATCGCTTCAATGATATCAGCGAGACGTGGCGCGACGATTCGTTCGGTCATCAAAAAATCAGCACGGCGGCTTCTTCGATCCGCTTTCTTAACCGGGGATGCAAACTGTTGCGCGTCATGATATCAGTCTTGCCGCCGAGGATGCTGGCGGCACGCTCCTTCACGTCCATCAGCTCGAACAGACCGAGCTTGCCTTTTTCATGATCAAAAAAAAGGTCAACGTCGGAATCGTCCCCGGCCTCGTCACGCGCGGTCGAGCCGAACATATAGAGATGTTCGACGCCTAACCGCTTTAAGTCGGCTTCGTGCTGCTGCAATCGGCTTATGGCTTCGTCGCGTTTCATAACACAAATATAGCAAACTGGAGCCTTCGCTTCCACGACTTTCGCCTGACCGTCGTAGCGGTGGATCCGTCTGCGGGCGCTTGATCGTCGTAGCTCAAGTCCGACGCGACATTCTCCGGATCGGTTTATTTGCGGGGCTTTTCTTTTCCCGATTTTCGAAGCCTAACACCGGGGCCACCGCCGTTCTCGTCGATGAACTCGACGCCGGCAGCTTCCAAGGCTCGGCGAACGGCGAGGTCGTTGGCTGCGTCATAGATGTCTCCGCCTTCAGCGACTTCGACGCGGCGGATCGTATGCAACGCCGCACCGTCGACGCTTCTGCGCGAGATCCTGCTGCACTCCAGCGTAACCAGAGCCGCGCGCGGCTCTGCATCTGAGCGCTCGAAATCATACTTGGCTATTCTCATTTGCACTTCCATCATATCGATATGAATTTGACATCATATGGACATTCAACTGACAAATCACTTCGTATGAGGATTATTAGCATGAGAATCGGTCATCTGGACAAAGTCAAACGCGGACCGCCGCGCCTTCATCGGCGGCTCGGACGCCCGGATCATCATGGGCGACGACGAAGCCGCCCTGCTCCGGCTGTGGCGGGAAAAGCGCGGCGAGGTCGAGCCCGAGGACCTCTCGACACAACCTGATCGTCCAGCTCGGCACCGTGACCGAGCACCTCAACCGGCACTGGTACGAGCGGAATACCGGCCAGGTCGTCACCGAGGTGCAGCGGCAGGTGTTTCATCCGGTCAAGCGCTGGATGGCGGCCACCCTGGACGGCATGGTCGAGGGGACCGGCGCGGTGTTCGAGGCCAAGTTCATGCTGCCATGGTCGTTCTCGGAGGAAGGCGGCGGCCGAGAAGCACATGGCCCAGCTGCAGCACAACATGTGGGTCACGGCCTCCCGGACGGCGGTGCTGTCGATCATTACCGGCGGCGGCAAATGGGTGGAGATGACCATTCCGGCCGATCCGCTCTACCAGCATCTCCTGCTCACGGCCGAGAAGAAGTTCTGGCGCTGCGTCGAGACCGGCGAGGCCCCTCACCTGTTTGGCGTCGAGCCGCCACGGGCAAAGATCGAGGCGGTCCGGACCGTCGATATGAGCGGGTCCAACGCCTGGGCCGAGTTTGCCGGCCTGTTTCAGGCAACCCGGCAGGCGGCCCAGGACCACGAGCGATCAAAGGCCGAGTTGAAGGCCCTGGTGCCGGAGGATGCCAGGGAAGCCTCAGGTCATGGCGTCCGCGCCAAGCGCTCGAAGTCGGGCGCCATCAGCTTTGACATTCGTGAGAGAGGAGCCTCGCCATGCAGCGATCCAGCAATAAGATTGGCGCCCTGGCGACGGCACTCGCCAAGGCGCAAGCCGAGATCGCCAATCCGGAAAAGTCGCTCACCGCCACCATCGAGTCGCCGTTCCCGCGCGAGGGCCAGCGGACCTTTCGCTACGCTTCCCTCTCCACAGGCCTCGACATCGTCCGCAAATGCCTGGGCCAGCATGAGATCGCAACGGTCCAAAGCACTGCGATCGACCGGGACAGCGGCCTGATCAGACTGACGACCACGCTGGTGCACGCCTCCGGCGAATGGGTGTCTTCGGACTGGCCGGTCTGCCCGGCCTCGGAGACGGCAGCTCCCCATCGGATGGGCGCGGCCCTGACCTATGCCCGGCGCTATGCCCTGTTCACGCTGGTCGGGATCGCCGGGGAGGACGATCTCGATGCGCCCGACCTCGCCGTTCAAACGGTCGATCCAGCCCGCAAAAGCGGCCCGCCGATAAAGGGAAACGGTTCCGATGAACTCCGGCCGCCCCCGCCGACAAAACCGTTCCAGGAGCGCTCGCAAGGGCCCAAATGGCAAGCCGCTCCCCACTCTGTCGCGTGAAGCCTCGGCAACCCTCCGGGACCAGTTGCTGGCCGAGTTGGAAGGGTTGGAGCTCAAAGACGATCTGGACGCCTGGACATTGCAGGCATGGCCAAAGGCAAACACCCTGACGCCGGCGGATGGGGACGAGGTCAGACTGGCGTTTCAAGCCCGGCTCGGCCGCCTACAGACGATACCGGATGAGGACCTCTCGCCAGCCGAACGGGACCAGCCAACGGCGAACCAAGAGATCCGCTCCCGCATCGACAAGAGCGTGCTGGCAATCCCCGTGGCGCGTCGCCTGCGTGACAAGACCCACCTGCGGTTCGTGGCCAAACAGCCTTGCCTCGTTTGCGGGCGCCAGCCCTGCGATGCCCATCATCTGCGGTTTGCGCAATCCCGCGGTCTCGGCCTCAAGGTCAGCGACGAATTTACCGTCCCGCTGTGCCGGGCACACCATCGCGAACTGCACCGCACCGGCAGGGAATCGGACTGGTGGGCGAAAGCCGGTCTCGAGCCCATCAGCCTGGCGCGCAAGCTTTGGCTGGAAACCCACCCCCTCCACGCTTCTGCAGACGTCCTGGGCGACGACAGCGAGAAGCCCGGAGCGGCGAACGATGAAGTAACGGCCATGTCACGGCAGCCGCGCGAGCCGCGGATGGCGAAACGAACCCAGTTGCCGGGCACCCCGACATGACTTCGCTTCGACAGATCGAATCCAACCGCCGCAACGCCCAAAGGAGCACCGGCCCGAAAACGCAAAGCGGCAAAGCGCGCTCTTCCCAGAATGCCGTTCGCCATGGATTGACCGCGGAGACCGTGATCGGGCCGCTTGAGGATCCAGCTGACTACCGGGCGTTCGAGCAGGCGGTCACGACCGCCTATGACGCGGAGACCGCCGTCGAGCGCGAATTGGTGCTTCGGCTGGCAAGCCTGTTATGGCGATTAAGGCGTGCGACCTCGGTCGAGACCGGCCTGCTCCAGATCCAGTGCGAAGCAAGCACCGCACCCGATCCTGCGCTGCCAAAGCTACCCGGAGAAGTGTGCGAGGTTATCGAAATCTTCCAGTCCGGGCGCGATTCGAGTGGACGCGAGCTTGCGCGCTGCTTTCTTCGTCTGGCCGACCTCGATAACGGAATTTTCGAACGGCTTGGCCGCTATGAGGCGGCGCTCTGGCGCCAGGTCAGGCAAACGATTTTCACGTTGCAACACCTGCAGTGGCGCGCGCCGGGCGGTCGTTATCGGCGAACCCTGGATCGTTGGCAAAGGTAATGTCCGGGATCAGCACCTGTGAGACAGACAGAAGTCCGAGAACCAGGAGCCGTCGTCCGAGCGGTTCGTGAAGATCATGTGGCGGATGAAAACCTGATCCGCTGCGCCAGTCAGATCAAGCTCGCCCTCCGTGTTGGCGTGAGTTCGAACTTCGATCCCGTGGATGTCACCAAATATACCAAGGCCGAGATCAAAGCCGCCGTCGCCGACGCGGAGAGCTGTGGCACCTACGTGACGGTGCACGGCTAAACGCTGCGCGCGGGCTTCCATCTGTTGAGATCCTGGTTTAGCGCTTCGAAGACCATGAGGACTCACCTGGAAATTGCTGATAAAGAAACCCGATGAAAGCCCTTCTCAATCAACTTTTCGCAGCCTTGTGCTCCCCGACAATCCTCAAGATGGTCAGTTTTGCTATGATCGGCGTAGCCAATGCGCTGGTTGATTTTGGTGTATTCGCGTTTGCTTACAAGCTACTGGGAATGCCTCTTGTGCCATCCAACGTCGTCGCGTGGCTGGTGGCAGTATCCGGATCTTACGTGATGAACACATTGATCACCTTTCGCCACGAGTTGGGGCGAATTCTCAGGCGAGAGGATTATCTAAAATTCGTCGCTTCCGGAATTCTGGGCGTATTTGCGGCGACCACGACGCTCGTCGCCCTTTCGTATTTTGTTGAGGTTTTTGTAGCGAAGCTCGTTTCCATCCTCGTCGGCTTTGCTGCGAATTTCTCCATGTCGCATTTCGTGGTCTTTCGGCCGAAGGGACCGATCGACGGAAAACTGACAGATCGTCGCGGAGCACCACCCCCCAGTACCCTCGTCCTAGGCAAATTACCGGACACACAGCCATTCAAGCCCGATTCCCAGCAGTCGCTGGTCCACGCTGGCGCCAAGTTCCAAGGGCGAGCACGGATTCGCGATCCGAAACTCAAGATCAATCGCCCCATTCGCACGAAGGCAGCCAGCGGGAAGCGTCAATCGATAGAGTTTAGGCATGGGATCATTAAGAGCCCAGCAGGTGACTTTGTCCCCGTTAGCCCATATTTCAACCTGGATTTGCGGGTGTTTGACGTGGATAAAGGTACGAAAAAACAAGTCGATATCAAGCGGTCGTTTAGCAACGTTTGGCGTCGCCAAACGCAAATGCGCGTGTTTGCCCCCCGACCAAGTTCCCCATTCTTCCGCAGCACCCCAGCCATAGTCGAGGCCCGGCACCCCAACGCCACCAGTGCCGAATGCAACCTTCACACCTGGTCTGACAACGACGCGATCCGATGTTTCTGTCCGCTCCAGCTCCAGCGACGCAACATTTTCAATCTTGGGGGTCAGTTGCCCGGCGACCCGGATGGCATCGTCGATCGCGTTCAGTCCAAGCGCATTCCCATCCATAATGAATGCTATCTGACCAGGACCGCGCACAGCGGCTCCGCAGTGCAACTGCGGAGTTGCGTTCGTTACGTTCGGAATGGCAATATCCGAAATGGCGATATCATGCTGCCTCGCCAAAGTTTCGATAGCTTCTCGCGTCGAGTTCGTAAAAGCCGGGTCGATCGTTAATGGAAGAGGCGACAGATTGGATGAGCCGGCGAAAATCGAACTCGGTCTCCCGGTCATGCGGAAAGAGAAGATCGCGCACGATCAGCGCCTCATTGGCAAGCATGATCTCGAGGTTATTCGTAGGCACAAGCCGCGGGTCAGTCTGGGAGACTCCCAGACTTCGCTTCACGCGTTCGGTAGACATCCACCCGGGCGGCGAAAGCGTCACGCCATGTCCCGTGCTGTGACCTGAAATGCCGGTCATCGAAAGCGGCCGAGTGATGAAAGCAAACTCCTTGGTGCATTCGGCATTTATGATCCCCGACGTGACGTCCGGGCAAACGCCAAGAAAATAGCGGCCCGCGCGCCCGATCGCGCGTTGGATCGCTTCGCGTGCGACAAATGAATTGTAGATCATCGGCAGTAGAGAATAATGCAGGATGAAGCGATAGTATCTCTGTAGCTGATGCCGGGACGACATCAATCGAATCTTTGACGTTATAGTCGATGTCAGCGATCAAACGATTGCGCAACTCGGGAAAGATATAGTTCGGCCAATAGTAACAAAATGGCCGCCAGTTCACGATCTCAACACTTGTCCTCCGGAAAATGCCGTCTGCCAGCCGGCAAGCATCTGGAAACAATCCGTCATCGTCACCGACAAAGGTAACGAATTCGCCGGTGGTGTTTGAAAGTGCGAGCTCCCAATTCTCTGCCATCGGCAAAACGCTATCGGACCAAAAATGCTGGATCCGGTGGTTGTCGAAGCTGTCAACGACTGCTTCAGTCGCGCCGTCGCGCCCATTGTTCTGGACGACAATCTCGAAATCGTCATGGAGTTGGTTGACGAGCGTTGCGAGCGAATATCGAAGGGTATCGGACCGTTGGAGCGTTGGGATAACGAGGGAAAAGCGAGGCATCAATCGACCTAATTCATTATGTGGACAACCCCTGACCGAGAGGTGCGAAATACGGGAAAGCCGCGCGGACGTCATACTAATCGGAAGACCGATCGTAGATGGCATAAGTCCAATTTCCCGAGGCCACTTTGCAGGCCTTGGGTCGCGACATTTAGGCTGTACGCAGATGATCAGTTTCGCCCAGGGCGGAATTTTTCTGTAACAAATGCCGCGAGAGCGTGCAATACAATTGCCGGAAACTCGTGAATTTTTGCGGCCTTTAAAGGACTTCTGGCTATGCGTGTCCTTGTCACAGGTGCTACCGGCTTCGTCGGGCGATGGGCAACAAATGCTCTGACCGCACGTGGTGCCGAGGTCGTCCGCCTATCGCGAACCGCGTCACAAGACGGCGACTGCGGACCTATCGTTGTTGCCAATTTACTTGATCTTAGCGCCACTCGCAAAGTGATCAAAGAGGTTCGTCCGAATGTCGTTCTGCACCTCGCCTGGGATGTCAGTCATGGGCAGTTTTATCAGGCCGCGGCCAACCTCGACTGGCTCGCCGCATCGGTCCACCTTGCGAGGGCGGCCATCGATGCCGACGTGTCGCGAATTGTTGGCGTAGGAACGTGCGGCGAATATTCTCCCCGGAGAATGATGATTGCGACGAGGAAACGACGCCAGCCGAACCGAATACCCTGTATGGCACTTCAAAAGAGGCACTCAGGCGGGTGATCTCCCGCTATGCCGCGGAGAACGGATTTTCATTCGCATGGGCGCGTCTGTTCTACATTTTTGGACCGTTCGAAGACGCGCGTCGGCTGGTGCCGTCGGTTTCGATCCACCTCGCTCGCGGATTGCCCGCAAATCTTTCGTCGGGGCGTGCCGTGCGCGATTTTATGGATGTCCGCGATGTCGGTGAAGCGCTGGCGATGCTGACCCTTTCCGATGTTACCGGCACCGTGAACGTGGGGAGCGGGCGCGCGGTCAGCATCGGCGCGATTGCGGATCATTTGGCTGACATCGTCGGGCGCCGGGATCTCATTCGACTTGGCACCGTGCCTGATCGGCCCGACGAAGCTCCACGGATCGTCGCTGCAACACGGCGGCTCAACACCGAAGTCGGATACCCTCCTCCACGGCCACTGCGCGATAGTCTCGCTGAGGTTTACAACTGGTGGCAACATCAAGCAAAGAGCGTAACGTGAGTTCTGCCTGTCCAATTTGCAGCACGCGGGAAGTGGTCGCCCTCGACTACCGGCCCCGAGTTCCAATCCTGCAAAACCGCGTTTGGCCGGAGCGCTCCGCTGCCCGCGCGGCACCGGTTGGCGCGCTCGATATGGTGTTATGCGCTGGATGCGGATTTGCCTGGAACCGTCTCTTTGAGGCCGATCTGATGATGTACGATCCCGAGTACAACAACGATCAGATGTGCTCGCCCACATTTAACGCACATGTCGATGTGATGATCAAACAAGTGCTCGCGGGTATGCAGCCCGAGGCGGAAATTCATCTGATTGAGGTCGGCTGTGGCCAAGGCGCGTTTCTGAGAAAGCTCGCGCTAACCAATAAGTTTGCCTCACTGACTGGCTTCGACCCGGCGTTTCGAGGCGAGGACGGCGCATCCGTTGCGGGTGTAACAATCCATAAGCGCCTCTTCGGCCCCGCAGCACTCGAACTCCTGGCCCACCCCGTTCAAATTATCGTCTCCCGACATACGATCGAGCATATTTTTCGTCCGCTTGAATTTTTGCGCACGATCCGGACCGCGATGGAGATGAATCCGGAAGCGCGTCTCTTCCTTGAGACGCCCGACATCGAATGGATACTCGCCAAATTCCAGCCGCAGGATCTTTTTTACGAGCACTGTTCGATCTTTTCGGCCCAAGCGCTTCACGTGGCATGTTGGGCAGCAGGGCTCGAGATACGTTCGCTTGAGCGGGTCTTCGGCGACCAGTATCTATGGGCGGAAGCAAAACCCGTGAACGATGCTTCGGTTCACACGGTGGGAACGTTTCTTACCGCGGCTGCCTTAAATTTTGCAACGCGGCGTGATCGTTTCGTCAAGGACTGGCGGCTCTTCTTAACCAAAGTCGCACCCGGAAAGAAAGTCTGGATATGGGGAGCTTCCTCGAAAGGAGTCACATTCGCGCTTCTGATCGATCCGGACGGCGATACAATTTGCTGGCGCAGTCGACATCAATCCGAACAAAATCGGCCGCTTCATGCCGGTAACCGGACTGCCTCATCGCCGCCCGATGTGTGAACGATGGTGACATCGTGATTGTGATGAACTCCGACTATCGTGAAGAAATCGTCGCGCAACTCGACGCGCAAAACATTTCAGTCCGCCTGATGACGCTCGACGACCTACCGAAGCAGGAGCTGTCCGCATGAAGATCGAAATCGATTTCGACGCCAGCGAAATCCTCAACTGCCGATGGCGAGCGAATTGCGCTCTATTCGGATCGAGGATTTTCGAACTTGTCAAGGACCTCTGGCTCAAGGTCGGTTGGAGTCAGAAATACAATTATACATTCACTTGGTTCGGGGTTCCGATCATCCAGCTGCCTGACGACATGCTCCGCTACCAGGAGGCCGTGTTTTCGCTCCAACCTGACGTGATCATCGAGACCGAAATCGCCCATGGGGGTTCGCTCGTTTTTTCGGCGAGCCTTTGCAAGCTGATCGGCAAAGGCCGCGTCATCGGCATCGATATTGACGTGCGGCCGCACAATCGGGTACGGCTCGAATCACATCCGCTCAATGGCCTGATCACCTTAATCGAAGGATCGTCAGTTTCGCCGGATATCGTCGCCAGCGCCAAGCAACACGTCCAGCCTGGAGAAAAGGTATTGGTGGTGCTCAACTCAAACCACAGCTACGCCCATGTCAGCGCTGAGCTAGCAGCCTACGCGCCGCTGGTGACGCCAGGCTCGTACATCATCGCCACCGACGGTCTGATGCGCGACCTTATCAATGTTCCCCGCGGCCAACACGCCTGGAAACTCGACAATCCCGCCCGAGCGGCAGAGGATTTTGTGACCAAGCACCGCGATTTCGTCCTCGAAGAGCCTGCCTGGACATTCAATAAATCGACGCTGGCCGGCAACGTGACCCATTGGCCGAACGCCTGGATCAAACGGGTGCAATGATGCTTCGATTGATTAAGGCAAATTGTCAGGCGCTACCGGATCCTGCACTCCAAAATCGAGCGGCCCTTTAAGCTCGCGTTCTGGTGCAGTCACGGAAGCTCGCGATGAAAGCTGTCATTCTCGCAGGCGGTTACGGGACACGCATCGCCGAAGAAACATCTGTGCGCCCAAAGCCGATGATCGAGATCGGCGGCAAGCCGATTCTCTGGCATATCATGAAAATCTACGCTCACTACGGCGTGAGCGATTTCATCATTTGCCTTGGCTACAAGGGCTACATGATCAAGGAGTATTTCGCGAACTATGTGCTCCATAACTCCGACGTGACGATCGACATAACAAGAAGAACCAGGTTAATCTATCACGGAAATTCGGCGGAGCCGTGGGCCGTGACGCTGGTCGATACTGGCGACCAGACGCTGACCGGCGGCCGGCTCAAGCGAGTCGCGCCTTATCTTGAAAGCGAGCGAACCTTCTGCATGACGTATGGTGACGGGCTTGCGAATGTCGATATCGCGGCCGCCATCGCTTTTCATCAGCACCATGGCCGCACCGCAACTTCTGACGCGCCGTTGATCCCGTCAGGGCGATACGGCGCGCTCGACCTTGACGGGCCCAAAGTCAATCGCTTTCTCGAAAAGCCGCCGGGCGACAACATGCTCGTCAACGGCGGCTATTTCGTCTTGCAGCCATCGGTCGCTCGATCGTATTGCCGGCGATCAGACGGCTTGGGAAAAAGATCCGCTGGAACAATTGGCGCGTGATGGAGAACTGATGGCATTTCGTCACATCGGCTTCTGGCAACCGATGGATACGCTGCGTGACAAGAACGTACTGGAAGAGCTTTGGCAGAGTGGGCACGCGCCGTGGAAAATCTGGAATTGAAGCCTGCGTTGCCGGATCCCGGCTTCTGGAAAAATAAACGCGTGTTGCTCACGGGCCACACCGGCTTCAAGGGCGGCTGGCTGGCGCTGTGGCTCACCAGCATGGGGGCCCGCGTCTGCGGGCTGGCGCTATCCCCCGGCACGGTACCGAGCTTCTATGCCTCGGCCGGCGTAGCCAATGCCGTTCCGGGTGGCATCGGCGATCTTCGCGATCCAACGGTCGTCGTCGCTGCGGTCGAGATGGCGCGGCCTGAAATCGTGCTTGCACCTTGCCGCACAACCGTTGCTACTGACATCGCTAAGCGAGCCGGCGGCGACTTTCGCCACCAACGTGATGGGCACTGTCAACCTGCTTGACGCGCTCCGCGATGCGCCGGATCTGCGTGCTGTATCTGGTGATTACGACCGATAAAGTTTACCAGAACTCAAATATGGGACGGCCGTTTCGCGAGGGAGACCCGCTAGGTGGACACGACCCCTACTCCGCCTCGAAATCGGCAGCCGAACTTGCGACCGCGGCCTATGCGCATGCATTTTTCGAGCCGCGGGGCGTTGCCGTTGCGACCGCACGAGGCGGCAACGTGATCGGCGGCGGCGACTTCGCTGCCAACCGAATCGTACCGGATGTGTTTCGTGCGATGCGCTCTGGCCAGGAATTGGTGCTGCGCCATCCCAACGCAATCAGGCCCTGGCAGCACGTTCTCGACTGCCTTGCAGGCTACCTCATCTACGTTCAATGTTTGGTACAAGGCGGCGACATTCCGCGCTCGCTTAACTTTGGTCCATCTGAGGATGCACCGGCGTCGGTTGCCGCTCTGGTCGAGGCATTGCAGCGCGCACTCGGCGGGAAACCGCAATGGCGCCTCGTCGCGCCGGCAACGAGCCTTGAAATGCAGGCGCTTGCGCTGGACAGCAGCTTGGCGCGGCATAGCCTTGGCTGGCAAAATCGCCTGCTCGGACCTACCGCAATCCGCGCGACCGCCGAATGGTACCTTGCATTTCACCGCGGCGGCGAAATGGGTACTTACTCTCTTACTTCGATCGAGAATTACCTTCGGTTATAAATCAATGAACCAGAGCATACCGAGCTGTCGTTTTTGCGGGACGGAATTGGAGCACATTTTCGCTGATCTCGGCAAAACGCCGCTGGCCAACCGCAACCTGCTCCACGACCAGATCGCTGGGGAGCGCAAGTATCCGCTGGTGGCACGCGTCTGTCGGGCCTGCTTCCTGGTGCAGGTGGACCATTCCGTCTCGCCCGACGATCTGTTCTCAGACTACGACTATTTTTCTTCGTATTCGGAAAGCTGGGTTGCGCATGCGAAGCGATACTGCGATGGGATGCGCGAGCGATTTTCGATCGGTACGCAATCATTTGTCGTGGAGATCGCGTCGAATGACGGCTATCTGCTCCAGCATTTTAAGGGCGTCGATGTGCTCGGGGTCGAGCCTGCCGCAAATGTCGCGAAGGCCGCCATTGCCCGGGGCATCCCGACCGAGGTCGCATTTTTTGGCGTCGGCACCGCCCAGGCAATCGTCGCGCGCGGCCGCCATGCCGACCTCGTCGTCGCCAATAACGTGCTTGCGCATGCTCCTGACATCCGGGATTTTGTCGGCGGGTTTGCGGTGCTGCTGGCCCCCGATGGCATCGCGACGTTCGAATTCCCTCATTTGTTGCGACTGATCGAAGGCGGACAGTTCGATACCATCTATCACGAGCATTTCTTCTATCTCTCGCTACTGACGGTCGAGAGGATCCTGCATGCGGCTGGACTGCGCGTATTCGATATTGAAGAACTTACGACCCACGGTGGCTCATTACGGGTTTTTGCGTGCCGCTCGACGGCCGACCACGTCACGACGTCGCGTGTCGAAGCTCTGCGTGTGAGCGAACGTGGTCAGGCGCTCGACAGGATCATGGGCTATGAAGGCTTCGCGCGCCGTATCAACGATATTAAAGCCGAGTTTCTGGCCTACCTCGCATCTGCAAAGGCTTCCGGCCGCAGGGTGGCCGCGTATGGCGCCGCGCCAAAGGCAATACATTCCTGAATGTCTGTAGCGTTGCGTATCCGCAGATCGAAGCGGTCTACGACCGCAGCCTCGCCAAACAGGGCAAGTTCACGCCGGGGGGCCACGTTCCCATTCTAGCGCCGGAACAGATTGAAGAGTTGCGGCCGACGACGTAATCATTTTACCCTGGAATATTTCCGACGAGGTGGTTCGTTCAATGTCGTATATTAGGGAATGGGGTGGTCGCTTCGTCGTTGCCGTTCCCGAGCCTGAAGATTTTATAACCTAGGTCGAGAGGATGACCGGCGATGCAATTCCTGGCCACACCCGTTGAAGGGGTCGTGCTGGTGGAGTCCGATCCCGCCGTCGATGCGCGCGGCTTTTTTGCACGCCTGTTCGACCCGCAGGAATTCGCCGCCAACGGAATTTCGTTCGCCCCGCTTCAGACGAGCCTGTCGCACAATCTGGCTGCCTTAACGTTGCGTGGAATGCACTATTTACCGAGCCGGAGGCCAAGCTCGTGCATTGCTCGCGCGGCCGAATTTATGACGTCGCGCTCGATATCCGGCATCGGAGTCCGACCTTCGGCCGGTGGTTCGGCTGTGAACTAGTCGGCGGCAATGCGCGTGGAATGTTCATTCCGGCAGGCGTCGCGCACGGATTTCTGACAATCGAACCAGACAGTGACGTGCTCTATCAGATCGACCGTCTATATCAGCCGGAATTCGCGGCTGGCGTGCGCTGGGACGATCCAGCCTTCCACATTCACTGGCCAGATACACCTGCCGTCATCAACGCCAGGGACGCCGAGTATCCTGACTTCGTTTCGTGACCGGCGACGATCCTTGCCGCTCATGGAGTTGATGCTGTTTCTGGCTTGAAAATAGGCACGAGGT
>CAWJYI010000013.1:0-148406 GCA_963847015.1 uncultured Alphaproteobacteria bacterium | reverse complement strand
GAAGAAGGCGGAAGCGCCGAGGAAGAAGCGGAGCAGCGGGGCGAGCGAGGCGGCGGAGTGAAATGCCAGTAATCTTGGAGATCGATGGCAACCGATGGGCCGTCAGGCTAACGAATTCATTGGAGCATCGCTTGACTACACCAGCCCGGAGGGCGGAATAGCGTAGCGTATTCCGTCTCTTTCGTTCGTCTGCCGCCCTACGCGGCATCCGCTGGCCTCACGCGCTTTGCAATCTCCGCGCCCTTCTCCCGCTCAACGACACCGATGTCGTATTGCCCCTGCAAGTCCAGCCAGAACTGCGCACCATTGCCAAAGTAGCGTCCAAGGCGCACCGCCGTATCGGCCGTAATCGAACGGCGGCCATTGAGAATGTCCGTAATGCGGCCGGACGGTACGCCGATATCGAGAGACAACCGGTTGGCACTGAGCTTGCGGGCCGCCATCTCACGTTTCAGAAGACGGCCTGGATGCACGACGGGAGCCATGATGTTCAACCTCTGTGGTAGTCCACGATTTCGACCTCGAAGGCATCGCCTTTGCGAAATTCGAGGCAAATGCGCCAGCGGTCGTTGATCGTCATCGCCCATTGCCCCCTGCGATCGCCCTTGAGCTTGTGCAGGCCGACACTCTTCAATGGGCTCAAATCACTGAGCGACTTGGCAACATTCAGTGCGTAGCATGGGTAGAGCGAAGCGAAACCCATCGCGACCCGGAGACTGATAGATGATGGGTATCGCTTCGCTCCACCCATCCTACCGCTCTGATTGCTAAGACCGCCTTCAGCGCCCCATTCTCCCTCAATCCTCCATCACCGCCTCAACGAACCCGGCCGGATCTTCGCAAAATTCCCGCATGACCTTGTAATGGTCGGTATCTTTAACGCTCACCGGCTCCAGCCCATACTTCGACAACCGCAACAGCTGCGCGTTCGGATACGCCATCAGCATTGGCGAATGCGTGGCCATGATAATCTGGCAATGGCCGATGTCGTCCATCCGCCGCATCAGTTTCAAAAACTCCATCTGCCGCGACGGCGAGAGCGCGGATTCCGGCTCGTCGAAGATGAAGATCCCCTGCTGCTGGCAACGCTCCTTGAAGAAGCGCAAAAAACCCTCGCCATGGGAATAGGAGAGAAAATCCGGTGGCGCGCCCGTCAGTTTCACGCGCGGCCTGGTCGAGATATCTGGCGACCGAGAAGAAGCTCTCGGCACGGAAGAACCAGCCGCTGGGTGATTTTTGGGAGCCAGCTTGCGCGAAGTGCGGTGGATAGCTGACCGCCCATTTCCTCAAACGCGTCCGAATGATCGACCGGCATATAACCCTTGCCGCCGCCGGCTTCGTCATAGCCGGCGAGCGCGGCGATCCCTTCCAGCAAGGTCGATTTGCCCGCCCCGTTCTCGCCCACGATGATAGTAATCGCGCGGTCGAACCTCAGTTCGAAATCATCGTGGAGTATGGGCAGGCAGAACGGATACGCCTCGCGCTCTCTGATGCGCGATGGATCGAGCCAGACCCGCTTGAGATAGGGGGCCGGCATATTGATCGGCCGATTTCGTCTTGCCATATGCGCTTCCCAACAACCGACGCAGTTCGACGCTACAATTCCAGCGTGCATAAGTGCACACGGATATGAACATAACAAGAACATTCTTGCGTAGGCGACCGATCGATGCCCAGCGCAACCTACACCCTCTTTCGCAATGCCATCCTGAGCGAGCAGCAGGTCGTCTGCAGCTACGACGGCCGGGCCCGCGCGCTGTGCGCGCATATCATCGGCACCAATCGAAGCGGCGAAGAGGTCGTGCTCGCCTGGCAATTCGGCGGCGAAAGCTCCGGCCGGCTACCGCAATGGCGCTGCCTGCGGCTCGCCAATGTGAGGGATGCCCGCGCGCAGGCAGGACGTTGGCATGAAGGCGGTTCGCACCGCACCGAACAAACATGCGTCAGCGACATCGATCTCGATATCAATATCCATGTGCGCAAATTACGATAGGCCGGTCGTGCGAGCGATCGTAAGGACGGGATTGACTGCCTGACGGGCAAATCAGCCATTGGCCGAGCCCGGGCCTGTCCATCCCTCCAAACGAAAATATTCCTATTCTCAAACCACCCAAATCAGTTCTACAAGCCCCGCCGTCTCATTCCTCACGAGGGGCGTTTCGCGATCGTCACGGACGTTGGGATGGGATGCGGTGGACGCGACAGCGTCGGGCGCGCGACTGAAATCGCAGGGCGGCTTCGGCTGTGAGCGATCAGGCGCGCGCAGACGAACGATGATGTTGCGGACGGCAAAACCGCGTGGTCCTGGCACCCGTTGCTGGTGTCAAGTCGGCGAAGGCATTGTCGGCCCTACCGGGCGTGGACATGCCGCTCATTCACCGATGACGGTGACAAAAAGAATTCGTCGCCGGGGAGAGCGCGGCATAAGCCGTTAAAACCATTGCGCAGGGAATGCCGGGTGTTCCGGTGAGCCTGTGGTGACTACCGTGTGCTTACTACCAATGCACACGGGCCGCGGGTGCAGCGGGCACCCGGCATTTCCCTGCGCCCTCGGATTTTCTCAGGGCGAAGTTTTTTGCACAACTCGGGCGCAGTGCGCCGCGGGATCGCGTAATCTATATTTTCGAATTGTGCATCGTCCTTGCGAAGCGGACGATCCAGTAATGCAGAGACAGCAGTGCTTGAATCTATAAGCCGCGGCGTACTGGATTACCTCGCTTTCGCTCCGCTCCGCGACAATGTCGGCCGCGCTACCGCCGCCCTCTCCTCGCCCAGCACTTCCAGCACCAGCTCCATTGTCATCAGCACCGGATTGTCGCCGCGCACCAGCCGGCCTTCGCCGACGCCGCCGAGATAATCGACGAGTGCGACGTCAATCGCCGCCTCCAGCTTGCCATCGGCATTCGGCGCGACAGTGCCGGAAGTGATTGCGAGTTCGGTCGCAAACGGCACGATGCTTCGGCCATCGCTAAAGCGCGCGCCGATGGTAGAGCCGACGCCGCCATGAATTCGCGCGCGGAAAATCCCGTGCTGACGGCAGAATGTTTCCAGCGCGCCGGCAAAGTCCTGGTTCGGCCTCAACCGCAGCGCAAACGCGCGGCCGGTCGTTTGCGCGCCCGTGGCGGCACTTGCGACCGGCCCGAACAGCTTGAAATTTGTTTCGCCGTCCGGCTCGGCCGTAAACGCCGCGCCGTCGATTCCAAAGGCATCCACCTCGAACGGCTCGGCGACGATGGTTTCCTCCGGCAGCATGTGACCGCCATTGGCGCGGCCGTCGGCCTCCGTCCACAGGCCGTGGCAATGGAAAAACGGCGCACCGTCGCGTTGGCCCAACGTCATCGCCGCTACCTTGATCCGCGTGACGCCCGCGGGCCGAAAGGTGTCGCTGTAGAACGCCGCATTGGCGCCGTCCCTGGAAAGCGCCGGCATCACATAGGCGAAGGGGCCGAGCGCTCCGCCGCCGATGTTCAGCGTGCCGCCGGCAAAACCCTCCGCCGCAAAGCCGCGGCGCGCGGCTTCCAGCAGCGGCAGGCCGGCCTCCAACGTAAAGGAGAAGGCGCGGCCCTGCGCCTCGACCCATTGAATGCGTTCGATCGCGGGCGGTCCGGGTTGCGCAACGCTCCGCACGGCTCAGGCGCCCGTCGATTTCGCGACCAGATCCAACAGGCCACGCGCCTCGAGTTCGTCACGCACCAGCCGCTTCGGCACCTTGCCGTAGCCGGACTTCGGCAGCGCGTCCCAGAAGAAGAAGCGCTTCGGCATCTTGTAGCGCGGCACCTTTGGCGCCAGGAACGCAGCCAGCTCCGCTTCACCCACCGCGCTCACGCCCTCGCGTGCGACGCAGACGGCGACACCGACCTCGCCCCAGAACGGGTCGGGCACGCCAAGCACGGCCACCTCGCCGATCGCCGGATGGGTCAAAATCTTCTCTTCGACCTCGCGCGGATAGATGTTGGAGCCGCCGGAAATGTACATGTCGGAAGCGCGGCCGGTGATGTAGACGAACCCCTCCTGGTCCATATGGCCGAGATCGCCGGTGCGGAACCAGCCGTCGCGGAATGCCTTGGCGTTGGCTTCGGGGTTGTCGTAGTAGCCGGCGAACACGGCCGGGCCGATGACGCAGATCTCGCCGGTCTCGAACGGTTTGAGCTCGCGCCCGTCATCGCCCTGGATCGAGACCTGCATGCCCGTGCGCTCGAAGCCGCAGGTGCCGATCCGGGCCTGCGGGCCGTCCTCGGGGTCGTGCAGGTTGGGCGGCAGCACGGTGATGTTGCCGGTGACTTCGCCGAGGCCGAAATACTGCACCAGCACCTTGCCGAGTTTTGCCAGGGCGGCCTTCTGGTCCTCGCGGTACATCGGCGCGCCGGCATAGATGATGAAGCGCAGCGAGGAATGATCGTAGCGGTCGACCGAGGGATGCTCGACCATCATCTTCAAAATGGTCGGCACCGTGAAGATGTTGCTGACGCGGTGCGCCTCGATGAGGCGGAATGCTTCCGCGATGTCGAATTTTTCGGATGGCAGCAGAATGGTCGGCACGCCGCGTGCGGCCTGAACGAGCTGATGGATGCCGGCGCCGTGCGACAGCGGCGCGACGACGAGCGAGGCATCCTGCTCCGTCGTGCCGGGCATCAGATCGGCGAGATGATTGGTCACCACAAAAGCCATCTGGCCGTGGGTCAGCACCGCCGCCTTGGAACGGCCCGTGGTGCCCGAGGTGAAGAAGAACCAGCAGGGATCGTCGTACTCGACCGCCGCGTTCTCGATCGTGGCGCCCGCATGCGCCGCGATCGCCTCGCTGACGGATTTCTCGCCGAAGGACCACTTGTTCGAAGGCGTCTCTTTTTCGCCGAAGGTGCTTTGGCCGATCCGCCAGATGAATTCGAGCGATGGGCTCGACTCCTGGACGGTAGCCGCGTGATCGGGGAAATCGCCATGGCACAAAAACGCCTTGGCGCCGGAAGCGGTGGCGAGATAGCCGACTTCATCCGGCATCAGGCGGAAATTGGTCGGCACCCAGACCGCGCCCAGACGAAATGTTGCGAACATCGACCAGAACATCTCGTCGCAATTCTTGGAGTGCACGAGGATGCGATCGCCCTTGACGACGCCGCGCGCCGCAAGGGCTGCGGCGAGCGCCGAGACCGCGCGATCGATCTCGCGCCAGGTCCAGGATCTGTCGCCCCAGATGAAGCCGGTGCGGTCGCCATGCCGACGGGCGTTCTGGGTCAGCATATGCGCAAGGTTCATCACCCGGCGCGACATCCGCGCCAGGCCGCCGTGGGGCGCCGCTGCCGTCTCGGCGCTCATCGCAGGGCCAACACGAGCTTCATGGACATTTCCCCTTCAATTCAAGACAGGGCCCCGCAGGCCCCCGGCAAGGTTCCTGTTGGCAATGGTTTATCGTCATCCCGCGCCGCTCGGCAAGGCCCGCGGCAACGCGCCTTTACTTCGGGATTTTGAACTCGAACGGCGCTGCAGTGATGCGCTTTTCCCTGAAGCACGACGGCGTGCCATCATCATGGCGACTGGTCGGTAAAATCGGATGGACGTTCAGCCCCGCGCAGGAAATTCAGCGATCAGCGCACGCCGGTCCCCTTGCAGCGCTGGCATTTGACGACCCTGTCGCCCTTCTTCAGGAGGCCCTTGCCCTCGCAATTCTTGCACTTCTGCTTTTTCTTGATGTTCGGGCCCTTTTCATTGGCCATGATCGTCTCCGTGCGAATAATTTCGCGCTGATCCACCATGATCCAACCACGCATTCCCGTCTATAAGCACGCGCCACACCTGCCGATCAGAACCGTGCGCTATGATTTCGTGCGGGAGGCCGGAGGATGGAAAATCGACGACATCAAGGGTGCCAACGACGGCGAGCCATGGTCGATCCGCGGCATGTTCGACGCGTCGCTCAGCGCCGATCAGGCGAAGGCCTGCCGGTCAACGCGACACCGGCAGGTCCGATTGCAGGCAGTTATTGCTGATGCTTGGCGAGTTCTTGATCGCTCAGGCGCCAGTCCTGCCATAACTGAAGCGCGCCCAGGAGGACCACGACCCCGCCGAGGGTGGCATGCCAGAGCCGCAGCATATCGTCGCCGGCATAACCGAAGATGAACGGTGAGGCGATCAACCAGAACCCGATTACGATTTCCCCCACCTCCTCCCAACGCTGCAACGCGACATATTCGAGCTGGGCGAGGCCAAACACCAACATGCCGACCACGAATGTGTTGAGGACCATGATGCTGCGTTCAGAGTCCGTCACGTCGTGTGCGGGTTGCAGGGGAAACCAGGGCGACACCACGATCAGCAAGCCAAGCAGCATGCCGAACCAGTCTTCCCACGGTCGATGCGTACTGAAGAAACGAAAGTCCGACATTGTAAACCTCCCTTGGAAAAGAGGCATACGTCAGCGGCCGGCAATCATACATTTTCCGATATCGAACCAGATCCGGCCGCATCGGGGGCGTATGTCCCTGCAAAAACGTAAGGCACACCACGAGCGCTTGCAAGGTCCGCCGGTTTGCATCACCGGGTTCACGCGCCTAAATGAATGCGGTGAATCGCTTGGGAGCCCCTCGCATGGCCGCCGTCCGCGACAACAAGAGCCAAAGCCGCTTCGAACTCGATGTCGAAGGCGCGGTGGCGTTTGCGAATTACCGCCAAACGCCTTCGGCAGTTATCATCACCCATACCGAAACACCGCGCGCACTGCGCGGCCGCGGTATCGCCTCGGAACTGGTGAAGGGTGCGCTGGAGTTGATCCGCGCCGACGGACACAAGGTCATCGCCGGCTGCGGTTTTGTCGTGGACTATCTGCGCAAGCACCCGGAATTTGCCGACTTGACCGGGTGAAAAACACCCGGTCTTTCCAAGTTAGCGACGCCGCTCACGCAATCCGGATCGACATATCCGGCAGGCCTTCGAGCTTGCACAGGAGCACATCGCCCTTCACCACCGGGCCGACATTCTCCGGCGTGCCGGAATAGATGATGTCGCCGGCCTTCAACTCAAAGGCTTCCGACAATTTGGCGATCTGCTCGGCCACGCTCCAGATCATGTTCTGCAAGTCCGAGCTCTGCTTGACCGTGCCGTTGATCGCGAGCGAAATCGCGCCCTTGGTGAAATGGCCGGTCTTGCTGGCGGGATGGATCGGACCGATCACGGCGGCATGGTCAAAACTCTTGCCGATTTCCCACGGCTTCTTTTCCGCGGCCATGCCGTTCTGCAGATCGCGCCGGGTCATATCGAGGCCGAGCGCGTAGCCATAGACGTGATCGAGCGCCTTCTCGGCCGGGATATTGGTGCCGCCCGATTTGAGTGCCGCGACCAGTTCGACCTCGTGATGATAGTTCTTGGTCAACGACGGATAGGGATGATCGGCGACGGTGCCGACCGCCACGTTCTGGATCGCATCCGTCGGCTTCTGAAAGAAGAACGGCGGCTCGCGGGTCGGATCGGAACCACGCTCGATCGCATGCGCGGCGTAATTGCGCCCGATGCAATAGATGCGGCGGACCTGAAACACTTCGGCCTCTCCGACGATCGGAATGGTCGTCATCGGCACCGGGAAAATCGGCTTCGGCCCGGCTTGCGCGGCGGCCGGCGTGGCTTGCGCCGCACCCGCCAGCGCGAGCGCACCAGACGCCAGAATAGTCCTGCGATCGACCTTGCTCATGAACGCTTTCCTTGTTTGCGGGTCTTTTCAGACCGAGTCTTTTTCAGACGGTGTGTTTACAGCGTTTTCGCCCAAATCAAATACCGCCTGGCGTTTTGTTGCATTGCAATAGTTAGGGCGCTTCGACCGCGGGCAAAGGTACCGCGGACAAACATAAAGGCCCGCGTGACCGCGGGCCTTCCCGTTAGGACGAGAGCGAAGCGTCAGTGTTTGATTTCCGGCGGCAGCTTGCCGCCATTGGCCGCGAGCTTCGCCATCACCTGCTTATGCAGCCAGATGTTCATGCTGGCGGAATCGTTGCTGTCGCCAGTGTACCCGAGTTCCTTTGCGAGTTCCTTGCGCGCCGTGAAGCTGGAATCGATATCGAGAGCCTTCATCAGGTCGACGATCGAAGTACGCCACTCCAGCTTCTCGCCCTTGGCAGCGACCGCCTTGTCCAGGATGGGAGCGACATCGACGGTTTGCGCCGCCGCGGGTGCCGCGGCCGGGGATGCTCCGCCGGAGGTCGCGGTGCCGGCAGCCGCACCACTGCCCGCCGGAGCTGCGCCAGCCGGAGCTGCGGTTGCCTTGGTGCCGAAGATCGCGCTCATGATTTTTCCGAAAATACTCATCGTTCACTCCCAATAGGCTGAAGATGGCGAGTCCTTGGCAGCACTGTTTGACCGACAGCACCGCGCGGGGTCGCCTGCGAGTTTAGCCAGCCCGGTGCAGCTTTGCCAACGAAACATTCACTGAAGCGTGAGTGCGGTTGTCCTTGTTTGGGAGTACGCTCGTAGCTCAGTTCGCGACATGGCCAATAATACCATCCTGTCTTCGCGTCTGGCCTGATCGTGATCGTCTTTGGAAATGGCAGGTTTGCGCCGCTCCCGTCAGCGCAAATGCAGCCGCCCAAGGGAGACAGCGACCATGGCTACTCCAATTCAAGGCACTCCAATTCAGGGCGCTCCAATTCAAGGCAATGTCACATCACTGACACAGAGCGGACAAGACGTTACGGCCGCTCCGGTCATCCGCACCATCGGCTTGTCCGACTTGCAGCGGGCGTTGCGGCTCGGCTGGGAAGATTTCAAGGCGGTCCCAAGCCACGCCATTATTTTGTGCGTGATCTATCCCGTGCTCGGCCTCGTGCTGGCGCGCGCGGTGCACGGTTACTCCGTATTGCCGCTGTTGTTCCCCCTCGCCGCGGGCTTCGCCCTGCTCGGCCCCTTCGCAGCCCTTGGCCTTTATGAATTGAGCCGGCGCCGCGAGCGCGGCGAGCAGGAACCGTCGGCGTGGGATGCGCTCGAGGTGCTGCGCTCGCCCTCGTTCGGCGCGATGCTCGGTCTCGGTGTCCTGTTGCTCGCGTTGTTCGTGACCTGGGTGGCTACCGCGCAAGCGATCTACGTCGCAGCTTTCGGGTACGAAGGCGCCACCGGTATTTCCGACTTCGCGACGCGCGTGCTGACAACGCCGCAGGGTTGGTGGCTGATCGTCATCGGTTGCGGCGTCGGCTTCCTGTTCGCCCTCGTCGCACTCTGCATCAGCGTGGTGTCGTTCCCGCTGATGCTCGATCGTCATGCCAGCGCCGCTGAAGCCATGGTGACCTCGCTGCGCGCGGTGGCGCGCAATCCGGTGCCGATGGCGGCATGGGGCTTGATCGTTGCGGTACTGCTGGTCGCGGGATCGCTGCCGTTCTTCCTCGGTCTTGCGATCGTCATCCCGCTGCTCGGGCACGCCACCTGGCATCTCTACCGGGAAACCATTGAAGCCGAACTCAATCCGCAGCCGCTTCCGCCCCGCGCTCCGCGCGAGCGAAAGCCCGCCGCCGATTTCCCGGCCAATCTGTTCCCGTGGCGACGCAAGGGCAATGCGTAGGCAAGCCAAATCGGCTTCACGGATCGCGATCTAACCGCCGGTCAATTGTTGACCGGCGGTCTGACGTTGGCATCGCCGCACCGCCCTCGCACCTCAGGGCTGCCTATGAATTGGGCGTCAAACATGCGGATGCATGCGCGGCGGTAACGGGAAAGTGGGAGCCTTGTTTTGGCCGCGGTTGCCCCGAACATTCCTGTGGTTTCGAGACTCACGTCGATGACGAACAGACCTTGGAGCGAACGAGCTTATGACCGCAAGCTTTTGGACCTCCCGCTTCCCCGCTCGCGCTGTCGCGCTGGGTGCCCTGCTGCTGGCATCGGCAGCGCCTTCGCTTGCGGCGCCCTGTGGTACCGGCACGTTTGAGACCTGGCTCGAGGACTTCAAGAAGGAAGCCGCGTCCAAAGGAATCTCGCAGGCCGCGATTCAGGCCGGCCTGACCGGTGTGACGCTCGACAAGACCGTGCTGACCCGCGACCATTCGCAAAAGGTATTCAGCCAGAGTTTTGAGGAATTTTCCGGCCGCATGGTTCCACCCCGGCTGGCGCGCGGCTCCAACATGCTCAAGCAATATGGTTCGGTGCTCTCGCGCATCGAACAAGCCTATGGCGTACCCGGCGAAGTGCTTGTGGCGATCTGGGGCCTGGAAACCGATTTCGGCGTCAACATCGGAAAATTCCCGACCATGCGTTCGCTGGCGACGCTGGCCTATGATTGCCGCCGCACCGACATGTTCAAAGCCGAATTGATGGACGCGCTGCGCATCGTCGAGCGCGGCGATATCGTGCCGCAGGAAATGCGCGGCGCCTGGGCGGGCGAAATCGGCCAGACCCAGTTCATGCCGTCATCCTACTTCAAATTCGCGGTCGACTTCGACGGCAATGGCCGTCGCGATCTTCTGCGCAGCGCGCCCGATGTGCTGGCCTCGACCGCAAACTTCCTTGCCAGTTACGGCTGGCAGCGCGGCAAGGACTGGGAACCCGGTAGCGCGAATTTCGCTGTGCTCCAGCAATGGAACAAGAGCGAAGTCTATTCGAAGACGATCGGCTATTTCGCGACGCAGCTCTCCCGCGCGCCCTGAAGACGCGCGCCCGCAACTCAACGACGTGCGGCGCGGCCGGACGGATGTCGAAGACAACTTGATACGAGTCGACATTCTCCCGGCGATCTGAGGTGGAGGTTTGCGCAAGGCCGACGGAGCGCTGCCCAGTTCGCAAGCAACAAGAGCTGATTTATAATTCATTTATACGATGAAATCATATGCGATTCACGCATAAGAAACTTACAAAACTACCGCCCAAAAAGTACGTTTTGACTACTATTTCGGCTCTGGTCGCTGATTTTTGGTTCCATAATTACCGCTTATTTGCGCGATGGCGATTCTGTCGTGACTACGACAATGTCACGTTCTTGTAGCAATATTTGCCCCATTCGGGGAGCCAATCGCAGCTCTCGGCCAGGCGCTTCGCGCCGCTATGCCGAAAGGTTAATCGCTTCTTACATATGCCATGCGTTTTTCACCTAGCTGCATCGCAGCATTGAAACTTCTGCACTGCGAAATCTGATCTATATTCATTTCAACGATGAAGCTTTCCCAAGAGCTGAATCGTAACTACAAGGAGACTACCGATGCTTCTCTCGCTCATCCGCATGATCCACGCGTTCCGGGACTATCAGCGCAATGTCAGCGAACTGTCCCAGCTCAGCGATCGCGAACTGGCCGATATCGGCCTTGATCGCTCGGACATTCCGCGCGTTGCAGCCGGGACCTATAACGGCTGAACAGCCCCCTCAGCCGCCTGACGAAACGGATAACGCCCGCCTAGCTGCGGGCGTTGTCGTATCTGGATCTAACGCCACGCGCGCGGGTACGGCACTTGGCAGGTGCACTCGGCAGGTACACTTGGACAGGTGCACTCGGGCGGAAAACGCGCTAACCCATGCGCCATGAACGCTCCCCATTCTCCGACTGAAACCGTGCATGTGATCGGCGGCGGCCTCGCCGGCTCGGAAGCCGCCTGGCAGATCGCCAACGCCGGCATCCCCGTGATCTTGCACGAGATGCGCCCCGTCAGAATGACCGAGGCGCACCTGACCCACGGGCTTGCCGAGCTCGTCTGCTCCAATTCGTTCCGCTCGGATGACGCAGCCAACAACGCGGTAGGCCTGCTGCACGCCGAAATGCGCCGGTTGGGTTCGCTGATCATGCGCTGCGCCGACGCCAACCAGGTGCCGGCCGGCGGCGCATTGGCGGTCGACCGCAACGGATTTTCGGCGGCCGTGACGCGCGCGCTTGGGGATCATCCCCTGATCGAAATCGACCGGGCCGAAATCGCGGGTCTGCCGCCGGCGGAATGGGGCAACGCGATCGTAGCGACAGGCCCCCTTACCTCGGCACCGCTCGCGGACGCCATTCGCGCGCTGACCGACGAGAACGCGCTGGCATTTTTCGATGCGATCGCGCCGATCGTGCACAAGGATTCCATCGACATGTCGGTGGCGTGGTTTCAGTCGCGCTACGACAAAGCCGGCCCCGGCGGCACCGGCGCCGATTACATCAACTGCCCAATGACCAAAGAGCAATATGACGCCTTCGTTGAGGCGCTGCTTTCCGGCGAAAAGGTCGACTTCAAGGATTGGGAGACCGATACGCCCTATTTCGACGGCTGCCTGCCGGTCGAAGTGATGGCCGAACGCGGCCACGAGACACTGCGGCACGGACCGATGAAGCCGGTCGGGCTCACCAATCCGCATGATCCGACGGTAAAGCCCTATGCCATCGTGCAACTGCGCCAGGACAACAAGCTCGGCACGCTCTACAACATCGTCGGATTCCAGACCAAGCTGAAGCACGGCGCACAGCAGCGCGTGTTCCGCACCATTCCGGGTCTCGAGAGCGCCGAGTTCGCCCGGCTCGGCGGCCTGCATCGCAACACCTTCCTGAACTCGCCGAAACTGCTCGACGGCCAATTGCGGCTGCGGGCCCAGCCGCGGCTGCGGTTTGCGGGCCAGATGACCGGCTGCGAGGGCTATGTGGAATCCGCCAGTATCGGATTGATCGCCGGCCTCTATGCGGCAGCAGATGCGCGTTCGCACGCGTTGGCGCCCCCGCCGTCCACCACGGCGCTGGGATCGCTGCTCGGCCACATCACCGGCGGCCATATCGAGACCATCGAAGCGGGTACGCGCTCGTTTCCAGCCGATGAACATCAATTTCGGGCTGTTCCCGCCGCTGGCGAGTGCGCCGACCAAAAAGCCCGACGGGACCAGGCTGCGCGGCAACGAGAAGACGGTCGCCAAGAAACAGGCACTGAGCGCCCGTGCGCTGGCAGATCTCGATCGCTGGATCGCCGACCATCTGCGCGTCGCGGCGGCTGCGTAGGATCATGAGCCTGCCCAAGGACGACGCCGCAGTACTGTCGGCACGATGGACCGAAGGCGTCTTGCTGAAGCGCGACGTGTTTTCGACCGTCGAGCGCGGCCGGTTTCGCGACGAAGCGGGCGAGGTCGACGCCGTGTTGCGCCGGCTCGATCAGGTACCGGCATGGTCCTATCCGCTGGCGCGGCATTTGTTCGCCCGTGAGCGCCGCGCGCTGGCGCTCGCGCGTGACCTCAATGTCGGCCCAAAACTGTTATGGGCCGGCCGCCAGGCGCTGGTGCGCGGCTTCATCGATGGCGTCGCGCTGCATCTGGCCAAACCCCACGGCGACGTCGCCTATTTCCGTTCCGCCAAGCAGGCGCTGCGCAAGATGCACCGCGCCGGCATCTGCCATAACGATCTCGCCAAGGAACAGAACTGGCTGCGCGGCAGCGACGGGCAGGCCTATCTCACCGACTTTCAATTGGCCGCGTGCTTCAAGACCCGCAGCCGGCTGTTCCGGATCGCGGCTTATGAGGATTTGCGCCATCTGCTGAAGCACAAACGCAGCTACGCGCCGTCAGCGCTGACGCCGATGGAGCGCAAGATTCTGGCCCGCAAATCCGTCGTTGCCAGCGTCTGGCTCGCCACCGGCAAGAAGGTCTATCAGGCCATCACCCGCGGCCTGTTCAATTTCACCGATCGCGAAGGCGGCGGAAGACGTCTGGTCAACGACGCGCCCGTCTTGATCGAGATGATCCGGAAAAATCCCGATGTCCGTGACACCGCGATTGTCGCGTTCGCCGACCGCCGCGTTGGCGTCGGGCTTTATGCTTTCGTCGAGGCCGACCAGACGGCGCTCGAAAAGCAATTGCGTAGCGAGCTTTCGTCCGCCAAGGGCGTCAGGCCGCCCGAGCATATCCAGGTCGTGCATGCCCTCCCGCGCGACAGCGCCGGGAATCCGCGCACCGAAATCCTGCAACTCGTCGCGATGAACCAGATCGATCTGATCGAGCCGATGATGAAGAACGACGCCGACCGCACGTTCCTGAAAGACATTCTGGAGCAGCGCAAGAATTTGCGGGACCGGTTCAATTTCGAGAATAGCGAATTGAATTCGCAATAGAGGGCACTGCAGCTATCCTCCGAACTCGCCCGACTTCGACGCACGCCATAGCGTCCACAACGTCCGAAATCGCGAAATTGCCGGCGGCACGAAGGGATCGACATCCGCGCGCCCCATCCGCTTCAGATCGCGGCGCACCAGCGCCAGCGGAAGGAAGATCGGCCGCACCTCGCGCGGTACGGCGCCGAGCAATTCGAAGGCAGTGGTGAGATGTGCCTGCGCCTCTCCGACCAACTGATCGATCGCGGCGCGCGTTTGCGGCGTCTGCTTGCCCGAAAATACTTCCTCGATACCGATGCCGTGTTGCTGCAGCAATTGCAGCGGCATGAACAACTGGCGCCGTGCGGCATCCAGCGGCAGCGCCGCGATCACCTGCACGATGCCTTGCGCCAGCCCGGCATGGCGCGCGAGATGATCGATCTGCTCCGACGGCCGCGCCGCAATCCGCGCGGCGAGCGAAAACAGCGCCGACGACGTTTCGTTGATATATCCTTCGAGCGCCGCCATCGACGGCATCGGGTCGTTGTAGAGATCGAACTGGTGTTCCTCGATCAGCCGCGACAGCGGCTCGACCGGCAACATGAAATGGCGGATCGCGAGCAGCAATTCGGCCGCGACCGGATTGCCCTCGACGCCGCCGTGACCCGAGCCACCAAGCATGTCGGTCCACCATTGCAACCGCATTTCACCCGGCAGCGGCTGGCTCACATGCTCGCGCACCCGCGAAATCTCGACATTGAAGGCGTAGATCGCAAGCAACGCGCGGCGCTCGGCCGCCGGCACGAACAGCGTCGAGGCGTAGCGGGCAAAATCATGGGTGCGCACCAGATCGGCGCAGAAGCCGTCGGCATTCCCCGGCGTGTCGGTCGTGCTCATGGCACGGCGATAAGGGCCGCCGCGACGCGCCGGCGCTCGCCCATCATGATGTTGTAGGTGCGGATCGCAGGCCCGGTCTGCATCGGGTCCAGCACCACCCTGACAGCACGCAGCGCCTCGCGCAGACCCTTGGGAGGTATCCAGACCTCGGTGCCGGTGCCGACAATCAGCGTGTCGATGGAATTGGCCGCTGCGAAGATTCGGGCCAGAGAATACTCGTCGATCTCTTCAGCTCGCGTCACCGGCCAGGCCCAGATGCCATCCGGCAGGCACAGCAGCGACCCCCGATGCGACATGTCGGCAAACGCGAACCCGCCTTTGCCGTAAGCCTCGATCGGCGCCGACCTCGGAAGATGCGGAGCGTCCGGGGACGATTTTTCTCGATTGGGCATGATCTTGTCCGAAAACCGGTTCCCACCCCCGGGTCAAGCCCGAGGGCATGCTTTTCGGGATCATGCCCCGCTACTTCTTCTTCGCTGGCTTTTCCGGTGCGTCACGATGCTCGCCGACGCCGAGATAGATCAGGATCGGCGCTGCAATGAAGATCGAGGTGTAGGTGCCGACCAGCACCACGCCGAACATCATCACTGCCGTAAAGCTGTGGATCGCATGGCCGCCGAACAACAGCAGCGCCAGCAACGCCAGCGTCACCGTGACGTGGGTGATGATCGAGCGCGACAGCGTCGAATTGATGGATTCGTTGAGCAGTTCCGGCATCGGCATTTTCTTGTAACGCCGCAGCATTTCCCGGATGCGGTCATAGATCACGACCGTGTCGTTCAGGGAGTAGCCGAGAATCGTCAGCAGCGCCGCGATACTGGTGAGGTCGAAATCGACCTGCGAGATCGACATGAAGCCGATCGTCAGCACGATGTCGTGGACGTTGGCGATCATGGCGCCCAGCGCGAACTGCCATTCGAACCGGAACCAGAGATAGATCAGGATCGCGAAGATCGCGAGCATCAGCCCGAGCATGCCGTAAGCCAGAAGCTCGCCGGACACGCGCGGTCCAACGACTTCGACGCGGCGATACTCGACGGCATCGCCGAGCGCGCCGCGCACCTTCTGTACCGCTTCCTGCTGCGCGGCGTCGCCGCCGGGCTGTTCGGCCACCCGGATCAGCACGTCAGCGGGACCGCCGAATTGCTGCAACTGGATGTCGCCGAGGCCGAGATTGCTCAATGACGCGCGCATCGAGCCGATGTCGGCGGAACCGGACTTGGACTGCACCTCGAGGAGCGTGCCGCCCTTGAAGTCGATGCCGAAGTTCAAGCCATGGGTGAAGAACAGCGTGATCGCCACGATCGACAGCAGCGCCGAGATCGGAAAGCTGATGCGCCGAAACCGGGTGAAATCGAAATGCGTGTTGTCGGGGACGATGCGCAGCGACGGCAGCAAGCCGAGTGCGCTGACCACGGTCAGCACGGCAATCAGGATGCCCAGCGCGATAAGAACGTAATGTGTCACTGCCAGGTCCCTAAATCGGCACGCTTTGCGGCCGTTTCCACCGTACCCACCACGCCACGATCAGGCGGGTCAAGGTAAAGGCGGTGAAAACCGTGGTGATGATGCCGATACCGAGCGTCACGGCGAAGCCGCGCACCGGTCCAGTTCCGATATAGAACAGCACCGCGGCGGCGATGAAGGTGGTGATATTGGAGTTGAGAATGGTCGACAACGCCCGCTTGAAACCGGCGTCGATGGCCGAAATCGCGTTGCGTCCGCCGCGCAATTCCTCTCGGATGCGTTCGTAGATCAGCACGTTGGAGTCAACAGCGATACCGACGGTCAGCACGATGCCGGCAATGCCCGGTAGCGTCAGCGTGGCGTTCAGGAGCGACAATATGCCGAAGATCATGAAGACGTTGATGGTGACGGCGATGTTGGCGAACACGCCGAACAGGCGGTAGGTCACCAGCATGAACACGATCACCATGATCGAGCCGACGTAAGCGGCAAGTTCGCCCTTCTCGATCGAATCCTGACCGAGGCCGGGACCGACGGTACGCTCTTCGATCACCGTCAGCGGCGCCGGCAGCGCACCGGCGCGCAGCAGCAGCGCCAGTTCGTTGGCCGCCTGCACCGTGAAATTGCCGGAAATCTGCCCGGATCCGCCGGTGATCGGTTCGCGGATGACGGGCGCGGAAATAACCTTGTTGTCGAGCACGATGGCAAAGGGTTGCCCGACATTCTCCGACGTCGCCTGCGCGAATTTGCGCGAACCGGACGTGTTGAATCGGAAGCTCACGATCGGCTCATTGGTGCGCTGATCGAAGCCCGGCTGCGCGTCGGTCAGGTCGCCGCCGGAAACCAGCACCTGTTTCTTGATGACGTAGGGAATCTTCGGCGACGACTCGCTCATCAAGAGTTCGGAATCGGCCGGCACCCGCCCCTGCTGCGCCTGGTCCGGCGGCACCGACGAATTGACCATGCGGAATTCCATCTTGGCGGTTTGGCCAAGGATGCGCTTCAGCTCGGTCGGATCCTGCAGACCCGGCACCTGTACCAGAATGCGATCGGTGCCTTGTCGCTGGATCAGCGGTTCGACCGTGCCCAACTGGTTGATACGCCGCTCGACGATCTGGATCGACTGTTCGATGGTCTGCCGGATTCGCTCGGTGATGGCCGCTTGCGGCACGGTGAGACGGATCAAGCCGCCGCCGGCATCGCTGACCTCGAGGCTGCGCTGGCCGCTGGAACCGAGCAATCCGCCGAGCGGTTGCGACAGCTCTCGCAGCTTGGTCAACGCCGTCGGGACATCGGTGTCCTTGGTGATGCGGACCTCGGCGTTGTCGGCGCGGGCAACGAGACCCGTATAAGGTATCCTGGCCTCGCGCAGGACGCGGCGGACGTCGTCGCGGACCTGGTCGAGCTTTTCCTTCTTGACGTAGTTGGAGTTGACCTCCAGCAGCAAATAGGAGCCGCCCTGCAGATCGAGGCCGAGCACCAGATGCCGCTGCGCCCAGAGCGGCCAGGTCTTTACCTTGGCCTCAGGGAAGAAGTTTGGAACGGCGCAAAGGCACACGATCAGGGCGGTCAGAATGATCGCCAGCGCCTTCCACCGTGTGAAATACAACATCGAGTTGACCCGTCAGATCCAGGAAAATACGCCGTGAGGGGCGCCAAAAAGCTCAGCTCGCGGACGTCTCGTCCTTGGCGGGCTCAGTCTTCTCCTTGGCCGGCTCGCCCTTGGCGCGGACGCCCGAAATCATCTGCCGCATCTGCCGCACGCGGACGCCGTCGGAAATCTCGAACTCGATCTGGTCGTCGTCGACCACCTTGGTCACCTTGCCGACGAGGCCACCGGAGGTCACGACCGTGTCGCCGCGGCGGATGTTTTTGACGAGTTCGGCGTGGTCCTTCACCTTCTTCTGCTGCGGGCGCAGAATCGAGGAAATACATGATCACGAAGATCAGCGCGAACGGCAGCAGCGACATCAACATGCTGTTGGCATCGCCACCGGCTGCAGCCTGGGCGTACGCAGGGGTAATCAGCATTCGAACAATCCTCGTGAGACGGGAAAGAACCGGCGATACTTAGGCATGATGCTTTGGCACCAAGATACTTGGGCATCAAGGCCTGGGCGTTTCGCCGGTCCGGGTAAATTCGCGCGGACTATAGCGGCGGCGGGCCCAATTGCAACGTGGCCGAGCCCCTCATTTAGGGCGCTTGCGAGAGCTTCCAAGGCCCGATAGAGGCTGCGCGGTCAGGAACTCCGAAAATGTCAACAAAAACCCAAGAAAACAGCGGCTCGAACAGCGGCTCGCACCACCTCCAAGCCGGCGATGCGAAGCCCCGCAAAATCCGCGACAAAAGGACCGGCGAAGGCATCGGGAAACGCAGCCCGAAACATTACCGCAGAGCGGATTGCGTGCGCCCTGGAGGCCATCGCCAGCCACCTTTCAGCCGCCTCCCCGGCCACCGGGTCGCTTCAGTCGTTCGCCGCCGCCGACGCCTTTGTCTGGCACCCGGACGGACGGCTGACGCCGGTGCCGCGCGTCAGTCGGGTCGAGCTGGGCCTGCTCAGGGGAATCGACCGGATGCGCGACATCCTGATCGAGAATACCGAGCGCTTCGCCAACGGCCTGCCCGCCAACAATGCGCTGCTCTGGGGCGCGCGCGGCATGGGCAAGTCGTCGCTGGTCAAGGCCGCGCATGCCGACCTCAACCTCAACCGCAAGCCGGCCGAAAGGCTGAAGCTGATCGAGATCCACCGCGAGGATATCGAGAGCCTGCCCGGCCTGATGGACTTGCTGCGCAACTCCGATTTCCGCTTCATCGTCTTCTGTGACGATCTTTCCTTCGACGGCAACGACGCCTCCTACAAATCGCTGAAGGCGGTGCTGGAAGGCGGCATCGAGGGACGTCCCGATAATGTGATCCTTTACGCCACCTCGAACCGCCGGCATCTGCTGGCGCGCGAGATGATCGAGAACGAGCGCTCGACCGCGATCAATCCCGGCGAAGCGGTCGAGGAAAAAGTCTCGCTGTCGGACCGCTTCGGGCTCTGGCTCGGTTTCCACCGCTGCAGCCAGGATGAGTATCTGGCGATGGTGCGCGGCTATTGCGGCCATTACGGCATCAAGCTCGCCGACGAAGAACTCGAGCGCGAGGCGCTGGAATGGTCGACCACCCGCGGCTCACGCTCGGGCCGCGTCGCCTGGCAGTTCACGCAGGAACTGGCGGGACGGCTGGGTGTGCGGCTGACGGGGAAGTAAATTACGCTGGCTGGTCGAGGCGTTTGAACTCGCTCAACCTCGTTTGTCATACGTCGGGCCCGCGACCCGCGTATCCATCGATCTTCGTAAGCGCTTCACTTCAGGGATGGATGCTCGGGATCCCGGCTCGCGGTCATCCAGACTTCGCCGGCTTTCCCTGGCGTGGCTTGCCGAAGCTTTCGCGGAGGCGGCGAGCCCGGCAACTGACGATCAAGCCCCGTTCAGGAATTGAAGCGGGTCAACCGGTGAAGATCCTTTGCGGATCTCGAAGTGGAGTTGCGGCGACCCCACCTCTCCGGACTGACCCGATTTGGCAATGATCTGGCCACGCTTGATCGTGTCTCCGCGCTTCACCATCAGCTCACTCGCATGGGCATATGCGGTGACGTAACCGTTGGAGTGCCGAACCAGAACCAGATTGCCGTATCCTTTCAACTCGTTTCCGGAATACGCCACGACGCCGTCTTCCGCCGCCTTCACCGGTGTGCCTTCCGGCACCGCCAGATTGATACCGTCATTCGACTTGCCGTTGGTTTTGGCGCCGTAGCTCGTGATCACCTTGCCGCGCACCGGCCAGCGGAAGGTCGGCAGCGCGCCGGTGGCTTCGCTGGGCTTGACGGCAGGCGCTTCGGCAACGGGCTTTTCCTCCACATTGGTTGTCGCCTGCGCCAGACGCACGCTTTGCTGCGGCGCGGCGATTGCCGCCATCTTGGTGGCGGGGACTGCAACGGCTGCAACCGGTTGCGCGGGCGCGACCGGCTGCGCGACCGGATGCGGCAGCGGCGGTCTTCGCGCCGGGCACATTGAGCTTCATGCCGAGGCTGAGCCTGGCCGACTGGTTCGAGGTTATTGGCGCGGGCGAGTTCGGCCACCGAGATATGGTTTCGGTGGGCGATGCTCATCAACGTATCGCCGCGATTGACGACATGGACGCTCGGCGGCGTAGCCACGGCAGCGACCGGTTTGCTTGCGGGTGGCGCGAGTACCGGCGCGGGCGCTGTGACCGCAACGGTCTGGCGCGGAGGAATGATCAATTGCTGGCCGGGCGACAGCGCGCGCGGACCTTTGTAGCCGTTGGCCTGCAGTATCGCAGCCGCTGGAACATTGTAGCGGCGCGCCAGGATATCGAGCGTATCGCTGGTGCCGACGATGATCGTGGTGCCGCTATGGGCCGGCGGATGGGCTGCTGCGACCGAACGCGGCGCAACCGTGCCGGTGGTTTCGAGCTGCGGATGGGCCGGCGGCGCGTAGGACGAAATCCCGCGCCCGCCACCCGATACGCCGCCAGAGGCTGCCGGATACGAATTCGGGGCGGTGACCGCCGGTGGCGGCAAGGCCTGGGACTGGTATTGGCTTTGCGGCCGCGCATATTGCGGCAGCTCACGGCGCTCGACCGCCGGCGCCGGCACCGAGCCGGTGGCCTGGGTGTCCGTGGCAAAGGGATTGGAGAAGGAATTTTGGGAAAGGCGCGTCTGCATATCGGCGCTGCAGCCGGCAAAGCCAACCGACATCAGCGCCAGCACCGCAATCTGCGGCACGCGACGCGAGCGAAGCAACTCGGCGACACGGGACATGGTTACTCACTCGTACGCAACAAAATACTGTTTTGAGTAAACACGTCCGGAGTAAATAACCGCTTAACCCTTGGAATAAGATGTTGGCGGGAACCGCCAATCCGGAATTCTACAGTTCGCGGGCGATCCCCGGCAGCGCCGGCACGAAGCGAACGTCGACCAATTCCTTGCGGTCGAAGCCGGCATCGGTCCTGGTCACCCGCACCAGCGTCTGGGTGCCGTGATGCGGCCCAACCGGGGCGATCAGGATGCCGCCCGGCTCAAGCCGCTGCATCAGGCCGTCGGGAATCTGCTCCATCGCTGCGGTCACGATGATGCGGTCGAAATTGCCGGCGCCGGCCGGAATATCGAAGCCATCGCCGAACATCACCTCGATATTGTCGTATCCGAGCTTTTCCAGCCGGGTCCGGGCGTCGTCGGCCAGCGTCCGGTAACGCTCGATCGTCAGCACGTGCCGGCAAAGCCGCGACAGGATGGCGGCCTGATAGCCGGAGCCGGCGCCGATTTCGAGCACCCGGTGATGTTTCTGCAGCTGCAATTGCTCGGTCATATAGGCCACCACGAAGGGCTGGCTGATGGTCTGCCCGCAAGCGATCCCAAGCGCGCTGTCACGGTAGGCAAAGGCGCGGTCGTGAGCTGCCACGAAAAGCTCGCGCGGCACCTCTTCCATGGTGCGCAGGATGGTGAGGTCGCTGATCCCCCGCCGCCGCAGGCTGAGCTGAAACATCATTTTTTCGGGCGGCTCTTGGGACATTTCGGTCTCGCGGCGATACGTCGGCCACTCTGTGCTTCGGCCAACATCAGATGCAATAGCTGCCCTCTGTTTAACGAAGATTTCCCGGAAAATCGGGTTCCCGGTCCCGGAACTGTTGCTGCCGACCGGCGTTAGAGGCCTGGAAATCGATTACTGGCAGTCTCCGCGTTGCCGGCCGCGGGCGCGCAACCTATGTTGTCATTGCACCCGCTGGTGTTTTTTGCGAACCTTGAAAACCGGGGTAGGCAAGGATTCCATATGATGGCGACACGGCCGGCGGGCTGTTCTGTATTTCTCGTCGAAGACGAGGTCATGATCCGGATGATGGTCGCCGACATGCTCCAAGAGCTGGGCTATAGTGTCGCAGCCGAGGCCGGCGAAATCGGCGAGGCCGTCAAGCTCGCCCAATCGACCGAATTCGATCTCGCCATTCTCGACGTCAACGTCAATGGCAAGGTGATCACGCCGGTAGCCGAACTGATCAAGGCGCGCGACCGCCCCTTCATTTTCGCGACCGGCTATGGCTCCTCCGGTCTGCCCGAGGAATATCGCGACCGCCCGGCGCTGCAAAAGCCGTTTCAGCTGGAAACGCTGGCGCAGATGATCAACAGCGCGCTGAAGCGCACGGCGGCTTAGGGTCTGCGCCCTGTCATCATCCGCCACCGCCCGATGACAGGCTCCAGCGCATGATCCAATATTCCAGAGACCGTCGATCGGACCGAGAGGCCGCGGCGAAGCGGCGCTTCCGATCCTACCTCTCCGTTCCTACCTCAGCGTCGTCGTCAGCGCTTCCGAAAACGCCTCGTCGGTGCGATCGAGGCGCAGCGGCGTCACCGATACATAATGCGCGGCCAATGCCGCAAGGTCGGTGCCTTCGGCCGGCGTGTCCATCATCGCGGCGCGCTCGAAGCCGATCCAGAAATATGGGTTGCCGCGGCCGTCATGGCGCTTGTCGACTTTCAGGAAACCGAGATTGCGCTTGCCCTGCCGCGTGACGCGGATGCCCTTGACCTGGTCGGGCGTGCAGGCGGGAAAGTTGACATTGATCACGGTGTTCCTGGGCACGCCGGCATCGATCACCTTGCGCAGGATGTCGGGTCCGAATTTCAGCGCGGTGTCCCACAGCGGCGCGTGGCGGGTCTCGATGGAAAATTCCTGGCTCAGCGCGAATGACGGGATTCCCAAAATGGTGCCTTCAAGCGCGCCGGCGATGGTGCCGGAATAGACGACGTCCTCGGCGACGTTGCGGCCCTTGTTGACGCCCGACAGCACGAGATCGGGCAGCTTCTCGCCGAGGATGTGGCGCGCGCCCATGATCACGCAATCGGTCGGCGTGCCGCGCACCGCGAAGTGGCGCGGGCCGACTTCGCGCAGGCGCAGCGGATCGTTCAGCGACAGCGAATGCGAGACGCCGGATTGATCGAGCTCCGGCGCAACGATCCAGACATCGTCGGACAGTGCGCTTGCGATCTCCTCGACGATCTTCAGGCCGGGGGCATGGATGCCGTCGTCGTTGGTGCAGAGAATTCGCATCCGTCAAAATGCCTTCTGGTTCGATTGGAAGCCGTTTTTGTCAGAAGGCGCCGTCTTATCCGGCTATCTACGCCGAGGCAAACCCGGCGGACCCTACTTTTTTTGCCGGACGCGCCAGAGCTGTACGAACTTCGCACTAGCCGGGAAGCGGGCCTGAAATGCCGGCAGCACCGGTTTCGACGGCTCCACAGCACTGCGCTTTGCGCGCATCGATACTTTGATTTCAGCAATCTTTTGCTTCAGATCGATCGGAACGGGCTCTTGAGGCTTCGGTTCTTCACGTCGGGGGGCCGGTCGAAGCGGTGCGACTGGCGGGCTGGGCTGCGCCGGCAAGACACTTGCCTTGGGTGGTTCTGCCTTTGGTGGTTCTCCTTGTAGTGTTTCCTTGGATGCTTCCTTGGAAGTTTCCTTGGAAGTTTCCTTGAAAGTTTCCTCGAAAGTTTCCTTGAAAGTTTCCTTGGGTGGTTCAGCAGCGTTGCTCGGTTGCCCAGGGTATCGCTTCCGCGCGATCTCCAACCCCTTGTCGAAGTCCGCCGCGTTGAGCCATTCCTTGGCGTGCATGGTTTCGACCAGGCCGTCGTCCCACAAGCGGGCGGCCTCGATGTCAAATTTGCCCTTCTGTTTCTGATCGCAGGCCTGCAAGCCATGGCCGGTGACCGCCCATTGTCTCCCCACCCAGTAGATGTCGCGATGCAAGACCATTTCGCGCGCTTCCTACTGCTACCCGTCGTGTTCGATTACCTTCACACCGCCCATGTACGGTTGCAAGACGTCTGGCACGGCAATCGAACCATCCTGCTGCTGGTAGGTTTCCATCACTGCAATCAGCGCGCGACCGACCGCCGTGCCGGAACCGTTCAGCGTATGCACGAAACGCGGCTTGCCGTCGGGGCCGCGATAGCGCGCATCCATACGCCGGGCCTGAAAATCGCCGCACACCGAGCAGCTTGAGATCTCGCGATAGGCGCCGCCCTCGCCCTGCCCCGGCATCCAGACCTCGATGTCGTAGGTTTTCTGGGCGGAAAACCCCATGTCGCCGGCGCACAGCGTCATCACGCGATAATGCAGATCGAGACGCTTCAATACTTCCTCGGCGCAGGCGAGCATGCGCTCATGCTCGTCGCGGCTGGTCTCCGGTGTCGCGATCGAGACCAGTTCAACCTTGGTGAATTGATGCTGGCGGATCATGCCGCGGGTGTCGCGGCCGGCAGCGCCTGCTTCCGCACGAAAGCACGGCGTCAACGCGGTCAGGCGCATCGGCAGTTCTTTTTCGTCGAGGATGGATTCGCGAACGAGGTTCGTCAGCGATACTTCGGCGGTCGGGATGAGACCGAGACGTTCGCCTCTCAGATTTTCCGCGGTAACGCCGTCCGCCAGCAATTCGCCTTTGACGGCCCAAAACTGATCGTCTTCAAATTTCGGCAGCTGCCCGGTGCCGAACATCGTGTCGTTACGGACAAGCAGCGGCGGGTTGATCTCGGCATAGCCATGCTCGTTGGTGTGGAGGTCGAGCATGAACTGCCCGATTGCGCGCTCCAGCCGCGCGAGGCCTTTTTTGAGCACGACAAAACGCGCGCCGGACAGTTTCGCCGCCGTCGCGAAATCCATGTAGCCGAGCGCGTCGCCGAGTTCGTCATGCGGTTTCGTCGCAAATCCATACGCGCGTACCTTGCCGTAGACATGACGCTGCACATTGCCGTGCTCGTCGACACCATCGGGGACTTCGTCGAGCGGCAGGTTCGGGATCGCGGCCAATTCTTTTGCCAGCTCATCATCTGCCGTCTTCGCGGCCAGCTCGAGCTGCGGCATCGTGGTCTTGAGCTCGGCGACCTCCGCCATCAGTTTGGCGGCCCTCGCCTCATCCTTCGCTTTCTTGGCGTCACCGATTTCCTTCGAGGCCGCGTTACGCCTGGCCTGCGCCTGCTCCGAGGCCAGGATCCCCGCGCGGCGCTTTTCGTCGATCGCCAGCAGCGAGGCCGACAGCGGCGCCAGCCCGCGGCGCTTCAGTCCGGCGTCAAAGGCTGCAGGGTTGTCGCGGATCGATTTGATGTCGTGCATAGGGCTAAAGTCCCTCTAAGGTCGGGCTCGATCCCCAACCAGAAATTAGGCGAGCGTTAGAACAAGTCGCGGATGCCCGGGTCAAGCCCGGGCATGACGAATCATCGGCAGCGCCGGGCGATGATAGGAAAAATGCGGGCGCAGCGCCCTATTCCGCCGGATTGGTCTCGGGCGGTGGCGGGCTGGCGGGGGGCGGCGTCCCTGTTGCGGCCGTCGCGGCGGCTGCCTTCTTTTCCACCATGCGGACCGCGATGATCGAGCCTTCGTAGAGCCCCAGCAAGGGAATCGCGAGCGAGGCCTGGCTCAGCACGTCCGGCGGCGTCAGGACGGCGGCGATGATGAAGGCGACGACGATGAAATAGCGCCGCTTCTCGCGCAGCTGCTTTGAGGTGATGATGCCGATCCGCCCCAGCAGCGTCAGGATGACCGGGAGCTGGAATGCGATGCCGAAGGCGAAGATCAGCGACATCATCAGCGACAAATATTCGCCGACCTTCGGCAATAGCTGGATTTGCGCGGTCTCGGGCCCGCCCATCTGCTGCATGCCGAGCGAGAAGCGCACCAGCATCGGCAGCACGACGAAATAGACCAGCAGCGAGCCCAGCACGAAGAAGAACGGGGTTGCGATCAGATAGGGCAGGAACGCGCCGCGCTCGTGCTTGTAGAGGCCGGGCGCCACGAATTTGTAGATCTGCGTCGCCACGATCGGGAACGAGATGAAGCCGGCGCCAAACAGCGCGAGCTTCAATTGCGTGAGGAAATATTCCAGCAGCGCGGTGTAGATGAACTTCGAGTTTTCGGGACCCGCGATCCAGACGAACGGCCACACCAGCACGTTGTAGATCTGCTTGGCGAAGAAGAAGCAGAAAATGAATGCGATACCGAAGCCGAGCAGCGCCTTGATCAGCCGCGAACGCAGCTCGATCAGATGGTCCATCAGCGGTGCTTTGCTGGCCTCGATGTCTTCGGCGCTCATGACGCTTTGGCGTCCTTGAGCACGTCCGGAGCCGCGGCGTGACGTCTTGAGCAGCCGGAGGCGTGATATCCTGCGGCGCGGGCAAAACCTCGCGCGTGATCGCCAGCGGCTCGGATGCCGCCGTATGCGCCTCGGCCTCGACGAAGGTTTCCGGCGTCGGCGCGGCCGGCGTAACCGGTTCGCCGATTGGCGTAACCGGTTCGCCGATTGCGGAAGCGATCTGCGCGTCCACGGGCTTGTCGATCTGCGGGCTTGTCAGTCACAGGCTTGTCGATGTCGTCGATCCGCAGGGCGTCGCCGACGTCCTTTTGCAGCGAGGTCATGATGTTGCCGCTGGTCAAGCCGGTGGCGGCTTCCTTGACCTCGTCAAAGCTCTTCTTGATGTCGGCCATTTCGGCCTCGCGCATGGCTTCCTGGAACTGGCCCTGGAATTCGGAGGCCATCTTGCGGGCCTTGCCCATCCACTGCCCGACCATGCGCAGCACGCCCGGCAATTCTTTCGGGCCGATGGCGATCAACGCGACAACCGCGATGACGACCAGTTCACTCCAGCCGATGTCGAACATGAATTCTTCCGCTCACGCGAGACGTCCGCGCCCCAATACTTGGATCAAGGTTTGGCTTGTACCAAGATTTCGGGCAATCGGCGCCTTTTCTCAGCCGGCGTGTTTCAACCGATGATTGGTTCAGACAGCCTTGCTGCCGACATCGGTCCGCGCCGCCGTCGGCGCCGCGCTGTGGTCGATGCTCTTGGTCGGCTCGGGCTTTTCGGCCGTCTTGTCATCGTCCTGCATGCCCTTTTTGAAGGCCTTGATGCCCTGCGCAACATCGCCCATCAGGTCCGAAATCTTGCCGCGGCCGAACAACAGCAGGACCACTGCGATCACGACGATCCAGTGCCAAATGCTAAGCGAACCCATCCTGCAATCCTCCAAAAGAGACGGCCGGCAACCGGCCTAAGCTTTGCCGGAAGGTAGGCCCGGGAGGTGTCAAAAACAAGGACCTAGGCCGCGGCAAATCGCTGTCGCGGCTACGTATTATTGCTACCGTTAACCGCCGTTCCGGGAATAAACCGCGGGGATAAATCGCGCCCCGGCGGAACTAGCTTCCGCTTCCGTTTTCGGGCTCGGCGGCCGGGGCCAGCAACAGTTCCAGGCTATCGCCGGCATCCAGCGGGTCCTCGTCCTCGCGCAGCGCGGTATCATCCGAGGGCGTGGGAACGCTGAAGCCGGAAGGCAGCCGGGAATCCAGCAAGCCCGTTCCCTTGAGCTCTTCCAGACCCGGGAGATCGCCGAGTTGCTCCAGGCTGAACTGCGACAGGAACGCTTCCGTCGTGCCGAAGGTCAAAGGACGACCCGGCGTCTTGCGGCGGCCGCGCGGACGGATCCAGCCGGTCTCGAGCAAGACGTCCAGCGTCCCCTTCGACGTGATCACGCCACGGATGTCCTCGATCTCGGCGCGCGTCACCGGCTGGTGATAGGCGATGATGGCGAGCACTTCGATCGCGGCGCGCGACAGCCGCCGCGTTTCGGTGCTCTCCCGTGTCATCAGCCATGACAGGTCGCCGGCGGTACGAAACGTCCATTTGTTGGCGACGCGAACCAGATTGACGCCGCGCGAGGAATACTCCGCCTGCAGTTGCGCCAGCGCCATCTTGATGTCGACCCCGTCCGGCATCCGTTTGGCCAAGGCCGCCTGATCGACCGGCTCGGCGGAGGCGAACAGCAGCGCTTCCAGGAGCCGCAACTCCTCCGGCCGGGCCGTGGGATCAGCGGGACGTTCCTCGGCATCTTCCATGCGTTTTTCCGCCAGGCTTGCCATGGCTAAGTCTCCTTCTTCCACTTACTCGACCGAAAGGTCCGGCGCGGACATCGCACCGGAGGCTTGCGGCTGACGCTTACGAAAATACAGCGGCGCGAACGCCTCTTTCTGATTCAGCTCCATCTCGCCTTCGCGCACCAGCTCAAGGGCTGCGGCGAAGCTCGAGGCGAACACCGTTGCCTTTTGCGAGGGATCAACGACGTAATTGAGGAGATAGTCGTCGAGGCAGCTCCAGTCTTCGGCCATGCCGACGAGGCGTTCCAGGGACGCACGCGCTTCCGCAAGCGACCACACCGTGCGCTTGGTCAGATGCACGGTCGCCAGCACACGTTGCTGGCGCTGCGCGGCATAAGCGGTGAGCAGGTCGAACAGGGTTGCGGTGAATTTCGGATGGCGGATTTCCGCGATCGATTCCGGATTGCCGCGCGGAAAGATATCGCGCTGGAACTGCGGCCGGTTCATCAGCCGGTTCGCGGCTTCTCTGATGGCCTCGAGCCGGCGCAGCCGGTTGGCGAGCGCGGTTGCCATCTCCTCGGCGCTCGGGCCATCGGGGGTCGCCGGCTCGGGCAGCAGCAGCCGCGATTTCAGGAATGCGAGCCAGGCCGCCATCACCAGATAGTCGGCCGCCAGTTCGAGACGGATTTTCCGCGCCGCCTCGATGAAGATCAGATACTGGTCGGCCAGCGCCAGGATCGAAATCTTGGAAAGATCCACCTTCTGTTGTCGCGCCAACGTCAGCAGGAGGTCGAGCGGGCCCTCATAGCCCTCGACATCGACGACCAGCGACGGTTCGCCGTCAGCGATTTCGGCGGGCCGCCCGGTTTCAAACGATAGAATCTCAGCCGTCATGCCGTCCCTACCCGATTCAACAACGCGTCCAGTTCAGCCCGTGCGGCCCGCCGATCCAGCGGCTGCGGCGGCTTTCGCGAGGCCAGCGCCCGTATGGCGCGCTGCAGGGCTTCCCCCGCCAACTCCGGCGTCTCGCGCGCAACGTCGCGCATCTCGTCGAGCTTGCCGTTACAATGCAGGACCATGTCGCAGCCGGCGTCGACGATGGCTCGGGTCCGCTCAGCGATCGTTCCCGCCAACGCGTTCATGGACACGTCATCACTCATCAACAAACCCTGGAACCCAATCACGCCGCGAATCACTTGCTGGATGATTGTCGCAGAAGTCGTCGCCGGATGGGCGGGGTCCAACGCGCTAAACACAACATGTGCGGTCATCGCCATCGGCAGGTCCGCCAGCGGTTGGAAGGCGGCAAAATCGGTCCGCTCCAGCTCGTTTCGCGCCGTGTCGACCGTCGGCAGTCCAATATGGCTGTCCGCCGTGGCCCTTCCATGGCCGGGAATGTGTTTCAGGACGGGCAGCACGCCGCCCTGCTCCAGCCCCTCGGTCACGGCACGTGCAATCGAAGCGACCTTGCCCGGCTCGGTTCCATAGGCCCGGTTACCGATTACGGCATCGGCGCCTTCGACCGGCACGTCCGCCAGCGGCAGGCAGTCGACCGTGACGCCAAGCGCAGCAAGGTCGTCCGCGATCAGCCGCGAGCTCAAACGGGCCGCCGAAAGGCCGAGCTGTGGGTCGATGTCGTACAGCGCGCCAAAGGCGGCGCCGGGCGGATAGACCGGCCAATGCGGCGGCCCCAAGCGCTGAACCCGCCCGCCTTCCTGGTCAATCAGGACCGGGGCATCGGCGTTTTCTATCAGACCCCGCAATTCGCGAACAAGATTAGATACTTGGGCAGGCGTCTCGATATTGCGCTTGAACAGGATAAAGCCCCACGGCCGCTCGGCGCGAATGAATTCGCGCTCGGCGGCGCTCAGTTCAAGTCCCGATACGCCCGTGATGAATGCGCGGCTGTTCATGGGGCCGATTAGCCCCCGCACCGCTCAAGCGTCAAGGAAACGGCCGTTAATTCCTTTGGACGAAACACTGCCCGCCGGCAGCTTTCAGGCTGGTACAGACCTGAACCGCCTCGTCCGCCGAAGCGAACGGGCCGGCAAATGCCCGGTAATAGACGCCCTTCTCGCCGAGATCGACGCGTTTGACCAGGGAGGAGTGAGCGCCGAGCACGCCGGGGAACTTGGTTTGCAGCGCCTTGTAGGACGCCTGCGCGTCTGCCTCGTTCTTCTGCGAGGAGACCTGGACCACGTAGCCGCCTGCGGAGGCCGGCGCGGGATTAGTGGCCGCCGGATTGGTGGAGGCCGTCCGCGTGGGCGCGGGCGCCGGGTCGGGTTGAGCCCCGCCCTGCGGCGACAGGGATAGCGGCGTATTGGCGCTGGCGTTGGCCGAGGCCGGATTGCGGGGGGGTGTGGCGGTCGCCGGCGCAGCCGGTGGCCGTGCGGCAGCCGCCGGTTTTGCCGGGGTTGCAGGTGCCGCCACGCCGGCCGGCACGCCGCCGTTCTCAGCGTCGCCCTTGACCGCCAGCGTCTTGATCTTGCGCGGTTCGCTGTTCGGTATCGTGCCGTTCGCAGCCGTGGCCGGCGGCGGCGCAGCCGTCGCTACACTCGCAATGGGCGGCGGGTTGCCGTTCTGGTTCAGCGGCGGGTACGCGATACGCGGGCCGGCCTTGGAATTGACGTCGACCGGCGTCTCCTCGCGCGAAACGATCTTCTCTCCGCCATCGCCGGGCAGCATGCGGTCCGGCGTCTTGGCAACGCCATCCGCCGGCGCCGGCACGACCTTGGTCGGGCTGTTGTCGGCCTTGATGATCGGCGGCTCGCCGCTGCGGGGAGCACCGACATAGGTGCGGTAGGCATAGGCAGCGCCTGTCCCCACCACGGCCAGCGCCAGCACGGCGGCGACCGTCACCATCCCGCTGGCGCGCCTGCGCGGCTCGGGCTCATCTTCGTATTCGTTCGGATAGGCGTAGGGATCGTCCGGATAGGCCGGGTCGCGCTGGTAGTTCTGCTCGCCGGATTCGATACGGCCATAGAGCGCGTCGTCATAGCGTGACGGATCGACCGCCTGCTGTTCATGCTCCGCGGTCTGCGGCGCCTCGTAATAATCTTGCGCGGGATGGTTCTGGGCGGGATAGCTTTGGGCAGAATGGATTTGGGTGGCCGCAGGCTGTCCGGTCGCATACCGGTGCAACGGATGCACCGGGCTCGGCTGGTACTCCGGCTCTTCGTAATCCTGCGCGGGTTCCTGCGCTGGCGGGGCTTCCTGCCGGGCGCGCTGCATCCAGGGCGGCGGGCCTGCCGGAGCGGTCACCTCGTCTTCTTCCACCTCTTCTTGCACCGGCTCATAGCTCGGGCGCACATTGGCCCGCGATTGCAGCGGATGCGGCGTCTTGGCGGGGGTACCGAACGGATCGGCCTGCCCGATCAGCCGGGCCAGTTCGGCCAATGGGTCGTTCTCGGCTCGCACCGGAGTATCGCCGCGATCGTAATCGTCGGCTGCAGGAAAATGTCGGTTCTGATATCGATCAGCCATCGTGAAGATGCATCCCTCCGGGGCAGCTCCAAGTCGCCAGTACATGTTCTCCGTACAAACGAATTGGCCCCTGCCAGATACCCCCACAAATCCCCATTCGTGAGGGCTTTCGCCCCTGCCTACCGCATCTCGGTTGGAGCGTGGACGCCGAGAACGGCTAAGCCCGATGCCAGAACCGAGACGACGCCCTGGACCATCGCCAGCCGCGCCCTCGTGATCTCTGCATCATTATTGATAATGAAGCGTAAATAGGGCAAATCGCGCCCCCTCGTCCAAAGCGCATGAAATTCGCTGGCAAGATCATACAGATAAAAAGCGATTCGGTGTGGCTCGTGTGCCACCGCGGCGGCCTCGATCATCCGGGGATAGAGCGCGAGCTGCTTCAAAAGGCCAAGTTCCGCCGGGTCGGTCAGCCGCTCCACCGCGGCGGTTCCGAGCCAGGCCGCCCGGGCAACGTCATCCCCGGGGAGGTCTGGAACCACCTCGCGGGCGTTCTTGAAGATCGAGTGGCCACGGGCGTGTCCGTACTGGACATAGAACACCGCGTTGTCCTTGGACTGCTCGATCACCTTGGCGAGGTCGAAATCCAGCACCGCGTCGTTCTTGCGGAACAGCATCATGAACCGCACCGCGTCCGAGCCGACCTCGTCGACGACCTCGCGCAAGGTGACGAATTCGCCGGAGCGCTTTGACATCTTCACCGGTTCGCCGTCGCGCAGCAGCTTGACCAGTTGCACGATCTTGACGTCGAGCGTCGCCTTGCCCGCGGTGACGGCCTTCACCGCCGCCTGCGTGCGTTTGATGTAACCGCCGTGGTCGGCGCCGAACACGTCGATCAGATTGGTGAAGCCGCGGTCGAACTTGTTCTTGTGGTTGGCGATGTCGGCAGCGAAATAGGTGTAGGCACCGTCGGACTTGATCAGGGGCCGGTCGACATCGTCGCCATATGCGGTGGCGCGGAACAGCGTCTGCTCGCGATCCTCATAGTCCTCGACCGGCTTGCCCTTGGGCGGCGGCAACCGACCTTCATAGACGTCGCCCTTGGAACGCAGATAATCGAGGGCCTCGGTAACCTTGTTGTTGCCGGTCTCGATCAGCGAACGCTCCGAGAAAAACACATCGTGCTTGATGTTGAGGGCTGCGAGATCGCCCTTGATCATCTCCATCATCATGTCGATGGCCTTATTGCGCACGATCGGCAGCCAGGCGTTTTCCGTCATCGCCTTGAGCTTGTCGCCATATTCGGCGGCGAGCGCCTGCCCTACCGGAACAAGATAGTCGCCGGGATAGAGCCCCTCCGGGATCGCGCCGATGTCCTCGCCGAGCGCCTCGCGGTAACGCAGGAAAGCGGAGCGTGCGAGCACGTCGACCTGCGCGCCGGCGTCGTTGATGTAATATTCACGCGTGACGTCGTAGCCCGCGAACTGCAACAGGCTGCACAGCGCGTCGCCGAACACCGCGCCACGGCAATGGCCGACATGCATCGGCCCGGTCGGATTGGCCGAGACATATTCGACATTGACCTTTTCGGCGCCGCCGATCGCGCTTGCCCCGTAGGAGGAACCTTCGCGCAACACGGTGCGCAGCGCGTCGGCCCAGACCTGCGGTTTCAAGGTGAGATTGATGAAGCCGGGTCCGGCGACATCGACGGAGGCAATGAGATCGTCGGCGCGCAGCCTTTCCGCTATCTTGTCGGCGAGATCGCGCGGCTTCGTTTTGGCTTCCTTGGCGAGCACCATCGCGGCATTGGTCGCCATGTCGCCATGGGTGGCATCGCGCGGCGGTTCGACCACCACGCGGGAGAAATCGATGCCGTCGGGCCAATCGCCCTCGGTCGCGAGCGCGGCACAGATGGCGTGCACGCGCGCAAGAACGTCGGCAAAAAGATGCGGTGAAGGGAGTTTTTCGGCCATTTTCAAAAGTACCTGGGCCGCCGCCTAACGCAAATCCGGGGTCGAGTCAAAAAGCCTTTGATGCTCCATCAGGGCAAACCGGTCGGTCATCCCCGCAATGAAATTGCCGATCCGCCGCGCACGCCCGCTTTCCGTCTCGCGCTCGGTGCCTTCGACCCATTCGGCAGGCAGATCGCCCGGCGACTCCTGATAGCGCGCGAACAGGTCGAACAGGATCTGTTCCGCCTCACCCATGACCCGCATTACCCGTTCGTGGCGGTACATCCGCTGCTTCAGGAACGCCTTGATCGCGGCCTCCTCCTGCGCCACCGCGGGCGGAAATGCGACCAGCGGCTGATCGTGGTGGCGGACGTCATGGGCCGATTGCGGTTGCGCCGCCGAAAGGCGCTTGCCCGCCTCCGACATGACAGCATTGATCATGTATGAAATCAGTTCGCGCACCAGTTCCGCGCCGCGCCGGTCGTTGTCGAGAACCGGGTAATGCCTGTCGATCTCGGCAATGATGTCGGCTGTCAGCGGCATGACCTTGAGGTCATCGACCCCAAACAGACCGGCCCGCAGCCCGTCATCGATGTCATGGGCGTCATAGGCGATATCGTCGGCGAAGGCCGCGACCTGCGCCTCCAGCGACGCAAAACTCCACAGCTCCAGATCGAACTTGCCGTTGAAGTCGGCGATCCCGATCGGGACATCGCCGTCGCTGTAGCGGCCGGCCGGAGCCCCGCTGCGCTCGGTCAGAGGGCCGTTGTGCTTGACGATGCCCTCGAGCGATTCCCAGGTCAGATTGAGCCCGTCGAATTCGGGGTAACGGTGCTCCAGCGCGGTCACGACGCGGAGCGTCTGGGCGTTGTGATCGAAGCCGCCATGCCCTTGCAGGCATTTGTCGAGCGCCCGCTCGCCGGCATGGCCGAACGGGGGGTGGCCGAGGTCATGGGCCAACGCCAACGTTTCCGTGAGGTCCTCGTCGAGCCCAAGCTGCCGGGCCAGCGCACGGGCGATCTGGGCCACTTCCAGCGAATGGGTCAGCCTTGTGCGGTAATGATCGCCTTCGTGGAACACGAAAACCTGGGTTTTATGCTTCAAACGGCGGAACGCGGTCGAATGGATCACCCGGTCGCAGTCGCGCCGGAACGGGCTGCGGGTCTTGCTCGGCGGCTCCGCGAACAGCCGGCCGCGGCTGTGATCGGGGTCGCAGGCATAAAGCGAGCGAGGGGCAGCCATTCCGACCGACACGTTTTATTAGTCCTTATCCATTTGATTCCGCGACATTACGCACTTAACTATGTCTGGCACGGCATACCAAATGAATTGGGTATGACGCCTTTCTACCGGAGACCCTGCCTATGACTGCTGCCATCACCGTCAGCGAGCGGGCTGCCCGCCGCATCGGGCAAATCCTCAAGACCGAGGGCGACGGCGCCATGCTGCGCATCTCCGTCGAAGGTGGCGGCTGTTCCGGCTTTCAGTACAAATTCGACGTTGAACACGCGAAGGCCGAAGACGATCTGGTGATCGCACGCGAAGGCGCAGTCGTGCTGGTCGATCCCGCCTCGGTGCCGTTCCTGGCCGGCTCGGAGGTCGATTTCGTCGACGATCTCATCGGTGCGTCGTTCCGGGTGGTCAACCCCAACGCCACCGCCTCCTGCGGCTGCGGGACAAGTTTCTCGATCTGAGTGGAAGCAGGCGGGCAAGGCGCGAATGCGCGTTCCCCGACCCGCGGCTCCGCCGTTCCAGACCGGCGATCGTCACGCGCTTCTCGACGCCCGGCTTGATGCGGGCCGTGGAAAAAGTTACTGGAGCCGGTATCACGACGCCCCGTGTCGGCACCGCGACGACGAAGGACGTGATCGAAGCCGTTGTGGAGGCTGTCCACAGGTCCGACGCGTGACGATGCGCCACCTGACATACTGGATTGATGGTGAGGCACAGGATCTGCGATCGAAAGACCGCAGATCAGGTCCTCAAGGAGACACGATGAAGAAAACAGCCATTATCGCCATCGCGCTCGCGATGATCAGCTCCACGGCTCTGGCGCAAAGCTACCCGAACAAGGCAATCACCCTGCTCGTTCCGTTCGCCGCAGGAGGACCGACCGATACCGTCGCGCGCGTGACGGCCCAATCGATGTCCAAGCTGCTTGGGCAGCCGATCATCATCGAGAACGCATTGGGCGCCGGAGGCACAATCGCGGCGACACGGGCCTCACGCGCGGAGCCCGATGGCTACACCCTCCTCATCCACCACATCGGCATGTCGACGGCAGCCACGCTGTACCGCAAGCTGGCTTACGACACGAAAACCGCATTCGCTCCTATTGGTCTCGTGACCAATGCTCCGATGACGATCATCGGACGGCCCGATTTGCCGCCGAACACGCTGGCCGAGCTTGTCGCTTACATCAAGGCGAATGGCGACAAGATGACGTTCGGCAATGCCGGATTGGGAGCCGCTTCGCATCTTTGCGGCATGCTGTTCATGATGGCAGTCGACAAGCAAATTCTCGCGGTGCCCTATAAGGGTAATGCACCGGTGATGAACGACCTTATCTCCAAACAAATCGATCTCAGCTGCGACCAGACCACGAATACCACCGGCCCGATCGCCTCGAAGCTGGTCAAGGGCTACGCCATCACGACGAAATCCCGCCTCACTTCGATGCCGGATCTTCCGACCGCAGACGAAGCTGGATTGAAGGATTTTGAAGTGGCGGCCTGGCATGGCCTTTATGCGCCCAAGGGAACGCCCGACGATGTCGTCCGGAAGTTGTCCAGGACGCTTCAAGAGGCGTTGCGGGACCCGGATTTGGTGAAGCGGTTTAACGATATCAATACGGAACCCGTCTCACAGAACGAAGCTACGCCTGAAGCGTTGAAGATCAAGTTGATCAGCGAGGTCGATCGTTGGGCTCCGATCATCCTTGAGACAAATCAGTTCGCGGATTGAACGCTTAGCGGCTGGCGGCGAACAGCACCCGGTGGGCGGACCGCATCGCCCGCCCCGGCATCATTATTCGGCCGCGACCACGTGCGGCCGCTCGCCGTCATCGGTCTCCTCGAGCTGCGGATCGAGCCGGCGCTTCAGGCGACGGTCGATGCGGTCGAGATAGATGTAGATCACCGGCGTGATGAACAGCGTCAGCAGTTGCGAGACGCAGAGGCCGCCGACCACGGCGACACCAAGCGGCTGACGCAACTCGGCGCCGGCTCCGGCTCCGATCGCAATCGGCAGCGTGCCGAAGATCGCCGCGAACGTCGTCATCATGATCGGGCGAAACCTCAGCAGCGCGGCTTCGCGGATCGCATGCTCGGCGCTCAAGCCGACGCGGCGGCGTTCCAGCGCGAAGTCTACCATCATGATGGCGTTCTTCTTGACGATGCCGACCAGCATCACGATGCCGATCATCGCGATGACGGACAGCTCCATATTGAACAGCATCAGCGTCAGGATCGCTCCAATGCCCGCCGACGGCAGGCCGGAGATGATGGTGATCGGATGAATAAAACTCTCGTAGAGAATGCCGAGGATGACGAAAGCCGCAAACACGGCCGCCAGAATCAGCACGCCCTGCCCGCGCAGCGAATCCTGGAACACCTGCGCGGTGCCCGAGAAACCGGTGGCAATGGTCGCCGGAAGATTTGAACCCTGTTCGATCTTGCTAATCTCGTCGACGGCATAACCGAGCGAGTAGTTCGGCGCGAGGTTGAACGAGATTGTCACCGCGGGCTGCTGACCCTGGTGGTTGATCTGCAACGGGCCGACCGAGGGAACCAGTTTCGCCACCGCGTCGAGCGGAATGGTCTGGTTGTTTTGGGTTTTCATATAAAGCTTGGAGAGATCGGACGGATCGACGCGGAATTGCGGCTGCGCCTCAAGGATAATCTGGTAGTCGTTGGACGGCTTGTAGATGGTGCCGACCTGACGTGCGCCATAGGCGTTGTAGAGCTGGTTGCGAACCTGATCGACGGTGATGCCGTAGACCGCGGCCTTCTCGCGGTCGATATCGACCGTCATCTGCGGGTTCTTGATATAGAGATCGGTCGTGACATCGAGCAAGCCCGGCACTTTTGCGATTTTGTCGCGCATCTCGGGCGCCAACCGGTATAGCGACTCCGTATCGCCGCTCTGCAAGGTGTACTGGTACTGGCTCTTGGACGGACGTCCGCCGATATTCAGGTTTTGAATGCTCTGGAAGAACGCCTGCATCCCGGGGACCTGCATCGCCTTCTGGCGCAGACGCAACATCACGACGGGCGCCGACTCGCGTTCGGCTCTCGGCTTCAAGGCGATGAACAGCCGGCCGAAATTGGCGGTCGGGTTCGGCCCGCCCGCGCCCACCGTGCTGTTGATATAATCGACCGCCGGATCCTGGCTGAGAATGTCGGTGATCGCCTTTTGCCGCACCGACATCGCTTCAAACGACGTATCGGTCGCAGCCTCGGTGATTCCGGTCAGGAATCCGGTGTCTTCCTGCGGGAAAAATCCCTTGGGTACGACGATGTACAGCGCAATGGTTCCCGCCAGCGTCGCCAGCGTCACGACCAACATTAACGCCTTGTACGCCAACACCCGGTCGAGCGCCCATTCATAGCCGCGCAGCCAGGCCTCGAACATGGCCTCGAAGACACGAAGCACGACATTCGGCTTCTTGGTTTCGTCATGCGCCCGCAGCACCCGCGCGCACAACATCGGCGTCAGCGTCAGCGAGACGAAACCCGAGACTACGATGGCGACCGCGATCGTGACCGCGAATTCACGGAACACGCGGCCGACAATGCCGCCCATCAGCAGCACCGGAATGAACACCGCGATCAGCGAGAAGGTGATCGAAATGATGGTAAATCCGATCTCCCGCGCGCCCTTCAACGCCGCCTCGAACGGACGCATGCCGTGCTCGATGTGCCGGACGATGTTTTCCAGCATCACGATGGCGTCGTCGACGACGAATCCGACGGACAGCGTCAGCGCCAGCAGCGTCATGTTGTTGACGGAGAAGTCCAGCATGTACATGGCGGCGAAGGTGCCGCAGAGCGAGATCGGCACCGCCAGCGCCGGAATGAAGGTTGCGGACGCCGAACGCAGGAACAGGAAGATCACCAGGATCACGAGGCCGATCGCGATCAGCAGGGTCTCTTCGACATCGCTGACCGACTGGCGAATGGATTGCGAACGATCCATGGTGACGTCGATTTTCACCGACGGCGGTATCTGCGCCCGCAGCGACGGCAATTTTGCCAGGACGCCGTCGACGACGGCAACGGTATTGGCGTCCGGCTGCTTGTAGATTGCCAGAACGATCGAACGGACGCCGTTGAACCAGGTCGCCGTCTTGTCGTTCTCGACGCTGTCATAGACCTTGGCGATCTCGTCCAGCCTGACCGGCGAGCCGTTACGCCAGGCGACGATTACGTGGCTGTAGTCGGCCGCATTGTCCATCTGGCCGGACGCCTGCAGGGCGACGTCCTGTTTCGGGCCGTTCAGGGTGCCGACCGGCGTGGACGAGTTGGCGCGCGAAACCGCGGCCCGTATCTCCTCGAGCGATATGCCGCGCGCGGCCGCAGCTTCCGGATCGGCCTGCACCCGGATCGCGAATTTCTGGGTGCCGAAGATGACGACCTGCGCGACCCCCTGAATTTGCGACAGCGCCTGCCCGATGGTGATGTCGCCATATTCGTTGACCGTGGACAACGGCAGCGTCTCGGAACTCAGCGAGATGAACAGGATGGCGAAGTCCGACGGATTGACCTTCCGGAAACTCGGCGGAATCGTCATTTCGATCGGCAGTCGCCGCTGCGCGATGGTCAGCGCGGTCTGCACGTCCAGCGCCGCAGCGTCGATGCTGCGGTTGAGGTCGAACTGGATGGTGATCGCCGTCGTGCCTTGCGAAGATGTCGAGGACATCGACGAGATACCGGCAATCGTCGAGAGCTGGCGCTCGATCGGTCCGGCCACGGACGCGGCCATGGTATCCGCGCTCGCGCCCGGCAAGGTCGCCGTCACAGCGATGGTCGGGAAATCCACCTTCGGAAGTGCGGAGACAGGGAGCAGTCGAAAGCCGAACACCCCGAACGCAATGATCGACGCCGTCATGAGCGTGGTCATGACGGGACGGCGGATACAAAGCTCCGAAAGGTTCATGGATCAGGCCCCCGCCTTGGGGCCACGCACGGCGATCGGAGTTCCCTCGGACAATAACAATTGCCCGTCGGTAACGACGTCCTCGCCTCCTGACAGCCCCTTTGCGATGACGGACTGCCCTTGGAACGTCCGGCTGACATCGACCGGCTGAACATGAGCCTTGCCGTCCAACATCACGAAGACGTAGTTGCCGCTCTGGCTGCGCTGCACGGCGGCCGAAGGTACCGTCACCCCGTCCTCGGTTCGAACGGTGAGCTTCGTATTCACGAGCGTGCCCGGCCACAGCGTTTCGTTGCCGTTGTCCATGATGCCGCGCACCGTGATCATGCCGGTGGTCGAATCCACGGTGTTTTCGACCATCGCAACCTTGCCGTCCTCGGAACGCTGATGACCCGGGATCGTCGCGGTCACCCTGGAATCCCCTTTCGCCATCGCCCCGCGCAGATCGACCAGCACCCGTTGCGGAATGGCAAACGTGACATAGACCGGCGCCATCTGATTGATGACGGCGAGCGGCGCGACATCGGCCGGACGCACGAAATTTCCAACCTTCACATTGGCAGCACTGATCCGCCCCGAAAACGGCGCGCGGATAGTGGTGAAGCTCTTCTGGACCTTCAGATTGTCGAGCGCCGATTGATCGGCCTTGATGGTGCCGATCAGAATATCGGACTGGGTCTTGGCGTTATCGACATTGACCTGGGTGGTCGCGCCCTTGGCGACGAGATCGGTATAGCGCCGGAGGTCGCGCTGCGCGCCCTCAAGCTGCGCCTGATCCTTGGCCAGCATGCCCTCGGCCTGCTCGATCTGGGCATCGATCTGACGTGCATCGAGCGTGAACAGCAGGTCGCCCTCGGCGACCTTGGCGCCGTCCTCGAAATGCACGGAGACGATGGTGGTCTCAAGACGCGATTTCAGCGCGACGCTGGAAATCGGCGTCACCGTCCCGATCGAATCGACATCGACCGGCACGGACTTGCGTTCCGCCTTGGCCAGTGCGACCGAAACAACGCGCGCGCGCTGCGGCCCCTGGGCGCTGGCACCGCCTCCCGTCCAGGACGACCGGGTTACGAAAGCGGCGATGGCGGCGATGCCGATAGCGCCGGCAAAAAGTATTAGATTACGTTTTTTCATAATTTTTCACGTCCGCCGCCCGTTGAAGGACGGGACGGTCTGTCTCTGCCCCTTGACGGCGACTTTCGCACCTTATTTCTAGACGGTTACCACAGGCTGGCGGCGCATGGTATGCCACCAAAGTGAAAATGTGTGGTTACGATCCGGGCCCCCTTCATGCGTATTGCTACGTGGAACGTCAATTCGGTCCGGCAGCGGATCGAGCATCTGGTGACCTGGTTGAAGGACTGCTCGCCGGACGTCGTCTGCCTGCAGGAAATCAAATGCGTCGACGAGGCCTTTCCGCGGCTGGAAATCGAGGCGCTCGGCTACAATGTCGTCACCCACGGCCAAAAGACCTTCAATGGCGTCGCGCTGCTGTCGAAGCTGCCGTTCGAGGAGACCAAATCCGGCCTCGCCGGCGACGACGAGGACGCCCATGCGCGGTTTCTTGAAGGCGTGGTGCCCTTGAAACGCGGCGTGCTGCGGATCGCCTGTCTATATCTGCCCAATGGCAACCCGCCGGATACGGATAAATATCCCTATAAACTCAAATGGATGTCGCGACTTCTTGAATACTCAAAGGAGCGACTTAAGGCGGAAGAACCGCTGGTGCTGGCGGGCGATTTCAACGTCATTCCCGCCGCACAGGACGTCTATAATCCCGCTGCCTGGGCCAACGACGCGCTGTTCCGCCCGCAAACCCGCGAAGCCTTCCAATCGCTGCTCGGCCTCGGGCTGACGGACGCGCTGCGCGCCGTGACCGATGCCCCCGGGCAATACACCTTCTGGGACTACCAGGCCGGCGCCTGGCAGAAGAACTGGGGCTTGCGGATCGACCATCTGCTGCTGTCGCCGCAGGCGAGCGACCATCTGATCGATGTCGGTGTGGACAGTTACGTCCGCGCCTGGGAGAAGCCGTCGGACCACGTCCCGGTCTGGGCCGATCTCGATCTCGAAATGGCGTGATAGAAGCCAGCTCAGTCCTTGCGGCCCTGCACCCAGTGCTCGAGCATCTGCAGCGCCATGGCGCGGTCGTCGTCGGAGGCTTTGGCGATCGCCCGGTTGTAGCTTTCCTTGATCCAGACCTCGTCGGGCGTGGCGCTGTCGCGTGCCAGCGTCAGCCACATCAGCCCACGGGCGGCCTGACGCGGCAATCGGTCGCCGTTGAACAGCATCTGGCCGAGCATGGCCTGGGCCTGATGCTGGCCCTTCTGGGCGGCCAGGCCCAGCCAGCGCGCGCCGTAGCGGAAATCATCCCGCGAGGCGTCGGGGGTCTTCAGATAGAGCCGCGCCAGATCGTACTGCGCGTCGGCATTGCCGAAATAGGAAGCCGCGTAGGAGAACATCTCCCGCGCCCGCTCGGTATCGGCCTTGACCTTCGAATTGGGAATGCCGTTGAGGTAATAGCGCCCAAGCGCCACAAAGGCGTTGGCGATGATCGTCGCCTGCGGCGCCGACGGGCTGTCCTCGGCATGCGCATTGGCAATGCTGCTGAAATACTCGAAGGCGCGCAGATCGTCCTGGATGACGCCGTCGCCGTCCGCATACATCCGGCCGAGCTTCCACTGGGCGACGGGATGGCCGCCTTCGGCCGCGTATTGCAGCGAGTTCAGCGAGGGAGCCACTGCCGCGGCGGTCGCCGGCGCGGCCGTCTTCTTCAGGGCCTGGGCATTCAGGGCTGCGGCCGCGGGCTGGGAGACGACCGGAAGGGCCGCATCCTGCGGACTTACCGGCGCACCATCAAACGCGAATCCGGAACCCGCCACCGGCGCGGCCCCTAACATCAACGCAAGAATGATACGCCTAGATGTCCGCATAACACTGTTTCTCGTGCGCACCACCCGGATGGGTCACAGCGCCATCCACCGCTGGCCCAACTTGTTGGGCATACTTCCACAGCGCACCCGATGTGTGGTTAGTCGCTCGGGGCTGCCATTTGGTCTTACGTTCGGCGAGTTCGGCGTCAGTCAAATTTACGTTAAGAGTCCCGACGTCGGCGTCGATCTCGATGATGTCACCATCCTGCAACAGGGCGATCGGGCCGCCCACGGCCGCTTCCGGCCCGACATGGCCGATGCAGAACCCGCGGGTGGCGCCGGAGAACCGGCCGTCGGTGATGAGGGCAACCTTGCCGCCCATGCCCTGCCCGGTCAGCGCCGCCGTGGTGGAAAGCATTTCCCGCATGCCGGGACCGCCGCGCGGCCCCTCATAGCGGATCACGATCACTTCGCCCTCTTTGTAGGTCTTCTTCTGGACCGACTCGAAGGCGTCCTCTTCGCGATCGAAGCAGCGGGCAGGACCGGTAAATTTCAACTTCGACATGCCCGCGACCTTCACGATCGCGCCCTCAGGCGCAAGATTACCCTTCAAGCCAACGACACCGCCAGTGACGGTGATCGGCTTGTCGGCGGACCGCACCACATCCTGGTGCGGATTCCATTTCACGCTCTTGAGGTTTTCGGCGATCGTTCGGCCGGTGACGGTTAAGCAATCCCCGTGCAGGTGGCCGTTGTCGAGCAGCGTCTTCATCAGCAGCGGAATGCCGCCAACTTCAAACATGTCTTTGGCAACATAACGGCCGCCCGGCTTCAAATCGGCGACATAGGGAGTCTTTTTGAAGATTTCTGCGACGTCGAATAAGTCAAACTTGATTCCACACTCATGGGCGATCGCAGGCAGGTGCAGTGCAGCATTGGTCGACCCGCCGGAGGCCGCGACGACGGCGGCGGCATTTTCCAGGGATTTGCGGGTAACGATATCGCGCGGGCGGATGTTGGCCTTGATGAGGTCAACGACCTTCTCGCCGGCGGTGGCGCAAAACGCGTCGCGAATCTCGTAAGGCGCAGGCGCGCCGGCGGAATATGGCAGCGCCAGCCCGATGGCCTCGGACACGGTTGCCATGGTGTTGGCGGTGAACTGGGCGCCGCAGGCGCCGGCAGAGGGGCAAGCCACCCGCTCGATTTCGTCGAGATCGGCGTCCGACATCTCGCCGACCGAATGCTTGCCGACGGCCTCGAACATGTCCTGCACCGTGACCTGCTGGCCGCGGAAATTGCCGGGAAGGATCGAGCCGCCATAGATGAAGATCGAGGGCACGTTGAGGCGGACCATCGCCATCATCATGCCCGGCAACGATTTGTCGCAGCCGGCCAGCCCGACCAGCGCGTCATAGGCATGTCCCCGGACGGTCAATTCGACCGAATTGGCGATGCATTCGCGCGACGGCAGCGACGAGCGCATCCCGTCGTGCCCCATGGCGATACCGTCGGTGACGGTGATGGTGCAGAATTCGCGGGGCGTACCCCCGGCAGCCGCGACGCCCTTCTTGACCGCCTGCGCCTGGCGCATCAGCGAGATATTGCAGGGGGCGGCCTCGTTCCAGCACGACGCCACGCCGACGAAGGGTTGGTGGATCTGCTGGGTGGTCAGGCCCATGGCGTAAAGATAGGAGCGATGCGGCGCGCGCTCGGGCCCCTCCGTCACGTGACGGCTCGGCAACCTCGTCTTGATGTTCGTCTTGGCGTCCATCGCGAACCTGCTTCCTCAACCGTCTCTTGTCGGCCCGGGAAACCTAGAACTCTTTCCCATCGCCTTCGTGAGCGCTGAGACCATCAGCTAACGAAGAAATGATTACATGCAGGGGTGTGGCCAAAAAGCGGCGCTTGCAACAACCGGCCTTCGAGAACGGTTAAATGTTCGAGGACTGTTGCGAGTACGACACAATCGTGGCGCCGCGGCAACCATTGATGGCACTAACGGGATGGTAGTTCGGTACGCGGCGGATCGACCCTATGCAACCAGACGTGCTTTCTCCTCACCGGCTGCGACCGGAAGGCGGTCGATCGCATTGAGGCCGGGCCGCTTGCGCCATCTGATTTCCGACTCATCGACCGCAAGCGTCAGGCCGGGCCAACGCTGGAACAGCGATTTCAGCGCGCACCTGCCTTCCATCCGCGCGAGCTGATGGCCGAGACAAAAATGGATTCCGGTGCCGAAGGCGATGTGCCGGTTTGGCTTTCGTTGCAGATCGAGCCGTTCCGGATGCGGATTGGCCTGCGGGTCCATGTTGGCGGCGGCCAGCATGGCCATGATCCTGTCGCCTCTTCTCAGCCTGCACGCCGCCGAGTTCGACATCCCTGCGCACGTAGCGCGGTTTGGTGACCTGCACCGGTGAGATGAACCGCAGAAATTCCTCCACCGCCAGATCGGCGCGGCTCCAGTCCGCCTTGAGCCAATCGCGCAGATCCCGGTTCTTCAAAAGCTCATGTACCGATCCGCTGATCAGGTGCGTGGTGGTCTCGTGCCCGGCAAACAACAGCAGGAAGACCATGGACACGATTTCATCGGGGCTGATTTTTCCGCCCTCCTTCTCGACGCGCACGATCTCGGCGATCAATCCTTCACCACCACCTTGCCGCACGGCTTCGACATGCCGTTCGATGTAGCGCTTCATGGCCAGCATGTTCGGGATCATGCCGAGAAATCCGATCGCGCCGGTGAAGCGGGTGAAGCCGCCGGCCCAGGCGATGAATTTTGCCCGATCGGCAAGCGGCAGCCCGAGCAGCTCGCATATCACCGACAGCGGCAGTTTGCGCGCATAGCGATCGACGAGGTCGGCCGGGTTTCCACCTGCGAACAATTCGTCGGCGAGTTCATCGGCCAGGGCCCGCACATGCGGCTCCATGTCGAGCACGGCGCGGCGCCGAAAAGCCTCGTCCACGATGTCGCGCAATCGTTTGTGGTCGGGTTCGTCCATCGACAGCATGCTGTTGGTCATCGTGCGCACGACACGCGGCATCCACCAGCGCAGGCCGGCGACGGTGCCGTCTTCCTTTCGGATGGTGAACGTGTCGGTGTCCTTCAGCACCCGATCCGCCAGCGCCTGCGTTGTCGTCGCCCAGACCTTGCCGATGATGGGGAAACGAACTTCGACGACCGGACCCGCGGCACGCAGCTTCTCGATCGCGGCCGCCGGATTGCGAAAGTAGTCCTGGCTGGCGAAGTCTGCATAGGCCGTCATGAGCAACTCCTTGGCCGAAAGCGTCGCAGGCCGTTGCGGCATTTTCGGGCCAAAAGCATCAGGAACGCGTGAACGCGTCCCGCGGCGCGGAGGCGCCCGAGGTTTGCATGAACATCGTCCCTCGAAGACAGAGGGAGCAGGGAAAGCCGGGTGCCCGAGGCACCCGCAGCCCGCGTGCAATGGTAGTAAGCACACGGTAGTCACCACGGTTGCGCCGGAAATCACCCGGCTTTCCCCGCACAATGGTTTTCACGGTTTCCTTCGTGCTCTTCCCGGCGACGAATTCCTTTTTGTCACCGTCGCTGGCGGATTGAAGGATTGTCCAAGCCCGGTTGGGCCGACTTTTCCTCCGCCAGCTTGACATCAGCAACGGATGCCAGAACCACACGACTTCGCCGTACGCACATACGCCGTTCGTCTGCGCGCTCTCCGATCGCTCACAGGCGAACCTGCCCTGCGGTCAGATTTTTCGCGCCAACGCTGCCGCGTCCATCGCATCCCACCCCGCGTTCGTGACGACGCGCGATCCGCCCCTCGTGTGGGGTGAGACGGGGCGAGCTGATAGAGGTGATTTGCCCGACGGCACCAGCGAAATATTTTGATGAGCAGGGACTGGACGACCCAAATCAGGTTGGAATCGTTGAAATAAATCGCCGCTATGCGCAGCGGCCTTGAACTTCAGGGCTTTCGACCGGTTCCATCAACCTCCGGGTTCCATTCCGCGTCCGTATTTTCCTGCGCTGTTGCGCATGCGTAACAGTCGCGAATCCGCGCTGTGTTACCCTTCGCGTCCGTCAAGCCGCATTGTATTGCGAGTCTTGGTTTGTGCCGGATGGTTTTCGCAGGGGGACCATGGAATGAACCAGTGCTTACGTTCGTTGCCTTGTCTTATCGCCGTGGCCGCGCTTGCCTTGTTCTCGGCAGATGCAACAGCGCGGGGAAGCCATCAACCGCAACACGCCAAGAAGACGACAGCGAAAAGCGCGCAGCCCCATCGCAGTGCCTCGGCCGGAAAACGCCGATCCGCCAAGCACGCCGCTGCGCATCGCAAGTCAAAGCCATCGAAGGATGCGCCTGTCGAGAAGGAAGCGGCCGCTCCGCTCACGGGCGATCTTGCCGCGGTCAAGGAAGCGATCAATCTCGCGCGCAAGGCAAAGACGGCAGAAGCAACCGAGCAAAGGAACGGGATCGCGGACCCCGCGGGCCAAAAGCTCGTCGAATGGTTCATCCTGCGCCACGCCGAGACGACGGCGAATTTTGCCCGCTATGCGGCGTTCATCGCCGCCAATCCTGATTGGCCGAGCATGGCGCTGATGCGCCGGCGAGCCGAGGCGCGGCTATGGCAGGAGCGCAGTGACGCGGCCACGGTTCACGGCTTTACGGGCGACCGGCCGACAAGCGCCAAGGGAAAATTCGCGCTCGCGCGGATCTTGCTCACCGAGGGTGATCGCGACGGCGCCGCAAAGCTGGTTCGCGAGACATGGCGGTCGGAGGAATTGTCCGACCGTACCGAGGACGAAGCATATGAAGCGTTCCGCGACCTCCTCACCCGCGAGGACCATCGCGCGCGCATGGACAAGCGGATCGGCGCCAAGGACCTGGCGGGCGCCAAGCGCGCCGCGAAGCATTTGGGCGACGACGAGCTTGCGATCGTGAAGGCTTGTGGCGCGGTACGAGGCAAAGCGGACAAGGCGCTCGATGCGCTCGACGCCGTTCCGACCGACGCGCGCCAGGATTTGGGCTATACGCTTTGCCGCATCCAATGGATGCTCGGCCAGAACCGAATTGACGACGCTGCCCGCCTGATGATCGCGGCAGCGCCGGAGACGATGGCATGGCAGGACACCGATCAATGGTGGCGCGAGCGGCGCTCGCTGGCGCGCAAGCTGCTCGATCTGGGCAAGTTCCAGACCGCGTACGACGTGGTTCGCGCAGCCGCGCCGCCGGTCAACGAGTATTACCGCGCCGACGTGCATTTCATGTGCGGCTGGATCGCCTTGCGCTACCTCGACGACCCCGCAACGGCCCGCGGCCATTTCGCGCAGATCGACCAGGGGTCGAAAAATCCGATCGTGCTGGCGCGGGCGAACTACTGGCGAGGCCGCGTCGCCGAAGCGCTTGGAGAAAAGGCCGAGATGCAGGCGAGCTATGAAGCCGCCGCCCGCTATCCGACCGCCTATTACGGCCAACTTGCGCGGGCCAAACTCGGCATCGACACGATCGAACTGAGGGCGCCGGCGCCCTCGCTGGCCAGCACCGCCGAGCCTTCGTCGACGGACGAACGCGTGCGCGCCGCGGACATGCTCTATGAGATCGGCGAACGCGACGTCGTGCTGTATTTTGCCGCTGACCTCGCGGAACAAAGCTCTGATGTCGCCGTGCTCGAATCGCTCGGTGAATTGACGGGCCGCCGCAACGACGCGCGCACCATGCTGCAGATCGGAAAACCCGCCCTCGGGCGTGGCCTTGCGCTCGATTATTTTGCGTTCCCGGCGATCGGGATTCCCAAGCATAGCCCGATCGGTCCCGAAATCGAACGCAGCGTCATCTATTCGGTGGCGCGAACGGAAAGCGCGTTCGACCAGCGCGACAAGTCGGCGGCCAATGCGGTCGGCCTGATGCAGGTGACGCCGGAAGCCGGCCGCGACACCGCCAAGCGTTTCGGCGTCAGCTATGATTGGGACCGGATGGTTTCCGATCCCGTCTACAACACGCAGATGGGCGCGGGCGAACTCAGCGCGCTGCTCTCGGAATACAAGGGGTCCCACATCATGACTTTTGCCGGCTACAACGCCGGCCGGGGCCGCGTCCGCGACTGGGTGAAGGCCTATGGCGATCCCCGCGATCCCAAGGTGGATCCGGTCGATTGGGTCGAGCGCATTCCGTTTTCCGAAACGCGAAACTACGTCCAGCGCGTGATAGAGAACGTTTTGGTCTATCGCGCCCGGTTTGGCGACAGCACGGCGGTGGCGGCGAAGACCGATCAGCGTGTCCTGAGGAAGGAAGTAGACGCGGCACCAGCCGCATCGGCTGCCGCATCCGGGCAGTGAAGTCGAGTTACTCCTCCTTTGTGAGGATCTCACAAGCTTGGCTGGGCCTGCGTTGGCTCAGTCCACCTTCACGTTGGCGGCCTTGATCATCGGCCACCATTTTTCGATTTCAACCTTCTGCCAGGCGCCGAGCGCCTGCGGGGAGAGTTGATCCTTCGGCGGCATCTGCAAGCCCAGATTTTCCAGCTGTTTGCGCACGGCGGGATCGTTCAGGGCATCGACGGCCGCGGCATTCAGCTTGGCCACGATCTCCTTCGGCGTGCCCTTGGGCACCCAGAGGCCCGACCACAGCGTCATGTGAAATCCAGGCAGTCCCGCCTCGTCCACCGTTGGAATGTCGGCCGCCTGCTCTACGCGCTTGGCGTCGGTGATGGCGTAGGCGCGGATGGTGCCGGCGCGCACCTGGGCAATCGAGTTGGAGGTCTGGTCGACAATCAGATCGATCTGGCCGGCGACGAGATCGTTCAGCGCGGGCGCGGTGCCGCGATACGGCACATATTGCAGCTTGATGCCGGTGATGTTTTCGAAATAGAGCCCGGCGATATGGCTGCCGGAACCGGCGCCCGCGGTGCCTGCGGTCGGCGGCGTCGGCCGCGCCTTTAGCCACGCCAGAAATTCCTTCAGCGATTTCGCCGGTACCGCGTTCTTGCTGACGATGACCATGGGATTGCTCGGCAGCAGCGCCACCGGCTCGAGATCGGCGACGAGGTCGTAGCCGAGCTTGTAGATCGCGCCGTTGGCGACATGGGTCCCGAGATGACCGAAACTGACGGTATAGCCGTCCGGCGGCGAACGCACCGCACGTCCGACGCCGATCGAACCGCCCGCCCCCGTCACGTTCTCGATCAGGAGCACCTCGCCGAGCGTCACCTTCATCCGTTCGGCGAGAATCCGCGCCATCGCGTCCGACGGACCGCCGGCGGAGAACGGCACGATGATGGTAATGGGATGCGATGGATAATTCTGTGCGACCGCGGCGCCGCCAAGTGCCAACACCGCAAACATGGCCAGAAAAATTTTTCGCATCACATGCTCCATCGTGCGCCGCGTGACACTATAATTTCGCGTAGTCGATCGGCTGATGGCGATCGAGGGTGCGCGTAACCGGCGGCAACGGGTATTTAAGCCCTGTCGCGCAATTGAACAGCATCACGCGATCATTTTTCGTCACACGTCCGTCAGCGAGGCTTTCCTTGTAGGCGGCATAAGTGGCCGCCCCTTCCGGACACAGCAACAAGCCCTCTTCGCGCGCCACTTCGTTGAGCGCAGCAGAAATTTTCTCGTCCGGCACAGCAATTGCAAAACCCTTGCTCTCGCGGACCGCGCGCAGGATCAGAAAATCTCCAACCGCCTGCGGCACGCGAATGCCGGAAGCGATGGTGTGCGCATCTTCCCAGCGCGGCGCATGCTCGGTGCCGTTTTCATAGGCGCGCACCATCGGCGCGCAGCCCGAAGCCTGCACCGCGACCATCCGCGGGCGCTTCGAGCCGATGAAGCCGATGGCCTCGAGTTCGGCGAACGCCTTCCACATGCCGATCAGGCCGGTGCCGCCGCCGGTCGGATAGAAGATCACGTCGGGCACCTCCCAGCCGAGCTGCTCGGCGAGCTCCAGCCCCATCGTCTTCTTGCCTTCGATCCGGTACGGCTCCTTCAAGGTCGAGGTGTCGAACCAGCCGGCTTTCGCCTTCCCCTCGCCGACGATCTTGCCGCAATCGTCGATCAGGCCGTTGACGCGGTAGACGGTCGCGCCTTGCAGCTCGATCTCGCTGACATTCACTTCCGGCGTATCGGCCGGGCAAAAGATCGTCGTCTTGATGCCGCACGACGTCGCGTAGGCCGCCAGCGCCGCACCGGCATTGCCGTTGGTCGGCATCGCCATGTGCTTGATGCCGAGCGCCTTGCCCATCGACACCGCCATCACCAGGCCGCGCGCCTTGAACGATCCGGTCGGCAGCCGGCCTTCATCCTTTACGATGATCTCGCCGCCGCCAAGCTTGCTGCCGAGCTTGGGCAGCCGGATCAGCGGCGTCATCACCTCGCCGAGGCTGACGATGTCGGTCACTTTCCGCACCGGCAGCATCTCGCGGTAGCGCCACATGTCGGCCGGACGTTGCTGGAGCGCCTCCTTGGTCAGCGCCTTCTTCACGCCTGCAAGGTCGTAGCGGACCAGCAGCGGCTTGTTGGCCTTGGAAAGATTGTGGATCTGGTCGGCGGCATAATGATCGCCTTCCATCGCGCATTCGAGATGGGTCACGAACGTTGGACGTTCGATGGTCAGATTGTCGTTGTCTTTCACGGATGATTTCTCTCTGCTTGGGCCGACGGCATTTGATCTATTACCGTCATTGCCGGGCTTGACCCGGCAATCCATCCCTTTGAACTAATCATTTCATTTTCGATTGATGCGCGGGTCAAGCCCGCGCATGACGGGTTACAGTACGTTACATGTTCAGCACGCGGCCGTAAGCATCCAGCACCGCTTCCTTCATCATCTCCGACAGCGTCGGATGCGGGAAGATCGTGTGCATCAATTCCTCTTCGGTGGTCTCCAGATTCATCGCGACCACGTAGCCCTGGATCAGTTCGGTCACCTCGGCGCCGACCATGTGCGCGCCCAGCAACTGCCCGGTCTTCTTGTCGAACACGACCTTGACGAGACCCTGGTCCTCGCCGAGCGCGATCGCCTTGCCGTTACCGACGAACGGGAAGCGGCCGACGCGGATTTCACGGCCGCCTTCTTTTGCTTTCGCTTCGGTGAGACCTACGGAGGCAATTTGCGGCTGACAATAAGTGCAGCCGGGAATGAGGTTCTTGTCCATGGGATGCGGATGCATGCCCTTGATCGCCTCGATGCAGACCACGCCTTCATGCTCGGCCTTGTGCGCCAGCATCGGGGGACCAGCGACGTCGCCGATGGCGTAGATGCCGGGCACGTTGGTCTTGCCGTAGCCGTCGATCACGATGCAGCCGCGATCGGTTTTGACGCCGAGTTTTTCCAGGCCGAGATTTTCGATATTGCCGACGACGCCGACGGCGGAGATCACGCGATCGACTTCGATCGTTTGCGGCTTGCCCTTGCCGTCATCGATGGTGGCAACCACGCTGTCACTCTTCTTGTCGAGCTTGGTCACCTTGGTATTGGTGAGAATCTTGATGCCTTGTTTCTCGAACGCCTTCTGCGCGAACTTCGAAATCTCGGCGTCCTCGACCGGCAGCACCTGCGGCAGCACCTCGACCACGGTCACGTCAGCGCCCATGGTGCGGAAGAACGAGGCGAACTCCATCCCGATCGCGCCGGATCCGACCACCAGCAGCGACTTCGGCATCTTGTCCGGCACCATCGCCTCGAAATACGTCCAGACCAGTTTCTTGTCGGGCTCCAGCCCCGGCAACACGCGCGGCCGCGCGCCGGTCGCCACGATGATGTGCTTGGCCTGATAGCTACCCTCGCCGAGCGCGCCCTTGGGGGCCTCGACCGCAGATTTCTTTACCGTCAGTTTGCCCGGCGCTTCCAGCGTCGCATCGCCCCAGATCACCGTGACCTTGTTCTTCTTCATCAGAAACGCAACGCCGTCGCTCAGGCGCTTGGAGACCCCACGCGAGCGCTGCACGACGGCTTTCGGATCGTAGGAGATCTTCTCGGCGGAAAGCCCGTAATCCTTGGCGTGCTGCATGTAATGGAAAATCTCGGCCGAGCGCAGCAGCGCCTTGGTCGGGATGCAGCCCCAGTTCAGGCAGATGCCGCCGAGATAGGATTTCTCGACCATCGCGGTCTTGAAGCCGAGCTGGGCCGCACGGATCGCCGTGACGTATCCGCCGGGCCCGGAGCCGATGATGATGACGTCGAAGGATGTGTCGGCCATGGTTATGCGCTCGTTTTCATCGTGGCGACGATCAGCGGTTCATCACCGTCATTGCGAGGAGCCCTTGCGGCGAAGCAATCCACCTTTATCGCCTTGGAAATGGATTGCTTCGCTGCGCTCGCAATGACGGACGCGTCATCCGCATGTCACACCATCATCATGACAGGGTTTTCGATCAGCATCCTGAACGCGCCGATCAGTTCGGCGCCGAGCGCGCCGTCGACCGCGCGGTGATCGCAGGAGAGCGTCACGCTCATGATGTGGGCGGCCTCGACCTTGCCGGCCCGCACCACCGCGCGCTCTTCGCTGGCGCCGACCGCGAGGATCGTCGCATGCGGCGGGTTGATCACGGCGGTGAAATGATTGATGCCGTACATGCCGAGGTTCGACACCGCGGTGGTGCCGCCCTGATATTCCTCGGGCTTGAGTTTTCGCGCCCGCGCGCGGGCCGCAAAATCCTTCATCTCGCCTGAGATCGTCGACAGCGACTTGGTCTCGGCCTTGCGGATGATCGGGGTGATCAGGCCGCCCGGCATCGCCACGGCGACGCCGATGTCGGAATGCTTGTGCTTGAGCATGCCGCTCTCGGTCCAGCTCACATTGCAATTGGGAATCCGCTGCAGCGCGACCGCCATCGCCTTGATGACGAAGTCGTTCACCGAGAGCTTGTAGAGCGGCTTCTTTTCCTTGTCCTTGGGCGCAGCCGCGTTGATCTCCTCGCGTGCCGCCAAAAGCTTGCCGATGTCGCAGTCGATCGTCAGATAGAAATGCGGAACCGTCTGCACCGACGCCGTGAGGCGTTGCGCGATCGTGCGGCGCATGCCGTCATGCGGCACCACTTCGTAAGAGCCCGGTTCGAACAGCGCCAGGATCTGCTTGTCCGACATCGACGGCGCGATCGACGGCCCGGCGGCGGGCGCGGCGGCCGGCGCCTTCAGGCCCTTGCCGGATTTGGCGTCCTCGACGTCGCGCGCGACGATGCGGCCATGCGGACCCGATCCGTTGATGCGGCCGAGCTCGATGCCGGCTTCCTTGGCAAGACGCCGTGCCAGCGGCGAGGAGAAGATGCGGGCATGACCGTTGCCTTGCGGGGCCGCCGCAGCCTGAGGCGCGGGTGCCGGCGCAGCGGCCTTCGGCGCTTCAGCAGCGGCAGGCGCGGGAGCCGGTGCAGCGGCGGGCTTCGCGGCAGGCGCTTCAGCCGCTTTCGGCGCGGGCGCAGCCCCCGCTGCTGCTCCTGCCGCCTTGACGTCCTCGCCGTCGCCGGCCATCACCGCAATGACATCGTTGACCGGCACATCCTGCGTGCCTTCGGGCACCAGAATTTTTGCGATCGTGCCTTCGTCAACCGCTTCGACTTCCATCGTCGCCTTGTCGGTCTCGATTTCCGCGATCACGTCGCCGGACTTGACCTTGTCGCCCTCTTTCTTGAGCCATTTGGCAAGGTTGCCCTTTTCCATCGTGGGCGACAGCGCGGGCATCAAAATGTTGATCGGCATTGTCAGTGACCTTGTTGCGAGCGAAGCGTGGTATTGCCCACGTCAGTCGGCCGAGAGATTTCAGCTTCGAACATGTCGACGATGCGCGTCAGCGCCTCATCCTCGGTGTAGCCGCTCTCGCGCGAATAGGCTCGCGCGGCGTGGCGGGCGATGTCGACGAGCAGCAGGCCCCACATGTCCGGCTCCTCGAACGCGCGCTGGAATGCGATCGAGAGCCCGCCATCGATGACAAACGCGCGCAACACTTCGGTGGCGTCCTCACGGCCGATCACATCCGGCGGCAGTGGCTGTTCGTTGGGACCGGCCATGAATTTACCGATATGAAACGGCCTTGGCGGCCTGAACCACCTCGGCCACCGAGGGCAATGCGAGTTTTTCCAGATTGGCCGCGTAAGGCATCGGCACGTCCTTGCCCGATACCCGCGCCACCGGCGCATCCAAATAGTCGAAGGCGTGCTCCATGATGCGGGCGGCGATCTCGGCGCCGACGCCGCTCTGCTGCCAGCCCTCCTCCACCGTCACCGCACGGCCGGTCTTCTTGACCGAGGCTATGATGGTGTCGGTGTCCATCGGGCGCAGCGTGCGCAGATCGATCACCTCGGCCTCGATGCCTTCCTTGGCGAGTTCGTCGGCCGCCTTCAACGCGTAGCTCATGCCGTTCGACCACGAGATGAGCGTGACGTGACTGCCAGTGCGGACGATCCGCGCCTTGCCGATCGGGATCACATAATCGTCGAGCTTCGGCACCTCGCCGGTGTGGCCGTACAGCATTTCGTTCTCGAGGAAGATCACCGGATTGGGATCGCGGATCGCGGCCTTCAGCAGGCCCTTGTAGTCAGCGGCCGAGAACGGCGCGACCACCTTCAGGCCGGGAACTTGCGAGTACCAGGCCGAGTAGTCCTGGCTGTGCTGGGCGGCGACGCGGGATGCGGCGCCGTTGGGGCCGCGGAACACGATCGAGCAGCCCATCTGGCCGCCCGACATGTACAGCGTCTTGGCCGCGGAATTGATGATCTGGTCGATCGCCTGCATCGCGAAATTGAAAGTCATGAATTCGACGATCGGCTTCAATCCGGACATCGCAGCACCGACACCGATGCCGGCGAAACCATGCTCGGTGATCGGCGTATCGATCACCCGCTTGGCGCCAAATTCCTGCAGCAGGCCCTGACTGACCTTGTAGGCGCCCTGATATTCGGCGACCTCTTCGCCCATCAGGAAGACGTCCGGGTCGCGCCGCATCTCCTCGGCCATCGCATCGCGCAACGCGTCGCGGATGGTCATCGTCACCATCTCGGTACCTGCGGGCACTTCCGGATCGGGCTCGGCGACAGCGGCCGGAGCAGACGGCGCCTTCTCAGCCTTCGGCGCGGGCGCCTCAGCTTTGGCTTCAGCGGCAGCCGCAGCCTTCTCCTGCTTTGCCGGCGCGGACGCCTTGCCGAGATCGGCGGCGCTCTCGCCGTCAGCCAGAATGGTTGCGATCGGCGTGTTGACCGCGACGTCGGCGGTGCCTTCAGGGATCAATATCTTGCCGAGCGTGCCCTCGTCGGTCGCCTCGACTTCCATCGTCGCCTTGTCGGTCTCGATTTCGGCGATGACGTCGCCCGATTTGATGGTCTCGCCTTCTTTTTTCAGCCACTTGGCAAGGTTGCCCTTTTCCATGGTGGGCGACAGCGCAGGCATCAGCACTTGAATGGGCATGGGAACTCCGTATTAAACTCGCGCCTGCTTAGCGATAAATGTCGGTATAAAGTTCGGACGCGTCGGGCTCGGGGTCGTGCTGGGCGAAATCCGCCGAGGCATTGACGATCTCGCGCACCTCGGCGTCGATGGCCTTCAATTCCTGCTCGCTCATCTTGCCCGCCAGCAGGCGATTGCGCACCTGCTCGATCGGATCCTGATCGTGACGGATCTTTTCGACCTCCTCGCGGGTACGATATTTTGCGGGATCGGACATCGAGTGGCCACGGTAGCGATAGGTCTGCATTTCCAGGATGTACGGACCCTTGCCGGCGCGGCACCACGCGACCGCCTCGTCGCCCGCGGCCTTCACGGCGCGGACGTCCATGCCGTCGACCTGTTTGCCCGGGATGTTGAAGGAAGCGCCGCGCTTGGAAAAATCGGTCTGCGCCGATGAGCGCGTCACCGAGGTCCCCATGGCGTAGCGATTGTTCTCGATGACATAGACCACCGGGAGCTTCCACAGCTCCGCCATATTGAAGCTTTCGTAGACCTGGCCCTGATTGGAGGCGCCGTCGCCGAAATAGGCAAGACTGACGAAGTCATTTCCGCGGTAGCGGTTGGCGAAAGCGAGCCCGGTGCCGAGCGAGACCTGCGCGCCGACGATGCCGTGTCCACCGTAAAAATTCTTCTCCTTGCTGAACATGTGCATGGAGCCGCCCTTGCCCTTGGAATAGCCGCCATGGCGCCCGGTCAACTCGGCCATCACGCCGTTGGCTTCCATTCCGCAGGCCAGCATGTGACCGTGGTCGCGGTATCCGGTTATGACCTGGTCACCCTTCTTGAGCGCCATCTGCATGCCGACGACGACGGCCTCCTGGCCGATATAGAGGTGGCAGAAGCCGCCGATCGCACCCATGCCGTAAAGCTGGCCGGCTTTTTCCTCGAAGCGGCGGATCAGCAGCATGTCGCGCAGCGCAACCAGATCTTGCTCTTTGGTGAATTCCGGAGGGGAGTCGGTCCCCTTCTTCTGCCCTGATTCCTTTGCGACGCTTTTGCTGGATGAGGCCATGGCAATTCCGGATGAAAGAGAGACGATCAGCCCTCTCTAGCCCAACTCAAACCGCCGTAAAAGGATTGCGTGAGGTCACGAAAATATTGCTATGCCGCAGTGCAACGCGACGCGACATTTTCGAAATCGTTTTCGCGGGATTTTGAAATTTGAAGATCAGTTCGGCTTGGTCATCCGCACCAGATCGCGCGGATTGGCGTAGTCGAGCTGGAAGCGCGCACGCTCGTCCAGCATGTCGGGGTCGACCCGATCGGACCGGAGCAGCGAGACGCGTTGCTCGCCCTCGGCGCGCTCCCGCTTCAGCCGCGCCAGTTCCGAGGTCAGCGCGACGATCTCCTGGTCGAGCTCCTGCCGCGCGTTCAGCCCATATTTGCCGGTATAGGCGTTGACGCCGAAATAAAACACCATCAGCCCCGCCATCGTGTAGAGGGCGAGCCCTGTCAGGATCGATTTCAGCCGGGTGCGGGAGACCATGGCGCAAGATGCGACGGTCTGATTAATGAAAGCCTAAATTGAGGGCAGCAACGGGCGGCAAAATGGCCGGTCGGAACCGTCATTGCGCGGCGCGCCAGCGGCAACCTGTCCACCGTCGCGCAAGAGCGAAGGCGCAAGCAATCCAGTCTTCCTTTTTTGGCCTTCTGGATTGCTTCGCGGTGCCCGTCACCGGGCGCACAGTGGCGGCAGAAAGTCCGGCCTATCCGTTCTGCTTTTCGACGAAGGCAGCAAAGGCGTCGATATATTGCTGCAGCACCTTCTGCAGCGCTTCCTTGATCAGGTGGCCCTTGTCGTCGAAGGCATCGCCAACGCCACCCAGATAGGTTTCTGGCTGCCCAAGAATTGGGCCGGAAATACCCGGCAGGATGTTCTGCAGATGCTTGGCCGCATTGACGCCGCCGAGCGGCCCCGGGGAGTTGCTGACGATGCCGACCGGTTTGCCGAGGAAGGAGCTCTTGCCATAGGGGCGCGAGCCGACGTCGATGGCGTTCTTCAGGACGCCGGGGATCGAGCGATTATATTCCGGCGTCACAAACAGCACGCCGTTCGACTTCTGCAGCTTTTCGCGAAACGCCAGCCAATCGGCCGGAGGCGCGGCTTCCAGGTCCTGGTTGAAGTTGGAAATACCATCCGGGGTCATGACGTCGAGCTTCAGCGAAGCGGGCGCGAGCTTGGCCAGGGCATTGGCGATCTTGAGCGAAAAGCTCTCTTTGCGGAGGCTGCCGGCGATCGTGACGATGGTGTGGGTGGCCATTGGGTTTTCCTTGTGAAGCAAAAGCGCCTGCGCGCAATTAAGCTACATCGGCAAAATGATGCAAGTGCATGAACCGCACTATTTTGGAAACACAGCGTTCGCACAACGCGCGCGCGCAACCAAGTAAAAGGGCCGCCCTAAGGGGCGGCCCTTTCCGTCAAACCGGACGATCAGATCGTCGGATTCCAGGCAGACGGTATCAACCGATATTTGGTGCCGTCCTTCTCGACATGGCCGATCGAGGGGAACGCGAAATGGAAACCCACCACCGTCGCTTTCTCGGCCGCCGCCATATCGTAGAATTTGTGGCGGGTTTGCTGCGCGAGATCGCCATCGACGTCGAACGCGATGTGCCAGTCCGGATTCTTCAGGAACAACTCGGGAATGTTGGTTACGTCGGACTGAATCAGGATTTTCGAATTCCCTGACGCTACGGCGAAGGAGGTATGACCCGGCGTGTGGCCGGGTGTTGCGATCGAGGTAATGCCGGGCGCAACTTCCTTGCCCCAATCATACTTCGTCACCTTGGACTCGATGCCGGCGTAGATCTTCTTCACGTTGGCAAAATAGTTCTTCATCATCTCGTTGGACTGGGCTTTTGCGGCGTTCTCGTCGCTCGTCCAGAATTCCCAGTCTTTCGCCGGCACCATGATCTCGGCATTCGGAAACGCCATCGATCCATCGAGGGCACGAATGCCGTTGGTGTGATCGGGATGCAGATGCGACATCAGCACGATGTCGATGCTCTTGGGATCGACGCCCGCGGCGGCGAGATTTTGCAGGGTACGGCCCGCCGCGCCCTTGGAAGGCTCGAGGGCGGCAACCCCGTTACCGCAGTCGATCAGGATCAGCTTGCTGCCGGTGTTGATGAGTTGCGGGTTGAACGGCACCGTCACCATGCCCTTCGGCATATAGGCGGCATCCGCGGCGGCCAGCGCCTCCTCTTTCGAGACGTTGGTCACAAACTTGTCGGGCATCGGGAACGAACGCGCCCCGTCATTGATCGAGGTGCATTCGTAAGAACCGACCTTGTAGCGATAGAAACCGGGCGCCTGCGCGCCCGATGGCGGCACGGCGGCATTGGCGGTCGATGCCTGGAATGGCGAAAGTGCCGCGGCTGCACCGCAGCGGCGGTCCCCGCCAGAAGTTGACGGCGATCCAGATCAGTCATGGCGTATTCTCCCCTTAGCGTTCCTGCGGTTTTCCCGCACTGGTTACCGTCGCGAATGTTCTCCCGTTGCCGGAAGAACGCAAGCCCTGAAGTCGGGGAAAGCCGCTCTCAGCCCTTGTTGGGGTTAATCAGGAATTTCTCGCCGGTGGAACGCTTGTTGTAGACGGCGATGTTGGAGAGCTGCAGCGCTTCCTGCAGCGACACCACCTGGGTGTAATGGCTGGCAAAGGTCGTCTTGAGTTCGGCAGACCACCCGCTGACGCAGTTTGGCGCCGTCGGCCGGGCCGATTTTCTGCAGGAACGGGAACAGCAGCCAACCGCCGACACCCCAGGCCATGCCGAAGGCCCGGTTCAGTTCGATCGGCCGGGGATCCAGGCTGCCATAAACATAGACCTGCTTGTGCACGGTCGATCCGTAGCGGCTGTACTCCTTGGCGGTCTTGTTGGCGGCAATTTCCATACAGGTGAGAATTTGGCCTGCGAGCTTGCCGCCGCCGATGGCGTCGAAGGCGATCGTCGCACCGGTTTCCACCAGTGCATTGGTGAGATCATCCATGAAGCTGGGCACACTGGAATCGACGACATATTTGGCGCCGATCCCGTGCAGCAGATCCGCCTGCTCCTTGCTGCGCACGATGTTGACGAGACCGATGCCGTCCTTGATGCAGATCTTGTTGAGCATCTGGCCGAGGTTCGACGCAGCAGCCGTGTGCACCAGCGCCTTGTGGCCCTCGCGCCGCATCGTCTCGGTCATGCCGAGCGCGGTGAGCGGATTGACAAACCATGAGGCGCCGTCGGCGGCCGTGGTGCCGGCAGGCAGCACCATGACATCCTTCGCCCTCACGACGCGATACTGCGCATACATCGCGCCGCCGATCATCGAGACCGTCTTGCCCATCAACGCCTTGGCCGCGTCGGACGATCCGGTCCTGATCACGACGCCGGCGCCTTCATTGCCGACCGGCAGCGATTGATCGAGCCGCGCCGCCAGCGCTTTCAGCGCCGCCTCCGGGACCTTCGCGGTAAACACCGGAGATTCCTTCGTGCCGGACACCTTGGCCGTCGATATGTCGGCCGGGCCGATCAGGAGCCCGAGATCGGACGGATTGATCGGTGTCGCCTCGACACGGACCACGACTTCGTCTTCCTTCGGTTCAGGCGTCGGGATTTCGACCAGCGATACCTCGAGTTCGCCGCTGTTCTTGAGCAGCGAACGCAGTTGCAGCCCGGTTTTGCCGTCACTCATCGAAAATCCTCCCTATGTATTTGTTATATCTGGAGACGTCGGCGCGTTACGCCAAACCTTCACTTAGGCCTTCACGTTAAGGCCTTCAGCGCCGACTTGCCGGCATATATTCGCCTGGGCGCCCAATTGCTCCTCGATGCGCAAGAGCTGGTTGTACTTGGCGGTGCGGTCGGAACGCGCCAGCGAGCCGGTTTTGATCTGGCCGCAATTGGTGGCGACCGCGAGGTCGGCGATGGTGGAATCCTCGGTCTCGCCGGAACGGTGCGACATGACACAGGTGTAGCCGGCCTTGTGGGCCATCTCCACCGAGGCGAGCGTCTCCGTCAGCGTACCGATCTGGTTGACCTTGATCAGGATCGAATTGGCGCGGCCATTCTTGATGCCGTCGGCAAGCCGGGTCACATTGGTGACGAACAGATCGTCGCCGACCAGCTGGCACTTCTGGCCGACGAGCTCGGTCAATTCCTTCCAGCCCTCCATGTCGTCTTCGGACATGCCGTCCTCGATAGTGACGATCGGATAGCGCGCGACCAGATCGGCGAGATATTTTGCCTGCTCCGAGCGTGAGCGGGTCTTGTTCTCGCCGCCATAGACGTAATTGCCGTCCTTGAAGAACTCGGTCGCTGCACAATCAAGCCCCAACATCACGTCGCTGCCGGCGGTGTAGCCGGCCTTGCCGATCGCGCTCACCACGAAATCCAGCGCTGCGTCCGCCGACGGCAGGTTCGGCGCAAAGCCGCCCTCGTCGCCGACATTGGTGTTGTGGCCGGCCTTTTTCAATTCGCCCCGCAGCGTGTGAAAAATTTCCGACCCGCAGCGCAACGCCTCGGCGAAGGTTTTTGCCCCGACCGGCAGGATCATGAATTCCTGGAAGTCGATCGGGTTGTCGGCATGCACGCCGCCATTGATGATGTTCATCATCGGCACCGGCAGCGTCCGCGCCGAGGTGCCGCCGACATAGCGATAGAGCGGCATGTCGAAGGATTCGGCTGCCGCCTTGGCGCAGGCGAGCGAAACGCCGAGGATGGCGTTGGCCCCGAGCCGGCTCTTGTTCGGCGTGCCGTCGAGATCGATCATGGTCTGGTCGATCTGAATCTGCTCTTCGACGGCGTGGTCGCTCAGCGCCTCGAAAATCTCGCCGTTGACGGCCTCGACCGCCTTCTGCACGCCCTTGCCGAGATAGCGTTTCTTGTCGCCGTCCCGCAATTCGACCGCCTCATGCGCGCCGGTCGAGGCGCCCGAGGGCACCGCGGCGCGGCCGATCGAGCCGTCTTCCAGCACCACATCGACTTCAACCGTGGGATTGCCACGGCTATCGAGAATTTCACGGCCGATGATGTCGACGATGGCGGTCATGGGAGCCTCTTGGAAAATGGCGGGATAGGACGATTGGCGCTGCTTCTACAGCAACGCTTGCGGCCGGAAAAGGCTGACAGGCGCGTGACGTTGGCAAACCGAATTGTCTAATAACGCGGGAACGGAGACTAAGCATGATGTCCAGAAGAGCCTACCCAGCAAATCGCCGAAATCTCCCGAACTTCAGCTCGGCCGCGCCGTGGAATGGCCGGACACGCCCGACAAGGCCCGGCTTGACCGCGTGCCCAATCCGCAGGCGGATACCAATTATCTGGTGCGTTTCACCGCGCCGGAATTCACCTCGCTCTGCCCGGTCACCGGACAACCGGATTTCGCGCATCTCGTGATCGACTACGTGCCCGGCCGGTGGCTGCTGGAATCCAAATCGCTAAAGCTCTATGTCGCAAGCTTCCGCAATCACGGCGCGTTCCATGAGGATTGCACCGTGATGATCGGCAAACGGATCGCGGATGAGATCAAGCCGAAATTCCTGCGCATCGGCGGCTATTGGTATCCGCGCGGCGGCATTCCGATCGACGTGTTCTGGCAGACCGGCAGACTGCCCAAGGGCATGTGGATGCCCGATCAGGGCGTTGCGCCCTATCGCGGCCGGGGATGATCGAGCGCAGCCTTCGCTCGATCCGGCCATCAATTCGCGCCGACAGTTCGACCTTGCAGGCATGCGTCATCCTGACGCTAGCCGGCCATTTCCTGCCAAACACCATGCGAATTTGCGCCATTGTTGCCCGGCCGGGAGAAATCAGCGCTGCAACGACGCAGCGCTCGACATGTGGGCAGTCGCATGGAAAAGGAATCGACACCCCTGTGGGTGTGGCTCTCGGTTGTCCTGTTGGCGATCGGCACCGTCACCTACGTCGTAACGGTCTACTTTGTCGAACATATCCTGGCGTGGTTCTAAAGCGCGATGACTTTAGGTGCGATCGCCATCGCGCTTTAGCTTATTGTTTGCGCATGATCTTTTCGGAAAACCGGTGTCCACTTTTCCGGATCATGCGCTAGCGGCGCAGGTCAGTCCAGTGGCTCGACCTTCACGATGGAAGCGCCGTCGTTGCTGCCCACCCAGAAGCTGACCGGCGTCGTCGAGTTGTCGACGAAGACCCGGCGGATGTTGGTGGAGCGCGGCAACAGGTAATCGACCATTTCGCCGGTCTTCGTATTCAGCCGCGTCACCTGATCGGTCACCATCGATCCGGTCCATGCGTCCTCGTTCTTGTCGAGTACGACATCATAGGGCGCCGCCCAGCGGGTGTTGAGTTTCCATTCCTTGAACTGGCTGGTCCTGGTGTCGAACATGCCGATCCGGTCGCCGCGATATTCGCCGAACCAGAGCCGATCCTGCGCATCCATGTTGCCGCGCCGCGGCGCCGAGCGAGGTGTGGGCGTCGGGAACAGCGCGACCTCACCGGTCTTGGCGTCGATGCGGCCGATGTGGCCCTGACGGAAATCGGTGAAGAAGACGTTGTTCTGCGAGTCCGGGATCACGTCGTAGATATTGTGGGCTTCGCCCTTGCGCGCGGCCTTGAACGGCAGCCAGGTCTCGATCTTGCCGGTCGCGAGATCGAGGCGGTGCACGCCCGCAAAGCCGTTGTTCTGGGTCCAGACCTTGCCGTCGACCTGGGAGCTCTGCGGGCTCACCATGTTGATCTGCGCGGCGTCGATATTCGCCTCGGCCGGCAACGTCCAGAACTGGAATTTCTCGGTCTTCGGATCGAATTTGACGATCGTCGCCTGGTACATGTTGCCAAGCCACAGATTGCCCGCAGCGTCGGCACGCAGGCCGAGACTGCCGGTCGGCGCGTCCTGGCGGTGTTTCGGATAAGGGAATTCCGTGACCTTGCCGGTCCTGGGATCGAGCCGGCCGAGATTCTGCTCGCCAAAACTGGAAAACCAGACCGTGCCGTCCTTGCCGACGATCGTATCATGCGGCGCGATTTCCTCGCGCGGCAGATCGTATTCCGTGTAGATCACCCGTGTCGCCCGGCCTTTGGGCCGCACAAAGGTCTTGAGCGGATATTCCCATTTCTCCGTCTTGCTGAGATTGAGCGTGCTCAGATACTCCGCCACGGCGCGGTAAACCTCGATACGATCCTCGCCGCGCTCTTCCATCAGGCGTTCAGCGGGGCGCAATTGCGGATGGATCGGCAGGCTCTGCTGCACGTAGCTCTGCATGCGCGGCAGGATGCCGGTGAGAAAGCCCTCGGTATCGTATTTCGAGCGCATGATCCGCTCGACCCGGTGGCAGCCGACGCAGTTGAGCAAATGATCCTTCTGCCGGTCGGTGCCGGGGATGCTCGCCAGCCATTCGCCGTTCGATAATTGCGCGGCGAGGTCTTTTGTCTTGCCGAGCTTGAGATCTTGTGTCGCGGTTTTCTGGTCGGGAACCTCAACCGCTTTGGGCGGATCGAGCTCATAGCCAATCGCGCGGACACTCAACGTATAGGGTCCGGGTGCGAGCCTGCCTGACGGAAAGCTGAAGCGGCCATCGGCATCCGACACGACGGTGACCGTGATGTTCGAGCCGGTCCTGGTAGCGCTGACGAGTACGCCTTCCATGACCGCTTCATCGGTCGAACTGACCTGCCCGGTTAATGCCGCGGCCGGTGCTTGCGCCGAAACCGGGCCTGGATACGCGAGGGCAAAGGCTGTGACCGCAACAGCAAGACTAGGACGACGCATGGTCTCCCCCCGGGGTTGTTTTTTGTTGTTGTCGCCACCATACGCTCGGCGGCCGGCGCGCAGCAAGTCAAACCAATGGGAGGAAGATCGTAAGAGCGAAACCCAGCCCGGCGTTTTGGTCAGGGCTGAACGTCAGGTCGCGCCGCCGCGTCCGCCGGCCGCGTCTGCCGCAACAGCTTTGCGCAGACAAATCCGAGCGCAACGATCATGACGGCGGCGGTGAGCAAGGTCGGAACCTTGCCGGCATGCTGGATGCCGAATCCGTAGGCGATGGGGCCGATGGTCTGGCCCATGAAAAAGAAGAACGAATGCAGCGACAGCGCGGTCGCGCGCGCCTCCACCGAGAGTTCGCTGGCAAACACCTGCAGGCAGCCGTGGATCATGTAAAAGCCCCAGCCCATGAAGAGCAGGCTCAAGGCCTGCACCTTCGCGCCCGGACCGAGCGCCACGACGGCAAGCTGCAATCCCACCAGGGTCGCGCCCGAGATCATCATGCCATTGACACCCAGCAGCGGCAAAAACCGCGAGACCGTCAGCGTGTAGAAAAGGCCGCCGACCGCAAAGCCTGCGATCACGAGCCCGGCAATCGAGAGCGAGGTTTCGCCGAGTTCAAACAGGAACGACGCGATGAACGGAAACAGACCGAGCACGCAACAGCCTTCGACAAACACCGCGACGTAACAAAATGCGTTGGGGTTGGAAAAGATGGTGCGGTAGCCGTGTCGGAGCGCTGACAGATTTGTTTTGGGCGAGTGCGTCAACGCGGCGCCCCGAAAGCCGGCGGCAACCGCGATGGAGACCAGCACAACCAAACCGCCGAGCACGGCAAGAACGCCCCGCCAGCCCAGAAAATCGCCGATCAGGCCGGAGACGCTGGCCCCCAGCAGGTTTCCGGTCATGGAGCCCATCAGCGTGCGGCCGATCGCGATCTGCCGCTTCTCGGGGCCGACCAGATCGCTGGTCAGACTGAGCGCGACCGGAAATACGCCGCCGGAGCCGATGCCGGCGAGAATTCTCGACGCGAACAGCATCCAGAATGAGGTCGCCATCGCGCCGAGAATGTTGGCCAGCCCCAGCAGCACCAGGCATACGATCATCAACCGCGCCTTGCCGAACAGGTCGGCGGCGGCGCCAAGCACCGGCTGTATGATCGCAAAGGTGAAGGCGAAGACGGATGCGAAGCTGGCTGCGGTCGCAATTGTGATGGCGAAATCGTCGGCGACATGCGGCAGCACCGGATCGAGCGCACGTGCCGACAGGCTGGCCGCAAACGTCGCGAGCGTGATGATATTGAGCGCCGGCGGCAGGCGGCCCGGCGCGGTCACGATTGTTTCCGCGCCATCAACGCGCCGCGTCTTTCGCGAGATTCTTCACGTGACTTTTGGCGAGCGCATCGAAACCCATCAAGGTTTTGATCAACGCCTCGAACTCGCGCAGCGGCACCATGTTGGGACCGTCCGACGGCGCGTGATCGGGGTCGGGATGGGTTTCGATGAACACGCCGGCAACGCCCGACCGCGACCGCGGCGCGCGCCAGCACCGGCACGAATTCACGATCGCCGCCGGAGGAAGTCCCCTTCCCGCCCGGCTGCTGCACCGAATGCGTCGCATCGAAAATCACGGGCGCGCCGGTGGTGCGCGCCAGGATCGGCAGCGCGCGCATGTCCGAGACCAGCGTGTTGTAACCAAAGGACGCGCCGCGTTCGGTCACCAGAACATTGCGATTACCACCGCCGGTGATCTTGCCGACCACGTTCGCCATGTCCCATGGCGCCAAAAACTGCCCCTTCTTGACGTTGACGACCTTGCCGGTGGCCGCTGCCGCCTGCAGTAGATCGGTCTGCCGGCACAGGAAGGCCGGAATCTGCAACACGTCCACCGCCTGCGCCACCTCGGCGCATTGCGAGGCTTCATGCACGTCGGTCAGCACCGGCAGACCTAGCGTCGAACGGATCTCGGCAAAAATCGGCAGCGCCTGCCTTAACCCGATGCCGCGCGCGGCCGAGACGCTGGTGCGATTCGCCTTGTCGAACGAGGTCTTGTAGACGAGCCCGATCTTGAGGCGCGCCGCAATCTCCTTCAGCTCACCGGCGACTTCGAGCGCATGCGCGCGGCTTTCGAGCTGGCATGGCCCCGCGATGATCGAAATCGGCAGATCATTGCCGAATTTGACCGGACCAACTGAGACGACTGGCGCAGCGGAGAGGTTCGCACTCAAGGGAATTTCCTTCTTTCCGCGCGGACCAAGCCGGTCGGGGCCGCGCGCGTACTCCGCAAAAGTGGATACCGGTTTTGCAATCAGAATACGCGCAAAAACTAAAAGCCTGCGTGGTTTCTTGCCGGAAAATGCGTGGGGATCAACCCCGTTTAATCCCTGAATATCAGGGTTGCGCCGGTAGCCACATCCGCCGCCAAAACGATGTTGCCGCGGTGCTCGGAGAAGGCAACGCCGCTCCCGCCAAGCATGTCCTTCAGGCGCGCTTTGTCCGCGATCGCAAAGCGAATCGCCGCCAGCCGCGCACCGCGCGACAGATCGGGCGGCTCAGTTCCGACATGCATCCGGTAGGCGTCGGGATTGAGCACTTGAATCTCGCCACGGGGCGTCGCAACGGCAATTCCATTCGCGCCCGACCTGACGTCGCCAACGCCGGAAAACGCGCTGAGAAAGTGGCGATGCGATTTCGGGTTTTCCGAGACCATGACGACGCCGGCGATCCCGGCCGCACCGTTCGGATGCTTCTGGAACGCCGGATTCCAGAAATTCTCCGGGTGGTGCTGCTGGCACGTGAAATAGCCGATGTCCTGCGCCTTCGGATCGGCGGCGAACGCGAGCGAGAAAGCAACCTTGACCGGCGATCCATCGGGACGTTTGGCCGCCCGCTCGAAGTTGAAGACCTTGAAATCGCCGATGCCGGCGCTGCGGAACGCCTCAGCGTCGTCGGCCGCGCCCTTGCCTTCCAGCACGAGCATCGCCAGTCCCTGCTCGCGCGCGAGGAAATCACGCGTGAAAGCCCCGAAAGAAAATGTGCCGGGCGCGCCGACCCTGATCAGTTCCGGCTCGCCGACCGCGATCAGTTCGACGAACACGCCGGGAAACTGCACGATGTAATTGTGCGTGCCCCATTCGTGACGGTTGCGCGCGCCGACTGTGAAGCCGGCGCGGCGATAGAATTCCGCCGCCGCGTCGAGATCGCGGACGGCGTGCACGATATGGTCGAGACCGCGGGGCATTTTGTTGCTCCTGCGATGGAAAAGCCGCGTCACTTCACCGAAGAAAACGCCGTCGGCACCAGCATCTGGTTGACGATGTTGCCGACGATCGGGCCGTCCTCCTCGCTCTTGGCGCGCGCGGCGATCCATTCCGGATCGCTCTGGAAAGCGTTCCACTTCTTGTCGCGGTCGGCCAGCGAATCCCACGCCACCAGATAGGTCAGTTCCTGATTGGATTTGCCGACCAGCGTGGTGAAGAAGCCGGCCTGCTTGATGCCGTGCTTTTCCCACAGCTTCAGCGTGGTATTTTCAAAACGCTTCAGCAATGCCGGCAAACGGCCCGGCAGACAGCGATAGACGCGCATCTCGTAGATCATCAAACGCACTCCCTGATTTATTGTTCTTGCAGGTTACGGGAGTGGTTTGTCGCAACAATTCGCGCGTTCGTCAAAGGCGCAGGGGGAGGCAGCAAGCGACGCGGGCTTACACCAGCCGCGACTGCACCACGGCTGCCTGAATGAACGACGCAAACAGCGGATGCGGCTCAAACGGGCGCGATTTCAGTTCGGGATGGAATTGCACCCCGATGAACCACGGATGGTCTTCATATTCGACGATTTCCGGCAGCACGCCGTCGGGCGACAGGCCCGAGAAGCGCAGGCCGTGCTGCTCGAGCCGGTCCTTGTAGGCGGTGTTGACCTCGTAGCGGTGGCGGTGCCGTTCCGAAATCTCGGTCGCGCCGCCATAGACTTCCGATACCCGGCTGCCGCGCTTCAGCGCCGCCGGATAGGCGCCGAGCCGCATCGTGCCGCCGAGATCGCCGGACTTCGACCGCTTCTCAAGCTCGTTGCCGCGCAGCCATTCCGTCATCAGGCCGACCAGCGGCTCCTTGGTCGGGCCGAACTCGGTGGAGTTTGCCCCCTCGATGCCGACGAGATTGCGGGCGGCTTCGATGACAGCCATCTGCATGCCGAAGCAAATGCCGAAATACGGCACGTCGCGCACGCGCGCGAACTGCGCCGCGCGGATCTTTCCTTCCGCGCCGCGCTGGCCGAACCCGCCGGGGACCAGGATGCCGTTGACGTGTTCGAGGAACGGCGCCGGGTCTTCGTTCTCGAACACCTCGCTCTCGATCCAGTCGAGATTGACCTTCACCTTGTTGGCGATGCCGCCATGCGAGAGCGCCTCGATCAGCGATTTATAGGCGTCCTTCATGCCGGTGTATTTGCCGACGATGGCGATCGTCACCGCGCCTTCGGGGTTGCGCACGCGCTCGTTGATGACGTTCCAGCTTTGCAGCGCCGGCGGAATCTTTGGCGTGATGCCGAACGAGGCCAGCACCTCGTCGTCGAGGCCGGCGGCGTGATAGGCCTCGGGCACCGCGTAGATGTTGTCGACGTCCCTCGCCTCGATCACCGCACTTTCGCGCACGTTGCAGAACAGGCCGAGCTTGCGCCGCTCTTCCTTTGGAATTTCACGATCGGTGCGGCACAGCAGGATATCCGGCTGGATGCCGATCGAACGCAGTTCCTTGACCGAATGCTGGGTCGGTTTTGTCTTCAGTTCGCCGGCGCTTGGGATGAACGGCAACAGCGTCAGATGAATATAGACGGCGTGCTCGCGCGGCAGCTCGTTCTTGAGCTGGCGGATCGCCTCGAAGAACGGCAGGCCTTCGATGTCGCCGACGGTGCCGCCAATCTCGACCAGCACGAAATCATATTCATCATTGCCGGAGAGGACGAATTCCTTGATCGCGTTGGTGACGTGCGGCACCACCTGGATGGTCGCGCCGAGATAATCGCCGCGGCGTTCCTTGGTGATGATGTCCTGATAGATGCGCCCGGTGGTGATGTTGTCGGCCTTGGTGGCCGGACGCCCGGTGAAGCGCTCGTAATGGCCGAGATCGAGATCGGTCTCGGCGCCGTCATCGGTCACGAATACTTCGCCGTGCTGATACGGCGACATCGTTCCGGGATCGAGGTTGAGATAGGGATCAAGCTTGCGGAGGCGGACCTTGTACCCGCGAGCCTGCAGCAGGGCACCAAGTGCCGCCGAAGCCAGACCCTTTCCGAGCGAAGAAACCACGCCGCCGGTGATGAATATGTACCGCGCCATGGGACTCAACCTTTAAGGCCACAAAGGCGATTCGCCAAAACGAATCGCAATGCCTGGCAAACATTTTGCCGGGCTGTGGGTGACGTGAAAACTAAAGCGATATCAAAGTATTGATGGGAATTCTGATGCAGGACGGTAGCGGGTCGTCCTGCATAGCCACCCTGCTTTATTGCGACCGCGGCGCCTGCGGACCGGATGGCGCCGGCTGGCCCTGCTGCTCGTCCGCCTTCTTCAGCGTATCCAATACGCCGCCGCTGGTCGGCGGCGTGATCGGCGCGGCACCCCCGGCGGCGGGCTGCGATTGCGTCGCGGGCTCGGCGCCAAGGATCGAGCTTGGCTTGCGGTCCGCGCCTGCGACCCAGGCCAAAAACAGGCTGGTCAGAAAGAAGCCGGCGGCAAGTATCGCCGTCGTGCGCGTCAGCAGATTGGCGGTACCGCGGCTCGACATGAAGCCGGCGCCACCGCCCATGCCGAGGCCGCCGCCTTCGGATTTCTGCAGCAGCACGGCACCGATCATCACGGTGACGATCATGAGGTGAATGACGATAACGACGGTCTGCATCTCTAACCTTCCATCACAAGCACGCATGATCCGCCAAAGTGTGGGCGGTTTGGCGAAATGACCACTGGCTTGCGGGTTTTCCTGAAGTTGCGCGGTGTTACACGATCGGACCGGGCATTGTCACCCCCGATGCGGCGACCTTTTAGCTAGGGGCAGCCGGCGGCAATCGCAAGGAAATCGGCCGCTTTCAGGCTGGCGCCGCCGATCAGGGCTCCGTTGACGTTGGAAACGGCCATCAATTCCCCGGCATTGGAGGGCTTTACCGAACCGCCATAGAGAATGCGGATCCGGCCGCCTTCGGCCTTAAATCGGTCGGTGAGAACACCCCGGATAAACCGATGAACTTGCTCGACATCTTTGGCGGTGGGCGTCAACCCGGTACCGATCGCCCAGACCGGCTCATAGGCGACCACCAGATTGGCCGGTGTCGCGCCGTCCGGGAGCGACCCCTTAAGCTGCCCGCCGCAGATATCCAGCGTCTGCCCGGCATCGCGCTGGTTCCGGGTTTCGCCGATGCAGACGATGGCGGTCAGCCCCGCGCGCCAGGCGGCTTCCGCCTTCTGGCGGACCAGCGCGTCGCTCTCGCCATGGTCCGCGCGGCGCTCGGAATGGCCGACAATAATGGCGCTGGCGCCGGCATCCGCCAGCATCTCGGCCGAGAGGTCGCCGGTATGGGCGCCCGAGGCCTTGGGATGGCAGTCTTGCGCCCCGACCGCGACCTTGGTTCCCCGCGCTCGGTCGGCAAAACCCGCAATCAGCGTCGCCGGCGGGCAAACCAGCAGATCGGCCTTGAGATCGGCCTTGGCGGCCAGCGCTGCGGCGCCCGCGATCATGGCCTCAAATTCGGCCGTGGAGGCCTTCAGGCCGTTCATTTTCCAGTTGCCGGCGATCAGCGGCCGGATGGCATCGGTCATGTCGGGGCTCTCATTAAAGTTTGGCAAGGAGGGCTGAAGGAGCGCTAGCAGAGCCCGAGGGCCACTTCCAGATGCTGATTTTGGCGACCCCACCGTTAACCGCTTCAATTGGCCCATGCCGCTGAGGTTGCGACGGGACGGCTGCCACTTTATGATGCGTGCCATCAACTCGGTGACGCCCTGCCGAGGGAATTCGGATCGAATTCCCCTTGGGCACGAACCGGTTCCCCTCCTGTAAAAACAAGTTGGACCCATGCTTCGAGGAATGCGGAAAGCCTCATCAAACTGGCTCGGCAAGATTGTCATGGCCGTCGTGATGGGCGTTTTGATCATCAGTTTCGGAATCTGGGGCATTGCCGACATCTTCAAGGGATTTGGCCAATCGTCTTTGGCCAAGATCGGCGGCACCGAGATTTCGACTGACCAATTCCGCCAGATCTACATGGACCGGCTCCAGCAGCTCGGCCGCCAGTTCGGCCGTCCGCTGACGGCGGAACAGGCCCGCGCCTTTGGGCTCGATCGCCAGGTGCTGCAGCAGACCATCGCCGAAGCCGCCCTCGACGAAGAAGCGCGGCGCATGGGGCTCGGACAATCCGAAGCCGAAACCATGCGGATGATCTACGCCGATCCCAACTTCAAGGGATTGAACGGTGCATTCGACCCCGCGCGCTTCCAGGCCACGGTCCGGCAGTTCGGCTACACCGAACAGCGCTATCTCGCCGAGCAGCGTCGCGTCGGGCTGCGTCGCCAGATCGCGGGCACGGTCTCGGCCGGCCTCGAACCGTCGAAGGTGCTGATCGACGCGCTGACCCGTTTCCAGAACGAGCAGCGTTCGATCGAATACGTCAAACTTGACGCGGCGCAGGCCGGCACGATCGACCCACCCTCGCCGGAAACGCTGGCCGCCTATTTCGACGAGCACAAGACCCAGTTCCGCGCTCCCGAATATCGCAAATTGTCGTTCGTCGTGGTCAACCCCGAAGAGATCGGCAAGTGGACCGAGGTCTCCGACGAAGACGCCAAAAAAGCATTCGAACAGTACAGCAGCAGGATCGGCACGCCGGAAAAGCGCGAAGTGTCGCAGATGGTGTTTCCGAACCTCGAAGAGGCGCAGGCCGCGCGCAGCCGCATCGCGTCCGGCACGTCGTTCGACGACCTCGCCAAGGAGCGCAATCTCAATCTGTCCGACGTCGATCTCGGCATGATCGCCAAATCCGCGATCCTCGATCCCGCCGTTGCGGACGCGGCGTTTTCGTTGCCATCGGGCGAAGTGAGCCAGCCGGTGCAAGGCCGGTTCGGCGTGGCGCTGGTCAAGATCGGCAAAATCGAGCCGGGGGTGACGCCTTCCTATGAAAGCTTCGCCGCGCAAGTGAAAAAGGAAATCGGGGCCGATCGGGCGAAAGCCAAGGTCGCCGAACTCCACAACAAGATGGAAGACGAGCGCGGCGGCGGCGCCAGCGTGGTCGAGGCGGCGCAGAAGCTCGGGCTGACCGCGGTGACGATTGATGCCGTCGACCGTTCCGGCCGCCTCCCCAATGGTCAATTGGTGGCCAATGTCCCGCGCGGCCTCGACGTGATTTCGCAGGCCTTCAACAGCGATGTCGGCGTCGACAACGACCCGATCCAGTTCAATGGCGGGTATGTCTGGTACGACGTGCTCGGCATCACGCCCTCGCGCGAGCGCAATCTCGACGAGGTCAAGGATCAGGTCGAGGCGCGGTGGCGCGAGGACCAGATCGCGAGCAAGCTGCGCGCCAAGGCGACCGAGATGGTGCAAAAGCTCGAGCAAGGCGGCACGCTTGCCGCGGAAGCGGCAGCGGTCGGATCGAAGGTCGAAACCGCCAGTGGTTTCCGGCGCGATGCGTCGCCGCCCGGCGTGCCCGCAAGCGTGGTCACGGCGGCGTTCCGCACCGCCAAGGATGGCGTCGGCCAAACCCCTGGCGCCGGCGGCAGCGAATGGATCGTGTTCCGCGTCACCGATGTCAGCGTGCCCGCGGCGGACATGGCTTCGGACGACGTGAAAAAACTGAAAGACACGCTGCAGCGCGGGCTGACCGACGAACAGATCGCGCAATACGTCACGAAGATCGAATCCGAGATCGGCACATCAATCAACCAGGCGGCCTTCTCACAGGTGACGGGCGCGAATAATTGAGCATGACCCAATCCATCAGACACCCAATCCTGCAAGCACGCGCAATCCTGAAAGCAGGGGATGGACGACCTCAAATCTATCATCGGAAAAGTCGCCACCGGCGCGACGCTGTCGCGTGAAGAAGCGGCATCCGCCTTCGACAGCATGATGTCCGGCGAGGCCACGCCCTCGCAAATGGGCGGGCTGTTGATGGCGCTGCGGGTGCGCGGCGAGACCGTCGATGAGATCACCGGCGCGGTGTCGGCGATGCGCAGCAAGATGCTGCGGGTCAAGGCCCCCGCGGAGGCCGTGGACGTGGTCGGCACCGGCGGCGACGGCTCCGGTTCGGTCAACGTCTCGACCTGCGCCTCCTTCATCGTCGCGGGCGCCGGCGTGCCTGTTGCCAAGCACGGCAACCGCGCGTTGTCGTCGCGTTCGGGCGCGGCCGACGTATTGGCTTCCCTCGGTGTCAGGCTCGATCTCACGCCCGAGCAGGTCGGCCGCTGCGTGCAGGAAGCCGGCATCGGCTTCATGTTCGCGCCTGCGCATCATCCGGCCATGAAGAACGTCGGCCCGACCCGCGTCGAGCTCGCCACGCGCACGATCTTCAATCTGCTCGGCCCACTTTCCAATCCGGCCGGCGTCAAACGGCAAATGGTCGGCGTGTTCTCAAGGCATTGGGTGCAACCGCTGGCGCAGGTGCTGAAGAACCTCGGCGCCGAATCGGTCTGGGTGGTGCACGGCTCCGACGGGCTCGATGAAATCACCCTCACCGGCCCGAGCTTTGTCGCGAGCCTCGACAACGGCGATATCCGGACCTTCGAGGTGACGCCCGAAGACGCAGGCCTGACCCGCGTCAATGGCGAGGCGCTGAAGGGCGGCGACGCCGATGCCAATGCCGTTGCGCTGCAAAGCGTGCTCGACGGCAAGCCGAGCCCCTATCGCGACGTGGCGTTGCTGAACGCCGCGGCGGCGCTGATCGTCGCCGGCCGCGCCAAGGACCTGAAGGAAGGCGTCGCGATTGGCGTCAAGTCGCTCGACAGCGGTGCTGCCGCGTCGCGGCTCAAGCATCTGGTCGCAGTTTCGAACGGTTGATCGAGGAAGCGCTGGCGATGTCCGACATCCTGAACAAGATCGAGACCTACAAGCGCGAGGAGATTGCTGCCGCCAAGCGCGCGCATCCGCTGGCGAGCGTCGAAGCGCTTGCGAAGGCGGCGCCGCCGCCGCGCGGTTTCGTGCGCGCGATCCGGGAAAAGCTCGCACGCGGCGAATATGCCCTGATCGCGGAAGTGAAGAAGGCCTCGCCCTCCAAGGGACTGATCCGCGCCGACTTCGACCCGCCGGCGCTTGCAAAGGCCTATGAGGCCGGCGGTGCCGCGTGCTTGTCGGTGCTCACCGACACCCCGTCATTTCAAGGCCATCTCGATTTCATGGTGGCGGCGCGCGCGGCGACCGGTTTGCCGGTGCTGCGCAAGGATTTCATGTTCGACACCTATCAGGTGGCCGAGGCCCGCGCCCATGGCGCCGACTGCATCCTGATCATCATGGCGGCGCTCGACGATGCGACCGCCAAAGATATCGAGGACGCGACGATGGCGTACGGCATGGACGTGCTGATCGAAATCCACGACCGCGCCGAACTCGATCGCGCCCTGAAACTTCGATCGCCGATGATCGGGGTCAACAACCGCAACCTCCGAACTTTTGAGACCACGCTTGCGACCAGCGAGGCGCTGGCGCCGCTGATTCCGCAGGATCGCCTGATGGTCGGCGAAAGCGGCATTTTCGCAGCCACCGATCTCGCGCGGCTCGAACGCGTCGGCATGTCGACCTTCCTGGTCGGTGAAAGCCTGATGCGGCAAGCCGATGTCACGGCGGCCACGCGTGCCTTGCTGACGCGCGCCGATACGCCCCGCGCCACCGGGACCCGCTAGGCGATGGCGCGCAAGGCTTCCAAAGGCGGCGGCGCCCTTACCCACATCGATAGCAGCGGCGAGGCGCGGATGGTCGACGTGTCGGCCAAGCCCGCCACCGAACGCATCGCAGTTGCCGAAGGCCGCGTCGTCATGAGCAAGGCGACGCTGGCATTGATCGTTTCCGGCAACGCCAAGAAGGGCGACGTGCTCGGCACCGCCCGCATCGCCGGCATCATGGCGGCGAAGCGCACCTCGGACCTGATCCCGCTGTGCCACCCGCTGGCGCTGTCGAAGGTCACGCTCGACATCGCGCCGGACAAGAAATTGCCCGGTTGTATCGTTCGCGCCACCGTGAAGGTCACCGGGCCGACCGGCGTCGAGATGGAAGCGCTGACGGCGGTGTCGGTCGCGTGCCTGACGATCTACGACATGATCAAGGCGGCCGAACGCGGCGTCCGCATCGAAGGCATTCATCTCGTTGAGAAAAAGGGCGGCAAGTCCGGGCATTATCGCGCCGGGGATTGAACTGGTCGATCGACGCGTTTGGCACCGGGCAACACGGTCACGCTTGTGTGAGGGAGCGAAGCGGAGTGGGCGCTCGTTTACGGTGTTATTCTTCCGTACCTTCACACGGAGGAATGCGATGTGGACATACAGGATTCTTGCCGCAACGGCGATTTTATCCGTGATCACGGGACCTGCGACGGCGCAGCAGGTCATCTACGAGCCCGGCTATTGCGCGTTTTTCTATCCCAACGCCAATTGCCAGAACAAGGGCCCCGGCAACCCCTACACCGACAGCAATTATCAGCGAAACCAGATTTATCAGCAAAACCGGATCTATCAGCAAAGCCAGAACGCCGCGGCGTGGAATGGCAATCAGACCGTCGGCGTTGCGAGAAAGCGAACGCGCACGCATGCGACGCACATGCAGTGACGACAATGTTGCCGCGTAGCATTTGACGGCGCGTCGATCACATCGGGACCGTCAATGCTTGAATGCTTGCGACCTTATTCGGCGTTACGCTGACGCTCGCGATAGTTTCGCGTCTTGATGCGGTTGCCGCACAGCGACGACATGCACCATCGCCGCGTCGCCGGTTTCGAGCGGTCAAAGAACACGCGGCGGCATTCATCGGACGCGCACATTTTCAGCCGATCCAGGGTTCCATTTCTGGAACCGTCGTAGAGTTCCGCCACCACCGATGACAGCCCCGCCAGCGCGTCTTCGCGCGCGGCCTTCAGCACCATGCCGCCGTCATCCCTCGCCGCCACGACCAGCGGAAACAATTTCAGCGCCTTGTTCAGCGCACGAACCGCAACCCGGTCCCTGCTCCGCTCCGACGGTTCGCATTGCAGGTAGTTGCGAACCAGTGTGCGCAGCTCGGTTGCGGTCGAGAGCATTGCCGGGGTGATCTTGGCGCCCGTGAAAAGCAGTCCGCGCGGCGTCATCCACGCGCCGAGTTCCCGCGGATTTTTCAGCTCGTCACCTTGCGGATGCGGCACGCCGTGATGCGTGAAATGCCTGACGTCGAGCGTATTGGCGAAATCGTAGAGATTGGCCAGCTCGTCCGGCACGCTGAATTTTTTCGATTCCCGCGACATCGACACCAGTAAAGCAGATTTACCGGTTGACAGCAAGAGACACCAGTATAACTATTATACTGGTGTCTGAGCGCGACCCGATCGTTTCGAGGGAGGCCGTCATGAGCCGAGAGACAGCGCGATCGAACTCCGGCGTTTTCCACGGCTGGCTGGTGGTGGCGGCCGCGTTCGCCGTGACCTTTGTCGGATTCGGCTGCGCCTATACGTTCAGCGCGTTCCTCGAACCGTTGCAGCGCGATTTCGGCGCCTCGCGCGGTTCGGTATCGCTGGTGTTCTCGGTCGCGGGTTTCCTCTATTTCGGCCTCGGCATCGTCAGCGGTCCCCTCGCCGACCGTTTCGGTTCCCGGCTTCTTGCGGTCATCGGCATGCTGGTGATCGGCCTCGGGCTTGCCGCCGCAAGCGCGGCGCGCAGCCTGATCGAGGTCTACGCGGCCTATGGCCTCGGTGTCGGACTTGGCGTCGGCTGCGCCTATGTCCCAGCCGTTGGCGCGGTGCAGCGATGGTTCGTGCGGCGGCGCGGCCTTGCCTCCGGACTGGCGGTAAGCGGGATCGGCGTCGGTACGCTGGTGATGCCGCCGCTGGCAACGCTGCTGATCGACATGCAGGGATGGCGCGGCGCCTATCTGGCACTCGGCGCGTTTGCCGCTGTTATCGGCGGCGGAATGGCGCTGCTGCTCGAAAACGATCCGCGTGCGCGGGGCCTTGGTCCCGACGGCGATCCGCCCCGGCCGGGCGCCGCATCGGCGCGCGCAGGCGCCTCGGTCGGCGAAGCGATCCGCTCGCCACGCTTCATCGCATTATACGCCGCCTGCCTGATCTGCTCGTTCGGCGTATTCGTGCCGTTCGTGCATCTCGTGCCCTACGCGGGAGATCACGGGCTCCCGGCGACATCAGCCGTCCTGCTGCTCGGCGTGATCGGCGTCGGCAGCACGGCCGGCCGTTTCTTCCTCGGCGGGTTGGCCGACCGGATGGGCCGTCAGACTTCCCTGCTCCTGATGTTCATCGGGATGGCGGTCGCATTGTTCATCTGGCTGATCTCGACGAGCGTCTGGCCGCTGGCCGCCTTCGCCTTCGTCTATGGCGTGTTCTACGGCGGATGGGTCGCCGTGCTGCCGGCGGTGGTGATGGACTATTTCGGCGGCCGCAATGTCTCAGGCATCATCGGCATTCTCTACACCAGCGTCGCCTTCGGCACCCTGATCGGCCCGAGCGCCGCCGGCTTTGCCTTCGATCTGACGCACACCTACACGCTGCCGATCCTTGCCAGCGCCGCCGCCAACATCGTCGCCGCCATGATCGTCGCCATCATGGTCCGGGCCGCGCCTGCGCGCGAGCGGAGCTAGAGCGCGGTCGCGGTTGTCTTCGCACGCGGCCACCACCCGGCTAACGCTTCGTTAACCAGACTTGCTAACCCCAATTCCATCTCGGCGCGGTACCAACGCCATGGGCCGGGGGTTCTGGAGAAATCCGCTTCCGGGATCAATTCCTGGCAGCGACCTCCTCCATGCTTTCAATCAATACCGCTTCGTTCAAGATCGCCCCGGCCTTCCGCGGCGGCCCGATCCGCTGGCTGATGCTGGGCGGCATGCTGCTGATCGCCGCGATCGCGATCGGGGCAACGCTCATGGCCGGCAATTTCCGCGAGCGGGCGCTGCGCAACAGCGAACGCGAGTTGGAAAACACCGTGCTGCTGCTGGCCCGCCACTTCGATCAGCAGCTCCAGGATTTCGAGGTCGTGCAAAAGGACCTGATCACGTTCATGCGGTCCAGCGGGATCGCCACGGCGGAGAATTACAGGCGTCGGATGTCCACCGAGGAAATCCATCTGATGCTCAAGTCCAAGATGGACGCGCTGTCCTATGTCGGCGGCATCAACGTCTTCGACGCCGAAGGCAAGCTGATCAACGCGTCGGCCACCTGGCCGGTGCCATCGGTCAACGTCGCGGACCGCGCTTACTTCAAAACCTTCCAGTCCGGCCCGCACTCGCCGCCAATGGTGGTCGAGCCGGTCTACAGCCGCATCACCGGCATGTGGACCACGGTGATCGCACGCAAGGTCACCGGACCGAAGGGTGAATTCCTCGGCGTCATCGGCCGCGGCATCGAACCGGCCAATTTCGAGAAATTCTTCGCAACCGTCGCCCTCGGAGAGGGCGCCTCCATCAGCATGCACCACCGCGACGGCACGCTGCTCGCCCGTTATCCCCACGTCAGGGAGCTGATCGGAAAGAATTTCAGGAGTGGTCCGGCCGGCCAGCAGCAGGTCTTCGCACGCGACTACTCGACATTGCGCCTGGCCAGTCCGATCGACGGCAAGGACCGTCTGATCTCCTCGCGCGCGCTGACGAACTTTCCGATCGTGATCGTCGCAACAACGACGACGTCGGCCGCGCTGGCCGACTGGCGCGAGCAGATCGGCATCCTGATCGCGATCGCCGGCCTCGTCGGTGCTTGCGATCGCCTGCCTGCTGTTTCTGGTCGTGCGCAAGCTTTCGCAGCAGCACCGTGCGTCGCAGCAGCGGCTGACGCTGGAAAAGCTGCGGCTCGACACTGCCGTCAACAACATGACGCAGGGCCTGTTGCTTTTCGATTCTTCGCAGCGACTGGTGATCTGCAACCACCGCTATATCGAAATGTACGGCCTGTCGGCCGACGTCGTAAAGCCGGGCTGCAGCTTCCGCGAGGTGATCGCGCATCGAAAGGAAACCGGGTCGTTCGACGGCGACGTCGATCGCTATGTCGAGCTGGTGCTGCGCGACATCGCGCAACGCAATGCCATGGACATCACGACGCCCGACGGACGCTCGGTCCAGGTCGTCAACGAGCCCCTGGCGGATGGCGGATGGGTGGTGACCCATGAAGACGTCACCGAACGCCGCCGCGCCGAGGAACGCATCATCCACCTCGCCCATTACGACGCGCTGACCGATTTGCCGAACCGCACGCTGTTCCACGAACAGCTCAAGCGCGAACTGCCGCACATTGCGCCCGACCGGCAACTGGCGGTGCTGTACATCGACATCGACGAATTCAAGAGCGTCAACGACTCGCTCGGCCACATGATCGGCGATGAATTGCTGAAATCGGTCGCGGCCAGCCTGCTCCGTTGCACACGCGACTCCGATTTCGTCGCCCGCCTCGGCGGCGACGAATTCGCCATCGTTCAGACCGGGGTGAAAACCGCCGATGACGTTACCGAACTCGTCAGCCGCATCTTTGAGGCAATCCGCGCACCCTATGAATGCCTCGGCCATCAGGTCACCACCGACGCCAGCATCGGCATTGCGCTGGCGCCGCAGGACGGTTCCGATCTCGATCAGATCCTGAAGAACGCGGATCTGGCGATGTACGCGGCCAAGGCCGCCGGCCGGCGCACCTACCGCTTCTTCGAATCGGAAATGGACGCCCAGGTCCGCGCGCGCCGCATCCTGGAAACCGACCTGCGCCAGGCGATCCTGGACGGCGGATTCGAGGTCTACTATCAGCCCTGCCTTAGCCTGCAGAATAACGAGATCACCGGCTGCGAGGCGCTGCTGCGCTGGCGCCATCCGCAACGCGGCATGATTTCGCCCGCCGACTTCATACCGGTCGCCGAAGAAACCGGCCTGATCAACCAGCTTGGCGAATGGGTCCTGACCACCGCCTGCAGGGAAGCCGCAACCTGGCCCGGCAACATCCGCCTCGCGGTCAACGTTTCCCCGGTCCAGTTCAAGAGCGGCACGCTGGCGCTGAAAGTCATCGCGGCGCTGGCGGCATCGGGCCTTGCAGCAAGCCGGCTGGAGCTTGAAATCACCGAAGCCGTACTCATTCGCGACGACGAGGCGGCGCTTGCCGTCCTGCACCAGCTTCGCGCCATCGGCGTCCGGATCGCGCTCGACGATTTCGGCACCGGCTACTCGTCGCTGAGTTATCTGCAGCGTTTTCCGTTCGACAAGATCAAGATCGACCGCTGCTTCGTGACCGACATCGCCGAGCCGGAAGGCTCGTCCTGCATCGTGCAGGCGGTGGTGAACATCGCCACCGAACGGCGCATGACGACGACGGCCGAAGGCGTCGAGACCGATCAGCAGCGGCAATTGCTGCGCGCGCTCGGCTGCTCGGAAATGCAGGGTTATCTGTTCAGCCCGCCAAAGCCGGCCGCCGATATCAGGCCGCTGCTGCTAGCGCACCAGGAAGATCCCGAAACCGCATGTCCGGGCCGCGCCGGCACGCGCAAACCCGTCGCCCATAGGGCTTGATACGTTTTTAGTTTGGAATCGGCCGCTTCGCCGCCGTCGGCGCATTTGCATTGACGGTGACGCCGCGCAACTGGTTGAAGGCCGCGTTCAGCGCTTTGTCGTCCTTCTCGGAAGGCGGAACATAGGATTGCGAACCGGTCTGCTCGGCGCCGTCGGCCGCCAAATGCCCGCGCATCGACGCCTCGCCCCTCAGTTCCGAGCGCGTCTTCAGCTCGTCCGGCACGTCCTGAAGCACTTCGACATCCGGTGTGACGCCCTGGGCCTGGATCGATCGCCCCGAGGGCGTGTAGTACCGCGCCGTCGTCAACGCCAGCGCGCCATTGCTCCGTGCCGAGCGGAATGATGGTCTGCACCGAGCCTTTGCCGAACGAGCGCGTCCCGATCAGGGTGGCGCGCTTGTGATCATGCAGGGCACCGGCCACGATCTCGGAAGCGGAAGCCGATCCGCCGTTGATCAGCACGACAAGCGGCTTGCCCTTGGTGAGGTCGCCGCCGCGGGCGATGAAGCGCTGGGTTTCCTCGGGCGTTCGGCCGCGGGTCGAGACCACCTCGCCGCGCGGCATGAAGGCGCTCGACACCGAGACCGCCTGATCGAGCAATCCGCCCGGGTTGTTGCGGAGGTCGACGACATAGCCCGCGAGCTTCTCGGACGGGATTTCCTTGGAAATCGCAGCGATCGCCTTGCGCAGGCCGTCGGTGGTCTGTTCGTTGAAACTGGTGATCCTGATGTAGCCGATATCGCCGCCATCGGTGTGATAGCGGACCGGGCGCACCCGAATGACTTCGCGCACGATGGCGACATCGATCGGCGTGTCCGAACCCTTGCGAATGATCTTGAGCCTGGTCTTGCTGTCGGCCGGTCCCTTCATCTTGGAGACGGCTTGTTCGAGGGTGAGCCCCTGAATGGCCTCGTTGTCGATTTGGGTGATCACGTCGCCTGACATGATTCCGGCTCTTGCGGCGGGCGTGTCGTCGATCGGCGCGACCACCTTGATAAAGCCCTCTTCCATCGTGACCTCGATGCCAAGGCCACCGAACTCGCCGTGGGTGGTCTCCTGCATGTCGCTCCAGCTCTTCTCGTTCATGTAGCGCGAATGAGGATCGAGCGAAGAGATCATGCCGTTGATCGCGCCCTCCATCAGCTTGGTGTCGTCAGGTTTCTCGACATAGCTGGCCCTGATCCGTTCGAACACGTCGCCGAACAGGTTGAGCTGGGCGTAGGTGCTGTCGGAGCTGGCCGCGGCCTTGGCCGCCGCGATCAGATGCGCCCCTTGGGGTCCAGCGACAAGTACGGTCAGACAGGCGCCCGTTACCGTGCCGAGGAGAAAGGTGAAGTTCCTGCGCATTTGCGATCCTTCTCGCTATCGACCGCCACAATTCATATGAATCGGCGTCCCGGCCCCGGCGCGGCAGACCACACAACGGCTTTTTGGTCGGATCAAGGCCAAACCCCACCCGGACCATTACGGAGTGTTCAGGTAGCTTCCCTCCGTCTCATCCTGGCCGATTGAGATCATTGAGGATTTTTCCGCCGATGGCGATCAGATCTGCCTCATTGTGGCGCCGGATCGGTTCGGCTTAATCCACACCGACACAATTCGCGAATCCGCCGACGGAACGCGTGCGTGTTGTTCGAGAGGCGGATTGGCACGCCCGCAGCATAACGCGGAACGACCGCCATTAAGATTAAATGCGCCACTAAGATTTAATGCAACGCAGCGTAATTCGTTACACCAATTCTCGCGCGATCCATTCCGTGATCGAGCGATGCCGCGGCATCCATCCGAGTTCGGCGGCACGGCGGCCGCGCACGCGGCTATTTGAGCCGAGTGAGAACGTCGCCTTCTCCCGGCCCCAGGCCGCGATCGCCTGCTCCGCCGGCCAGGATTGGGCCGCGCCGATATCAAGCCGCTTGGCGATCGCCTGCACTATCTCGCCCAAGGCTTCTTCGCCGTTTTCGACATACATGAAGCTTCCAGCCGGCGCCTTCGCAACGGCGAGGACATAGAGCGATGCGACGTCGGCGATGTGTACGTTCGACCAGCGGTTCAGGCCGCGGCCGATGTAGCGCGCCACGCCTGATGCTTTTGCCTGTTGCGCGAGCACGGGAAGCTGCACGCTTTGTGCCGGCACTCCCAGCGCGTTGCCGTAGATCATGCTGTTGCAAAGCACGACCGAACGAATGCCTGGGGCATCGAGGACAAGCCGGTCGATCGCAACCCGCGCCAGCCTTTCGGGCTCCGGCCGGATCGGCGTCTCCTCGTGAAAAATCCGATCCGAGGGCTCGCCCATGGCCCTGTCCGCCACAACGCTGGTGCCGCTGGTATGAACCAGAGGCTTGTTCGAACCCGCAAGCCCGGCGATCAAGGCTTCGACCGCGCCGCGATGGCCGCTGTTGGCCGCGTTGACAACGCCGTCGGACGCGCGGGCTTCGGCTTGCAGCAACGCCGCATCGTCGAGCGAGCCGATCACCGCCTCGATGCCATGTGCCGCAACTGCGTCGGCCTTGGCCTTGTCGCGCACCAGACCGCGAACCGAATAGCCGCCCGCAATCAGGGCTGAGGCGACTGCGCCGCCGATAAAACCGTTCGCGCCAGTGAGAAAGATACGCATTCATTCGCCCTCACGTCGTCGCTGGGTGCGAAACCATGCCCGGCCGCCGGCTAAGCCGAAGGTCGCAGAACGGCCTCATCGGGTTATCATTGGCAAAAAGAATTCGGAAGAGCTACGCTGACCGCCATTGGCCAAAGGCATCCAAAGAATGCCGGCTATCAAGACCGTCACATTCTCTGGGAGGACGAGCATGGGTAAGTCGCAACGGCCCTGGTCGGTCGATCGCCGAACTATTCTTAAGACAAGCGCCACTATTGCTGCGGTGCAGCTTACATCCCCCTTCATCATCAAGGCCCGCGGCGAAACACCGGTGCGGATCGGCATGGTCGATCCGATCACCGGCGTCTATGCCGCGCTCGCGCAGGGTGAGGTGGTCGGGGCGAAATTCGCCACGGAGGAGATCAACAAGAAGGGCGGCATTCTCGGCCGGCCTGTCGAACTCCTGGTTGAGGACTCCGCCAACGATGTCGGGACCGGCGTTCAGAAAACGCGCAAGCTGATCGAGCGCGATCAGGCGAGTTTCATCATCGGCGATGTGAATTCCGGCATCGCGTTAGCGATGGCGCAGGTCACCAGTGAAAAGAAGATACTCCATATCGTCTCGGGCGGTCACACCGACGTTATCACCGGGACGGGCTGTTCTTGGAACATGTTCCGGGTCTGCAACTCCACCACCATGGACGCCAACGCCATCGCCACCACGCTGATGGAAAAATTCGGCAAGAAATGGTACTTCCTGACGCCGGATTACGCCTATGGCCACTCGGTGCAGGCCGGCTTCGAGAAGCTGCTGAAGGCCGCCGGCGGCACCTCCTCCGGCGCGCTCGTGCCGCTGGGCACGGCGGATTACTCTGCCTACCTGATTCAGGCCAAGTCCTACGGTCCGCAGGTCTTGATCAACGTCATGGGCGGCGGCGACCAGGTCTCGAGCCTCAAGCAGTTCGTCCAGTTCGGCCTCGACAAGCAGATGGCGGTCGGCGGCACCCTGTTCGAGCTCGAGAGCATCCGCGCCGTGCCCGATGGCGCGCGGGTCGGATGGTGGACCATGGAATGGTGGTGGGACCAGCCGGGCGTGCCGCATGTCGCGGAATTCAACGCCTCGATCAAGAAGATCACGGGCGCGGCGGCCACCGCGCGCAACTGGTTCGGCTTTGCGTCCGTACAGACGCTGGCGCTGATCGCAAACCAGGAGAAGACGCTCGATGCGCCCAAGCTGGCGCGTGCGCTGGCCGGCTTCAAGCTGCCGCCGGAAGTCGCCTTGCAGCCGGGGGCTCCGGAGTACCGCGCCGGCGACCACGAATTGATGAGCACCGTGTTCGTGGGCGAAGCACATCCGCCCAAGGGCGATCCGGACAATATGTTCACGGTGAAAAACCCGCTGCCCGGCGAGAAAGCCGCCGGACCGGTCGAGGCCACCGGCTGCAAGATTCAATGGCCGGCCTAAGCCTGAAGGACGACGCTGCGCCGTCTGCCTCCATGCAGCCGGCGCAGCCGGAATTCGGCAAGAAACGCCCTTCGAAGAAACGTTATTCCAAGAAGAAACTTGCCAAGAAGAAACTTCACGAAAACGGCAGGGAGAACTCATGACATCACCTATTTTCATCCCGAAATTCGATCGCCGCACGCTCATCAAGGGCGCCGCCGCGCTCGGCGCCTTCCAGGTGGCCTCTCCCTTCATCATCCAGGCCCGCGGCGAGACGGCGATCCGGATCGGCATGGTCGATCCCCTCACCGGCGTCTACGCCGCGACAGCCGGCAATGAGGTGATGGGGGCCAAGCTTGCCGTCGAGCAGATGAACGCCAAAGGCGGCATACTCGGACGCCAGGTCGAATTACTGGTGGAAGATTCTGCAAACGACGTCGGCACCGGGGTGCAGAAAGCACGCAAGCTGATCGAGCGCGATCAGGTCAATTTCATGATCGGCGACGTCAATTCCGGCATCGCCGCGGCGATCGCCCAGGTCACCAGCGAAAAGAAAATCCTGCACATCGTTTCCGGCGGCCACACCGACTCGATCACCGGCAAGGATTGCAAATGGAATGTGTTCCGGGTTTGCAACACCACGCGGATGGAAGCGAATTCGGTGTCGAGCGTATTGTACGACAAGTTCGGCAAGAAATGGCACTTCATCACGCCCGACTATGCCTTCGGCCACACGCTTTATGACGCCTGCACCGACGATTTGAAAAAGCTCGGCGGCACCGTCACCGGCAACGAGCTGACGCCGCTTGGCACCACGGACTTCTCGGCCTACCTGATCAAGGCGCGGGCGGCGAACCCCGACGTCCTGATCCTGCTGGTGCAGGGCTCCGACATGATCAACTGCCTCAAGCAGGTCGTGCAATTCGGGCTCAACAAGCAGATCCATGTCGCGGGAACGCAGCAGGAGCTGGAGTCGCTCGCCGGGCTGCCTCCGGAAGCGCGTATCGGCATCTGGATGTTCGAATGGTACTGGAAACAGCCGGGCGTACCGGGTGTCGATAAATTCGTCGCCGACATTCGCAAGGTCAACAATGGCAACGTACCGACCGCGCGACACTGGTTCGGCTACGCCTCGGCGATGTCCTTTGCCCTTGTGGCCAACCAGGAAAAGACACTCGACGCGGTCAAGCTTGCGACGGCGCTGGAGAATTTCGAGCTGCCGGATGACGTCAAGCTGCAGCCGAACAAGGTCTACTACCGCAAGGGCGACCATCAACTGATGACGTCCGCCTTCGTCGGCGAGGCGCAGTCCAAAGGCAAGGACGATCCGGAAGATCTGTACCGTGTCGACGTCGTCGTACCCGGTGACAAGACCGCGCCTGCTGTCGAAGAGACGGGCTGCAAAGTCCAGTGGCCGGCGTAACCATGAAATCCATCCTGCCAACGATCCCAGGAGCGCTGCTTCCCGGATCATGTCCCCGCTCCCCGTCCGGTGCGCCATGACGCTACTGCTCCTGTTCAACATCACCAACGGGCTCATCGTCGGCGCGTTCTACGTGCTGATGGCGCTTGGCCTGTCGCTCATTCTCAACCTCAGCAACACGATCAATTTCGCCCATGGCGGATTCCTCGTCATCGGCGGCTACATCGCCTATGCGATCACGCCCTATGTCGGCTTCTGGGGCGCATTGCTGATCGCGCCGCCCCTGACCGCCCTGATCGGGCTTGTGGTCGAGCGCGTGCTGATCCGGCCGCTCTACGGACGCGACCCGCTGTACAGCCTGCTGCTCACCTTCGGCCTCGCCTTCATCATCGAGGACGGCACCCGCTTCATCTTCGGGCCGCAAGGCAAGCCCGTCACCATTCCGCCCTTTCTGGCGCAACCCCTGAGCAATGATTTCTTCTTCATCACCGGCTATCGCCTGTTCATGGTGGCCGTGGTGATGATCGCCGTCGCGCTGTTGTTCGTGCTGTTGCGTTATACGCGACTGGGCATTCGTATCCGCGCCGGCACCCTCGATCTCGAGACCGTCGCAGCCCTCGGCATCAACGTCCAATTGCTGCGTTCGCTCAATTTCGCGGTCGGCATTTTCCTGGCGGGCCTCAGCGGTGTCCTGGCAGCCGGGCAATTGGGGCTTGAGCCGACGATGGGGACCGGCCTTCTGATGCCGAGCTTCATCGCCATTATCGTCGGCGGCATCGGCAGCCTGCCCGGGACGTTACTCGGCGGCCTGCTGATCGGGGTCGCCTCCGGATTGACGGCGGTGTTCCTTCCCGCCGCCAGCGAAGCGGTGATCTATGTCATGATGGCGGTGGTCCTTCTGATACGCCCGCGCGGACTATTGGGCGAAGAAGGAATGATGTCGTGACATCAGAACAAACCCGCAAGCTGATCGTCCTCGCGGCGATCTGGGCCGCCTTGATATTCGCCCCGTACTGGATGGTACCGCTTGGCGGCTACACTGCGCTCGCCACCCGCGTCCTCGTGCTTGGCCTCGCGGCAATGTCAGTGAATTTCCTGCTGGGATTTACCGGCGTGCTGTCGTTCGGCCATGCCGCCTATTTCGGGCTTGGAGCTTACGGCGCGGGGCTGACGCTGAAATTTCTGGCGCTCAGCACGCCGCTGGCGCTGCTGCTCGGAATGCTGCTCGGCGGTGTTTGCGGCGGCCTTCTCGGCACGCTCATCGTGCGCCGGCGCGGCGTCTACTTTGCCATGGTAACCATCGCCTTCGGCCAGGTGTTCTATTACATCGCGTTTCAGTGGAGTTCGGTGACCGGCGGCGACGATGGTTTGCGCGGCTTCTCACGCCAGCCGCTCGACTTTGGCCTGTTCAAGGTCGACATCCTCTCCAGCGCCAACAATTTCTACTTTCTTCGTCCTGTTCTGTTTCGCCCTCGCGGTCGGCGCCATGGGATTTGTCCTGCGCTCGCCGTTCGGCCGCACCATGATCGCAATCCGCGAGAACGAGCGGCGCTCGCGTTTTCTCGGCATTCCCGTCGAACGGCATATCTGGATCGCGTTTACGCTGTCCTGCTTCTTCATGGGATTTGCCGGTGCGCTCTACGCGCTGGTCAATAATTTCGCCGATCCGAGAGGCCTGCATTACAGCCAGTCCGGCGATTTCGTCATGATGGCCGTGATGGGCGGCATGCGCAGCTTCTGGGGCCCGCTGCTCGGCGCCACGGTGTTCGTGGTGCTGCAGGATTATCTCTCCAGCGTCACGGTCAACTGGATGTCGTTCGTCGGTCTGCTTTTTGTGCTGGTTGTCCTGTTCTTCCCGCGCGGATTGCTCGGCTTCCTGCAGCGGAGCAAGGCATGAACGTTCTCGAAATCAACAACGTCACCAAGCGTTTCGGCAATCTCGTGGCGGTGCGCGACGTGTCGTTGAACGTGGCCAAGGGCGAAATGTGCGCCATCATCGGGCCGAATGGCGCCGGCAAAACCACCTTCTTCAACCTGATTTCGGGGTTTTTCCCGCCGACCTCCGGCGCCATCACCTTCGACGGCCGCGACATCACGAAACTGTCCACCCATGAGCGGGTCACCCGCGGCATGGCGCGAACCTTCCAGATCACCGAGATCTTTCCCGAACTCACCGTATTCGAAAACGTCCGCATCGCCGCCGAAGTGGCCGGCGGATATCGCTTGCGGCCCTGGATCAACCGTGGCGAACAGGCGCAGGTCTACGCACGCGTCGAGGAAACGCTCAAACTGGTGTCGCTGGAAACCAAGACCGACAGGCTGGTCGGCGAACTCGCGCATGGCGACCAGCGCGCCGCCGAAATAGCGATGGCGCTGGCGTTGAAACCGCATCTGCTGTTGCTCGATGAGCCGACGGCGGGCATGGGCGACCAGGAAACGTTCCAGATCACCCAATTGATCCGCCGCCTGCACCGCGACAGCAATTACACCATCGTGCTGATCGAACATGACATGCGCGTGGTGTTTCATCTCGCCGACCGCATCTGCGTGCTCGACCAGGGCAGGATGCTGGCGCAGGGAACGCCGCAGGAGATCGCCGCCAACGAGACCGTTCAGGCCGCTTATCTGGGCAACGCCGCATGACCGCAGCATTGATCGCCGAAGGCCTGCACACCTACTACGGCAAGAGCCATATCCTGCATGGCGTCAGCCTCGAGGTGGCCGAGGGCAAGATCACCGCGCTACTCGGGCGCAATGGCGCCGGCAAGACCACGACGCTGCGCAGCCTGATGGGCCTGACGCCGGCGCGCGAAGGCAAGGTTACGATCTTTGGGGAGCAGACCACGCGCTGGCCGACCTTCCGGATCGCCGCCGGCGGCGTCGGCTATGTGCCCGAAGGACGGCGCATCTTCGCCAATCTCAGCGTCGAGGAAAATCTCAAGGTGCCGCTCGAACGTGGCGGTCCCTGGACCATCGCGCGGATCTACCAGCTGTTTCCGCGGCTCGAGGAGCGCAAACTCAACCGCGGCCGTCAGCTTTCCGGCGGCGAACAGGAGATGCTGTCGATCGCCCGCGCGCTGCTGCTCAATCCGCGGCTGCTTATTCTCGACGAGCCGTCGCAGGGGCTGGCGCCGTTGATCGTGCGCGAGGTGTTCCGCATCGTCCAGCAGATGAAGGCCGAGGGCATTTCCGTGCTGCTGGTCGAACAGAACGCGCGGATGAGTCTCGAAATCGCCGACGACGCCTATGTGCTGGACGACGGCATCGTGGTCTATTCAGGAAGCGCGCAGGAACTCGCCGCCGACGAAGCCCGCGTGCGGGCGCTGGCCGGCGCCAGCGCCGAGGAATGGACGCTGGGTTGACCGCACGGGTCGGTCCGCTTCGGTGATGGCGTGCATAGCCGTCCGAAGGACGGCGTCGCTACCGCTCGCCTATGTCACGCGCGGTAAGCGGTCTTGCCGGTGCCGCGATAAAGTACGCGCACCTGCTCTTCCGAGACTTGCCTGTGAAAAGCCAGCGCCTCGGGCTCGAGGTCGCGCTTTGGCACGTGCGCCGGCAGGAAGTTGCCGTAGCGATCCTTGCCGCGCACCAGCGTCGCCCAATCCCGCGCGCCCACCGCCTGCTTCAAATGGGTAGGGATGTAGCGGACGGCCAGACCAATGCGCCGGTCGTCGGAGCGGTTCGGCTCCGATCCGTGAAACAGCAGCACATGATGAAGCGATGCCTGGCCGGGCTTCAGCTCCACATAAACCGCTTTGGCCTCGTCGACATCGACGGCGATCTCCTGACCGCGGGTCAGCAAATTGTTCTGGTCGAACGTGTCCTCGTGCTGGACTTGCTGCGTGTGGGTACCGGCAATGAACTTCATGCAGCCGGAAATCTTGTTGGCCGGCGACATCGCGATCCAGGCGGTCGCGACATCGGATGAACTGAGACCCCAATAGGTGGCATCCTGATGCCAGGACACGAAGCCGGGGTCATGCGCTTCCTTGATGAAGAAACTGGTGTTCCAGCACAGGATGTCTGGCCCAAGCAAATCCTCCATCGCATCGAGGATTCGGGGGTGCCGGATCATCTCGTCGATCCAGGTGAAGAGCACGTGGCTGCGATGGCGCATCTCCGCCTTGATCGGTCCGCCGCTGCGGGCCTCATACTCCTCGAGCTTGCGGCGGAAATCGGCTACTTCGCCGGCGCTAAGCGCATCGAGTGGGAAGTGATAGCCGCGCTCGCGATAATCAGCGACCGCATGTTCGCTCAGCAATTTCGGCACGGGTGTCCTCCAATCCCTGTTTTAGCGAAGGGTGTTCCTACCCTGTCCACGCAATCGACGTTCGGACTCCAGATCGAAAGGCCGTTTCATCCGAGGCCACGACCGAAAGATCAGTTCACCTTCCCCGCCTCGCCCAGCCCGTTCTGCCAGGTCGATGGCTGCGTCCCGAACCCGCGCTTCGCCCGCGTGCCCAGCCAATAGCCGAATTGCGGCGGCACGTTGCGGAACGGGCCTTCGACGCCGAGTTTTTGCGCGGCGTCCATCGGCCAGTTCGGATTATTCAGAATTTCCCTTCCCACCGCGATCAGATCGGCCTGTTTGTCGCGCAATATCTGCTCGGCCTGATCGCCGTGGATGATGAGCCCGACCGCCATGGTCATGATATCGGCGTGGCGCTTCACATATTCCGACAGCGGCACCTGGTAGCTGTATTTTATTTCCTTGCCGAGGATCGGCGCCATTTCGGTGATACCGCCGGACGAGCAATCGATGACGTCCACGCCCCTGGCCTTGAGGATTTTCGCCAGTCGCGCGCTCTGTTCAGGTCCCCATCCGGCATTGTCTTCGACCGACAGGCGGACGAACAACGGCTTGTGATCGGGCCAGTGCGTCCGCACGGCTTCGGTGATCTCGGTGACGAAACGCATCCGGTTCAATTCGGAACCGCCATATTCGTCGGTGCGTTGATTGGATTGCTCGGACAGGAACTGATGCACGAGATAGCCGTGCGCGCCGTGCAATTCCAGCACGTCGAAGCCGGCCTCATGCGCGCGCCGCGCCGCGTTGCCCCAGGCCTGCACCAGGTCTTTCACCTCCTGACGTTCCAGCGCTTTCGGCACCGGCCATTTCTCGCTGTGAGCGATCGCGCTCGGAGCCACCGGCGACCAGGCGTCCCAGTCCTCGATGTCGGGTGTCCGTTGCAGCGGCCGGTCGCCTTCCCAGGGCCTGGTCGCGCGCGCCTTGCGGCCGGAATGGCCGAGTTGAATGCCGGCGACCGAATTCTGCTGCTTGATGAATTTGACGAGACGGCTGAGCGGTTCGACGAAGGCATCATCCCAGATGCCGAGATCGCCGATGGTGCCGCAGCCGCGTCGCTCGACCTTTGTCGAACTCGACGACAACAAGCCCCGCACCGCCGGCGGCGAATTTGCCTGCGTTCATCAGATGCCAGTCGGTCGGAAAGCCCTTCACGGCCGAATATTGATGCATCGGCGGCACCACGATGCGGTTGCGCAGCTCGACGCCGCGGATCGTCATCGGTGCAAACAGCAGCGTTCCCGTCATTCCTGCTTCCTCATTCCCGGACATCTTGTCCCGGCAAGGCGCCGGGAGGCGTCTGCTGTTTGCTATTGTTTTGCGGCGCTGTCGGCCTTGCTGTCAGTTTTGGCCTTCGGCTTCACCGCTGCGGCCTTGGAGGCCGCTTTTGGCGGGGCATTGTCGCTGCGCACGGCCCCCCAGGGATCGCTGCTCTTCTGTTCCGGAATATTGCCCAGCGACTTCTGGTAGGCCCTTTCAGCCTCCTTCTCGGCCGCGATTTCCGACGGAGACTTTTCTGCCGTCGTGTCCCCATATCTGGGAACCGCCTTTTGCCCCCAGGCGGGCCCGGCCAGGAACAACGCGATGACAGCCACGACGCCGAAGATTCTCATGCGGACACTCCCCAAACTTTGGCCAAAGCATAACATAGCTCGGGCTTAGCACAGCTCGCGCACCGGCTTAAGCGCCGGAATGAGCGGTTTCATGTCCAATTTGTAACCGGCGCGGCCCGAATCGAGATGGCGCCGTGCATCGCGGTATGATGTGAAAGACCGTCGACCGGTATCGGTCGTCGATTGCTCAGGCCGGTCGCATTTTGTAAACGACGGAGATGACTTCCGGCCTCTCCCCCACCTCCGCCGACGCGCTGCTGTTCGATCTCGGCCGCGTCGTGCTCGATATCGATTTCGGCAAGGCTCTCACCTGCTGGGCCGGCCATGCCGGCTGCGCGCCTGCCAACCTTGCCGCGCGATTTATCCCCGAAGAATCATACCGGCAACATGAGGTCGGCAAGATCGAGGACGCGGCCTATTTCCAGAGCCTGCGCGCCGCGCTCGGCATCAACATTTCCGATTCCCAGTTCCTTCAGGGCTGGAACGCGATCTTCACCGGCGAGATGCCCGGCATCGCGCCGCTGCTGGAGCGCGCCGCCAAACGCATGCCGCTCTACGCGTTCTCGAACACCAACCGGCCGCACGTCGAATATTTTTCGAAAGCCTATGCCGATGTGCTCGGCCATTTCCGCGAATTGTTCCTGTCCTCGACCATCGGGCTTCGGAAACCCGATGCGCAAGCCTACGATCACGTGGTGAAAGCGATCGGCGTGCCCGCCGAGCGTATTGTGTTCTTTGACGATCTTGCCGACAATATCGCAGGCGCACGGGCATATGGCCTGACCGCCGTTCACGTGACATCGCCTGACGATGTGGCAAAGGCGTTTGCCGCGCTCGGGATTTAGAACGAGCCAGGAGTTCTTGCCCGTGGCCTTGATGCCGGTTGCCGATGCCTTGCTGCGATCCTCGCGGGCGCAGAACCACTGCCTGAAGAAATGGTTGCGCTGGATAGCGCCTATCATCGCGTGCTGGCGCGCGACGTCGCGGCGCGGCGCACGCAGCCGCCGCAGGCGATGTCGGCGATGGACGGCTATGCGGTGCGCGCGGCGGACGCGGCCGATCTCAACGCACGGCTCAAGGTAATCGGCGAAGTCGCAGCCGGTCGCCCGTTCGAGCGCAAGGTCGGCGCCAACGAGGCGGTGCGGATCTTTACCGGCGGCGTGATCCCCGACGGCGCCGACGCCGTCATCATTCAGGAAGACACGATTGTCAGGATGGCGATCACATCACCATCACCGAAGCGGCCGCGCCGGGACGGCACATCCGCCCCGCCGGCGTCGATTTTCGCGAGGGCGATGTGCTGCTTGCCGGCGGCAAGCCGCCTCACCGACCGCGATCTGGCGCTTGCCGCCGGCATGAACTATCCGGAATTGGCTGTGCGACGCCGCCCGAAGGTCGCGGTGCTCGCCACCGGCGACGAACTGGTGATGCCGGGCTCGATCCCCGGCCCCGGCCAGATCGTCTATTCCAACGGCTATGCGCTGCGTGCGCTGGCGCGGGCCGAGGGCGCCGAGACCGTCGATCTCGGGATTGCCGCCGACACCGTCGCCGCGACCACCGCAGGCATCCGCCGGGCGCGCGATTCCGGCGCCGATATCCTGATCACGACCGGCGGCGCTTCGGTCGGCGACCACGACCTCGTCAAGCGGTCGCTGGAGGCCGAGGGCGTCGCCATGGCGTTCTGGCGGATCGCGATGCGGCCGGGCAAGCCGATGATGCATGGGCGGCTCGACGGCATGCGGGTGATCGGCCTGCCCGGCAATCCCGTCTCCTCCTATGTCTGCGGCTTCCTGTTTCTGGTGCCGCTGATTCGTGCGCTATCCGGCCGATCGACCATCCATCACGCGCGCGAGACGGCGATTTTGGCCCGCGACCTCTCAGCCAACGACCAGCGCGAGGACTATTTGCGCGCCCGCCTGGAGGAGCGGACGGACGGCACGCTGATCGCCACGCCCGTCCATCACCAGGACAGCTCGCTGTTGGGGAATCTCGCTGCGGCACGGGCACTTGTGATACGTCCGCCATTCGCTCCCGCGGCGCCTGCCGGGCGCGCCATGCGAACTCATCCGGTTGCCGGAATGACGCACTGAATGGTGCGCCCGGACATCTCGCGTTCACCGGAAATTAAGTGGTTGCGGAACACATATCGAACATATAGTGTCTGTTCATGATTTGTTTCGAGAGCTAGTGTCTATAAACGGGAGCTTTGGTCTCCCGCTTTGGTCTCCCGCTCTCGAAAACCGAACGACGCTGCCAACCGGGGGAATGCTCGAGATGCTTACGCGCAAACAGTATGAACTTCTGCGTTTCATCAACGAACGGCTGAAAGAGGCCGGCGTGCCGCCCTCCTTCGATGAGATGAAGGACGCGCTCGACCTGCGCTCCAAATCCGGCATCCATCGCCTCATCACGGCGCTTGAGGAGCGTGGCTTCATCCGCCGCCTGCCCAATCGCGCCCGCGCCATTGAAGTCATCAAGCTGCCCGAGCTTTCAGGCGGCGGTAACGGCAACAGCCGCCGCGGCTTCACGCCGAGCGTCATCGAAGGCACGCTCGGCAAGGTCCGCTCCTCCGCCGCCATGTCCGAGGACGACGGCAACCGACCGGTCGCGGTACCTGTGATGGGCCGGATCGCAGCCGGTACGCCGATCGAGGCACTGCAAACCCGCAGCCACACCATCAGCGTGCCGCCGGACATGCTGGGTTCCGGCGAACATTACGCGCTCGAAGTGCGCGGCGATTCCATGGTGGATGCCGGCATCCTCGACGGCGACATGGCGCTGATCCAGCGCAACGACAGCGCCGACACCGGCGATATCGTGGTGGCGCTGATCGACGAGGAGGAAGCGACGCTGAAGCGCTTCCGCCGCCGCGGCGCCTCGATCGCGCTCGAGCCCGCCAATACCTCCTACGAAGTCCGCATCCTGCCGCCGAACCGGGTCCGGATTCAGGGCAAGCTGATCGGGCTTTACCGGAAGTATTGAGCGCATACCGTCAATTCGGGGATGTCCGGACACGCTTGCCCGGACAAAGGCGTTGCTGAACTCGGGTAGGCCTGAGTTCATGTGGACCGTCCGGAATTGACAGCAGTCATGTTGTGCTCTCCCGAGTGATACCATCGTTAGCGCGTTCGTGATCGGACAAGCCTGTGCATGTCGCACAATTGCCCTGAACCGGGCGAAGGCTCGTTAGTTATGTCCACTCTGATAGAGGCCTGTGCCGCCTCCCGGAGGCGCGGGTCCGCTATCTCGAACAAGGGAGCGATCCGATGTGTGACTATAGTATGCATGCTTTGGCGACGCGTCCTGCTGAGGTCGGAGAGACGCTGATCACCACGACATTCCCGGGCACCTCGACCCGCGGCTTTGCTTCAGAACGCGAGCCGGCCGTCGCGGTCTGCATGCTTCCCGGCACCGAACTGGCGTTCGCCGAAGAGATCAAATACGACAATCGCTGGATCTGGACGAGGACCGTCGATTATCGCGTCGGCAAATTCAACACCATCGATCCGCATATTCGGGAACGTCATCATGACGCGATCGAATTTCCGGACGGAAGCCATGTGCTGGTGACGCAGCTTTGCGCCGGGCAGTACGTGACGGTGCTGCAATTGCCGGTGTCGCAGAAAGACGTCGAACGTGCGCCCAAGGCTGTCGAGACGCTGTCGAGACGCCTCCGGCTGCGTCGATCGCCGCCGGCTGAATTTAGCGTGTGGTCATCCGTCGGTTTCGGCCGGCGGAGCCTCGCAAAAGAGGATTTTCGAGCGGAGCATGCTCCGGACTCGATCGAGTGGTGTTTGCGCGAAGAAGACGTGTCACGTCCAAAGAGATTACGTCGAAGAGATTCCTGAGGCGCCGAGGGGCTGATCGGTGGTCAATAAAATCACATGGCAGCGAGCCGGGCTGGTAACGGAGCCCGGCCGATATATGTTCAGGTATGGCTGGCTGACGGTCACGGCCGCAGATATCGCGATCTGGCAGCAATTTCCGGAAGCCGCTTTTACGCTGGTCAAAATGCCGTCGGAACCGGACGCCCCAGAGGAATTTCATCTCGGTACGTTCGAGCTGGCGGCCCGTCCGTCCGGCGGCGAGCCGCCTGGTTCGCCCTGACGCGCAGTTCGCCCCGATACGTTGGCCTTAATCTTCCGCCTGCAGATCGGCCTCCGCTGGCGTGGCATCGACGGCGCGCGGCGACGGACGCGGCACGAGAATGGTCGCTTCAACCTCGCCATCTCCCGCGATCGCCGGCGACCACGGACGGTCGATCGCCCTCGTCTTGACCGCGTCGACGGCAAACCCCTCACGTCCCCGCCGCAGCACCATCGCGCCCTGCCGCCGCAGGCGTTCGGTGTCGATGACCGAGGCTGCGCACCCCGCGGGCACCTGCCGCGCCGTCACAATCAGCGTCGCGCGCTCGCAATCATCCGCCAGCGCCTCGGAGCGCAGCGTCAGGGCGACGAAGGCGCCACCGGCGCGTTGCATCACGCAACCGTTGTCGTCGCATGAGACGCCCTCGGTGAGCGAGGCATCACTGGGCGTTCGCGCGTCGGCATCCGCCGCCAGCCACTCCTTCACGAGGAACGCATCCTTGCTCCCGCGCAAAAGATGCAGCCGGCCGTCCTGGCCGCGGACCCCGACATTGCGGCCGTCTGCCGAGACCAGGATATCCGGCGGCGGTACGCTCACCGCCCATACCGTCGCGACCAGCAGCAGCGCCACACCGGACCAGCGTAACGGTGTGCGCAGCAAGCCGAGCAGGATGATGCCTGCGCTCGCCGCAATCAGCGGTCCAATGCCGAACGCGGCCATGCGCCCGATCGCCCCGGGCAACGCCGCGACCCATTGTGTGACGAGGATCATCCAGTCGATGCCCCAACCCATCATCGCCCAGAACACGCCGTCGAAGCCGAACGGCATCGCGACCAGCCCGAGCAGACCGGCCGGCATCACCAGCGCGGAGACGACCGGCATCGCCGCGAGATTTGCAAGCACGCCATAGGGCGTGACACGGTGAAAGTGAAAGGCCGCGTAAGGCGTCGTGGCGAGACCCGCCACCAACGAGGCCAGCAACAGCATCAGGATCTCGCGGCCGCCCCACAGCGCCGCCCGGGCGGTTGCGGAATGTTCGGGTGCCGCAAACAAACGCGGCATGCCGATCTGCACCAGCGCCACCAGCCCAAGCGTTGCGGCGAACGACATCTGAAAGCTCGGATGCACCAGCGCTTCGGGTGCGATCGTCAGTACGATCAGGGCTGCGACCGCAAGCGTGCGGAAGGTGATGGCCCGGCGGTCGACCAGGACCGCGATCAGCACCACCGCCGTCATGAAGAACGAGCGCTGGGTCGCAACCTCTGCTCCCGACAGCAACAGATAGAACGCGGCGGCGGCGAGTGCGGCGGCGGCCGACCACTTCTTGATCGGAAAGCCGACCGTGAGCTTTGGGAAAAGCGCAAGCCACGCCCGCACCGCAAAGAACACCACACCCGCGACGACGGCCATGTGATAGCCCGAGATCGACAGCACATGGCCGAGGCCCGAGATGAACATGGCGTCGTTCACCGGCTCCGAAATCGCGTCGCGCCGGCCGGTGAGCAGCGCGGTCGCAATGGCGCGCTTGTCGCCCTCGAGCGCCGTCCGAATCCGCGCGTCGATCGCGTCGCGCAGGTTTTGCATGAACGCGGCATAGCGCAATGCCAGCCCGCCACTCGCGGGTGGCTCGGTCGCCTTGATCGCGCCCATCACAAAGCCGGAAGCGCCGATGCCCTGAAAATACATGTCCCGGCCGAAATCGTAACTGCCAGGCCGCAGAGGGGCGAGTGGCGGCTGCAGCCGCGCCTTCACCTCGACAAAGCTGCCGACTGCGGGCGCCGTGCCCTTCCTCACCGACAGTCGCACGCGTTCAAGCTTGATCGTCCCGCGCGGACTTTCCATTGTTGCGACGCGCAAGACAAAACGGTCGGTGCGTTCGCGGATGTCGCGGGTCTCGACGAATCCCGTCAGCGCCACCGAGAACATCGGCCGCGCCAGCACGCCATGGGCGATCCGCGCGGTCTTCCAGGTCGCAACCGCAAAACCTGCCGCCAGCGCGGCGATCATGACCGCAACCGGAAAGACTTTCTGCCGCCGCAAGAAGAACGCCGCCACGCAAAGCGCGGCTGCCGTGAGCGCAGCGACCGGCAGTATCGGTTCGTGATCGGCGGCGAAATAGAAGGCGATGCCGGTGCCGAAGGCGACGGGTACCCACGGCAACAAACGTCCCGCGCCCGCTTCGGCGAGAACCCATTTGCGCAATATCTCGATGAAGGGCGGCCAGGCGACGAGGCGCGACGGCACGAAGCCGCCGGCCGGCGTCGCAGCGCGCGGCGGCCAGGTCCCGGCATAGCCGCGCCGTTGCCCCGGTGAGTTCCCCAGCTCCGCCACGCGGCTACACCTTACAATTCTATCAAGGGTGCAAAGCTACCGGAAGCTGTGGCCGGGCGGCTAGCGGAACGGATCGGGAATTTCCGGGAAATATCTCCGGCGACGCCGGGACCTTTACAGTGCTCTGCGCCGGTTGCGCGAGTTCAGGCGCTGGACTATGGGTGCCGTGGCAACCAGGCAAGATCAGGGTTGGACGGGATATGAAATTTGCTGCCTGCCTTTCATTTGCGGTCGCGATAGCCGCTGCTGCCTCTGCCCAAGCGGCGGTCGAACAATGCCGCTTCATCGAGGCAAGGCCAGAACGCGAGGCGTGCTACCAGCGTCAGGAGATCGCGCGTGCCGACAGGCAAAAGGCGCACGAGGCCCAGGAGGCTGCCCGTGAGGCTTCACACAAGTCGATTGAATCCATGACGCCAGAAGACGAGCAAGTCGCCAGATCCCTGCGGAGCATTTGCAGAGGCTGCTAGCGTACTTCCAACGGCGTCTATCCGTCGCCCAACTGCCGCGCAGCCGGAAGCCTATTGCTCGATCAGCGGCGTCTTCGACGACACATGATGGCTGACGATCTTCCAGTCGCCGTCCTCGCGAACGATCACCCAGGTCATCTTCACCGACAGCGGCGGGGCTTCCCCATCGACGACGAAAGACGCGGTTCCGGCGACGTTGATCACGTCGGAACATGCCGGCGTCGTACTAACGTCGGTGAATAGAACGGTCGGCGAATTCCATCTTGGCAGCCCATTGAAATAGGCGGCAACGCCGTCATTGCCACGATAAAGCTTCGGGTTCGAGCCGAAGAAGAAGGCATTCCTCGAATACAGCGATGCAAGCGCGCCGGCGTCGAGCTTGTTGAACGCCGCCGCCCATCTTCCCATGATGGCGGATACGGTGTCGTCGGTCGGGCTTCCCATCGGATGATCCTGTTACCGGGCCTTGCCTCGGCGAGCGGCTGATAAGGTCTCAGCCCTTGAAAAGGTCTCAGCTCTTGCCGCCGACTTCCTTTGCAAAGGTATCGCGCAAGCCGATGGTGCGGTTGAACACTGGCCTCTCCGGTGTGGAATTGCGATCGCGCACGAAATAGCCCTGCCGCTCGAACTGCAGCACGTCGTTCGAATTGCTCTCGGCCACGCCTGCTTCAATCTGCGCGTCGGGCAAAACTTCCAGCGACTGCGGATTGAGATCGGCGGCGAAATTCGAAGCGTCCGGATTGGGTTTACTGAACAACTGATTGTAGATTCGGATCTCCGCCGGCACCGACTGCGACGCGGGAAGCCAATGCATGGTGGCCTTGACCTTGCGCCCGTCGGGGGCGTTGCCGCCCTTCGTCGCGGGATCATATGTGCAGCGCAGTTCTATGACTTCACCGGCGGCATTCTTGACCGCCTCGCGGCACTTGATGAAATAGGCGTAGCGTAACCGCACTTCGTTCCCGGGTGAGAGACGGAAAAATTTCTTCGGCGGATTCTCCATAAAATCGTCCTGCTCGATATAGAGCTCGCGGCCGAACGCGATGCGGCGGGTGCCGGCTGTGGGATCGTCCGGGTGGTTGACGGCTTCCAGTTCCTCGACCTGCCCTTCCGGATAATTCTCGATCACGACCTTGAGCGGACGCAGCACGGCCATCCGCCGCTGCGCCGTCTTGTTAAGGAGCTCGCGGATACAGAATTCCAGCATGCCGACATCGACCACGCTGTTGGCTTTCGCCACGCCAATGCGCTTGACGAATTCGCGCACCGCCGCCGGCGGCACACCGCGGCGCTTGAGGCCCGCTATGGTGGGCATCCGCGGATCGTCCCAGCCGGAGACGTGGCCATCGCGCACGAGTTGGGTCAGCACCCGTTTCGACAGCAGCGTGTAAGTCAGATTGAGGCGCGCGAATTCATACTGGCGCGGTTTGGACGGCACCGGCAGCTTGTCGAGCAGCCACTCATAGAGCGGCCGGTGATCCTCGAATTCCAGCGTGCAAATCGAATGGGTGATGCCTTCGATCGCATCCGACTGGCCGTGGGCGTAGTCGTAGCTCGGATAGATCGACCATTTCTTGCCGGTGCGCGGGTGCTCGGCATGCAGGATGCGGTAGAGCACGGGGTCGCGCAGGTTGATATTGCCGGCGGCCATGTCGATCCTGGCGCGCAGCACGCGAGCGCCGTTCGGAAACTCGCCGGCTTTCATGCGGCGGAACAGGTCGAGGTTTTCGTCCCTGGGGCGATCGCGAAACGGGCTGTTCTTGCCGGGTTCCGTCAGCGTGCCGCGATTGATGCGGATTTCCTCCTGCGACTGGTCATCGACATAGGCGTTGCCGGCCTTGATCAGCCCCTCGGCCCAGTCGTAGAGCCGCTCGAAATAGTCCGAGGCGTAGAACAGATCGGTCCCCCAGTCATAGCCGAGCCAGTGCACGTCGGACTGGATCGAGTCGATATATTCCTGCTCTTCCCGGGTCGGATTGGTGTCGTCGAAGCGCAAATGGCAGCTTCCTGCGAATTCCTGCGCGATACCGAAATTGAGTGCAATCGACTTGGCATGGCCGATGTGCAAATAGCCGTTCGGCTCAGGCGGGAACCGTGTCACGATCCGGTTGTGCTTTTTGGAAGAGAGATCCGCCTGGACGATGTCGCGGATGAAATCGCGTCCCGCCTCTGCCGCTACCGGTTCTGTGGTCATTCCGTGTTCCTGTTCGGGATAAGCCGACCTTCTGCCAAATTCGCTCCCGCCAGCCAAGCCCACTTGAGAGCCTACTTTGCCGATGGCGAGACTTTAGTTATGCACCGATCCTGCTATACACCACCGCCATTCACACCTCAGTCCCCCGCCCAATGACCGATTCCGTCGTCACCCGCTTCGCCCCCTCGCCGACAGGCTTTCTCCATATCGGAGGAGCCCGTACCGCGCTGTTCAACTGGCTCTACGCCAAGAAACTCGGCGGCAAGATGCTGCTGCGGATCGAGGATACCGACCGCGAGCGGTCGACCGAGCCTGCGATTGCCGCGATCCTGGACGGGCTGAAATGGCTCGAACTCGATTGGGACGGCGAGGTCATCTACCAGTTCAGCCGCGCCACCCGCCACCGCGAGGTCGCCGAGCAGTTGCTGGCCAGCGGCAAGGCCTATCGCTGCTACGCCACGCCGGAGGAACTCGCAGCCATGCGAGAGAGGGCGCGCGCCGAGGGCCGCACCCGCCTCTATGACGGCCTGTGGCGCGACCGCGACCCCTCGGAGGCGCCTGCGGGCATGAAGCCCACCATCCGCCTCAGGGCGCCGCAGACCGGCGAGACCGTGATCGAGGATCAGGTTCAGGGCCGCGTGGTCTGGCAGAACGAGAACCTCGACGATCTCGTGCTTCTGCGCGGCGACGGCAACCCGACCTATATGCTCGCGGTGGTGGTCGACGACCACGACATGGGCATCACCCATGTGATCCGGGGCGACGATCATTTGATCAACGCCGCACGCCAGAAGCAGATCTACGACGCGCTGGAATGGGACCTTCCGAACATGTCCCATATCCCCCTGATCCATGGGCCTGATGGCTCCAAGCTCTCGAAGCGCCACGGCGCGCTGGGCGTCGATGCCTACCGCGCCATGGGCTATCTGCCGGCGGCGCTGCGCAATTATCTGGTCCGGCTCGGCTGGAGCCATGGCGACCAGGAGATTTTCTCGACCCAGGAAATGATCGACGCGTTCGACCTGCCGCAGATCGGCCGGTCCGCGGCGCGCTTCGATTTCGCCAAGCTGGAAAACCTCAACGGCCACTACATACGCCAGGCCGACGATCGCGCGCTCGTAACCATGTTCGAGAACGTGCTGGACTACGTCCCCGATGGCGCCGATCTCAAGGCCAAGCTCGACGACACCACGCGCGCGCAATTGCTGCGAGCCATGCCGAGCCTGAAAGAACGCGCCAAGACGCTGATCGAGCTGATATCGGCTTCCTACTTCATCTTCGCCGACCGTCCGCTCGAGATCGAACCGAAGGCGGCCGCGCTGCTGACGGCGGAAACCCGCGAGCTGATCGGCAAGCTTCGTGCGGCGCTCGAGACCGTCACCGACTGGAGCGCGGAGACCACCGAAGCCGCCATGCGCGATTTCGCAGAGCAAAACAATCTCAAACTTGGCGCCGTCGCGCAGCCGCTCCGGGTGGCGCTGACCGGGCGGACGACCTCGCCCGGCATCTTCGACGTGCTGGCGGTGCTGGGGCGGGATCAGTGCCTCGCCCGGCTCGCCGATCAGACCGCCGGATGAGCCCTGATCTGGGCCTCCATCTAAGCCCTGCCATGCGCTACCTGCGGCCATCTTGCAGTGCACAGGGCAATAAGCTACCCATTTGCCGCCGCCTTCTAGACAATCCGGCCTGACTTGTTATCTGCCTTAAGAATGGCATCAAGGTCAGCCCGATTCTCGCAACGATTTCATCGGGGACTACACGATGGACGCAAAATCCAGCAACAAAACAGCGACACTAACGGTAGGTAACAAGACCTACGATTTCCCGATCCTCAGCGGCACCGTAGGGCCGGATGTCATCGACATCGCCAAGCTCTACGGCCAGGCCGGGATGTTCACCTACGACCCCGGGTTTACCTCCACCGGAAGCTGCCAGTCGAAGATCACCTATATCGACGGCGACGCCGGCATCCTCGAATACCGCGGCTATCCGATCGAGCAGCTCGCCGAAAAGGGCGACTTCCTCGAAACCTGCTACCTGCTGCTGTACGGGGAACTGCCGACCAAGGCGCAGAAGGAAGATTTCGACAGCCGCGTGATCCATCACACGATGGTGCACGAGCAGATGGCCCGCTTCTACCAGGGTTTCCGCCGCGACGCCCATCCGATGGCCATCATGGTCGCCGCCGTCGGCGCGCTGGCAGCATTTTACCACGATAGCACCGACATCAACGATCCGACCCAACGCATGATCGCCTCGATGCGGATGATCGCGAAGGTCCCGACGCTGGCGGCGATGGCCTACAAATACACCATCGGCCAACCCTTCATGTATCCGAAGAACTCGCTCTCCTTTGCCGAGAACTTCCTGCACATGTGCTTCGCGGTGCCGTGCGAGGACTACAAGATCAACCCGGTGCTCGCTGATGCGCTCGACAAGATCTTCATCCTGCACGCCGACCATGAGCAGAACGCTTCGACCTCGACCGTGCGTATCGCCGGCTCTTCCGGCGCCAACCCGTTCGCCTGTATCGCCGCCGGCATCGCCTGCCTGTGGGGACCGGCGCATGGCGGCGCCAATGAAGCGGCGCTGGCGATGCTGTCCGACATCGGCACGGTCGACAAGATTCCCGAGTTCATCAAGAAGGTGAAGGACAAGAACAGCGAAATCCGCCTGATGGGCTTTGGCCACCGCGTCTACAAGAACTACGATCCGCGCGCCAAGATCATGCAGAAGATGTGTCATGCGGTGCTGGCCGAGACCGGTCACGGCGACGATCCGATGCTGAAGGTCGCGCTGGAACTGGAAAAGATCGCGCTCAGCGATCCCTACTTCATCGACCGCAAGCTGTATCCGAACGTCGACTTCTATTCGGGCATCACGCTGAAGGCGATGGGCTTCCCGACCTCGATGTTCACCGTGCTGTTCGCGGTCGCCCGCACCGTCGGCTGGATCAGCCAGTGGAGCGAGATGATCGAGGATCCGCAGCAGAAGATCGGCCGTCCGCGCCAACTCTATACCGGCGTCGCCCGCCGCGATTACGTCGACATGGTCAGGCGCAAGTAGCAGGCGTCGGTTCGACGCTTTCAGGACCTCGAAAAATCCCGCCCTGAGAATTTCTCGGGCGGGATTTTTGTTTGAAGCCCCTCTTGTTTTGAAGGCCCTGCCTTTCAATGCGTAGGATGGGTGGAGCGAAGTGATACCCATCGTTCTTGTCTGCGACAGATAATGGCTTCGCGAAGGGCTCAGCCGATCCTGTGGCCTTTCCGCATCGTCGCCAGTACGATCTCGGCCGCCCGCGCGCTTGGGGACTGGTCGCCGGTCGACATGATCCGGTCGATTTTGGCAAAGGCCTCGACCTGCTTCCGCCGCAACGGGGAATCGCCGAGCACGTCGCGCAGCGCCGGCGACAGTTTTTCCGGCGTACAATCCTGCTGCAGGAATTCCGGCACGACGTTCTCACCAATCGACGAGGTTGGCGAGGATGACCGAATTCACGTTGATAGCCCGCCGCAATATCCAGGCTTCGGTCGAACCGGTCCGGTACGCCGTCACCATCGGCACGCCGGCCAACGCGAGTTCGAGCGTCACGGTGCCGGACTTCGCCAGCGCCGCGTGCGCGATCCGGAACGCGGCGCGCTTCTCCTGCTCGCCGACCACGACGCGCGGCTGCACCCGCCAGGCCCCGAGCGCCTCGGTCACCGCCTCTTGCAAATGCGGCATGGTCGGCAAGATCAGTTCGAACGCCACGCCCTCGTCCTTGAGCCGAGCCAGTGCCTGTCCGAACACCGCCATGTGGTGGCGGATTTCGCTGCGGCGGCTTCCCGGCAGCACCAGCAGCACCGGCGGCGGCTCGCCCCGCCGTTTGGCTTCATCGGCGCCGGGCCGAAGCGAGGCAAGCTGCTCGGTCAGGGGATGACCGACATAGCTGCAGGGCGGCCCCTGCAGCCTGCGATAGGCGTCCGGCTCGAACGGCAGCAACGCCATGACATGCTCAACGTAAGTCCGCATCGCCCGCGCCCGGCCGGGCCGCCACGCCCAGACCGAGGGCGAGACGTAGTCGACGATCGGAATCCGGGGGTCGCTGGCGCGGACGCGCCTCGCTACGCGATGGGTAAAATCGGGGCTATCGATGATGACGAGAATATCGGGTGACGCCTCCGTCACGGCCGTCGCGGTTTGCTTGATCAGCCGCAGTATCTTCGGCAATTGCTTCACGACCGCGGCAAGGCCAATGATCGACAATTCCTCGATCGGAAACAGCGACGCGAGGCCTTCGCGCGCCATCGCCCGGCCGCCGACGCCTTCGAACCGCACGGCGCCGCCGAGGCGCTGACGCAGCACCTTCATAAGATTGGCGCCGAGGCGATCGCCGGATTCTTCCGTCGCAATCAGGAATATCTTTCGCCCGATATCGGTGCTTGCACGCGCCGGCGTCACGCGGGCAGGCCCTGGATGAAGAGGCCCGCTTTGTCAGCCGTCTCGATCATGGCCTGCGAATTCCGCGGCGATGGTGTTGCCCGCGATGATTGCGATGCCGGCGAGCCCCGCTTTGGCCGCACCTTCAATGGTTTTGGGGCCGACCGTCGGCAGGTCGAAGCGCAAATCCTGGCCGCTCTTGGGCGCTTTCACCAGCACGCCGCGGGCAGTCCTGGCACGGATGCGGCCGTCGGCGCGCAACCGCGCCACGCGCGCCAACAACCCGTCGGTGCCCTCAATATCCTCGACCGCCACCACATGACCGTCGATCACCACGACGGCCTGGCCGATGTCGAAGGGACCGAGCGCGCGCAGCACCTCCCGCCCCCGGGCGATATCGGCGCTGGCCGCCGGATCGGGCGCGGCACGGGTAATACAGCCCTCGGGCATCAGGATATCGGGTGCGACATCCCTGATGCCGACCATGCGAAAACCGTCCTGCTCGAGAATGCGGCCGATCCCGGACAGCAGATGATCGTCACCGCCGCGAAACGCACGCATGACGGTTCCGAGAACCCGGATCGTGCCCCAATCCAGCCTGATCTCGGAAAGCGCCGGCCGCAGCAGCGTGCCGATAAAGATCAGGTCGCGGCAGCCCTCGGCCCGGAACAGCTTTGTGGCGCGGCCGAGCTGGCCGACCGAAATCCAGTGATGGCGAAAACGCCCGACCCGCGCCGGATCGCAGGCGCCGCGGAGCGCAAACAGCACCGGCGCGATGCCTCGCGCCGCAAGCGAATCCGCGACCGCGAACGGCATGGCGCCGCCGCCCGCGATGACGCCGACCGGCGAAGAGATTTCGGAAGCCGCTGAATTCATGACTGCGGCGATCCCATTATCACTGGCTGCCGCCGCCGTCGGCGGGAAGGCACAGCGCGCGGTGCTTGCCGGCATCGATGAAGGCGAGGATTTCGGCGATCGCCGGATCCTCGCCGGCGAGCGGCTGCACCGCATTCAGCCGCTCGGCAAAAATGCCCGGACCATGAAACAGCTTTTGATAGAACGACCGCACGGTTGCCAGCCGTTCCTTGGTGAACTTGCGGCGCTTCATGCCGATAATGTTGAGCCCCTCGAGGGTGGCGTATTGGCCGTTAGCGAGGCCGAACGGGATGACGTCGCCGCGTACGCCGCAGACGCCCCCGACCATCACCTGCGGCCCGATCCGCGTGAACTGGTGCACCGCCGACAACCCGCCGATGAAGACGAAGTCGCCGATCTCGCAATGGCCGCCAAGCGTCGCTGACGTTGCGAAGATGACGTCGCTACCGACCTGGCAGTCGTGCCCGACATGGCTGCAGTTCATGAAGTAACCGCGATTCCCTACGCGCGTCACGCCGCCACCGGCAACCGTGCCGGCGTTCATGGTGACGGACTCGCGGATCGTGCAGCCCGCACCGATCTCGAGTTTTGTCAGTTCCCCGCGATAACTGAGCGATTGCGGGGGCGTGCCGAGCGAGACGAAGGGATAGATCGTGCAGCCGTCGCCGATGGTGGTCTGCGCCGTGATGTGGACGTGGCCGATCAGCTTGCAATTGGCGCCGATCACCACGTTGGGGCCGATCATGCAATAAGGCCCGATCGAGGTGCCCTCGCCGATCACGGCGCCGTCTTCAATCCGCGCGGTGGGATCGATCGTACTCATCGAGGGGTCCGGGTCATCAGGTGAATGCGTTGGATTTTCCGTTGGTTAGCCCGGGAGGGCTGACCTGTCCAGTGACGGATGATTACCGGGTATTGCGAGATGCGCCAGAGCGTTTTCGAGCGAAGTGGATTCCGGTTCGCGTCAAGAAAACGCGTCAAATCTTTAGAGCTCCGTTCCAATTCCTCGGAACGGAAAAGCTCTAGTCTGGCGCCATGGTCAAAGCCGCAACAGCCCTGCTCCTTCATTTATTGAACGCGGAGGTCGGCTCCGAAGCTGTCGATGTGAGGGATCGCGGCCTGGTCGATCTCGGGACGTTCGAGTGCCGGGACATCAACCGCAGCAGCCTCATCCAGCGGGTCTGCTACGATCGGGCCCAGAGCACCCTGATCGTGGGCATCAGAGGCGTCTACGACCAGTATTGCAGTCTGCCTTCGCCAACGTTCGAGGGCCTGATGGGCGCCCCTTCGATGGGCCAGTTCTTCAACCGGAATATCAGGGCTGGTATGTACGCTTGCCGGACGCCTTAACGGTCCGGCGGCCGGTTGACAGTCGGCATGAAAAAGCCCCGGGCGACGCCGGGGCTTTTCAACTTGCAGAGACAGAGAGCAGAGACGAGAGGATCAGTACCGCGCGAGCGGGGTAACGATGCGATGAAAAATCATCGCCTGCTAGCTGCCGGCCTGTGCGATCCATTCGCTGGCCTGCACGCGTGCGACCAGGACCGGCGGGCCGGAAGGGCTCGGTTTAAAGACAAGCGCTTCTCCTTCGCGCACGTCAGCGAAATCCTTGCCGAACGCATCGGCAATGTTGGTCTTGTGCGTGACTGCAAGCGTGTTCAGGCCGGCTTTGGGAGTTGTATTGACGAGATCGCGCAGAACTCGTCCGAGCTTTGCATTTTTGCCGTCGGGACTTGCCATCGCCGACGCGCTACCTGCGCCGCTGTCGGTCAGTTCGTCGACGGGAGAGGCGTCCCTGCCCGTCAGCAGCTTACCCGTTTCAACGGCCCGATTTAATTTGCTGGTGTAAACTTCCCCAACCGGCACTCCAAGTCGTTTGATGGCTGCGCCAAGCTGCCGGGCTGTTTCGCGGCCTGCTTCGCTCAGTTGCCGCTGAGCGGTCATGTCATCGAATTTGAAGGGATAGACGTCCTTCTGACTGTCATCGGTAGCGACGTGTCGAAAGACGATCACATAGCCACCAGCTTTGAGAGACGATACCAGACTGGCTAGATCGGCCGCTCGTGCCTGCGGCGACATGAGAAGAACAACCCAGCAGGCAATGATTGATAGAAGCCTCTTCATGGCCTTCTCCATTTGAAGCAGGAAGCTGCCGCCCCTTGCGCCCTAAAGCGCATCTCGCTGGCAAGACGCTCGCTGGCAAGACCTTCGCTGGTATGGCCTCGAGACTGGCGTTCGTTGACGCGGGGCCGATGCCTTGCAGGCTTCTATGGGATCAATCGTCGCGCGGCGCTTGGCGCCCAGGCTTCATTTATTCTTGTCATTTTCTTGATTTTGCAGCGCGCAGGCGGAGCGATCCGGCGATCAGTCCGTCAGCATCGCACCGACATCGGCTTCGGCGACGGTCTGACCGTTCACCTTGGCATCGCCGTGAAACCACCACATGGTCTTGCGGCGGCCGATCGAGCGCATGTGATATTCGATGGTGTCGCCGGGCATCACCGGCTTGCGAAACTTGCACTTGTCGATGGTCAGGAAATAAACCGCGCGCGGCTTCTCCGTGCCTTCGACCGACTTGATGCCGATGACGCCGGCGGTCTGGGCCATGGCTTCGATCATCATCACGCCGGGATAGACCGGGCGATCCGGAAAATGCCCCTGAAACGGCGGCTCATTGAAGGTGACGTTCTTGATGCCGATACCGCTGTAATCGGTCCGGATATTGATCACCCGGTCGATCAGCAGCATCGGAAAGCGGTGCGGGAGCGTCTTGAGGATTTCATTGATATCCACGAGCTCAAACCTGACCGGTACCTCCTCCATCACTCCCGTCCCTCACCCTTCGGATCCGTGGTGCCACCCTGCACCAGCCGCTCCACTGCGATAATCTCCCTAAACCACTGCTTGGTCGGTTTTGCAAAAAAACCACCCCAACGGCCGTTGGGCGGGATGTCATCCTTGACCCCGCTCATCGCCGTGACCTGGGCGCCGTCGCCGATCTTGACGTGGTTATTGATGCCCACCTTGGCGCCGAGCGCGACATTGTCGCCGATCGTCAGGCTGCCCGCGAGCCCGATCTGGGCCGCGAGCAGGCAATGCCTGCCGATGGTCACATTGTGGCCGATCTGGACCTGGTTGTCGATTTTGGTGCCCTCGCCGATCACGGTGTCGCGCAGGCTGCCGCGGTCGATGGTGGTGCCGGCGCCGACCTCGACATGGTTCTGGATCAGGACGCGGCCGGTCTGCGGCACCTTCAGATGGCCCTCAGGACCGAAGAAAATGAAGCCATAGCCATCCTGCCCGATGCTGCAGCCGGGATGGATCAGGACGTTATTGCCGATCAGCGAGAACTGGATCGCAGTGCGGGCGCCGACATTGCAGTCCCGGCCGATTCGGACGTCGGCACCGATCACCGCGCCCGCGCCGATCACCGTGCCTGCGCCGATCTCGACCCGCGGGCCTATCACTGCGAGTGGATCGACGATCACGCCGTCTTCCAGATGCGCGGACGGGTCGATGATCGCCGACGGTGCGATGCCGTCATTGTCGAACCAGGATTGCGGGCGAAGTGCATCGCCGTGCCACTCGCGCGCGAGCTTCACGAACGCCCGGAACGGCTGGGCGGTCCGCAAAACCGCGACATGGGGCGGTACCTGCGATTCGAAACGCGGGCTGACCAGACAAGCGCCGGCCTTGGTCGATGCGATCTGGTCGGCGTATTTGAGATTGTCGAAAAATGCCAGATGCGCAGGCCCTGCTGCGTCGAGCGAAGCCAGCCCCTTGATGACCTGGCCACCCCGCGAGGGGTCTGCCAATACCGCCTTCGTCAGCGCGGCGATGTCAGCCAGCGTCGACGAAGGGGGTTGCTTGAAGAATATCGGCTGCGCCATTCCACCCGTCGCAGTCCGGCCGGTTGTCGGATTTAGAACGATGTTCCGCCGCCAAACTTGAATTGCTGCACGCGGTCATACTTACCCTTGGTAATCGGAACCGCATAGTCGAAGCGCAGCGGACCGAACGGCGACGCCCAGATCAGACCGACACCCACCGAAGTACGGACGACATTGCCATTGTCATACTGCAGGCCCAGGCAGGTGCCGGGATTGGCGCCGGTGGTGGCCGAAGGCTGTGTCGGCGGAACACAGCCGGGCACGTTGACTTCACCGGTCTGCGCCCACGACGTCGGGCCCCTGTAGTCGTAAAGGCCGCCGGCATCGGCATAGACCGAGCCCTTAAGCCCGACTTCCTTCGGCAGGAACCAGAACGGCATCTGCAATTCCGCCGATGCGCCCCAGTATTTGGTGCCGCCGAGCGCATCGCCCGTGCCGTAGGGATTGATGTCGCGCGGACCAATACCGTTCGGCGCAAAACCGCGGACGAGGTTCGGGCCCATCTGGAAGTGATCGAGCATTCGAATCTGGTCGTTGCCGATCTGGTTCAGGATACCGCCCTGGACGTGGATCAACCCGACGATATCGGCGACCAGCGGCGTGTAGTATTTCGCGTCGAACGCGGTCTTGAGGTAGGTGACGTCGCCGCCGACGCCCGCGAAATCCTGTCGCCAGTCGATCAGCAGACCGTCAGTCGGGTTCTTGTTGTTGTCCAGCGTGTTGTAGTTCAGCGTATAACCTAGCGCCGAGGTCAGCGTCTTGCCGCTCGCCAGTTCCTTGCGGACCGGCAGCGAGGCTTCGCCGTCGCTGTAGCACCACAGGCCGATGCCCGAGGTATCGGTAGCGGATTGGCCGCCTGCCGTGGCAGTGCCACCTGGAGGAATTCCGTTCAAATTCGCATAAGCCGGGCTCGGATTGAAGGCGAGCAACCCATTGTCAGGGTTGTTGTTACAATTCGCCAGGGCGTTCGGCAGCTGGATTTCCTGCTGATAGATCGAATAGCGCAGCTGAAGTGCGAGATCTTCGCGCAGGCTGAAGCCGAGCCGCGGGCTGAAGCCGAACGTCTTGGTGCCGTAGGAGATGTAGCTGTTGGCGAGTTGCTGGCGCTGGTACAGGTCGAGGCCGAGCGCCACGCGGTAGTCCAGAAGATACGGCTCGACGAACGACAGCGAATAGCCGCGCGCGTACTGGCCGTAGGTGACGGAGGCCTTCGCGAACAGGCCGCGGCCGAGGAAGTTGCGTTCGGAAATACTGACTTCGGCGAGCGCACCGTCGGTCGTCGAATAGCCGCCCGATACCGAGAAGTCGCCGGTCGATTTTTCTTCGAGATCGACAATCAGGATCACGCGATCGGTGGATGAGCCGGGCTCAGTCACGATCTTCACGGCCTTGAAGAAATCCAGGTTCTTCAGCCGCCGCTCGGCGCGATCGACCAGCGCGCGATTGTAGGCGTCGCCTTCGGAAAGATCGAATTCGCGCCGAATCACATAGTCGCGCGTGCGGGTGTTGCCGCGGATATTGATGCGCTCGATATAGGTGCGCGGGCCTTCATCGACGGTGAAGACGATCGAAACGGTATGCTGTTCGAAATTGCGGTCGCCGCGCGGGCGCACGATCGCGAACGCATAACCGCGCCGCGAGGCTTCGATCTGCATTTCCTCGACCGACTTCTCCAGCGCTTCGGCATTGTAGAGCGAGCCGACGCCGACGCGCGAGAAGCTCTGCAGCGAGTTCGCATCGAGCGTGCCGATGGAGGACTGGAAACCGACGGAAGCGACGCGGTATTGCTGGCCTTCCTCGATCTTGAAGGTAACGAGAAAGCCCTTCTTCTCCGGATCGTATTCGGTCAGCGCGGCCACCACCTGCACATCGGCAAAACCGTGCTTGAGATAGAAGCGGCGAATCAGATCGCGGTCGGCCTCGACGCGGTCGGGGTCATAGACGTCGCCGCCGCCGAGGAAGCTCAGCAAATTGGATTCATGCGTCTTGATGATGTCCTTGAGGCGATAGGACGAATAAGCGTTGTTGCCGATGAATTCGACCGATTTGACGCCGGTCTTGCCGCCTTCGGTAATGGTGAAGATCAGATCGACGCGGTTGTTCGGCTGCTCGATGATTTCCGGATTGACGCGCACGTCATAGCGGCCCGACCGGCGATAGATTTCGGCGATGCGCTGGGCGTCCGACTGAACCATGGGACGCGACAGCGTGCCCCGCGGTTTGGACTGGATTTCCGCCGTAAGCTGCTCGTCCTTGACCTTCTTGTTGCCCTCGAAGGCGATACGCCCGATCACGGGGTTTTCGACCACGACGACCACGAGCCGGCCGCCCCGCTGGTCGATTTTCACGTCCTGGAACAGGCCGGTTTCGATCAGCGCCTTCAGGCCGTCGTCGATCTGGGCCTGCCCGAGGTGCCCGCCCGGTCCGGGCTTGAAATAGGAGCGGATGGTCTCGACCTCGACCCGCCGATTACCCTCGACGGAGATCGCAGCCGCGGTCTGGGCGGCAGCCGGCGCAGACGCAACCACGGCAGTCACCAGCCCGGCCGCCAGCGTGGCAACCGCCGGCACGGCGAACATGATCAGAGTGGCGAACAAGCCCCCCCGCACTCGCATTCCAAACATCATGCGCGACGCGCCCTTGTCATTCCGATGCCGGCCCGCACCCCTACGAACCGACAAATTCCCATTTGCTGCACTGCTTGTAGCCAATTTCACCGGGGGGGCAAACTTAAGATGGCCGTGCAATTCCAATTTCATTCCAAGACGTTGCCAATGGGCAACGTCACAAAAAAGCCGCTTCACGATGCCGCCAGGTGCAGGATGTCGTTATAGGTCGCAAACACCATCAACATCAGCACCAGACCGAGCCCGATTCGGAACCCCATTTCCTGGGCCCGCTCCGACAACGGCCGGCCGCGAACCGCCTCGACCGCATAGAACAAAAGGTGACCGCCATCGAGCAGCGGCACCGGAAACAGGTTCAACAGGCCAATCGAGATCGAGAGCACGGCAGCTAGGTGAATCAGCGCGGTAAGGCCGATGGTGGCGACCTGCCCCGATATCTGGGCGATCCGCAGCGGACCGCCGACCTGGTCGGCGGCTTCCCGGCCGGTGAAGACGCCGCCGATATAGGCGAGCGTGCGGTCGACCACGAACCAGGTTTCCTTGACGCCGAGCCATAGCGCGGTCGCGGGATCGACGCGCTCGGTCACCACATCGCCCGGCGCGGTCGCACGTGTAATGCCCAAAACGCCGAGACGATGAGCGTTTCCGAATGGATCCTTTACCTCACGCTGTTCCGGTGTGCCGCGTAATTCCAGCGTGGAATCGCCGCGTTTGACGGTGAAGGTGAGTTGGTCGCCGGCGTGAACGCCGACGATCCGCTGCATGTCGGAGAAGCTGCCGATGGTCTTGCCGTCGATCGCGGTGACGACGTCGCCGACCTGGAAACCTGCTGCCGCTGCGGCGCTGTTGGCTTCGATCTTGTCGACGCGCGCGGTGGTGCTCGGCTTGCCGAAGAAGGTGAACAGGCAGGTGAAGATCACGATCGCGAGGATGAAATTCGCAATCGGACCGGCGGCCACGATCGCCGCTCGCGGACCGACCTTCTTGTGATGGAAGCTGCCCTTCCGTTCTTCCTCGCTCATGTTCGCGAGCGTCTCGGAGGATGCCGGGGTCGAGGCTTCCGATTCGTCGCCGAAGAACTTCACATAGCCGCCGAGCGGGATGGCCGAGATCTTCCAGCGAGTGCCGTGACGGTCGTTGAAGCCAAAGAGTTCCGGCCCGAAACCGAGCGAAAACGTCAACACTTTCACGCCAGCCCACCGCGCGACCACGAAATGACCGAGCTCGTGGAAGAAAACGACGATGGTCAGCACGAACAGGAAGGGAATGATGTAACCGACGAGCCCATGACTCAACGTATTGAAACTATGCAGAAAAAACTCAGACATTCGATTCCCCTCGACCAGAGCCAAAGGCCCAGTCCCCAACCTACTAGGATGCCTTTAAGGCAATTTGAGGCAATAGGGAGGCGGCCTTATTTCGCGCATTATGGTCAACGGAAATCGCGTCGTCGGCCGACGTCAAAGGCGCGAGATTTCCGGAGCGAATCCACTCATTGATAGTCGCTTCGACCAGCCTTGCGATGGCACCGAACTTGATCTTGCCGGCGATGAAGGCGGCCACCGCCACCTCGTTGGCGGCGTTGAATACCGTCGTCGCGCCTCTGCCGGTACGTAGTGCGTCGTAAGCCAGCCGCAAGCCGGGGAACCGCTCGAAATCCGGTGCCTCGAACGTCAGCTGTCCGATCTTGGCGAGGTCCAGTTTTGCCGACGGGCCGACGATTCGATCGGGCCATCCCAGGCAATGCGCGATCGGGATCCGCATGTCCGGTGCGCCGAGCTGGGCGACCACCGAGCGGTCGGAGAATTCGACCATGCCGTGGATGATCGACTGCGGATGTACGAGGACGTCGATCTCATCGGGCGTCAGCGCAAACAGATAGGAGGCCTCGATGACTTCGAGCCCCTTGTTCATCATCGAAGCGGAATTGATGGTGATCTTCTGACCCATGCTCCAGTTCGGATGTTTCAGCGCCTGCGCCAACGTCGCCTGCTCGATGTCTTCAGCGGCCCAGGTGCGGAATGGCCCGCCGGATGCGGTGATGATGACGCGCACCAGTTCCTCGCGATTGCCGGAGGAGAGCGCCTGAAACAGCGCGTTGTGCTCAGAGTCCGCCGGCAGGATGCAGGCCCCGGCTTTCACAGCGCGCTCCATGAAGAAATCGCCGGCACAGACCAGGCATTCCTTGTTGGCGAGTGCAACCGACGCGCCGCGGTCGACCGCGGCGAGCGCGGGTTTTAGTCCGGCCGCGCCGCTGACCGCGGCCATCACCCAGTCGGCAGGACGCGCGGCGGCCTCGATAACAGCGCTTTCGCCGGCGCCGCATTCGGTGCGGGTGCCGGCCAAAGCTTCCTTCAGTTCGCCGAGACGCGCGGGATCGGCCACCGCCGCAAACCGCGCGCCGAATTCCTTGGCGAGATTGGCCAGCGCCTGAACGTTGGAATTCGCGGTCAGCGCCTCGACCCGATAGCGGTCGCGCGCACCCCGCAGCAGATCCATGGTGCTGTCGCCGATGGAGCCGGTAGCGCCCAGGACCGTGACCGATCGCACGTCGCCCGCCGCGGCCTTGTTGTTACGCAATGGAACTGCGCTCATCTTTTCACCAAACCATAAGACCGCGGCCGACGCCATCGGCGCCGCCCCGCAGAAACCCAAAAATAGCAGCCACAATGATGGCTGCGACAAATCCGTCCAGACGATCCAGCAACCCGCCATGGCCGGGAATGATCTGGCTGGAATCCTTGACGCCAAAACGCCGCTTCACGGCGGACTCGAAGAGATCACCGAGCTGCGAAACGACCGAGAGGACCGCAGCCAGCACCAGCAATGCGCCGGTCTTGCCAAAATCGAGCGCGGCAAATCCGCAGGCCACAGCGAGACTGGCGGCAAAGCCGCCGATGGCGCCCGCCCATGTCTTTTTGGGACTGACCCGCGGCCAGAGTTTCGGTCCGCCGATGCCGCGGCCGGCGAAATAGCCGCCGATATCGGTCACCCACACGATCAGCAGCACGAAGATCAGCGCGACCAGTCCCTTCGCGGAATCCAGACGCACCAGCACCGAGGCCATCTCGGCTGCGGCCGCATAGAAAAATCCCGCCGCCGTCCAGTGGCGGTGCTCCGTTGCGATCAAAGCCACGCCGATGAAGCCGATGGCGAGCACGGCAAACGCAGCGTCGATCCATCCGATGGCGAGACACAACCCGGCCACCGCCAGCGCGGCAATGCCCAACACCGTCACGCGCATCTCGCGCGCGCAACCAACGATCGCCAGCCACTCGACGTAAAGGCCGATCACAACCAGCGTCACCAGCGCGGTCCATAGCCAGCCGCCGGCATAGGCAATCGCAATGGCAAGCGGCGCCAGCACCATGGCTGCAATGACGCGCATCACGAGATTGCGCGAACCAGATTTCGCGAATGGATTTCGCGAATCGGGTTCGCTTGCTGCCGCCGGCGCGGCTTCGTGCTCGGTCACGATCCGGTTTTCGCGGCCAGACCACCGAAGCGGCGTTCCCGTCTGGCATATTCGGCGATCGCACTTTCGAGCGCGGCCTTGTCGAAATCCGGCCAGTGAATCGGCACGAACACGAGTTCACTATAGGCCGCCTGCCACATCAGGAAGTTCGATAGCCGCTGCTCGCCGCTGGTGCGGATGATCAGGTCGGGATCGGGAATGTCGGGCGCATCGAGATATTGACCGAGCGCATCGGCGTCGATCGATGCGGGATCGCGTTTTCCTTCGGCCACTTCGCGCGCCAGCCGTTGCGCCGCACCTGCGATCTCCTGGCGCGATCCGTAATTGAACGCGACGACGAGATTGAGTTTGGTGTTGGCCTTGGTCAGTTCTTCCGCTTCGTTCAAAAGCGCGCAGATATCCGGCTCCAGCCCCTGGCGTTCGCCGATCACGCGCACGCGGACGCCGTCGCGATGCAGCGTCGCCAGATCGTTGCGAATGAACCGGCGCAGCAACCCGAAGAGGTCGCCGATTTCGGTCGCCGGACGCGACCAGTTTTCCGAGCTGAACGAAAAAATCGTGAGGTAGAGCACGCCGAGTTCATGTGCCGCGCGAACGACGCGGCGCAACGCCTCGACACCGCGGCGATGGCCTTCCGCTCGCGGCAGCCCGCGCGCCGCCGCCCAGCGTCCGTTGCCGTCCATGATGATCGCGACATGCAAGGGATGGCCTGCTCGATCCGGTCCTTCGGTTGCGGGGGCGGCGTTCGACATCGGTCAATCCCTCTAAACGGTGAGGATTTCCTTTTCCTTCGCCGCGAGCAACTGATCGATCTCGGAAATCATCCCGTCGGTCGCCTTCTGCACATCATTGGCAAGGCGCTCCTGATCGTCCTCGGAAATCTCGTGATTCTTCTCGAGTTTCTTGACCGTATCCAGCCCGTCACGGCGGACATGCCGGACCGCGACCTTGGCCGCTTCGGCATATTTATGCGCGACCTTGACCAATTCCTTGCGGCGCTCCTCATTGAGTTCCGGAATCCGCAGGCGCAGCACCTGCCCTTCGGTCGCCGGGCTCAAACCCAGGTTGGAATCGACGATCGCCTTCTCTACGGCCTTGACCATGGACTTGTCCCAAACCTGCACGGAAAGCAGCCGCGGCTCGGGTACGCTGATGGTCGCGAGCTGGTTGAGCGGCATGTGCGAGCCGTATGCGTCGACCTGCACCGGCTCCAGCATGGACGCCGCGGCCCGGCCGGTGCGTAACCCGCCCAGTTCGTGCTTGAGCGACTGGGTGGCGCCCTGCATGCGGCGCTTCAATTCGTTGATGTCAAAACCAGGCGTGGGCATACCGCTCTCCCCTCCTTAAAAACCAACCGCCGGCGCCAGCGAGCCCGCGGTTCGATGCCGTGCCGGCATCTTAGCCGGCGACGACCGTACCGTGGCCGGTCCCGCGCAGGATCGCGCCGATCGAACCCGGCTCGGCGATCGAGAATACGATGATAGGCAGCGACGTCTCGCGGGCAAGCGCGAATGCGGTCGCGTCCATCACCTTGTAGCCACCTTCGACCGCCTGCGAATGCGTCAGGCGCTCGAAACGCTTGGCCGACGGGTCTTTTTTGGGATCGGCGCTGTAGACGCCATCGACATTGGTGGCCTTGAGTACCGCCTGGGCCCCGATCTCGGCGGCCCGCAGCACCGCCGTGGTGTCGGTCGTGAAGAATGGATTGCCGGTTCCGCCGCCAAGCAGCACGATTCGCCCTTCGGCCAGATATTTGTGCGTTGCACTGCGGGTGAACAACTCGGAAATCTCGGGCATCACGAACGCCGAGAGCGTCCGCGCCGGCGTTCCCTTGCGCTCGATGGCCGCCTCAAGGGCCAGGCAATTCATCATGGTGGCGAGCATGCCCATGGTGTCGCCGGTTGGGCGCGAAACGCCGCGGGAGGATACTTCGACGCCGCGAATGATGTTTCCGCCACCGACGACGACGGCCACCTCGACGCCGAGCTGGCGTGCGGCGATCAGGTCGTCGGCGATCCGGTCAACGGTTGGCTGGTCGATGCCGAAGGATTGGCTGCCTGCGAGATACTCGCCCGAGAGCTTGATCACGACCCGACGATAGACCGGCTCAGCCATAGCTACTCGCTTCCTCATCCCGCGCAGGCAACTTCCGGCGCCAGGGCGCCGGAAGGCTCATTCCTCGCGGTTATTTCTTGCCGCTGGCCGCCGCGACTTCGGCCGCGAAATCGGATTCCTGCTTTTCGATTCCCTCGCCGAGAGCATAGCGCACAAATCCGGCAATCTTCACAGGCCCGCCGATCTTGCCTTCAGCTTCCTTCACCGCCTGGGCGACCGATTTGCCCTTTTCGTCATGGATGAAGGCCTGCTCCAGCAGACAGACTTCCTTGTAATAGGTCTTCAAGCCGGACTCGACGATCTTCTCGATCACGTTGTCGGGCTTGCCCTGCTGGCGATATTTGTCGGCCAGCACGTCCTTTTCGCGCTTCACGGTTGCAGGATCGAGGCCCGCCGGATCGAGCGCCTGCGGGTTGGCCGCGGCAACGTGCATGGCCAACTGGCGGCCGAGAATTGCGAGTTCGTCGGCCTTGCCAGTGGATTCCAGCGCCACCAGTACGCCCATCTTGCCCGCGCCGTCGATCACCGCACCGTGGACATAGCTCGATACCACGCCCTCGCCGACTTCGAGGGAAGCGGCGCGGCGCAGCGTCATGTTCTCGCCGATGGTTGCAATCGCGTCCGAAATCGCGGTCTCGACGGTGAAGTCACCGACCTTCGCAGCCTTGATCTTTTCGACGTCGGCGCCGGCCTTGAGCGCGACCTGGGCGATCATCTTGACCAGTCCCTGGAATTGCTCGTTGCGGGCGACGAAATCGGTCTCGGAATTGACCTCGACCACGACGCCCTTGTTGCCCGACGTCACCGCGCCGATCAGGCCTTCCGCCGCGACGCGGCCGGCCTTCTTCGCAGCCTTGGACAGACCCTTCTTGCGCAGCCAATCCTGGGCGGCCGTCATATCGCCGTCGGTCTCGGTGAGTGCGGCCTTGCAATCCATCATGCCTGCGCCAGTCGACTCGCGCAGTTCCTTGACCATGCCGGCTGAGATCGTTGCCATCGTTGAATATCCTTCTTGCCTGTCCGCGCGGGCGCGGCGCGCGCTTTGCGCCGTGCCGCCATCAGCTACAGGGAATTGGCATCTGGGAATTGCACCGGTGGCCGAAGAGCCGGCCACGCGGCGTTACAATTATTCCGCTTCCGCGGTCAGCGCTTTGGCCTGGGCGACCCAGCCATCGGCGCGGCTCGGAAGCCCGACCTCTTCACCGATCTTGTGCGCGGTGTCGTGATCGAGTTCGGCGAGCTGCCAATAATGGAAGATGCCGAGGTCGTTGAACTTCTTCTCGATCGCACCCGACACGCCGGTGAGCTTCTTGAGGTTGTCGGCGGTGCCGCGCGGCCCGGCCAGACCCTGGAATCCGGTCGGCTGGGGAGCGGCCGGAATTTCCTCGCGGACCGGCTGAGCGGACGCGCCGATATCGATCCCGGAATCACCCTGTGCACGCGAGATGCCATCGATGGCGGCGCGGGCGACCAGGTCGCAATACAGCGAAATGGCGCGGCCGGCGTCGTCATTGCCCGGCACCACAAAGGTGATGCCCTTGGGGTCGGAATTGGTATCGACGATCGCGGCGACCGGAATATTGAGCCGCTGCGCTTCCTGGATCGCGATGTCTTCCTTGTTGGTGTCGATCACGAAGATCATGTCGGGAAGACCGCCCATGTCCTTGATGCCGCCCGAGCGACCGGTCGAGCTTGTCGCGCTCGCGCTGCAGCGTCAGCCGCTCCTTCTTGGTGTAGGAGTTGGCTTCGCCGGAATTGAGCACTTCGTCGAGGTGACGCAGACGCTTGATCGAGCCGGAGATCGTCTTCCAGTTGGTCAGCGTGCCGCCGAGCCAGCGCGAATTGACGAAGTACTGCGCCGAGCGCTTGGCCGCCTCGGCGACGCCGTCCTGCGCCTGCCGCTTGGTGCCGACGAACAAGATACGGCCGCCCTTGGCGACGGTATCGCTGACCGCCTTCAACGCGGTGTGCAGCAACGGCACGGTCTGCGCGAGATCGATGATGTGGATGTTGTTGCGGGCACCGAAAATGAAATCCGACATCTTCGGATTCCAGCGATGCGATTGGTGACCAAAGTGAACGCCAGCTTCAAGCAGCTGACGCATAGAAAAATCGGGTAGCGCCATAGTGTCTGTTCTCCGGTTGGTTCCTCCGGAAGCGTGTGAGCAAACGAGCCTTATGGCCCGGTTGCCACCGGACGGCCTGTGAGAGCCATGCTTCCGTGTGAGATGGCGCGGTATATAGCCGGATTCCAGCCGGAAGCAAGGAAATACGGCCGGTTTTCGAGGTGCAACGGCAGCCTATTTGGCTGAGCGGGGCGATTGGGATGCAGGCCGGTTCGGACGGGGCCAGGAAACGACGATAAAAAGGTGGTGCGCACGGTCCTTTTAGGCTTTCGGCATAATGATACCAGGATTATGCTTCCTGCGCATGAACTTACAGGATATCGAAGCCTTTGTAGCGGTCGCCGAGGTCGGCTCGATAAATCGCGCGGCCGTCCGGCTCAACCTGACGCAGCCGGCCACGACCCGCCGCATCCAGAATTTCGAGGCCGCCATTGGCGGCGCCCCCTTGTTCAATCGGGCGGTGAAGCCGGCGACGCTCACCTCTCTCGGCAGCCATGTGCTTGAACGCTGCAGGAGGGTTCTGGCCGCCGTGGCGGAACTGGAGGCCTGTACCGCGAAGGCCGCCGATCCGGCCGGCAATTTGAAAGCCGGCGTCGCGCATGGCTTGGGCGAAATCGTCATGACCACGCCACTCGATGCCTTGAGGCGCACCTTTCCGCGCATCCGGCTGCAGGTCAGTTCGAACTGGAGCACAAATCTCATCGAGGATGTACGCAGCGGCGCGCTCGATTGCGCCGTTTGCCTGCTGACGGAAGTCCATGCTGTTCCAGGCGGCCTGACCCGCATTGCCCTCGGCGCCGAACAGGTCGTTATCGTTGCTGCGTCGAAAATGCCGGCAAAATCCGGCGGTCACCCATGGCGATTGCGCGATCTGGCGGACAAAGAGTGGTTCCTCAATCCAGCGGGATGCGGATGCCGCGCCGCGCTCGTGAAGGCATTCGACCGGCTGCAGCTTCCGATCCATATCGCGGCCGAAGTCTTCGGTGAAGACCTCCAACTGTCGCTGCTCACCCAGAGCGGCGGATTGGGTTTGGTGCCGCGGCGCCAGTTCGAACACAGCCCGCACCGCCACGCATTGCGAATACTGGACGTGCCGGATTTTACCATGCCCGCGACCGTAACGTTGATCCGTAGCGCCTCGCCTGCGCGCTTCGATCCAGCGATCGAACTTCTCGAGCTTGAACTGAAAGCCAAGCTGGCATAGCCGAAGTCGTTGCCTAACTTCTTGCATAATCAAAATCAGCAATATGCATTTGAATTATTTCGGGGCCGGCCGCAACTTCGCGCCATTGGGCTCGCTTGCTCGAGCTGACCGGCAAAGGACCCTCGCCCGATGATCGTTACGGTTTTTCGCTCCCGGCTCAAACCCGGGGCCCAGGAAGAATATGGCCCGATGGCAAGGCAAATGAGCGAACTCGCGCAATCCATTGCCGGCTACATCTCCCACAAAGGATTTGTTGCCGAAGACGGCGAGCGGGTGACGATCGTCGAATTCGAATCCGAGGAAGCGCTACGCGAGTGGCGCATTCATCCCGATCATGCCAAAGCCAAGAAGCGTGGCATCGAGAGCTTCTTCAGCGATTACAAATTCCAGATCTGCAGCGTCATCCGCGAACGTGCCTGGACGGCCAAAGCCAAAGCAAGCGCAAAGCCCGCGCATGACCGTATCTCTCGCAAAACTGGATCATATCACGGTAGCCGCGCTGACGCTCGAGCAGGGCGTCGATCATGTGCAGCGCGCCTTAGGTGTTGTCGTGCCATCGGGGGGTGCTCATCCCTTGATGGGAACCCACAATTGCCTGATGCGGCTTGGCGACGGGCTGTTCCTCGAAATCATTGCACCCGATCCCGCCGCGACGCCCCAGCGCACGCGCTGGTTCTCGCTTGACGATCCCCTGATGCGCGCGCGCCTGGAACAGGCCCCGCAGCTCATCAGCTGGGTCATACGGGTCGCCGATCTCGGCGGCGCGCTCCACATGGTCGACAGAGCCGTGGGCGAAGCGGTGCCCCTGACGCGCGGTTCTCTCGCATGGCTGATTTCCGTGCCGCGCGACGGATCGATGCCGTTCGACGGCGCCTTCCCGACGCTCATCGAATGGCCCGCGGGCCCGCATCCCGCTTCGCGTATGGCTGATTTGGGTTGCCAGCTTGAACATCTGGCGATCGAACACCCCGAAGGCCATCGTCTCATCGATGCGCTCGCGCCGATCTTCGCCGACGACCGCGTCGCCATCGCCAGCGGCGCCACAGTCCGCCTTCGGGCCACGATCAATACGCCAAACGGTCGGCGCGAACTCGCCTAGACCCTTCTCCGTGACGGAACGGATCACTTCGCTCGAAAACGCTGACGCGCGCCTACAGCGTCTGCACGTCCACGACGCCCGAGACCGCCTTGATTGCGCCGGCAATCTGCGGCGAGACCTTGAAGCGGCCGGGCAATTTCATTTCGACCTCGGTTTCGAGATCGAGCATGATCACGAGCGAGACGTCGCCATCGGCGCCGCCGACTGGGCCGGGCGCGGGCTTTGGTTGAACCGTTTTGGCCGATCCGCCCGGTGCCGCCGCTTCCGGCATGTTCAGCCGCCGCGCGATGGAATCCAGCGGCTTGGTATCGCGGACGAAAATCCGCAGTCCTTTTTGGGTTTTGGCCGCGGCGTCGTCGAGCGGTTCGGCATGCAGCACCCGCGCTCGCACGTCCTCGCCCTGCAGTTCGGCGCCGAGTTGCAGCAGCACCGCCGCCCCCGGCTCCAGCACGTCGCGATATTGCGCAAGGCCTTCGGAAAACAGCACGGCTTCGAAATGACCGGTCGGATCGGACAGGCCCATGATGCCCATTTTGTTGCCGGTCTTGGTGCGCCGTTCCATGCGCGAGACGACGGTCGCCGCCACCTTGCCCGCGGTCGCACCGGTTTTGACGGCGCGCGAGAATTCCGCCCAGGACTGCACCCGCAACCGCTTCAGTATGGTCGCGTAGTCGTCCAGCGGATGGCCGGACAGGAAGAAGCCGATCGCGTCATATTCGCGCCGCAGCCGTTCGGCCGGCAACCATGGTTCGATCTGCGGCAGCATGATGGTCGGCGCGTCCGAAGCGCCGCCGAACATGTCGTTCTGCCCAAGCGTTGCGGCCTCATGGCTGCGCTGACAGGCCGCGAGAATGGCGTCGGCGCCGGCGAATACCCGGGCGCGATTCGAATCGAGCGTATCGAAGGCGCCGGCCGCAGCCAGGCTTTCGATGACGCGCTTGTTGATAGCGCGCGGATTGACCCTTGCTGCGAAATCGGCCAGCGAGGTGAACAGACCTTTGCGTCGTTCCTCCACGATCAACTCGACCGCTTGCGGGCCGACACCCTTCAGCGCCGCCAGCGCGTAATAGATCGTATTGTCGCCGACCTCGAAGGTCGCTCCCGAGCGGTTGATGTTGGGCGCCTCGACCTTGATCTTGAGCCGCTGGGCCTCGGCGCGAAATTCCGAGAGTTTGTCGGTGTTGTTGAGTTCGAGCGTCATCGACGCCGCCAAAAACTCCACCGGGTAATGCGCCTTCATATAGGCGGTGTGATACGACACCAGCGCGTAAGCGGCGGCATGGCTCTTGTTGAAACCGTAGTCGGCGAATTTCGCCAGCAGTTCGAAGATCGTGTCCGCCTGCCCTTTCGGCACGCCATTCTTGACCGAGCCGGCAACGAAAACCGAACGTTGTTTCTCCATCTCGGCGCGGATCTTCTTGCCCATCGCACGGCGCAACAAGTCGGCGTCGCCGAGCGAATAGCCGGCCATCACCTGGGCGATCTGCATCACCTGTTCCTGGTAGATGATGACGCCAAAGGTCTCTTTCAGGATCGGCTCGAGCAAGGGGTGCAGATATTCCGGCTCCTCATCGCCGTGCTTGCGCGCGCAATAGGTCGGGATGTTCGCCATCGGACCGGGACGATAGAGCGCCACCAGCGCGATGATGTCTTCGAAACGGTCGGGGCGCATGTCGACCAGCGCCCGCCGCATGCCCTGGCTTTCCACCTGGAACACACCGACCACATCGCCCTTGGCCAGCATCTGGTAACTTGGGGCGTCATCGAGCGGCAGCGTTGCCAGATCGACGTGCACGTCGCGCTGCTTGAGCAGTTTGACGGCGACGTCGAGCACCGTCAGTGTCTTCAGACCGAGGAAGTCGAATTTGACGAGGCCCGCGGGCTCGACCCATTTCATGTTGAACTGGGTCACCGGCATATCGGATTTGGGATCGCGATAGAGCGGCACCAGTTCGCTCAAGGGGCGATCGCCAATCACGATACCGGCCGCGTGGGTGGAGGCGTGCCGGGTCAGGCCTTCGAGGCGCTGAGCGATATCGAAGGCGCGTGCCACCACCGCGTCCTCGTCGCGAAACGCCTGCAGTTTTGGTTCGCTCGCAATTGCCGCCGCCAGTGTCACGGGCGCCGCGGGATTCTGCGGCACCAGTTTTGTCAGCTTGTCGACCTGCCCGTACGGCATCTGCAGCACGCGACCGACGTCGCGCAGCACGCCCCTCGCCTGCAGCGTACCGAAGGTGATGATCTGCGCCACCTGATCGCGGCCGTAGCGCTGCTGGACATAGTCGATCACCTCGCCGCGCCGGTCCTGGCAGAAGTCGATGTCGAAGTCCGGCATCGAGACGCGTTCGGGATTGAGGAATCGCTCGAACAGCAAGCCGAAGCGAATCGGATCGAGGTCGGTAATGGTCAGCGCATAGGCGACCAGCGATCCCGCACCGGAGCCGCGGCCTGGCCCGACCGGAATACCCTCGGATTTTGCGTGCTTGATGAAATCGGCGACGATCAGGAAGTAACCCGCATAGTTCATGCGGCTGATGACATCGAGCTCGAACGCCAGCCGCGCGAAATAGTCTTCATCGGTCGTGCCTTGCGAGAGCCCGTGAACCCTGAGGCGGTTGCGAAGGCCCTCCTCGGCTTGACGGCGCAGTTCCGCCGCCTCCTCGCTGGCGGCGTCGGCGGCATTGGTGCCGGCGCCGACCGTGAAGCGCGGCAGAATCGGCTTGCGCGTCATCGGCCGGAACGAGCAGCGTTCGGCGATTTCCACCGTCGATGCCAGCGCTTCCGGAATGTCGGCAAACAAGACGGCCATTTCGGCGCGGGTCTTGAAGCGATGGTCGGGCGTGAGCTGATCGCGGTCGGTCTCGGCAATCAGCCGCCCGCCGGCGATGCACAACAACGCATCGTGCGCTTCGTAGTCGTCATTGCCGGCGAAGTAAGGCTCGTTGGTCGCGACCAGCGGCAATCCCTTGGCATAAGCGAGATCGATCAAGCCGGATTCCGCGCGGCGCTCCCTGTCGATGCCGTGCCGCTGCAATTCGACATAGAGGCGGTCGCCGAACAGGCTCGCCAGCCGATCGCAACGCGTCGCGGCCAGCGCCGTATGATCACCATGGAGCGCCAGCGAAATCGGTCCGTCGGGGCCGCCGGTCAACGCGATCAGATCTTCGGAATCTCCCTCGAGCCATTCGAGCTTGATATGCGGGGATTGATGAACCGGCGTCTCCAGGAACGCCCGCGAATTCAGCCGCATCAGGCTGCGATAGCCGCGTTCGCGCGCGGCCAGCAGCACGATTTGCGAAGGCGCCGCCGCAAGCGCGTTGCGCGCGTTGGGGTCCTGGTCGCCAAAATCGATCGCGAGCTCGCAGCCGACGATCGGCTGGATGCCATAGCCCGCCATCTTGTCGGAGAATTCCAGCGCCCCGAACATGTTGTCGGTGTCGGTCAGCGCCAGCGCCGGCTGGCGGTCGGCTTTCGCAAGCTCGCCGAGCTTGGCGATCTTGATCGAACCCTTCAACAACGAATAGGCCGAATGAACGTGGAGATGGACGAATCCGGCACTGGACATGGTCGCGCTCAGGCTCTCAGCATCGTGAATGGAAGCGATCATCGGGCGAGAGGAAAGACTCCCTCGAATGCCGACTCGCAACCGCAATGGTGATGGCTTGGGCTTGCCGAGTCCACGCCGAACGTGCCCCGCGCGTCCGCCATCCGGCTTTTCCCCAAGGCGGTGCTAAAAAGGGTGCTGGAAAGGGCGCGGGCAAGCGCGCTTTCCGCGCCCAGTTCAGAGCTGGGGAATCAACTGCGCCCAGACCGCGATCATCCCGACAAACAGCGTAATCGAAGCCAGCGCGGCCGCTTCCTCCACGAACATCCTCAACATCGATTGTCTCCCGATCCAAGAACATATGAGGAACATTGTTCCGCTTTTGTTCCAAAGAGTCAAGGGTGCCAAACGGCGTTGATATAGCCTGCCTTTGCCAATGGTTAACCGCCCGCCCCAGCAAAAAAGCCCCGGGCACGGCCCGGGGCTTCGATGTTGTGGCTTTGATGTTATGGCCTTAACCGCGAGATCAGTACTTCGCGATGGCCGGGCCGCCAAAGCGGTAGTTGACGCGCACGGTGACGAGATCGACGTCCTGACCGACGCGATCGGTACCGGCGAGGACGCCAGCCGGGGTCGTGAAGGTGTAGGTGCGATCCTGCATGAACAGATGATCGTATTCGATCGCCGCCGACCAGTTCGGAGCGAAGCCGTATTCGAGGCCGACGCCAAGCGCGCCACCCCAGCGGGTGTCATCGCCGCTGCTGCTGGTCAGAGCGCCAGTGGCCGACGAGAAGGTGCGGAAGCGATCCGAGGTCACCGCAGCGCCGCCCTTCACGTAGAGGAGCGCGTTGTTCCAGGCGTAACCGACCTGACCGGTGAACAGGCCAAACGCATCGATGCGCGACTGGTTGGTGATACCGGCGATCAGCGTGCTCGCATTGCTGCCCTTCAGATCGGCCCAGTCGCCCTGCGCTTCGAGACCGAACACGAAGGTGCCGGACTGCCAGCGATAACCGACCTGACCACCGGCAACGCCGCCGGTCGCATCATGGCAACCTTCCGAAGTGGTGCCGGCGAAATTCCAGCAATTATGGCTCGAACCCCAACCACCGTTGGCGCCGATGTAGAAACCGCTCCAGTCATACACAGCGGCGATCATCGGCGGCGCCTTGGTGTAAGGACGCGCCGCGAGATCCGCAGCGACTGCCGGCGCAGCCGCGCCGAGCGCGATCAGACTGGCCGTAACAAGCAAAACCTTCTTCATTCTTTTTCCCATTTCAGTTTATGCAGCCCCCAAAGCCGCGGCAGCGCTCATAGCATTCTCAGTCTGAAATGCTGTAACCTCACAGCAACAGCGGATGCGAAACGTCCTCGATGAAAACGTAAGTAAATATTGTGTTACAAGCACTTTTCGCAACTTTGTGTGCGTGCCGGCCGCAAAACTTCGCAATTTTCTATCGAACGGTAACGACGTATGAGAATGTGTTGACGAGAAGGTGAACGCGCCACTTGAGTTGCATCGATGGTACTGATGCGATTGCAGCCTTCGGGAGATTTAAATGCGTAAAGTGATTCCAGTGTCTAAAGTGATTCAAGTCCTGCTGATGGCGAGCGGAATGGCTGCACACTTGGTATCGCGCCGTCTCACGCGGTCGGCACGCGTTATCCCTTTTGCATTCAAGGCGACGATCAACCCGGCCTGAGCAACTGCACCTTCGTCAGTTACGAGCAATGCCAGGCCACGGCCTCCGGGCGCCGTCTGTGGTGCATCCCAAATCCCTATTATGTCGGCGAGAGAGACGACGCCCCGCCCGCCGCCTATCGGCCCCTACCCGGCCGCATGTTGCCGCCGGCGCCGGGCACCCCTCGGTACTGAGGCGGCCGGCGTGGGCGGCACGTCCGTGCATACGATACCGGGCGCGCGAACGTGATTTGACGCCAGCACGCATAGATTGTCTGGTTAGGTGACTAAGGATTCCGCCTGGTCCGGAACGGAGCATCCATGCGAAGCGCATCGCTGGTATTGATGGTGGCCTGTGCCGCGCCGGTGATCACCGCGACGCCTGCTTCGGCGCTTGACTTGCCCTACTGCATCAAGGGCTGTGATTTCCCCGCGGGCGCCGGCGATTGCAGTTTTTCGTCCTACCAGCAATGCCTGGCGACGGCTTCCGGGCGGGACGCGACCTGCGCCGCAAATCCCTATTATAACGCAAAGGCGGAGCTGCAGCCCGATCGCAGCCGCCTGCCCAAAAGGAGGTTCTGATGCGTATCCTGGTTTTAGCCGCTCTGGCGATTGGCGCAATCTCGGTGACCGCGCCGGCGCAGGCCCAGACCTACGGTGCGGGCTATCCGGTTTGCCTGCAAGTTTATGGCCCGCTCAACTATTATGATTGCACCTATACGTCACTGTCTCAATGCAACGCGTCGGCCTCCGGCCGCTCCGCGCAATGCGTGGTAAATCCCTATCTCGCAAACGCGTATGAACCGGCGCCGATGAGCAAGCGGTTTCGTCGGGGCTATTAGTTTCCGGAGTCGGAATTCTGTCGCGCTAGGTTTTTCCCGCTTTGATGGTGCATTCTTATCGCACATTCGAAGGATGCGCTATGGGACAAGTTTTACACGGCTGCGCCACCACGACGGAGGCAGTCCGTCGAGCAATACAAAATAGTCAAGAGAGCCTGAGGGCGCTGGCCAGGCGCTACGGGATCAACCAGAAGACTGTCGCGAAGTGGAAGGAGCGCGAGACTGTCGCCGATATCCCGACAGGCCCCAGGGACGCCAAGTCGACAGTGCTTTCCATCGAGGAGGAGGCGATCATCGTCGCTTTCCGGCGGCATACGCTATTGCCGCTCGACGATTGCCTCTATGCGCTCCAGCCGACCATCCCGCATCTGACGCGGTCATCCCTGCATCGCTGTCTCCAGCGCCACGGCATCAGCCGATTGCCGGAGGTCGAAGGCAACAAGCCTCCGAAGAAAAAGTTCAAGGCTTACCCGATCGGCTACTTCCACATCGACATCGCTGAGCTTCAGACCGCTGAAGGCAAGCTCTACCTCTACGTCGCCATCGATCGCACCGTAAGTATTTCCAGTTCGACGACCTGGCCGTCCACCAGTGACACCCGCCGGTCCATCCGGCCAGCAAGGTCCATGTTGTGGGTTGCGATCAGCATCGCGACCCGGGTCGCCTTCACCAGTTGCATCAATGCATTGAATACATGATCGGCAGTATGCGGATCGAGGTTGCCGGTCGGCTCGTCCGCCAGCAGCGCCCGCGGCGCATTGGCGACCGCGCGCGCGATCGCAACGCGTTGTTGTTCACCGCCGGACAGTTCGGCCGGCCGGTGCGTGATGCGCTCGGCGAGGCCGAGATAAGCCAGGATTTCGGTCGAGCGCTTCACGGTTTCGCTGCGCTTGAGGCCGCGGATCATCTGCGGCAGCATGACGTTTTCGAGCGCGGTGAATTCCGGCAGCAGCCGGTGTGACTGATAGACAAAGCCGATGTCGGAGCGGCGTATCTGGGTGCGGTCGATATCGGACAATTGCGAGGTCGGCGCGCCCGCGACATAGACCTCGCCCTCATCGGGCGTTTCCAACAGGCCCGCGATATGCAGCAGCGTCGATTTGCCTGAGCCCGATGGCGCCACCAGCGCCACCGATTGCCCTGCCCACAGCGCAAGCTTGGCGCCGTTGAGAATGGTCAGCGTCGCCTCGCCTTGCTTGTACTGGCGTTTTATCTCGTGGAGATAAATAACCGGTACGTCTTCTGCCCCCTCGGCCATTTTGTTCTCACTCGTACCGGAGCGCGTCGACGGGATCGAGGCGCGCGGCGCGCCAGGCCGGATAGAGGGTCGCCAGGAACGACAGCGTCAGCGCCATGATCACCACCGCCGAGGTCTCGCCGAAATCGATCTCGGCCGGCAAGCGAGACAGAAAATAGAGCGTGGGATCAAACAGCGGCGTGTTGGTGGCCCAGGACAGAAACTGCCGGATCGATTCGATGTTGAGGCAGATGAGCAATCCGACCAGAAATCCGACAAAGGTCCCGACCACGCCGATTGCGGCTCCCGTGATCAGGAATATCCGCATGATCGAGCCTTGCGAGGCGCCCATGGTGCGCAGGATCGCGATATCCTGGCCCTTGTCCTTCACCAGCATGATCAGGCCCGAGACGATATTGAGCGCTGCGACCAGCACGATCATGGTCAGGATCAGGAACATCACGTTGCGCTCGACCTGCAGCGCGTTGAAGAAGGTCGAATTGCGTTGTCGCCAGTCGACCAGGAACACCGGCCGGCCGGCGGCTTCGGTCACGGTTTTGCGGTAGGTGTCGATCTTGTCCGGGTCGGAGGTGAATACCTCGATCGCCGTGACATCATTGTTCCGGTTGAAATAGGCCTGCGATTCCGGCAGCGGCATGAACACGAAGCCGGCGTCGTACTCCGACATGCCGATCTCGAACACCGCTGCGATCTTGTAGGGTTTGATGCGCGGTGTGGTGCCCATCGGGGTCACCGCCCCCCGTGGCGCGACCAGCGTGATGCTGTCGCCGGCATGCAACGACAATTGATCGGCGAGCCGGCGGCCGATGGCGACGCTCTGCCCCTCGTCAAATCCTTCGAGCGTGCCCTGCTTGATGTTCGAGGCGATCGAGGTGAGATTGTTCAGATCGTCCGCGCGCATGCCGCGAACCAACACGCCTGAGGCATTGAAAGCCGAGGATGCCAGCGCCTGACCATCCACCACCGGGGCCGCCAGCCGGATACCCTGGACCTGGCTGATGCGCTCGGCGACGTCTTTCCAGTCGGTCAGCGGCGATTCCAGCGGTTGCACCAGCAGGTGACCGTTGAGGCCGAGGATCTTGTCGAGCAGTTCCTTCCGAAACCCGTTCATCACGGCCATCACGATGATCAGCGTGGCGACGCCGAGCATGATGCCGAGAAACGAAAAACCGGCGATGACGGAGATGAAGCCTTCCTTGCGGCGCGCTCGCAAGTACCGTCCGGACAACAGCCATTCGAAGGGCGCAAAAGGCGGGGTTCGGGCTGTCTCGTTCATGGTCTCATCCATCTTTCGATAATCCCATGATTTGGGCCAAATGTGGCCGGATTGGCCAACACGTCGGCATCCGGTGGATATCCTTAACCCGTTATTCGCGCGACCACGTCCGCAGGGCTCAGATTCTCGCGCGACCCGTCGCTGCGCCGCTTGATTTCAAGCTTACCCTCGGCGAGGCCCTTGGGGCCGACCAGAATCTGCCAGGGGATACCGATCAGGTCTGCCGCGGCGAATTTCGCGCCCGCACGCTGATCGGTGTCGTCATAGAGCACATCGACGCCCCTGGCTTGCAATTCCCGATAAAGCTTCTCGCAGGCGGCGTCGGTATCGTCCGAGCCCTGCTTCAGGTTTAAGATCACGGCCGTGAACGGCGCCACGGCCTCGGGCCATTTGATGCCGGCATCGTCATGGCAGGCCTCGATGATGGCGCCGACCAGGCGCGATACGCCGACGCCGTAGGAGCCGCCATGGATCGGCACATCGACGCCGTCGGGACCAGCCACCAGCGCCTTCATGGCGTCGGAATATTTGGTGCCGAAATAGAAGATCTGGCCGACCTCGATGCCGCGTGTATTCACCCGCTTCTCGGCGGGTACCTCCTGCTCGTAACGCGCAGCATCATGGACGTCTTCAGTCGCGGCATAGACCGAGGTCCATTGCTTGATGATGTCGGAAAGATCGCCATCATAATCGACGTCGTCACCGGGGATCGGCAGATCGAGCACGTCGCTGTTGCAGAACACGCCGGACTCGCCGGTTTCGGCAAGGACGATGAATTCGTGGCTGAGGTCGCCGCCGATCGGGCCGGTCTCCGCGCGCATCGGGATCGCCTTCAGCCCCATCCGCGCGAAGGTGCGCAAATAGGCGACGAACATCCGGTTATAGGAACGCCGTGCGGCAGCCTCGTCGATATCGAATGAGTAGGCATCCTTCATCAGGAATTCGCGGCCGCGCATCACGCCGAAACGCGGGCGCTGCTCGTCGCGGAACTTCCACTGGATATGGTAGAGATTGAGCGGCAGGCTTCTGTAGGATTTGACGTAGGCGCGGAAAATCTCGGTGATCATTTCCTCGTTGGTCGGACCAAACAGCAATTCGCGTTTGTGGCGATCGCTGATGCGCAGCATTTCCGGGCCGTAGGCGTCGTAGCGGCCGCTCTCGCGCCAGAGGTCGGCAAGTTGCAGCGTCGGCATCAGCAGTTCCAGCGCGCCGGCGCGGTCCTGCTCTTCACGGACGATCTGCTCGATCTTCTTCAGCACCCGAAAACCCAGCGGCAACCACGCGTAAATGCCGGCAGCTTCCTGCCGCATCATGCCGGCGCGCAGCATCAACCGGTGCGAGACGATCTCGGCCTCTTTCGGATTCTCTTTCAGGATGGGCAGAAAAAACCGCGACAATCGCATTGGATAAACTCAGGGAATCAGGGGGACACGGGAAGAGGTGCAGTGAAACCGGATCGGGTGCAAAAATACAAGGCCGGGGGGCGCGAAAAGCCGCTGATCATGCGGATTTCCGGCCGCTTTGGCCCGCGATATTGCCGGTATAATCGAGGCGATCAAGCGGTGCGTCCGGCGCCTCAGCGCACGTCGAAATCGTCTTCCAGCGTGATCTTCTCGAAATCGCTCACCAGCGCATCGATCTGCATGTGCCAGCGGCCGGGCAGCGGCAGCGGCACGCCGCGCACGTGCCAGTAACCGTCCGGCCCCAACGTCGCGCGGCGCTCGAAGCGGCTCGATGCCGCGTTCCGGCAGGCTGAGCGTCAGCGTTGCTTCCCTCGCCGGAAGCGGGCTGGCGTCACCTGCCATCAGCTGCAGCACGAAATCGTCGGACCCCACTTTGCCCGGCGAGATCAGCACCTGGAACATCGCGCGTCTCGCTATGGATATGAACCGCGAGCGGCGCCTGCATGGCAGCGGCCAACGCGCGCGGCGGCGGCGTGAAGCGCCAGCCGGCGACCACGGCCAGAATGCCGACAACCAGCACGCATTCCAGCACGACCGATCCCAGCAATGGCCGCGTGTTCTTGTCATCCGACGCGACCATCGGGCGTGACGAGGAACCGGTTCAGCGCCGCCAGCGCAAGCAAGAAGGCCACCAGCACCAGCTTGATCGAGAGGATGATGCCGTATTTGGTATCGATCAGCGCGCGAAAGCTCTCCAGTTGAATGATCGCGAGCACAAGGCCGGTCAGCACCAGCAACCCGACGAGCGGCACCGCAATGGCCGAGAACCGATGAAGCACGCGCGGCAATGTGTCATCGCGCCGCCGCGCCATCGCAGCTATCGGCGCCAACGCGCCGGCCCAAAAGGCCACGGCAACACCGTGCACAAAAAGCGAGGGCACGGTGAGCCAATGCGGCGATGCGGTCGCGGCGTGGCCGCTCGTTGCCAGTGAAAGCCCAACGCCCGCCATCGCCAGCATCGTCAGCACCCAGGCGATCGTCATGGTTGGGCTTCGCCATGTGAACCCTGCGATCGCCATCGCCGCCATCGCCATCAGCAGCGACGGCCCGAGGCTGGTGGCAAGCGCACTCGTCCATGGCGCAGATGTCACGAGGCCGCCAAGGGGAAGATTGAGCAGATCGAGACCTTGCAGGCCAATCGACGCCACCGCGCTGACAAGGCCGATCGCAAGCGAGCCGGTAATTACTCTCGCACCGCTTTGACCCTGCCCGATCCAGGCCGCGAAGAATACCCCGCCGACGCCGACAAACAGCCCGAGATAGACCCCGATCCGCGCCAGCCAGATCAGGGTCGAAACCAGATGATCGGACGCCGGCGCAGCGCCCCCGGTCACAACGCCGATCGAAAACACCACCGATCCCGCCACGGGATGGCCGTCCTGCGAGACTACGCGATAGCTGACAATCTGCGTGCCCCGCGGCAAATCATCGGGCAAGGCGATCACGACGGATTGGTCGGCGGCGCGGATCGTGACATCGCGCGCGTTGCCCGCGGCGTCGATCAGACTGACCACCGCCGGCGCAACGCTCTCGTTGAAATTCAGTTGCACCGTCTTCGGCGCTTGCGCCACCACGCTGCCGTCGGCCGGTTCGGTCGAGACCAGCGATGCATGGGCCAGCGCGCCGCTCGCGAAGCAGAGCGCCGTCAGCAACGCCGCGAGACCCGCGATGAGACGCGCCATGGCGTTTTAAGGTTTTGACATCAGCTTGACGCCCGGCGCCGGCGACTTGCCGTCACGGCCATGGCCGTCGCTGCCTTCCTTCGGAATATCGATCCAGCGGCTAACCCCCTGCTCGCATTCCTGCACGACCGGAAAATACAGCGTGGTGTTCGGCTTCAGCCCGCCGGTCAGGAAGGTGGAGATGACGAATTCATCGTAATTGTGGTCCGGCAACTTGCCGCCGCTCCACACCACTTCCTTGACGCCCTCGGTGAGCTTGCTGCCGTGGTAGTCGTACTCACTGGCGTATTTGCCGCTGATCGCCTCGACGTTCCAGCCGGCCTTGGGCATCGGTTTTGCGGCGATCACGCCTTCCGGAATTTGCACGCGGATCTTGATCGTCGCCGATCCCGCACAGCCATGCGGCACGGCGAACACCGCCTTGTAATACGAACCGACCGCCGCCTGCCTGGTCTCCAGCGTGATGTGAGCGCTGGCCGGTGACGCCGCGAGCACCATGGCGGCAACAACAAAACCTGACTTCGACATCGGCCCGCTTTCGCATTTTCGCGCTGGATTGATCACTTTTTCATCTCCATGTGACCGCCGGGATGATCCGCACCCGCCGGCGCCGGTGCGCCGACACCCTGTACGTCCAGCGACAGCGTCACCTTGCCTGCTTTCTCGAATTCGAGCGTGACCGGCACCTTGTCGCCCTGCTTGAGCGGGCCCTTGAGGTCGAACATCATCAGATGATACCCGCCCGGCGCGAGCTTCACCGTCTGGCCGGGCTCGATCGTGAGCCCCTTGTCGAGCGGCCGCATCGTCATCAGGCCGTTGTTCACCGCCATCTCGTGGACCTCGATCTTGCCCGCGATCTCACCTGCACCGCCAAGCAGCCGATCCGCCGTCGCCCCCTTGTTCTCGATGGTGAGATAGCCGCCCGCGACCTTGGCGCCGCCCGGCGTAGCCCGGCTCCAGGCCTGCGTAACGACGAGATCGCCGACCTTCACCTCCTCGGCATGTGCGGGGGCGGCCAGAAAACAGCAGAGAATGGCGGCGCACGCGATTATACAGGTGATGGAGGTGAACGCAGGCCGTTCTATTCGCATTTTGTAGCCCTCTTTGGATCGCTCTATTTCAGAGATCACATAAAATGGTGAGTGGCCGGATGCATGGCGCCGAGCGCGCCCACAATTGCGAAGATGATAAGTCCCAGGACAAGCTCAACGAGGCTATTGCGCGTAAGCTGACCAAGCGCCTTGGGCTGCGCCTCACCCTCGGACGATAACACAAGCTCTGGTGTCAACCGAAGCCGGTTGACCGCGGCGAACCCCAGCATGATGAAGAAAACAACGACCTTGAGCATCAGCAATCGCCCATAGTCGGTGAAAAGTAACGCGCCAAATGAGCCAACCAAAATCCAGGCGTTGATGAGCCGGATACAAGGAGCGTTGCTACGCTGACGATGCCCAGCGTCGAAAACCTCTGTGTCGCGTCCGAAGCAAGCGACGTCCATGCGAGCGCCTGATGGCGTCGGGCTCTGGCAAACAGAAGCGTCAGCGATACGAGACCTCCGAGCCAGGCTGCGGTAGCGCAAAGGTGCAGCACATCGGCCATCAAATGCAGGTTTCCGAATGCACCGGGCGTTGACGCGGCGTGGCCGCTCCATGCAATGGCCGCGGCCGAAACCCAGCGCGGCGCCCAGCGCGACCAAGCGCAGCAACGCGAGTCGATCCAGCGCCAAACAAACGGCGAGGATAATTGCCAGCACCAGCCGCGTTTTCGACACCAGCCCGAATTGCGTCTCGTTCAGAACGGCCGAGAGCACGTCCGGCGTCATGGCTTTCCGGAACGGCAGTCCACTCATCGACACCGCTTGCAAATGAAACCAGACCGCGCCGGATGCTACCGCGATAGCGAGACCAACCCATACGGTCAGGAGAATTTGCGGCCGGACGATCGGTGATGCTGCCGGTTGCGAACGCAGGGCCGGCTCCGCCACCACCGCACGGAAAATCAGCGTTCCTGCTGTCACCGCAGTGGCGGCGAAGTGTATCGCGCGAGTGACGATCAAGGGACCGTCGATCCCCGCTCCGAGCCAGTCCATTGGCGTGTCCTGCGGCTTCACTCACCGACTTGAAACGTGAAACTGCCGTCGGTCGTATGCGCGTCCACTGAGAGCACACGCCACGTCACGCGGTAGGTTCCAGTGCCCCCGGAACGCAACGAAACCGACATCTGGCTATCGCTGACCCGGACCTTTCCGGTATCGACGCGCTGGCCAGCCGCGTTGGTCACGGTGATGGTGCTGAACGCTGGCTCCAGCTTTTGGGTAAACCACAGCGTCACCTCGCGCGGAGTTGTCGTGACCTTATTGCCGACGCGCGGTTCGGCGTGGTCGAGCATGGCATGAGCACTAGCTTCGCCCGTCGCGAGCAACAGCAATAGCGGGATTAGCCTGACGAGTGTTGATGCCGTGCATGATCAGTTCCTTGGAAATGGGCTTGCGGGTGGGACGGCACTGCCAAAGATCGGCTTGCCGATTCCTCGCGGATCGATATCGTCGAGATAGAGATGCAGTTGTGCGATCACGCCGACATTCGTGCCGCTCTGCCGGTTAATCGGAATAGTGCCTCAATCGCCAATCTGAAAGGTATTTCCGACCCAGAGAATACCGGGATTGATGGTGCCGGTCGTAAAGCTCCCGGAGGTGAAGGTATTCGAGACCGGAGTTTGGAGCGTCGCTTCAACGATCGGGATCAGGTGATTGACGAAGTCGGGCAGACCCAGATCGACCACCGACGATTTGAGATAGGGCATGCTGTACTGGATCGTCGCGCCCCAATTCAGCACTCGCGGATGGAATTCCGTGTCCACAGTCAAATCGCCGGTATCCGGATCGATGCCGAATGTAGCCGTCGAGCGTCTGGCCGGGATACCGTAGCCGATCTGCCCTGTGACGGCGACAGGCCGAATCCAGGACAGCGTGTCGGGAAGATCCCCCAAGCCTTTGCCGAAATATATTGTCGGCGTGTAGGTGTGGAATGGGTCTGCACCGACGCTTTGCGCGCCCGTCCCACCCCACTCGATGCTGAGACCGACCGACATCACGAACTCATGTTCGGGGTTCTTGAAGACCCTGTACTTGAAGGTTGTCTCGAGATTCTGAAATCCGTTCGCTCCCATACCGGTGGGGCCTCCGGGCGCGCTGAGAAGCTGTGGGTTGATCCAAAGGACACGGCGAATGCCTCGGTGATCCGCTTGGAAAACTCGCCTGAAATATCGCGTTGCTTGAAGGAAGGATCGTCGCCGGTCTTGAAAGCCGCGACCGTCGGAATCGAAAGTTCGTCGTTGACTCCGGGATCGTCGATCCCAAGCGTTGCCGGGAAAAAGCGGTTGCCAACGATTTCGTGGGCGGCGCTTTCACTGAAGGGAACGAGCACTACTGCGAGCCCTGGCAGGCCCGCGCGCAAAAGGCGTATAGACATCGGAATTCTCCGCAAGTGTTGAGTTGTGAACGCATCGGAGCGGCCGATGGCCGCGAAGTTCACGTCGACTGCGGTGGGGCGCGTGCCTGCGCGTGCGAGCCGGCGCGGGAGCCAAGGCGGTCCGGCGTGAATTCGACCCACACCACGCGCTCGGGCCCGCGATCGAGGCGGATGACGTCTGCGGCCTGCGGGACATCGACCGGCGCGCCCGTCTGCAGGACGCTGCAAACAGAACAGCATCCGTCGTGGGCGCGATGCCCGGTCTGGTCGTTCTGCCCGGCAGGGGCGCTTGCATGGCCATGACAGATCACGGCCGCGGCGAGCGGGTCGGAGGCCGCGATGCTGGCCGCCCAGCACGCGCCGATCGGTGCGAAAATCTGCACCAGCAGGGCGATCAGGACGATCGGTAGGAAATTTTTCAGCCGCCTGCGCATCACGACCCCATTCGAGCCCAACTAATCACCCTGAGAGTCCGGAGTCGAGGTCAGGTTCCCAGCTTTATTTGGGATGTTGCCGAAATAACCGGGCGACTTCGGTGAATTCGGGCGCTTTTGCTGCCCTTTTGCCCGGAGCGCGGGTCCGGTTGACCGCCCAGCAACCGGCAGTGGCGTGGCAGGTTCCCAATCATTTCGCAGATTGCTGGAATTTTGAACAATCGTTGCTGAAAATGGTGACAAGACAAGAAAGATGGTCTACGAGTGCGGGCTCAGGCTGGCCGAGAGGCCAAAGTCTGGTGGTCCAAGTCTCGGGAGGAGCCCTGACGCGCACAAGCAGCGTCGCCTCGTCAATCAAAATCAAATCCAATTTTGCGGGGTAAATAGGGTCGACACAATTTTTGAGCAGGGCTTGATGCCCTGCTCTTTTTTTTATTTTGCGTGAATTTTTATTTTGAGTGAGTTTTTGTTTTGAACGAGGTTTTTGTTTTGAGCCGAGGTTTTGTTTTGAGCGGTGTTTTGTTGTGAGCAAGGCTTCGGGCCCTGCTCGTTTTTTGAGACCCGCCGACAGCAGCCAGTTCGTTATGTCGCAACACGATTTCGAGCGCTGATCGCCTTGTGAATGTCCGCTACGCGTTTTCCCGCATGCTGCGCTTCATTGTAGGTGACGTAGTCGAACAGCAAAATGTCACCGTCATTGAGAATCGTGCCGTCAATTCCCTGCTGCGCGGGGGTTCCGTTGTAAATGAATTCCCAATAGAAGCTGATGTCGGCCCCTTGTTGCGCGGCGACGCCGTCGAAAGATATCACCTCGTAGCCCAGGGACGTACCAAAGTACTGCAACACGAAGCTATATCCGGTGCCCGCGGCGTAGGCTTGTTCGAGCGCGTTCTGTCCATTCATGCCGGATGACCACGGCACGTCAGGCATCGAGCGAACCACGCTGCCGTTAACGGCTATGGAAACGGTAACGGCCATCCTGCACCTCCAAAGATTGATTATCCTGATATCATCTACCTTTACGGGAATTACCGCAAGCGCCTCACCATCGAAATCTTCCGCCATTCGCGGTGCGAGATGAAGCGGACTTCGCGATGCCAATAAACCCGATCGAACGAAGTTTTGAACTGGCCGCCGAACGTTGCGGGGATATGACGCCGCTCGTCTATGGCAGGCTGTTTCGCGAACATCCCGAGGCACGGACGATGTTTCGCACCGAGGGCAGCGAACTCGTCAAGGGTTCGATGCTGGCGTTGACGATCGAGGCGATCCTGGATTTTGCAGGTGAGCGCACCGGCCATTTTCGCCTGATCGAATGCGAGATTTCCTCGCACGATGCCTACGGCACGCCGCGCGAGCTGTTCATCGCGTTCTTCGGCGTGATCGCGCAAACGCTGCGCGATATCCTGGGGGCGGATTGGTCGCCCGAGATCGATGCCGCGTGGCGAAAGCTGCTCGATGAGGTCAAGGCCCTCGTCGCGCAGAGCGACGCCTAAATCAGGACGCCCAGATTAGAACGACTCCCGCTCCAGGAAATTCGAGCCGATATCGGCCTTTTTCCTGACCGGGTCGTAGTCGCAAAACACGCTGTCGGCGAACAGCGTATAGCCCGCGATGATCGTATCCTTGTTGAGCTTGACCGAATTCAGCCCGATGACAGCGGTCTGCTTGCCGCCGTTCCATTTAAACGGGGTCGTACTCTGCGCACGTTCGCATGCCGCAACCGCATCGGCGAAGACAGAACCTTCGACGAAAGCCTTGACGGTCCGGAGTTGGCCCAGCGTCCTCCAGTTCATGTAGAACGACGCCGCAACGCCGGCAGCGAGCAGAATCACAAGCCCGACCATTATCCTTTGAAAACTCATTCCTGTTCTCCCAAGCCTGTTCTCGCAAGCTACCAATCCAACGTATAAGTAGCTGATCTAGCGTGCTTTGTCTGAACCGGATGCTGTTCTGCGACGGCCCCCCGGGCTACCTTATCCGTAGCATGACGGGCATACGGGCGCTCCGCCAGCATGTAGTTTGCGCGTATCGAAGGCAGCTTTCAGCCGATTTGAGACCGGCTTGGGATACATCGGGTGATGACCGACGATCTGGAAACCATCGCACTGCGGCCTCACGTCGTCGATGGCGTTCGCCATGGATGACGACTACGAGGTGATTTGGCGCGGGCTTCCGGTTGGACGGATTTTGAAACAGCCCGGCGATCCCCATTGGTGGTGGGGTTGCAATGTCTATGGTCTGCCGGCAACCCCCAACGACCGGGGACCCGCCATTAATTTCAAGGACTGTCAGGTCCGGTTCAAGCTCGCTTGGGCCCGAATCAGGCCGACCCTGACGGAAGAGGCCATCGCGATCGCAACGCAACATGCTGAAGGACTACAGGCGAAGGCCGCAGGACAACCCAGCGGCCCGGACGCGCTTCAGGTCATGGAGAACAACCGCGCCGCACTTCGGCAACGGGTTTTGAAATCGGGCTCGATCGAATTCAATGGCGGCGTCATTGACTGCGTGGTCCGAAATATCTCGGAAACCGGCGCCGCGCTGGAAGTCGCCAGCCCGCTCGGCATCCCCGATACCTTCAATTTGCTGATTTCGGGCGATCACTCTACCCGCCACTGTCAGGTCGCGTGGCGCAAGGACAAGCGCATCGGAGTTGCATTCAGATAGACGCGCGGAGACTGCAAATACCGGGAGATATTGGGGCAGCACTAGCGTCCTGCGATCGTCCGGCGAGGCCTGACGACCGGCGAAGCCTTCAATTTCGCAGACGATGAAGTTTCGGCGGGCGAATAATTCCGTTGAGCCGGATGAGACCCGTTCGCGCAATGCTCCTGATTGGCATCGCAAGCCATCAGGCAATTGGTTTCCTCCATGGCGGACTGGTCCGTGGCGGAAGCCGAACCGGCCGATGCCAACAGCAGAAATGCCAGTCCCGCGCTGCGCAGCGTCGTTTGCATCCATGCCACCTGCTAGAACGGCATTCCCATCAGCTTCGACAGCCGCTCGATATTCAGATAGCCCTGATAATAGGCCCACATCGCGATGCCGAAAATAGCCGCCGAGATCAGCGTGGTCCAGACCAGTTTCCACCCCATCCGGGCCAGGATCGGCGCGCCGGGGTCGGTGCCGGGCGCGCCTTCGCCATCCTCGTGCTGGCTGCGGACACCGAACGGCAGCGTCAGAAACAAGACGATCCACCACAATACAAAGTAGATCGCGAACGCGGTGGAGATGCTGTAGGCCATGCTCTCAGGCCTGCTCGATTTCGACGAGCGCGCCGGAAAAATCCTTCGGATGAAAGAACAGCACCGGCTTGCCGTGGGCGCCGATCTTCGGCACGCCGTCGCCCAACACCCGCGCGCCCTCTTTGACGAGCGTATCGCGCGCGGCGATGATGTCGGGCACGTCATAACAGATGTGATGGATACCGCCGTCGGCATTGCGTTCGACGAATTTGGCGATCGGCGAGGCGTCGCCCAGCGGCTGGATGAATTCGAGCTTGGTATTGGGCAGCGTCACGAACACCGTGATGACACCGTGCTCCGGCAGCGGCACGGCGCCCGAGATTTCGGCGCCGAACGCGCCGCCATAGATCCTGGCGGCCTTCGCGGCATCCTTGACCGCGATCGCGACATGATTGAGCCGGCCCAGCATGACACTCCTCCCTCTTTGTTCGACGCGTTTTCAACCGCAGATATGTCTGCGCAATATGCGCAAACTTAACTGCTATGCGAACCGGTATCCACTTCGCCCGAAAACGCTACGTCAGACCGTCAGAACGTGAACGAGGCAAATCGGCTTCTTGCCCCAGTGCTCATTCAGCGCGGCACGGACCGCGCGGCGCACCGATTCCGCCATCGCGTCCGGATCGCGCTTCCGCGCCCGCGGTAGTCCTTCCACGGTCGATACCACGACATCGAACACGATGTCGTCGAAGGGTTCGCCGGCGCTATTCTTCTCGGGGATGCCGACGAGATCAACCTCGGGATCGTCGGCCAGTTCGCCCTTTTCGGTCATGGCAATCGCCACGAAAGCACAGCCGGCAAATCCCATCCGCCGTCGTTCCACGACGGCGCGCGATTTGGAATCCTCCAAAATCGTGCCGTCCTTGTAGAGCCGGCCTGACGGCAATTCGTCGATGATGCCGGGGTCGCCGGGCCCGAGTTTGACCAGGTCGCCGTTGCGGCAGATCAGGACCTTCGGGACGCCGGCGGTACGCGCCAGCTTGGCGTGTTCGGACAGATGCAGGGCTTCGCCGTGCACGGGGATCAGGAGCTGCGGACGCACCCACGAAATCATGTCGCGCAGTTCGTCGCGGCGCGGATGGCCGGAGACATGGACCAGATCGGTGCGATCAGTGATGACCTCGATGCCCTGCGTGACCAGGCCGTTGATGATGCTGCCGACGGCCTTTTCGTTGCCGGGAATGGTGCGGGAGGAGAAGATCACGCAATCGCCCTTGTTCAGCGTGACTTGCGGATGATCGTCATTGGCGATGCGCGCCAGCGCCGCACGCGGCTCGCCCTGGCTTCCCGTGCACAGCGCCAGCACCTTGTCCGGCGGGAAATGGCCGTAGAGATCAGCGCCGCGGAAATTCTGCACGCCGTCGAGATAGCCGGTTTCGCGCGCGACCTGCACCACGCGTTCCATGGCGCGGCCGACCACGACCACTTCGCGATCGGCGGCTTTGGCGGCATCCGCCACCGCCTTCAGGCGCGCGACATTGGAGGCGAACGTCGTGACGGCGACCCGGCCTTTGGCGGCCTTCACCAGCTTCGTGATGGTGGCGGCGACCTCGGTCTCCGAGGGCGAGCGCCCTTCCCGCACGGCGTTGGTGGAATCGCCGACCAGCGCCAGCACGCCGGCATCGCCGAGTTCGCGCAAGCGCCGCTCGTCGGTCGGCAGGCCGATGATCGGCGTCGGGTCGATCTTCCAGTCGCCGGTATGCAACACCGTGCCGGCCGAGGTGTGGATCGCCAGCGCATGCGATTCCGGAATCGAATGCGCGACCGGGATGAATTCAACGTTGAACGGGCCGAGATCGATCCGGCCGCCGGACGGCACCACCGTGACCGGGATTTTCGGCGGATTGCGTTCCGCCGCCAGTTTGGCCTCGAACAGCGCGGCGCTGAACTTGGTCGCGTAGATCTTGCATTGCAGCTTCGGCCAGAGATCGATGATGGCGCCGAAATGGTCCTCATGGGCGTGCGTCAGCACGAGCCCCATCAAATTCTTGCGCTCTTTTTCCAGGAAGCGGACGTCGGGCATGATCAAATCGATGCCCGGCAGATGCTCCTCGTCGCCAAAGGAAACGCCGAGATCGACCGCCAGCCACGAACGCTGGTGGCGGTTACCGAGCCCGTAGATCGACAGGTTCATGCCGATCTCACCGACACCTCCCAGCGGCGCAAAGGTCAGTTCATCCGGCCGCGCCATCAGATCGCTCCCATCGAGGCCGCCGCGCCGAAATAGACCTCACCGGCGGCGATCGGCACGCGCTTGCCTTCGGCCGTCCGGACGATCAGGCAGCCGGTCTCATCGATCGTATCAAAGGTGCCCTCGATCGTCGTGCTGCCGTTCTGGATCGCAACCCTGTCGCCAAGCCCCGCGGCGCGCTCCAGCCACATCCGGCGGATTTCCGCAAAGCCTCGGCCATTGTCCCAGATGCCGCGAAATTCAACCCAGGCATCCGACAGCGCCATAAACAGCTCTTCCGCGCCGATCTGGACACCCAGTGCCGCAAGCGAGGTCGCCGGCGTCGGCGTGCCCTCGGGTGCTGCGACGACGTTGGTGCCGATACCGACCACCACCGCGAGGCGGTTGCCGGCCACGGCCTCGGCCTCCAGCAGGATGCCGGCGAGCTTCTGCCGCTCCGCCAGCACGTCGTTCGGCCATTTCAGGGAGAATTTCAGCGCCTCCGCTCCGGCCCGCCGCAGGTTCGCTTCAATGCTGAGTTTCTGCAGTGCCGCCTCAAGCGCCAGCCCCGCGGCAAAGCCGAGCGTCGCCGCGGCCGCAGGTGGAACGTCCATCACTTCCAAAATGCTGCTGGCGAGGTTGCCGCGCGGCGCGATCCACGGCCGAGACCGCCGTCCCCGCCCCGCCGTCTGCTCGGGGGTAACAAACCAGATCGGCCCAAGCTCGCCGGCGCGCGCGCGCGACATGGCTTCCGCGTTGGTCGAACCGATCTGCTCGAAGGCAGCGAGCCGGTAACCCGCCGATGTGGCTCGGGGACCGAGCGAGAATGTCATTTCAAATTTCTGCGCATGATCTTCTCCGAAAACCGGGATCCACTTTTCGGGATCATGCGCGTTAAAAGAGCGACTTCGCCGCGGCCGTGGCGACGCTGACCAGCGGCCCCGGATAGACGAAGAAGAAGATGTTGAAGATACCGGCGACCGCAAGCACGGTTCGCAATTCGATACGCATCGGATCGAGCTGGCCGGCCGGCTCGTCGAAATACATCACCTTGATGATGGTGAGATAGTAGAACGCGCCCACGACGCTCGTGAGCACGCCGACAACAGCCAGCGTGAACATCCCCGCCTTGATCGCCGCGACGAACACGTACCATTTCGCAAAGAAGCCTGCGAGCGGCGGAATGCCGGCGAGCGAGAACAGCAGCATCGCGAAGACGAACGCCAACAGCGGATTGGTGCGCGAAAGCCCCGCAAAGTCGCTGATCTGCTCCACCGCCTGGCCATCGCGTTTCATGGTCAGGATCACGGCGAAGGAGCCGAGCGTCATCGCCACATAGATCGCGATATAGATCAGGACACCCTGGGCGCCCTCGACCGTGCCCGCGGCAAGGCCGACCAGCGCAAAGCCCATATGGCCGATCGACGAATAGGCCATCAGGCGCTTGATGTTCTTCTGCCCGATGGCGGCGAACGATCCCAGCGCCATCGAGGCGATGGCGACGAACACGATGATCTGCTGCCATTGCGAGACGATGCCCGGGAATGCCGTCAATGCCACGCGCGTGAATACGGCGAGCGCCGCGACCTTCGGCGCGGAGGCAAAGAACGCCGTCACCGGCGTCGGTGCGCCCTCATAGACGTCAGGCGTCCACATATGGAACGGCACCGCCGAAACCTTGAAACACAGTCCGGCCAGCAGGAATACGAGGCCAAAGACGATGCCGGCGCTGCCCGATGTCGCGGCCGCCGCGATGCCGGCGAAGCTGACAGTGCCGGTAAAGCCATAGATCAGCGAAGCGCCGTACAGCAGCATGCCTGACGACAACGCGCCGAGCACAAAATATTTCAGGCCGGCTTCGGTGGATTTGGCGTTGTCGCGGTTGCTCGCGGCAACCACGTAGAGCGCCAGGCTCATCAGTTCGAGCCCAAGATAGAGCATGATCAGGTCGCCGGCGGAGATCAGCACCATCATGCCGAGCGTCGAGAGCAGGACCAGGATCGCATACTCGAAGATCCGCCGCGACGGATCGGACAGGAACTCCGTCGACAGGATCAGCGTCGCCACCGAGCCGACCAGCGCCAAAATCTTCAGGAAGCGGGCAAAATCATCGACGATGAAGCTGCCGCCGAAGGTCGTGAGCTTACCGGCCGGCAACATCCACTCCAGCACGCCGGTCACGACCAGCAGGCCGACCGCAAGGCCGGTGACGAGCTTGGTGGTGCCCTCGCCGCGATAGGCGCCCAACATCAGCAGCGCCATGGCGCCGGCAGCCAGCACCAGTTCCGGCAGCACCGGCAGCAACTGATAACCTGCACTTTGGAAGCTCATGGAAAAGGCCTTACTGCAGCAGCGCGGCTGCCTTCACGGCAGTCACGGCGGTGTTGTAATTGTTGACGAGTTGCTGAACCGACGACGCCGACATGTCGAGTACCGGTTTCGGATAGACGCCGAACAGGATGGTCAGCGCGACCAGCGGGAACAGCGTCAGGCATTCGCGGAGCGTCAGATCCTTGATGCTCGCCAGCGACGGCTTGACCAGCGCGCCGAACACGACCTTGCGATAGAGCCACAGCGCATAGGCCGCCGACAGGATCACCCCCGTCGTGGCGAACGCCGCGGTCGGGATCGAAACCTTGAAGGTGCCGAGCAGCGTCATGAATTCGCCGACGAAACCGGACGTGCCGGGCAAGCCGACATTGGCCATGGTGAACACCATGAACACCAGCGCGTAGAGCGGCATCCGGTTCACAAGGCCGCCATAGGCCGCGATCTCGCGCGTATGCATGCGGTCGTAGACGATGCCGACGCAGAGGAACAGCGCGCCCGAGACGATGCCATGCGACACCATCTGGAACACGCCGCCGGCGACGCCCTGCGTCGTGGCGGCGAAGATGCCCATGGTGACGAAGCCCATATGGGCCACCGACGAATAGGCGATCAGCTTCTTGATGTCTTCCTGCATCAGCGCCACCAGCGAGGTGTAGATGATGGCGATCACCGACAGCGTGAAGATCAGCGGCGCGAAGTCATGCGACGCCAGCGGGAACATCGGCAGCGAGAAGCGCAGGAAGCCGTAGCCGCCCATCTTCAACAGGATCGCAGCCAGGATCACCGAGCCGGCGGTCGGCGCCTCGACATGCGCGTCCGGCAACCAGGTGTGCACCGGCCACATCGGCATCTTCACCGCGAAGGAGGCAAAGAACGCCAGCCATGCCCAGGTCTGCAGGGAGCGCGGCACGGCGGTATGCATCAGCGTCGGAATGTCGGTCGTGCCGGCATTCCAGTACAGCGCCATGATCGCCAGCAGCATCAGCACCGAGCCGAGCAGCGTGTAGAGGAAGAATTTGAAGGACGCGTAGACCCGGCGCGGGCCGCCCCACACCCCGATGATCAGGAACATCGGGATCAGGCCGCCTTCGAAGAACAGGTAGAACAGCACGAGGTCGAGCGCCGAGAAGGTGCCGACCATCAGCGTTTCCAGCAGCAGGAACGCCATCATGTATTCGCGCACGCGCATCGTCACCGACTTCC
>CAWJYI010000012.1:0-15963 GCA_963847015.1 uncultured Alphaproteobacteria bacterium | reverse complement strand
TTCTTAGACGCTTCCACCGCTGCGACGCTCTGTAGCTCGGATACTGAGGCTGTGGTCGTTCTTGTCCGAAACAATGAGGTCCCTCACATCGCTACATTGAAATGCATCAGCGGGCCCAGGAAATTTCGTTCGTCACCCCAAAAAGACTTTTGCAACAATATCAGGTGTAGAACGGACATGGACCAGCCAGATTGTCACTTCCGCTACTAACCCAAATCGGAGACCAACGGATCGGCCGCGGATGGTCCTACAACTGCGCGCTTTCGCAACTTGCTGCACGCCAAAAAGATAAAATCCCGGCCTTGTCGAGCCAGATGTTATGACCTTAAATGCCGTCATTGTAGAGGCCGGGAGATATTCATGAACGGGCGATCACTGACGATGCAGATCGCGGCAGCTCTGACGGGGTTGATGCTATCAGCAATGGTTGCGGATGCGGCCGAGGTGAAAGTGTTGACCTCGGTCGCGCTGACGAATGCGCTCGACGAGCTTGCACCGATCTTCGAGCAGAAGACGGGCAACAAGCTGACAATCAGCTATGACCTCGCCGCGGTTCAAAAGAAGCGCATTCTCGACGGCGAGCGAGCCGACGTGATCATCTTGACGCGGGTTATGATGGACGACCTTTTCAAGCAGAACAAGCTGGCTCCAGGCAGCATCGTCAATGTTGCGAGTACTCCGGTTGCCTTGGCGGCTCGTGTCGGCGCGCCGAAGCCGGATATCTCGTCAGCGGATGCATTCAAGCAAACATTGCTGTCGGCCAAGTCGATCTCTTACGCGGATCCGGCCAAGGGAGGCCTGAGTGGCGTGGTCGCCAGCCGCGCCATCGAGCGTCTAGGTATAGTCGAGCAGATGAAGTCTAAGACCACGCTCGTGCCCGGTGCGCAGTCGCCGGACTTGGTGGCGAAGGGAGAGGTGGAGCTCGGCATTGCGCAGGCATCGGAGATAGTGCCGAATGCAGGGGCGCAACTGGTTGGCCCACTACCGGGCGAGCTCGGCAGCCTGACGCAGTTCAGCGGCGGCATTGGTTCGGAGTCGCCATCCGCGAACGCGTCGAAAGCCTTGATCGATTTCCTCGCGGGGCAGGAGGCCGGATCGCACTTCAAGGCGAAGGGGTTTGAGCCAGGAGGCTAGTTATTTGCGCTTCGAGGATAGCCAGACATTCTATCGTATTAATTGCTGATTCCCGCTTCTGGCACCTTTCGGACCTAGCAAGCACGGCTGGCCGTGTCTCGGATTTCCCAGCATCTGGTCAGCGCCGCTGCGCTGGACTAAGTTTCGCTGGCTTCACGACCGCTCATAATCATAAGAACACGGAGGAAATCATGCCCACAACTTCAATCTGGATGTCGTCGCTTACGATCGCCGCTGCCGGCGGCTGGTTGGCCGCGACGATGTTCGCAGGCCCCGCGACCAGCAAGGAGCCGCGCTTCCCGCAACTGACCATGGACCAGCTCAACGAGGCGCAGAAGCCGCTCGGCGAGCAGATCATGAAGGTTTCGAGCGTCGGCCTCGGCGGCCCCTATAATCCGATGATCCGCAGCCCGGTGCTGGGCCAGCGGCTGTATGACCTGTTCTATTATTTACGCTGGCAGACCTCGGTCCCGACCAAGCTCAATGAATTCGCGATCCTGATCATCGGCCGGCAGTGGACCTCGCAGGTCGAGTGGTTCGCGCATGCGCCGCTGGCGGCGAAGGCCGGGCTTTCTGCCGACATCATCGCCGAATTGAAGGCCGGCAAGCGGCCGTCCGGCATGGCCGAGGACGAAGCCGTCGTGTACGATTTCGTCACGGAATTGACGACCACCAAGAAGGTCTCCGACGAGACCTATGCGCGGGCCAAGAAAGTGTTCAACGATCAGCAGATCGTGGACCTGACCGCGGTCTCGGGCAATTACGTCATGGTCGCGATGCTGCTCGCAATGTCGGAGGAAACCGTGCCTCCCGGCAAGGAGCCGCCGTTCAAGGTCGGTGAAAAGTAACTGAACGCTCGATCCCGGCCGCGTTGTGACAGCGCGGCCGGAGACGTGAAGGCCAGCCAACGTCTACGGAGTCCTCGCATGCTGCGGCGTCGTTCGGTTCTCTCGGGAGGTCTTGCAGGAGGTCTTGCACTCGCTTTGGGCATGGGCCGCACCTCAGCTCTGGCCTCACCCGAGGATGACCTTGCCGACGTCCTGAAGGAGAGGGTGGATGTCGGCCGCGAAAGCACGGGTCTCGTCGCCATCGTGTTCGACGGCGGCCGCCGCATCGATGCGGCGTATGGGCGGTCCCACTCCGCGGACAATCGCGCCCTCGATGCCGATACCGTTTTCGAGATCGGCTCGATCACCAAGGTTTTTACCGCGTTGTTGCTGGCCGACATGATCCTGCGCGGCGAGGTCGCGGCCAATGATCCCGTCGCAAAATATCTGCCCGACAAGTGTCAGGGTGCCGTACTTTGAAGGCACGCCCATCACCTTGCTCGATCTTGGCGACCTATACGTCGGGCCTGCCGCGAATGCCTTCCAATTTCGCGCCGAGGAACGCTTCAAATCCCTACGCCGATTACAGCGTCGAGCAGCTTTACGATTTCATGTCGAACTACAAGCTGAGCTTCAGGCCCGGCACGCACTACGAATACGCCAATCTGGGTTTCGGTCTGCTTGGTCATGCGTTGGCGTTGCGCGCGGGAATGAGTTACGAGGATCTCGTGATCTCCCGCATCTGTGCGCCCGCTGGGCATGGAGAACACCCGGATCACGCTTTCGCCCGCCATGAAGGAGCGCTTGGCGCGCGGGCACAACACCAGTTTTGAGCCGGTCGCGAACTGGGATATTCCGACATTGGCCGGCGCCGGTGCGCTGCGCTCGACCGCGAATGATTTGTTCAAATTCCTGGAAATGTGCCTTGGCAACAGACCTTCGCCGCTGGCGCCGGCCATGGCCATAACGCTGGGCGAGCGTCACCCGACGGACCGAACAAGAGTGGAGGTCGCGCATGGCTGGTTCGCTCAGCACCAGCTTTGGCGACGAGATCGCCTGGAAGGACGGCGGCACCGGCGGCTACGCCACCTTTATCGGGTTTTCGACCAAAATCCCGGCGCGCCAGCATCGTGCTGTCCAACACCGCCGACTACCGGCCCAATCTCAGGCTCGGCGTCCATCTGATCAATTCCAAATATGCGCTCGCCAAGCTGCACCGCCAGATAACGCTCGACCCGCACATTCTCGCGGCCTATGTGGGGCGCTACGAACTCGATCCGAATTTCGCCCTGACGTTCCGCGTCGACGGCAACCGGCTGTTCGTGCAGGCGACGGGCCAGGCCGAAATCGAGGCGTTTGCCGAGAGCGAGACGGAATTCTTTGCCCGCGTGGTCGATGCCCAGGTCACCTTCGATCGCCCCGAAAACGGCGTGGCGCAATCGCTGGTGCTGCATCAGAACGGCAAGGACCGGCCGGGCAAGCGCGTGCCGTAGCCCTGAAACACTTGGCTACCCGAGCTTGAACAACGCCTGCAGGAAATCGCTGACCGCCTTGCGTGCTTCCATCGCGGTGGCCGGATTGCCGCCGACATGCGGATTGAGTTCGATGCAGGCATCCTTGTAGCTGAAGGGCGCCTGCGTATCGGCGTTCATTAACATGCCGCCTTCGCCCTCTTTAAGGTGGCAATTGCGGGCGGTTTGCGCGTTGGCCGATACGGCGGTTGTGCTGACGCCGAGCAGTCCGGAATCGAAACCGTGCGGCGAGTCCGGATATTCGGTCAACGCCACGTCGCGCTTGGCTTCCTGCAGGCGTGCAAGATAGGCCTTGCAGCTTGCGACCGGGTTGTAATCGTCAGGCGTGCCGTGAAAGATCCGGATCGGGCGCGCTGCGACTTCGGTGTCGGTGGCATAGGTCGTCGAGCAGTCCGGATAGAACGGAATGTAGCCGGCGAACTGCACGCCGGATTTATTCCAGAGCTTGTTGAAGCGATCGAGGCTGGCGTAAAGCGCGGCCTGTCCGCCGCGCGAAAATCCCATCAGCACGATGCGATCGGGATCGACGCGCGGATGCTTGGCGAGGATTTCCAGCGAGCGATAGATGTCGACGATGAGATTGAGCCGGCCGAGCAGGGCCTGATTCGGGCCGACCGCGGTGAGGCCGCGGCCGCTGAAGCCGTCGATCACGAAGGTTGAAATTCCCATGGCGTTGAACGCATGCACCCATGCCTCGGTGGTGGCGCCGACGCCGCTCGAGCCGTGCATCAGCACCACGACGGGAAGCTTTCCGCTGCCCTGGGCGACGCGGAATTCGCCGGCGACCGTGACCTGCTTGCCGTTGCTATCGCCGGTCAGGAATTGCTGGTCTGAAATCGTCACTGACGGGATTGCGTAGATCTCGACACGCGAAGCGATTTCCTTCGGAATCGATTGCGCGTTGGTTTCGACGCAAGCCAGCAAAATTCCCGTGCAGAAAATTGCGGCCGTAACGGCGACGCGCCAGTCTGTCAGCATCGATCTCTCCCCGCTTTTATTATGGGCCGACATGGCCTTTGCCGGGACTACACCAAGCCGGAAACAGACTGTCAAATCGGGGCTTTCCCGACCCGGCCGAGATGGGTGAAGCCAAAGCCGGCGACGTATTTCAGGCCGTAGCCGAGGGCGCGGTCGACGCCGATATGGGCGAGCCAGATCATCGCGATCGACAGCACCAGCGGCTGGCCGACCGCGAATCCGGTCGTAATCAACGCCATCGGCGCCAAATAGCTGTGCGCGGCGTTGTAGACGATTGCCCCGGCTCTGGGACCGGCAAGATAGGCCGCAAAGCTCAGATCGGGCGCCAGGAACAGGACGGCATAGACCCACCACGATCCGTCCCAGACCACATAAAGCAGCGTCATACCCACAAACAGTGCCAGCCCCTCGAGCCGAAGCAGCGTGCGCAGGCCGCCGGTGACGGCGCTGGTGGTCTCGGTATTTGCGGTATCGGTCATTGCATCCCCTCTGTTGCGGTTGCGGATATATGCCTGCCGGACGCGCTGCCAGAGGCCGCAAGGCCGTTTCCTGTCCGCAAAAGGCCGTGTTAGAAGGCGGCTAAATCCACGGCCAATATGAGAAATCCTGATACGGGCGGATAGCAGATGAAAGATATCCTGGACACCCTCGAAGAACGGCGCGCCGGCGCCAAGCTCGGTGGCGGCGAAAAGCGTATCGAGGCGCAGCATGCGCGCGGCAAGCTGACCGCGCGCGAGCGCATCGAGCTGCTGCTCGACAAGGGCTCGTTCGAGGAATTCGACATGTTCGTCGAGCACCGCTCGACCGAGTTCGGCATGGAAAAATCGAAAGTGCCCGGCGATGGCGTCGTCACCGGCTGGGGGACGGTGAATGGCCGCAAGACGTTCGTGTTCGCCAAGGATTTTACCGTGTTCGGCGGTTCGCTGTCGGAAACCCATGCGCAGAAAATCGTCAAGATCCAGGACATGGCGATGAAGGCGAGGGCGCCGATCATCGGTCTCTACGACGCCGGCGGCGCGCGCATCCAGGAAGGCGTCGCGGCTCTGGCCGGCTATTCCTATGTGTTCCGCCGCAACGTCATTGCGTCGGGCGTGATCCCGCAGATCTCCGTCATCATGGGCCCGTGCGCCGGCGGTGACGTCTATTCGCCCGCGATGACCGATTTCATCTTCATGGTGAAGAATACCAGCTATATGTTCGTCACCGGCCCGGACGTGGTGAAGACCGTCACCAACGAGGTCGTCACCGCAGAAGAACTCGGCGGCGCCTCGGTGCACGCGACACGCTCCTCGATTGCCGACGGCGCGTTCGAGAACGACGTCGAGACGCTGCTGCAGATGCGCCGGCTGATCGACTTCCTGCCTTCGAACAACACCGACGGCGTGCCGGAATGGCCGAGCTTTGACGATATCGGCCGCGTGGACATGTCGCTGGATACGCTGATCCCCGACAATCCCAACAAGCCCTACGACATGAAGGAATTGATCCTGAAGGTCGTGGACGAGGGCGACTTCTTCGAGATCTCCGAAACTTTTGCCAGGAATATCGTCACCGGCTTCGGCCGGATCGCCGGCCGCACGGTCGGCTTCGTCGCCAACCAGCCGATGGTGCTGGCGGGCGTGCTCGACAGCGACGCCTCGCGCAAGGCCGCGCGCTTCGTGCGTTTCTGCGACGCCTTTAACATCCCTATCGTGACGTTCGTGGACGTGCCGGGATTCCTGCCGGGCACCGCGCAGGAATATGGCGGGTTGATCAAGCACGGCGCCAAACTGCTGTTCGCCTATTCGCAGTGCACGGTACCGCTGGTCACGGTCATCACCCGGAAAGCCTATGGCGGCGCGTTCGACGTGATGGCGTCCAAGGAAATCGGCGCGGACATGAACTACGCCTGGCCGACGGCGCAGATCGCGGTCATGGGCGCCAAGGGAGCGGTGGAAATCATCTTCCGCTCGGACATCGGCGACGCCGAAAAAATCGCCGCGCGCACCAAGGAATATGAAGACCGCTTCCTGTCCCCGTTCATCGCCGCCGAGCGCGGCTACATCGACGACGTCATCATGCCGCATTCGACCCGGAAACGGATCGCGCGGGCGCTGGGGATGCTCAGGGACAAGAAGGTGGAAATGCCGGCGAAGAAGCACGACAATTTGCCGTTGTGAGTTGGTAGCAGCTGTCGGATGTGAGATCGATGCGCGGTAGGATGGGTAGAGCGAGGCGAAGTCCATCGCCTCCGCAAACCGCAATTGATGGAATCGCTTCGCTCCACCCATCCTGCGGGGGATAACTTTTGCGGCGCCTCGACACGAAAGAGCACCATGACGAAGCGTTTCTGGATCAATTGTCTTGGGTTTGCCGCGCTGATCACGGCCTTTGCCTGTGCACCGGCTGCGGCCGATGAGACAGTGGATGTCGGTGGCTCGCGCGCCGTGCTGATCAAGCCGAAGGCGCCGCATGGCAGCGTGATCCTGATGCCGGGCGGCAACGGCGCGATCCGCGCCGGCGATCAGGGCGATATCCACGGCCTTAATCTCAACCAGCTGGTTCGCACACGGCATGCTTATGCAGCACGGGGGCTCGCCGTTCTCGTCGTTGATGCCAGCACGGATCTTGCCAGCGCGGTCGAATATATGGCCGCGATCAAGCGGCCGGTGACGGTCATCGGCACCAGTCGCGGCACGCTGCGCGCGGCGCAGGGAATCGCGCGTGGCGCGCGGCCGGACGCGCTGGTGTTGACGTCGGGGTTCCTCAGCCGCGACTCCGGCAGCGGCGAAAATGTCATGGCGATCCTGGGATCACCGGCATCTCTGCCGCATACGCTCGTCATCCATCACAGCGCGGATTCCTGCCGGGCGACATTGCCGGCCGGGGTCGAGCCATTCATCAAATGGTCGGCCGGCCGCGCGCGCGTGGCCTGGGTCAGCGGTGGAAAAGAGGAAGGCGATCCCTGCGAAGCCGGCGGCCACCATGGCTTCAACGGCCTTGATGGCGAGATCGTAGGGCTCGCTGCGGGGTTTCATTGACAGCTTGGCCGGTGTGCGGGCCTCCGGTCACTTCATCCCCATGCAGCTCGCATAAAACGTCGTCGTCGCCGGCCAATCCGAAAACATGGCGCGCACACCGACTTGCTTGGCGAGCACGTCAAGCACGGTCAGCGTGTCGCCGTCGCGGTCGATCGCTGATTTGACCGATGAGTGATAGAAGCCGCCGCCCTTGTTAAGCGGCCCGTCGCGTTCCAGCGACCAGCCGATGAGATCGAGGCCGGCGGCCTTTGCGGCCTTGGCGTATTCGGAAGGGACGATCTCGCGCCTCTCGTTCAGCGCCAGCATCGCATAGATCGGCGGCCCCAGAATTTTCACGCCTTGCGCCTTCAGCTCCGTCATGGACGGCTTCCAGGTCTCGGGCTTGTTGGGATCGAGGCCGCGCTTCTCGTAGCGATCCTCCAGATACACGGCCTGGGCCGCGAATTCAGGTGCGGTCTTCACCCAGTACAGGATATCGTCGAGGCTGAAACTCTGGGCGAACACATTGCCGGGCGGAATACCGGCCTGCCTGTAGGCCTCCAGCATCTGCGTGGCGTATTTCTCCTGGGTGTAGTCGCCGTCGAACGGCATCGGCACCTCGGGGGCCTTCAGTTCGGGCGTGAATTTGGCCCCCAGGCTCTTGATCAGCGCGATGCTCTCGTCATGGGTCATCAGCGTGCCGGAATTGGCGTAGAGATCGGTGCGCCAGCGCGGCGTGCCGTTCTGATATTCCTCCGGCGTTTTTGCATCGGGATTGAAGCCGTCCATCTTCGCCGTCAGCGACTTGAATTCGGCCAGCGTGATGTCGCTGGTACAGCACTTTGCGAAAGCCTTCTTGCCGGTGGCCGGATCGGCTGGGTTGAAGCCTTGGGTGCATTTGGCTGCCAGCGCCGGCACCGACAGGATATTGGTCGTGGTGTGCAGGTCACATTGCGAGTGCCGACAAACCAGTTGGCGATCCCTGGTGAAGGTCACATCGCATTCGATCACGCCGGCGCCCATGCGGGCCGCAGCCAGATAGGCTTCCCGGCTGTGCTCGGGAAATTGCAGCGCCGCGCCGCGATGGCCGATGGAAAAGTCGGTCTTGTGAAACGGCCCGGTGCACTGGCTGAGCTGGCGCTTGAGTGGCCCGTCCTTCATCTTGTCGACCAGGTAAAACGGCCGCGGCCCGACCTGCGCCTCACGTGGCAATGCGATTGTCTGCGCGGCCGCAGGAAAGATCGAGGTCAGGATTGAGGTCAGGAGCCAGAGCGTAGAGAGCAGGGCGGAGCGACGGCGGGCAGACATGGGTGGTACCTCGGTGACGCATTGCATGAGACCGGTATATCATGGAGCATGTGACGGCGGTTTGTTTCCGCCTTCGCTCTGCGACCGGACATGCTGGAGACATACCAAAATCGACGAGAATGATCCAAAACAGCCATAGGCATTATTCCGAGAACGGGGTAGCTTCCTCGCACCATCAAGCTCTTTGCTTGCCGGAAGCTGCTCACGAAACGGAGACACGCCGAACTCTCCGCTTGTTTTAAATTGCAGATATCGAACAGGAATTCTTGAGCGCCCCGTGTGGTCCGCGAATACTTGGAGCGGGAGGCACTTGCGTGACGGACCGCCGGTCATTGATGAAATTACTAGCCGGCGCCACGCTCCTCGGCGTCGCGCGCAGGGCTAGCGCACAAAAAACGAAATCATTCACCATCGCCTATCTCGCTTTGCTCCCGGGCGAGGATCGCAACTTTGTGCCAAATTTTTTGCGCCGTCTCGATGAGCTTGGTTACGTTGACGGACAGAACCTGCACTTCGTCTATCGCTCCGCAGAAGGCCGGCCGGAACTCTTGCCAGGCCTTGCGACCGACCTCATTCGGATGAAGCCCAATGTGCTTGTCACCGGATTTGGCACTGTTGCCGCCAAGGCGGGCAAGGCAGCCGGAGACGGCATGCCGGTTGTATTCATGGCTGTCGGCGATCCTGTCGGCGCCGGCGTCGTTGCAAGTCTCGCCCGGCCCGGTGGCAATGTCACCGGACTGTCGGACCTGGCCGCTGGCTTGCAGGGCATCCGGCTTCAGCTATTGCGCGAGATCGTCCCTGCCGCCTCGGTGTTTGCCGTGGTCCTGAATCCGGGCACGCCGTACGCGGCCCTCGCGTACAAGGAGCTCGAGGCCGCAGCGCATGTCGCGAAGGTCGAGCTCCGGGCCTTCGAGGTACGCTCGCCCGAGGAGATCGCGCCGCAGCTCGAGGCCAGCAAGGCCGCAGGAGCCGGCGGCCTTGCGATCTTCGAGGACCCTCTCACCTTAAGTCAGCGGACCGAGATTGCCGCGGTCGCCTCCCGCCTGCGTTTGCCCGCTATCTACGGCTACCGCGAGTTCGCGGAGGCGGGCGGCCTTATGTCCTACGGCACCGATCATGGCGAGCAATGGCGGCGCGGCGCGGAGATTGTCGACCTCATCCTCAAAGGCGGGAAGCCGGCCGACATCCCCGTCGAGCAGCCGACCAAGTTCGAGCTTGTCGTCAATCTCAAGACGGCCAAGGCCTCGAACTTCACGGTGCCGCCAACGATCCTGATCCGCGCCGACAAGATCATCGAATGAACGTCGCTACTTCCGAAATTGATGTGGTGGACGGCGCCCGCTCCCGACATCGCAGTGTCATAGGGTGGTTCGTCGAAGACGAATCACAAGAGGGGAGCCGTCCACATGCAAATTACCACGATCGGTTTGGATATCGCCAAGAACGTGTTCCAGGTTCACGGCATTGACGCGGCGGAGAACGTCATCGTCAGAAAGCAACTTCGCCGCAGCCAGATTATAGCGTTCTTTGAAGCTCTGGCGCCGTGCCTGGTCGGCATGGAGGCCTGTGCCACGTCGCACCATTGGGCTCGCGAGTTGACGAAGCTGGGCCACGAGGTCCGTCTGATGCCAGCGAAGGATGTGAAGGCCTACGTCAAGCGCAATAAGAACGATGCCGCCGACGCGGAGGCAATCTGTGAGGCGGTGCGGCGCCCGACCATGCGTTTCGTTCGGATCAAATCGGCCGAACAGCAGGGCCAGTTGATGCTGCATCGAGCACGCGACCTGCTGATGCGCCAACGCACCCAGTTGATCAATGCATTACGGGCGCATTTGGCCGAGTTCGGCATTACGGCGGCACAGGGGCGCGAAGGGATCAAAGAGTTGTTGGCGATCGTCGCACAGGAGGAAGGTTCGCGCTTGCCGGTCGACGCCCACGCCAGCCTGACCGTACTAGCGGCGCAGCTTCAGGCTGTGCAGACGACGATCGGATCGATCGAGAAACGGATCGTTGCGCAGCATCGCTCGAACGAGGCAAGTAAGCGGCTCGAGACCATCCCCGGCATTGGAGTTATTGGGGCCACCACGATCGCAGCGGTCGTCCCAGATCCGAGGGCTTTTCGGTCGGGCCGTGATTTTGCAGCCTGGATCGGGATCGTGCCGCGGCAAGATTCGACCGGCGGCAAACAGAAGCTCGGGCCGATCTCGAAACAGGGCGACCAATACCTCAGGCGCATTCTCATTGTCGGAGCCCATGCTGTCTTGCGGCGTGCGCGCCAGCAGCCGGAGAATTATCCCTGGCTCACTCAGCTTCTGGCCCGGCGACCGTTCAAGGTCGTCGCGGTCGCGCTTGCCAACAAGATGGCGCGGATCGCCTGGGCTTTGCTGGCCAAGGGCGGGACCTACCGAGCGCCCCAACTCGTGGCAGCCTGACAAGGAGCTCGGCAATGGGAGGATGAAGTTGCGTCCGTGCGTTCACGAACTGCAGGGGTGATGACGACATTGATGCGAAACGGTCGAGACCGTCGATTGGAAAATCCCGTAAAGTGCCACGCGAGGAAAGAACGCGTGTTTTTGGTTGGGACCCGATCAGCGGATCACATCAGGGCCAGCGGCCATAGCGGCTGCATTCAAAGGCCGGATACATGGCTGCACCCGAACGCTTCGCTGAAATGTCAAATTCCTCTTGCACCGCGGGCGCCGTCCATACATGGCACTTTTCGGAAGTGGCCACTCTCGCGCTTGATGTCCGTTGTTGAAGAAGGCATAGGCGACCTTTCGGCTGAATATCCGGACTTCTCAGTTTGACCCATTTGGACCTTGCCTCGCAGCTTTTCGGCCGACTGACCGCCCTTTGTTCCCCGCCGCCTCGTCACAAAGTGCTAGGTTTGAGACGTCGGTGAGACGTTTCCTCTTCCGGAGGTTCAATGAAGCGGCGTTCGTTTATCGTGGGGATTGGTGCTTTAGCAGCGTGGCCATCCGTGGCACGCGCGCAACAGGCCAGAAAAACAATAGGCGTGCTCTCCCCGGGTCCGTCGACTCCCAAAAACTCCGTTTCGCTCGATGCGTTCTACCAAAAGCTGCAGGAATTGGGCTACATCGAGGGACAGAACATAACCATCGAGCGTAGATATGGTGATTGGAATTTCGATCGCCTAGCCGATCAGGCATCTGAACTGGCTGGAATCAGGGCCGACGTTATCGTCGCCTTCAGTACAACTGCGGCACGTGCCGCAAAGCAGGCGACCAGCACCATCCCTATCGTCGCCGGCACTATGGCCGATCCAGTTGCAGACGGTCTTGTCGCCAGCCTGGCACGGCCAGGCGGAAATCTTACTGGAACGACTTTTATTGCTCCGGAACTGATCGCCAAACGCCTCGGGCTGCTCAAGGAAGCCATCCCCGGACTTTCGCGCCTGGCCAGCCTGTGGCATCCGGGTGCTTACGGCGAACGTACAATGAAGGAGATGGTGGAAGAGACCGAATCCGCGGCAAGAGCGTTTGGCATCCAACTTTACTTCGCGCCGGCGCGGGATTTGAAGGATATTGACCTTGCCTTCTCCGCAATAGCCGAAAAGCAAGTTGGCGCTATGATTGTGCTGCCGAGTTCCATGTTTGTCGGCGAGTACAGACGGATCGTGGACCTCGCGGCAAAAACTCGATTGCCCGTGATGTATCAGGTGAGGGAGTTCGTGGATGTGGGAGGCCTCATGTCCTATGGCGCAAACCTGACCGAGCTTAATCGGCGCGCCGCCACGTATGTGGACAGAATCCTCAAGGGGGCCAAGCCGGCAGATTTGCCCGTGGAGCAACCGACCAAGTTTGAGTTCATCCTCAATCTGAAAACTGCCAAGGCCCTTGGCCTGGACCTACCAAGGACGTTACTTGGTAGCGCAGATGAGGTGATCGAATGATGTCGCTTGTTGGGGCACTTTTCGGACATGCCGACCGGCCGTGACAATGTCCGCTCCCCCGGGAAGACCGGAAGTCGTCGGCCAACGACCAAAACGACGCGTTTGACCCACAACGGAAGTATGAAGCATCGTCTCCACAACGAGGCGAGCGTGCGGTCTGTAGTCTATAGTAGCCTCCGGAACATGAGATCTGCCCTGATTTAGTGAGGTGTCCATTGGCTCCAACAATCCGTCCAATAAGCGGTTCGTGCCTGGCCCGGATCAGACCGACGACCGCCTCGTGGTGCTCGCCAGGACGATGCATGTACGCGATCCCGGAATGGAAACTGCGCTCAAGGACAGCGCGGTCAATTGGGCGCGCTTCGGTGAAACATGCCTCGGACAGGCGCTCTATCGGCACCGCGCTATCTTTCAGAACGCCTCGGAAGCACCGGTGTGGAGCCATCTCGAACTGAGCTACTTTCGCAGCTTGGTTCCGGGCGATGCAATACTAGACCTCGTGGTCAAGCACCAGCCGGCGACCCTGGACTTGCTACGCGCCGAGATTCTCCTGACGACCGCCTCGTCCTTCATCCTTCCGCGCGACTGGCAGGGCTCAGCCGATCGGCCGGACCGGCAGGCATCACTGGAGTTCATCCACGTGGATCCTGCATTTTTCGGCGAGTACCGGGACGTCATGCGGGACTATTGTGGTCCTGCCGCCGCGAAGCTTGTCCGGGCAGGAAAGTTTGGAACATTCAGGGCAATGGAGACGGCGGCGGTGCTCTTTCAAGACCCGGCGCTCAAGATCGACTGGAACCAGATTCACCTGTGCGAGCTGGAAAGCTGACAGCTTTCGCGAGTTTGGCCGGGAGTTCGAGGCCGCCTTGCGAGGACGAGCCGGACGCCGCTGCAACTTCAGGGGTCTTCGCTGGTCTCGATCGTATGCGCAAGGTTCCCCGTTGGACTTTCAACGATCCCGTTGTGGAAGCAGACGCTGCAGTCGCGAAGGAAGGCAGAGCGGAACCGTGATCGGAAGTTGGACTGAACCGGACACGCGTCTGTAAGTGGCACTTTTCGGAAGTGGCCGCTCTGACGAGTGATGTCCGTTGTTGGGGGAAGATCGGAATCGCCGATGCGGGTGCGGACTTCCGATTTTGACCCGAAGCGGAAATCCGTCGCCTAATAATCTTGCCATTTTTGCATAGCGCCAAGCCAGCATTACGAATTGATGACTGATGGCAAAATTCCGATTTGTTAAATTTTCATGAATGAGCAATTTTGACCATTAGCTCGCGTTGTGCTGCGGCACAATAGTTTCCATCACCGCTCTATTCTCGGCATCCATCGGTGACTGAGAGTGTTGCGCTCCCGCCTGATCAAAACGGGGGTGCATCACATGCCCGAAATTCAACCTGTCCAGCATCAGCCCGTCTCTTGTGCGGTGTCGCTTCGCAATGACCGCAGCAGATGCGCATTCGGGCCATGAGTTCTGCGTATTTGAATTTCCCGGGTGTGAGGGATGCCCAAAGGCGATGCACGTCCTCAAGACGGTTGGAAGCTCGGAAGACCCCATGAAGTCGATGGTTTTGCGCGGATGGATTGCAGGCGTTTCCCGCCCCAAAAAGTAGTTTTCGCACAATCAGGGAGGTCCGCTTTGGATAAGTTCATTCACCGAGAGAACCTGGCCCTCTTCAATAAGCGTCTCGCGGAACCGCACACCGACGCGGAGCGAGAAATACTCATGAAGTTGCTGGCAGATGAGGAGGCGAAAGAACAGCCACCGACAAAGGCTGTACTGGCGCACTTAGGCTTGCTTTCTAATTCGTTTGCATTTGAGCGATGCCCTCGGAGCCCATCCGAAGCTCGTGTTAAGCGCCCCGCTCAGTTTCCCCTATGGGCAGGGCTGCTACTGGCCGCCTCAGTTGGCGGCCTTTTACATTCCAAAGCAGCCGGGCAATGTCGCGTTCTGGCACGAAACGGTCCTGACAGCCTCACCTGATGAAGTCCGTTTTTCGGGACGGAGCGGACTTCCGATTCCACGCTCCGACTTCTCAGTTTGACCCACAGCGGTCATCGGCCGGATTGAAATCTCGCACCGCAGCAGTCTCTGGCCATGTCGTGACTGTGCTATCGTTGTTCGGGCCATTAACACTGCTCGCTCTGGCCGAAGAGGTGATCGAATGAGGCGGCGCGAGTTCGTTACTCTTCTCGCTGGTTCGGCTACTACGATTGCGCTACCGCACGCTGGATACGCGCAGCAAGGGCGCATGCGGCGGGTCGGCATCCTCTTGGGATGGGATGAAAACAATCCGATAACAAGTCCTTCTTCCAAGTTGACACAGCGGCTTCGCGACTTGGGTTGGACAGAAGAAAGCAACATCCGGCTGGACGTTCGTGGGCCGCAGGAAATGTTGAGCGGATCCAACTCTTGGCGAAAGAGCTAGTTGACGGGACGCACCTGATCGTCGCATGCACGACCCCGGCAACCGCTGCGCTCCACCGGGAGACGCGGACGCTTCCGATTGTATTTGTAATAGTGTCTGACCCGATAGGGGCCGGGTTCGTCGCGAGCCTTTCCCGTCCCTGCGCGAATATCACCGGCTTCATCAACCTAGAACCGACGATGGGCGGCAAGTGGCTGGAACTGCTGAAGGAGATCGCACCCCGCGTTATGCGGGTCGGGATCATGTTCAATCCAGACACAGCACCCTCAGGCGGATCGTATTTCCTTCCTTCGTTCGAAGCTGCTGCGCGGTCTGTTGGAGTCTACGGCAATCACAGCATCCGTGCGTAGTGAGGCGGACATTGAAACGGCGATTGCAATCCTTGGACGGGAGCCAGACGGAGGTCTCGTCGTCCAATCGGATGGATTTATGGTTGTCCATCGTGCAATGATCATATCGCTGGCGACGCAACACCGTGTTCCTGCGGTTTCAGATCGAACACTTCCTACCGAACAGGGCGGGCTGCTCTCGTATGGTCCTGTAGACGAGGACCTGTTTGTTGGGGCCGCCCTCTACGTCGATCGCATCCTCCACGGTGCGAACCCGACAGAACTTCCGGTTCAGGTGCCGACTAGATTCGAGCTGAGATTAAATCTCAAGACTGCCAAAATGCTCGGCCTTGCTATCCCGCCGTCAATCCTTACCCGCGCCGACGATGTGATTGAATGATGCTGCGCTGCATGGGTCCGGATGTGGCACTTTTCGGAAATGCCGAAATGTCCGACTCATGGCGCCGGAATGCGCACCAAAGCGGACGTCAGCCGACGACGCTGATTCTATGGGTTC
>CAWJYI010000011.1:0-17531 GCA_963847015.1 uncultured Alphaproteobacteria bacterium | reverse complement strand
GCCGGGTTTGTCAATACGAGTGTGTCGATAAATCACGGGATAAATTTTGCTGCAGTGCCCTCCCTAATCGCAACCATCGTCGCACGCAGCGAACGACGCCGCATGGATTTCATGCTGCGCCGTCATTTGGCGCACGGTATATGAAATACGTCCCTATCGGAGATTGCGGTCATGCCGGCCACGACGCCAGCCGGACAATGATCCGCGCCCCAAGGGAAAGAGCGCAAGGTTACGGAATGAGGGCGTGTGACCGCCGATATGTCAGTTGCGCTGATATTGAACTACATTTCCCAGCAATCGCGATCTTTCACGAGACGTGCCGCCTCTTTAAGGCACTTGGAATGCCTGATCCTGAAAATCGCTTGGCTGTTCATCGCAGCGTTCCGTTTGCGCCCGCGCGGGAACCGGACCGCCCGCTTTTTCCATGCGACGATGGAAACGGCGGAATTAAGCACCATCGCAAGTGCAATAAAACGGATGGACATGAGGATCTCCAATTGGTCTTGGCACGTCTGCCCGTGCGCGCTCGCAGGCGCGGCGCTTGTTGGCGACGACCCATACCTTTAGTCATGTTGAGTTTGGCATCGCAGCGGCCGTCGTTGTCTTTCCAACCCGGCTCTCCTCTGAATCACCAGCCTTGACATCAGCAGCCCCGACATCGGCAGCATCGACCGTACCGGAGCACCCCATCCAGGTCTTGTTGTTGCGCACCAATGATTTGCGTTTTGAAGCCAAGCCAAGGCAAATCGAGCGGATCATCCGTGCCGACGGCATCTATGCGATCAAGATGGTGATCGGCGATCTCGGCACCTATGCCGGCATCAAGACCGACGATCAGGCGCGGGCACTGGATGCGGAAGGCCACCCGATCGCCGGCCTCTATGCTGTGGGCAACGACATGGCGAGCATCATGGGCGGCAACTACCCCGGCGCCGGCATCACGCTCGGCCCGGCGCTGACGTTCGGTTACATCGCGGGCAAGCACATCAGCGGCGACACCCTTGGTCTGGCGACGCCGGGCGTTCAACGCATTCGCCAATAGCGCCCTCTTTCGGCTTTTATCACGCCGAGGCCAAAACGATTTTCCGCCGATCCTCCTTTGCCCAGGAGTTGCCAGAGGTCGGCCGCAACATCCCGGCTGCTGAACAGCGCCGAGTGGCCCAAACTCGTTTCGTCCCGATCTCCGATATCGATCGTCTCGATACATTTCCTGATATACATGACGTCTTCCGCGCCTGCCCCGGCCGGCGGGGTACCGTTCCACTTTTCCGAGACCCACTCGGCTAGGTCGTGATTCGACACATACAACGTCGTTCTCAAATGTTTCCAACTCTTGAGAACCGGAAGGAGGTCGCGATCCATGACCTTTTGGGGCAAATCCGGAGCCGCAAGAACCAGGTCCGTAATCTTTGCCAACCGTTCCTGATCCTGCGTAACAGCCAGCATTCTGATCGATGGCACGACTCCGCGCGCGCCCATGCTGTGAACGATAATCTGAAATCTGCCCTACGTCGTTCGAACCGAGAAGGTCGATCATCAGGCGTTCAAAATTCGTCGTGGCCCACATGATTTGCGGAGCACCTCGAAAGCATCCCCAAACGAATTCAGGCCACGGCCCTTTTTCAGAATTCCAGCAGAAGGCGAACATGTCGGCATCGACTTCGATGTTCGCCTTTAGCTGGGCCGCGGTCTCAACACACTCGGCAAAACTGTTGTTGTATCCCGGGACGAAAATGACGACCCGTCGCGATTTGGTGAGGGGCCGATATACTTCCGCCAGCGGCTTGTTGCCGAACTTCGTCAGCGCCTTTAGTTCGGGCGCCATGTGAAGGCCGTTTCGCCAGTTACGCGACACCTCGACCTTGGCAACCCCCATGCTCGGGTCGCCCATCCCATCGATATATGCCTGTTTCGGATCGCTGAAATCGGTGGCCACGCGGTCCGTGAAATAGAACACCTCCTCCTTGTCGCGCCTGACGGCACTCACCGCCGGCGGCGCCGCCAACTGCGGCGACCGGCGGCCAGTTTGAATATATTGAGCCTTTTGAATGTATTGGGCTCTCCTCACGCCGAGTTCAGCTGACGAAGCCAAATCAGCGCAAATGAATTGCGGGAGAACGGCCAGCAACGCCGCAACAACGATCTGTCGCGAGCCGACGCCAAACCATATTGATGCAAAACGGGCACGAAGCATCCGATAACCTCCCCAAAAACGGGTAAACGGACGCGCCCTTCGATGCGAAAGGTCCCTTTATCTGCGCCAGTAAAAGCGCATCCCCAATCAGAGCGCCCTCCCGAAATTTCCGAAGATTCTTATCGAGCCTCTTCCAACGAATTTCGCGCCTAGCATAGGCTTGAGACACGCCAGCGAAAACCGTCGCGACAGAGGTTGGCCTCCACGCTGCTAACCGGTTGAAAACTGCGGCTTGTTGCTGCGAAAATCGTGCGAAAGCACTTGAACGCTACGGTTGTGCCTGCGACTATCGGCCAGGAAAATACAACCGCCAAGATACGCCAGAACCCCCAAGAAACAACTCCAAGAAACAACTCCAAGAAACAACTCCAAGAAACAATTCCAAGAAACAATTCCAAGGGACATCCATTTGCCAACAAGAGGTCTTGCCCGACCCGATCATCCGATCTGGGCCGATCAGAATTACGTTGTCGAGCTACGGCGGCTTTCGGTCGGATTGTTTTGCCTTTTCAAGGATCGCTCGTTCGACACGGCGCTCAAATCGTTCATGAAATTGCTTGGGTCTGCCTACTCGGCCGACATTTACACCGGCGGAGCACTGTATCAAAAGGTTCGCAAGTTCCTGACATTCGCGGGAATTCCCGATGATTGTGATGTTTTGGATGCGATAGCAGCCGGCGTGCTGGAGGACCTCAAAAAAAAGCGCAGGGAAAAAAACGGCGAGCGTGACCGCTATCCCGATCTGGACGAGATCTATTCCTCGGCGAGACTACCTGCTGTGTTCGAGGAATACTGGCAGGCGAAAAAGGATGGAAAGGAATGGAAGCCGAAGGTAGATCGGTCGCCATCGTCAATGGAATCAAGACCACCGGACGATCGAGACCTTGCGAAGCTGCTTGCAGCGATTTCGCAGGCCGAATGTGACGAAGCGACCGAATATTTCTTCGGTTCGGCTTCCAGGGTGGGCGGGCCCCAGGCTTCCAGAAAACGTCATTACCACTGCTATCGGTATTCGGAAAAAAGCGGCTACATCGCCAAGAGCGGCATCACGATCAGCGCACCGACCGAACAGCGTCCATACTGTACTTTCGAAAGCACCTTCAAACGGCGGGACAATTCGCTACGCAAGGCGAACGGGTTTTGCTACCAGGACGGCAACTGGATCTACATGCTGGGATTTCTGGAAGGGTGCACGCTGAAGATATTGGCGGTCAAAGCCCTCAAGAGCCAGTCTCCCCCGGACATCATGGAAGGAATATTGATGTCCAGAGACGACCAGCCCGTTGTCGCCCGGTTTGCGCTGACCCGGTCGGAAGACCAAATTTCCGATAGTACTCTGCGCGAGGTGCCGGAGAAGTCAGACAAGGAATTCTCATCGGGCTTTTTCATTTCCAACATTCGGCCGAAGATTCGAAATTTCTTGAACTTTACCTTGCAGGACCGTCTGCTCTTCAAGGATGACTCTTCACATCGAGAGATCGCGCAAAAGGAAATGGTGCACCGCGTGCAGGAACTGCTGAACGGTAAGTTCTTCACCCAATCCAAGCGCAAAACCAAGCCGCGGCCGTTCAACCCCGCGGCGGACACGCATTACACATTCAATCAGGCCCTGTCCGTCGACCCTCCCGGAGCCGACTAAAAGCGATCTTCAATTTTTAGAGGATCGGCAGGTTTTTAGAGGATAGCCGCCCCGGCAGAGGCTTTTTTTACCCGTCGCCGGCCATCTGCGTGATCGCGAAGCCGGCCACGATAGTGACGATCGCGCGGTCGATGTCAGTCTGCGCGGTCGTCTCGCGGCCGCCTTTGACGAGGAGCGTCCGGCCGGTCGGGCCATCGGGCGACCAGCAATGAACGGGCAATCGGGGTTGCGACGCCTGGGATCGTTCGCTCGGTTGGGGGGTGTGATGGGGAGAAACTCCCATGACCGCAACAGTCCGCCTTCGCCGAATGGCTACGGCGTGAGAGCCTTCGCGTTGCGCGTACCGGCTTGCCTAGCCGTAGCGCGCAGCGCGAAGGCTGGTGGGCACGACAGGGATCGAACCTGTGACCCCTACCATGTCAAGGTAGTGCTCTCCCGCTGAGCTACGTGCCCGAAAGTCGTATTGGGTGGGGTCCGTATATCGGCTCCAAAGCGCCCCCGCAAGGACGGTTGGAGGGAATAATAGTGGCTCGTCAGGCCGCCAGCATCTTGTTCACTTCGCTGACCAATTCGCGCAGATGGACCGGCTTTGCCAGCACCTTGGCGTTTTTCGGCGCCTCCGAATCGGAATTCAGCGCCACCGCGGCAAAACCGGTGATGAACATGATTTTGATGTCGGGGTCGAGTTCCGAGGCGCGGCGCGCCAGTTCGATGCCGTCCATTTCCGGCATCACGATATCGGTGAGCAGCATCTCGAACGGCTCCTCGCGCAGCCGCTGATAGGCCGACATGCCGTTATCATGGGACGAGACCTGAAATCCGGCGTTTTCCAGCGCCTTGACCAGGAAGCGGCGCATGTCGTTGTCGTCTTCGGCGAGGAGTATTTTGTGCATGGCGGTTGTTGGTCTAATCCGGCTCAAGAGGATCAATCCGAACACTAAGCCCGACAGAGGGTAAATTTCGGGTGAAAGGTGACGGCGTAGTGATGGTGGCGCGGCCGGCTGTTTTTGGACCGGAACGCGCCCGGGATCAATCCGGTCAGGGGCTTTCGGCGCGTTTGAGACACGTTCCAGCAGCTTTACGGCTTTTTTCGCTTGGCAGAATGATTGTGATTACCGACAATGCGGCCTCATAAAACTTGCGTTTTTCTGGCAGAATCAGCTGCATTGGCAAGCGTGGACCCAAGGGACGGCGCCCGACGATGACCGAGTTTGATGGCGAATTGTCGCCTCCGTTCGAGATCGTGGAGCCGGCCATGTGGCGGGCGCCGATCATCTTCAATTCTCCCCATTCCGGCTCGGTCTATCCGCCCGAATTCCTCAACGCGTCCCGGATCGACCTGGCCGCGCTGCGCCGCTCCGAGGATTCGTTCATGGACGAATTGATCGCCAATCTGAGCGATCGCGGCTTTCCCACGGTGCGGGTCAATTTCCCGCGCTCCTATGTCGACGTGAACCGCGAGCCCTACGAACTCGATCCGCGGATGTTCACCGGACGGCTGCCGAGCTTTGCCAATACCCGCTCGATGCGGGTCGCCGGCGGTCTCGGCACCATCCCGCGCGTGGTCGGCGACGGACAGGAGATCTATCGCGAGCGGCTCGGCGTCGACGAGGCGCTGGGACGGATCGAGGCGCTGTACAAGCCCTATCACCGCGCGCTGCGGCGGCTGATCAACAAGGCCCATCAGGCCTTCGGCACCGTGATCCTGGTGGATTGCCATTCGATGCCCTCGATCGGCGTATCGCGCGACGAGCCGCGGCGCCCCGACATCGTGATCGGCGATCGTTACGGCACCAGTTGCGCCAGTCTGCTTCCCGACCTCGTCGAGGAAATCATGAGCGGGCTCGGCTATTCGATCGGACGCAACAAGCCCTATGCCGGCGGCTTCATCACCGAGCATTACGGCAATCCGGCGAGCGGATTGCACACGGTGCAGCTCGAACTCAACCGCGCGGTCTACATGGACGAGCGGCGGCGCGAACGCTCGCCGCGATTTGCCCAGGTGGTCGCCGATTTCGCAGCCCTTGCGGACGCGCTGGCCGCGGTGCCGCTCGGCGATCTCGGGCCGTTCCAGGCGGCGGCGGAGTAGCGACGCCCTCGTTTCCTTCTCTTCGTCATTCCGGGGCGCGCAAAGCGCGAACTCGGATGTGCTATTGCACATCCCGGAGTGATGTAATCATCGAGATATTCCCGATGCGCAATTGCGCATCTGAGGTCTGGTCCCTCGGACCATCCCGGAATGACAACAGCCAATAGAAAAAAGGGCCGCTTGAATGAACAAGCGGCCCAAGTCTAGGGAGGAAACGCCCAAGGAGGGCAGCGATAGCGCGAGGCGCTACCGCACCGCAACAATATGCGACCGCGATGCACAAAACGCAAGTGTTTTCGAAACAATTTCTGCGCAATCCCGGCAAGGCTGGCGATTGTGCCACAGGTCGGTAAAATTCAATTTTCTTATGTAATTTCAATATCTTAAATTTTATCACCTCGGCGCGGCCGCGCGGGCGGACCGGGGACAATCCACAGAAATCCCGAATTCGTGATTGACGCTAACACCAAAAATACACGCCTAACCGAACCTGATTCGAAAGCAGGAGTGGCCCGATAAGGGTAAAATAACGCTCCGTTAATCGTGCGCCTGCCGCAGGATTGGGCTAGGCAAGAGCCCTCGGATTCTCACCCGCTTCGTGTTCTCAGGAAACAGCCGTGACGGTCATTGATTTTACAGCCTTCATCGGCCGCCTCGCGACCTCATCCGGCGAAACCATCTTGCCGTTCTTTCGCACCTCGCTCTCGATCGACAACAAGAGCGCCAGCGATTTCGATCCCGTCACCGAAGCCGACCGCGCCGCCGAGGCTGTGATGCGCCGCCTGATCAAGGCCTACTTCCCCCTGCACGGCATCGTCGGCGAGGAATTCGGCAACGAGCGCGAAGACGCCGACTATGTCTGGGTGCTCGATCCGATCGACGGCACCAAATCCTTCATCGCCGGTTTTCCGATCTGGGGCACGCTGATCGGGCTTCTGCACAAGGGCACGCCGGTGTTCGGGATGATGCACCAGCCTTATATCGGCGAGCGCTTTTCCGGCGACAGCGGCTCGGCGCATTACTCGGGGCCCTCCGGCGAACGAAAGCTGACGGTGCGGCGTTGCGCGTCGCTGAACGAAGCGACCTCCTTCACCACCAGTCCGCTGTTGATGAACGCCGCCGACCGCGCCGCGTTCGGCCGGGTCGAAAACGCCGTGCGGCTGACGCGTTATGGCGGCGATTGCTATTCCTACTGCATGCTGGCGGCCGGCCATCTCGATCTCGTGGTCGAGACCGAATTAAAGCCCTACGACATCGCGGCGCTGGTCCCGATCATCACGGGCGCCGGCGGCATCGTCACCACCTGGGACGGCAAGCCCGCCCAAAACGGCGGCCGCATCATCGCCGCCGGCGACGCCCGTGTGCATGAAGCCGCGATGAAGCTGCTGAACAGTTAGGGAGAGGCTTTCATGAGAATTCTGGGCGGGCTGTTTGCGGGACTCTGCATCTGCTGCTGCTGCCGGCGCTCGCCGCAGCGCAAGATTTTCCGGGCAAGCCGATCCGGCTGATCGTGCCGTTTCCGCCCGGCGGCCCCAACGACATCATCGCGCGCGTGGTCGGCCAGCGCATGTCGGAACTGATCAAGCAGCCGGTCATCATCGACAATCGCGGCGGACAGGCGGGCGTGCTGGGCACCGATGCGGTCGCGAAATCAAATCCCGACGGCTACACGATCGGTATCGTGAGCGCGAGCGCGCTGGTCATCAGCCCGACGATGGAAAAGGTCGCCTACGACGTGGCGAAGGATTTTGCGCCGGTCACCCTGGTGACGACGGTGCCGGAGATGCTGGTCGTCGCGAGCAATGTTCCCGCCAAGAACATGGACGAGCTCCTTGCGCTCGCCAGGGCCCAGCCGGGAAAACTCAATTTTGCTTCCGCCGGCCTTGGCGGCCTGCCGCATCTTGCCGGCGAACTGTTCAAGCTGACGGCCGGGATCGACATCGTGCATGTGCCTTACCGAGGTGCTGCGCCCGCCATCAACGATCTGCTCGGTCAGCAGGTGCAGATGACGTTCCTCGACCTGCCGGTGCTGCTGCCGCATATCAGGGCCGGCCTACTGCGGCCGATCGCCCTTGCCGCGCCGCAGCGCGCGCCGACGTCTCCCGACGTGCCGACCACGGCGGAAGTCGGCATGCCGGATCTCCTGATCGAAAACTGGTACGGCATGATTGCGCCGGCGGCGACGCCCGAGAAAATCGTCGCCACGCTGAACCGCATCACCAACGAGGCAATGAGCGATCCGCAGGTGAAGCAAAAACTCGCCGATCAGGGCCTGACGGTCGCCGGCGATACGCCGGAGCATTTTCGCGATTACATCGCGGCCGAGACCAAAAAATGGGCTGTCGTCATCAAGGACGCGGGTGTCCCGACGACGAGGTAGAACGCGGCGCCGTCTTGCGCAGATGCTCCGCCAATTGCCGCGCGGGTTTTGGCAGCGACTTGAAGCTGCGGGCGCAGATCGCGAGCCGCCGGTTGGCCCAGGAATCCTGGATCCTGACGACATTGATCTTCATCGACCGCGCGCAACGCCTGGCCGCGACTTCAGGCATCACGGCGACGCCGATGCCGGCGGCCACCATCTGACCGATCGCGTCGAAATTGTTCAGCCGCGCGCGAAACCGCAGGCGCGCGCCGAGCCGGGCGGCGTGTCCGGTGACATGGGCGTGCAGCGCGCTCGAGGTGATCAGCCCGACGAAATCGCATGCGACGACCTCGCGAAAATCGACCTGCCGCCGGCCCTTAAGCTCACCCTCGCGCGGGGCGACAAGAACGAGGCGGTCTTCGCTGAACGCTATCCGCTCGATCGTGTCCGGCAAGGCGTGCTCCGCGGCGAGCCCAAGTTCGGCCGCGCCGGTAAGGATGGCATGCGCGATCTCGCCGCTTTCGCGCTCCTCGACGTCGATCGAGATGTGAGGGTGCTGGGCGAGAAAGGCGGCCAGCGCCTTCGGCAGATATTCCGACAGGCCCGACGTATTGGCGAGGAAGCGGACGGTCGCCTTCATCCCCTTCGAAAAGTCGGCGAGATCGCCGCGCAACGCCTCCACATTGTGCATGACGATGCGGGCATGATCGAGCAGGCTTTCGCCGGCTGCGGTCAATTCGACGCCGCGGCGGACACGCTTGAGCAGCGAAACGCCGAGGGCTGCTTCCAGCCCCTTGATCCGCTCGCTTGCCGAGGCCAGCGCCAGATGCACGCGCTGCGCGCCATTGGTGATGCTGCGGGTCTCGGCGACCGCGATGAAAAGCTGAAGGTCAACCAGATCGAAACGCATGGCGATCTCCTGCCGATTTCCGGTTTCTGGCTGCTGCCTTCGGCATAGCCAAAGGCTATCTCCGTAATCTCCAGATTGTGCCGATAGCGCCGATCGGTCAATGTGGCCCGATGTTCGATTCCCTGTTACTTCTCATCGCGGTTGCGTTCCTGCTGGCCGGTTTCGTCAAGGGCGCCCTCGGGCTTGGCCTGCCGACGGTGTCGATGGGCCTGCTCGCGGTGTCGATGCCGCCGGCCCAGGCGCTCGCCATCGTCATCGTGCCGGCGATCGTCACCAATATCTGGCAAACCTTCGTCGGCCCCTATCTGCGCGACATCATCCGGCGGCTGTGGCCGTTGCTGGTGGGAACGGCGGCCGGCATCTGGCTGAACGCCGGATCGCTCACCGGGCCCTATGCCCAGTACACCACGCTCGCGCTTGGCCTGTTGCTGGCGCTCAATGCCGTCATCGGCCTGAGCAAATTCAATTTCAAAGTCGCGCCTCAAAATGAACGATGGCTCGGCGGCATCGTCGGCCTGATCACCGGCATGATTTCGGCTGCGACCGGCGTGCAGGTCATTCCATCGGTTCCGTTCATGCAGGCGATCGGCATGGAGAAGGACGAACTGATTCAGGCGCTGGGCGTATTCTTCACCGTCGCGACGGTGACGCTCGGCTTCAACCTCACCAGCGCCGGCCTGCTGACGGCGGCAACCGCGCTGCCGGGCGCGGTCGCCATGGTGGGCGCGTTCGTCGGCATGTTCATCGGCCAGGCGGTGCGCTCGCGGCTGCAGCCGGAGTTGTTCCGGCGCTGGTTCCAGATCGCGATGATCCTGCTCGGGCTCTATCTCGCCGGCAGCACGATCCTGAAGATCCACGGCTAAAAACCAACGGCTGAAGAGTAACGGCTGAATTCAGCGCGTCTCCAACATCGCGACGCGGAAGCCGAGATAGACGAACAGCCCACCAAGCACGCGGTTGATGGCGACCATCACGCTCTCGGATTGCCGGATACGTCCGGCGGCCTTCGCCGCGAAGGCCGCGACGCCGAGGCACCATAGCGTACCGTTGAAAATGAAGATCAGGCCGAGCAGCAAAAAAGCCGACGTCTGGTGCGGCGAACCGGCCGCCACGAACTGCGGCAGGAATGCCAGGAAAAACAGCGCCACCTTCGGATTGAGCGCGTTGGTCAGCGCGCCCTGCCAGAACACGCGGCGCAGCGTCGTCTCGCCGCCCGGCGTCACGACATCCGCCACCGGGCGCGCGCGCGACAGCAGCATCGCAACGCCTGTCACAAACAGATAGGCAGCACCGACCAGTTTTATGACAGCGAACGCGGCCGATGACGCCATCAACAGCGCCGACAGGCCGATCGCGGCGCCAAACACGTGAAGGAGACAGCCGCAGCTGATGCCGATCGCGGCGGCCGCGCCGCCGCGCCACCCCAATTGGATACTGCGGCCGATGATATAGGCAGTGTCCGGTCCCGGTGTCACATTGAGCAGCAGCCCCGAGAGGATAAAGAGCCAGAGCTGGTGAATGCCGAGCGACTCGGCCATCATGGTTTGCAAATTTTTTCTCCTCCCTCGTTTCCTGCCAACCCCCTGCAAGACATCCGCTCACCGACCGCTGCCAATCCTGCATGATTGCTTCATTATTACGCGCCGATCCGGCTTTCGTCGCATAGAGATATACCTTTATAAACATTGGAATCGATTGAGCGGCCTCGTAGTGTATCTGCCAGTTGTGGAGCTGAGGGGACATGGAGAGACGGCTAGCTGCCATCGTCTGTGCTGACGTCGCCGGTTATTCCCGCATGATGGGAACCGACGAGGCAGGCACGCACGCGACCTTCAAGGCTCATCGGAGCGCGATCTACCCGATCATCCTCAATCATGGCGGCCGGCTGGTGAAGAACACCGGCGACGGCTTCCTGCTGGAGTTTCCGAGCATCGTCGGCGCCATCGAGGCCGCGGTCGCGATGCAAGGACTGATGGCGGAGCGAAACCTCCATTTGCCCGCCGATCGCAGCATGCAGTTCCGTATGGGCATCCATATGGGCGACGTGATGGCCGACGAGGACGAAGTGTTCGGCGACGACGTCAACATCGCCGTGCGCCTGGAGTCGGTTGCCGCCCCCGGCGGCGTGGCCGTTTCGGGCAAGGCCTATCACGAGGCCGGCAAGCGTCTCAGCGTCACCCTGTTCGATGCCGGTCCTCACCGGTTCAAGAACATCGAGGAAGCGGTCCATGTCTGGACCTGGAAGCCCGCCGGGTCGGATACATGCGGGCAGGAGCCGGAGGAAACATCGGCCGAGGCATCGCATCTGGCGAGCCAGTACCGGACGGCGATCGTGGGCGTGCTGCCCTTCGCCAACCTCAGTGACAGCACCGACGAATATTTTTCAGACGGGCTGACCGAGGATCTGATCCACGCGCTGTCGCTGCAATCGTTCTACCGGGTGCTGAGCCGAAACTCGACATTCTCGTTCAAGGGCAAGAACCTGAGCACGCGCCTGATCGCGCGGGAGATCGACGCGACCTATCTGATCCAGGGCTCGGTACGGCGCACCGCAACCAAGATTCGCGTCACCGCCGAACTGGTCGCGCCTGAAAATGGCCAACAATTATGGACCGGCCGTTATGACCGGGACATGGGCGATCTGTTCGCGATGCAGGACGAGATCACCACCAGCCTGTCCGCGGCGATCGCAGCCGAGATTTACCGGGCGGAGGCCTCCGCCCCTGCCCGGCCGTCCTCAAACGACCTGACCGCATGGGACCGCTTCCTGAAGGGGCTTTCCCACTATTATCATCAGACCAAAGAGGATTACGAAACCTCGATCAGCCTGTTCAGGGAGGCTGTCGCGCTTGATCCGACGCTGTCGATCGCCCGCGCCTATCTCGCCACGATCATGATTCAGGGTATCCAGTTCGGATGGATCAAGAGTACGCGCGAATTGTGGGCGACCGCGATGAAGCTCGCGGAAAGCAGCGTTCGGCTTGACCCTCGCTCGTCCTTTGCATTTCAGATTCTCGCCTATTTGCAGGCGATAGAAGGCCATTACGACGAGGCTATGGGCGCATCGAGACGTGCGGTTGAGCTAAACCCGTACGATACGGGCGCGCGCGGCGTTCAGGGATTTTGTCACTTCATGATGGGAGAACACCGGCAGGCCATCGAACTGTTTTCGATGGCGGCGCAGCGCGGCAACAGCGACCCCAGGTATCAATTCGCGGCATCGAACGCGTTCAGCCATTATTTGGTGGGGCAATATGACGCTTCGCTTTCCTGGGCGCGCGAAGCCCTGTACGTGAATCCCAACCACCTTCAGGTGCTCGGCATCAGGGCGGCGGCGCTCGCACAATTGGGCCGCGCCGAAGAAGCGGGAAACGCGGCCGACGTTCTGCTCAGCCACTACCCGGCCCTGACCGTCGAACGGCATTTGCGGAATTTCCACTGGAAAATACCGGCCGACATTGCCCATTACCGCGACGGGCTCTTGAAGGCCGGCATACCGTTTTCAAGATTGACGCTGGTCGGGTCGGCCCCAAAGCTTGCCGCGGATTCCTGACGGGGCGGGACGGGTTTTCATCGCATCCTCATCCCGTGCGCGGCCGGCTCCCCAGGCATTGCAGCTTTTGTCTTCAGTTGACATAGCGCCTGATTACGCGAAAAATCAGCGCATCCAGAAGTAGTGCAACGTCCGCAAATTCGCTTTTCAAGACTCTCGTTCCCTCCGCGACTCTCGTTCCCGCCACGCCTCTCGTTCCTGCACACCTATTGTCCTTTCATTCGCTGCATCCGAGGATTTGATCCATGCCAGACGATCAAGCAGGTCACGGGCAGATTCCCGTTTCACCCAATAATCCCTGCCCTTTTTTGCGCGCGCTCGTTGCGAACGGTTATGTCGGCGGCCACATCGTCCCGCTGCCAAAGATTGCCGGAACGATCGGCAAGGCATCCGGCGAAACGGGCGCAGAGCAAACAAAGGTGTGGCTGGAAACCTACTGGGTCGCCCTCATTGCAAACGGTCTCAATCCGCTGCGCCAGCTGCAAAGCGCGATGACCGGCGCGGTGCTCGACGAGCTGCGCAATGGCCCGCTCGACAAGCACGGCGCCGGTTCACGCATTCTCGACGTCGAGGCGCATGTGCATGAGGGCGAAATTGACCGTCTCGCCACCTTCGGCAGGGACCGGCCGGACGGCGCCGGCGGCGTCGAACGCGGGCTGAACGCCAAGGAGATCGAGACCTACATGGCCGCGAATATCAAGCGCGCCGAGGAGACGAATTCGAGCCGATGGTTCTATCCGATCCTGATGAAGGGCGAATGGCCGATCCTGCTCAAAATCATGGGCAAGGGCGAAGGCGACGAGCGCTATCTCAGCGTCGCCGAGGTCAGGACGCTGTTCGTCGAACGGCGATTTCCCGACCGGGTGGTCGCGCGCCTGCCGGCGCCGCCGAGCGGCTAAAGCGTTTTCGAGCGAAGTGGATACCGGTTCGCGTAAAGAAAACGCGTCAAAACAAGAAATTCTAGAGCTTCGGTTCTAATTCAATCAGAACCGATCATGCTCCAGATCATCTCATCCACTTGGAATTGGCGTCACTTGAACAGCGGCGTGCCCGGCACGAAGGCGTCGAACGCGGCCCAGAATTGGGCGCGATAGCGATCCTGCTCCTGTAAAATCTCGTGCTTGGAGCCCGCGATCACCAGATGCGAGCCGGCGCGCAGATGATAGGCGAACTCCTCGATCGCAGCGGTTGAAACGATCGTGTCGTTGCTGGCGGCCAGCATCAGGATCGGCTGGCGGATTTCGGACGGGTAGTTCGCCCCGCGGAAAGTATGCATCGCCCTGAAGGCGGTATCGGCCCAGGCCACCGTCGGCGAGCCGATGCCAAGGGTGGGATCTTCCTCCAGGATCGCGGCGTTGCGCGCGAAGCGCACGGGATCGCTGGTGAAGGGATTGTTGATGAAGGATTCCGAGCCGGTCAGCGCGTCGCTGCCGCCGGGAACGTAACGGCCGCCCTGCCCGGTCAGCCGCATGATCCGCAGCAGCGCGCGCGCCGGAAACGAGGTCCGCCGTCCCGGCAGATCGATCATCGGCGCCGACAGCACCATGCGATCGAACCAGCGTTTTCCGGCATGCGCGACGCGGAGCATCACGGCGCCACCCATCGAATGCGCCAGCGCGAAATAAGGCGGCGGGCAATCCGGCAGCACCACCTGCTGCACGAAGGTTTCGACGTCGATCTCGAAATCGGAGAAATCGCGGACATAGCCCTTGCGCGGATCGCGCAGGCGCCGCGACGAGTGACCCTGACCGCGCCAGTCGATCATCGCCACCGCAAAGCCGCGATCGCGCAAATCGCGCACGGTCTCGAAGTATTTTTCGATCTGCTCGCTGCGACCGGTGAAGACGACAAACGGTGCCCTTGCGGCCCGCCGGCGGCGCCCAGCGCGCGAAGCGCAATTCAGCCCCGTCGGGGGTCTTGATGGTGCCGCTGACGACGTCCTCCGGAACCGGATTGGCAGGGATCGAGACCAGCGTCATGCAGGGAACCGGCTAGGTGAAAAGGGCTGAAAATCAAGGCGGGAACGCCAAAAAGGACAGCGTTTTGCCCCTCTTGAACGCCGTTTGCCCCTCTCCCATATCACTTCTGTGCAGGCCACTACAGTGTTTCGGAACCGAAACTCAAGACCGAAACGCTGGGCTGCATAGCCAGGATGATCCCAAAGATCATTTCTGGATCAAGCCCGGCCCGATGGCGGGCGGGTTAATTGAAACAGTCGCTCAATGGAGGACTACCCTATGCGTACCTATGATCTCGCTCCGTTTTACCGTTCCACCGTCGGCTTCGACCGCCTCTTCAACCTGCTCGACCAGGCAGCGTCCGACGGCAGTCCCGGCTATCCCCCCTACAATATCGAGCGTACCGGCGAGAACGCCTATCGCATCAGCGTTGCGGTTTCCGGATTCTCGCAAGGCGAGCTTTCGATCGTCGCGAAGGAAAACACGCTGACGATCAAGGGCGAAAAAACCGCCAACGAGAACGGCAAGGACAAATCCGAAGTGCTGTACCGCGGCATCGCGGCGCGCGCCTTCGAGCGCGCCTTCCAGCTCGCCGATTTCGTCCAGGTGAAGGATGCTTCGCTCGAGAACGGTCTGCTCCACGTCGATCTCGTCCGCGAGATTCCCGAAGCCAAGAAGCCGCGGAACATTCCGATCGGCACCACCTCGCAGACCCCGCAGGTCGTCGACGGCTCGGCCAGCAAGGCCGCCGCCTGAGGCAAAGAGAGTTTTCGGCAGATATTTGCCGAGACGAAAACGCCCCGGGAAACCGGGGCGTTTTTTTTGCGCGATCCGAAGGAGTCACAGTGCCGTGAGCCCCGTAACGTCACGCCGTTCAGGACCGAAACTCCAGTGAAGGGCAGCGCATCACGCTAAAGACCTCAATCACGGAGTTGGTTCGATGAAGATGGTTCAGTTCGTAACGGCGCTCGCGGTCACGGCATTTGCCGGATCGCTCGGCGCAATTCCGGCGCAGGCGGAGACGGCAGCACCTGTCGTGGCGCGCAATGTCGTGCTGGTGCACGGCGCGTGGGCGGACGGCTCGAGCTGGGCCGAGGTCATTCCCTATCTGCAGGCCGCAGGATTGAAAGTTACCGCCGTGCAGAATCCGCTGACCTCGCTTGCTGATTCCGTCGCCGCAACTCGCCGCGCTTTGGCGATGCAGGACGGCCCAACCGTGCTGGTGGCGCATTCCTGGGGCGGTACCGTCATCAGCGAGACCGGAACAGATCCGAAAGTGTCCGCGCTCGTCTATGTCGCCGCGCGCGGTCCGGATGCGGGAGAAGATTTCGTCGCGCTGTCTGGGAAATTCCCGACCGGGGCGGTGCGAGCCGGCATCCAGGAACATGACGGCTTCACCAAATTGTCGGAAGATTCCTTCCTCAAATATTTCGCAAACGGGGTAGAGCCCCGAAAGGCTGAGGTGCTTTACGCTGTGCAGGAGCCGACGGCAGCATCGCTATTCGCGGGACGAACGACTGTCGCCGCCTGGCGCTCAAAGCCGTCATGGTATGCGGTTTCCCGGCAGGATCAGACCATCAATCCCGACCTCGAACGGTTTCTCGCCAAGCGCATGAACGCGACCACCGTGGAACTGAACGCGGGGCATCTGTCGCTGGTGTCGCATCCGAAGGAGATCGCCGACCTGATCCTCGCTGCTGCGGGCCATAGGGAATAGGTAGCTGTGCCTGATCCTCCTCCGTAGGGGATCAACAAGCGCCGCCGCGGCTCTTCTCTACTCCAGTCCCTGCGGCTTCGGCATCTCCTGCGTCGGCTGAAGCGGTGCCGGTGGAGGCTTCGCCTGGCCGACGGTGGGAGCGGCGGCTTCCTGGGTCACCTGCGCCTCGGCCGGCTTCGGCTGCACCGCCGCCGATTGCTGGACCGCCGATTGTTGGACCGCCGATTGCTGGACTTGCGGTTCGGCCTCGGGTTTGGCGGCGAGTGGACTGGCTTTCGGCAACGGCACCGTGCGGCTGGCGACATTCGGGACGGATCGCGGCGGCCGCGGCGCGCCCCTGACATTGGTCATCGGCGGCATGCCTGGCGGGCCATAGGCCAAATCGTCGTTGAAAATCCTGCCCATGCCGTAGGCCGGCAGGAAGCGGATGACGCGCCCGGTGCGCGCGTCGATGATCAGCCGGCCGTCGCCGCCACCGCGATCGACCACCGCAATGGAGTAGATGAGGCCGCGCCGCTGCGGGATGCCGAGCGGCGAAAACCCGCTCTCGCGCACCACCGTGTAGACCTCCATCGGCGGCAGCAGCATCGGCCCACCCGCCCGTGGGCCATCCTTCGGCACTGCCGCGGAGGGGCCGCCGACATCGGAAACCGCTGTGGAGGGCGCGCGTTCGACCTGTGCGTGCGCGCCGCTGCTGACGAAAGCCAATCCCGCCGCCAAAACCCATCCCGTGGACAACTTCATCACCCAGTGCTCCCTTAAACCCGTGCTCAACGTTCCAGGCTGGCGCGTTTTCGCTTTCCGGCCCGGCCTATCCCGGAGCGAAATTTCATTGGGAAATCCGGCGGTCCTTGGGCCGGATCGCGGCGCGTTTGCTTCAAATCCGGGGCGGCGTGATCGAACTGCTACAGGCACGGACCAGCCATGCGGGCGAGGACTTTCATCCGCTTGTGTGATAGAGAAAAATTTGGCATGGTCAAAGTTAGGACAGTATCACTGTCTCAATTGCGGGGCGGTCCCGGCACAGGGATTGCAACGAAACCGTGGGGCTTCGAGCTCAGAGTTCGCGAGTTCCAATTTCGCGAGCTCCAAGGCAAGTGCCCAAGGCA
>CAWJYI010000010.1:0-27285 GCA_963847015.1 uncultured Alphaproteobacteria bacterium | reverse complement strand
CGTCTAAAGGCGCAGTCCTTCATGGCTGGTCGCCAGCTAATTTCCGTGAACAGATCCTTTACCTTATGGTTGTACTGCTCGGCCATGACAACTTTGGCCCAGGCACCTGCTTCGGTATCTGAGAAGGTTTATGCCGTATTCACCGCGGTGGCTGCGGCTATCCTGCTCGCTATCGTCGGACTGGATTTCAAACTAGCGGCGGCTCAGTCGTTTTCAACTTTCGTCCTCGACCCAGGCGGTTTTCCGGTCGGTCGGGATTTTCTTAACACCTGGATGGGCGGCCGCTCGGCGTTTTCGAGCGGTCCTGCGGACTGGTTCGATTCCGACGTCTACATGGCTGCAATACTGAAGGTGACCGGTATCCCCGATTTAGCGCCATGTATTGGTCGTATCCTCCGCATCTTTTGTTCTTTATTTGGCCCTTTGGCTTGCTCGGCTTTTTGCCCTCCTACATGGTGTGGTGCGCCGTCGGGCTCGCGCTCTATGTGTGGGCGGCGGTCGCGGGCGGCGTCGACCGAAAATGCTGGTTGTTTCTGGCGGTCGCGCCTGCTGTCACGGTGAACGTGTTCTTGGGCCAAAATGGATTTTTGACGGCTGCGCTTTTGATCGGCGGACTGGCAAATCTCGATCGGCGACCGATCATCGCTGGAATCCTGTTCGGTATCCTGACTATCAAGCCGCAATTCGGGCTGCTGCTTCCGGTGTTGTTGGTGTTGAACGGACACTGGCGCGTCATTGGCTCAGCGGTCGCTACAACGGTGTTGCTTGTCGCCGCGACTGCAATATGGTTTGGGCCGGAAATCTGGATACAGTATTTGCACAAGGTGGTACCGCAACAGCATGACTTGCTCAACGTCGCCGGTGTCATGGGCTGGCCGATCGTTGCCTCGGCCTTTGTCAACGCCCGCCTTGTCGGCCTGCCGGATGATTGTGCCTGGGTGGTCCAAGGCGTGGTGTCGGCCTGCGCTTTTGGCGCGGTTGTTTGGACGTTCTGGCGCAAGCGGGATCCGGTGCTCTCACAAGCGCTCTTCGTCACCGCGACTTTCCTGTTTTCGCCCTGGATAATGAACTACGACATGGTCGTGTTCGGATGGATTGTTGCGCTCTTGCGCCAGCGTGGAGACGAAACCTTTGTCGATCAATGTCTTTCGCTGGCGCTATGGATGTTGCCCATTCTGATGTTTCCATTGGGCTTCGCGCATATTCCCAGTGCGCTACTCATCCTGCCGCTGTTCGCGGCTCGTCTACTGTGGCGGTTGGCCTATGGTACACCCGAGCAAGCGTCATCAGCGGCAGTGCTGGTTTCAACATAATGGCGGGGCGTTCAGTAAAATGGTGCCCAGGGGCGGGATCGAACCACCGACACTGCGATTTTCAGTCGCATGCTCTACCAACTGAGCTACCTGGGCACTTCGCGGGACCGAAGGCCCGGGAGCGCCGGTTTATAGTCAGGCGAAGCAGCCCTGTCCACCCAACTTTGCCAAAGGCTGCGCCAGAGTGACACTTGTTTTCACGCGTTTTCTTCACGCGAACCGGTATCCACTTCGCTCGAAAACGCTATGGCTTCGGTTGCCCCCAAATTATTGGTAAATCTCGCCTATTCGGCGTCCTCTTCCTCATTATCCCGGCCGGGGACGACATAGGAATTCGACAGCCAGCGGTTCAGATCGACATCGCGGCAGCGTGGGGAACAGAACGGCAGCGTGGCCTCGGACGCGGGCTTGCCGCAGATCGGGCATGGCCGGGCGGGCTTTTCGCCCTCCAGCTTTTCCTGCACCCTTGCCCGGGCCGGCCTCGCCGGGCGGCTCAACTGGCATTCAACCAGCCGAAGCGAACCGGAAAACCCTCGCCGCCGAGCAGCGTGACCAATTCGTAGAGCGGCAGGCCGACGATGTTGGTGTAGGAGCCGACCATCTTGACCACGAACGTTCCGGCGATGCCCTGCACGGCGTAGCCGCCGGCTTTGCCGCGCCATTCGCCGGAGCCGATATAGGCCTGGATGTCGTCCTCGCTGAGCCGCTTGAAACGCACGCGCGTTTCGATCAGGCGCTGGCGAAAGGCCTCCTTCGGCGTCACCAGGCAAATCGCGGTGTAGACGCGGTGGTTGCGCCCCGACAGCATCCGCAGGCATTGCGCGGCTTCATCGACCAGATTGGCCTTGGGCAGGATGCGGCGGCCGACCGCGACCACCGTATCGGCGGCGAGGATGAAGGAGCCGCGCAATTCGTCGTCGAGTTGCACGGATTTCAATGCGGCGTCGGCCTTGGCCCGCGCCAGGCGGTTGGCGCAGGCGCGCGGCAGCTCGCCCCGCCTCGGGGTCTCATCGACGTCGGCGGGACGCAGCGCGTCGGGCTCGATGCCGGCCTGGTTGAGCAGGCCGAGACGGCGCGGCGAACCGGAAGCAAGAACGAATTTGGGACGGCCAAGCATGCGGATTTTTTTTGCGGGGAATCGTTAAGACGAATGCGCGCGGAACCTATCGGAAGGGCCTGGTTTTCACAACCGGGGAACAAGTCATTGAGGCAGCTTTGATTCCTCCGTTGCCTGTCATCCCGCAGTCATCAACCGCTCGCCGCGCTGACCTTGGAAAATCGCCGGCGGATGCGCATCAAAAGGCCGTCGCAGACCGCGCGATAGGCCACCAGCTTCTGCTCGCGGTTGCCTTCGGCCCCGGTCGGATCGGGTGTCGGCCAATATTCGACGTCCGCCGCCACCGTGCGGGTCAGGTCCAGCGCCTTGTGGTGCGCCTCGGGCGAGAGCGTGATGATGAGGTCGAAATTGAGCCCTTCCCAATCGTCGAGTTCCTCGAACGTGGTCGGCTTGTGGCCTGAAATGTCCTGGCCGAGTTCCGCCATCACGGCGACCGCGAACGGGTCGAGCTGCCCCTTCTTGACGCCGGCGGATTTCACATAAAGCGCCTGCGGGAACATCTGCTGCAACAGGCTTTCCGCCATCGGCGAACGCACACTGTTGAAGCCGCATGCGAACAGCACGGCCTGCGGAGTGCGCGCGCTCGGCGCTACCATGCGGTCAGGCTTTTTTCGGCCGGGGCGTCACCCCGTCGCACCGCCACCCGCACCCGATGCGACCTCGCTTGCGCATGGAGTGATCAGGAAACCGCAGTGCAATTTTCGCGATCATGCGTCCTGGCCCTTCCAGTGCAGGACGCAGATCAGCGTGAACAGCCGGCGCGCGGTTTCGAAATCGACCCGGACCTTGCCCTTCAACCGTTCCTGCAGCGTGCGCGAGCCCTCGTCATGGATGCCGCGGCGGCCCATGTCGATCGCCTCGATCTTGTCCGGCGTCGCGGTGCGGATCGCCTGGTAGTAGCTGTCGCAGATCATGAAATAATCCTTCACGATCCGCCGGAACGGCGTCAGCGACAGCAGATGCGCCACCACAGGCGTACCGTCCTCGCGGCGGATGTCGAACATCAACCGGTTACCGGTGATGGCGATGTGCAGGGTGAACGGCCCCTGCGCGGCTGATTCCGGCACGAACAGATTCTGCTCGATCAGGTCATAGATCGCAATCGCGCGCTCATGTTCGATATCGGGACCGGAACGCCCGATCGATTCCTCGTCAAGCGTCACCGCGACGATGCGATTGTGCTGGTCCTCGTCTGGTGGCGGCCTGGTCATGACAAATTGAGACGCAATCCGACGGAGCGTGAATGGGCATCGAGACCTTCGGCCTTGCCGAGGGTCATCGCGGCAGGCCCCAGCGCGCGCAACTGCTCCGGCCCGCATTTGAGAATCGAGGTGCGCTTCATGAAGTCTAGCACGCCGAGCCCGGACGAAAACCGCGCCGAACGCGCGGTGGGCAGCACGTGGTTGGAGCCGCCGACATAATCGCCGATCGCCTCCGGCGTATGGGGGCCGAGGAAGATCGCGCCGGCGTTGCGAACTTTTGCCGACAGCGCTTCGGCGTCCGCGGTCATGATTTCCAGATGCTCGGCCGCAATCGCATTCGCCAGCACCACCGCTTCGTCGAGCTTGCCGACCATGATGATCGCGCCGAAATCGTTCCACGAAGCCCGCGCGATCGCGGCGCGCGGCAGCGTCGCCAGTTGCGCTTCCACCGCGCGCTCGACATCTTCGGCGAGCCGCGCGCTATCGGTGATCAGGATCGACTGCGCGCTGGCGTCATGTTCGGCCTGCGCCAGCAGATCGGCCGCGATCCAGGACGCATTGCCGGTGTCGTCGGCGATCACGAGCACTTCCGAGGGACCGGCGATCATGTCGATACCGACCTTGCCGAACACCTGCCGCTTGGCGGAGGCGACATAGGCGTTGCCGGGGCCGACGATCTTCGCCACCGGCGCGATGGTGGCCGTGCCATAGGCCAGCGCCGCCACCGCCTGCGCGCCGCCGACGCGATAGATCTCGGAGACACCGCCGAGACTTGCCGCCGCCAGCACCAGCGGATTGAGCTTGCCGTCGGGCGACGGCACCACCATCACCACGCGCGGCACGCCCGCGACCCTGGCCGGCACCGCATTCATCAGCACCGAGGACGGATAGGCGGCGGTGCCGCCGGGCACATACAGCCCGACCGCATCGATCGCGCTCCAGCGCCAGCCGAGTTCGACGCCGAGCGCGTCGGTGAAGCGCTCGTCCTTCGGCAATTGGCGCTGGTGAAAAACCTCGATCCGGTCGCGCGCGAATTTCAGCGCGTCGATCGTCGCGGCGTCGCAGGCCTTCACCGCGGCGTCGACCTCGTCCGCGGTCACCCGCAAGTCCCCGGCATCGAGCTCGAGCCGGTCGAACTTGCGCGTCGCCTCGATCAGGGCGGCGTCGCCGCGCGCCGCCACGTCGTCGACGATGGCGCGGGTCGCCCGCTCGACGTCGGCGGAGACTTCGCGTTTGGCGGCAAGGAATTTGCCGAAACGCTCGTCGAAATCGGCGCTGCTTCTGTCCAGGCGAACGGGCATGATGGCTTTCTTGGGTGCTCGATAGGGCTTTATGCTCAATGGCGCGGCGGCCAAGGGCCGTCAACCCTTTGAGCCCGTCATTCCGGGGCGATGCGAAGCATCGAACCCGGAATGACGGTCTATTACACCCCCAGCCCCGGCGACTCCGTGTCTTCGCCGAGATCGTCCGTCCCCAGATCCGTCAGCTCGCATTCCAGGCATTCGACGTCCAGCCGCAGCACCCCGCCATGGCCGAACAGCAACAGCGCACTGCCGCTGGGCGCCTCGCCGGGATGGAATTCGATACCCACCAGTTCCAGTACAGCGTCCGGCTGCTCCAGATCGATGTTGCGCGACTTGCAGGCCAGCACCCGGTCGAAGCGCAGCGCCGCGACCAGGCGGCGCGGGGCGGTTCCGCCGGATAGCGTCTGTTCCCAGTCGAGCCGGTTCATGCCGACCACCAGCCGCTTTTCGTCCTGCCGCCACACGATGTCTGCGGTCTGCACGCGGGCGTCCTGCACATGCGCCGAGATCACCGCGAGATCATCGGCGTCGAGAGCGATCAATTTGAGCGGCTCAGCCGTCGGCATCCAGGACAAACCTTACCTTCAATTTGCGCGCATTCGGGTCGCACAACCGGTATCCTACCCCGGATCATGTCCGCCGACATGGTTCGGCGGGATACGCCCTAATCGCTGATGCGCTGGATCGATGCTCCGCAGGCCGAGAGCTTCTCCTCCAGCCGCTCGAACCCGCGGTCGAGATGATAGACGCGGTTGACCATGGTTTCGCCTTCGGCGGCAAGGCCTGCGATCACCAGCGACACCGAGGCGCGCAGATCGGTCGCCATCACGGGCGCGCCGCGCAGCTTTGCGGTGCCGTCGATGGTGGCGGTCTCGCCATCGAGCGAAATCCGCGCACCGAACCGCGCCAGCTCCTGAACATGCATGAAACGATTCTCGAAGATCGTCTCGGTGATCTGCGAGGAACCTCCGGCGCAGGCCATCAGCGCCATCAACTGCGCCTGCAGGTCGGTCGGGAAGCCCGGGAAGGGTGCGGTCGACACCGTGACCGGCCTGATCCCCGCGCCGTTCCGGGCGACGCGGATACCGTGATCGTTGACGGTGATGACGGCGCCGGCTTCGGTCAGCACGTCGAGCGTCGACTGCAACAATTCCGCGCGGGCGCCTGCGAGCTGCACCTCGCCGCCGGTCATCGCGACCGCCATCGCATAGGTGCCGGCCTCGATACGGTCGGGCAGCACCGTATGCCGGGCGCCGTGAAGTTTTTCGACGCCCTCCACGATGATGCGCGGCGTTCCGGCGCCCGCGATGCGCGCCCCCATCTTGTTCAGGCAGTCGGCGACGTCTGTTATCTCAGGCTCGCAGGCGGCGTTGGTGATGACGCTCGTGCCCTTCGCCAGCGTTGCCGCCATCAGCGCGACATGGGTGCCGCTGACCGTCACCTTGGGAAAATCGATCGCGGCGCCCTTGAGGCCGCCTGGTGCTTTCGCGACCACATAGCCGCCGTCGATCGCAATATCTGCGCCTAGTTTCTCCAGCGCCATGATCAGCAGATCGACCGGCCGTGTGCCGATCGCGCAACCACCCGGCAGCGAGACTTTTGCTTCGTGCATTCGCGCCAACAGCGGCGCGACCACCCAGAAGCTGGCGCGCATCCGCGACACCAGTTCGTACGGCGCGGTCGTGTCGATGACGTCGGCCGCCGAAATATGCAGGGTCTGGCCCTGATATTCACGGTCGCCGGGCCGCTTGCCCGCGGACATGATATCGACGCCGTGATTGCCGAGAATGCGCTGCAGTTGGGCGACATCGGCCAGCCGCGGCACGTTGTCGAGGATCAATGTCTCCTCGGTCAACAGGCCCGCGATCATCAACGGCAGCGCGGCATTCTTCGCGCCCGAGATCGCTATGGTGCCGTTGAGCGGGCTTCCGCCGACAATACGGATGCGGTCCATTACAAATTCCTTTGATATGCGCGAGGTATTAAGGCTGCGGGCGATGGCAAAAAGCCCTGATATTTGCGGCTATTTGATGGGTCAGGCCACCACCCTTATTCCGGGATGGTGCGTAAGCACCAGACCTCAGATGCGCAAATTGCGCATCGCAATAGCGCCACCTACACCGCGTTGATATCCTCGCTCTCCAGCACCGGCTTCGGATAGCCGTCCCGCGCCACCTTGATCATGGCGCGGCCGAGCTGCTCGCTGGTGGTCATGAATCTCGGCGAGGTGCGTGCGAGATAGGACAGCAGCGGCGCGGCGACGACATAGATCGCCTGCACCCAGGCGGTCTTCGAGCGGACGCCGTGCAGCGGCTGGATGCCGGCAGGCCGGAACATGTAGGCCGCCTTGAACGGCAGCTTGAGCAGATCGTTTTCGGTCTTGCCCTTGACCCGCGCCCACCGCACCGGCCCCTGCTCCGTTAAATCGGTGCTTCTGCCGGTGACATAAGTGAACACCATGCCCGGGTTGAGACGCACCAGCGTCCTCGCCGCAGCCATGGTGACGTCATAGGTCAGATGCCGGTAGCGTTCCTCGTCCATGCCGACCGAGGAGACGCCGAGGCAGAAGAAGCAGGCGTCGTATCCGGCAAGCTCGGATTCGATCGCCGAAAAATCCATGAAATCATTGTGCAGAAGCTCGTGCAACTTCGCATGCTGTTGCCCGGTCGAGCTGCGCCCGACGGCAAGCACGCGCTCGACGCCGGCGTCGAGCAGGCATTCGCGCAGCACGCCCTGCCCGACCATGCCGGTGGCGCCGAACAGGATGACCTTCATGTCCTGATAAACGCCAAGAGATCGGCGTTGATCGTGGCCGCTTCCGTGGTGGGCATGCCGTGCGGAAAGTCCTTGTAGGTCTTCAGCGTGCCGTTCTTCAACAGTTTCGCCGACAACGGGCCGGCGGCGACGTAAGGAACGATCTGGTCGTCTTCGCTGTGCATCACCAGTACCGGCACGGTGATCTTCTTGAGGTCTTCGGTGAAATCGGTCTGCGAGAAGGCGACGATGCCGTCGTAATGCGCCTTCGCGCCGCCCATCATGCCCTGCCGCCACCAGTTCTGGATGACCGGCTCCGAGGCCTTGGCCCCCGGCCGGTTGTAGCCATAGAAGGGACCCGCCGCCACGTCGCGATAAAATTGCGAACGATTGGCCGCCAGCGCAACTTGAAAGTCGTCAAATACTTTTTTGGGGAGCCCGTTCGGATTCGCTGCCGTTTTCACCATCAGCGGCGGCACCGCGCAGAGTATGGCCGCCTTCGCCACGCGGGCTTCGCCGTGCCGCGCCAGATAGTGAACGACTTCGCCGCCGCCGGTCGAGTGGCCGACATGGATGGCATTCTTGAGATCGAGATGCGCGGTCACGGCCGCGAGGTCGTCGGCATAGTGATCCATGTCATGGCCGTCGGAAGTCTGGCTGGAGCGGCCATGGCCGCGGCGATCATGGGCGATGACGCGAAAGCCGTGATTGAGGAAGAACAGCATCTGCGCATCCCAATCATCCGCCGACAGCGGCCAGCCATGGCTGAACACGATGGGCTGACCGGAGCCCCAATCCTTGTAATAGATCTCGGTGCCGTCTTTTGTCGTGATCGTGGGCATGGCGATACCTCTCCTTCCCAATCAAGATCCGAAGCACAGGCGCGCGGCGCGACCTAAACCTGCTTGAACTTACACCGGGCGAAAACGCCGCCACGCGCCGATGATCATCAGGACAAAGAACACCAGTACGATGCCCTGGACCACCGCGAAGACCGGCCCGGAGGGCGGGTTGCCCGGCGCCAGCGCCGTCAACGCCGGGATCTTGAGGAAGCTCTGGATCACCAGCACGAACACGTTGAAGTACAGCGACAGCAGCGCCGTCAGCACATAGATCCAGCGCCACGGGCCGGACAGCTTCATGACGTAAAGCGCGATGCAGGCGATCGCCAGCAGCACCAGCGAGAGGATGCCGATGATGTGCGACGGCGTCAATTCCGTAGAACGGAAACAGGAAACCGGTGGCGCTGGTCAGGATCGTGAACAGCAGGAAGATACCGGTCAGGCCGCCCGGCGGCGTCGAACTGAGCATTCCGAACATCACGACAAGGCCCGCGACGATGGCGATCAGGCTGATGATCACATGGACCAACGTGAACGTCGCCAAGCTCATACCCAATATCATGATGCGCCCCCTTCGCTGGAAACTGACTGACGTTACGCCGCAGCACGGAAATTTGCCACACGCATCCTACGCAGCTTCCGCAGTTCAGGCATGTGCGTCACGAAAGCAGTCACGTGCACGAAATTTTTGCACGTCTGTCACAAACGAGGGCATCGAAGCTTTGAAACCTAATAATAGCGCGGTATCGGACCGTTGTGCGGTGTCTTGCGCTTCGACAGGTCAAACAGCACCTGATCGACATAACACCAGCCCCAGCCTTCCGGCGGATCGTAGCCTTCGATGACGGGGTGACCGGTTGCGTGGAAATGCGCGGTCGCATGCTTGTTCGGGGAATCGTCGCAGCAACCGACATGGCCGCAACTGCGGCATATACGCAGATGCAGCCACCGGCTGCCGCTGTTCAGGCATTCCTCGCAGCCCAGCGCACTCGGCGTGACGGTCTGGATACCGGCGATATGGCTGCAAGGCGTTTTCGACATGGCTTGTCCAGTTAGAGCACTTGCCTCTGTCAGAGCGCCGGTTTCGCGGCATCGCCGAGATATCCGTGCAGCGCGGCCACGACCTGTGCGCCCTCGCCGATCGCGCCGCCGACGCGCTTGACCGAGCCCGAACGCACGTCGCCGACCGCGAACACGCCGGGCACGGTGGTTTCGAGCGGCGGCACGGGACGCTCGCCATTTTGTCCGTCCTGGACGCCGGTCAGCACGAAGCCGGCGCGGTCGACCTTGACGCCGCAGCCATCGAGCCAGCCGGTCGCGGGATCGGCGCCGACGAAAAGAAAGAGATTGCGGATATCCATCGTGTGTAGTTCCGGCGAAAGGCGGCTGCGCCAGCGCACGCGCCGGAGCGAGGTGTCCTCATCGCCCTCGAGGCCGACCACTTCGGCGTTGAACATCAACTCGATGTTCGGCGTCGCCTCGATACGCTCGATCAGATAGCGCGACATGCTGGCTCCCAGCCCCCCGCCGCGGATGATCATGTGCACTTTGCGCGCGTGGCCGGAGAGGAACACCGCGGCTTGTCCCGCGGAGTTGCCGCCGCCGACCAGCACGACGTCCTGGTCCACGCACAATTTCGCCTCGATCGGCGAGACCCAGTACCAGACGCCACGGCCCTCGAACGCGTCGAGATTTTCGATCTCGGGCCGGCGATAGCGCGCTCCGCTCGCCACCACGATCGACTTGGCGCGCAACGACTGACCGCATTCCGTCGCCAGCGCAAACAAGCCGTCGCGCTGCGAGCAATCGAGGGAGCGGACTGAAACCGGGATCAGCATCTCGGCGCCGAATTTTTGCGCCTGGTTGAAGGCGCGCCCCGCCAGCGCCTGGCCGGAAATGCCGGTCGGAAATCCCAGATAGTTTTCGATTCGGGCACTGGCGCCCGCCTGGCCGCCGAACGCGCGCGAGTCGAATACCGCAACCGACAAGCCTTCGGATGCCGCATAGACGGCGGTGGCAAGCCCGGCGGGACCGCTGCCGACCACGGCCACATCGTAGAGCTTGTCATGCGCACGGTTGGTGATCATGCCCATCGCCAGCGCCAGCGACGTCTCCGACGGATTGCGCAGCACGGTGCCGTCCGGGCACACGACCAGCGGCAGATCGGTGCGCGAGGCCGAATAGCGCGCGAGGAGATCGGCGGCGTCCTTGTCGCTCGCCGGATCCAGCAGATGATGCGGTTGTCCGTTACGCGCCAGGAAATTCTGCAAGCGCGCCATGTCGCCGAGCGCGGCCGGGCCGATCAGCACCGGGCCGCCGACACCGCCCTGGATCAGGCTGACGCGGCGCAGGATCAGCGCGCGCATGATGCGCTCGCCGAGATCGGCTTCCGCGACCAGCAGCGCACGGAGCTTGTCCGGCGGAATCAACAGCGTCTCGACCTCGCCCTCGGCATGGCCGTCGACCAACGCGACGCGACCAGAGAGCTGGCCGATCTCGGCGAGGAACTGGCCCGGCCCCTGTTCGATCACCGGCGTGACGTGGCCAAGACCGTCGCGGTGGGTGATCGCGACGTGGCCCGAGAGCACCACGAACATGCCGGGTCCGACCTTGCCGGTTTCAAACAACGACTCGCCGTGCCTGTAGCGGCGGACCTCACCGAACCGGCGCATGCGCTCGATTTCGTGCGGCGTCAGCGCCGGGAAGGTTTGCTCGTGACGCGGGAACACATAAGAGGCCGATCGGCTGCCCCGGCCTGTTGTTGTGTTGTCTGCCGCCATCTGTTCGCTTCCCGCTACCGGCCCGGCTCGTCTCCCGCGTCATCTAGGAAAGCGTCCGCGTTTCCGGAAGGTGCGGCGGCCAGATCGTTGCGCCCCTTCGCTTGCGATTTGCGCCGCTTGAGATTTTCGCGCAGCTTTTGCTTCAGCCGGTCCTTTCGTGAGTCTTTTGCCGGCGCCGCGGCTGTTCCCTCGCGATTGTCTTGATCGTCCTGCATCATCGACCCGTTGAATATTCCGCTCCGGATCATATTGGGTTTCGTCCGCCCGCGGTGCAATCGCCTATTCCCCGGGCGCATCGCCGGCCTTTGGCGTTGGGGGCGAAATCGGGAACCGGACCTGGCTAAAAAGCCGGCTGAAGCAGGCCGGCGGACGACCCAGGCTGATTTTGGCCCGTTTTGGCTGCCTTCCGGCCCCCTCGCGCGCTTGCGCCAGAAGGGGCCTTGTGGCAAGAACCCCGCGCGCCTGTAGGGGCCTTTTGGCCGATTCTAACAGTCCCGGGCACGCTGCCGTAGCTCAGTGGTAGAGCACTCCATTGGTAATGGAGAGGTCGACAGTTCAATCCTGTCTGGCAGCACCATCATCTCATTGAAATTCTTATGCTTATTTTACCCGATTTGCATCCAGCGGCGGCGGCGGCATGAACGCCGCGCTATGCACGCGCTGGCCTCACGGACGGCTCGCGCATCGCAGACACCACATTTTCGTCAGGCGGGTGCGCGCCTTTTGTTGCTTTAGTATTCGCCTGAATTGTCACAGCGCCGGATGCGGGTTCGATGCCTGCGTCAACGGGAGGGGGACCTTGCGTTCGCGTCACCGTTCAGGCGTTGGCAATTCGCGTGGTTTTAAGCGTGCTGGTTTTGCGCGAGTGCCTCAGCGCACCGTGACGCCCAATAAAAAAGGTCGGCATTTCTGCCGACCTGGTTTGCTGGTGAAGTCGAAATAACGCGAGGTCAGTACTTCGCGATGAGCGGTCCACCGAAACGATAATTGATGCGGGCGGTGACCAGATCGACGTCCTGACCGATCCTGTCAGTGCGGAATACAGCGCCAGGCGCGATACCCGGGAGACCCAAAACACCTCTCGATATGAAGCTGACTTCGCGGTTACCCATGAAAAGGTGATCGTACTCGAACGCCACCGACCAATTCGGTGCAAATCCGAACTCGATGCCCGTTCCGACCACGCCACCCCAGCGTGTTTCACGCACATCATCGAACACGGTGCCTGCCAGCGGAAATGTCGGTGACACCGTGCCCCGGTATGCATCGTCGGTTACAGCCGCGCCACCCTTCACATACCAAAGCACGTTGTTCCAGGCATAGCCGACCTGACCGGTGAACAAGCCGAACGCTTCGATCTTTGAATTGTTAGTCCAACGGGGAACGAAAACGCTGACATTGGATCCGTTCAAATCAGCCCAGTTGCCCTGCGCCTCCAAACCGAACACCCAATTGCTGGCCTGCCAGCGATATCCGATCTGACCGCCAATCGTTCCGCCGGTCGCATTGTGACAACCTTCGCCAATGGCGGGGGATCTAACGAAAAGGAAGTTCGTGTCATCCCAGCATTTGTGGCTCGAACCCCAACCACCGTTGGCACCGAGGTAGAAGCCGCTCCAGTCGTAGATCGAAGCCACGATCGCGGGTGGTGCCTTGGTATAAGGACGAGCGGCCAGATCAGCAGCCGTGGCGGGAGCCGCCATCCCAAGAGCAAGCAAACCAATCGTCCCCAGCAAGGTCTTCTTCATCGCAATTTCTCCATCCCAGTGATTTGCGACCGTCGTGTCGAACTCAAATAACTGTATGGGGTTTTGCCACCCAAAGTCCGTGCCTTAGGGGCAACAGTCCATTTTTGAAATGTGACCGACCCGTGACCGGTCCGAGGGCATTTGGATTGGCTTTAAGGCCGGCGTCGCGATCTGTATAAACCATAGTCCGCGCAACTCCTGTCAGAAGGACGCGTCATTTGTGTTTGTATTGATTGTCGCCGCGCAGGACGCGGGTTCGATGCCTGCTTCAACAGAAGGGGTGCCAGACTTGCGACGAGCCAAGAGCAACGAGCCAAGAACGATGAGCCAGGTCTGTATCGCCTCCGATAAGTGAGGCCGCCTTCAGCCTGCAGCTCATTGGTGATACGGCGAGGTCATTGGCGTCGGGTGGCGGACCCGCCGGGCCTCTCGATTCCATATGACTTACGATCCCATACGACTTGAAATCCCGCGCCGACGAGGCGTGAGTAAAAATCTCTCGTTGCCCGCGCAAAAGACAGCCGCAGCATCACAGCGGGCCGTCGGGACACTGTACTCAAGAACAATGTCCTTTGATCCAATTGTGGAGACCTCCAGCCTGTAGCACCCTGATCCCGGGGCCTTTCGCAGCAGCCCACTCGCTTGGGGAAGAGATCATGTCTCATGGCGCTTCGATCGACAGCTATTCCTGCACACCACCAATCACAACCGAAGTTCTCTACGGGACTTCTTCCGAGCGGCCGGACACAAATGTGAATTCCGCGCCGTCTCAACCGGAGAGCGAGCCTCAACTAGAGAACGAGCCTCAACCGGGGAACGAGCCGCAACTTGCAATGGATCGGCTCCTGCGCGAATACCTCACGCGCACATCGCCGCGGAAGTAAGCGCGGGCTTACAACCGTCGGGAGCGTCTTTACGCCATCGTAGCGCTCCGCGCGATGGATGCGCCGATGTCGCCGGAAAGCAGCAAGCGTCTGTCGCGGGCCCGGCGCAACGCCAGGGCGCCTGCCAGCGGGCATCGCGCGCTTTCTCGTCAGGAGACGAAATGGAAGACCGGAGATTTGAGCGATCGTCTCAGCCCTCAAACGAAAAACCTCCGGCAGGGCATTGCCGGAGGTTTCGGAGGTTTAGCATTAAGTCGGTTGCCTAGAAGACTGACCTAAGGGCCGGCGAGCAACCAGCTTGGCTTCTTGATAGCTTATATAATTACATGAGTAAATCATGTTTTTTCGATTACCCGCTATGATCATTGAGCAGCGGTGCAAGAATGTCTCGGTACAGCGGTGATCGCGCAGTTCTGACGCGCATCGCGGTCGCGTGGCTATCACGCAGATCGGAGAAAAGAAAAACCCCCGGCAGTTTCCTGCCGGGGGTTTCCTTGGAGAGTTGTCAGACGATCAGGATCAGAAGTTACGCTGAGCGCGAACGTTGAAGCTGATGGCGTCCTGGTCCTTGTACTCGTAAGTAGCCTGCGGCTTCGGAGCCGTCGGCGTCAGAATGGCAGTTCCTGTCAACTTCTGATCGAGGTGGAACCACTGCACTTCAGCCGAGAACGTCAGGTTCTTGACGGGAGTCCAGCGGGTGATCAGGCCGAGCTGCGACACGTTGTAGTCCGGGTTGCAGCTGTAGTCGAGGCTGACGGTCTTGCCGGTGGTGTAGGCGGTGCAAATGTTGGCCTTGGCGGTACCGTCATAACGGACAGCCGAATAGCTGCCGAACAGGCTGGTCGACCAGTACGGATCCCAGTTGTGGTTGAACGCACCACGGACACCGAAGGCTTCCGTCAGATGCAGCGAGCCGTCGCCGCCGTTCGCTGTGGGGAGGAACACGGCGTCGGTGGTCGCACCGAAACCGACGCTCTGATAAGCGCCCGCGCGGTTGGTACCGCCGAACATCGCGAAGCTCGGCGAAGCCGCGGCCGTGGAGATCACGTTCTTCGTGTCACCCTTGGCGTAGCGTGACATCGATCTTGATGTCGTCGCCGGCACCGGTCGGAATGTTCTTGATCTGCAACGCAGCCATCACCGAACCGCCCCACTTGGTATCGGGGTGACCGGAGATTTCCGACAGCGCGGTCGAAGCGCCACCGGCCGTACCAACACCGCCCGCAGGAGCCGGCAGCGGTGTTCAGGACGTTGTAGGAACCGGAGACTTCATGCGCAGCGGCCGAAATCTGGAACAGACCCCAAGCCTGGTCGACGCGGATGTTGCCGACGACGTCGGGAGCATGCACGCCGGCATAGGTGTTGGCGATAGCGCCGGTGGCACCAATCGGAACCGTCAAGTTGGCGACGGCAGTGCGGTTGAACACGGTCGGATCATCGAGGCCGATGGTGCCGGACACGCCGTTGCCGAACTGCGCGGTGTACTGGATGTTGTTCACGCCGGTGACGGTGTCATTACCGCCGAGCAGGAACGAGGTGTTCTGGTTGCCCGGATAACCATGCCAAGGCGTCGAGTAGGCCGAAGCCGACTTACCGAAGGTGAACCCAGCGAACTGGATGAACACCATTTCAACCGCGACGTAACCTTCGCCGGGCTGGTTCAGCAGGCTGGTATTGGTGCCTGCGTTCGGCGACGCAGTGAAGTTGACCGGGTTGGTGGTGTTGTTGCCCTGGGTGGTGAACTGGAAGTCAGCCTGACCGAAGGTGCGGACAACGCCGTATTCGGTGGCGGTACGGGTATCGACCGTCAGCGCCATACGGGAACGGGCACCGAAGTAATCGCGATAGCGATTGCCCTGGCCGAGGTCGCCCGACCAAGCCGGCTCGTCGTAGATCGATGCCGTTGAACGTGGTGTCGACACGGACGTAGCCACCCAGCTTGATGCAGGTGTCGGTGCCCGGGATATAGAAGAAACCCGCACCGTACAGGGAGCAAACCTTCACGTACTCGACCGCTTTGGCCTTGACGGGAAGATCGGCCGCCTGAGCCCCACTCATGGCGACGAGAGCCGCCGCTGAGCCGAGGATAAGGCTCTTAACCATCTTCATGTTAACCTCCAAGTATGTGCTTTGCACGCAAAGCGTACAAAGCGGATAAGACTGCTTTCGAAAAAACGTTGAAGATCAACGCATCTTCCAGCTGGTGGACCTCAGCGAACCACCTGAGACGAGACGGTTGGGAGCCCCCCTCCGTCATGGGCAAAGATATGCATGCGCAATTTGGATAAGCAAATTAGTTTATTTAGATCAGTTATTGATTGCATAACCCCTGTGACTTTTCGGCAACTCCCCGTGCCGTGCTATTTTTTACGCGCCTTTCCTTCGAATTTTCCCGCAAACAGCCACAGTTAGTTGATTTACTCGTGTTGTTTTCACCAGGCATCCGCTTAGGGGATGACTAGAAAGCGAGCACAGTCGTCATGGATGAAGCCGCCAAGAAGAGCCAGGATGTCGTTCGGCGATTTGCCTGGGAGATCGCCTCGATCAGCGTCCACCTCGAAGAAATTCGCTACTTCTGGGCGAAGGCCCTCGGCATCAGCGGCCCGCAATGGATGATGGTCGTCGCCCTGGCCGATCTCGACAAGGGCGAGGGCGTGCCGGTCAACGCCGTTTCGAAAATGCTGCATGTCGATCCGTCGTTCGTCACGACGCAATCGAAACTACTCGAAAAGAAGGGCTTCATCCGCCGAAAGCCTTCGACGGAGGACGCCAGAATTGTCAACATGTCGCTGACGGACAAGACCTATAAGCATCTGGCCAGCCTGGCTTCCAAGCAGGAAACCCTGAACGAATTCATTTTCGCGGAGTTCGGCGCCGTCGAACTGGACAAACTGACGGGCAAGCTCGGCGCTCTCGCAAAACGGCTGGAGAAAGCCTGCCTGAAGATCGCCGTGGATTTCTAGGATCGATCCGGCCGGACCATCAGACTTATAGGCTCGGACTTATAGGTATGGCCCGGACTTAAAGTCGGACTTACAGATCAGGCTTGCGAGTTCAGGCTTGCGAGTTCAGGCTTGCACGCCAACCGGACCCAGGCGGGACGCGATCCAGTCGAAAATGAACTCGTTGGCCAGCGTCGGATTGTCCACATGGCCCTGCTCGGCGGCCGTCTCCGATCGCTTGAAGACCTTCAGCGTGACGCCGAGATGGTCCGCCCTTAGCTGATTGGTCAGCTCGGCAACCCGCTCGGGCTTGAGCCAGCCGCGCTCGCCGAGCGTGATCAGCAGCGGACACTGGATACCGCGCAGGATACGATTGGTCTCCCGGTTAAAACCGGTATCGACATCGGCCATCGCCATTCGCTGCTTCATGAATGCGCGCTCATGCGCATCCCAGACCCCGCCATCGCAGACCGCGGCCGCGAAGCGCTGATCGAAGGCGATCCCCCGCGCGACGAACGAAGAACCCCAGCTGTCGCCGAGGATCGCAATCCGGTCCTTGGCGACGTCGTCCCTGCCGAGCAAATAGTCCATGATGTGCTCGATCGCCGGCTCGAGCCGGTGATGCTGCACCAATTCCTCGAATTGTACGCCGCTGCCGTCACCGAGAACGTCGACCACGAGCAGCGAAATTCCGCGCTCACAGGCATGACGGGCTATCTTGAAGAGATATTCTTCCTTTCGGTGACCCGGCTCGCCGATGCAAATGACCACCGGCCCCGGATCCCGGGTTGCGCGCGCCGGCAAATAATATCCCTGCAGCGAAAACTCGTTAAGCCAGGGAATTGAGACCACTTCGCCGCGCGGTTCGCGGTGCTGCAGATAATTCGCGGCACAGGCGCGCATCGCGGCAGCCGCCGCCGATTTGCAGTCTTCCGGGAGATCGAACGGGTACGCGGCTGCCTGATAATAGTTGATCGCGCGAAGCCAGTTGCTCCTCGCCGTCACCAGATTGCCTTCGGCAAGCGCAGCCTCAGCCCGTGCGTTGTTGGCATCCGCGGTCTCCGTCCATTCCTGATACCAGGAATTGTCGTCCGCGAAGTCAATGCGGCTTGCGGTAAGCCAGCATTCGGACACGGTCGAACCGCCGTCCTGGGCGGTCGCCAACAGCCGCATGAATTCGCGTGACAGGTCTGCCCGTTCAGGCCAATGGATCCACCCCTCCGGATTAAGATCAAATCTCATCATGGGGGCCGCTTGCGCACGCGAACTAAAATCGTCAGAGCCGGTTCGATGACCGATGACCGGAAGCAAAAAGGGAAGCATGCGCAAAAAAGCTTTCAACCGAACCAGTAGTCCAGCGAGCGCTGATCCAAAAGCTACCAGCGCGCTCCTGACTCTTCGGAGCTTCGTCGCTCCAGCGCGCACACATAGAAGGTAGATTTGTTCGCGACAAGTCACATCGACGTTGGCGGCATCGGCGCATAACGGGGTTGCTTATGCGATGGAGCCCACACCGGTGCGTGCACTGATTGTGACAGCGCGCATCGGCCGAAAGCACGACCCGAGACGATCCTGTGGTAAGATCTCGCGGCTCTCTGTCGGAAACATTAAATGTCGGCAATCTCGTTGTCGCTAAAAGCCTGGATCGAGGGCCGGCAAATGACGCTGCCGGTGCTGGCATTGATCGCCGCCGTCTTCACGGTCGCCCCGGCTTTCGCGCAAGACGACCTCGCCCGCGCGCCAATGCAGCTTACCCTGCAGGCGACGACCGGGTCGCTTGGCGAGCGGTGCCGTCAGATCGAGCCGCCGGATGCTCTGGTGCCGGTGCCGTTGCGCCGCACCTTCCACGACGATTTCGATACCCATCCCCTGTCGGGCGAAAGATGGGTGTCTCACTACGCCGGGGGCGCCGCCTGGCCGGAAGCGCAATATTGGGGCGGCGACGGCTCCGACTTCAAACGCAAGACCACCTATAACGGCGAACAGCAGATCTACGTCGATCCGCGCTACGGCGGACGATCGACGACACCGCTGGGGCTCGATCCGTTCAACGTCCGGGACGGCATTCTCTCGATCGTCGCGAGCCGGACCCCGCCCGGGCTCAAGCCGGTGCTCTTCAACAATGAATATTTGTCGGGCATCCTGACGACGCAGGGCAAGTTTTCGCAGAAATATGGATATTTCGAAATTCGCTCCAAGATACCGATCGGGACCGGCGTGTGGCCCGCGTTCTGGCTTCTCGCCGATGATGGCGGCTGGCCGCCCGAGATCGACGTGATGGAGGGGCGCGGGCAGCGGCCCGGCGACCTCGTGATGACGACGCATTGGCGGATCCCGGCCACCGGCCGCGTGGAATCCTGCGGGTTTGACTTCCAGGTAGCGGACACCGCGACGGCTTTCCACGACTACGGCGTGCTGTGGCAGCGCGATCGCATCATCTATTTCATCGACCGCAAGCCGGTATCGGAGATCAAGGTCCCGGCCGGTTTCGACGATCCCATGTATATGATCGTCAATCTCGCGATGGGTTCGAAGAACTTTCAGGGCGTGGGATTCGTCGACGGCCAGTCTCCGAATACGGTCGCGTTCGAGATCGACAGGATCTCCGCCTATCAAATTGACACGCATTGACGTGACAGGCCGGGGCCCCGGCGGAAGCGGGCTGACGGGAGGAGGCGATGTTCGGAAAATTCTCGCGCCGGCATTTTGCGAAGCTTGCGGGCTTTTCCGCCCTTGGCATGACGGCTTCGCCGGCAAGCGCGCAAGAAGCAAAGCAAGTCCCCGACTCAAAGCAAGTCTCCAACGCAAAGCAAACCCCGGACCGGCACGCTCCTGCGAGTTTTCCGGAAGGCTTTCTGTGGGGCACGGCGACCTCCTCGTATCAAATCGAGGGCGCGGTCAACGAAGACGGCCGCGGCCGGTCGATCTGGGACACTTTTAGCCACACGCCGGGCAAGATCGCGGACGGAAGCAATGGCGACCGCGCCAACGAGCACTATCACCGCTACAAGGAAGACGTTGGCCTCATCAGGGATTTGGGGGCCAAGGCCTATCGGTTTTCGATCGCATGGCCGCGGGTGTTTCCCGAAGGAACCGGGAAACCAAACCCCAAGGGCCTCGATTTCTACGACCGCCTGCTCGACGAACTGCTCGCCGGCGGCATCGAACCCTACGCGACGCTGTATCATTGGGACTTGCCGCAAGCGCTGCAGGATCGTGTCGGCGGATGGCAATCCAGCGACACCTCGAAAGCGTTTGCGGATTATGCGGGCTATGTCGCGGAACGCTTGACCGATCGCGTCAAGAACATCTTCACGCTCAACGAGCCCGGCCGGTTCCTGAACTTCGGTTACGGATGGGCCATCGACGCCCCCGGTCTCAAACTGCCTCCGGGCGAATTGAACCAGGCCCGCCACCACGTGGCCTTGGGCCATGGTCTTGCCGTGCAGGCGATCCGCGCGAAAGGCCGCGCCGGGACCAAAGTCGGCATGGCCGAGAACATCGCAGCCTGCGTGCCGGCGATCGATACACCCGAAAACATTCGCGCCGCCGAGATGGCGACGCGCGAATTGAATGCGGGCTTCCTGGGCGTGATCCTGGAGGGACAGATACACCGACGGATTCCTCGAATATGCCGGCAAGGACGCCCCCAAATTCTCCGCCGACGAATTGAAGATCATTTCGTCGCCGAACGATTTCGTCGGCCTCAACATCTACGCACCGCAATTCTACATCGTCGCCGCCGACAAGAAGCCGGGCTGGACGGTGCTGCCCTTCCCCGCCTCGTTTCCGCATATGAAGTCCGAATGGCTGAGGATAGGCCCGGAGACGATCTATTGGGTGCCGCGAATAGCCGCAAAAATCTGGAACATCGATGCGATCTACATCAGCGAGAACGGCACGTCTTCGGAAGACAAGATGACCGCCGACGGCCAAATCTACGACCTCGACCGCGTCATGTACCTGCGCAACTATCTGAGGCAGTTGCAGCGCGCCACCGCCGAGGGCGTGCCGGTCCGCGGCTATTTTCTGTGGAGCCTGATGGACAATTTCGAATGGATATTCGGCTTCGAACAGCGCTTCGGGCTCTATCATGTCGACTTCGAGACCCAACGCCGGACCGCCAAACTCAGCGTGTCCTTTTATCGCGACGTCATCGCGCGCAATGCGATCGGCGTTTGAACAGGAGCGTGTGATGCAGGAGAGCAGGATGCAGGAGCAAAAGAATATCGAGTGGTTCGACGATCTTGCCATCGGAATGCGCTTCAAGAGCGGAGAGGTGCAGATCAGCGAAAGCGACATCAAGCGTTTCGCCGCGGAGTACGATCCGCAACCGATGCATCTGGACGAGGAAGCCGCCGCGAAAACGGCATTCAAGGGTCTCGCGGCTTCGGGGTGGCATACGGCCGCGATCGCCATGAACCTCGCGGTCCAGATTCGGCCGTTCGGCCCGCATCCCCTCATCGGACTGGGTGTCGATGAGTTGCGTTGGATGGCCCCGGTGCGCCCTGGCGACATCCTCCATCTCGAAGGCGAGGTCGTCGGCCTGACGCCGTCGCGAACCAAGCCGCAAGGTGTCGCGCTGGTCAAATGGACGGTGTTCAATCAGAAGGGCGAGGCCGTCTATACTTTCACTCCGATCGCGATCGTTCCGCGCCGGCCCTCCACTTGAGCCCGGCTTCGATGAACCGGCGCATGGTTGCCTCCTCGGTAACGAAATCGGCCGTATAGCTTCCACCCCACGCTGGGGGCGTGACGCACTTCACAGATATCGCTTTCGCAACGGAGAACCCGTGACTGGCCCGGAACTAAAGAAACTTCGCGAAGATCTTGGTGAAGCCATCGGCCGCCCGTTGACGGTCGCCGACATGGCAAAGCTCTGCAGCCTGCCGCCCGAGGACGGTGCCGACACCATACGCAAATGGGAGGTCACCGGTCCGAGCGGCCCGGTCAAGGAACTGCTGCGCATTCTGGCGATGGCCAGCGACCGCTATCCGATCCTCGAAATGTTCAACGTGTTCGAGCGCCACGACGTCGCGGTGAAAGACCGGCCCGCGCGCAGGCAGGCCTTTCGCGAACAAATGCGTACCGACGTGCGGCGCCGCCTTGGTTAAGCAAAGCTTGCGGACGGGCTTTCAGCGGGCGGGAAATTAACTCTTTATTCAGTCTGTCTTAGGCTTTCGTTAAGCACAAAAAACGTTTGTTTACCAATGGGTTGGGTTCTCATTCGCTGTCACCTCCAGGTGACAGCATTTTAGATAAAAGCTGTCTAACTGCGTGGCCATGGATGGCGCCCGCAGGTGGTGTCTCCCAACGATTTTTCCGGAGACCAAGACAATGAAAAAGCCGTCAGTGAAAAAGTTTCTGCTCGCGTTTGCGGCTCTGGCCGCTCTCGGCGCGGCCGCACCGGCGCATGGCGCCGATCTCGGCGCGCGCCCCTACGCTCCCGCCTATGCCGCGCCGATCCCCAACTGGACCGGCTTCTACATCGGCGGCCATGTCGGCGGCGCCTTCAGCAGCAGCAATACTTTCAACGGCCTCGTGCTGAGCGACTACAGCGCCCGGTTCCTCGGCGGCGTGCAGGGCGGCGCCGACTGGCAGTTCGCGCCGAACTGGGTCGTCGGTGCCGAAGGCCAGTACAGCTGGCTCGGCAGCAACAACCTCCATGCGATCTTCCCCGCCGGCTTCATCTATAACAACGATCAGCGCGCGATCGGCTCGATCACCGCCCGTGTCGGCTGGACCTGGGGTCCGGGCCTGCTCTACGTCAAGGGCGGCTACGCCTTTTCCGACAACAACGACACGCTGACTTTGGCGGGCGCGCCGGTCGGCATCGCGTTCGATTCCAACCATCGCAACGGCTACACCGTCGGCGGCGGCGTGGAATACATGTTCGCGCCGAACTGGTCGGCCAAGGCCGAGTATCAATACTATAATTTCGGCGACAGCCGCTTCATTGCACCCGCCGCGCTGGTGCCGTTCGGCAGCTTCCACAATGACGAGCATACGCTGAAGGCCGGCATCAATTACCGCTTCAACTTCGGCGGTCCGGTGGTCGCGCGCTACTGATCGTTTCGGCGGAAACCGCCGCCAGCGACGGTGCTGACCGCCTCCGGTGCGCTGCGCCGCGAGGCCGACGTGCTGCGGGCGGAAATCGACGCGTTCCTGTCGAATATCCGGGCGGCGTAGTCCGCCGGTCGAACCCGTCGTTCCGGGGACGATGCAAAGCATTGCCCGGAACGACGTTCAGACATGCCCTTTCTGCGAAACCGGCATCAGCTTTTTCGGCTGGCGCGGCGCCAATTGTGCGGCTAAGCCGGTAGCATGCATTCGAAGACAGACACTGTTCAGTCCTCCGCGGAGGCACTGCGATACCCCTGGGAAAATCACCCCGGCCACGATCAGGTCGTCGAGGTGATGCCGGGCGTGCTGTGGGTCCGGCTCAAGCTGCCGTTCCGGCTCAATCACGTGAACATCTATCTGCTCGCCGATGGCGACGGCTGGGCGATGGTCGATTCCGGTTTCGGCAATGAGGAAACCATCGCGGCCTGGACCACGCTGTTCGAGGGCCCGCTCAAGCACGTCAAGGTCACGCGGCTGATCGTGACCCATTCGCATCCCGACCATGTCGGCCTCGCGGGCTGGATCGTCGAACGCTTCAACTGCCCGCTGCAGATGTCGCAGGTCGAATATCTGCAGTCCGTCTATCACCAGAACCGCGGCACCGAAGAGCGCCGCAACGCCCAGCGGCTGTTCTTCCGCCGCCACGGCATGGACGAGACCTTGACCGACAAATTGCTCGGCCGGGGTCAGGACTATTTGAAGCGGGTATCGGTGCTGCCGCCGTCCTATCGCCGGATTTCGCATGGCGACGAAATCTCCATCGGCACGCGGCGCTTCAAGGTCATCACCGGCGGCGGCCATGCGCTCGACCAGGTGATGCTGTATTGCGCCGCCGACAAGCTGTTCCTGTCAGCCGACCAGGTGCTGAGCAAGATTTCGCCCAACGTCAGTGTCTGGGCGGTCGAACCCGACCAGAACTCGCTCGGCGAATATCTGGCCTCGCTGGCGAGCCTCACCACCACGCTGCCTTATGACGTGATGGTGCTGCCCGGCCACGGCGTGCCGTTTTACGGCCTGAAGACGCGCATCAAGCAACTGGCCGATCATCACGAGGATCGCTGCCGCCTGATCGCGGAAGCCTGCCGCGAAGTCCCGCAGACCTCGAGGGAACTGGTGCCGGTCGTGTTTCACAAGTACCCGCTCGACGTGCACCAGATGGGCTTTGCTTCCGGTGAACTGATCGCCCATGTCAACTACATGCTCAACGAGGGCCGCCTGACGTCGGAGGCGACCGACGGCGTGCTGCGTTTCCGCACCACCTGATCGCCTCACCGGGCCGGCGCGTCCTTCATTCGATGGCCGCTTTTGAATCGAACAGACGGGTTCCAACTAATCCATAGCTATTGGGCCAAAAAGGGCGCACGGTTGCGGCATGCGAGTCCCCATGCGGTGCCGGACCAATTTGCCTGTTCAAGTTTTGGATGGCGGCGGCACCGATCTGACGCTCACATGACGACGCTCACATGATGACGCTCTAGCCATGATGACGCTGTCGGCCCTGCTTTTTGAGAACGGACTGCCCAATCTTCCCGCGTTGCTGGTCGAGCCGCACCGCAATCCCGGGGGAATTTGGCGCATCAAGTTCAGCTATGAGAACAGCGAACCGCTTTCCATGAGTGCGGCCCAGGCCTCGACGATGGCCTCCCATCTCCACGCGCTCGGCGAAACCGAATTGGCCGACGAAATCGACGGCGCGCTCGAAAGTGCGGTGCGCTATTCGTCGATGTGAACTTCTGCATTCGAGCACGACGTCATCAATCAACCCAAAGATATCAACCCAAGGGAGATCGACATGGCCAAAGGCGAGCAAAAAAGTAATCGGGAAGCCAAGAAGCCGAAAAAAGATAAAATCAAGACCATCGCCGCGGCGCCAAGCCAAAAGACCGCAGGATGGCAGCCGACTATCGGTTCCGGCAAAAAGAAATAACGGGCGGCTGTATCAACGTCCGAGGCGCGCTTCGATGCGTGCTCTCTGACTTGCTCTCTTCGATCAGCCTTCTCGACTTCTTGGGCCTTCGATCAGCCTTCGTGCCGAAAAATGCTGAATTGAAAGGCCTGCTGCGATTTCCAGGGCGTTGCATGTTCATGCCGCCGCGAATCGACCAGCCTGAACCCAGGTCCGAGCGCCTGTCCCAGGCTCGCCGCGTCGTACCGCATCACGGGTAGCCCGCTGCACTTTTCAGGTCCGTCCAACGCGAAAGTCGCGATGATCGCGTGTCCGCCGGTCCTCAGGGCCCGCTTGAGACGGGCGACATAGGCGGCGCGGTCCTTCTCTTCGGTGAGAAAGTGGAACGCCGCCCGATCATGCCAGACGTCGTATGCTTGCGCCGGCTCCCATACCGTCACGTCTGCAACGATCCAGCGGACTTTGGCGGCCTGCTGCCCCAAACGTGCTTTGGCCGCATCCAAGGCTGCGCCCGACAGATCAAGCACCGTAATATCCAAAAATCCCATCGCGATGAGTTTATCGACCAGCCGCGACGCGCCGCCGCCGATGTCGATGATGGATGAGGCATGGGTGGCGCCCACCCATGCGATCAATTCAAGCGACGGCGCAGGGTTCTCCTGGAACCAGCTGACTTCGTTCTCCGCCTTCCCTGCGTAGACGTCTTCCCAATGGGCCTGACGGTTTTCACGTTCCATGGCGTGCTTTCCAGCCCGTCCGGTGCCGGACCGGGAATGATTACGCCTCCGCGCGGAAAAACGCATCTAGCGTGTTGATCCGGATCAACTTTTGCTAAGCATTTGGAGCAACCCGGTCCCTCGCTCACAGCTCGGTCAAATCCGGGATTCCGGCTCGACATCAAACCTGGAAAAGCTCTAAAAAGGCTCAGCCAATCCGGCCAGTTCCCGTTCCAGGTCTCGTGATGGATTACAGCAAATTTTTCTCCGCCGCCCTCGATCGCCTCCATGACGAGCGGCGCTATCGGGTTTTCGCCGACCTCGAACGGATCGCGGGCCGCTTCCCGCATGCGGTCTGGCACTCGCCGAAGGGCCAGCGCAACGTCGTGATCTGGTGCTCCAACGATTACCTCGGCATGGGTCAGCACCCCAAGGTTGTCGGCGCCATGGTGGAAACCGCGACGCGTGTCGGCACCGGCGCCGGCGGCACCCGCAACATCGCCGGCACCCATCACCCGCTGGTGCAGCTCGAGGAGGAACTGGCCGACCTGCACGGCAAGGAAGCCTCGCTGCTGTTCACCTCGGGCTATGTCTCGAACCAGACCGGCATCGCGACCATCGCAAAGCTTATTCCGAACTGCCTCATCCTGTCTGACGCGCTCAACCACAATTCGATGATCGAGGGCATCCGCCAGGCCGGCTGCGAGCGCCAGATTTTCCGCCACAGCGACCTGGCGCATCTGGAAGAGCTCCTGATCGCCGCGGGTCCCGACCGGCCCAAGCTGATCGCCTGCGAAAGCCTTTATTCGATGGACGGCGACATCGCGCCGCTCGCCAAAATCTGCGACCTCGCCGAGCGTTACGGCGCCATGACCTATGTCGATGAGGTTCATGCGGTCGGCATGTACGGTCCGCGCGGCGGCGGCATTGCCGAACGCGATGGCGTCATGCACCGCATCGACATTCTGGAAGGCACGCTCGCCAAGGCCTTCGGCTGCCTCGGCGGCTACATCGCAGGCAACGCCGACATCATCGATGCCGTGCGCTCCTACGCGCCGGGCTTTATCTTCACCACCGCCCTGCCGCCGGCGATCTGCTCGGCGGCGACCGCTGCGATCCGCCACCTGAAAACCTCGAACTGGGAGCGCGAACGCCACCAGGACCGCGCCGCCCGCGTCAAGGCGATCCTGAACGCCGCCGGCCTGCCCGTGATGTCGAGCGACACCCATATCGTCCCGCTGTTCGTCGGCGACCCCGAGAATTGCAAAAAGGCCTCCGACATCCTGCTGGAAGCCCACGGCATCTACATCCAGCCGATCAACTATCCGACGGTCGCCAAGGGCACCGAGCGGCTGCGGATCACGCCCTCGCCCTATCACGATGACGGCCTGATCGATCAGCTCGCCGAGGCGTTGCTGCAGGTTTGGGAACAGCTCGGCCTGCCGCTGAAGCAGAAATCACGGGCGGCCGAGTAACCCTACCCCCTTCGAAATCCCTAAATCGGGCCGGTGGCGCGATGCGCGGCCGGCCCAATGCGTTTATAGTCGCCTTTCCAGCCGTCGGCTTCCGGCCCCTTGGCGTTTTCGAGCGAAGTGGCGTCCGGTTCGCGTCAAGTAAACGCGCCTCCGAGCAGGGCTGAGAAAGGAGACACCGC
>CAWJYI010000009.1:0-294991 GCA_963847015.1 uncultured Alphaproteobacteria bacterium | reverse complement strand
CTGCAGTTGATCTGCTCCAACCACCAATTCGGCGACATCCTCGCGCTGCCGCCGCATCTCGTGCAGCTCGGGATACCCTTGCAGGAAATCCTTGAATTCATGGGGGCGGTCAACCCGCCGGGCTTCGGCAATGCCGATATGATGCTGGAGCGGCGACTCGCCGCCTACACCACCGAAGGCGAACCCTATCTGGAACGCCTCCCCGATCGTCACATGGTGATCGAGGTCCGCTCCAACCGGATGCCGGGCGGCGGGCTGGTGATCACCTTCTCCGACGTCACGCCGAGTTTTGAGGCCGCCGAAGCGTTGGAGCGCGCCAACGCGACGCTGGAGAAACGTGTGCGCGATCGCACCGAGGAACTCACCCGCCTGAATTCCGAACTGGCGCGGGCCAAGAGCACGGCCGAAGACGCCAACATCTCGAAGACGCGGTTTCTGGCGGCCGCCAGCCACGACATCCTGCAACCGCTCAACGCGGCGCGGCTCTATGTGACGAGCCTTGTCGAACGTCAGAACGGCGGCGAGGATTCCCGCCTCGTCGAGAACATCGACGACTCGCTCGAGGCCATCGAGGAAATCCTCGGTGCGCTGCTGGATATCTCGCGCCTCGACGCCGGCGCGATGACGACCTCGATCACCAGCTTCAAGATGGCCGACCTGATGCGGTCGCTCGAGATCGAGTTCGCGCCGATCGCCCGCGCCAAGGGGCTGGATCTGACCTTCGTCCCGTGCTCGCTGCCGGTCGAATCCGACCGCTTGCTGCTGCGGCGGCTGTTGCAGAATTTCATCTCCAACGCGGTCAAATATACCCCGCGCGGCCGGGTGCTGGTCGGCTGCCGCCGCCACGGGCAAAGCTTGCAGATCGGCGTCTACGATACCGGCGTCGGAATTCCCGTGGCGAAACGCGGCGAGATATTCAAGGAGTTTCACCGTCTCGAGCAGGGCGCGCGGATCGCACGCGGCCTCGGGCTCGGTCTGTCGATCGTCGAACGGCTGGCGCGTGTGCTCAACCACGGCATCGCAATATCGGCCAATGCCGGCGGCGGCTCGGCTTTCTCGGTGACGGTGCCGGTCGCCAAGGCGATCAATCATACCGCCGCCGTCACCAGCGCGACCCCGTTGTCGAAGACGCCGATGAGCGGCTCGCTGATCGTCTGCATCGAGAACGACGCCGCAATCCTCGACGGCATGAAGACGCTGCTGACGGCATGGGACGCCGAAGTGATCGCGGTGACCGATCTGGAGGCGGCGATCACGGCGACCGAAGCCAGCGACGGCCGCGTCACCGGCCTGCTGGTCGATTATCATCTCGACCGCGGCAACGGCGTCGCTGCGATCCGCGAGATCAGGCGCCGCTTCGGCGACAACATTCCGGCCATCCTGATCACGGCCGATCGCAGCCCGCATGTCCGCACCGCCGCGCGTGAAGAAAACATCGCGGTGCTCAACAAGCCGGTCAAACCGGCGTCGCTACGGGCCCTGATTGGTCAGTGGCGTGCGCGGCAGATGGTGGCGGCCGAGTAGACGATGTCGTTTCTACTCCGTCATTCCGGGATGCGCCCACAGACCTAGCGGCAATGGCACGCCGCGGAATGACGCTGATCGCTCCTGTCGGCGTGCCCTGGCGCCATTGGCCGCCCGAGATTTTCGCGGCCGCGATCACGGCCTGGGTTCGGCTTTCGACACCGAGCTTCTGCAGGATCGCGGAGACATGCGCCTTGATGGTCGCTTCGGAGACGCCGAGCTCATAGGCGATCTGCTTGTTGAGCAGACCCTCCGACAGCATCATCAACACCCGCACCTGCTGCGGGGTCAGCGTCACCAGCCGGTCGCGCAGCCGCGTCATATCAGGGTCGTTGGCCGCCGACAGATCGGTGTCCTGCGGAACCCAGACGTCGCCATCCATCACTTTCATGATCGCGTCGCGCAGCGTCTCGACCCCGAAGCGCTTGGGAATGAAGCCGGAGGCGCCGAAATCGAGCGACCGCCGGATGGTGCCGGCATCGTCGCTGGCGGACACGATCACGACAGGGATCGCCGGATATTGCGCGCGCAAGTAAATCAGGCCGGAGAAGCCGCTGATCCCCGGCATGGTCAGGTCGAGCAGGATGAGATCGACGTCGGAATCCCGTTCGAGCAGGGCGGTGAGATCGTCGAACGATCCGGCCTCGCTGATGACAGCCGAAGTGACGACGCTCGCGACCGCTTGCCGCAGCGCGTCGCGGAACAACGGATGGTCATCGGCGATGACGAGATGGGTATTGGCAGCGGTCGTCATTGATTTCTCGCAACAGGCTTGCGGTACACCCGTATCGCTTTTCCCCTGACAGGCTGTCGCACGCAAGCGTGCATTTCTATCACGTCTGAAAGCAGTTAATCCGCCCGCTTGTGCGCTGCAATACGCGCAGCCACGCGGACGTAAGTTCCGGCATGGCCAGTGCCGGCGGATGGCCGGGCGCAGACGCGGCCGTGCAAAGGGCCAAAAGTCGTATTGGGGCAGGTTTCACGGCGATGTTACCGTAAACCGAAGCCCACAGCTCAATCCGGCCAAGTTCGGCGTGCGGGCGACTCTGCATCAATGATTTGGGGAGCGATCGAAATGTCCACAATGACCGCAACATCGGGCAGGACCGCAGGAATGACGAAGGACGAACGTTTCGTCATTCTCGCCTCCTCGCTCGGCACCGTCTTCGAGTGGTATGACTTCTACCTCTACGGATCGCTTGCCGGCATCATCGGCGCGCAGTTCTTCTCGGCCTATCCGCCGGCAACGCGCGACATCTTCGCGCTGCTCGCCTTCGCCGCCGGCTTCCTGGTTCGCCCGTTCGGCGCCATCGTGTTCGGGCGTGTCGGCGATATCGTCGGGCGCAAATACACCTTCCTCGTCACCATCATGATCATGGGCCTGTCGACCTTCATCGTCGGCCTGCTGCCTAACGCCGCCACCATCGGCATCGCAGCGCCGATCATCCTGATCGCGCTGCGGCTGGCGCAGGGCCTCGCGCTCGGCGGCGAGTATGGCGGTGCGGCGACCTACGTGGCCGAACATTCGCCGATGGGTAAACGCGGCTACTACACCTCGTTCATCCAGACCACGGCGACGCTCGGCCTGTTCCTGTCGCTGCTGGTGATCCTGTTCACCCGCTCCGCGTTGGGCGAGCCTGAATTCGCAGCCTGGGGCTGGCGCATTCCGTTCCTGGTCTCGGTCTTCCTGCTCGGCATCTCCGTATGGATCCGGCTGCGACTGAACGAATCGCCGGTGTTCCAGAAGATGAAGGACGAGGGCAAGACCTCGAAGGCTCCGCTGACCGAAGCCTTCGCCAACTGGAGCAACGCCAAGATCGTATTGATCGCGCTGCTCGGCGGCGTGATGGGTCAGGGCGTGGTCTGGTACACTGGCCAGTTCTACGCGCTGTTCTTCCTGCAATCGATCCTCAAGGTCGACGGTTATACCGCCAACCTTCTGATCGCGTGGTCGCTGCTGTTCGGCACCGGCTTCTTCATCGTGTTCGGCGCGCTCTCCGACAAGATCGGCCGCAAGCCGATCATCCTGGCGGGCTGCCTGATCGCGGCGCTGACCTTCTTCCCGATCTTCCGCATGATCACCACCAACGCCAACCCGGCGCTGGAAAAGGCCATCGAAAGCACCAAGGTCGAAGTGGTTGCCGATCCCGCAGGCTGCGGCGATCTGTTCAACCCGGTCGGAACCCGCGTGTTCAGCGCACCCTGCGACACGGCCCGCGCGTTCCTTGCGCAGTCCTCGGTCAAGTACTCGACCGCTTACGGCCCGGCAGGTTCCGGCGTGAAGGTCGTCGTCAACGGCAAGGACGTGGCCTACGCCGACGCCAAGGCCGGCAACCCGGCGATCGCTGCCGCCGTCGCTGCCGCCGGTTATCCGAAGGCCGGCGACGCAGGCATCGTGAAAATGTCGAACCCGTTCGACATTTTCCGTCCGCAGGTTGCGGCCGTGATCGGCCTGCTGTTCATCCTGGTGATCTTCGTCACCATGGTGTACGGGCCGATCGCCGCGATGCTGGTCGAACTGTTCCCGACCAAGATCCGCTACACCTCGATGTCGCTGCCCTATCACATCGGCAACGGCTGGTTCGGCGGATTGTTGCCCGCGACCGCGTTCGCGATCGTGGCCTCGACCGGCGATATCTACGCAGGCCTCTGGTATCCGATCATCTTCGCGGCGATCACCGTGGTCGTCGGCTTCTTCTTCCTGCCGGAAACCAAGGACGTCGATATCACGAAGTAACTGTTTGGCCGGTGGCGGCGGCCACCGATCTACTCAAGCAGTACGGCCGCGGAGCGATCCGCGGCCGTTCTCGTTTCAGTTCGCCTCACCCATGAACTGCAGCACGACCTCGCGCCGATGCGGCCGCGCGCGGTGCTCGATCAGGTAGATCGCTTGCCAGGTTCCCAGTGCGAGCGCGCCGTGCAGGACCGGAACATGCAGCGATGTCGCGGTCAGCATGGTCTTGATGTGCGCCGGCATATCGTCCGCCCCTTCGGTATCATGGGTCCATCCGGCATTCTCGGGCGCCGCGCGATCGAGCGCCGTCGTCAGATCGTTGAGCACCGACGGATCGGCATTCTCCTGGATCGTCAACGACGCCGAGGTGTGGCGGATGAACAGCGTCACCGCGCCTTCGCGCGCGCCGGCGTCGCGCACGAATTTGGCGACCTCGGCGGTAAGATCGGTGAAGCCGGCGCCTGATGTCTCCACGGTCAGCAGCGATGATGCGATCGCATTAGCGGTGACCGTGGATGGCGAAGTTCGCGAGAGCGTTCGGGGTGAAGTCATATACTAATCCCTCCGTCGTTCCTGCGAACGCAGGAACCCATACTCCGCGGCCTCTCGATTTCGGGCGGTCGGAGATGGTACAATTTTTCAAGCAACTCAGGACTGTGGTTATGGGTCTCTGCATTCGCAGGGACGACAGCATCGTCAAATCCCGCCGTTGACGTCCCTCTGCACGCGGTTGGCCATCTCGATCAGCCGCCGCCAGGCCCGCTCCAGGAACGACATCATGCGATCCATGTCGCGGTCGCTCGGCAGCGGGATTTCGATCTTGCGCTCGCCCTGGGCAACCTTCGGCTCGCTCGGCTTCAGCGAGTCGGATTTCGGCAGCGGCTCTTCGATCTTGCCGGTCACGGTCGGCTCGCGCGAGGCGAGATCGGCCTTGAGCTTCTCGTTCTCGGATTGCAGGCGGCCGATCTCCGCATCCAGCGCCGAGCGCTCGTCAGGCACGGCGTAGCAGGCCCAGCCGGCGCCCGAATTGCTGCAGGTCGAGACCGCACCGGTTCGCGTATCGAGCCGGAGCACGCCGTCGGCGATCGGCGACAGCGCATAGCGGCCGTTCTCGGTATCGGGCGCGGCCTGCGCAACGGCGCTGCCGGCGCTGGCAAGACAAGCCGCCAGCACGGCTGCCCGGATGAAACCTGGAAAGTTCGAGGACGACGTCGCCGTGCTCATGAGCTTGCTCCCGCCTCAGGACGAACCGCTCTCTCCGGACGCTACACCTTTGAGCTATAGGCCGCGCGGCCGGACTTCAACGCATCCCCCAGCAATTCGATCCGGTCCTGTCCCCAGAACACTTCGCCATCGAGCACATAGACCGGCGAGCCGAACACATCCGCCGCCAGCGCATCCTGGCGGTTTTGTTCATAGGCCGCGCTGATTTCCTCCGAGCCCGAACGCTCCACCAATTGTTTGCCGGGAAGCCCGGATTCGTCGGCGAGCTTCGCGATCGTCGCGGGATCGCCGAGATCGAGCTGATCTTCCCAGACGGCGGCAAAGGCCCGCCGCAAATATCGATCGGGATCGAGCCCTGCCTCGTTCGCCGCGATCACGACGCCATCGGCGAGCCGGGCGTTGAACGGCCAATTCGCCGGCTGCAGATGGAATTTCAGCCCGCGCTTGTCGCGCCAGCGCTGCAACTCGACCATCCGGTAGCGCTGCCGCACCGGGTGGCGCTTCATCAGCGGCAATCCGCCGGTTTCCGAGAACAGATCGACCAGCACCACGGGCTTGTGATTTACCTTGATGTTATAGGTACTTACGAGATCCCGAAACGGCTTGTGCCCGATATAGCCCCATGGAGACAGAAGCGAGAAATAGTAATCGACCTGACGCTGCATGAGGGCCCCGGGAAAACAGATGTGAGATGGACTGGGAGCATCCCAACAGACCCGGTCGGACCGCGCAAGATCGATCCCGACTGTTCTAGCTGCTGCACTGCGATGCCCGGTACACAGGGGCGTGGAATATCTCCAAATAAATCCAGTCGAATCAAGCCACTAACTGGTTACGGCGCAATCTTGACTTGATTAGACGCGGTAAGTATGGTCCGCGCGGCTTTTAAAGGTGACGGACGTAATTTCCATCAACTGCAGCATCGTCTAGTGTTATCGGCATGGCCGAAGACACCAACGACAACGCTAGTGGAAATCGCGATCAGTCGTCGTCTGATGAAGCCGCGCTTTCCGCAAGGCTCGGAAGTCTGGATCATCGGTTGTCGGAAATTCGCGACAGCCGCAAAATCAGGACTGATCAACCCGGAACTGAAAGCGGAGACAGTGCTGCCAGAACATCTGCAATGGCGCTCGGTTTCCGCCTCTCCTCGGAGTTGGTTGCGGGCGTTGCCGTCGGAGCAGGGATTGGTTGGGGTTTCGACCGTTTGTTGTCGACATCGCCGTTCGGTTTCATCGTGTTTTTGCTGCTCGGCTTTGTTGCCGGCGTGGTCAACGTGGTGAGGTCTGCGGGCGTGGCTCCAGGCAAGCGCTGAGCGCTGACGGGAAGTCATGACATTTGAAATTCGATTTCCGGCGGGTACGCCGGAGGACCAAGAGCCGCCCGGATGAAAATCGACCCGATCCATCAGTTCAATATCGAGCCCCTGTTCACGATCGGCCACATCGGCAATCAGACGATCGCCTTCACCAACTCGTCGCTCTACATGTTCGTGGCGGTGGCGGTGATCTCGATCCTGATGATCGGCGGCGTCTCCGGACGGCAGCTGGTGCCCGGGCGCTTCCAGTCGATCGCCGAAATCAGCTACGAATTCGTCGCCAGCACAATCCGCAGCACGGCTGGCACGGAAGGCATGAAGTTCTTCCCGCTGATCTTCTCGCTGTTCATGTTCATCTGCGTCTCGAACCTCGTGGGTATCATCCCCTACACGTTCACGATTTCGAGCCACATCATCGTCACCGTAGCGCTGGCGCTGCTGGTGTTCTTCACCGTCCTGATTTACGGCATCTACAAGAACGGGCTGAAATTCTTCAAGATTTTCGTGCCGACCGGCGTTCCGATCTACATCCTGCCGCTTGTCATGTTCATTGAGATCCTGTCGTTCTTATTGCGGCCGGTCTCGCACAGTGTGCGTCTGTTCGCCAACATGCTGGCCGGCCACATCGCGCTGAAGGTGTTCGCGGGCTTCGTGGCAATGCTCGGCGTCTCGCTCGGCGCCCTCGGTTGGGCCGGCGGCATGTTGCCGCTCGCGCTCACGGTTGCGCTGACCGCGCTCGAACTGCTGGTCGCGTTCCTGCAAGCCTATGTGTTTGCGATCCTGACCTGCATCTATCTCAACGACGCTATTCATCCGGGACACTAAACGGTCCGGGGAATTTCCACCCACACTTTGTCTTATCTCTCAAGGAGCTCAAGAAAATGGAACCGGCAGCAGCAAAACTTATCGGCGCGGGCATCGCATGCATCGGCATGGGCGGCGCAGGCGTTGGCGTGGGCGTCATCTTCGGCAACTATCTCGCCGCAGCGGTCCGCAATCCCTCGGCAGCCCAGGGCCAGTTCGGCAACCTGATTTTCGGCTTCGCCGTGACCGAAGCGCTCGGCATTTTCTCGTTGCTGATCGCGCTGCTGCTGCTGTTCGTTCCGCTCTGAGCGGCACCCCTTCGCGCCGCCTTCCGGCGGCGCGCATGACAGCAACAGGAGAACTCCGTGGCTGAAAGTCATGGTACCCCGACCAAGGGCCAGAAGACCGGCGCCCACACTGAAGCCGAAGGCGGCCACGGCGGAGGATTCCCTCCGTTCGAATCGAGCACGTATGCTTCGCAGCTGGTGTCGCTGGCTGTCGCCTTCGTCGCGCTCTATGTGATCGTGTCGCGTATTGCGCTGCCGCGCGTCGGCGGCGTGATCGACGCACGTCAGAAGGCGATCGAGTCCGACCTGACGGCGGCGCAGCGGCTGAAGGACGAGTCCGACGCCGCGCTGAAGGCCTACGAAACCGACCTGGCCGCGGCCCGCTCCCGGGCGCAAGCCATCGGCAACGAGACCCGCGAGAAGCTGAACGCGGCCTCCGAAGCCGAGCGCAAGACGCTGGAAGACCGGCTCGCGACCAAGCTCGCCGAGGCCGAGAAAACCATCGCGAAAACCCGCGAGAACGCGATGAGCAACGTCCGCGGCATTGCCGCGGATGCGGCCGGCGCGATCGTGCAGCGGCTGACCGGCGTGCTGCCCGACGGCAAAACGGTCAACAGCGCCGTCGATGCGTCGTTGAAGGGATAGTCTGATGTTCACCGAACCGGAAACCTGGGTCGCCATCGCCTTCGTCATCCTGATGGCGCTGTTTGCCTATTTGGGCATCCATCGCACGGTGCTGAAGGCGCTCGACCACCGCGCCGAACGCATCAAGGCCGAGCTCGATGACGCCCGCCGCCTCAAGGACGAGGCCGCCAACCTGCTCGCGGAATACAAGACCAAGCGCGCCAGCGCGGAGCGCGAGGCCGCGGAGATCATCTCGAGCGCCCAGGCCGACGCCCAGCGCATCGCGGCCGAGGCCAAGACCAAGATCGAGGATTTTGTCGCCCGGCGCACCAAGACCGCCGAGAGCAAGATCTCCCTCGCCGAAGCGCAGGCGATCGCCGACGTCCGTTCGGCGGCGGCCAATGCCGCGGTGGCGGCGGCGTCCACCATCCTGTCGCAGTCGGTCAAGGGTTCGGTCGCCGATGACTTGCTGACCAAGGGCATTGCGGAAGTGCACGCCAAGCTGAACTGACAAGCTGAACCGACCGGTTTCAAATGAACAAAAAAGCCGGCGCGAGATCATCGCGCCGGTTTTTTATTGCCGCTTCGAGTCCAGATCCCCGTTAAACCCCCGGTCACGCCGGACGAGGACCGCGGCGCCTATTTCTTCTTCGTCACGCGCGGCTTCGGCTCGGGCTTCAAGGCCTGCGGATCGAAGCCGATATAGAAGATGTAGGAATCGGCGACCGCGCCCGCAGGCGCCGGATAGATCAGATCTTCAGCCACCAGCGTAAACGGTTCGCTGCCCGATTCCGTCATGTTGACCGTGGTCTGGAACGCCTTGGTGGCGATGGTCTTCTCCGATACGCCGCCCTGCACCACGGCTACCCGCAGCGGCACCTGAACCGAAGGCGGCGCGCCGGCCGGGCCGGCAATCACGCGCCCCTGAATGCCGATCCGCGCGGTGATCTCGCCGCCATTGATCGAGCATTCGCGCGCGGTCTTGGTGATCGTCGCCTGAAACCGCAGATCGTTGCCGATCGCCTGCTTGCCCGGCGCTGCGACGGCATAGGTGGACGCACCGGCGCGAATGGCGACCGGCGGACAAGTCAGATCGGACTGGGTTTGAGTCTCGGACGACGGCGGCAGCACATTGTCGGCCGGCTCGTCGGATTTGCCCCCGAACAGGCTCTTGAAGCGATCGCCCAGCGATTGCGCCGACGCCGGCCCGGCCACCAGGCCAGCGCCGAGTACGGCGAGGACCGCGACTTTGACGAAACGATTGTCACCCATGGAACGTCCCCGACACTCCCGTCATCTCCCGGCATTGTGCCTGCGCGCCTTATAGCAGGCCAATGGCGGCGAACCCAAGGCACCTAACAAGGCACCTAACAAGGCACCCCCAAGTGGAAAAAAATTAAGTTCTAGCCTCAAATTAAGATTCAGCCTCTTTAGATTCAGCCTCTTAAAGTTCAGCCTCGGAAATCCTCGTGCAGCAGGCCGAACAGCAGGTGATCCTGCCAGACGCCGTTGATGCAGAGATAGCGCCGCGCCAGCCCCTCGCGGGTGAAGCCGCATTTCTCCAGCACCCGGATCGACGGCGCGTTGGAGGGAATGCAGGCGGCCTCGATGCGGTGCAGGTTCAGCTCGCCGAACAGCGACGGCAGCAGCACCCGCAACGCCGTCGTCATGTAGCCGCGATGGGCATGGGGCTCGCCGACCCAATAGCCGATGGTGCCGGCCTGCACGATGCCGCGGCGGACATTGGCGAGCGTGATGCCGCCGATCATCACCCCGTCCGATTCGCGGAAGATGATGAAGGGGTAGGACCGGTCGGCCGCGATGTCTTCGGTATAGCGGCGCAGCCTCCGCCGGAAGCCGGCCCGGGTCAGGTCGTCCGACGGCCAGATCGGCTCCCATGGCGTCAGATAGGCCCGGCTGAACTCGCGCAATTGCGCCCATTGCAGGAAATCCGACATCTGCGGCGCCCGCAGCAACAGCCCGTGGCCGCGCGGCGCAAGCGCGGCAGGTCCGCTGGTTGGCAAACGAAACAGGGCCATGCCCAAACTCCCCGTAGCGACGACGCCACTTCACCCCACACCATCCGGAAGCTAGGGCGAGGTGAACCGAACTTACACGCCGTTCAACCCAACACCATAACTAGCGCAAGAACTAGTGCAAGAACTAGTGCAAGAGCGTCTTCGCCTTCGACCGCGTCAATCCTTCCGCAAAAGCCACCGCCGTGTCCAGACCCCTGCCGCTGCCCAGCGCCACGACCGCCGGCCGGCTGCGCGACAACAGGCCGCGCGCGGCGTTGCGGGTCGATTCGACGCTGACCGCATCGATCCGCGCTACCAGCTCCTCCACCGTCAGCGGCCGGCCATAGGCCAGCACGTGACGTGCCAATTGCTCGGCGCGGGAGGAGCAGCTTTCCAGCGCCATCAACAGCCCCGCCTTCATCTGCGCCTTGGCCCGGGCGACCTCGGCTTCGGTGAGGGTTTCCGCGGCATCATTGATGACGTCGACGATCACCTCCATCATCTCGGGCGCGTCGCCGGGGTCGGTGCCGGTATAGAGGCCGAAAAATCCGGTGTCGGTATAGGGCGCGTGGAAGGTGTAGATCGAATAGCACAGGCCGCGCTTCTCGCGCACTTCCTGGAACAGCCGCGACGACATCCCGCCGCCGAGCGTGTTGGTGAACACCTGCAGCGAGAACAGCGACAGATCGGTCTGCGGCACGCCCTCGAGCGCCAGCGTCAGATGCGCCTGTTCGAGGTCGCGATGCACCACGCGCGAGCCGCCCTTGCCGAACATCGCCGGCTGCGGCTTCGGCGCCGGCGTGGCGTCGAAGCTCGCGAATCTTTGCGTCACGTCCTCCACGACACGCTTGTGATCGACGGCGCCCGCGGCCGCCACCACCATGTCGGGCCCGCGGTAATGCGTCGAAAGATAACTGCGCAGCATGTCGCGATCGAATTTCTTCAGCGTCTTGGCGGTGCCGAGCAGCGAGCGCCCCATCGGCTGGTCGGGATAGCAGAGCTCGTTGAGGTGCTCGAACACGACGTCATCGGGCGTATCCTGCGCCGCGCCGATTTCCTGCACGATGACGCTCTTCTCGCGCTCCAGTTCGTCCGGCACAAAGGACGGGTTGGAGAGGATGTCGGACAACACGTCGAGCGCCAGCGGAACGTCGGCCTTCATCACCCGCGCGTAATAAGCGGTGGTTTCGGTCGAGGTGCCGGCGTTGAGATCGCCGCCGACCGCTTCGATCTCCTCCACGATCTCGCGCGACGAACGCCGCGTGGTGCCCTTGAACGCCATGTGTTCGAGCAGATGCGAGATGCCATGCTCGTCGGGCTTTTCGTCGCGGCCGCCGACGCCGGTCCAGACGCCGAGCGCGGCGGTCTCCAGATGCGGCATGGTGTCGGTGATGACGGTAAGGCCGGAAGGCAGCTTGGTGACTTCAACGCTCATCCGGCAACTCCCTGCTTCGCGGCACGGCTGACCGAGCGCACGAATCTCTCCACTTCCGGAGAATCGTTTTTCATCACTGTGATATGTTCGGATTTGGTCATCAGGCCGTCGAGCCAGGCCGGCAATTGCGGCCGCACGCCGCATGCAGCCTCGACCGCATCGGGGAATTTGGCCGGATGCGCGGTCGACAGCACGATATTGGGGACCTTCGAATCCGACGTGTCGCGATCGGCCACCGCCAGCGCCACCGCGGTATGGGGATCGACGAGGTCGCCGGCCTCACGCCAGGCGGCGCGGATGGCGGCGCTGGTTTCGGTCTCGTCGGCGCGGCCAGCGTCGAACTCCTCGCGGATCGCGGCCAGCGTTGCGTCGGGCAGCACGAAACGCCCGGACTGCTTTAGCGAGGCCATCAGCCGGCGAACGCCGTCGGCGTCGCGTCGGCCGGCCTCGAACAGCAGCCGCTCGAAATTCGAGGAGACCTGGATATCCATCGACGGCGAGGCCGACGCGTGAACCTCGCGCACTTCGTAGATGCCGGTCTTCAGCGTGCGCGGCAGGATGTCGTTGACGTTGGAGGCAATCCGCAACCACCGGATCGGCAAGCCCATGCGCTTGGCCGCATAGCCCGCGAAGATGTCGCCGAAATTGCCGGTCGGCACGGTGAAATCCACCGTTCGCCCGGGCGCGCCCAGCGCGACCGCCGAGGTGAAATAGTAAACCACCTGAGCGACGATCCGCGCCCAGTTGATCGAGTTCACGCCCGACAGCGAAACCGCATCGCGGAAGCCGTGATGGTTGAACATCGCCTTCACGATCGCCTGGCAATCGTCGAACGTGCCTTCGATCGCGAGCGCGTGCACATTGGCAGCGCCGGTCGTCGTCATCATCCGCCGCTGCACGTCGGAGATCCGGCCATGCGGAAACAGCACGATCAGATCGACATTGTCGAGACCGGCAAAGGCATCGACCGCGGCGCCGCCGGTGTCACCCGACGTCGCAACGACGATGGTGGTGCGCTGCGCGCGCTTCGCCAGCACGTGATCCATCAGCCGCGAAATCAGCTGCATCGCGACGTCCTTGAACGCCAGCGTCGGGCCGTGGAACAGCTCCAGCAGGAATTGATTGGGCCCGACCTGGTCGAGCGGGACCACCGCGGGATGGCGGAACGTCGCGTAGGCCTCGTTCGCCATGCGGCCGAGATCGGCGTCGGAAATTTCACCGCCGACAAACGGCCTGATCACATCGACCGCGACTTCCCAATAGGGCCGTCCGAAAAATCCGGCGATGGTTTCATGCGAAAGCTGCGGCCAGATTTCGGGCACATAGAGGCCGCCGTCGCGGGCGAGCCCGGTCAGCATCACATCGCAAAAACCCAGTGTGGGGGCTTCCCCCCGCGTCGAAATATACCGCGTCAAACTGCCCTCCAAAGGCCCAGCCTCCTGCCAAGCCTTTGATTTATCAGAATTATCGATTTCACCGTGGGTGAACTCGCGGCACCATAGAAGATCAAGCCGCCAAAAAATAGCCCGTAGGAAGTGCCGCAGCTCGGGCAAGCGAGAGCCGGATGTGGAGCCTCGCGAGGGCGACGCTCGATTGCAGATACGATTTTGCGATCCCGCGGCGCGAAGCGTCCGGGCGAATGACGAGCGGTGTCCCTCCAGAAAACAGAGGGCGCAGGGAATGCCGGGTGTCCGATGCACCCGCAGCCCGTGTGCAATGGTAGTAAGCACACGGTAGTCACCACAGGTTCACCGGCATCACACCGGCATTCCCTGCGCAATGGTTTTAACGGCTTATTCCGCGCTCTTCCCGGCGACGAATTCATCTTGTCACCGTCGTCGGCGGATTGAAGGTTTCTCGGACCCGGTAGGGCCGATACGCCTCCGCCAACTTGGCACCAGCAACGGGTACCAGAACCACACGGCTTTGCCGTCCGCAGTCCGCACCGTTCGTCCAGCGCGCGATGTTCGCTCACGGGAGACCCCGCCCTGCGATTCATCTTGCGCGCCCGGCGCTGCCACGGCCACTGCATCCCGCCCCTACGTCCGTGACGATCGCGAAACGCCCCTCTGAGAGGGACGGGATGGCGCAAGCTTGTAGAGATGATTTGCCCGACGGGGTGAGCGAAATATTTTTTGGCGCGGGGCTGGACGACTCACACCGACGGGCAAGTAGCGCGTAGCAATTTCCCGGCCGCGCATTTCAGTCAGCGAGGCTGACGTGTCATTTTTGCGCATGTTTATTTTTACTATTTTTCGCACGCTTAGTTGTGTCCGGGCGCTAAAAGAACCAATTATCACCGACGCTCGACAAAACTCCACATGGTTGCCTACGTAACGGATGGCTTGCCGCGGGATTTAATGACGCAATCATTATGCGGTCGCAGCAAGCATTCGTCTTCCGTGGGCCGAACCGAGCTGCACAATTGAGCGTCTTGAGCAACGAAATGATAGTCTCGACGACGCCTGACGGTGGAGCAACGCGCGCAGTAAGTACAGGAGGACCGTGATGCCTAGCCATCAGCCTTCGCTGCGTAAGACTCACATCACGACTGAGCGCCCGCCGTTCGAGCGGATCGCATTGGTGCTGCAAGGCGGCGGTGCCCTTGGGGCCTATCAGGGCGGCGTTTACCAGGCCTTGGCGGAAGCCAATCTGCATCCCGACTGGGTCGCGGGCATTTCGATCGGAGCGATTAATTCGGCGCTTATTGCCGGCAATCCGCCCGAAAAGCGTGTCGAGAGATTGCGCGAATTCTGGGAAACCGTCAGCAACTCTCCGGTGGGAATACCCTATTTCCCGGAGGTAAAGCTCGAAGACGAGTTCGCCCACAGCTTCGTCAATCAGCTCCGCTCATTCAGCACGCTCCTCTTCGGCGCGCCCGGTTTCTTCAAACTCCGTCAGCCGCCGCCGTACCTTTATCCGTCGATGAGCCCCGCAGCTATGAGCTACTACGATATTGCTCCCCTCCAGGCCACACTCGAACGCTTGGTGGATTTTGACCTGATAAACGCCGGAGCAACTCGCTTCAGCGTCGGCGCTGTGAACATCCGCAGTAGCAACTTCGTCTACTTCGATAACGCTACCGACCGGATTGGCCCCCAACATGTGATGGCCAGCGGGTCTTTGCCTTCCGGCTTTCCCGCTACGGAAATCGAGGGAGAATTCTACTGGGACGGCGGCCTCGTCTCCAACACGCCGTTGCAATGGGTGCTAGACTACAACCCCCGGCAAGACACTCTCGTTTTTCAGCTCGATCTGTGGAGCGCGCGCGGCGAACTACCGCGCAACTTGACCGAGATTGAACTGCGTCAGAAGGAGATCCGCTTCTCCAGCCGCACGCGGACCGCAACCGATCACTTCAAGAAACTGCAGATGGCTCGCCGGACAGCCGCGAAACTGCTCAAGAAGCTACCCAAGGACCTGCTGCAGTCGCCGGAGGCCGAGAGGCTGGCGGAGCTCGCGGACGAGAAAGTCTACAATCTTATTCAGCTCATCTACCACGCCGAGAATTATGAAGGTTGCTCCAAAGATTACGAGTTTTCCCGCCGCACGATGGAGGAACACTGGAAGGCCGGCTACAACGATGCGGTTCGCACGCTTCGCCATCCAGAGGTGCTGCAACGCCCAGACGGAGTGGATGGGGTCTTTACCTTCGATCTCGCCACACAAGATCGCGGAGCGGCCCGGATGATTTGATCCGACACATTTTGGAAGCAGTGGGCTGTGTCGGGAGCTCCTCACCGGTGGGAGTCCATCCGGCTGCTGCTCCTTTCCCAGAATTCGCAATTCAGGGAGTTAACCGATGAGATTTTGGCTTCGCGCTCTCCTCGGCGCAATCGTTGTCGTCGGCATTGCCATAGCCGGTCTCTCCTATGCTTATTGGGACCAAACGGTTCAGATCGGGTCGACGGCGATAAATTATGTGCGCTATTGGTCGGCTCCCGCCGGGACCCTTGAAACGGAAGTCGCCCCGACCGGAGCGGCGGCGCAGCCATCAGCCTCGACGGCTTCGGCAGCGCCGCAGGCTGCTCCTGGCGGAACTGAGGGAGACTGGCCAAGCTACAACAAGACGCTCACCTCGAACCGCTTCTCGGAGTTAAGTCAGATCAACAGAACAAACGCTGACAAGCTCAAAGTTCTCTGCACTTATGATACCAGGCAATATACCGGCTTCAATTCCGGGCTGTTGGAGGTGAACGGCGCGCTGATCTTCGTGACCGCGTTCGACATCTTCTCCATCGATCCTTCGACATGCCGCGAGAACTGGCGCACGCATGAGGATTACGTTCCGGCTACGCCCCAGGAGGTCAATCGCGGCGCGGCGTATCTAGACGGCATGCTTTTCCGCGGCACCCAAGACGCCCGCGTCCTCGCCTACGATTTCAAGACGGGCAAACGCATCTGGGAAACCGCGATCGGGGACCCGAAGAAGGGCGAGAGCGCCCCGGCGGCTCCGATCGCCTGGAACGGTTTGGTTTTCATCGGCAACGCAGGAGGCGACATCAAGGGAGTGAAGGGGCGCATGTATGCGCTTGACGCCAAAACCGGCAAGATCGTGTGGGAGTTCTACCTCGTGCCGAAGGCTGAAGGCGATCCGACGCGCGGACCGCTCGGTGCTTCACCCCTCAATGCGTCGACTTGGGGCAACTCGCTGCAAGGCGTGCCGATTACCGGCGGCGCGACCTGGACTTCATACACCTTGGACCCGGATACCGGCTTGTTGTATGTGCCGGGCGGGAACCCCGCACCTGATTTTGCAACCGACGTGCGTGAAGGGTCGAACCTTTATTCCGGCTCGGTCGTCGTCCTCGACGCGATGACCGGGGCTTACAAGAACCACTTCAAGATCGTGCCGAAAGACTGGCACGATTGGGACGTTTCCGGCGCTCCAGCCATTATCAAGACCGCAGGCGGCAAGAAGGTTCTGTCGGTCGCCCCGAAGGACGGCCACCTTTACGGCTTCGATCTCGACACCAATGCCTTGCTCTACAGGCTGCCGGTCACCCGGATGGAGAACGAGGATGCGCCGTTTGTGGTCGGCAAGCCCGTCCACTTCTGTCCCGGCTCGACTGGCGGCGCCGAGTGGAACGGTCCCGCTTACGATCCCCAGTTGAACCTCGTTTTCATCGGCGAGGTCGAATGGTGCACCACCGTTACGCTTATGCCGAAGGAGAAAATCGCCAGCGTGCCGCCCGGCAAACCGTGGTCCGGCGAAGCATCGATCAACCCGTTCAACACGTGGGGTAAGTCGGACCCGGCTTTCGACTGGGCAGGTTGGATCTACGCCGTTGACGCCGACACTGGCGCGTGGAGATGGAGAGCAAAGACGAATTTTCCCATTCAAAGCGGCATGACGCCGACGGCGGGCGGCATCGTTTTCTTTGGGGACATGGGCGGAAATTTCTACGTGCTTGACACAGCAAACGGGCGCAAATTGTGGGGCCAAAAAATCGGCGGCGCGATTGGCGGCGGCGTCGTTACCTATTCAGTCAATGGGACACAAAAGATCGCCGTTGCAAAAGGTCTCACAGAAATTCTGTGGCCAACCGAAATCACAACTGCCAAGGTATCAATACTTGGATTGGAGTAAGGCTTCACGGCTGATAACCGGGCCACGGCTATCGTAATTCGTAACCGAAACGCCCCTCTGAGGGGGACGGGATGGCGCAAGCTTGTAGAGATGATTTGCCCGACGGGGTGAGCGAAATATTTTTTGGCGCGGGGCTGGACGACTCACACCGACGGGCAAGTAGCGCGTAGCAATTTCCCGGCCACGGACGACGGTGTCACGTTGCTCCAGGCCGCCGCCTTCGTGCATCGAGGGCGGCGGACAGGTTCGCGCCTCGGATGCTAGCGCAGGGGCATCGGCGGCCGCACCACCGGTTCGCCGTCCGTCGTGACCGCTGCCCGCGCGGGTAGTTCAGGCTGCGGCGGCGCAGGTGCTGCGGCCGCTGGCGGCAACGCGGGAGCAGGCGTTGCGGCTTGCGCCGGCGAAAACGTCGGGTGCGGCTTGCGCACAGGCGGGGCAGTCGGCCGCGGCGGAAGCGCCGATATTCTGGGCCGCGAGCTCTGGCTCGGCAGGCCTCATCTCGGCAGGTTTGATCTCGGCAGCGCTGCGGGAGATTTGCTCCTGGCCGGCCTTGAGCTGTTCGATACTGGCTTTGAGCTGCTCGATCTGTTGACCCATCGTCGCGATATCGCGCGCCATCGACTGCAGGGTCGGCGGCGCTTCCGCAGCGGCGAGCGCAGGCGTAACAGCCCCCGTGGCCTGAGCCGGCGACGCCGGTTGCGTGGATGACTGGCTGGCCGCGGTGGCTTGCGAGGATGCCGGAACGGCAGATGAGCCCGGCTGTCCGGCGACGGCGGGCTTGTCGGTTTGCGGCGATGAACTCAGCGCGAAAGACGGCGTCCAGTCCGCCATCATTTGTTTGGCGTCATCGCCGTAGTGCTGCCACGCGGCGGCAGCGATGGCGCTGCTGAGCGCCAAAAAGGCCATGACGGCGCGCTTGGCCCATCGGCTGGTTGCCGGCCGGTCGCCCAGGATATTGTCGACGTCGGTGGCGCGAAACGTCGTATCGACCCGTGGCGGCGATGCGGCGGATGCCATGCTGGCCGCGGCGCCATGCCGGCCGGCGGCGCCGAAGGACGGCTCGGGATGTCGTGCGCCAGGTCGTGCTCCAGATCGGAAGGCGCTTTGTCCGCACGGGCGGCCAGAACCACATCAGGCTCGATGACAAAGATATCGTGCGGATCGGTTTCTTTCGAAAGCGTGGAATGCATTGGCGCTCCTTGATTAGTCCAATGTCACCCGCAACAGGCGGCGGATTGAGGCTATGTCGATGATCCCCCTGCCCCTTACACTGCACACGCCTGTCAGGTTTGACCAAAGCAAGGCGACGGGAAGGAGAGGTTGCGACCGCGCAGGGAACAATGTTCCGAAAACTGGAACCGGCCACGCGCCCTACGACGCTGAACTGCGCCGCTGTCCGCGCCACCACACGCCGAACGCAATCATCACAGCGCCCGCCAGCGCGAACCAGGTGATGGCATATTGCAGGTGATCGTCCTTGAGATGGACGGTAAGCGGCGCCCGGCTTCGGGATGCCGCTTTCAGGCGCCGGCGTTTCCAGATCGATGTAGAACGGCGCGACGGCCTTGCCGCCCTCGTTCCAGCCGAGCGCACCCGCCATGGCGAGATGGTCGCGCGTGAACCAGAGACGCTTGGCGACATTGTCTGATGGCGTCAGCGCGCCGGCGATTTCGGGAAAGCGGATGTAGCCGGTGAGTTTCACGGGCGTACCGGTCACGAGCCGTCCCACCGCGCGATCCTGCTGGGCGCGGTCCTGCATTGTGTTCGCACAAAGCCGGTGTTGACCGCGACGGTTTCGCCGCCGGGCAATCGCGCGGGCAGAAAGGCCCAGGTGCCGGGGCCGGAGACATCGTCGCGGACGGCGGAGCCGGAAGAATAGACCATCGCATCCGGCATCGGCGCGTAAGTCGCGGTAAAGCTGACGCGGCGGAATTCGTCCCTGGCAGGCGTCAGCGCGCTCCATTGCGAAGATGCAGGGAGCGCGTCGGGTGCGGCCGCAAGCCGTTCGTTCAAGGCCGCGATCAGCACGTGCTTCTCGGCCCGGCGCTGCAATTGCCAGATCCCGAGGCCCGCGAAGGCTACCACCATCACCAGCGTGAAAATCGCGAAGCCCCAAGAGCTGCGCTGTCGAGAGCTGCGCTGTCGAGAGCTGCGCCGTCGCAATGACAATCCGGTCATTTCGGCTCGCGGTCGATCAGCCGGCCTTCGGCGGCCTTGTGATGGAACTGCAGCGCGATCAGCAGCGATTTCATCGAGCGCATCGGCAGCAACGTGGTGGCAAGGATCAGCGGCAACCAGAGTGCGGCATGAACCCAGAACGGTGGCTGATACTTCACCTCGACGATCAACGCGCTGCCGACCACGATGGCGCCGGCAATCATGATCAGAAACACCGCCGGACCATCGCCGGTGTCGATGAAAGTATAATCGAGGCCGCAGGCTTCACAGTTGGGCCGCAGGTTGAGGAAGCCCGCATAGAGCTTGCCCTTGCCGCAGCGCGGGCAGCGGCAGGCGATGCCGCGCAGCGCGCTCTCGGTCACCGTCGGTAGGGTTTGATCCATCTGCTTCCCTGCGAGAAAACAAAAGAGCGAGAAAACAAAAGCAAAAAACAAAAGAGCGAAAACAAAAAGGGCGGCCCTGCGGCCGCCCTCTTGTAGCACGTCGGGTTGGGCTCGGTTCTGCTATCCGTCAATGCATGGCGTGCGCCACGCCCTCCGGACCGCGGAACCAGACATAGATGCAGATGAACAGGAACAGCCACACCACGTCGACGAAGTGCCAGTACCAGGCGGCGAATTCGAAGCCGAGATGCTGGGTCGGCGTGAAATGGCCGGCATAGGCGCGGAACAGACAGACGATCAGGAAGATGGTGCCGACCAGCACGTGGAAGCCGTGGAAGCCGGTCGCCATGAAGAAGGTGGCGCCGTAGATGTTGCCGGAGAAGCCGAACGTAGCGTGGGCGTATTCATAGGCCTGCACGGCGGTGAAGCAGGCGCCAAGCACGATGGTCAGGATCAGGCCGTATTTCAGACCCTTCCTGTCGCCTTCCAGCAGCGCATGATGCGCCCAGGTGACCGTGGTGCCCGAGGTCAGCAGCAGCAGCGTATTGAGCAGCGGCAGATGCCAGGGATCGAAGGTCTCGATGCCATGCGGCGGCCAGGTGCCCGGCACGCTGCAGGCGCCCATCGCCGTTCCGGCGCCACAGCCGAACACCGCGTCGCGGGTGGCGTGCACGGCGTCGGCCGGGAACAAAGCGGAGTTGAAGAAGGCCCAGAACCAGGCGACGAAGAACATCACTTCGGAGGCGATGAACAGGATCATGCCGTAGCGGTGGCTGATCTGCACCACGCGGGTGTGGTCGCCCTTGTACTGGGCTTCGCGGATCACATCGCCCCACCAGCTCGCCATGGTGTAGAGCACGCCGATGGTGCCGACGCCGAACACGATCGGCGCCGCGGCGTACATGTGATGCATCCAGCTGATGGCGCCCACCGCCATGATGAAAGCCGAAATCGAGCCGACCACCGGCCACGGGCTCGGATCGACGAGGTGGTAGTCGTGATGCTTGACTTGCGCCGTAGCCATTGCGGTCTCTCCGTTAGCGGTGCCGTACCCTTCGGCACATATTCGTCTCAAAATTCAAATCCAGGGATTCCGATAGTCTGGAATCCCGGGCGTCATGGTCTGAAATCCCAGAGTTTGAATCCCAGGCGTCAAAGGCTTCCCTTGCGCTTGTCCAGCTCGCCTGCTGCCACCGGCTTCGGCGCCGGATCGCGCACGGGATAGAAAGTGTAGGATAGCGTGATGGTCTTCAGGCTGTCGTTCTCGCTGTCCGCGACCAGCGCCGGATCGACATAGAACACGACAGGCATCTCGCGCTTCTCGCCCGGCGCCATGGTCTGTTCGGTGAAGCAGAAGCAGTTGATCTTCTGGAAATAGGCGCCCACCGTCAGCGGCGCCACATTATAGGCCGCCTGCCCCGCGGTGACGCGCGCCGCCTGGTTGGTCACGGTGTAGAACACGGTGACGACCTCGCCGATCCGGACCTCGACCTCGTTCTGCTCCGGCTCGAATTTCCACGGCAGGCCCGGCGCGACATTGGCGTCGAACCGCACCGCGACCTTGCGCGTCAGCGGCGCGCCCGCGGGCACTGAGGTGGCCACTTGCGTGGTGCCGTTGAAACCGGTGGCGCGGCAGAACCAGTTGTAGAAGGGCACGGCGGCATAGGACGCGCCGACCATCAGCACCACGACGAAACCGCAGATCGACGCCACCACCGCGTCGCGCGTCAGGCCGCGACGCGAAACCCTTGCGGGGCTTGCGGTCGGCCGGTCTTGCCTGGTGGTCTCGTTTTCCATGTGAGTTACATCGGCCGCACTAGGACGCCCGGCCCCTTGACCATGGTGACCGCGAAAAACAGCACGACGAGGACGCCGAGCGCGAGCGCAATGGCGATCGAGCGCTGACGGCGGCTTCTTCTTCTGCGCCTCGGTGAGGACGATTCCATCTGGCATCCGTTTGTCGTCCATGCCTTCGCCATGCGCCCCCTACCCGATCACTGGCAAGATGGCGCGGACGACGACCTCGAGCAGCAGGGTCGCAAACAGCGCGAACAGATAAAGGATGGAGAAGGCAAAAAGCCTGCGGGTGGCGCGGTTGGCCTCGACGCCTACGCGGCGGCGGTAGACGTCGATCGCAAGCCACATCATGCCGGCGCCGAGCAGCAGCGACACCACGCCATAGACCGCGTCGAAATAGCCGAGCGGCCAGGGCGCGAACGCAATCGCGACCAGCACGATCGTATAGAGCAGGATCTGCAGCCGCGTCGCGTCGGGGCCGGCGACCACGGGCAGCATCGGCACGCCGGCGCGGGCGTAGTCGTCGGAACGAAACAGCGCCAGCGCCCAGAAATGCGGCGGGGTCCAGAAGAAGATGATCAGGAACAGCAGGATCGGCTCCATCGACAGCGAGCCGGTGGCCGCGGCCCATGCCACCACGGGCGGCAGCGCGCCGGCGGCGCCGCCGATCACGATGTTCTGCGCGGTCCAGCGCTTCAGCAACATGGTGTAGATCACGACGTAGAAGAAGATCGTGAACGCGAGCAGCGCACCCGCAACCCAGTTGACGAGGATGCCGAGCGTCATCACCGAGAAGAACGCCAGCGTGACGCCGAACGCGGTCGCCTCAGGCGACCGTAATGCGTCCGCGCGGGATCGGCCGGTTTGCCGTGCGCGACATCACCGCGTCGATATCGGCCTCATAGGCCATGTTCAGCGCACCCGACGCACCGGCGCCGACCGCGATGCAGAGGATCGAGGTGAAGGCGAGGACGGGGTGGAAATGGCCGGGCGCGATGACGAGGCCGACCAGTGCGGTGAAGATCACCAGCGACATCACCCGCGGCTTCAGCAGCGCGATGTAATCGCCGACTTCGGCCTCGGAAATCCGCGGGCGAACATCGATGGCGTTGTGATCGACAACCGACAAGATCTATCTCGCTTGGTTCAAGACCGCGGGCCGCGCACGAGGCGCGGCCCGCGAATTCCCTTAATTACTGCACGCGCGGCAGCACTTCGAACTGGTGGAACGGCGGCGGCGACGACAGCGTCCATTCCAGCGTGGTAGCGCCTGCACCCCACGGATTGTCGGCGGCCTGCTGCTTGCGCACGAAGGCGTCGTACCACACCGTAGATGAAGATCAGCACGCCGAAGCCCGAAATGTAGGAACCGATCGAGGACACCAGGTTCCAGCCGGCGAACGCGTCGGGATAGTCGACGTAACGGCGCGGCATGCCGGAGAGGCCGAGGAAGTGCTGCGGGAAGAACACCAGGTTCACGCCGACGAAGGTGAACCAGAAGTGCAGCCTTGCCGATCGTTTCCGAATACATGTAGCCGGACATTTTCGGGAACCAGTAGTACCAGCCGGCAAAGATGCCGAACACGGCGCCGAGCGACAGCACGTAGTGGAAGTGCGCGACGACATAGTAGGTGTCCTGCAGCACGCGATCGACGCCGGCATTGGCCAGCACGACGCCGGTGACGCCGCCGAGCGTAAACAGGAAGATGAAGCCGATCGCCCACAGCATCGGCGTCTTGAACTCGATCGAGCCGCCCCACATCGTGGCGATCCAGGAGAAGATCTTCACGCCGGTCGGCACCGCGATCACCATGGTGGCGGCGACGAAATAGGCCTGCGTCGCACTGGACATACCGACGGTGTACATGTGGTGCGCCCACACCACGAAGCCGATGCCGCCGATCGCGACCATGGCGTAGGCCATGCCGAGATAGCCGAACACCGGCTTGCGCGAGAAGGTGGACACGATCTGGCTGATCATGCCGAAGGCCGGCAGGATCAGGATGTACACTTCGGGGTGGCCGAAGAACCAGAACAGATGCTGGAACAGCACCGGATCGCCGCCGCCGTCGGCGGCAAAGAAGGTGGTGCCGAAATTGCGGTCGGTGAGCAGCATGGTGATGGCGCCGGCGAGCACCGGCAGCGACAGCAACAGCAGGAACACGGTGACCAGGATCGACCACACGAACAGCGGCATCTTGTGCAGGGTCATGCCCGGCGCGCGCATGTTGAAGATCGTGGTGATGAAGTTGATGGCGCCGAGGATCGACGAGGCGCCGGCCAGATGCAGCGACAGGATCGCGAAATCGACCGCCGGTCCCGGATGGCCCGAAGTCGACAGCGGCGCGTAAATCGTCCAGCCCGCGCCGACGCCGTTGGCGCCCGGCTCACCCTCGACGAAAGTGGACATCAGCAGCAGCGCAAAGGAAGCCGGCAGCAGCCAGAACGAGATGTTGTTCATGCGCGGGAACGCCATGTCGGGCGCACCGATCATCAGCGGCACGAACCAGTTGCCGAAGCCGCCGATCATCGCCGGCATCACCATGAAGAAGATCATGATCAGGCCGTGCGAGGTTACGAACACATTGTAGGTGTGCGTCTCGTGGAAGATCTGGACACCGGGATACATCAGCTCGATGCGGATCATGATCGACATCGCAGCGCCGATGACACCCGCGATGATCGCAAACACCAGGTACATCGTGCCGATGTCCTTGTGGTTGGTCGAATAGACGAAGCGGCGCCATCCGGTCGGATGGGCGTGCGCGTGGTCGTCATGTCCGTGGGCGTGATCGTCGTGTGTCGTTGCGCCAGTTGCCATGTTCAAATCCTGCCTTGCAGTCCCTTTTCGGACCTTGCGGTCCCGTCGCCCTTATCCCGTCACGCGCAAGCCGTTGCGGCTTACTGCGCGGCCGCGCCGCTGAGCGGGCGGGTCCTGAAGCACGTGCCGCTGCAGCAAACGTGTTCGCCGGGTTGGTCGCAAACTTCTTCTTTGCCGCCTCGGTCCAGGCCGCGAATTCCTGGTCGTTCACGACCCGCACCGCGATCGGCATGAAGGCGTGATCCTTGCCGCACAGTTCCGAGCACTGGCCGTAGAACATGCCGAGCTTGGTCGCCTTGAACCAGGTCTCGTTGAGACGGCCGGGCACCGAGTCGATCTTGATGCCGAAGGCCGGCACCGCGAAGGAGTGGATCACGTCGGCGCCGGTGGTCTGGATACGCACCACCTTGTTGATCGGCACCACCATTTCATTGTCGACGCCGAGCAGCCGCGGCTGCTTGTCCTGCGCCAGCAGCGAATCGAATTCGAACTTGCCGTTATCCGGATAGGCGTAGCTCCAGTACCACTGCTTGCCGGTGGCCTTGATGGTCAGATCGGCCTTGGGAATGTCGAGCTCCTGGAACAGCAGGCGAAACGACGGCACCGCGATGCCGACCAGGATCAGCACCGGAATCAGCGTCCAGGCGACCTCGATCAGGGTGTTGTGGGTGGTCCTGGAGGGGACCGGATTGGCCTTGGCGTTGAACTTCACCACCACGATGATGAGCAGCGCCAATACGAACAGCGTGATGACGGTGATCAGCACGAACAGGAAATTATGGAACCAGGTGATGTTTTCCATCACCGGCGTGGCCGGCCTCCTGCAGCTTGAATTCCCACGGTGCAGGCTGCCCCAATTCAGCGAAAGCCGTCCCACCGGCCGCAAGCGTCATGCCTGCCACCGCTAATCCCAGCAACCGCCGGCCCATCTGGCCCTTCGACATCTTCATGCCGCTCGCGCTCCCTTGATAAATCCCCAAAGCATTCCCGCCGGATGGCCAGGCATGCTGCACGATCCGCCCTGACAAACGGCCTTCCGTGGTCACTTTAGAAGCACCGGGGCCAGATCGCTAGAACGCGTCGAAATCCAGCCTCTCAAACCATAATTCGATGGCTCTCGCAATGCAGTAGTAGGGCACAAAGCCATGCGTCACCGGCTAATCTCCAGATGTCACATTTTCCCGGTAAATCAGGCAAAACCAGCGCCTTTGCCCGCGGACGCCGCTTGACAGCCGGGTTGCCGGATGTACGCACAGGCAGGGCGGTTCGCAGGAACCTGATTCGCTGCGAGAACCGCCTTCCCGGCGCGTGAATAGCCTTAGGATGTAACCTTGGAAATGGTGTAGAGATCGCCTTCAAGGCGCCGTCATTGCGGATCAGTCCGTTGCATATGGCTGCGTTTGCCGAGGCAATATTAGCGGCACTGTCACCGGCACTGGCCTAAGAAATATCAGAGGATCGACCCGGATGGGGCCTTCGACACATCAGGCGAGACTTAAGAAAAAGTCTGGTTTCGGACGGGGCCGCTGGCTGGGCGGGCTGCTCGCCGCCGCATTCCTGCTCGGCCTGACCCAGGCGGCGGCAGCGCAAGGCGCGGTGCGGTCGGTCCATGGCGACTGGCAGATCCGCTGCGACACCCCGCCGGGCGCGCAAGCCGAGCAATGCGCCCTGATTCAGAGCGTGGTAGCCGAGGACCGGTCCAACGCCGGCCTCACCGTGATCGTGCTGAAAACCGCCGACCAGAAGAGCAAGCTGATGCGGGTGGTCGCGCCGCTCGGCGTGCTGCTGCCCTCCGGCCTCGGCCTCAAGCTCGACAACCAGGACGTCGGCCGCGCCGGGTTTGTCCGCTGCCTGCCGAACGGCTGCGTGGCGGAAGTGGTGATGGACGAAAAACTGCTCGGCCAGCTCCGGACCGCGAAGACCGCGACCTTCATCATCTTCGAGACGCCCGAAGAGGGCATCGGGTTTCCGCTCAGCCTGAACGGGCTCGGCGAGGGCTACGACAAGCTGCCGTAAGCCGCCGCAAGGCTTCAACCGCTGGAAATAATTGGCCGCCATAACGGTCTGTCGCTATCGGAGCAAATTTCGACCGAGTTCATCGTCTCGGCAATGTGTTGACCCCGCCCCTCGCGGAATGGCCGGGAAACAATTATCTTGGGCCGCAATAACAATTGCCGTGGCCCTCCGACAACGGACTGATTTGATGACAAATCTCGCCACCACCTCCCTGATCGACCGCGCCAATCTCGACCGCGATGCGGTCCGCCGCGAGATCGCGCGTGGGCTCGAGGGCGCCGATGACGGCGAGTTGTTCCTGGAATATGGCCAGACCGAAGCGTTGGCCTTCGACAATGGCCGGCTGAAGCAGGCCACCTATGACACGTCGCAGGGGTTTGGCCTGCGCGCGGTCAAGGACGACGCCGTCGGCTACGCCCATTCCTCCGACGTGTCGCTGCCGGCGCTGATTCGGGCGGCGGATGCGGTCGCAGCGGTGCGCGGCGGTTATTCCGGGACACTGGCCGCGGCACCCGCGCACACCAACGTCAAACTCTATGGCGACGACAATCCGCTGGATGCGCCGGGCTTTGAAGCCAAGGTGAAATTGCTCGCCGAGATCGACGCCTATCTGCGCGACAAGGACCCGCGGGTGCGGCAGGCCTCGATCAGCCTGGGCGCCACCTGGCAGGTGGTCGAAATCGTCCGTCCCGACGGCGAAAGCTACCGCGACATCCGCCCGCTGGTGCGGGTCAATATTTCCGTGGTCGCAGGCCAGGGCGACCGCCAGGAGAGCGGCAGCAAGGGTTATGGCGGCCGCGAGGGCTATGCGCGCTTCATCGAGACCAAGGCGTGGCGCGAGGCCGCCGACGGCGCGATCCGCGAGGCGCTGGTCAATCTGGAATCGGTTCCCGCACCCGCCGGTGAAATGGACGTGGTGCTGGGCGCCGGCTGGCCCGGCGTGATGCTGCATGAAGCGGTCGGTCATGGACTGGAAGGCGATTTCAACCGCAAGCAGACCTCGGCCTTTGCAGGCCTGATGGGCAAGCAGGTCGCGGCCAAGGGCGTCACGGTGGTCGATGACGGCACCATGGCGTCGCGGCGCGGTTCGCTGTCGATCGACGACGAGGGCACACCGACCAACCGCACCGTGTTGATCGAGGACGGCATCCTGGTCGGCTACATGCAGGACCGCCAGAACGCCCGGTTGATGAACATGAAGCCGACCGGCAACGGCCGCCGCCAGAGCTACGCGCACGTGCCGATGCCGCGCATGACCAATACGTACATGCTGGCGGGCGAGCGCGATCCGGCCGAGATCATCGCCTCCGTCAAAAATGGCATGTACGCCGCGAACTTCGGCGGCGGTCAGGTCGACATAACCTCGGGCAAATACGTGTTCCAGTGCACCGAGGCCTACAAAATCGAGAACGGCAAGCTAGGTAGCCCGCTGAAGGGCGCCATGCTGATCGGTAATGGGCCGACCGACCTGCATCGCATCAGCATGATCGGCAACGATCTCGCGCTCGATACCGGGATCGGCACCTGCGGCAAGAACGGCCAGGGCGTGCCGGTCGGCGTCGGCCAGCCGACGCTGCGAATGGAACGGATTACAGTTGGAGGAACAGGCTAGTGACAGTCGAGAATGAAGTGTCTGCCGCCAAGCCGACAAGTTGGCGCGCCCAGGCCGCGCAACTGGCGGCGATCGTGCTGGTGGTGTTCGTCGCCAAGGGCGCGCTGGCCGAACCCTTTTACGTGCCGTCCGGCTCGATGGAGCCGACGCTGCTGATCGGCGACGCGCTGCTGGCGTCGAAATATCCTTACGGCTACGGGGCGGCGTCCTTGCCGATCCAGATCACGCTGCCCGAGACCGGCCGCGTGTTCGGCGAAACGCCCAAGCGCGGCGATGTCGTCGTGTTCCGCTGGCCCGGCGATCGCTCGCAGGCCTGGGTCAAGCGCGTGGTGGGTTTGCCCGGCGACCGCATCCAGATGCGCCAGGGCCAGCTCTTCATCAACGACCATGGCGCGACGCTGAAGCCCGACGGCGTCGGCGCCGCGGAAGACGATTCCGGCGGCAGCGAACGCGCCTATCGCTTCATCGAGACGCTGCCGAACGGCGTGACGCACGCGATCTTCAAGATGCGCGACAACGGCCGGCTCGACAATACGCCTGAAGTGACGGTGCCGGCAGGCAAGCTGTTCGTGCTCGGCGACAACCGTGACAACTCCGCCGACAGCCGCGTCTCTGTGCGCGATGGCGGCGTCGGGCTGCTGCCGATCGACAATCTGGTCGGCCGCGCCGATGCGGTGGTCGGCTCCTGGGACATGGGCATCCGCAACCAGCCGGTATGGACCTGGCTGTCTGGCTTTCGCCTCGCACGGTTCTTCACCTCCGTGCACTGAACAGGCCCATACGAGATGGAATCGTAGGGCGGGCAAAGCGCAAGCGTGCCCACCACTCGGAATACGGTGTGGATAGATGGTGGGTACGGCGCAGAGCACCTTTGCCCACCCTACGGACTGTCACACCGCCCCATTTAATAGATCACGCGGTATGGGTCTCCGCTTTCACGGGGACGACAAGCGCGCTCACCGCACCACGCCTGACGTAAAACCCGCCTTGCGCCGCGGCGGCTTGATGTCTTTTTTCAGGAAGCAGTGCGCCGCCTTGCCGGCATAGCCCGGTCGAGCATAGGTCCAGGCCCGGCATTTGTTGTCGGCGGTGCAGGCGGCCTTGCACTCGTCATCGCCTTCGCTGTCGCCTTTCACATCGAAATTGCGGTAGTCGCCGCCGAAGCGGTCGATCGAGGTTTCGACCGCGCCGTTCCTCGGCTCGACCACGCCGGCGCCGCGCACGCCTGAGACGCAGCAATTATCCTGAACGCGCGACGGCACATTGCTCTTGAGCCAGCACACCGCACTATTGGTCATGTCGGTCGGGTAATTGAAACTCCAGGCCCGGCAGCGCTTGTCGCGCTCGCATACGAGCGCGCAATCGGCGGGATCGCCCGAGGTCACCGGCGCGCTGGTATAGTCGCCGCCGGGACGGTCGAAATTGGCCTGTGCGAGCGCCGGGCGCACCGATGCGACCGCCGCCAACAAGGCGAGCGTCACCACACACGCTCTGAGCCGGCGGCATGTCCACATCTGCGATTGCTTTCGACTGCACTTCTTCCGCGGGCGACCATTTGAGCGCCATCAACCTGTACGGCGGATGAACGGCCCAAAAATGCGGCAATAGGTAGCGCTTCCGGGCGCAGTCCGCCCGGCCTTGGATGCGCGGCGGCGACCTGTTCGCGCAAAGAAAGCGCGTCAAAACAAAAGGATAGGTTCCTAAAGCGCGATAAGCGTACGATCGCTATCGCGCTTTAGTTTATTGTTTGCGCATGATTTTTTCGGAAAACTCCGTGTCCACTTTTCCGGATCATGCGCTAGAACGCGTATTCCTGATAGGCCGGTTCCACGGAGCCACCCCAGGCGCCGTTGAATTTCTCCAGCATTTCCTCCGCCGGCGTCCGGCCGGAGTCGAGGATCCGCTCCAGCGGCTCGAGGTAGCGGCTCTCGTCGCGGCCGGATTGATCGACGCGATTGCGCCGCCGCAAGCCCGCGTGCGACAGCTTCAGGCATTCCCTGGCGACCTCGAACAGATATCGATCCCTGATCCGGGTCTTGAAGCCGAAGCGCGGGACGTCGTCGCGCATGGCCTGGCGCTCGTGCGCGTTCCAATGGCTGACGAGGTCCCAGGCCGCGTTCAGGCTTTCGTCATCATACAGCAGGCCGACCCAGAAGGCGGGCAGCGCCGGCAGCCGTCCCCATGGCACGCCATCGGCGCCGCGCATTTCGAGATAGCGCTTGAGGCGCACTTCCGGGAAAATCGTCGACAGATGATTGGCCCAGTCCGACAGCGTCGGCCGCTCACCGGGGAATGCCGCATTCTTGCCCTCGAAGAAATCGCGGAACGACGAACCCGACACGTCGATATAGCTGTCGCCGCGCTTGACGAAATACATCGGCACGTCCAGCGCATAATCGACCCAGCGCTCGAACCCCATGCCGTCCTCGAACGCCCAGGGGATCATGCCCGAGCGCGCGTTGTCGGTGTCGCGCCAGATTTCGGAGCGGAACGACAGGAAGCCGTTGGTCTTGCCCTCGGTGAACGGTGAATTGGCGAACAGAGCGGTCGCGATCGGCTGCAGCGCCACCGATACCCGCAGCTTCTTCACCATGTCGGCTTCGGAAGAGAAGTCGAGATTGGTCTGCACCGTGCAGGTCCGGTACATCATGTCGAGGCCGTATTTTCCGACCTTCGGCATGTAATTGGTCATGATCTTGTAGCGGCCCTTGGGCATCACCGGAATCTGCGACCGCGACCAGGACGGCGTCATGCCGAGCCCGAGAAAGCCGATCCCCAACGGCGCCGCGACCTCGCGCACCTGCGCCAGGTGCGCCATCAACTCCGACTGGGTCTGATGCACGGTCTCGACCGGTGCGCCCGACAATTCGAATTGCCCGCCGGGCTCCAGCGAAATCGCGCCGCCGCCGGTGACGTCGTAGAGGCCGATGATGTTGCCGCGCTCCATGATCGGCTCCCAGCCGAGCAAAAGCTGCATGCCCTCCAGCAACGCGCCGATGCCGCGCGCACCCTCGTAAGGCACGGGCTGATGGCCCTCGAGCGTGAACGGGGTTTTCTCGTGTTCGGTACCGATGCGGAATTCGGACGGCGGCTTTACGCCGGCTTCCAGCCACGCCACGAGTTCGTCGCGCGATTGCAGCGGCGTCATATCGATCTGGTCACGCGCCATAACAAATCCGAATGTGTGGCGATTCGACCGAACGCGCCGTGTGGCAGGGGCATCCACGAACCGGCTGGTTCGGGGATGCTGATGGCAATATAGATATCATCGTGCAGGCACGCCGTCTCGCACGGGAGCCACCTTGGCCTCTTCGCAGGAGCAGCCCAGCCGATCGAGCAGACCGCAGAGCTTCATGGCATCGGCATCGGACAGTTTCGATCCGACGTGCTTTTCGATCGCGGCCGAATAGGCGTTCCACATTTTCTTTTGCAACTCACGCCCGGCCTCGGTGATCTCGACGAACTGGCCGCGCTTGTCGACCTTGCACTCGCGCCGCGCCGCCAGACCCTCGTCGACCAGGCGGTCGATCAGCCGCGAGGTTGAGTATTGCGGGATCAGCATCTGCTTTTCCAGCTCGACCGGGCGCAATTCGCCGGACGGCGCACGCGACAATTCGAGCAACGCGTCATACCAGGCCAGCGGCGGAAAACCTGATTTCTTCAGTTCCTGCTCGACGGCATCGAGCACCCGGCTCTGGACCCGCATCAGGCGGATCCAGGCGGCGGTCGCCTCGGTCGATGGTTTGCGTTTCATGGTTTTGATCCACAGATGTCAGGAGCACTGTACCGCACTAAATGCAGCTGCATCAATCTTGACTATTTCATGCAGGTGCATTTAGTCACTTCGCCGCCCCAAGCCAACTATTTAAGCCAACAATTCCGAGGGAAGGAAAATCCGATGAAACTGTATTATTCGCCCGGCGCCTGCTCGCTCTCTCCCCATATCGCGCTTCTGGAGGCCGGTCTTCCCTATGATCTGGTCAAGGTCGACCTGCGCGCCAAGAAGCTCGAAAACGGTGACGATTATTTGAAGGTCAATCCGAAGGGCCAGGTGCCGGCGCTGGCGCTGGACAGCGGCGAACTGGTCACCGAAGGCCCGGTCATCGTCCAGATGATCGCCGACAAGGTCGCGGCCAAGAACCTCGCCCCCGCCCGCGAGAGCGCCGAGCGTTACAAGCTGCAGGAATGGCTCACCTACATCAACGGGGAATTGCACAAGAACATCGGCCCGCAGTTCAGCCCGGTGCTCTCGGATGACGCCAAGGCCTTCTTCAAGGACCGGGTGATGGGAAAATTCAAGTATGTCGACAGCGCGCTTGCCGGCCACGACTACCTGATGGGCAAGCAGTTCACCGTCGCCGACGCCTATCTGTTCACGATGCTGACCTGGGCCGACCGGATGAAATTCGATCTGTCCGGCTTGCCGAACCTCGCCGCCTACAAGGCCCGCGTCGGCGCCCGCCCGAAGGTGCAGGAAGCGCTGACCAAGGAAGGCCTGATGAAGGCGGCGTGAGCCTTCGGTGTCTGCGAAAATAGAAGGGGCCGGATCGACGATCCGGCCCTTTTTATTGCTTGTCATCTTGCCCCTGGAACGTCGTCCCTGCGAAAGCAGGGACCCATAGCCACAGGGATGGTTGTTGCGAAAGGTTCTGCCCATATGAAAGGACACGGGTCCCGGTTCGCCGGGACGACGATGAGTTCTACGTTACGCCGCGGCCTGCTTCTTCGGCGGGAAGCGGCCATAGAAGGTCTCGTCCTTGGCCGCCATCTCGACCAGCAATTTCGGCGGCGTGAAGCGCGAGCCGTATTTGGCCTCTAGCTTGCGGCAGAGGTCGACGAACTTCCTGGTGCCCATGAAGTCGATATAGGACAGCGCGCCGCCGGTGAACGGCGCGAAGCCGAACCCGAGGATCGAGCCGACATCGGCCTCACGCACGTCGGTGATGACGTGATCCTGCACCGTGCGCGCGGCCTCCACCGCCTGCACCACCAGGAAACGCTGCTTCAATTCCTCGATGTCGAGCGTGTCGGGATCGAGCTTCTTCGGCTGCAGGTCGGCAAGCCCCACCCACAGGCTCTTCTGGCCCTTGCCCTTCTCGGGATAATCGTAAAAGCCCTTGCTGTTCTTGCGGCCGAGACGACCTTGCTTCTCCACCATCTCCACCATCAGCTTCTTCTGGTCCGGGTTGATGGAGTTCGGCCCGAGATCGGCCTCGGTCGCCTTCATGATCTTCAGGCCAAGGTCGAGCGCGACTTCGTCCGACAGCGACAATGGGCCGACCGGCATGCCGGCCATCTTGGCGCAATTCTCGATCATCGCCGGCGGCACGCCTTCGAGGAACATCTCGTTGCCTTCAGCGACATAACGCCCCACGCAGCGATTGGCGAAAAAGCCGCGCGAGTCGTTGACGACGATCGGCGTCTTGCCGATCGCGCGCACGTAGTCGAGCGCGGTGGCAAGCGCGACGTCGCCGGTGTTCTTGCCGACGATGATTTCCACCAGCATCATCTTCTCGACCGGCGAGAAGAAGTGGATGCCGAGGAACTTGCCCTGGTCCTTGAACTCTTCGGCCAGCGATGTGATCGGCAGCGTCGAGGTGTTGGAGGCGAAGATCGCATCCCCCTTCAGGATCGGCTGCGCCCTGGCGTAGGTTTCCGCCTTGACCTTGCGATCCTCGAACACGGCTTCGATGACGAGATCGCAATCCTTCAATACGTTGTAGTCGGCGGTCGCACTGATGCGCGACAGGATGGTGTCGCGATCGCTTTCCTTGGCGCGACCCTTCTTGATGAGATCGTCGATCACGGATTGCGCGTGACCCTTGCCCTTGTCGGCGCTATCCTGATCGCGGTCGATCAGCACCACGTCGATGCCGGCACGCGCCGAAACATAACCGATGCTGGCGCCCATGAAGCCGGCGCCGATCACGGCGAGCTTCCTGACCTTGGTCGGCGGCACGTTCGCCGGGCGCCGGGCGCCCTTGTTCAACTCCTGCATCGACAGGAACAGGCTGCGGATCATCGCGGCCGCTTCCTTGCTGCGCAGGATCTGCGTGAAGTAGCGCAACTCGACGCGCAGCGCGGCGTCGATCGGTAATTGCAGCCCTTCGTAGACGCATTGCATGATGGCGCGCGCCGCCGGATAATTGTCGTAGGTTTCGCGGCGGAAGATCGCGTTGCCCGCCGGGAACATCTGCATGCCCATCTTGGAATAGACCGGCCCGCCCGGGAGCTTGAAGCCCTTTTCGTCCCAGGGCGCGATCGGCCTTGCCGCCGCCCTTGATCCAGTCCTTGGCCGCATTGATCAGATCTGCCGGCGGGACGATGGCGTGAATGAGATTGAGCGCCTTGGCCCTGGCGAGATTGACCGCTTCACCCTTCAACAGCAGTTGCATCGCATCCTGCGGCGAGACGATGCGCGGCACGCGCTGGGTGCCGCCGGCGCCCGGGAACAGCCCGACCTTGATTTCCGGCAGGCCGAGGCGCGTCTTGGGATTTTCCGCGGCGACGCGATAGTGGCAGGCCAGCGTGAGTTCGAAACCGCCGCCGAGCGCGAGCCCGTTGATCGCGGCGACCCACGGTTTGCCGGAGGTCTCGATCGAACGGAACACTTGCGAGAACCGGCGGCTCTGGTCGAACAGCGCCTGGTTGGCCGCGACCTCGCCTTTCTCCTTCAACAGTTCGGCATAGGAGCGGCTCATGCCTTCGAGCATCGTCAGGTCGGCGCCCGCCGACAGCGCTTCCTTTGCCGAGGTGATGACGACGCCCTTCACCGCGGCATCAGTGGAAGTCTGCTTGATGATCTCTTCGAGCTCGGTGACCGAGGTTTCGTCCAGCACGTTCATCGAACGGCCGGGAATGTCCCAGGTGACAAGCACGATGCCGTCGGCGTCGGTCTCGACTTTGAAATTCTTGAAGGCCATGGTTGTTGCTCCCTCGATGCCGACTGCCGCAATGCGCGGCTGTTGTCTTTCGATCATAGGGTGGGCTTCGCGAAGCGTGCCCACCATTCCCTCGTCGCGATGATCGGCGGGCTACGCCTTCGGCCTTGCCCACCCTACGTTCTGCGCCTCAAACCCGCTCGATGATCGTCGCGGTGCCCATGCCGCCGCCGATGCACAGCGTCACCAGGGCGGTCGACTTGTTGGTACGCTCGAGTTCGTCGAGCACGGTGCCGAGGATCATCGCACCGGTCGCGCCGAGGGGATGGCCGAGCGCAATGGCGCCGCCATTGACGTTGATTTTGGCATTGTCGATGTCGAAAGCCTGGATGTAACGCAGCACCACCGAGGCAAAGGCTTCGTTCAGTTCGAACAGATCGATGTCCGATTTCTTCATGCCGGAGCGCTCGAACAGCTTTTCGGTGACGTCGACCGGACCGGTCAACATCATCGCGGGCTCGGAGCCGATATTGGCGAAGGCGCGGATTTTGGCGCGCGCTTTCAGGCCATGCTTGACGCCCGCTTCCTTGCTGCCGAGCAGCACGGCGCCGGCGCCGTCGACGATGCCGGAGGAATTGCCGGCATGGTGCACGTAATTGATGCGCTCGACTTCCGGGTGCGACTGGATCGCCACCGCGTCGAAACCGCCCATCTGGCCCATCGCCACGAATGACGGCTGCAACTGGCCGAGCGACTGCATCGTCGTGGTCGGCCGCATGTGCTCGTCCTTGGCCAGGATCGTGAGGCCGTTGACGTCCTTTACGGGCACCACCGAGTTCTTGAAGCGGCCCTCTTCCCAGGCTTTCGCAGCGCGCTGCTGGCTCTGCACGGCGTAGGCATCGACGTCGTCGCGCGAGAAGCCGTATTTGGTGGCGATCAGGTCGGCCGAGACGCCCTGCGGCATGAAATAGGCCGGCACCGCCATCGAGGGATCCATCGGCCACGCGCCGCCGGAAGCGCCGATGCCGACGCGGCTCATCGATTCGGCGCCGCCGCCGATCGTGAGTTCATGCTGCCCGCTCATGATCTGGGCCGCGGCGAAATTCACGGCATCCAGGCCGGAGGCGCAGAAGCGGCTGATCTGCACGCCGGGAACGGCCTGGCCAAGGCCCGCCTTGAGCGCCGCAAAGCGCGCGATGTCGGAGCCGGCTTCGCCGACCGGATCGACCACGCCGAGCACGACGTCGTCGACGATGTCTTTGCCGAGATTGTTGCGTTCCTTCAGCGCCTGCAGCGGCACCGTCGCCAGCGCCAGCGCGGTCACCTCGTGGAGCGCGCCATCGGCCTTGCCGCGGCCGCGCGGGGTGCGAACGTGATCGTAGATATATGCCTCAGGCATGACGCCCTCCTGATATGAGGATCATAATATATAGCGGAAGCGGCGGCTTGTGTCGCGAGCAGCGATAAAGAATCTCAAGCGATGAGAATCTCAAAAGGCTTCCGCCGCCAGTTCCATGGTGGTCGCGCTTCCGGACTGGATGCGCGCAAGGTGAACCGAGGTCTCCGGCAACATCCGCTCCATGAAGAAGCGGCCGGTCACCAGCTTGGTCGTCAGATAGGGCGTAGCACCCGTGCCCGCAATCTTGTCCTGGGCGACTTTGGCCATCCGCGCCCACATATAGCCAAAGGCAACGAGGCCGAACAATTGCATGTAGTCGGTAGCCGCCGCACCGGCATTGTCGGGTTTCGCCAGCGCATTTTGCATCAGCCAGCCGGTGGCCTGCTGCAGATGGCCGAGCGCGGTCGAGAGCGGCGTCACGAACGGCTTCATCGCTTCGTCGCCGCCATGCTGCTTGGCGAAGGCGCCGACCTCGCCAAAGAACGCCATCGCGGCGCGGCCGCCGTCGCGCGGCAGCTTGCGGCCGACGAGATCGAGTGCCTGAATACCGTTGGCGCCCTCATAGAGCATCGCGATGCGCGCATCGCGCACGAACTGCTCCATGCCGTGTTCGGCGATATAGCCGTGGCCGCCATACATCTGCTGCGCCAGCACCGCGTTGGAGAATCCGACATCGGTCATCACGCCCTTCATGACCGGCGTCATCAAGCCCATGTGATCGTCGGCCTCCTGACGATCCTTCGGATCGGAAGAACGGTGGGCCACGTCGCTTTTGAGCGCCGTCCACACCACCATGGCGCGTGCCGCCTCGTTGAAGGCGCGGATGGTAAGCAGCACGCGGCGCACGTCGGGATGCACGATGATCGGATCGGCCGGCTTGTCCGGCGCCTTCGCGCCCGTGAGCGAGCGGCCCTGCAGGCGCTCGCGGGCATAGGAAACGGCGTTCTGATAGGCGACTTCGGATTGCGCGAGGCCCTGCACCGCGACGCCGAGGCGGGCCTCGTTCATCATCACGAACATGCCCTGCATGCCCTTGTTTTCCTCACCGATCAGCCAGCCGGTGGCGCCGTCGTAATTCATCACGCAGGTGGCGTTGCCGTGAATGCCCATCTTGTGCTCGATCGAGCCGCAGGACACGCCGTTGCGCGCGCCGAGCGATCCGTCGGCATTGACCAGCACCTTCGGCACCACGAACAGCGAGACGCCCTTGATGCCGGCGGGCGCGCCTTCGATGCGCGCCAGCACCAGATGGATGATGTTGTCGGCAAGATCGTGCTCGCCGGCGGAGATGAAGATTTTTGTGCCCGTGATCTTGTAGCTGCCGTCGGGCTGCTTGACCGCCTTGGTGCGCAGCAGGCCGAGATCGGTGCCGCATTGCGGCTCGGTGAGGTTCATGGTGCCGGTCCATTCGCCCGCCACCATCTTCGGCACGAACATATTCTTCTGTTCGGGCTTGCCGTGCACCATCAGCGCGGCCGTCGCCCCCATGGTGAGGCCGCCATACATCGAAAACGCCATGTTCGCCGCGCTCTGGAATTCGGTGACGACCTGGCTCAGCGTGACCGGCAACCCCTGCCCGCCATATTCCGCCGGCGCGGAGAGCCCGAGCCAGCCGCCTTCAGCGACCTGCCTGAAGGCTTCCTTGAATCCCTTCGGCGTCGTGACGCGGCCGTCGTCATGCCGGACGCAGCCTTCGAGATCGCCGACGCGGTTAAGCGGCTGCAGCACTTCCTCGCTCAGCTTGGCGGCCTCATCCAAAATCGCTTCGCGCACATCCTGGGAGGCGTCGGTAAAGCCGGGCAGATTGTCGTAGCGATCGATCTGGAAGACGTCGTTGAGCAGGAACGTGACGTCTTCGACGGGGGCTTTGTAGATCGGCATGGTGTTCTCCCGGCAGGGCAGGCTTGAAGTTGCAGGCTTGGAGTTGCAGGCTTGGAGTTGCAGGCTTGGAGTTGCAGGCTTGGAGTTGGGGGACGTTTACAGTTGGGGGACGTTTCAGGTGAAATTTGCGGCGCAGAATCGCTGTGTTTCAAACATGGACCTTAGCGGGTTCCGCAGGTTCGAGACAGCTTACAACACGGCCCTTGCGACCATGAGAGGCTTATCGCCTCACTGCTTCGCCAGTTGCTCTCCCATCAGCCGGTGCAGCAGGTTGATCGCCTTGAGCGGGCGCACCATCACCTTGAAATGCGTGATGAGGCCCTGCTCGTTGAAGGTGATGATGTCGACGCCGTTGAGCTTGATGCCCTCGATCTCGTTTTCGAATTCGAGCACCGCGCCGGTGGCGCTGCGCCATTCTCCGACATAGCCAAAGCCCGGGCCGCCCAGCACCTTCTCCGCGCTCGCCAGATATTTGAAGGTGATGTCGCGGCCGCGTTGCGGCGTATGCACGACAGGGCTTTCGAACACCGCATCGGGGTGAAGCAGCTCCCAGAGCGCCGCGCGATCATGGGACTTCATGTAGCCGTACCACTTGTCGAGGCCGGGCAGGGTCATCGAAAGTCTCCTTGAGCGTTTTCGATTATGCACGTTGACGCATATGCAACTTTATGCATAAAGTCAACGATCCCGCATTCGGAATGAAGGGCAGATCTAATGAAGGACAGGTCTGTTGGCACTTGGTGACGCCATCCTCGCATGCCTGACCGAACGTCCGATGACGGGCTATGAGCTCGCCAAGACGTTCGACGCCTCGATCGGATTCTTCTGGAAGGCCGACCACCAGCAGATTTATCGCGAACTCACCCGGCTTCGCGATCGCGGCCACATTCAGGGCCGCGAGGTGGTGCAGTCGGGCAAACCCAACAAGCTGGTCTACACGCTCACGCCGGAGGGCAGAGCCGCGCTGAGGCATTGGGGCGCCCGGCCAAGCGTCCCGCCTTCGATCAAGGACGATCTGCTGGTGCGGCTATACGCGCTCGATTGCGTCGACCTCGAACCGTTGCGCACCGACCTGATGGCAAGGCTGGAGCATCACCGCGACCGTTGCGCCCGTTACGAACGCCTGCTCCATAAGCGGTTCCCCGACGGCACCGCATCGCTTGCGGATACCGGCAAGCTGCTCGGCCTGCGCATCGGCCTTCGCCATGAGCGCACTGTCGCGGAGTGGTGCGAAGAGGCGATCGATGCCCTGTCGGCTTTGTCGTCCGGCGCCGGCCGTACAAGCGTGGTGTCCATCGAGGGCGGCGGCCGCGAAAACAACGGCTGACGGTACGCGGAGGCCGCAGTTCTCGCGGCGAAACCCCGTCGATGGTCCCGACCGTAACTTTATGGCCGGACGGCCCTATTCCTTAACCCGTTATTTACCGTAACGGGAAAAAGTCAGGATCTGAGGCAGACGACCTGCGCGGAATTCGATTGTCTCTTCGGTGGGACGCGCGGGGAGGCTGAAGGCGCAAATGTAGCGCCGAGAGTCGGAACCGGACGAGAGCATGAATTCGCGCGTATCGTGGAATGTAGACGGCATCGATCCATCCGTCCGCGAAAGGGCCGAGGCCGCCGCGCGCCGCGCCGGCATGTCGCTCAACGACTGGCTCAATTCCACCATCGGCGAATCCGCTCCGCCCAATTTCCGCGCGTCCGCCCGAGCAACGCCCGGCGATGCCGAGCCAGGAAAGCCGCGATGTCGCCGACATCCACCAGCGGCTGGATTCGATCACCCGGCAGATCGAGCAGATTTCCAGACCCGCAGCCCGCAACGACCAACCGCGCGGCGAAGGCCGCCGTGGCGAGGCGAGTGGCGAGCCGAGCGTCGCCCGGCAGTTGAACGACGCCATCTCGCGCCTCGATGCGCGGCTGTCGCAGATTTCGAGTCCGGCCCCGGTACGCCAGGCGCAGATGCAGGACAAGCAGCGCCAGACCGAAATGGTCGAGCGCGCCGCCGCCCAGGTCTATCGTCCCTCGCCGCCGCTGAGCCCGAATTCGTTTGACTCGGCGATCGCGGAAATCGCCGCGCGCCAGAACGAACTTGACGGTCCGACGCCCCGGCAGATGCCGCGCAATGCGCCGCAGATGGCGCCGAGCACGCCGCCGATGCCGCCCGTCGCACCGCCGATGGCAGTCTTACACGCCGCCGCCGGCCGCGCCGGCCGGCCCGGATTTCTCTTCGCTCGAACGGCATCTGATCAAGATCACGAGCCAGATCGAGGCGCTGCAGCGTCCCGATCATGTCGAGCAATCGATTGCGGCTTTCCGCAGCGAGCTCGCCGAAATCCGCGCCGCCATCACCGAAGCGATGCCGCGCCGGGCGATCGAATCGATCGAGAACGAAATCCGCTCGCTGTCCCGCCGCATCGACGATACCCGCCAGAGCGGCAGCGATGCGCAGATGCTGGCCGGCATCGAGCGCGCGCTCGGCGAAATCCGTGAAGCGCTGCGCTCGCTGACGCCGGCCGAACAACTCACCGGCTACGACGAGGCGATCCGCAATCTCGGCGCCAAGCTCGACCTGATCCTGCGCTCCAACGACGATCCTTCGACGGTTCACCAGCTCGAAGGCGCGATCGCCGCCCTGCGCTCGATCGTGTCCAACGTCGCCTCCAACGACGCGCTGGCGCGGTTGTCCGACGACGTGCAGATGCTGTCGGCCAAGGTCGACCAGCTTGCCCGTTCCGACAAGCACAGCGATTCCTTTGCCGTTCTCGAGCAGCGCATTGCCGCCCTGGCCTCGACGCTGGAAAGCCGGCAGCCTCCGCCCGTCAGCGATAATTCCGAATATCTCGAAGGCGCGCTGCGCTCGCTGTCCGAACGGCTCGACCGCATTCCCGTCGGCAACGACAATGCGGCGGCGTTTGCCCATCTCGAACAGCGCGTGACGTATTTGCTGGAGCGCCTCGAAACCTCCGGCAATCCCCGCTCCGGCGATTTCGGACGGGTCGAGGAAGGGCTGCAGGACATCCTGCGCCATCTCGAACGCCAGCATGCGAATCTTGTCTCGCTCGCCGACACCACCCGCAATTTCAGCGCACCGGCGCCGCAGCCCGCGATGGACCCCGGCCTGGTCGAGGTCGTCAAGCGCGAATTGTCCGATATCCGCTACAGCCAGTCGGAAACCGACCGCCGCACGCAGGATTCGCTCGAAACCGTTCACAACACGCTTGGCCATGTGGTCGATCGCCTGGCGATGATCGAAGGCGATCTGCGCGCCGTGCGTGCCGCGCCGCCTGCGCCTCAGCCGATGGCGCCGCCCGCCCTGGACCTGTTCGAGCCGCCAGCCGAAGAGCCTCGCGCCGCGATGCCGTTCTCCGCACCGCCGCCGTTTACGCCACAGCATCGCAGCCGCAAGCGCCGCAGGCACAGAAAGCCTCGGCGCCGCCGCCGAAACCCGAATTGCCGAACCCCGCCGCAGCGCAAGAGCATTTTGCCGCTGCGCCGCGCGAATTCCATGCCGCGCAGCAACCGGCAGAGCCGATCGTTGCGCCGATGCCGCGCGCGATCAGCGAAATCCTCGAGCCGCACGCCGCAGCGCCGCGCACCGCGATCGCGCCGGAGCTGCCGCCCGATCATCCGCTGGAGCCGGGCACACGGCCGGTTGGGCGGATGCCTTCGCCGTCGGAGCGCATCGCAGCTTCCGAAAGCGCGATCAGCGAAATCCCTGCGGGCAAGAAAGAGCCCGTCAGTTCGTCGAGCTTCATCGCCGCCGCGCGCCGCGCCGCCCAGGCCGCCGCCGCCGCGCCCCCCAACGAGAAGGCCGGGCGCGCGGCCGCGAAAGCCGCCGCCGCCAAGGAAAAGGCTGGCGAAAAGGCCGGCGACAAAGCCAAGGCTGCGGACGCGGCACAATCGACCGTCACCTCCAAGATCCGCTCGCTGCTGGTCGGCGCCAGCGTGGTCGTGATCGTGCTCGGCACGTTCAGGATGGCAATGACGCTGCTCGACACCGGCAGCGCGCCGCAGCTGCCGCCGATGGAAAATTCGAGCGAGCCCGCGCCTGCCGCGCAAGCTCCCGCTGACAACGGCGCCCAGCCCGCGATGCCGGCGCCCGTTGCGCCCTCGATGACATCGCCGACCCCGATCGGCCGGCAGTCGAACAACATCTCGGCGCCGAACACGCTGGATAGCACGCAGATCGCGATCCCGCAGGTGGCGGCCGGACCGATCACGGCAAGCGACATCACCGGAGCGATTCCGACGGCGCCGGCCAACGGCAAACTCACGATGGTGCAGGTCCCCTCGACCGAGCGGTTGCCCGACGGCATCGGCGGTCCGGTGCTGCGCGCCGCCGCGCTGAAGGGCGATCCGACCGCGGCCTATGAGGTCGGTCTGCGCTTCGCCGAAGGCAAGGGCATTGCGCCGAACTTCGACGAAGCCGCGAAATGGTACGACCGCGCAGCGCAGGCCGGCGTGGTGCCCGCGATCTTCCGGCTCGGCACCTTCTACGAGAAGGGCATGAGCGTGAAGAAGGACGTCGATATCGCGCGGCGTTATTATCTGCAGGCCGCCGAGCGCGGCAGCGCCAAGGCGATGCATAATCTGGCCGTGCTGGACGCCGATGGCGGCGGCAAGGGTGCGAACTACAAGAGCGCGGCGCAATGGTTCCGCAAGGCCGCCGATCGCGGCGTCGCCGACAGCCAGTTCAACCTCGGCATCCTCTATGCCCGCGGCATCGGCGTCGAACAGAACCTCGCCGAATCCTTCAAATGGTTCAGCCTCGCCGCATCCCAGGGCGATGCGGACTCGGGCCGCAAGCGCGACGACATCGCAAAACGGCTCGACGCGCAGTCACTGGCCGCAGCCAAGCTCGCGATCCAGACGTTCACGCCCGAGCCGCAGCCCGACGACGCCGTCAATGTGGCGAGCCCGCAGGGCGGCTGGGACAGCGCTCTCGTGCCGGCCGTTGCGACGAAGCCCGCCGCCAAGCCGGCTCCGGCCAGGCGTATTACCGCCGCCGCGCATTGATACCGCTGGCGATGCGTCCTCGCATCGCTGTCATGTACCTCCGCGACAAAGCCGTATAAATTTAGCGCGCACGCAGTGCGGCTGTCGCGCCAGGCGATCGTCAAGAGATCGTCAAGAGGACTGACACGAGGATCGAATTGTCTGTCGACAACCACGACGAAGGCAGAAGCTTCCAGACGTCGCCGACAGGCCCCCGCGTAACACCGCCGCGCGGGCCGGCCAGCCAGGCACCGCCTCCGACTCCTCCTCCTTTTGCACCGCCGCCGCATGTGCCGCCGCCTTATGCGCCCCGCAACAGACGACCCTTCTGGTCGGTCCTTGTTGCAGTCCTGCTGATTTCCGGAATCGGCATCCGGGCCTACCGGGACCTGTCGCAGCCGGAGGCCTGGGCCTACTGGAAAGACCAGTATTTCTCGCCGAGCCTGACGTCTTCGCTGGTCGCCAGGAGCAGCCTCGGCGGCCGGCCAGCGCTGGCGATCCGCGGCACCATCGGCCCCGCCGCCGCGACCTGGTTCCGCCAGCGCGTCGAGGAAGCCCATCTTGCGGCAGGCGATGTCGTGCTGCTGTCCTCGCCGGGCGGCGATCTCGCTCAGGCCATGATCATGGGCGAATTCATCCGATCGCGCGGGCTGGCGACGGCGGTCGGCGTTGCCGACGCTTCGGGGCGCGTCCAACCCGCTTATTGCGCCAGCGCCTGTGTCTTCGTCTTTGCCGGCGGCACGACCCGTTATGGCGTTCAAAGCTCAAGCGTTCAAAGCTCAGGACTTGGGGTTCACCGGTTTGTCGCAACAAGGCTTGCCGGCGACCCCGTCGCCGAAACCCAGCAGGTCACGGGCGCGGTCCTGAGCTACATGACCAGAATGGGCATCTCCTCCTCCATCGTGGAGGCGATGTCGGAAACCAGGGACGTCCGCTGGCTCAGCCCCAAGGAAGCCCTGGCGATGCACCTGATTACCGATCCGGCCGGAAAACCCTGACACGGCGCATCGGCCGGAATTCGTCACCGCGCCGAGGGGAGCGCGGGAAAGGAGGGCAAAAAATTGCCCTCCGGCGCATTCTTTAGTCCCGCCTAGGTCCGAATTCGGTTATGCCAAAGGCGCGGCAACTGGCCCGCGCTCGCTGACCCCTGCGCCAACCAGATTCCACTGCCGGCGACGACACATGAACCACGCCGTGAGCAGCTTCGGCGCGTCTCCCGGCACAATTGCAAAAAGCGGACGCGCGTGCAGCTCTACCTTCCGATCGCCGATATTCCGGTCAATGTCTTCCTCATCCTGGCGATGGGCGCGGCGGTTGGTTTCGTCTCCGGCATGTTCGGCATCGGCGGCGGTTTTCTGATGACGCCGTTGTTGATCTTCGTCGGCATCGCGCCTGCGGTTGCGGTCGCCTCCGTCGCGAGCCACATCGCGGCCTCATCGTTTTCCGGCGCGATATCCTATTGGCGGCGGCGCGCTATCGACCCGGCGCTGGCGGGGGTGTTGTTGAGCGGCGGCAGTATCGGCACCGCGCTCGGCGTCGGGACGTTTACGCTGCTGCGTTCGCTGGGGCAGCTCGATCTCCTGATCGCGTTGTCCTACGTGATCCTGCTGACCACCGTCGGCGGGCTGATGTTCTGGGAGGGCTTGCGGGCGCTGCTGCGAAGCCGGCGCGGCGGTCCGGTCACGACGCGCCGCCCGGGCAGCCATGGCTGGATCCATGGCTTGCCGCTCAAGATGCGGTTCAAGCGCTCGAAGATCTATCTGTCCGTCATCCCCGTCATCGTCATCGGCCTGATCATCGGCTTCATCGGCGCGGTGATGGGCATTGGCGGCGGCTTCATCCTGGTGCCGCTGATGATCTATGTGCTGCGGGTTCCGACCTCGACCGTGATCGGCACCTCGATGGTGCTGACGCTCGTCACCATGGTGTTCGCCACCATGCTCCATGCCGTCACCAATCATCTGGTCGACGCCGTGCTGGCGCTGATCCTGATGGTCGGCGGCGTGACCGGCGCGCAGTTCGGCGCGCGTGCGGGGCAGAAGATCCGCGGCGAGCATCTGCGGCTGTTGCTCGGGCTTCTGGTGCTCGCGGTCGGTGTCCGCTTCGCCATCGAGCTGGTGATCAAGCCCGAGGATCTCTTCACCATCCGCGAAACCGGAGGCACGGGATGACCGCACGCGCCTCGGTCACGCTCGCGAGCCTGGTGGCGGCTGCGGTCCTCGCGGCCTCGCCCGCCTGCGCCGAGCGGCTGATCGTGTCGGTGTCGAACCACCGCGTGACGGTGACGCCGAACTATTCCGGCGAGGAGCTGGTGCTGTTCGGCTCGGTCGAGAAGGATGCCTCGACGCCGGCCAACCGCAGCAATTACGATCTCGTGGTGACCGTTGCCGGCCCGCGCGCGGACATGGTGACGCGGCGCAAGGAGCGCAAATTCGGCATCTGGATCAACACCGATTCCCGGCAATTCCTGAAAGTGCCGACCTACCTGGCGCTGTTTTCCAACCGCCCGTTCGACGCCATCGCCTCGCCCGAGGTGCAGCGGCGGCAACAGCTCGGGCTGAACAATGTGCTGCTGACCCAGCGCGTCGGGCCTGACTATGCCGACGTGGTGCCGAACGACGCGTTCCGCAGCGCCTTCGTGCGGCTGCGTTCCGAACACGGGCTCTACCGCGAGGCGACCTCGGCGGTGACGTTCCTCACGCCGACGCTGTTTCGCACCGGGATTCCTCTCCCCGCGGAAGTGCCGATCGGCACCTATGACGTCGAAATCAAACTGTTTGCCGACGGACAGTTGGTGACGCGGACCGAGACCGCGTTCGAAATCGTCAAAGTCGGCTTCGAGCAGTTCGTCGCCACCACCGCGCGCCAGAACGGTTTTGTCTATGGGCTCGCAACCGCCTTCATGGCGCTGATGACCGGCTGGATGGCGTCGATCGTGTTCCGGAAGGATTGAGCCCGACCTGGGCTACTTGCTTCCCAGAAACAACCCTACCCCCATCGCCACGACGCTGAGCAGCATCGCCGTGGTCGACAGCCAGCCCAGCCAGTACAGCGGGCCATCGACGATAAAGCGGCCCATCACGTCCTTGCGGCGCGCCAGGAACATCAAGAGCACCATCACGGGAACGGCGAGCACACCGTTGATGACCGCGCTCCAGTACAGCGCCGAGATCGGATTGATCGGGGTGAAATTGAGTGCGATCCCAATTCCGGCCGACAGCGCCAGCACGGCGTAGAACGCGACCGCTTCCTTCGGCTTGCGCGCCAGCCCGACCGGCCATCGTCGCCCCTCTCCGACGGCGTAGGCCGTGGCGCCCGCGAGCACGGGAATAGCCAGCAATCCCGTGCCGACGATGCCAAGCGCAAAAATCACCTCCGCGAATTTGCCGGCGATCGGCTTCAAGGCTTCGGCCGCCTGCGCCGAGGTCTGGATGTCGGTTTTTCCCGCGGCGTGCAGGGTTGCCGCGGCGGTGACGATGATGGATAGCGCGATCAGATTGGAAAACGCCATGCCGACGATGGTGTCGGCGCGGATGCGATGGAATTCCTTTTGCGCGCCGTAATGCTTTTCGATCAGCGGCTGCTTCTTCGCATCGACGCGCTGGTCTTCGGCCTCCTGGGAAGCCTGCCAGAAAAACAGATAGGGCGAGATCGTGGTGCCGAGGATCGCGACGATGGTGGTGAAATAATCCGCGCTCCAGGTGATGCGCGGAATGAAGACGCCGGCAAGCGCCTCGCGCCACGAAATATGCGCAAAGGCGAGCGCGGCGACATAGGCGAACAGGCTGAGCGTCAGCCATTTCAGCACCGATACATAGCGCTTGTAGTCGAGAAAAATCTGCGCCGCGACCGAGGTGACGCCGAAAAGCATGACGTAGACGATGCCGTGACCGCCGATCAGCAATTTTGTCGCATCGGCCATGGCGGCGAGATCGGCAGCGATGTTGATGGTGTTGGCGACGAACAACAGCGCCACCACCACATTGAGCAGCGATGACGAATAATGCCGGCACACATTGCCCGAAATGCCGTGCCCGGTGACGCGGCCGACGCGCGCGGAAATTTCCTGGATCGCGACCATCAAGGGGAAGCTCAGCAGCATGGTCCAGCCGATGCCGTAACCGAGCTGCGCGCCGGCCTGGCTGTACGTGCCGATCCCCGACGGATCGTCGTCCGACGCACCGGTGATCAGCCCCGGTCCGAGCGCCTTGACGAGATCGCGCGGGCGAAACGGCTGATGCGGTTCGGCCTTTACCGGCTTTTCCTTGCCGGCGGTAGTGTGTTTTGGATTCGATGTCTTGCGATGTGCCATGCCCGGTCCAGCCGTCGCGACAACGATCCGGACAGTCATAGGTTCCGGGCCAGGAACTTGCCCTACGCTCCTACGGCCGGCAAGCAATCATCTTCGCGCGCGATCACGGCTCGATGACAGTCGGGACGCCCGGCTCCAGGATTTTCAGACGCGCGCCAAAACCCAGCGTATCGAAGGACGCACGCAGGTCGCCGGCGCTCTGGCGGAAATGCGCCCAGCCGTCGGTATGCACCGGTACGATCATGGCGTCCGGAAAGGCGCGCGCGGTTTCGATCGTGTCGTTGGTATCCATCGTGAGGTGGAAGGGACCGCGGGTTTGCGCCGCGCCCGCGAATGGCAGCACCACGCCTGCCTTGAATTGTTTCGCCACTTCCGCGACGCCGTCGAACCAGACGGTGTCGCCGCTGATATAGAGCGGGCGGCTGCCCGGCCTGCTCGACAACACCACGAAGCCGATGACGTCGCCGGACAGCGGCTCGATTCCGGCCGGACCGTGACGCGCGGGTGTTGCGGTGACCGTCAGCGAATGAGCGTTCTTTCCGGTCAGTTCGGTGACCTCCCACGGCGCAAAACCTTCCGCGTTGCCGCCGAGCCGTTTTGCGCCGGCTTGCGTGGTCAGGACGCGTTTGGCGTGCGCGAGAAATTCCTTGCCCGAATGATCGAGATTGTCCGAATGCTGGTCATGGCTGAGCAGCACCGCATCGACCTCGCCGATATCTTTCGCAGCCAGCGCCGGACCCGTCAGCTTCTCCAGCTTCACATGCGGCAATTGGTAAGCGCCGGGGGCATCGAAGGTCGGGTCGGTGAGCAGGCGAAAACCATCGATTTCGATGAGCGCCGTCGGGCCCCCGATCAGGGTGATGGAGATTGTCATCCCTTGCTCCTTTCCGATGGAACCGTCACCGCAGCCGGACGGGTCACCATGTAAATGCCGAGTGCCACCGGGACAATCCCGAGAAGATCGCGAAATTCGACGTGCTCGCCGAGCACCAGAAAGGCGAACAGCATACCGAGCGGCGGCATCAGGAAGTGATAGGCGCTCGCAGCCGTCGCGCCGCAGACCTTCAGCAGATGAAACCACAAGAGATAAGCGAGGATTGATCCGCCCAGCACCAGGAACGCGAACGCGCCCAACAGCCGCGCGCTCGGCACGATGTCGCCGACGTCCGACAGCGTGAAGGCAAACGGCAGCAGCACGATGCCGGCGGCGAGGTTCTGCACGCCGTTGCCGACCCAGAGACTGCCCTTCGGCGCCAGCACCTTGAACAGAATGGTGCCGAGCACGATCGAGGCCAGCGACGCCAGCGTGAACAGGATGCCGTGCAGGCTGTCGGTACCAACCGACATGCGGTGCCAGACAATAAAACCGACGCCGATAATGCCGAGCACGAGGCCCGTCACCTTGCGCAAGGTCAACGCCTCGCCGAGGAACAGCGCGGCGAGCGCCGCCGTGAAGACCGGATTGGCGCTGACGATCAGGCCGCCGAGGCCGGCGGATACGGTCTTGAGCCCGGTATAACCGAGGCCGAGATAAAGCGCGTTGTTGGCGACGCCGAGCACTGCGAACACGGCGGCATCGCGCCAACTGAGCTGCCATCCCTCGCTGCGAACGGCCGTGATGCCGAGGATCAGGATGCCCGCGAGCGAGAAACGCGCAGTGAGCAGGATCAGCGGCGGACAATCGGTGACACCGATCTTGCCGGCGACGAAAGCAAAGCTCCAGAGCAGGCAGAACAGGCCGACATAGAGCGGCAGCGGATTGAAACCGGGGCGGGGAACCGCAATCGAGGGCGCGAGCGACATGGGAATTCTCCTTGAGACCCCGATGTAGGCCCGCGCCTTGATATTTGGAAATTAAATGATAAACTGGTCTTCAGTGGATTTATAAATACCGTTATGCTTTGTCGGAGGCTCGTGCCGATGCTCGATCTGGAGCTGTTGCGCAGTTTCGTCTCGGTGGTCGATGCCGGCGGCTTTACGCGTGCCGGCGAACGCGTCCACCGCACCCAATCCACCGTCAGCCAGCAGATCAAGCGGCTGGAAGACGATGTCGGCCAGCCGTTGCTCATCCGCAGCGGCAAGGACGTGACGCCGACCGAAGCCGGCGAACGACTGCTCTCCTATGCGCGGCGGTTGCTGGCGCTCGCCGAAGAAGCCCGCGACGTGCTGGCGCGTCCGGGCAGTGAAGGCGCCGTGCGGCTCGGCATCCCCGAGGATTTCGCCGCCTACCGGCTGACCAAATTGCTGGCGGCGTTCTCGCGCTCGCATCCGGGTCTGCGGCTCGACGTGCGGTCCGATCAGAGCATGTATCTCAGGCGCGATCTCGAACGCGGCGAGCTCGATCTGGCGCTGCTCAAGCGCGACGCCGGTGAAAAGGGCGGCATCGCTTCATGGCCGGAGCGCGTGCATTGGGTCACCAGCAAGACCCATCCGATCGATCCGGCCGTCAGATCGGTGCCGCTGATCGGCTTTCCCGCCGGCTGCCTTTACCGGTCGCGTGCGATCCACGCCATCGAAAGCGCAGGACGCGCGTGGCACATGTCCTATACGAGTTCCAGCCTTGCCGGAATCCAGGCCGCGGTCGCCGCGGGATTGGGCCTGAGCATTCTCTCCGAGATGGCGATCCAGGCCGATCATCGCGTGCTGACCGCCAAAGACGGTTTTGCGCCGATCGACAAGACGGAGGTCGCGCTGCTGGCCTCACCCGAGGCCAGCCCCGCCACGCTGCGGCTCGCCGATCGTCTCGCCGAATTCTGCAGCATGGTGCAGGCGAAGGCGGCCTGAACTCTTCTGAACTCTCTGCAGCGCCGCACTCAATAACAGCGCGAGGCGGCGATGGCGTGCAGTTTGCGATCGCCGATCAGATGCGCCATGAAGCCGGGCGTCTGGAATATTTTTGTGAACGCCGCGTCGCGGATGCTGAGGCCGCCGGTATAGGCGCCGAACGCCGGCATCACGGCGCGTTCGCCGTCGCAGGCAAAACAGCGCCGCTCCATCGAACGCCCGCGCGTCGATACCCGCGCCTTGGGATGCAGATGACCGGCGATCTCGCCCGCCGCTCCCGTCGGTTCATGACGGAACGCGATCGGACCGATCGAAACTTCGCTGGCAACCGTGCCGCCGAGATCGGAGGGCAATGCCGGGTCGTGATTGCCCGCAATCCAGATCCAGTCGCGCCGCGCCTGCATCGCCGAAATCGCATCGCGGTCCGGCGCGGCAAGGCGCTCATGGGCGCTGCGGTCATGAAAGCTGTCGCCGAGCGCGATCACGATGCGCGGATCGTGCCGGGCGATCACCGCCGCGAGACGGCTGAGTGTTGCGACCGTGTCATAAGGCGGCAGCAAGACGCCGCGCGCGGCAAAGCTGGACCCTTTTTCAAGGTGCAAATCGGAGACGACGAGCAGGCTTTCCTCTTCCCAGAAGAACGCGCCGGAGAGATCGGCGAGCAGTGTCACGCCTGCGATGGTGACAGTCGATGCGCGCATGGCCTGATCGTCTCCCGAAGATTGCGCGCTTGACGTCACTTCCTATCCTGTCGCCTCTTTGACGAGTTCGTCGGCGGCTTCCGCCAGCAGCTCGTCGCCTGCTTCGCCATAAACCGACTCGCGGCCGATTTCCAGCATCACCGGCACCGCGAGCGGCGAAACATGGTCGAGTTCCCGGTGGGTGATTCGCCCCTGGATTCGCGCCAGCATATCACCGAGCCGCTTGAGATCGAGCAGGCCGGTGGCGGCATCGGCGCGGGCGGCGCGCAAGAGCACGTGGTCGGCCTGGTGCTTGCGCAGCACGTCGTAGATCAGATCGGTCGAGAACAGCACCTGGCGGCGGGATTTTTCCTCGCCGGTAAAGCGGCGCGCGATCAGGCCGGAAATGACCGCGCAGGTACGAAACGTGCGCTTCATCAATGCGGATTCCGCCAACCACGCCTCGAGATCGTCGCCCAGCATGTCCGGATCGAACAGCGCGTTGAGGTCGAGCTTGCCGTGCCGGATCATGAACGACATGTCGCCGAGCCCCCAGACGGCCAGCGCATATTCATTGGCGACGAAACCGAGCGGCCGCACCCGCGCGCGCTCCATCCGCCGCGTCAGCAGCATGCCGAGGGTCTGGTGCGCCAGCCGTCCCTCGAAGGGATAACAGACGAGGTAATGCTTGTTGCCGCGGGGAAATGTTTCGACCAGCAATTCCCGCACCGCCGGCACACGCGAAAAATCCCTTTGCAGGGACAGCCAGTCGCGCACCTGATCCGGCAATGCATTCCAGGCCCGCCGATCGTCGAGCAATTTTCGGACGCGTTCGGCGAGATAGGTCGAGAGCGGAAACTTGCCGCCCATATAGGACGGCACCTTGGCATCCTTGTCAGCGGCGCGCGAGACGTAGACTTGATCCTCGGCGAGCGCCTCGTAGCGCACGACTTCGCCGCCGAACACAAAGGTGTCGCCGATCACGAGACCCTCGATGAAGGCCTCCTCGATTTCGCCCAGCATGCGCCCGCCACGGCCGAGCGCGCCGGTCGATCCCGAACCGCCGCCGCGCGAGCGCACCAGGCGCACCTTCAGCATGGTGTCTTCGACGATGGTGCCGACGTTGAGGCGATAGCTTTGCCGCACCCTGGGATTGGCGACCCGCCAACGCCCATTTTTGTCCTGCTTGATGCGCGCGAAACGCTCATAGGTTTTCAGGGCGTAGCCGCCGGTCGCGACGAAATCGACCACGTCGTCGAAATCGGTTCGCGTCAACGCGGAATAAGGCGCCGCCGTCAGCACCTCGGCATAGAGTTCATCGGACAGAAACGGTTCGCCGCAGGCGCAGCCGAGCACGTGCTGCGCCAGCACGTCGAGCGCGCCGGTGCGCAGCGGCGGGGTGTCCTGGGCGTTTTCGGCGATCGCATCGATCGCGACGGCGCATTCCAGCACCTCGAACCGGTTGGCCGGCACCAGAACGGCGCGCGAGGCTTCGTCGATGCGGTGATTGGCGCGGCCGATCCGTTGCATCAGCCGCGAGGCGCCTTTCGGCGCGCCGACATTGATGACGAGATCGACATCGCCCCAGTCAACGCCGAGGTCGAGCGAGGAGGTGCAGACCACGCCGCGCAGCCTTCCCGCCGACATCGCATCCTCGACCTTGCGGCGCTGCGCGACATCGAGCGAGCCGTGATGCAGCGCGATCGCCAGGCCGTCGTCGTTCATGCGCCAGAGATCCTGGAACAGCATCTCGGCCTGGCTGCGGGTGTTGACGAACACCAGCGTGGTCTTGTTGGCCTTGATCAGGTCGTAGATTTCGCCAAGCGCGTGGCGCGCACTGTGCCCGGCCCAGGGCAGACGCTCCCTGGTGTCGAGCATCTCGACAACAGGCGCCGCAGCGCCGCCGGCGACAACGATATCGGCAGCCTCGCTTCGGCCGTCGCGTTGCGGCACCAGAAACCGCGCCAGCGATTCCGGCTCCGCCACCGTCGCCGACAGACCGATGCCGCGCATATCAGGCGCCAGCCGCCACAGCCGCGCCAGACCCAGCGACAGCAAATCGCCGCGCTTGGAAGTGACCAGCGCGTGCAATTCGTCGAGCACAATTCGTTTCAGCGATGAAAACAGAAACGGCGCGTCGTCGGACGACAGCAGCAGCGCCAATTGCTCGGGCGTGGTCAGCAAAATATCCGGCGGATAGCGCCGCTGCCGCTGCCGCCGCGACACCGGTGTGTCGCCGGTGCGGGTCTCGACCTTGATCGGCAGCCCCATCTGCGCAATCGGAGTCTCGAGGTTGCGCGCGATGTCGACCGCGAGCGCTTTCAGGGGGGAGATGTAGAGGGTGTGAAGGCCGCCGGTGCGTTTCACACTGCGGCCGGTGGAGGTCAGGCTTTTCTTTCCGCCCCCTGCCACCACTGAGCTGGGAGAAGAAAGCTCCACCAGCGTCGGCAAAAATCCCGCCAGCGTCTTGCCGGCGCCGGTGGGCGCGATCAGCAGCGCGGAAGCGTCGTCGCGCGCCTTGGCCAGCAGCGCGAGCTGATGCTCACGCGGCGACCAGCCACGCGACGCGAACCACTTTTGGAAGCGGTCGGGCAGCAGGGGATCGGCCTCGGCCGAAGATGCGGGCAGGATTCGGGGCGGCACACCCAAAGAGCTAAGCCGTCACGGCCGAGTCGTCGAGGGCCGCGGCGGACCAAATCGGTCCGCCGCCAGCGCTTGTCGTCCCCTACTCCGAGACCGCCTTCTCGGAAATCTGCCAGTCCTTGCCGTCGAAGATCGAGATGTGGAGCGTCTTCATCGGCGAGTAGTCGTCAGGCGTGTAGCTGTAATTGATGTCGTCGAGGAAGAACGGCGAGTGGTAGCCGGCCAGCGTCGATGCCTGCTTGAGCACATTGGCGCGCGTCAGATCGTCGCCGCAGCGGCGCAGGATTTCACCCATCGAGACCGCCTGGCCGTAGCCGGCATAGGCGATGGTGTTGTCGGGATCGACGTTGGGCAGGTATTTCTTGCGCAGGTCCTCGAACGCCATCACGTCCGCATCCTTTTCCCAGCGGCCCGGTCCGGCCTCCTTGGAATAGCGGATGGCGACGATGCCGGTGGCGTTTTCAAAACCGGCGGCGCTGAGGATCGAACGGCCGGTCGATCCCGCCGAGAGCAGTTGCAACGGCTTCCAGCCGAGTTCGACGACCCTGCGCACCGATTGCGACGTCGCCTTGCCGGTCGAGATGTTGTAGAAGACGTCCGCGCCCGACTTCGAGAGATTGATGAGCTGGGAATCGATCGTCGGATCGGTCAGATCGTAGGTCTGCTCCATGATCACCTGGGCGGTGCCGCCGGCGTCGGCCAGCACCTTCTTGAAGGGGCCGAGGAAATCGCGGCCGAAATCGTCGTTCTGATAGAGGATGCCGACCTTGGCATTCGGCTTCACGGCGACGACATGCCTCGCAAGGATGCGCGCCTCGGTCGGATACAGCGGCAGGCCCGCCATGGTCCATTTGTAGTTCTTCGGATCGTTCCATTTCGACGCGCCGGTATTGAGCAGCAGTTGCGGCACGCCTTTCGAGTTGAGATATTTGTGTACGGCGGTCTGCGGCGCGGTGCCGAGCGAGCCGAACAGCGCCAGCACCTCGTCCTGCTCCACCAGCCGCCGCGTCGCCTCGACGCATTTCGGCGCGCTGTAGGCGTCGTCCATGGTGAGGAATTTTATCTTGCGCCCGTTGATGCCGCCCTTTTCGTTCAGCATCTGGAAATAAGCCTCACCGACACGGCCGAGCACGCCATAGAGCGAGCCGGGGCCGCTATGCGGCACGGTCTGGCCGAGCTTGATTTCGGTGTCGCTCGCGCCCACGTCGTATTTTTTCTCCGCCGCCCGGACGAACGGCGCAGACATCGTGGAGGCAGCAATCGCGGCCAACGTAGTGGCGCCGAATTCGCGCCTTGTTTGTTTCTTGTTCATTTTCTAGTTTCTCCCTGGAGCATGATCACCATTCGGCGGATCGGAAGCGCGATTTCTGTTTGCGCAATGCCCCTGGCAAACGCGGTTCGTCCGACGGAAACCGCTGCATGTCCGGCTCAATGCTCTGCGCTGCGCAATGATCCACATTCCCGAGCGGTTCGCGTGCAGATAGCGAAACGTGAGGCGTTGTCGGCGCAATGCCGGCTGGCGGAGACCATATCCGGCCTCTCGCGAGCCGGAAATGGGAGAACGAAAGCTCAAGTCTGCGCCGCGACCGCCACCAGACCGGGCACCGGCACATTGTCCTCGTTGCGCGCCGACAAATCTTCCAGCAGCGATAATTTGAGACCGGCGGCCTCGACCGTTGCCCGTACATAGGCCGCGCTGTGGGCGTAGCGCAGTCCTTCGCCGATGATGACGCCCTCGCCGTCATGGGTTTCGGTCGTGAACGCCAACAGGCCGCCGGCGGCCAGCACGCGTTTGGCCTCGATGAAAACGGGCGCGAGATCGGCGACATAGACCATCGCGTCCGCCGCGAGAACAAGATCGGCGCTGGCGTCGGGCTTGCTGCGCAGGCCCCTCAGCATGTCGTCGACTTCCAGCGTCTCGTAAAGCCCGGTCGCGCGTGCGCGTTCGATCATGCGCGGCGCGAGATCGATGCCGATGAAATGATCGACCTCCCTCGCGAATGCGGTCGCGGCCAACCCTGTGCCGCAGCCGAGATCGATCGCGCGCTTGAAGAAGGCGGGCTTCCGGGCGGCCGCGCGCACCGTCAGCACCGCCCTGAACAACAGCGCCGGTCCGCGATAGCCGAGATCGTCGACCAGCGCCGATTCGAATCGCCGCGCGTATTGATCGAACAGCGCCTGCACATAGGCGGCGGGCATACCGGACAATTGCTCGGCGCCGAGCCGCATCAGCCGCAGGCTGGCGCCATGGCGGTCGTCGGGATCGGAGGTCCGGGCGTTTCGATAGGCCGCGATCGCCGCATCGCCCTCTCCGAGTTCCTCGCGGATTTGGCCGAGCGTGAACCAGGCCGAAGTGAAATTCGGCGCCAGCTCGGTCGCCTGCAACAGCAGATCGGCGGCGGCAGGCAGATCGCCCTTGATTTGCAGATCGCGCGCGAATTCAAACCGGCGGTCGGCCATCAGATCGCCGGAAGGCAAGAATAATCGCGCGGGCATTTCGGGAACCACATTTGTCATTGCCGGATAGTCTGCTTGGCGCAGACCACGTAAACTCGTCTGCGCCCCGGCAATCCCTCAAAGAACGATTTTTCCGGAAGATGGATGCGCAGGTCAAGCCCGCGCATGACGGCTAAACATCGTGGCGAGACCGCCTATATACCCGAGATGCGTCCGCAAGACATCCTGATGCCCGTTGCCGCCGGCCTTTGCTGCAAGCCCGGCGGCTTCCATATCGATCCGGTCCGGCCGGTCGAGCGCGCCGTGATCACCCATGGCCATTCCGATCACGCCCGCGCCGGCCATGGCGCGGTGCTGGCTACGCAGGAAACGCTCGACATGATGCGGCTGCGCTATGGCGATCATTTTGCCCGCACGACGCAGGCCATTGCCTATGGCGAAGAGCTCAGGCTCGGCGACGTCAAGATCAGGTTTCATCCGGCCGGCCACGTATTGGGTTCGGCACAGATCGCGGTCTCCTGTCGCGATACCTGCATCGTCGCATCAGGCGACTACAAGGACGCGCCCGATCCGACCTGCGCGCCGTTCGAGGTCGTGCCGTGCGACGTCTTCATCACCGAGGCCACGTTTGGACTGCCGGTGTTTCGCCACGGCGACGCAGCCGATGAAGTAAAGAAGCTGTTGGCCTCGGTGGCGTTGTTCCCGGAGCGCGCGCATCTGGTCGGCGCCTATTCGCTCGGCAAGGCGCAGCGCGTGATCGCGCTGCTGCGCGCAGCCGGCTACGACGCGCCGGTTTATCTGCATGGCGCGATGGAGAAGATCACCCACTATTACCAAAGCCGCGGTGTCGAGCTTGGCGAACTGCGTCCGGTCAAGGGCGTCAAGAAGGCCGATCTCGCCGGCACCATTACACTCGCGCCGCCGTCGGCCACATCAGACATCTGGACGCGGCGATTTCCCGATCCGGTCACGGCCTTTGCCTCCGGCTGGATGCGGGTGCGGGCCCGCGCCCGCCAGCGCGGCGTCGAACTGCCGCTGGTGATTTCCGACCACGCCGACTGGGATGGATTGACCAAAACCATCGACGCGACCGGCGCCGGAGAAATCTGGGTCACCCATGGCCAGGAAGACGCGCTGGTGCACTGGTGCAAGGCCAAGGGCCTTGCCGCGCGGCCGCTCGATCTTGTCGGCTATGGCGATGAAGATGAAGGCGAGACCGCGACGGCCGATGAGGCCGAGGCATGAACCGTTTCGCCGAATTGCTCGATCGCCTCGCCTATGAGCCCGGCCGCAACAACAAGCTGCGGCTGATCACGGCGTATTTTCGTGAAACCGCCGATCCCGACCGCGGCTATGCGCTGGCGGCGCTGACCGGCGCGCTGTCGTTCAAGCACGCCAAGGCGGGCTTGATCCGCGACCTGATTACGGATCGCGCCGATCCGGTGCTGTTCGCCTTGTCGTATGATTACGTCGGCGATCTCTCGGAGACGGTCGCGCTGATGTGGCCCAAGAAATTGCCCAAGGCGGCGCTGCCCGGTCACAACAACCCGCCTCCGCCCACCCTGTCCGAAGTCGTCACCACGCTCCGCACGCTCGGCAAAACCGAACTGCCAACGCGGCTCGCGCGCTGGCTCGATGAACTCGACGAGACCGGCCGCTGGGCGCTGCTCAAGCTCGTCACCGGTGCGATGCGGATCGGGATTTCGGCGCGGCTGGCGAAAACCGCGGCCGCCAATCTCGGCGACAAGGACCCCCACGATATCGAGTTGATGTGGCCGGGCCTGACCCCGCCCTATCTCGATCTGTTCGCCTGGCTCGAGGGCCGCGCCGAGAAGCCCGTCAATCTCGACCCAACGCCATTCCGCCCGGTCATGCTGGCGCATGCGATCGAAGACGCCGACTTCGCCAGTCTCGAGGCCGGCGATTTCATCGCGGAATGGAAATGGGACGGCATCCGCGTGCAGGCGGTCGCCGGCCGCGACGAGCGCGGCCATTTGCAGGCGCGGCTGTATTCGCGCACCGGCGAAGACATCACCGCGAGTTTTCCGGACCTGCTGCCGTCGCTGCATCTGCCAGGCGCCATCGACGGCGAATTGCTGGTGCTGCGCGACGGCCGCGTGCAGACGTTCAATGTGCTGCAGCAGCGTCTCAATCGCAAAGTCGTTTCACCAAAGCTGATGAAGGACTTTCCGATCCATCTGCGCGCCTACGACCTGCTCGGTGACGACACCAGCGATCTGCGCGAGCTGCCGTTCGTCGAACGCCGTGAGCGGCTCGCGGCCTTCGTCAAAAAGCTCGACGACCCCCGCATCGACCTGTCGCCGACGGTCGCCTTCGACAGTTGGGAGCGGCTTACGGCCGCGCGCGCCGATCCCGCCGGCGCCGGCGCGGGGGACGATGCCGACGCTGTCGAAGGCGTGATGCTCAAGCGGCGCGACGCGCCCTATCTGCCGGGCCGCCCCAGGGGCCAGTGGTGGAAGTGGAAGCGCGACCCGCACATCATCGACGCCGTCCTGATGTATGCGCAGCGCGGCCACGGCAAGCGTTCGTCCTATTATTCGGACTACACGTTCGGCGTCTGGACCGATGGCGACGACGGCGAGCAATTGGTCCCGGTCGGCAAGGCCTATTTTGGTTTCACCGACGAAGAATTGCTGCAGATCGACCGTTTCGTCCGCCGCAACACCACCGAAAAATTTGGTCCCGTGCGACATGTCGTGCATGAGCCGGACCAGGGGCTGGTGCTGGAAGTCGCGTTCGAGGGGCTGCAACGCTCGCCGCGGCACAAATCCGGCGTCGCGATGCGGTTTCCGCGCATCAGCCGGCTGCGCTGGGACAAGCCGCCGCGCGAGGCCGACCGGCTGGAAACGCTGGAGCGGATGCTGAAGAGTGTGACAGCAAATTAAGGTCCCCGCGCGCCATGGCGGCCATTGACGGCTGTCGACGAGTTCCCCATTTGCTTCGCCGTGACCTACCTATACTGTGCGGACCAGACCGCAGGAGACGACCGATGCCCAACGACGTCAGGGATTTGCCGGCCAGCAATGACGGCCTTTATCGGTTTCTCGGCGGCTCGCCGCTGGCGGTGGCGTTCCGGTTGATCCTGCTGTCGATCCTGGTCGGCGTGGTGCTCGCCGCCATCGGTTTCGATCCCTGGAATATCATCCACAGCATAAGGATGCTGTTCCAGCGTCTCTGGGACCTCGGCTTCGACGCCGTCAATTGGCTGTGGCGCTACTTCCTGCTCGGCGCCGTGATCGTGATCCCGATCTGGCTGTTGTCGCGGTTGTTCGGCACCCCGCGCGGACGATAGAGCGTTTTCGAGCGAAGTGGACACCGGTTCGCGTGAAGAAAAACGCGTCAAAACAAAAATCTAGAGCGGCGGTTCTGATTCAATCAGAACCGCCGCTCTAGAGGTCGCGCAGGCCGGGTGTGACCTCCACATCGAAAGTTACCACCGCACAGGTGTTCGCCATCGCGGGTCCCGCGATGGTGGCCAATCTGACGACGCCGCTGATCGGCATCGTCTCGACCACGGCGATCGGGCGGCTCGGCGATGCCACGCTGCTCGGCGGCGTGGCGATGGCGTCCGTGCTGTTCGACTGCATGTTCTGGCTGTTCGCCTTCCTGCGCATGAGCACGGTTGCGTTTACCGCGCAGTCGCTGGGGGCCGGCGAGACGACCGAACTGCGCGCGATCCTGGTGCGCGGCTTCATCGTCGCGGCGCTGATCGGCACGGCCCTCATTCTGCTGCAGGTACCGCTCGCCACCATCCTGCTCGGCGCGATGGGCGGCAGCGAAGGCGTCACCCGCGCCGCCAAAACCTATTTCGCAATTCGTATCTGGTCGGCGCCGCTGGCGCTCGGCAATTATGTCGTGCTCGGCTGGCTGATCGGACAGGCCCGCGCCCGGCTGGCGCTCGGCACCCAGGTCACCATCAACGTCATCAACATGGCGGCGACGATCGTGCTGGTGCTGGTGCTCGACTTCGGCATCGCGGGTGCGGCGATAGCAGCCGTGATCGCCGAAGCCGCGGGCCTGGTGCTCGGCGTGCTGATCGCCCGCGAGCTTTCGCAACGGCAATTGGCGGTCAAGCGTGCCACGCTGTTCGACCGCACCAAGCTGATGCGCATGCTGGCGGTCAATCGCGACATCATGATCCGCACCGCGTCCCTGATTACGGCGTTTCTGTTCTTCACCGCGCAAGGCGCGCGGGCCGGCGACATGACGCTTGCCGCGAACGCGGTGCTGAACAATTTTCTGTTGATCAGCGCCTTCTTCCTCGACGGCCTTGCGAACGCCGCCGAACAGCTCTGCGGCCGCGCCTATGGTGCACGCGACAAAAGCGGATTTTCCGGCGCGGTGCGGCTCGTCGTGATCTGGGGCTTTGGGTTTGCGGTCGCGGTGGCCGCCATCTTCGCGTTGTTGGGACCATCGCTGATCGACATCATGACGGCCAGCGCGGAGGTGCGGCGCATCGCGCGCGATTATCTGCCGTTCGTGGTGGCAGCGCCGCTGCTCGGCGTGTTCGCCTTTGCCTATGACGGCGTCTATATCGGCGCGACCTGGGCGCGCGACATGCGCAATCTGATGGTGCTGTCGCTGCTGATCTTCCTCACCGCGTGGCTGGCGCTGCGTTCGTTCGGCAATGCCGGACTGTGGGGCGCGCTGCTGGTGCACTATGCCGCCCGCGGCGGCCTCGAAGCGCTGCGTTATCCCGCGCTGTTGAGGGCGTCGTTTGCTAGCGCATGATCCGGAAAAGTGGACACCGGTTTTCCGAAAAGATCATGCGCAAACAATTAGTGCACCGGCCAATCTTCGGCCGTGATCGTAGCGGCATCGGCGCCGACGATTTCAGACAACGAGTCGCGGCCGGTCCGCAACAGCGTCGAGGAGAGGTCGTTCTTGATGTCTTCGACCAGCCCCAGGCCCTTGTAGACCAGCGACGAATAAAGCTGGATCAGGCTGGCGCCGGCGCGGATCTTGGTCAGCGCCGCGCCGCCGGAATCGATGCCGCCGACGCCGACCAGCGGAAACGCGCCCTCGGCGCGCACATAGGTCTCCGCCACCATCCGGGTCGACAATCGAAACAGCGGCCGTCCCGACAAGCCGCCCTGCTCCTTGGCGCGGTTGCCCTCACGCAGGGTCGAAGGCCGCGCCAGCGTGGTGTTGGCCACGATCATGCCATCGACGCGGCGCGAGCGCGCGATCTGCACGACGTCGTCGAGCTCCGTGAGACTCAAATCCGGCGCGATCTTGAGCAGCACCGGTGAATCGCCGGCATTCTTGCGCACGCGCTCGCGGGTATCGATCACGCGCGCGAGCAGATCGTCGAGGGCCGCGGATTGCTGCAGATTGCGCAGGCCCGGCGTATTCGGCGAAGACACGTTGACGGTGAAATAGCTCGCGACCGGCGCAAAAGTCTCGATCAGCTTGACGTAGTCAGCCGACGCGATCGGTCGAATCCTTGTTGGCCCCGACATTGACGCCGACGATGCCGCCGAGATGCGCGCGCGACGCCAGCCGCCGCAGCGCGGCTTCGGCGCCGTCATTGTTGAAGCCCATGCGGTTGATGACGGCCTCGTCGCGCTCGAGGCGAAACAGCCGCGGCCGCGGATTGCCGCCCTGTGGCTTCGGCGTCACCGTGCCGATCTCGACAAAGCCGAAGCCGAGCCGCAACAGCGCGTCGGGCGCTTCCGCGCTCTTGTCGAAGCCGGCCGCCATGCCGATCGGATTGGGAAAATTCAATCCGAACGCCCGCACCGCGAGTTTCGGATCGTCCGGCCGCAGCCGAACCGGCGGCAGAATCCGCAGGCCCTGGATGGCCATGCGATGCGCGTCTTCGGGATCGAACCAGCGCAGCAGCGGAAGCGAGAAGGCGTCGAAAGCGCGGATCACGGCGCAAGCTCCGGGATGTCATGATGGCCGTCGGACCGCGCCGGCATGTCGAGGATTGCGGTCACCGCGCCGAGATCGAGTTCGCCATAGAGATGCGGGAACAGTTCGTCATGGCGCGATGGCTCCCAGCGCAGCGCGTCGCCGAGCGCGTCGGCATCGACGGCGACCAGAAACAAGCCGGTCTGGCCGAAATAATGCTTTCGCGCGGTTTCGGCGAGCTGGGCCGCCGTGGAGAAATGGATGTAGCCGTCGCGCAGATCGTCCGCACTGCCCTTGTAGACGCCCTGCCGCTCGGCCTCATGCCAGGCCGAGGCGGGGGTGATTTTGTAGATCGTGCGCACGTAACCTGCGCTCCCTGCTTGTCGTTGAGTCTCTTGGGGTTTTTCCCCAAAATCCGGGGCGAGCGGGCGACCGTAAAGGTGACGACCGCCTAACTCAAGCGGCACCTTCCCGCGGGTCCCGCAGGAGATTGCGGAAAGGCGCCGAATAAGGCAATAATTCCTAGAGCTTCGCTCTGATTGAGCCAGAACCGACCCAATTCTTTTTGACGCGTTTTCTCCGCAGATCGGTCTGCGATCTGCCAACTATTGCAGGCAAACCACGCACTCGCGCCCGACCGTTCGGTAACCCACAGCCAGGTCTGGACCGCGCTCGACCGGCTGGCCGAACGCGCCGGGATGTCGCCCTCGGGGCTGGCCAAACGCTCGGGCCTCGACCCCACCACGTTCAACAAATCCAAGCGCGTCACGGCCGACGGCCGCGAACGCTGGCCTTCGACCGAATCGGTCGCCAAGGCGCTCGCCGCAACCAATTCGTCGATCGACACGTTCGTACAGTTGATCGGCGACGGCGCGCGCAGCCTGCAATCGGTGCCGCTGCTCGGCTTCGCGCAGGCCGGCAGCGGCGGCTATTTCGACGACAGCGGTTTTCCGGCCGGCAAGGGCTGGGACGAGGTGGCGCTGCCTTCCGCCAATGACGAGCACGCCTACGCGCTGGAGATATCGGGCGATTCGATGAAGCCCGCCTATCGCGACGGCGACATCATCGTGGTGTCGCCGGGCACCGCGATCCGGCGTGGCGACCGTGTGGTGGTGAAGACCTCGGACGGCGAAGTCATGGTCAAGGAATTGAAGCGCCGGACCACCAGGACACTGGAGCTGCAGTCGCTCAACCCGGCCCACGCCGACCGCACGTTTGACGCCGCCGACGTCGAATGGATCGCGCGGATCGTGTGGGCGAGCCAGTAGAGGCTTACGTCGCGTAATCCGGTTCCTTCCGGTCCAGCATGCGCTTGAGGGCATCGAAGTGGCGCTGGGCCGGGCTTGGCCCCTTGTACAGATGGTCGTCGCGGTAATCGCGCAGGGTCTTTTCGACCACGGGCGCCGGAAGCTGCTTCAGCTTCTGCCCGGTCCACATCGCGTAGATCTGCACTTGCGCCGCGCGCTCGATGTAATAGAGCCGGTCATAGGCATCGGCGACGGTTTCGCCGACCGTCGAGATGCCGTGATTGGCCATGAACAGCACCGATTTGTCGCCGATGACGCTCGCCAGGCGGGCGCCTTCGGCCGGATCGAGCGCCGGGCCGGTGTATTCATCGTCATAGGCAATGGCGCCGGAAAGGCCGACCTCGGTCTGGCCGATCTCCTTGATGCGGGGATCCTCGAGCCGCGTCAGCGCGCTGGCATAGGGCATGTGGGTGTGAAACACCGCTTTCGCCTGCGGCAGCGCCTTGTGGATCGGCGCGTGGATGCAATAGCAGGAACGCTCCACCTCACCCTCGCCGCGCTTGATCTCGCCGTCCTCGATGCCGACTTCCATGAAGCACGATGCCGTGACCTCCGACCAATGCGTCCCGAACGGGATCTGGTAGTAGCGGTCGCTGCGGCCCGGCACCACGAAGGTCAGATGGTTGAAGATGCCTTCGCTAAAACCCTGATTGAAGGCGAGGCGGTGCGCGGCCGCGAGATCGACCCGCGCCTGCCACTCCTCGGCGCTGCTGTTATCGAGCGCCTTCGGCGAAACCCTGAACTGCATCAGCATCCTCCAATGTTGCCTGCCTCTCGACGGAGGCTTGGCCGGTTTTTATCGGCACTATTGTAGCGCAATCCGGGGCAACCATGGCTGAATTTGCAGCGGGCCTCCCATCCGGATTTGCGGCTCACGGTCGCGGCGGGGTGATGCGTTGCGAAAGAATGCGTAGGCTGGAAGGAGCGTTCCCTTACCTTCGCGCGCCCGAAAAAAGACCTTGCTTTGAGGTTGCATCAGATCGACACTGGTAACCTGTGTTAGAGTAAGGGAGTTGGTCATGCTTGAGTGGCTTAAGCTCGGTGCGCTCTCCCTTCTGCTTTCGACACTGTTGACCGCCGTGACGTGGTGCCTTTGTTGCTGGCTGCACGCTGAGTTGTGTTGCTGCAAGGCAACCGTCGCATCGTGTGCGCGTTAGCAACGCGCGGCAGGATATTGATCCAAGTCAATATTGATCCACACTGATAAGCATATTGATCAAGGCAATGACGCCGATTTGCCCCTGCGGCAGTGGGCGATTGCGATGTACAGCCTGCTGGCGGCGGTGCTGCTCACCATTTGGGATCTCTACTCGTGAAATGGAAATGAGGTTCCGACCGTACATCGGAGGAAGAGTTCGACGGGCCGTTTGGGTGAATCCGGAACCACCGGGCAAACCTCTTCGGCGCGGCCGCGTTGATTTAAATCAAGGCTGGAGGTTGCGTGTCCGAGCAATCTGGAAAAAACTGCGGGAGGACCCTATGGAAAGCAAGAATCCCTTCGATGCCGTTCGATCCATGATGGAAGAAAATCTTGCGAAAGTCGGGAGCGCGACAAAGAACTATCTCGACTTGCTGCAAAAGAGCATGCTTAGCGTGCCGAACGCCAATGAGGATCAAATAAACGCGTTCAGAACGTATATCGACCGCCAGGTGGCCGCCAACCAGGCATTTGTAACCAAGCTGGTAGGCGCCAAAGATATTCAAGAGGCCATGCAAATTCAGGTCGAGTACTTCCAGTCTCAAATGAGAACCTCCGTCAACGATGCGATGCAGCTTACGGAAAAAATGACGGCATCGTCCAAACGTTCGGCGTAACCAAGCGAGGAAATACAGCGCTGCGACCGGTTACGAGGGGAATGTATGACGCGTAAGGCCCTGGCTATCGCGGCAATGACGATCTTCGTGTTTGGCTTTTTTTGGCAGTTCGGACGTTGGCTGTTGAGGTGGTCCGGGTACGGTCTCGGCTTGCGGAGCCTGCCGGGTGGCTACCATGACTTCGTCGAGAGTTTTGCAGAGAAGATCGCAAGCGGAGCCAGTGTCGGCTGGATTGCCGGACCATGGATGTTGATGGGCATCGGCTTGATGACCCTGATAGTTCTTCGTTCACGGACGACTGAAAAGAACGTCCGCTGAAAAGAACGTCCACGGCGAATAGAGTGTTCACCTCAGCCCTCACGCATGCTTGACGCCGGGCCAAGCGTGCGCAAGGAGAAGGCAAGGGGCAAGGAACGAAGCTTAAGCCGACCGTGCCAGCGCACCGTCGATCATCGCGACCGCATTCGCCACGCCGTAGACCGCGACGAACGAACCGAAGCGCGGGCCTTTTTCCTGACCGAGCAGCACCTGATAGAGCATGTTGAACCAGTCGAGCGAAACGCCCGGCCGTCCATCCTTGCCCTTTTTCACCGGATCGAGGAACGGCTCGCGGCGGCCGATCTCGTAGACCACGTTCTGGATATCTTCCGCCGTCGCGCCCGCCGGCATGTTCGACAGCGCATCGCGCAGATCCTGCAATGCGGCGCGCTCGCTATCGCCGGGCTCGCGGAATTTTTTGGTCGGCGCCACGAAGTCGCGATAATAATTGATGGCATAGCCGACCATGGCATCGAGCTTCGGATGCGTCTGCGGCGTCACGCCCGGGCGATAACGGCCGATAAAACCCCACAGCGTTTCGGCGTTCTCCGCGTTCGACGACGACACCAGCGTCAGCAACAGCTGGAAGGTGACGGGCATGTCGGCCTTCGGCGGATGCGCGGCATGGATATGCCAGACCGGATTGGCGAGTTGCTGCCTGCCGTCCTGTCTCGAGAACCCTTCGAGGAATTGCTGGTAGTCGTCGACATTGCGCGGGATCACGTCGAAATGCAGCCGCTTCGCCGCCTTCGGCTCCCGGTACATGAACAGCGACAGCGATTCCGGCGAGGCGTAGCGCAGCCATTCGTCGATGGTGAGCCCGTTGCCCTTCGACTTCGAAATCTTCTGGCCCTGCTCATCGAGAAACAGTTCGTAATTGAAGCCCTCGGGCGGCGTGCCGCCGAGCGCCGCGCAAATCTTGCCGGACAGTTTTACGGAATTGATCAGATCCTTGCCGGCCATTTCATAGTCGACGCCGAGCGCGAACCAGCGCATCGCCCAGTCCGGCTTCCATTGCAGCTTGCAATGCCCGCCCGTGACCGGCAGCGTGACGCGCTCTTTTGTTTCGGGATCGTCATAGGAGACGGTCCCTGCCTTCACGTCATGCTCGACGATCGGCACGTACAGCACTATGCCGGTGCGCGGGCAGATCGGCAGGAACGGCGAGTAGGTCGACGCACGCTCTTCCCGCAACGACGGCAGCATGATCTTCATGACCGCGTCGAGCCGCTCCAGCATGCGCAGCAGCGCGGCGTCGAACTTGCCCGAGGTGTAGTAATCCGTCGAGCTCGCGAATTCGTAGTCGAAACCGAAGGTGTCGAGAAACGCGCGCAGCCGCGCATTGTTGTGCGCGCCGAAGCTCGGATGAGTGCCGAACGGATCAGGCACCCGCGTCAATGGCTTGCCGAGATGCGTTTCGAGCATCTCCTTGTTCGGGACGTTGTCCGGCACCTTGCGCAGACCGTCCATGTCGTCGGAGAACGCCAGCAGTCGCGTCTTGATCTTGTCTTCGGTCAGCACACGAAAGGCATGGCGCACCATCGTGGTGCGCGCGACCTCGCCGAAGGTGCCGATATGCGGCAGGCCCGACGGGCCGTAGCCGGTCTCGAACAGCACTTCGTCCTTCGGGCTCTTTTTCAGCCGGGCGACGATCGCCTTGGCCTGCTCGAAAGGCCAGGCATTGGATTGTTCGGCGAGCGCGCGCAAATCGTTCGGGCTGGCGGAGGGTCGATCGTGGACATTTAGACGGGGTCTCCAAGGCCGCGGAAACTAGCGCTTCCGCGTTAGAATGCAAAATGACGGAGTAGTCAAACTCCCTAAAACGGGCTGATGGAAAAATAGCGCAGCCACAGATCCGTGTAGCGGCCTTTTTCCCAGAGCCGGAACAACGCCCAGTTCAGCGATTGCCGCAGCAAATCGTTGCCCTTGCGCACGGCGATGCCGACGCCCTCGCCGAAATAGCGGCTTTCGACAAAGGGGCCGCCGGAGAACGCGCAGCATTCGGCGGAGTCGGTGCCGTTGATCCAGAACGCCAGCGCGATCGCGTCTCCGAAAATGAAATCGACCTCGTTCCGCCGCAACGCCAGCCGCAACGCGTCGTCATTGGCGTAGGATTTGATCTCGGCGTCGGTAAACATCGCCTTCAGATAGGCTTCATGCGAGGTGCCGGCGATGACGCCGACTTTCTTGCCTTCGAGATATTCGGGGCGGACCTCGGGCAGCACGGCGTCCCGCCGCGACACGAAGCGCGCCGGCGCGCGGTAATAGGGATCGGTGAAATCGACCCTGGCGCGCAATTGCGGCGTCACCGCCATCGAGGCGATGATGGCATCGCCCCGGTTACTGGTGATGGCGTCGATCAGCGTCTCGAACCGGCGCATCTGGATGGTGCAGGTGACCTTGATCTCGTCACACAGCGCGCGCGCCAGGTCGACATTGAAGCCGGCCGGATTGCCGTCGGGGCCGGTGAAGTTGAACGGCGGATAGTCGGTCTCGGTCAGGAACCTGATCACGCTCAGGCGCGACAGGTCGGGCCGGTCCGGACGCCGGCGCGGATCCCAGAAACCGGGCACCGCCTGCGGGGCGGCCTCGATCGCGGGCTTGGGCTGGGTCTGCGTTTGAGCTTGGGTTTGGGTTTGGGCTTGGGCCGCGCCGCCGGACAGGACCACCGCCAGCGCAGCCGCGATCGACCATCCGGCCTAGCGAGGCGCGGATCGGTTCGGCGCGGTTTGACCTTGGACAATTGGACGGTCGGGTGTGGCATGCCGGTAATTGCTAGGGAATTTGATGGCCTTATAGACCATCCGGCCCGCGATGCGAGGCCGTTTTGCGGCATCTAAGCGTTTTCAAGCGAAGTGGATTCCGGTTCGCGTCAAGAAAACGCGTCAAATCAAGAATTTAGAGCTCCGTTCCGATTCTATCGGAACGGAAACGCCTCTAGCGGCGGGAGCCGCTCAAAGATACCGTTTCAAATCGCTGGCGGCTTCCTCGGGCGTCCGTTTCAGGTTGAAGGGCGAGACGAACTGGCCGTTGCGATCCATCAGGTAGATCAGCGCGGTATGGTCCATGGTGTAATCGCCGTCCTTGAGCGGGACTTTCTTGGCATAGACCCGGTAGGCCGAGAGCACCTTCGCCACCGCCTCGGGATTGCCGGTCAGCCCCTTGAGATGCGGATCGAAGCTCGAGAGATAGTCCTTCATCGCCGCCGCGGTGTCGCGCTCCGGATCGACCGAAACGAAATAGGCGTTGACGCGGTCGGCGTCCTTGCCCATCGCCTTCAGCACTTCCGAAATCTCGAACAGCGAGGTCGGGCAGACATCCGGGCAATGGGTAAAGCCAAAGAAGATCAGCGTCGGCTTGCCCTTCAGGTTCTGGTCGGTGACGGCCTGGCCGGCCTGATCGGTCAGTTGAAAGGGCCCGCCGATGGCGGCCGGCGCCGTGACGGTGCGCAAGCCGCCGAGCGCCCACAGCATGATCACCAGTCCGACCACGAGGCTGCCGGCAAAGGCTGCGAAAATGACCAGCGGGCGAGTGGTCCGGTTCATCCTGAAATTCCTTAAAATCCGGGATCAGAAGCAGGCCGCGATGCCGGCGGCGATCATTTCAAAGAACACGGCGGTCCCGTAATGGAACCACAATGCAGCGGCACCGAGCGTGACGAGCCCGCCAAGGCTGGCGGCGCCCCAAACGATCGCTGAGGCCACCCTGCCCTGCGGCCGGGTTGTCGCCATCATCCCCTGTTGGGTGGAAATCGGCTGAACCATGACGGTTCAGATAGGGCCAGTCGAAGGCCCGGGCAAGCGCCATGGCCGCGCGGCCGATCAACTCATGCGGAGCGAAAATCGTTTGGCGACAACGGGGTGCGATGCTTCGAGACGCGGAAGACGCCCCAAGGTCAGTCTGCCACCAGTCTGCCGCCAGTCCGTCAGTGCGAAGTCGGCGTCCTGGTCGAGGACGCCTGCGCGTCGAGATAGCAGGGCCTGTACAGGGCCTGCAGCTGCTTGCCGCGCAGGAAGATCATGCGCGGGGTCAGGCCGCCGCGGGCCGCGATCCAGCGCTTCACCGCCGACGGGTACATCGAATACAGCATCTGCGTCGCTTCGGGATTGGTGATCGCGCGGCCGTTGGCGCCGAAATCCCAGGCGGCATGGAAGCCGAGCATGGCGTGCGAGGTTACGCAGATCTTGTCATGGGAAACCGCGCCGAGAACGATGGTGCAGGCCGAGGCGCAGAGCCCGTCGATGATGACGGTTTCGCCCGAGGTCCGCAGGCCCTGGTATTTGTCGACATAGGTGCCGATCCGCCCACCGCGATCATCGGCAATCCGAACCACGGCGTGGCTTGATCCCACCCCTGCCAGCAGCAGCACCACTGCGAGCAACCCCGTCACCAGCTTCATATCCCAGCCCCAGTCGTAAAAACCGTCGAAACCGAATCTGATCGTCTTGGTGATGCAAGACTTGGACAGCGTCATTCGAGACCGTGATTTTGTCTAGACGGCAGCGGCTGCTCAAAACAAATTCAAATTAAGTGTTGCCGGGGCGCTGCACCCTGTGCGCGAAATGGTCCCGATCTGGAACATGTTATGACTCCGGTCGTGGCGGCGCCGCCACAGGCAAGCGGCATTTGTCGTTGACCGCGCCGAAAGACACAGTCTTCAATTGCGAAAGCTTGCTTCGATCGAAAAAGCTTGGGGGAGGACGCGAATGGCTGACGACGCAGACGTCATCGTGGTCGGTGGCGGATTGGCCGGGCTGGTCGCGGCCACCGAGATCGCGGATGCCGGCAAACGCGTCATCGTGGTCGACCAGGAGGGCGAACAAAGCCTCGGCGGCCAGGCCTTCTGGTCGTTCGGCGGATTGTTCCTGGTCGACAGCCCCGAGCAGCGCCGGCTCGGGATCAAGGACAATTACGATCTCGCGCTGCAGGACTGGATGGGCACCGCGGGGTTCGATCGCGATGACGATCATTGGCCGCGCCGCTGGGCCGAAGCCTATGTCGCATTCGCGGCCGGCGAAAAACGCGACTGGCTGCGCGCGATGGGCCATCGCATCTTCCCGGTCGTCGGCTGGGCCGAGCGCGGCGGTTACGATGCGATGGGCCACGGCAACTCGGTGCCGCGGTTTCATGTCACCTGGGGCACCGGTCCCGGCATTGTCGAACCCTTCGAACGCCGCGCGCGCGAGGCGGCAACGAGCGGCAAGCTGATCTTCAAATTCCGGCATCGGGTCGATGGACTGTCGATCACCAACGGCGCTGTAGACGGCGTCAGCGGTTCGATCCTCGAACCCACTAATGTTGCGCGCGGCCAAAGTTCTTCACGCAAGATCGTCGGAGAGTTCACATTGCGCGCGCAGGCCGTGATCGTCGCCTCCGGCGGCATCGGCGGCAATCATGATCTGGTCCGCCAGAACTGGCCGAAGCGTCTTGGCGAGCCGCCGAAACACATGATCTCCGGCGTGCCCGAACATGTCGACGGAAGGATGATCGGAATCACGGAGGCGGCCGGCGCGCGGCTGATCAACCGCGACCGGATGTGGCACTATGTCGAAGGCATCAGGAACTGGTCGCCGATCTGGCCGCGCCACGGCATTCGCATCCTGCCGGGGCCGTCGTCGATGTGGTTCGACGCCACAGGCACGCGGTTGCCCGCGCCGCTGTTTCCCGGCTCCGATACGCTCGGCCAGCTCAACTACATCATGAGCACGGGGTATGATTATTCCTGGTTCATCCTGACCCAGAGCATCATCAAGAAGGAATTCGCGCTTTCCGGTTCGGAGCAGAATCCCGACCTCACCGGCAAAAGCTGGCGGATGACGATCAAACGCGCCACCAACAAGGGCGCCCCGGCGCCGGTCGAAGCGTTCAAGCAGAAGGGCGCCGACTTCATCGTGCGCGACGATCTCGCCGACCTCGTCAGCGCGATGAATGCGCTCTCGGGCGACGATCTGCTGAAGCTCGAATACATCAAGGCCCAGATCGAGGCGCGCGACCGCGAGATGACCAACGCTTACGTCAAGGACGCGCAGGTGATGAACATCCACAATGCGCGACGATATGTCGGCGACCGGCTGATCCGCACCGCCAAACCGCACCGGATCCTCGATCCCGCGCATGGCCCGCTGATCGCGGTCAAACTCAACATCCTGACCCGCAAGACGCTGGGAGGTTTCGAGACCGATCTGGACTCACGCGTGTTCGGCAATGACGGCCAGATCATCCGGGGACTTTACGCAGCCGGCGAAGCGGCAGGCTTCGGCGGCGGCGGCGTGCACGGCTATCGCTCGCTGGAGGGCACGTTCCTGGGCGGGTGTTTGTTTTCGGGCCGCAATGCGGGACGGGCGGCGGCGAAGGCGGTCTCCTGAGGCGCGACGCCGGGGCTGGCGCGGCATCAGCCGGCGCGCTAAGTAACCGCCCGTCACATAACGGGAGAAAAACATGACCATCCAGCGTTTCGAAGTCGGACCTCGCATGAGCCAGGTCGTTGTCCACGGCAACACCGTCTATCTCGCAGGCGTCGTGGCCAACAACGCGGCCGGCAAGAGCGTGACGGAGCAGACGCAGGACGTGCTCTCGATCATCGACGGCCATCTGGCGAAAGCGGGAAGCGACAAATCGAAACTGCTGTCGGCGACGATTTATATCACCGACATGAAGACGTTCCCCGAGATGAACGCGGTCTGGGACGGCTGGGTTTCGGCAGGCAACACGCCGGCGCGCGCCACCGTCGAGGCCAAGCTCGCAGCGCCCCAATACAACGTCGAGATCATGGTGGTTGCGGCGAAGTAACTGCGTCATTGCGAGCGCAAGCGAAGCAATCCAGCCTTAAGCCGGCCTGGATTGCTTCTCTTCGCCTATGCTACGCAATAACGGGCAGCGCGGCCTAGAGCATGATTGGTTCTGATTGAATCAGAACCAAAGCTCTAGAATTCTTGTTTTGACGCGTTTTCTTCACGCGAACCGGACTCCACTTCGCTCGAAAACGCTCTAATACCTCACGCCGCGCGCGCGGCGTTGCGTTCCGCCTCGATCCGCCGCGCCAGCACCCAGCGGAAGTAGGTCAAGGCCGCGTCGGCGCCGATCGCAAGCAACTGGTAATTCGGATCGGCGTCGAACACCTTCTGCTGCGCTTCGATGATCGCCAGATCTTCGTTGAACGCCTCTTCGAGGCTGTGCCGCAGCGACAGCGCGATGTTCGGATTGTCGATGTCGAAATCGTGCAGGTAGTTCCAGAAGAAATGCGTGCTGCTGCGCGTCTCCGGCGTCATGAACTGGGCGTTGCGATACTGCCGCGTGCCCGGAACCGGCACGCCTTTCTCGGCGCCTTGGCCAGCCGGCGCGAACATCGTATCGAGCAGGAAGATGCCGGGCACCATCATGCGGCCGATGTTGCGGCGGTCGATCTTGTCGGTCTTGTTGGATATCACCTTGCAATGATAGGGCGGCGGATCGGCGCTCATGTGCCAGCGCTCGACCCGAAAACCGTCATCGAGTTTTTCGATCGCGACCGGCTTGGTCTTGTAGGCGTATTCTTCCGAACCGCCGAGCGTATGGGTGTGCACGAAGGCGAGATGGGCGAAGTCGCTTAGATTGTCGACGATCAAGAGCCAGTTGGCCTTGTAGTGCATATAGCCGGGAAGCCCGCGCCATTTGGGATCGGCGAGCGGCGGATAATCCACGATCAGGTTCGGATCGGCTTTTTCGACGTCGCCCATCCAGATCCAGATCAAATTGTAGCGTTCGACGATCGGATAGCTGCGGACGCCGAGTTTCGGCGGGATCATGTCCTGCCCGGGAATCTGGATGCATTTCCCGCCCGGTTCGAACTTCATGCCGTGATACATGCACCGGATGTCGTCGCCCTCGATCCGGCCCATCGAAAGCGGCGCGGCGCGATGGCAGCAGCGATCGTCGAGCGCGACCACTCTTCCGCTCGCGCCGCGATAGATCACGACAGGCCGCTCCAGAATGGTGCGGGCGAGCTTCCGGCCGTCGATCAGTTCGTGATTCCAGGCCGCGACGTACCAGGAATTGCGAAGAAAGATTCCGTCATCGGTCATGACAACCCTCCCTGTTCGACCGCCTTCTTTTAAGTGTATTTTGATATGTCATCAAGCGCACTATTCGCTTGCCCGATCAGTTCGGAGCGCACCAATGCTGGCTTGCAATTCAATGCCTGGGGCTTGGCCGCCATCAGATCGATCACTAATTCCAAATGGACAGAACCCGCCGGGCCCAGCAATATTTCCGGGAACCTCTTTGGCCCCGGTGCATCCAACCCCAATACCCTGTTATTGGTGAGGTCATCATGCGCCAGGCCCGAACACCGCAACCAACGCCTCCCGGCGATGTTGACACCGAGTTGGTGCGGCGCGCGCTTGCCCGCGACGAAGCCGCGATTCGCGTGATCATGCAGGCGAATAACCGCAGGCTTTATCGGCTGGCCCGCGGCATCCTGCGCAACGACGCCGACGCCGAGGATGTGGTGCAGGAAACCTATGTCCGCGCCTTCACGCATCTCGACCAATTTCGCGGCGATTCCAGCTTCTCGACCTGGCTGTCGCGGATCGCGATGAACGAGGCGCTGGGCCGGCTGCGCCGCCGGCGGCCCGCCGTGGAACTGAATTCATTGCCGCAGGGAACGCTGGAAGCCCAAATCATCCAGTTTCCCCTCGCCGCCGCAGACGATCCGGAAAAATCCATGGCCCAGCGTGAAATTCAACGATGTCGTCGAGCACGCGATCGACGAATTGCCGGAGGCGTTCCGCCTCGTCTTCATCACCCGCGTGATCGAGGGGATGAATGTCGAGGAAACCGCCGATATTCTCGGGCTGAAACCCGAGACGGTGAAGACCCGGCTGCACCGCGCCCGCACGATGCTGCGCGACAATGTCGAGAAGAAAATCGGCCCCGTGGTGATGGAAGCATTTCCCTTCGCCGGCAAGCGCTGCGAACGGTTGACGGAAGCGGTGCTGAAACGGCTGGGTTTCTGATTTTGGTTTTGAAAAATTCCGGGAACCTCCGGGCTCCTGCGACATCCAACTCCTGTCAACCAACAACGCGCGCGGCCAAAACGCCGGACGCCACAGGAGTGTCAAACCATGTTCGTTCGATTGAGCGCGGCAGTCGCCGCATTGAGCCTTGTGACCGGCGGTGCGCTGGCGCAAGGCGCAAAACCTACCGATCCGCAAATCGCGCATATCGCCTACACCGCTGGTGTGATCGACATCGCCGCCGCCAAGCAGGCGATGACGAAAGCCAGCAACAAGGACGTCAAGGCGTTCGCCCAGGACATGGTGCGCGACCATGAGGCCGTGAACAAGCAGGCGCTCGACCTTGTCAAAAAGCTCAAGGTGACGCCCGAGGATAACGACACCAGCAAGGCGCTGTCGAAGCAGGCCGCCGACAAGCTCGCCGAACTCGGCAAGCTGAAGGGCGCGGATTACGACAAGGCCTATGTCGCCAACGAGGTCGCCTACCACAAGACCGTCAATGGCGCGCTGGAAACGCAATTGATCCCCTCGGCCAACAATGCCGAACTGAAGGGCCTGCTGCAAACCGGCCTGAAGATCTTCCAAGGTCACCAGCAGCACGCCGAACATGTCGCGAGCGAACTGAAGTAAGGGAGTTGGCCATGTGGCGTGCACGCATGCGCTTTATCGTGACCGCTTTGATGCTTGGCGCGATGGCGGTCCCGGCGCACGCGGCGACGATCCAGGTCGTGATGGAAAATCTCGTGGTGTCGCCGGCTGAAGTTTCAGCCGAAGTCGGCGACACCGTCGAATGGATCAACAAGGATATCTTCGCCCACACCGCCACGGCGCGAAACGGCGATTTCGACGTGACCATGCCGCCGAAAAAAACCGTCACCTCGGTTCTGAATAAAGCCGGCACGGTCGAATATTTTTGCCGCTTTCATCCCAACATGAAGGCGGTGCTCACCATCGCGCCTTAGCGCATGATCCGGAAAAGTGGACACCGGTTTTCCGAAAAGATCATGCGCAAACAATAAGCTAAGGCGCGATGGCGATTGCACCTAAAGTCATCGCGCTTTAGCGGGCCGCGCGTCTCAGGCGCGTTTCGTCCACCGCAACGCCTGCGCCAGCCGCACCGCGACGCCGGCCTGCCAGACCGGATAGAGGAACGAGGTCAGGTCGAGCCCAAGCGCATTGTCCAGCGCCAGCAGCGCGCCGGCCAGCGTGCCCGTGAGCAGCATGCGCAACCACGGCACCGCGTCACGTGGTCCTGCCGGCAGCAGCGCGATCCCCAGCGCCATGACGGCGCTGCCGGTGAAGCCGCCGGCCAGTCCCGCCAGGATATTCCGCATCATCTTGTCGGCGCCGTTGGCCTGCCCGTCGATGAAGATCGCGGCATTCACCGCGCAGACGAAAGCAATCATGGTGACGACAGCCGCCACCAGCGCGCCCCACCACGGATTGGCGCTGGCCCGGCGAACCACGACGAAAACCAGCACCGCGAACGGGATTGCCACCAGCGCGAGACGGACATCTCCGGGAACGCCGCTGATCCCATTGATCAACGCCGGCAACAGCGGCGTCAGAATGCCGGACATCACGCCGCCGGCGGCGATCATGAGCAGGCTGTCACGGGGCGCGTCAGCGGAAGCGATCGCCTGGGTCAACGCTCACCTCCGTTTTGTGGCTCGGCCGTCTTCTAGCACGATGGCGGTCGCGATTGAAGTCACGCGCGGCGCACCAACCACCCCACAAATAAAAGCCGCGCCAACCCGAGGGTTGACGCGGCAATGGCCGTTCTGTTGCCAGGTGGACCAACCCCGAACAGGTTACGCCGCGAGGCGCACTTCGTTCAATGCAACGTTATCGTTTGCATTTAGGTTTTTGACCCGATAACGGCGGTATCATGCCGAGCACAATTCAGAACTTCTTTGCGACCATCGATCCTGGTTCGCCCCCGCCATAGCAGCCTAGGGATTTTGCCTTGCGGCAAAATCGATCTCACCGGAATGAGACCTTTAAGCTCAAGCTGCTAAGGTGGAGGCGCCGGGTACTGCCCCCGGGTCTGCCCGCAGTCCATTCAGAGTTTCAGCGCCATCGTCTTGCGACGAAGCGACCCTACGCGCCATCGGCGGGGAAAGATAGGGCTGCGGCCGGAGATCAGGCAGCGATGATTTTTAAGGTGCGCTTCGTCTGCGGCCCGGCTGGATACAAGCGCCCTCATTTCGCAGCAGCTTTGGAGCGGGCGAAGGGAATCGAACCCTCGTATGCAGCTTGGGAAGCTGCCGTTCTACCATTGAACTACGCCCGCGAACGCCTTGCTGCACCTGATTAGCCGACCCCGCGCGATCCGCCAAGCGCTTCCCGCCCTTCCCGGACCAAGTTGTTAACCGAACGCAAAATCCAGATGCGTCCTCTTACGGCGATGCTATGATCCCGCCGGGGCTGATGGCTTATGACGGGGCGCGGGTACAGCATTTTTGATACGGATTTAGGCCGCTGCGGCATCGCATGGGGCGATCTCGGCATTGTGGGCGTGCAGCTCCCCGAGGCCCGCGAGATCGACACCCGCAAGCGGCTGCTTCAGCTCTGCCCCGAAGCGCGCGAACTTCGTCCCCCGCCCCATGCCGCGACTGTGATCGAGGGCATCGCCACGCTGCTGCGCGGGGGCGTGAGCGACCTCTCCGACGTCGCGCTCGATATGACCGGCATCCCCGCCTTCAATCAGCGCGTCTATTCGTTCGCCCGCAGCATCCCGCGCGGCCAGACCCGTACCTATGCGGAAGTCGCCTCCGGCTTGCGCGCGTCGGGCGCCGTCCATTCGGTGGCGCAGGCGATCGCGCGCAATCCCTTCATGATCATCGTGCCCTGCCATCGCGTGCTGGCGACCGGCCATTATGCCGACAATGCCTCGCAGAACGGCGGGGCCGTCTCCAAACGCCGGCTGCTGTCGCTCGAGGGCACCCAGCCGACCTCCGGCAAGACCCTGTTCGACATGTTGCTTCCCGTTGCGCCGCCACGGGCGCACACCTAAATTTAGCGGATGACCGCGACCACGCTTCTAGAACGCAAATCCATCCGCGTTTCCGAGTTCCGCTGCGATGCCGGGCCGGATGACAAGCCGTACGCGGAACTGCATCCGTGCCACTCGATTTCCTATGTGCGCAAAGGCAGTTTTGGCCTGCGCTGCCGCGGCCAGTCCAGCGAGCTGGTGGTGGGATCGGTGCTGATCGGCCATCCCGGCGACGAATTTACCTGCACGCATGACCACATTTGCGGCGACGAGTGCCTGTCGTTTTTCCTTGACGCCGAGCTGGTGGAGGAGATCAGCGACGGCAGCTCGATCTGGCAGATCGGTTCCGCACCGCCGCTGCCGGAACTGATGGTGCTGGGCGAGCTGGCGCAAGCGGCGGCGGATGGCCGCAGCGACATCGGTCTCGACGAGATCGGGCAAGTGCTGGCCAACCGCTTCGTCGAGGTGGTTTCGGGCAAGCCGCGCAAGGCCGGCGCCGAATGCCGCCCGCGACCGCCGCCGCGCCGTGGAAACGGCGCTGTGGATCGACGCCCATTCGCACGAGCCGATCGCCCTGGAGGACGCAGCCGCCCAGGCCGGCGTCAGCCCGTTCCATTTCCTGCGGCTGTTCTCGGACACGATCGGCGTCACGCCGCACCAATATCTGGTGCGCTCGCGGCTGCGCCATGCGGCGCGGCGGCTGGCCGATGACGACAGTTCGATCACCGACATCGCCTATGACGTCGGCTTCGGCGATCTCTCCAATTTCGTGCGCACGTTCCACCGCGCCGCCGGCGCCTCGCCGTTGCGGTTCCGCCAGGCCTCTCGCGGGATGCGCAAGATTTTCCAAGAACGGCTGGCCCTCCACTAGCTAGGGTTTCTCCAGGCCGCGCGTCATGCACGCGCTTTTCACTGGAGAAAACCATGTACGACCACATCGGATTGCGCGTCGGAAATCTCGACGCCAGCGTGCGCTTCTATACGGCAGCGCTCGCACCCCTCGGTTACGTCCTGTGCTCGCGCGACGATTCCGGCGCAGGCTTTGGCCCCAAGGGCGAACCCGCGCTCTGGCTGCATCTGCACAAGGGATCGGCCGGCACCGGCGCCCATGTCGCGTTCCGTGCCCCCGACCAGGCCGCGATCAAGAAGTTTCATGCCGAAGGCGTGAAAGCCGGCGGCCGCGACAATGGCGGCGCAGGCCCGCGGGCGGATTACAGCCCGACCTATTACGCCGCGTTCCTGATCGACCCCGACGGCAACAATGTCGAGGCGGTCTGCACCTAGCGCGGCTGCCGGCCGCAATCATTGCGAACATCCCCACTCACCCAGGAAAGATCGTGGTCATGGCTTCCATCCACAAGGACATCATCATCGACGCTTCTCCCAACGACGTCTGGGACGCGGTGCGCGATTTCGGCGCCGTGCATCGACGGCTGGTACCGGGCTTCGTGCTCGACAGCCGCCTCGACGGCGATGCGCGCATCGTGACATTCTCCAACGGCACCGTCGCCCGCGAACTACTGGTCGACAGCGACGACGCAAAGCGACGGCTGGTCTATGCCGTGGTCAGCGAGCGGATCAAACAGCATAGCGCCTCGGTGCAGATATTCGCCGAATCCGACGGGCGGAGCCGGCTCGCGTGGACCGTCGACGTACTGCCGCATGAAATCGCGCCTTACATCGACGCGCAGATGGATCAGGCCGCACTGGCGATGCAGAAAAAACTGGGGCGGAGCGCGGCATGAGCTCTCCGTTTCACGATGCGCTCGGCGCGGACGGCGGCGGCGCTAACCCAGCGCCGGCCGGATGGCCGGAACGGGAGCGGGTTTCGGCCCCCATCGCGTCAGGATCACGCTCAAGCACGACAACGTGCCGAGCACCACCATCGAGGCAGCCGCCAGCACGAAGAAATTTTGCGCGGTGGCGTCATGCGTCGACAGCCACCAGCCGCCGGTGCCGATGAACAACAGCCGCGCGGTCTGCGCCATGACAGGGCCGATCACCTTGGCCGCGCCTTGCGACGAGAAATACATCGACGATGCCAGCCCGATGAAGGCGTACATCGGCGCCGCGGTCGACAGATATTGGTGGCTGGCAGCGCGCACGCCGGCATCGCCGGTGAAGATGTTGACCCAGAGATCCGGGAAGATCGCGATGAAGGTGGCGATCGCGCCGACCGCCAGGAACGAGACGAAGCCCGCGGTCCAGGCGATCCGCCGGGCGCGCGCGATGCGCTGCGCGCCGACCGCCATGCCGATCATCGGCACCGAGGCGATGCCGACCGCAAACGACACCGACGTCAGCAGGAATTCGAGCCGCGCGCCGATGCCGTAGCCGGCGAGAACTTCGGTGCCGAAACTCGCCAGCATGTGGGTGAAAATGCTGATGGTCAGCACCGACTGCAGCGGCGAGAAGCAGGAGATCGCGCCGACCTTCAGGATATCGAAAAACATCGCCGCCTGAATCCGAAGGCCCCGGATCTTGGGAACCACGCGCGCGCGCCCGGAAAACAGATACCACGACATCACGGATATGCTGATCAGATAGGCCGTCAGCGAACCGGCGGCGACGCCGCGCATGCCGAATTGCGGGATCGGGCCAAGGCCAAGACCCAGCGTGCCGCCGAGAATGATTTGGCAGACGGCCGAGGAGAGCATCATCAGCGACGGCAGCTTCATGTTGCCGGTGCCGCGCAGAACGCCCGACATCGTGTTCATCAGCCACGGCAACACGGCGCCGCCGAAAAAGATCTGCGTATAGGCGATCGCTTGCGCCAGCACGTTGCCGCGGCCGCCGAGCAATTCCAGCAATTGGGGGCCGAAGATCAACATGCCCAGCATGAAGGTCAGCCCGAAGCAAACTCCGATCAGCAGGGCGTGCGCGGCAAGCGTCGAGGCGCGCTCGGTATCGCCGGCGCCAAGGGCGCGAGCGATCGCAGACGCCACGCCACCGCCCATCGCGCCGCCCGACATCGTCATGGTCAGGATCACGCAGGGGAATACCAGCGCCATCGCGGCCAGCGACTCCACGCCGAGCCGGCCGATATAGGAAGTCTCCGCAATCACCACGCAGGTGCTCGCGCTCAGCGCAAACACATTGGGCCAGGCGAGTTGCAGCAGCGTGCTCAGGATCGGGCCGTCGAGCAGGGTATTCTTCGCCCGCGGCTCCGGTGGCGGAAGCGGACGTTCCTCTTCGTCTACGGGGATTTCGGCAATGGCAATATCGGGCATTTCTGCTCCCGCGCGCGACCAGCCAAAACGGAAGTCACGCGCCCATTTCAATATTTCAGGCGCGCTTTTCGCCCGCGCCGCGCTGTTTCCTAGCACGGCAGGGCCCGATTCCACTGTGCGCAAAGCGCATTGGGGGCCTGCGCGAATGCAGGCGAACGCGCTTCCTCTATCCGACCGACCAGACAAAGGGCGCTTTGCCACCCGCCACCGGCTTCAAATGCACCGGAATATGGCGGCCACAGCCGGCCGCCAGGCCTTCGAACAAGCCCCGCAACACATTGGCGCAGGCCGGGTGGTAATCGCCGACATCGGCCATCAGCTTCCAGCTCTGCTGCCGGATCTCGAACGCGCCGGCGGATTCGCTGATCTCGACAACATCGTCCTGCGCCTCGAACAGGATGCGCAGGAATGCGACGAAATCTTTCGCCGTCCCGCGGGACGCAGCGAAACTCTGCGCGATCTCGTCGAAATACTGCATGCCGATCAATTTACCGGTCAGGTGCAGCAGATATCCGGCATCCTCCGGACCGAAGCATTGCACCATGACGGGGGCAGCGGTCTTCACATATTCCATCGCGTAATTGCGATAGGCTTTTTCCAGCCGCGGTTTGGGCCAGCTCTCAACCGGCAACGCGGGCGCGGTGGCGGGATCGAACAGCGGCGCTTCGAGATGCCGCGCGAATACCAGCCGCTGGTCGAGTTCCAGCGGATGATCGTATTCGCAGTAATAGCCTTCGAGCCCGTCCTGGCCATCGACGCTCTGCTTGGTGCAGACGAAGCCGAGGTTGGGATTGCCGAGCGCCACGCCGTTGTTGGCATGCCATCCCCGCAGCATCGCGCGCGACACTTCGCCGGGCACGCCGCAGATCGCGGTGCCACGCCAGATCCAGCGCGGCGGCGGATAGCGGATCCATGCCTTGCGGTCGGTCTCGTACATGTATTCGACATGGACGCCGCCGATCCAGTTGGAGAGATAATGATACTGCGCGGCCGCAACCGCCGGCGGCAAATGATCGAGGCCGAGTTTCACCAGGCCCGGCAGGAAACGTTCCTGCTGCTGGCGGCGAAACACGCGGAAGACAAATTCCGCGGCATCCGCCGTACCGCGCCGGCTGACCACCGACAGAATGAGGCCGGTGAAAAAAGCATGATAGAGATCGGCGACGCTGCGCCATCTCAGCCATTGCGCCTCGCGCGCTTCCTGCTCTCCGGTCATTTTCACTCCCCAACATCGTGTTGTTGGCGGCGAGCATATATCAGCCGTTGTTGCGAGCGCCAGCGAAGCAATCGAGAGCAATATGCAAAGCTGATTGCTGCGTCGCTGACGCTCTTCGCAACGATGGTTGATCAGACCCGAAAATGCTTGGAGAGCTTCAGGCCCTGCGCCTGATAGTTCGAGCCGATGCGCTGGCCGTACATGGCGTCCGGGCGCGACAGCATTTTCTCGTAGACCAGCCGGCCGACGATCTGGCCGTGCTCGAGAATGAACGGCACCTCGCGCGAGCGCACTTCCAGCACCGCGCGCGAGCCCTGCCCGCCGGCGCCGGCATAGCCGAAGCCGGGATCGAAGAAGCCGGCATAGTGCACGCGGAATTCGCCGACCAGCGGATCGAACGGCACCATCTCCGCGGCGTAGTCCGGCGGCACCTGCACGGCCTCTTTCGAAGCCAGGATGTAGAACTCGCCGGGATCGAGAATGAGGCTGCCGTCGGGCCGCGCTGCGATCGGCTCCCAGAACTCATTGACCGCGTAGCCGCCGCGGCGGTCGATATCGATGACGCCGGTGTGGCGCTTGGCGCGATAGCCGACGAAGCCGCTGGTTTTCTCGCCGGAGAGATCGACGGAGAGCGCAACGCCATTGACGAGATCGGCGTCGTCGATATCGACGAGCCGTTCGGCGTCATGCAGCGCATCGAGTTCGTCGGCGTCAAGGATCGCATCGCCGGTGCGGAAGCGCACCTGCGACAGCCGCGAACCTTCGCGCAGCAAGACCGGAAACGTTTTCGGGCTGATCTCGGCATAGAGCGGGCCGTGATAGCCGGCGCCGATCATGTCGAAGCGGCGCGTGCCGTCGGCGATCACGCGGGTGAATACGTCGAGCCGCCCGGTCGAACTCTTGGGGTTTGCGGCGGCGACGATTTCCCGCGGCAACGCGAGGCTTTCCAGCAGCGGGACGATATAGACGCAATTGGTTTCCAGCACCGCGCCGTCGGTCAGATCAATTTCGTGCAGCTTCAACTCGTCGATGCGCTCGGCAACCGTCGCGCCCGGCCCGGGAAGGAAACTGGCGCGCACCCGGTAGGCGATATCGCCGAGACGCAGATCGAGGCTCGCCGGCTGGATCTGGCTCTCGACAAAGGGATAGGCCGGCAGGATCAGGCCCGCATCCGCCATCGCCGCGATCATGCGGTCGGGCAAAATTCCGTTGGCGTCGGGCGGAAGCGTGAACGACACGGCGCGGTCCTCAAAGGGCCCATCAGGATGACCCAAATATCATCCAAACCTCATAAATATGGGCTTTTACGGGTTATCCGATGGGCGCCTTGACGGAAAGGCCGCGAGGGAATATCAGCATGACTTATCCCGTGGTGATTTGAGCCGGCCGGCTTGCAGCCACGTTAAATAAGTCGCTAAACAGGCCGGGGACACGTGTGATCCCGGCCTGTGGAAATTTTTCCAGGCCGGTTTTTTGTGACCATTTCCGGTGGTCACGACGGAGGTCACATGTCTGAGGCTAAAACAACCACGCGCTATCGTCCCGAAACCCGGCTGGTGCATTCCGGCACGCTGCGCTCGCAATTCGGCGAAACGTCCGAGGCGCTGTTCCTGACGCAAGGGTTCATCTACGACAGCGCCGAACAATGCGAGGCGCGGTTCAAGGGCGAGGATCCCGGCTTCCTCTATTCGCGCTTCTCCAATCCGAACGTTTCGATGTTCGAACGCCGCATGATCGATCTCGAAGGCGCCGAAGCCGCGCGCGCGACCACCACCGGCATGGCCGCGGTGACAACCGCCATTCTCGCGCCGCTGAAGGCCGGCGACCATGTGGTGGCGGCGAAGGCGATGTTCGGTTCCTGCCGCTACGTGGTGGAAGATCTGCTGCCGCGTTACGGCATCCAGTCCACGCTGGTCGACGGCCTCGATCTCGACCAGTGGCAAAAGGCGATGCGGCCGAACACCAAGACCTGCTTCCTGGAGAGCCCGACCAACCCGACGCTCGACGTGCTGGATATTTCGTCTATCGCCGAGATTGCGCATCAGGGCGGCGCGCGGCTGATCGTCGACAACGTGTTTGCGACGCCGATCTGGCAGAGCCCGCTCGCGCTCGGCGCCGACGTCGTGGTGTATTCCGCCACCAAGCACATCGACGGCCAGGGCCGCTGTCTCGGCGGCATCATTCTTTCCTCGGAAGCGTTCATCGCCGAACACATCCACAATTTCATGCGCCAGACCGGCCCGTCGATGTCGCCATTCAATGCATGGATCCTGCTGAAAGGCCTGGAGACGCTGGCCGTGCGCGTCCGCGCGCAGACCGAAACCGCCGCCAAGGTGGCGGACGTATTGGCAAAGCATCCAAAGGTCTCGCGGCTGATCTATCCCGGCCGCGCCGATCATCCGCAGGCCGCCTTGGTGAAGAAGCAGATGCGAGCAGGCTCCACGCTGATCGGCTTCGAGGTGAAAGGCGGCAAGGCCGGCGCGTTCCGCTGCCTCAACGCGCTGAAGATCTCGCGGATCTCCAACAATCTCGGCGATGCCAAGAGCCTCGTCACCCATCCGGCCACCACGACGCATCAGCGGCTGACGCCGGATGCGCGCGCCGAACTCGGCATCAGCGAAGGCTTTATCCGCTTCTCCGCCGGGCTCGAGCATGCGGACGATCTGATCGAGGACTTTGAGGCGGCGCTGGAACAGGCTTGAGCTGCAAACACGACACCATCGTCGTCCCGGCGCCATCGTGCGCAATTGCGCATCAGGCCGGGACGACGCTCGATATATAGCGTCGCCTGAACCTCACATCGGCCGGTACGTCCGCACATCGGAGGGCACGTTGACGCCGAGTTTGACCTGGCCGACCGACTTGATGATGTTGTCGCCGAGCAGTTGCGCAAAGCAGGCGTAGCCCCAGTCGTTCATGTGCAGGCCGTCGGCGATGACGAAATTTTCGATCGGGATCGCCTGCTTCTCGTGCCAGTCGCGCATCACCTCGAAGCGCGGGAAGACGCCGACGTGGCGGAGCTCGGCAACCTTGCCCAGCAGGTTCACCATCTTGCTTGCGCTTTCAGGTTTCTCGTTGACCCGCGGCGAATATTGGGGATCGACCAGCACGAGATCGGCGCCGGCAGCCTGAATGCGCGCGACGCCCTCTTCCACCATCTTGGCGGTCTCGGCCGGATCAAGGTTGCGCAGCACCGCATTGGTGCCGACCTGCCAGATCACCAGATCCGGATGCATGTCGATCACGGAGGTCTGCAGCCGCTTCATCATTTCGGGCGCGTCCTCGCCGCCCTGGCCGCGATTGATCACGGTGATGTCGGCGGTCGGATATTGCCGGTGCAACTGCGCCGCGAGCCGGTTGGGATAAGTGAATTCCGGCGAGGTCGAGCCGTAGCCGGCGGTCGATGACGATCCGAAGGCGATGATCACGACCGGCTCGCCGGCGGCGAGCTTGCTCGCGACATGCGGCAACGAACCCATCGATTTGGCGCCGCCCTTCGGCGGCAGGCAGGGGACGCGGTTGAAGATGTCGCCGGCCGATTTCGCGACCTCCTTCACCTTCTCGATCGCCTTGCTGGTGAGGCTCTTTTGTTGCGATGGATTCTGCTGCGCCCGGTTAGCCGGATCGACGGCCGCAACACTGCCCGCGCCCGTGGTCGGTTGCTCCGACGGTTTGGCTGCTTCGACCTTGTTGGCAGCTTCAGTTTTGGCGGTGCCGGACAGCGCGGCCTGCTGGGCGGTCTGCTGGCTATTCTGGGCAATTTGCGCGTGCACGCACGGAACGGATGCAGGCGTCAGCAACGCCAGCGACCGCAAGCGCAGCCATGGTCAGCGATGCCGCTGGGCGAAAAGGGTAGTGACAACTCATTAACGCTAGTTTCCTTAATTCTGCTGTGGCGGCCCCAGATGGGCCGCTTCGATCACGAATTTCGCCAGCGCGCGGCCGAGACAGCCATGAACATTTTTGGCCAACTCGACGCCATGCGACGTGCTGAACAGGTCGAAATCTCCCGCGTCGTTCCAGTGACGCATAATGGCAAACCGGTCGAACAGCGGAACGTCGTGCTGCTGCGCAACCACACGCATATTATCTAGGTATGGGGGCGCAGAAATCATCGTCTCCGTGCGCGGACTGTATTGCAGATTGATCAAAACCACATCGGTTCCCGCCTTTTGCAGCGCAGCAACGCCTTCGTCGACAGCGCCGCGGAAATCGTCGGGATCGACGGATCGCATAGCATCGACGGTGCCGGTCTGCCAGATGACCAAAGTAGGCTTTTTTGCTTCCACCAGCTTGGCGAGCGAGGCGGCGACGTCCTCGGCGGTTTTCGAGGTCTGTAGTTCTACGGAGAGGTTGATCGGGACCTGCGGCAATTTCTCCTTCAGCGCCGCCTGCAGCCGGGCGGGATAGGCGCTGCCTTCCGACGAAGCGATGGTGGAGGAACGGCTGCCGACGACCAGGATCGTCAGCGGCTCGCCATTTTTGGCGGCCGCCGCCACTTTCGGCAGCGGGCTTTCGCTGGTCAGGAGATAGGCCGGGACGTCGCAGGTATGGCTGGCATCCTCGGCGCGCGCGAAACCGACGGTCGAAATGCCGGCAAGCAACGCCAAACCCAGCACAGCCCCGAATTCGGACCTCATGCGCCCCCTCCCGCCATATCGGCGTTGCCGCCGGTGCTTTTTGTTTTCGACGCACCCTTGTCGGCAGAGTGCTTGTACCACGAAATCACCCACGCCATTCCGCACATAATCAGGATTCCGCAGACGCTGATCAGCGCGTGCAGTGCGGCACCGCCGGAAATCTCGGCGAGCACGAAATGCCCGGCGAAAGCCAGAAATACGCCGAGGCAGAATATCTCAAGCGAATGCTGGCCACAGAGGATCAAAGGTCGCAGCCAGGGCGACTTTAGTCCTGACCAATCCCTGGGCAGGAAGCGCACGGTGATCGCCGCCAACGCCAGGAAATGCGCAAAGCGCAGCACATCGAGATCGGTCTTGTTGATCGGATACATCCACTGCTCGATGCGGCGCGGCATGATGTGACCGAGCTGCGGCACGTACCAGGTCATGGTGACGCAGAACGCGCCGAACAGATAGGCGACGCAAATCCACAACGTGACCGGTGAAGAGAGAATGCGCGACATTCGCTGCGCGCCGCCGAGCGCGCACCAGGCGCCGAACACGAACAGCAATTGCCAGGCGAACGGATTGAAGGCCCAGAACCCGTTCGGATAGGCCGACAGATACCAATCGAAATGCCAGGTCAGCGCATAGAGTGCGGCCGACAGCGCCAGCGTGACGTCGGCCCTCCACTTCATCAGCCAGAGGATGACGGGCAGAAACAGCATCAGCACGATGTAGAGCGGCAGCACGTCCATGTTGACGGGACGGAATCGCAGGAGCAGCGCCTGGACGATGGTGACGTCCGGCTGCTTCAGGAAATCCATGATGCCCATTTCTTCGGTGTAGAGCGGGTTCTCGAAACTGGTGGCGACGTAGGAAATCTCCGCCAGGAAGATCGTGAACAGGAACACATGCGCGACGTAGATCTGCCAGACCCGCCGCAGGATCCGCGCGGTCGCCACCACGAAGCCCGCCTGCAGCATCGCGCGGCCGTAGACAAACGCCGCGGTGTAGCCGGAGATGAAGATGAAGATTTCGGTGGCGTCGGAAAATCCGTAATTGCGGATCGTGAACCAGGTCAGGATGTTCGGCGGCAGATGATCGATGAAGATGAGCCACAAGGCCATGCCGCGAAACAAATCGAGCCGCAATTCGCGCTCGCCGGCCGCAGGCAGCGTGATCGCCGGCGCGGACACCACTGCCGCATCGTTGTTGGCCGCATCGTTCTCGGCGGGGTTCTTGGCGGGCACGACCTTCGTCTCGCTGAGGGGCGGTCCGGCAATGGGATCGGCAATGGACGTCATCAGGCACCGTTTTGACGAGCAGGACTTTCACGCGTGCACCGCCCGGAAAAAGATAATATCGGTCCGCGAGTTGCACACAAGGTACGGGCTACGGACAGGGCCGGTCGCGCGAGCGGGCTTTAGGAGGGAACTATGTTGAAACCGCGATGAAAATGACCGCGAGATGGACATTCGCACGCCCGTCCGGCAATTGGTTCCCTCGCCGTTGTTCGCTATGATGCAACAGGATCCTGGAAGCTATTTCGCATGTACCGCGCCGTTACCCGTCAGATCGAAGTCACCGTCGAACCGAACTTCATGCCGAAACGCTCGTCGGTCGATCGGGGCGAGTATTTCTGGTCCTACACCATCGTCATCACCAACACCGGCACCGAGACCGTGCAGTTGCGGACCCGCCACTGGATCATCACCGATGCCACCGGCCACAGACAGGAAGTCCGCGGCGAAGGCGTCGTCGGCGAGCAGCCGGTGCTCGCGCCCGGCGAGCGCTTCGAATATACCTCGGGCGTGCCGCTGCCGACTGCGTCCGGCTTCATGACCGGCCGCTATCAAATGGTCGACGAGAGCGGCGAACGCTTTGAAATCGACGTGCCGACGTTTTCGCTCGACAGTCCCGACAGCAAGCGGGTGTTGAATTAGGGAAGTACTACATGACCCGGATCGGCAACCTGACGCGAACCCCTTGCCCGCGGGGAAACAGAGCTTCCAGGATAACAAAATCCGGCCCGAGATATCCGCGTTGCGAGACATAGGTCGCTTGCACGCCGGAAACCCGGCGCCGGTTGCAAGCGCTTCTCGGATTGGACAGCACAAATTTCGGGAAAACGCCGGTCTGACGGATGCTCACCCGGCCATGTTCGGGCGATTGCGCGACGCGCAGCACCACCGCTCCGACCGAGCTGCAGTCCGGATTGGTCGCATTGGCCTCGTAAAGCATCAGCGGCCTGCCGGAGGCGACCACCTTGTCCGCGTGCGCGGCCCCTATCGACAGCAACAGTCCGAGAAAAGTCCATACAATTCGAATCATGTGATCCCCAGCCAAACAAGCCCTCAAGCGACGGCGGGCGAACTTACACGCAATAATTGTAAGACGTCGAGGGGGAGACTTTGGCTTTTGAACGCAAATCACCGCGGTCAGGCGGTCATTGCAGATACGGCGCGTTATGTCGTGCCGCGAATTCATTTTCAAATAACCAAATCAATGGAAGACGCAGCTTCGCGATCTCGCCACGCATTTCGCACGAGTTTTTTTTGAAAGCTTCCCACCCTCTCCAATCAGAGGGCGCAGGGAATACCGGGTGCGCGCTGCACCCGCGGTCTCGCGTGCAAAATGCACAAAGACAGCGCACACGAGCATACAGGTCAGCGGAGGCAATCCGGCATTCCCTGCGCAATGGTTTTAACGGTTTCCTTCGGGCTCTCCCCGGTGATCGGGCTTTCTTGTCACCGTCGCGGCGCGGACACCGCGCTCGATCCACTTGGATCGATGCGCAACCACGCCACTTGACGCCAGCGTCGAGGCGTCAGGACCACACGACTTCGCCGTCCGCATCACGCGCCGTTCGTCAAAGGCACATCCGCGTCCACCGCATCCCATCCCGCGTTCGTGACGATCGCGAAACGCCCCTCTGAGGTTGACGGGAATCGATCTCTTCTGGTTGGGATGGCCGCAACGTTCGCGTAGGTACTGGCTGCAGTTGACCACATTACCTTTGTATTTTCGTCAATCGAATTTGCGTATACGCGCTTAATCCTACGATTTTATCTCTTCAAGTGTTGCTTGCACGCTCATTGCCGAAATCTTGGAGTGTCCGGCAGGCGGCTGGAGGCGGATGGCCCTCGTTTGGGTGTCACGCCCTTGGCGGGCCGGGTCTCCGCCGGGCTCCATCCGTCCCAAAAGGATCGACACGCCTCATCTGATTTGCGATTTCCGATGAGCAAATGGAGCGCTGACGTATGCGAGGTCACATGTCCCAATCATGGCTGCCTGTCGGTGCCATTCGTCAAGGCCCATCTGCGTCCACCGCATCCCATCCCACGTTCCTGACGATCGCGTAACGCCCCTCCGAGGGACGGGACGATTTGGTATATAATCCTAGGATTTTATTCTGTCAACCCACTTGCTACCCATGGGTGGCTCGAAGTTGGCGAAGCCAGTGATATTGCCGCCCGGATGAGCCAAGCTAGTAACGAACCCGCTTCCAACCGGATCCGCGACCATGACGAAAACGATTGGCGTGTTTCCCGATAGAGGGCTCAACTGAGCCAATGCTGGATTGCTGTGACACAAAATCACGTCGGGTGAGAGCTCCACTAGCTTCTGGGCATTCCTGCGCATCAGAGCTAAATCGCTATGAGACCACAAGATGTCGATCTTAGCTGTCAGACCCTGTTTCCAACCCAACCGCTCAAGACGACCGATCACGTCCTTAAGCCCGCCATCATCCTGCGATTCCTCTTGGGTCCCCATCAAGATGCCGATGCGACGCATCCGATTGGGCAACTTCTGCGCTCGCGCCGAAAGTGGCCACGTAACAGCAGCACTTCCGAGAATGGCGATAAACTCGCGTCGTCGCATGCGCCTCCGGAGGGCAGGCCGGGTACGCACGCACCCTAACACCCTTCCGAAAGCGCAGAGGCATTAATCGCACTGATCTCGGGTCAAAAGGCGACATCAGCCGGCGCTTGGTACCGCTTCTGCTTGATCCTCCAAAATGGACCATCAGCAGCCTCCATGGTCCGTCCGCTTGGTCCCTCCGCTATCTGTCGTCCGGGTCCTTTGGAACGTGTCCGAGGATGCCGGGAACGCGCGACTGTGCCTATCGAGGATGTCCCGTGCGAGAAAATCCGTGGTTGCAGTTGCAGGGAACGCGGTGTGTCTATGCCCCCGTAGCAACCAAGGTTCCGCGCGGCCTAGCGGAATGGCGCGATTGCCAATAACGGAAGTCACGATCTCATTCGATTGCGTTGTTGGCACGGGAGAGGAGTGCCGTTGGGATTTGGACACCTAGCGTTTTGGCAGTCTTGAGATTGATAATCAACTCAAACTCGGTCGGCTGCTCAACCGGCACATCAACCACTTTGGCACCTCGCAACAGCTTCGCGACTTGACGAAAAACCACGCTATCCAAGTCACCACAAGCCCCAGATATCAATCGAAGGCCGACGGAAGCTCGCCCTGCCGGAAGATGACCGTCGGCTCGTCGTCATAGTCGCCCATCTCCGGATCGCCAGTGGACGAGAAGGCAACGACGCCGAGCTTGCTCAACGCCAGTCTTTCCGCCGTTCGAAGCGCGCCGTTTTCCGTCTTGCAGGCGATCGGCGTGTCGGCTTTCAGGTTTCCGCCCCTGCCGGCGTTGAATGCCTGCACGAAGTAGCTTGTCTCCCGAGCCATCAGGCCCTCCTTTGAGTCTACAAGGCCGTATCGCGCGATTTGGATTCAGGACATAGCTTGCATCAGAGCTGCGATCTTGATGGTCGCGAAGTTGGAGTAGGTGTCGGATACCGCGTAGGGCAAAATGATCTGATCATTGTGCCGCATCGCCCCGCAGGTATAGACCACGTTGGGAACGTAGCCTTCGCGCTCGGAAGCCTCCGGATGCAGCAACGGTTCCACCGAACGCGCCAGCACTCGGGAAGGATCGTTCTTGTCGAGCAGGGCCGCACCGATCGAATATTTTCGAACCGGACCGACGCCGTGCGTGAGCAACAACCAGCCTTCGTCGAGTTCGATCGGTGAGCCGCAGTTTCCGATCTGCACGAATTCCCAAGGGAATTGCGGCTTCAGGATCGCCTGACCGCCGTCCCACCGATACAGATCGTCCGAATAGATCAGATAAAGGTTCTCATTGTCCTGGCGTGCAATCATGGCGTACTTGCCGTCGATCCGGCGCGGGAACAGCGCCATACCCTTGTTGCGCGCGGCGGCCCCTTTGAGCGGCGACATACGAAATGAAAGGAAGTCGGTGGTTTCGATCAGTTCCGATCGGATCGCCAGGCCGCTGTATGCGGTATAAGTGGCGTAATAGGTCTTCCGGCCGCCATCGCTGAATTCGACGAAGCGGGCGTCTTCGATGCCGTTCGACTGGGAATCCGTGACCGGGAAGATGACGCGCTCGCTGAGCTCTTCGTCCGGATTGAACGTCAACTCAATCGCGTCGCCCTCCGGTCCGGGGACGCGGAGTTGGACCCGGGGGCTCGAAGCGAGGCGGGCTGTCGGATCAACGGTCAAGCTGCCGTCGGCTGCGACGGTGCCGGCGCGAAACGTCAGCGACGATACATGCCCTTCGCCGACCGCGCGAAGGCTGAGAATAAAGCGCAAGCCACCTTTCGGAGCTTCCGACTGGTCGGGGTGCGGCACGATGCTGGGATTGAACAGAGCCGAGGCTTCGAACGAATACTCGTTCATAAAATACGCTCCGATCAATTGGCGCTGGACGCGGGAAAAAGCGCCGTGAGCCGCCAGCGCCTGCTCCATGACGTCCGCACGGGCCTCGAACGTCTCCAGCAGGTTGCGATGCCGGCCCTGAAAGTTTTCCAGCACGTCCGCCAGCAGGCCGGCTGCAACCTTCGGATCGAGGGCAAGAACGCGTTCGACGATATGGTTGGCGCGTGTCTTGTCGGTCGGGTTGAGATCGCGCGGTTCAGTGGCCGGCTTGAACGGGCGCACGATTACCCGCGCGGGGTCGGGACGTAGATGGAGCGCCTGACGATGCAGGAAACTGGCTTGCGACAAGAGGTCCTCGGTTCGCTGGAGGGGAAACTGAGCTCAGGCGCCGATGGCGCGAAGCGCCACCGGCGGTGTCACGCCAATATTGACGCGCGCAAGCTGACGAATATCGGCAAGACCGAGGAGATAGGACACGACCGACTCGCCGCCGCGGTTTTCGTTGGCGCGGTCGGGATGCAATCCATCGCGGCAACTGCCGGTCTCGGGATCGACGAGCGCGACCGACAAGTCGTTGCGGCCGAGAAACCAGGCGAAAACGTTGGTTGCGATGCGCTTTCCATTCGGCGTCGCCGTCCGCCCGCCACGCGGTCAGGCACGCGGCGATCGTCGCCGTGGCTTCCACCGGCTGCTGATCGAACGCGCGAGGTGCTTGGCGCAGCTCGCCGAAGCCGGCGGTGCCGACCGGCCGGAACTGACCTGTCGACGTCGTCTGTTGTGTCATCAGCCAGCGCAGGGATCGCAACCCGGCATCGACGTAGTCAGGCGTTTGCGTGGCCATGCCTGTCAGCATCAAGGCCTGCGGCAGCCGTGCATTGTCATACGCCAGGCCTTCCTCGAACCACGACCAGTCCGGCGTCTCGACCGAGGCAAGGCCCGACATCAATCTGTCGGCAAGAAAATGCCGGATTTCACGGGCGCGGAGATCATCGGGTGCGACGGCGCAATAACCATCCAGACCCAGCAGCGTGAAGGCTGATGCCCGGGGCGAATGAAAGGTCTTCACCGTCGGCAGGGCCTCGGCAAACAGGCCGGCGGCCCAGCGCCGTCGCGAGGGGCTGGCATCCCGGCGGGCGCACTCACCCAGCGCCCATAATGTCCGCCCATGGCTGTCTTCGGAACCGCGATCTTCAAGCCAGGTTCGATTGAAGCCCATGAAATTGCGAAATCGCCTGGTGTCGGGATTCCACGCATGCTGCACGAACGCCGCAAACCGGGCCGTCAAGACCTCGGACAGACGTTTTTCGCCTGGATTATTGAGAGCGCAGGCGAGCAGCAACGCGCGCGCATTGTCATCCACGCAATAGCCGTGCGCGCGATCGGGTACCGAATGCACCGCGTGCTGGAACAGGCCGGTGTCGTCGCACATGGAAAGAAAGTGGCCCAATTGCATGTCCGATGCCGCAGGGCTGTGCGCGATCGCGACCGGTCCGGTCCGCGCGATCACCTTGAGCCAGTCACCCTGGCGCGCATTTTCGAAGGCTGCCATGTAACGCTCGGCCGTACGCTCCCAAGTCATCGATCGGCTGATGGCGTAGGCGCGCTCGCGCATCGCCTGCCGGCGAGGGGCATCGGTAAGCAATAGTGCGATTTCCTTGCCGATCGCGGCCGCGTTGCCGAAGGGAACGATGACGCCACGACCATCATCCAGCAGCTCTAGCGCGTGCCAGTAAGGCGTCGAAACAACCGGCTTGCCGAGGCCAAAGCTGTAGGCCAGCGTACCCGATGTCATCTGCGCCTCGTTGAGGTAGGGCGTGACGTAGACGTCGCACATCGAAATAAATTCCAGCAACGTGGCCTGATCGACAAACTGGTCGAGGAATACGACGTGGTTCTCGACCCCGAGCTCGCGCACGCGCATCATCAGGCTCTCGCGATAGGCCTCGCCCTGGTCGCGAACCAGATTTGGATGCGTCGCGCCGAGCACGACGTAGACCGCGTCGGCGCGACGTTCCAGGATCGAGGGCATGGCGTCGATCATGACCTCGATGCCCTTGCTGGGGGAAAGCAGGCCGAAGGTCAGAATGACGGACCGGCCGCTGAATCCGAGTTTGGCCTTTGCCACGTCGGGCTCCACAAAGGGAAAGTCGGGAATGCCGTGGGCGATGACCTCGATCTTGTCGTCCGGCACACCATAGACGCTACGCAACATCTCGCGTCCCTTGTTGGCCATCACGACGATCTTCGAAGACGCCTCGACCAAGCGTTCCATCACCGCACGTTGGGCCGCGCTCGGCTTGGCCAGCACCGTGTGCAGCGTCGTGATGACCGGCATGCTCAGGCGTGAAAGCAGCTCGAGAATGTGGGCGCCAGCCTCACCGCCGAAAATTCCGAATTCGTGCTGCAGACAGACAACATCGAACCGGCCGGCATTCAGGAAGGCCGCAGCGCGGACATAGTCTTCGATGATGTCATCCTTGATCTGAAAGACGACCGAACCGGGATAGTCATAGGTTTGACGGTGATCGTTCATCGCGACGATACAGGTCTCCACGTTTGGCCGTGAATTCGCAATCGCGCGTTCCAGATCGGTCGTAAAGGTGGCGATCCCGCAGCGGCGAGGCAACGAATTACCGATCACGGCGATGCGGCGGAGCGGCGTCATGTTCGCGCCTCGGCAGGGCCTGCAATTTGCGGAACAGCCGGAGCCGCTGGATTAGCCAGATCATCCGGTTGCTCACCCAGCCTCTGCAACAGGGAACTGATCGGACGGCTTGCCGGATACGCGATCAGCGTGCTTAATCCATTGATGCCGACTTCTATACTGGTCCGACCGCCGCCAACGAAGATTGCCTGTCCGATCGATGCCGCGGCCAATCCGATCGCCGCGTGGCCGTCGAGTACGAGAATCCAGGTTTCCGGTTCGGCAAGCAGCGCCCAGCTTGAACCTTCGGGCAACTCAACGCGCTCGATAACGAAATGCCGGCTGGCGACAAGGGCCGTTCGTTCAGCCGTGAGGCGGGTCGAATTGCAGGGTGTTCGAAGCGGCCATGGGTGAGCAACCGCAACGCCGTTGTCTTCATGCAATTCGCGCTGCCGGCCATAGTCGAACAGGCGGAAGGTCGCGTCGCTATGCTGCTGAATTTCAGCCAGCACGATGCCGGCGCCGATGGCATGGATGGTGCCGGCCGGGATATAGATGACGTCGTCTTTGACAACTGGGCGCCAGTGAACGAGTTCCGCGATCGAACCGTCTCTGATCGATGCACGTAATTGCTGCGGCGTTACCTGGCGCTTTAGTCCAACGCCGATCTGCGCGTCCGGCTTAGCCGAGAGGATGTACCATGCCTCGCTCTTGCCGTTCGGCATGCCCATCGCGCGCGCGAAAGTGTCGTCGGGATGAACCTGGATCGACAATGGCTCGCTGGTGAACAGCAGCTTGAGGAGCAGGCTCGGGGTGGGAGCATCCTTGCCGGCCCGCTCGAACCACAGTTCGCCGACGGCGTCACCAGAGCCATCCACGCTGCTCCAGGGTTGCAGATTGCCGACCCCCCAAGGCTTGTGCACGACCCGTACGGCGGCATGTTCGGTGGGCATGGGATGTCCTGAGCCGTGACGCGCACGTCGGAAGACGTGCTGTTCGCCGGTATCGTCTGCGATTTCGTGTGGCTAAGGCGCGGCGTTGCGGGCGAGTTCTGTTGCGAAGAGCCCGGTGCTGTTTCGCAATATGGGAACTCCAACTCCCAAAAACAACCTTCGAACGACAATTTGCGATTTCTCTCGACATCGGGCGATAAAGAGCGCCTGTTGAATTATCACCGTCCACATTTTGGCGACTATCGGTGACTGAGAGTATTGCACTCCCGCCACAATAAGGGGCGGTCAGGATGTCCAACTCCCGAAAATTCGACATGAGCGAATGGCTCACACCTCCAATATTGGTGCCGCTCTTTTTAGGCTTGCTCGTCGCTGCCGCGGTTGTTGTTCAATGGTAGTATCCTTCAGTTAGAAGCCGCGTCCCTGCTGCCATTCTCTGGGATTATCCTTACCGATGCGGGTTCGGGCAGTCTGCTGCCAGGCACGCGGACGACGTAAAATATTGCGCTGGCGGCAAGACGGATGTTGTTCTGCGCATCACTTCGCCGCCCTACTCCACCCCCGCCTCTTCGGACCGTGAATTGATAGATCGACAGGCGCGTCTCAGAAGGAACCCCGCCCCCGATTGGACCTTCTGACCCAAAACAGCCATGGGCATTATTCCGAGAACCGTGTAGCTTCTTCGCACCATCAGGCTCTTTGCTTGTCGGAAGCTGCCCACGAAACGGAGACACGCCGAACTCTCCGCTTGTTTTAAATTGCAGCTTTGGTGCCATCGGCAGGCGCGATCTCAAGAATTAGAGCGTTTTCGAGCGAAGCGGACACCGGTTCGCGTGAAGAAAACGCGTCAAAACAAGAATCTAGAGCTTCGGTTCTGATTCAATCAGAACCGATCGTGCTCTAGCCATTCACGGATGACCAGCGCCCGCGTCGCATAGGCGCGCCCGACTGGCGGACACGATCAGATCAAAGAGGGCAAAGTCATGAGCAAAATCTTGTCGTTGGTGCTGGTGCTGTTGTTGGTCACCATCGGCCATGCGCGGGCGGACGCGCTCACTGAGGACATGACGAAACTCAACGGGCAATGGGACGCCGCTATCAACGATCCGAATTTCGATGCATTGCTGCCAATGTATGCCGCCGATGCGCGTCTAATGCCGCCCGGCACAACGCCCGTCTCCGGCCCTGCTGCGATACGCGACTTCTTTGCCAAAAGAGGCACGAGCGTGAGAAATCACAAGCTTGAGCTTGTACAGATTTTGCAGATGGGAGACTACGCTTACGTGACTTCCCGCTTCAAAGCCTCATTGGTAAAAGGCGATGAAACAACCATGCTGTCCGGAAGTACCGTGAAACTTTATGAACACCAATCCAACGGAGAATGGAAGGTTAAGTCCCATATTTTCGTTCGGGAATAGCCCCGGCGGTCGCTTTGCAAAAAACCGTGAGGTCCCTCGCGCCGGCAAACCCGAAACGCGCGCGCGCTTTTTTGAGCATCGCAGCGCGTGCTGCTACTCCACCCCCGCCTCTTCCGGCGTGAACTGATAGACCGACGAGCAGAACTCGCAGGTCACCACCACCTTATTGTCCTTGACCATTTCGGCACGATCCTGCGCGGCAAAGCTCTTGAGCATCGACGACACCGCCTCGCGCGAGCACGAACATTGCGCACGCAAGGAAAGCGGCTGGAACACCCGCACGCCGCGCTCGTGAAACAGCCGGTACAACAGCCGCTCGCCCGACAAATCCGGATCGATCAGTTCGACGTCCTCGACCGTTCCGATCAGCGACTGGCCCTCGACCCAGGCGTCGTCTTCCGTCACCTGATGTGCAACCGCTGCGCCCGCCGGTGCGTCGCCGGGATGCAGATCAGCCTGCCGCGCCCGCTCCGGCGCTTTCGGCAGGAACTGCAGCAGCATGCCGCCGGCGCGCCAGCGATGCTTTGGGCCGCCACCTTCACCGCCGCGCCATTCCTCGCCGACAGCGAGCCGCACGCGGGTCGGGATCTGCTCCGAGCGCTGGAAATATTCGTGGGCGGCATCCTCGAGATTGCCGCCTTCGAGCGCCACCAATCCCTGATAGCGGCTCATGTCGGGGCCCTGATCGACGGTCATGGCGAGGTGGCCCTTGCCGAGCAACTCGCCGGATTCCTGGCCATCCTTCAGGCGCGTCTTGTCGAACCGTGCATAGGCGCGCAGGCGATCCGGCGCCTGGAAATCCACGATCAGAAACGACACCGGACCGTCGGTCTGCGTCTGCAGGATGAAGCGGCCGTCGAATTTCAGCGACGAGCCGAGCAGCGTCGTCAGCACGATGGCCTCGCCGAGCAGCTTGCAGACCTGCGGCGGGTAATCGTGCTTGGTGAGGATGTCGTCGAGCGCGGGGCCAAGCCGGGTCAGCCGTCCGCGCAGATCGAGCGCATCGACCTCGAACGGCAGCACGGCATCGTCGACGGGAACCGCCGAAGGCGCGCGAACGGGCGTCTCGGCCGTGATTTTGATGTCGGGGGATTGTGAGACCATGGCGGTTTATCTGGGGTCGCGAGATGGAAATCGAAAGGGGTACATGGGCGTGGAATCATCTCCGCCGGCCGTCCCTGCGCAAGTAGGGACCTATACTCCCGGGCGTCAATTGTTGCGCGAGGTAACCACCACGCTGCAAGAATCGAGAGATCACGCGGTATGGGTCGCTGCTTTCGCAGGGACGACGGATTGCTACGCCACCGCGTCGAAACACCAGGCCAAAATACCCTTTTGCGCGTGGAGACGGTTTTCGGCTTCGTCGAACACCACCGATTGCGGGCCGTCGATCACTTCGTCGGTGACTTCCTCGCCGCGATGGGCCGGCAGGCAGTGCATGAACAGGGCGTCGGGTTTGGCCATCGACATCAGCTTGGCGTTGACCTGATAGGGCTTCAGCACATTGTGCCGGTGTTCGCCGTCCTTGTCGCCCATCGACACCCAGGTGTCGGTGACGACGCAATCGGCGCCGCGCACCGCGGCTTCCGGATCGGTGCCGAGCACGATCGGAGCCTGGGTGGCCTTGATCCAGTCCTTCATCACCTTGTTCGGTGCAAGCTGCGGCGGGGTCGCGACGTTCAAATTGAACTTGAAGCGCTCCGCCGCATGCGCCCATGACGCCAGCACGTTGTTGTCGTCGCCGGTCCACGCCACGGTGCGGCCCTCGATCGGCCCGCGATGCTCCTCGAACGTCATCAGATCCGCCATCACCTGGCAGGGATGCGAGCGCCGCGTCAGCCCGTTGATCACGGGCACGGTAGCGTGGGCCGCGAGCTCCAGCAGCGCGTCGTGGTTGAGGATGCGGATCATGATCGCATCGACGTAACGCGACAGCACGCGCGCGGTATCGGCGATGGTCTCACCGCGGCCGAGCTGCATTTCGGCGCCGGTCAGCATGATCAATTCACCGCCGAGCTGGCGCATGCCGACGTCGAACGACACCCGCGTGCGGGTCGAGGGCCGCTCGAAAATCATCGCCAGCGTCTTGCCTTCGAGCGGCTTCTTGCCCTGCTCATGCGCCTTCAGCTTCGCCTTCATGGCGATGCCGGCCGCCAGCATGTTGCGCAACTCCTTCGGAGGCAACTCGCTGATATCGAGGAAGTGACGAACGGACTTGCTCATTACCCTGCGGCCTTCTTCAAGCCGCTGCCCGAGAGCGCGACGCAGGCGCGTTCGAGGCACTGAACGGATTCCTCGATCTCGGCTTCGCTGACGATCAAGGGCGCCAGGAAGCGCACCACATTGTCGCCGGCGCCAACCGTGAGCAATTTCTGGTCGCGCAGCGCAGTGACGAGGTCGCCCGAGGGCACCACGGCCTTGACGCCGACCAGCAATCCTTCGCCGCGCACTTCGGCGAGCACGGCGGGATAACGATCGACCACCGAAGCCAGCTTCTGCTTGAGAAGCAGCGACATCTTCTGCACGTGTTCGAAGAAGCCGGGCTTGAGCATGACATCGAGCACGGCGTTGGCGGCGGCGATCGCCAGCGGATTGCCGCCGAAGGTCGAGCCGTGCGAGCCCGGCGTCATGCCGGACGCGGCTTCCGCGGTCGCAAGGCACGCGCCGATCGGAAAGCCGCCGCCGAGCGCTTTGGCGAGCGGCATGACATCGGGGGTGACGCCGAGGCGCTTGTAGGCAAAGAGATCGCCGGTGCGGCCCATGCCGGTCTGCACTTCGTCGAACACGAGCAGCAGGCCCTTGTCGTCGCACAATTGACGCAGCGCCTTGAAGAAAGCGTTCGGCGCCGTGCGCACGCCGCCCTCGCCCTGCACCGGCTCGATCAGGATGCCCGCGGTCTGCGGGCCGATCGCCTTCTTGACCGCTTCGAGATCGCCATGCGGCACCTGGTCGAAACCGTCGAGCGGCGGGCCAAAGCCTTCGAGATATTTGGCGGAGCCGGTCGCGGCGAGCGTGCCCAGGGTGCGGCCGTGAAACGCGCCCTCAAACGTGACGATGCGGTAGCGCTCCGGATGGCCCTTGGCGGCGTGGTATCGCCGGACAACCTTGATCGCGCATTCCATCGCCTCGGCGCCGGAATTGCAGAAGAACACGAAGTCGGCAAAGCTCTGCTCGCACAGCCGCGCGGCGAGCTTGTCGCCATCCGGACTCTTGAACAGGTTCGACATGTGCCACAGCTTCGTCGCCTGCTCCTGCAGCGCCTTGACCAGATACGGATGCGCATGACCGAGCGCATTCACCGCGACGCCCGAGGTGAAGTCGAGATATCGCTCGCCATTGGTCGAGATCAACCACGCGCCCTCGCCGCGTTCGAAGCCGAGATCTACCCTGGCGAATACGGGAAGCAGATGCGACGTGGCGCTGTTGGTCATGGCCATCACTGAAGGTTCGAGACCCGTTTGAGACCGTTGCCAAGCGTGCATTGGCGCGTGCGCGGCAACAGCCAATCTTTCCGAAAACAAAACGTGCCGCCTTTTAAGGGCGGCACGTGGCAAGCATTCTATGCTGGCGGCGGAAGGTGTCAACACGCCACAAACGCGCCGTTCCTGCACTGCAAGAAGAACGCAATCCGTAAGATTCCGGTCAAGGTGGAAAACTTAATTGCAACGCCTAAATATCGGAACATGTGGACGCACGGACGCGAACTCTGCGCCAGAGTCACGCCATATTGTAGCGTCCGGGTTGTCGGGTACGACATCTCGTGCGGCGGTTTTGATCCTTCTAGGTCCCAGTGTTCAGCGTACACGCGCGGGCGCGGCTTTCGCGCCCGGCGAGGGCTAAGGGATTCTGCCCGCAGGGATTTTTAAAGATTTGGCATCGCCAGCGCTGCCCTGGGTTGGCCGGCGCGACGCGAAGGGAAGAATACGATGACAGTATTGACCTGGTCTGACGATCGCGTCGAGCAACTGAAAAAGCTCTGGGAGGCCGGCCTTTCGGCTAGCCAGATCGCCGCGGAACTCGGAAATGTGACGCGCAACGCCGTGATCGGCAAAGTGCACCGGCTGGGTCTTTCCGGCCGTGCCAAGAGCCCCTCATCGGCCGCTCCGCGCCAGCGCAAGGCCCGCCCCGCCCAGCACATGATGCGGGTGGCGCGTCCGGTCTCGCGCGGCAACACCGCGCTGGCGCACGCCTTCGAGGTCGAAGTAGAGGCCGATCCGGTCGCCTACGACAATGTGGTGCCGATGGGCCAGCGCTTGACGCTGCTCGAACTGAACGAGGCTACCTGCCATTGGCCGATCGGCGATCCCTCGAGCACCGAGTTCTTTTTCTGCGGCGGAAAGGCGCTGACGGGCCTGCCCTATTGCGCGCACCACTCGCGCGTCGCCTACCAGCCGGCTGCCGATCGCCGTCGTCACGCGCCGAAGCCGACAAGGTAAGAAGCGCGACACTGCGCAACAGCGGAATATCGCTGTCGTCCCCGCGAATGCGGGGACCCATAACCACAGGCGCTTGTGGTTATGCCAAGCTGGTGCTTCAGCTCGACTTCGATCAATCGACATCTGTGGTTATGGGTCCCGGCTCCCGTGCGCAATTGCGCACCGGGTCGGGGACGGACTGATTTGCGCGCCGCGCGCCTCAATCCACCTTCGCAAACCGATCGTCCAGCGCGTAGCCGGCGCCGCGCACGGTGCGGATCGGGTCCTGCTCGCGGCCGGGATTGAGCAGTTTGCGCAAGCGGCCGATATGCACGTCCACCGTGCGCTCGTCGATATAGATGTCGCGGCCCCAGACGCTGTCGAGCAATTGTTCGCGGCTGAACACGCGGCCGGGATGCTCCAGGAAAAACTCCAGCAACCGGTACTCGGTCGGACCGAGATCGATCGGGCGGCCCGAGCGGGCGACGCGGCGCTTCTCGCGATCAAGTTCAATATCGCCATAGGTCAGCACGGTGGCCAGCCGCTCGGGGCTTGCGCGCCGCAACAGGCCCTTCACCCGCGCCAGCAACTCCGGCACCGAGAACGGCTTGACGATGTAATCGTCGGCGCCGGTCGCAAGTCCTCTGACCCGCTCGCTTTCCTCGCCGCGCGCGGTCAGCATGATGATCGGCAGTTGCTTGGTCTCCGGCCGTGCCCTCAAGCGCCGGCACAGTTCGATGCCGGACAGGCCCGGCAGCATCCAGTCGAGCACGATCAGGTCGGGCACGCGCTCCTTGAGCCGCGTGTCGGCATCGTCGCCGCGGCCGACGGTTTCGACCTCGTAGCCTTCGGCGTCGAGGTTGTAGCGCAACAGCGTGGTCAGCGCTTCCTCGTCTTCGACTACCAGAATGCGTGCGTTCATCGATCTTGTTTCCCTTGGTCTTGACGGGTTTTGTACCGCAGATAAGTCGACGCAATCTGCGTAAGCTTGATTGCTATGCGAACCGGCCTCCATCTCGCTCGAAAACGCTTTGTCAGTCCCCGAAGTGTCAGCTCCCGGAGCGTCAGCTCCCGAAATGTCAGTTTCCGGGCACCGTCGTGGCGAATGTCGTCATGTCACCCTTCGGACGCTTGTCGAGGATCTGTTGGCCTTCAATCATGTAGAACACGGTTTCGGCGATATTGGTGGCGTGATCGCCGATCCGCTCGATGTTCTTGGCGCAGAACATCAGATGGATACAGAACGAGATGTTGCGCGGGTCTTCCATCATATAGGTCAGCAACTCGCGGAACAGCGAGGTGCAGATGGCGTCGACTTCCTCGTCGCCCTTCCAGACCGCCATCGCCGCCGGCAGGTCGTGCGCCGCATAGGCGTCGAGCACGGATTTGACCTGCGACTGCACCAGATCGGTCATGTGTTCGATGCCGCGGATCAGCTTCAGCGGCTGGAAATCGTTCTCCAGCGCCGCAACGCGCTTGCCCATGTTCTTGGCGAGGTCGCCGATCCGCTCCAGATCGGTGGCAACCCGCATGGCGCCGACGATTTCGCGCAAATCCACCGCCATCGGCTGGCGCCGCGCGATGGTCAGCACCGCGCGTTCCTCGATCAAATGCTGCAGGCGGTCGATTTCGGCGTCGGAGGCGACCACGCGCTTGCCGAGCGCGACGTCGCGGCGGATCAGCGCATCGACCGATTCAGTGATCATGCGTTCGGAGAGGCCGCCCATCTCGGCGACCAGGCGGGTGAGTTCCTGAAGATCGCTATCGAACGCCTTGGCGGTGTGTTCAGAAGCCATGTCTTATCTCCTCAAATCATGATCCGATTTGATCGGATCATGATTTCATTTCCTTGTTTGAGCATGATCTCTTCGGAAAACCGGTCCCACTTTTCCGGATCATGCTCAGCCGAACCGGCCGGTGATGTAGTCCTGGGTGCGTCGATCGCTCGGCGAAGTGAATATCTTGTTGGTGTCGTCGAATTCGATCAGTTCGCCGAGATACATGAAGGCGGTCTTGTCCGAGACGCGCGCCGCCTGCTGCATGTTATGGGTGACGATGGCGATGGTGTAGTCTTCCGACAATTCCTGGATCAGTTCCTCGACCTTGGCGGTCGAGATCGGATCGAGCGCCGAACAGGGTTCGTCGAACAGGATCACTTCCGGGCGCACCGCCACGGTGCGGGCGATGCACAGCCGCTGCTGCTGGCCGCCCGAGAGGCTGAGGCCGGAGGCGTTGAGCTTGTCCTTGACCTCGTTCCACAGCGCGCCGCCGCGCAGCGCCTTTTCGACCCGGCCGTCCATCTCGGATTTGGAGATCTTCTCGTAGAGGCGGATGCCGAACGCGATGTTCTCGTAGATCGTCATCGGAAACGGCGTCGGCTTCTGGAACACCATGCCGACGCGGGCGCGCAGCAGATTGAGATCGAGCTTGGGGTCGAGGATGTTGGTCTGGTCGAGCATCAGCTGACCGGTGGCGCGCTGGCCGGGATAGAGGTCGTACATCCGGTTGAAAATCCGCAGCAAGGTGGATTTGCCGCAGCCGGACGGGCCGATGAAGGCGGTGACGCGGTTGGTGCCGAGCGCAAGGTTGATGTTCTTCAGCGCATGGTGCTCGCCATAGTAAAAATTCAGGCCCCGCGCCGTCACCTTGGGCTGCGCGTCGGGCAATGCCACCGGGGGGACGGATCCGCTCGCAGCACTCACGGATACAGAGAGATCGTTCATTTTGCTGTCCTCTCGGCGCCAAGGATGCGTGCGCCAATATTCAGGGCAAGTACCGTCAAGGTGATGAGCAAGGCCCCGCTCCAGGCGAGCTGTTTCCAGTAGACATAGGGGCTCTGCACGAAATTGTTGATGGTCACCGGCAGGTTCGCCATCGTCTTGGTCAGGTTGAGGCTGAAGAACTGGTTCGAGAGCGCGGTGAACAGCAGCGGCGCGGTTTCGCCGGCGACGCGGGCGGTCGCCAGCAGCACGCCGGTGATGAGGCCGGAACGCGCGGCGCGATAGGCGATCCGCTTGATGACGAGCGAACGCGGCAGGCCGAGCGCGGAGGCCGCTTCGCGCAGCGGATTGGGCACCAGGACCAGCATGTCCTCGGTGGTGCGGACCACCACCGGGATGACGATCACCGCCAGCGCCAGGCAGCCGGCGAAGGCCGAAAACCCGCCCATCGGCACCACGATGGCGCCGTAGATAAAGAGGCCGATGATGATCGACGGCGCGCTCAACAGGATGTCGTTGATGAAGCGGATCACCGACGTCAGCCGGTCGTGCTTGCCGTATTCGGCCAGATAGGTCCCGGCAAACAGGCCGAGCGGCGCGCCGATGCCGACCCCGATCACGGTCATGATGATCGAACCGACGATGGCGTTGCGCAGGCCGCCTTCGGTCGATCCCGGCGGCGGCGTGTCCTGGGTAAAGAGCGCGAAATTGATGCCGGAAAGGCCGTTATAGAACAGCGTGAACAGGATCAGCGCGAGCCAGGTCACGCCGAACAGCGCGGCGCCGACGCACAGGGCGCGGATGATGACGTCGTAGCGGCGGCGGGATTTGTAGATCGGGTTCATGGCTCAATTCCCCGCCTTCTTTTCCAGCCGCATCAACATCAGCCGCGCGGCGGCGAGCACGAAGAAGGTCAGCACGAACAGCAACAGGCCAAGCAGGATCAGGCCGGATTGATGCAGGCCGTCGCTTTCGGCAAATTCGGAGGCGATCGCCGCCGAGATCGTGGTGCCCGGCGCGAAGATCGAACCCGAAATGCGGAACGAATTGCCGATGATGAAGGTCACCGCCATGGTTTCGCCGAGCGCGCGCCCGAGCGCCAGCATCACGCCGCCGATGACGCCGACGCGGGTATAGGGGATCACGACGTTGCGGACGACTTCCCAGGTGGTGCAGCCGACGCCATAGGCGGCTTCCTTGAGCACCGGCGGCACCGTCTTGAACACATCGACCGAGATCGAGGTGATGAACGGCAGCACCATGATCGCGAGGATCAAGGCGGCGTTGAACAGGCTGAGGTAGGACGGCGGGCCACGCGAAGATCGATCCGAGGACGGGAACGCCCTCGAATATGCCGATCATCAGCGGTTGGAACGTGTTGGCCAAAAATGGCCCCAGTACGAAGAAGCCCCACATGCCATAGATGATCGAAGGGATGCCGGCGAGCAGCTCAACGGCCAGCCCAATCGGACGGCGCAGCCACAGCGGACAAATCTCCGTCAGGAACACCGCGATGCCGAGACCGACCGGAATGGCGATCATCATCGCGATCACGGAAGTGATCAGCGTGCCGTAGATCGGGCCGAGCGCGCCGAGTACCGGCGGATCGGCGGACGGCGCCCAGCGCTGGGTCCACAGGAACGCAAAACCGTATTCCCTCATCGCGGGCCATGCGCCGACGATCAGCGAGAGAATGATGCCGCCAAGGATGAGGAGAACCGAGATCGCGCAAGCGCGGGTGAGCCAGTAAAAGGTGACGTCGCCGAGCTTGAAAGCGCTGAGCGCCTTGGCGCGATCGTAAGGTCCGGCAGCAGCTTCCATCACGTCGCTCTGAACCGCCATGTCTGCCACGCCAATCCCCTGTCCTACTTACTTCAACGCCGAGAAAAAGTCGCTTCTTGATCAAGCGATCTTGCTAACGATTTGCCCCGCGTCATTGCGGGATGACCCGCTTACGGAATGGTCCCCGGGATGCTTCCAGCGGCTCCGCGCGGTGCGCAGCCCGGTGACACGCTTCGAAACAGACCCGAAAATCTCGATATTTTCGGGTTCGCTTGGTTCACTCGCGCCCCGCAATCACGGGGCGCGAGATTTGTTCAGGACGCAGCACTCAGCTCTTGATCTCGGCGGTCCAGGTCTTTTCGATCAGCTTGACCACCGATTCCGGCATCGGAATGTAGTCGAGCTCTTCGGCCATCTTGCCGCCCTTCTCGAACGACCATTTGAAGAACTTGATGGCTTCCTGCGAAGCCGCCTTGTCGGTCGCATCCTTGTGCATCAGGATGAAGGTCGCAGCCGTAATCGGCCATGACGCATCGCCGGGCTGGTCGGTGAGGATGACGTAATAGCCGGGAGCCTTCGCCCAGTCGGCGTTGGAAGCGGCGGCCTGGAACGAGGCAACGGTCGGCTGCACGGTCTTGCCGGCCTTGTTGATCAACGCCGCATAGGTCAGCTTGTTCTGCTTGGCATAAGCATATTCGACATAACCGATCGCGTTCTTGGTCTGGCCGATATTGCCGGCAACGCCTTCATTGCCCTTGGCGCCGACGCCAGCCGGCCATTCGACCGCGGTGCCGGAACCGACCTTGGTTTTCCATTCGGCGTTCGACTTCGAGAGATAGTCGGTGAAGTTGAAGGTGGTGCCCGAACCGTCGGAGCGGCGCACCACGGTGATGGCGGCGCTGGGCAGCTTCAGCTTCGGATTGAGTTTTGCGATCGCGGCATCGTCCCATTTGGTGATCTTGCCGAGATAGATGTCGCCGAGCACTTCGCCCGACAGCACCAGTTCGCCGGACTGGACGCCTTCGAGGTTCACGACGGGAACGATCGCGCCCATCACCATCGGCCACTGGACGAGGCCGTCCTTTTCGAGCGTCTCGGCCTTCAGCGGCGCATCGGTGGCGCCGAAGGTGACGGTCTTGGCCTGGATCTGCTTGATGCCGGCGCCGGAGCCGATCGACTGATAGTTCAGACCGTTGCCGGTCTCTTTCTTGTAAGCGTCGGCCCATTTCGAATAGACCGGGAACGGGAACGTGGCGCCTGCGCCAGTAATATCGGCGGCAAACGCCGACGTCGAAGCGGCAACCATGCCGGCAGCGACGATGGCCTTGATGAAATTCATGTCAGTCTCCATCCGTGGGCGAAGCGCTGGTACGCCCGATAGCGCCCACGCCGGTCCGTTTAGGAGCGGTCAATGCTGCTTTTACGAAGGTTTGGTGACACTTGGATGACATAAACAAGCGATTGAAATCGCTCGTGTTTATGCCGGCATCTGAGTCTTCCCCTGGGGAAAACAGGCGGTAAAGGCCGCACCGTTTTTGGGCACGCTTTCGATCAGGAGCCGGCCCCGATGACGGTTAAGAATATGTTTCACCAAGGATAAACCGAGCCCGGTTCCACCCTGCGCCCGGCTGTCGCCGACATCGACCCGGTAGAAGCGTTCGGTGAGCCGCGGCAGATGCTCCGGTGCGATGCCGGGGCCGAAATCGCGCACCATGACACGGACCTCCGGCGCCCCGTCGCCCGAGGAAGCCTGGGTCAGGGAGACGATGACCCGTCCGCCGGACGCGCCATATTTCAGCGCGTTCTCGATCAGGTTCTCAAACAGCCGCAGCAACTCCTCGCGGTCGCCCGCGATCGTCACCGGCGCCTCCGGCAGGTCGATCTCGATCACCACCTGGCGCTCGCGCGCCAGCGGTTCCAGCCCGTCGGCGACCTGGCGGATGATCGGGACGATATCGACCGAGGTATCCGGGCGGACATGCGCCGACAGTTCCACCCGCGACAACGACAGCAGGTCGTCGATCAGCCGCGCCATCCGCGTCGCCTGCGCGTGCATGATGCCGAGAAAACGCTCGCGCGCCCGCGCGTCATCCTTGGCCGGCCCCTGCAGCGTATCGATGAAACCCGACAATGCGGCCAGCGGCGTGCGCAGTTCGTGGCTGGCATTGGCGACGAAATCGGCGCGCATTTCCTCGACCCGCCGCAGCGGCGTCTGATCGTGGAAGGTCATCAGCATGCATTTGTCGGTGCCGCCGAACAGCGTCGGAACCGGCACCGGCGTGATGATCAATTCCATCCAGCGATCGACCGGCACATGGTCGAGATAGGTCGCCCGGCGCGGTTCGGTGGTCGCGATCGCCTCGCGCAAGGCGGTGATGATCTCGGGCGAGCGCAATGCGAACTGCGCGAGTTCGTTCTGGCGCAGCGCGGGCGCAAGCTGCGCCGCCGCCGCGTTGAGATGAATGACGCGGCCGGCACGGTCGAGCAGCACGGCCGGATCCGGCATGCCGGCAACGACGGCGTTGACGGCGGCGACTTCGACCGGATTGACCCCGCGAACGTCCTCGCGCGAGGTGGCCGCATCATGCAGCCGCCAGGGCACCAGCGCGGCAGCCGCGATGCAGGCGAAGACCGCGGCGGCATGCGCCAGCGAGAGTTCGCCGAAGGCGACGAGCACCGAAAGGGCGAGGCCCGCGGCAAGCAGGATAATCGCCGAATGCCGCAGCCGGTCGGGCCACGGGGCAAAGAAGGAGGAAGAGGAGGAATCGTCTATTGCCATAGCGTGGGCTTTCTTCCCTCGACCCTTAATACTTGCCTTTGACTACTTGCGTTTGACGCGTTCTGTTCACGCGAACGGGGGCCCGCTCGCCTGCAAAAGCCATTTCTTCTGCAAACGCGTTTCTTCTGCAAACGCGTTCTCCTGCAAAGCGTGCGCGCCGCCTGGTCAGGCGCCGGTGTCTCCGCGCTCGCGCACATAGACGGCCTCGCGCCTCGGCTCGGCGTCGGGGCCAGGCGCGAGTTGGCGCAGCCGCTTCAGTCGCGCGCCGAGGATAACTTCCCGAAACGTCAGCAAGATTACAGATACGACGAACGGGGCGATATAATACAGGACCCGGAACAGCAGCATCCCCGCCAGCAGATCTTCCCGGTCCATCTGCCAGAGACCGACCAGCATGGCGGCGTCGAAGACGCCGAGCCCGCCGGGAGAATGGCTGGCGAAGCCCAACAACGTCGCCGAGACGAAGATGACCGCGACGACGACAAAACCGAGATTGGGTTCGTCCGGCACCAGCACATACATCGCCAGCGCGCAGAACCCGAGATCGACGATGCCGATGGCGATCTGCAGCAGCGTCAGCGGGCCGCCAGGCAGCGTCACGGTCCACGGCCCGCGGCCGACCGAGCGCGGCTGGGTCCAGACCCAGACCACATAGCCGACCAGCGCCAGGATGATGCCGAAAGCCACGACGCGGTTGAGCCATGCCGGCAGTTGATCGATCGAGGCCGCCGCCTCGGGGTGATAGGCGATGCCCATGCCCAGCACCGCGGCATTGCCGAGCCAGAATGTCAGTCCGGCGAGGAAGCAGATTTTGGCGACGTCGATCGCGTTCAGCCCCCAGGCCGAATAAATCCGGTAGCGCACCGCCCCGCCGGTAAAGACGCTGGCGCCGACATTGTGGCCGATCGAATAGGAGGTGAAGGAGGCAAGCGCGTTGACGCGGTAGGGAATGTGGCCGTGGCCGATCGCGCGAACCGCGAACCAGTCGTAGAATGTCAGGGTGAAATAGCCCGCCGCGACGAACAGGGCCGCCAGCGCGATCTGCCGCGGCTCGGTGCTCTTGATGGCTTCAATCACCTCGTTGGTGTCGATGCCGCGGAGCATGTGATAGAGCACGTAGCATGCGATCCCGATGACCGTGATGCTGACCACAACCCCGAGCTTATGCAGGGCCTGCTTCTGGCGCAGAAACGAGATCGCCCTGCGTGTTGCTTCCAGCATCTACACCTCGAATTGCGATCCGGCGGCGACGGCAACGGTGCGAACCCCGCCGACGCTGCCCTGCTCCCTGACCCCTCTGGTAGCGCGTTTTTTGCCGGAGTGGAATTCGCCTAACGACAATAAAACGCGCTTGTTCAACATATTAGGGAGCGTTCATGACAGCGGGTGCACAGTTTTGCCGATTCTCGCCGCCCCGGCAGGGTTCTAAGACGTTCACGACCCCGGTCAACAGGGCGTGATGGCGGCTCAAAAGGCGCTTCCAGCGGGAGCTCGAAGTGCGCTTCCAGCGGGGTCATGGAAGCGCCTCAGGCCGCCGGCGCACTGCGCGAAACCACCCAGTCGCGCAGCCACGATCCCACCGCGCAACCGCAGAGATAGAGCGCGAACATGATCAGGAAGAGGTCGAGCCAGTAGCCGAAACGGCCGGGGACGACCCGCGCCAGCGCCGCGGCGACCAGCGCTGCCGCCAACGCCGCCAGCCATCGCTTCAGTTTCTTCGACACGCCCTCGCCGCGCTGGACCACCGATATCCAGCCCATCGCCAGCCCGAGTAGCAGCGACGCCAGCAGCCAGCCCCAGTAGAATGTCGCGAGATAGGCCATCGTTATTTCACCACGAAATCGATGCGGCGGTTTTGCGCCTTGCCCTCGTCGGTATCGTTGCCGGCGATCGGCTGCGTGCTGCCATAGCCGACCGGCAGGAACCGGTTCGCGGGCAATCCCGCCCGAACCAGATAATCGGTGACGGCCTGGGCGCGCTTCTCCGAAAGCGTCTGGTTGGCCGCGTCGTCGCCGGCGGCGTCGGTATGTCCGGCGATTTCGATATTGACGGTCGGACAGCGCAGCGCGGTTTCGATCAGGCGGTCGAGCAGGCCCGCGGAATCCGCCACGATGTCGGCCTTTCCGGATTCGAAGCGTATCCTCGCCTTGCCGAGCAGGTCTGCAAATAGTTGCTGGCACACGGTCGCGTCCACCGGCGCCGCCGCCGGCTTGACCGAGATTTCAGGCTTGAACTGCCAGCCTTGCGGAAAGTCCTTGCCGAGGCCGGCGCGGATCTGGTTGGCGGCGGCTTCATAGAGCGCGTCGCCCGACAGTTTCACTTCACGATCGGAGACGACCAGCGTGCCGGTCGACAGCCGCGACAGCGCGCCAAGCGCCGGCGCCACCGCATTGGCAAATCCGGATGGCGCGCCGACGCTCGCCTTCAGATTATCGACCACCTTTTCACTGAAGAATTTACGCCCCGCCGCCGCCACCAGCGCCGCATGGGTGTTGTTGTCGGGCACATAGCCGCTCAGTGTCAGCGTCACCGCGACCGGATCCTTGTAGGCCTGGAAGATGTAAGGCGGCGCCTTGATGTCGTTGGCCGCGACCGAGTACCCCTCGGGAAGATTTTTCAGCGCGGCGGCGATCGCTTCCCGCCCGCCGAGCTCGCGCGCCATGCCCGAAAGGTTGATCTTGGTGTCGCTCAGCGTGATCTTGCCGTCCTTCAGCTTGCCGATCTGGTCGAGCAGCAGCAACGCGACATTGTCGAAGCGCGGCGGCGCGCCGCGCGACAGGTTCATCCGGTCGACGACCTCGACACCGCCGAGATTGGCGCGTGCCGCCTCCATTAATCTGCCCTTGCTCGCCGGCAGGGGCGAGTTGCCGCCGAGCGTTACCCGGACGACATCGCGTTCCGCCGACCAGACGAACGGCTTGGCTTCGGGGACAAGGCGGGTTTCGTCGTTGACCAGGCGTGCGCCCGGCACGGCTTCCACCGACGCCACCGCGCTGAGACGGCCGTCTTCCGAGAACGCATCGGCTGCAAAGGTGACGTCGCGGCCCTCGACCGCTATCCGCCGCTTATCGAGGACGATATCCTTGAGCGCGGCGGTCGAACGCTGCGCCAGATCGGCTTCCAGCGGCTCGGTGCTCGTCCAGGCCGCGATAGCCCAAAAGATGACCAGAGGAATCACACCCGGCCACCATTTGCTACTCCACCTGTAAAGTCCGAGCATTCGAGGTCCTGCGGGGCCTTGGTGCCCCGTTTCCGAATTGGTGCGCTATCGCGGCACCCCTGACACGAACTTCGGAAACCAAAGGGGTACTGGCAACATCATGATTCCAGTGCCGCTTTCCGATTTGAGGTTCCTGGTCGAATTCGCGAAAGCCTGACGCAGGAGCTTCAAATCAGCGGCGCTGGGAACAGAGAGAAAACAAACCCTTGCGGGGCTGTCAAACCCGAAATAACACACAATGGCAGGGGTGCCGATATTTGCCCTTCTAACCGTTTCTTCAGCGGTCGCTTGCTAAGTTCGAATCGCAATCAAACAGGCCGCCACGCCCTGATGAAACTGCTCCGCAACACCGTTATCCGCGCCGGACTGGAAGCGCTCTACTTCTCCGGCGCGCATTATCTGCTGCGACCAATCTTCGCAGGCGTCGGCGCCATTTTCATGCTGCACCATGTCCGCCCCTGCGGCAGCGCCGAGTTTCAGCCCAACCATCATCTCGAGGTCGAGCCGGAATTCTTGCGCGCGATGCTGGCGCATCTGCGCACGCTCGACGTCGACATCGTCACCATGGACGAAGTGCATCAGCGGCTTTCCGAACGCAATTTCGCGCGGCGCTTCGCCTGTTTCACCTTCGACGACGGCTACCGCGACAACCGCGATTACGCGCTTCCCGTGATGCGGGAATTTGACGCGCCGCTCACCGTTTACGTCGCCAGCGATTTCGCCGCAGGCACCGGGCGGCTGTGGTGGATTGCGCTGGAGACGATCGATCGCCAAGGCTTCCTCGATCGAAGTTCCGATCGGCGGTGTGGCCACCCGTTTGGATACCTCGACACAAGCGGCCAAGCAGGCCGCCTTCGACCGGCTGCACGACTGGCTGCGCAGCCTGCCGGGCGAGCACGACCTGCAGCGCGAAATCTCGGAGCTCAGCGCGAGGCATGGCGTCGACGAGAGCCGTATCGCCCGCGACCTCTGCATGTCCTGGGACGAACTGAAGAAATTTGCCGACGATCCGCTGGTGACGATCGGCGCGCATACCATCACGCATTGCAATCTGGCACGCCAAAGCAGGGAAACGGCGTCCTTCGAGATCGCCACGAGCCGCGCGCGGATCGAAGCCGAGCTGCAGCGGCCGGTGCTGCATTTGGCCTATCCCTATGGCGACCGGATCGCCGCCGGCCCGCGCGAATTCGCGCTCGCCCGGTCGGCCGGCTTCAAGACCGCGGTGACGACGCGGCCGGGCATGATTTTTCCGGAAAGCGCCGGCCATCTGACCGCGCTGCAACGGGTCTCGCTCAACGGCAATTACCAGGACGAGCGCATCATCCCGGTGCTCACCTCGGGTGCGGCGACCGCGGTGTGGAACGGCTTTCGCCGGATCGACGCGGCGTAGGCGCTGACAATAGCCCGTTCTCCCTCAAAGGAGAGGGCGCTTCCTTATCGTTTCCTTCCGAAACCGTTAGTCGTAGAGGGAAGGTTGCGTGTCCTGCTGCGTCGTCGGGGGCGCCGCGGTCGTTTGCTGCACGATCGTGCCGGCCAGAATGTGGAGAGCCAGGAAGCCGATTGCGATTGTTGCGAGGAGCATATTGTCGCTTACGACAGGAAGCCGCTCGGCAAGCCTGTCCTGCCAGGGCCTTTCATTAACCAACACGTCCATGACCTCCGATGTTCGATTTCAGCTCGTTCAGACCCTGGCCGCGGTCTCGTGACGCACGGGGAGCGCCGGCGCCTTGCGGTGGTAGGAATTGCCGCGCAGCCATCGGACAAATCGGGGCCCGGCGCTTGGCGCCGGCGCTGATTTTTCCTTCCCGTTTGCTTGATTTTTGTTGGGTGCTGCCCTCGGCCAGCCGAATTGCGGCGTCCTGGCGCGGCCCGAAAAGGGTTAAGCCGCATCGACGCGGCGCATCGTGGATCATAGCGTGCCGCGGCGACAGGCACCCGGTCGAACGAGCTAGGTCACCTGCAAGGCAGCGTTCCTTGACTCGCTCCAACGCTGCGCCCAGAACCACAGGCAAAGCAGATGGAGGAACGCATGTTCAAGGATCTATTCTCACTCAAGGGCCGCGTCGCGCTGGTGACGGGCGGGTCGCGCGGCATCGGCAAGATGATCGCGGCCGGATTCCTCGCGCAGGGCGCCGCGAAGGTCTACATCACCGCGCGCAAGGCCGGCCCCTGCGAAGCGACCGCAAAGGAACTCACCGCCGCCTATGACGGCGAATGCATCGCGCTGCCGATCGACATTTCGACGGTCGCAGGTTGCGACAAGCTCGCCGGCGAAATCATCAAGCTGGAACCCAAGCTCGACATCCTCGTCAACAATGCGGGCGCGGCATGGGGCGCGGATTTCGACGAATTCCCCGAAAGCGGCTGGGACAAGGTGATGGACCTCAACGTCAAGTCGCTGTTCTTCCTGACCAAGGCGCTGGCGAAACCGCTGCGCGCCGCGGCGTCGCATGAACGGCCGGCCAAGGTCATCAACATCGCCTCGGTCGACGGCATCTTCGTCAACCCGGGGGAGACCTATTCCTACGCCGCGAGCAAGGCAGCTGTGATCCATCTGACGCGGCGCATGGCGACCAAACTGGTCAAGGACAATATCAATGTCACCGCGATCGCACCGGGCGCCTTCAAGTCGGACATGAACCGCGCCGCGCGCGACCATTCGGACGAAGTCGCCAAGCGCATTCCGGCCAAGCGCATCGGAACCGACGAGGATATGGCGGGCGTTGCGATCTATCTCGCCTCACGCGCCGGCGATTATGTGGTCGGCAACACCATCGCAGTCGATGGCGGCGTGGTTTACGCCAACGCGGGACTGGAGATCGCGGGGTAAGATTGGGGCGAGAGCGAAGCCGCTACGCAGTACCCCAGTCGTCATACCCCGCGCATGCGGGGTATCCATTGGTACGCCGCGGCTTCAATTGAGGCCGGCGTCTACTGGATCACCCGCCTTCGCGGGTGATGACGGCCGGGGATGAAGGCACGCGTCCTACGTCTCGATCTTCACGTATTCGAAATCGCCGGGCTTGTTGTCGATGCCGACCTTGGGCGGCGATATCCAGGACGCGTACTGGCCGGTTTCAGTTACCGGCGTCATCAGCGAGGCGATGAAGTCGCCATCGTCGGATGACGGCAGCCACTCGCTCTTGCGCTTGCTCCAGGTCGCGTCGTCGATCAGCACGCCTTCCGGCGTGGCGTTGATATCCCTGAATTCGCCGATCTGGCGGTGGAACGCGACGTTCGGCAGCGTCAGCTTGAAGTGATAGCCGGCGAGCGAAATGATCTTGTTCCAGCGCAGCATGCCCTTGGCGCAGTCCTGGGTATAGTCGTCGCGCAGGCGCATGTTGAGCGCGGTCAGCGCCGGCTCGTCGACGCGCTTGATCTCGCCATTGACCAGCTTGAGCACCGGATAGGTCGAGCTCTGCAGGCGATGATCGTCGTCGATCTGGGTTTCCCTGTAGCGGCCCTTGATGCCGGCATTGAAGGCGTTCGCCGCGTTGGTCGAGACCTCCGAGCCGAACAGGTCGAGCGACAGCGAGTAATGCAGATTCAGCTTCTTCTGGATGGTCGGAAGATCGATCACGCCGAGCGCCCGGACTTTTGCGATGTCATTCGGATCGCTGATCCCGGCCGCCTTCATCGCTTCACACGTCCGCTGCACGACGCGGCTGATGCCGGTCTCGCCGACGAACATGTGATGCGCCTCTTCGGTCAGCATGAAGCGGCAGGTGCGCGACAAGGGATCGAAGCCGGATTGCGCCAGCGAGTGCAGCTGCATCTTGCCGTCGCGGTCGGTGAAGTAGGTGAACATGAAGAACGACAGCCAGTCCGGCGTGGCTTCGTTGAAGGCACCTAGCATGCGCGGGCTATCCGCGTCGCCGGAGCGGCGGCGCAACAACTCATCCGCCTCCTCGCGGCCGTCGCGGCCGAAATATTTCTGCAGCAGATAGACCATCGCCCAGAGATGGCGGCCTTCCTCGACATTGACCTGGAACAGATTGCGCAGGTCGTAGAGCGAGGGTGCGGTCTTGCCGAGATGACGCTGCTGTTCGACCGACGCCGGCTCGGTGTCGCCCTGGATCACGATCAGGCGGCGCAGCGTGGCGCGATGTTCGCCCGGGACTTCCTGCCAGGCCGGCTTGCCGTAATTCTCGCCGAAGGGAATGACGCGGTCCTCTTCCTGCGGCGCCAGCAAGATGCCCCAGCGGTAGTCGGGCATTTTGACATAGTCGAACTTGGCCCAGCCGCGCGGATCGACCGAATAGGCGGTGCGCAGATAGACCAGCGACTGCTGGAAACCATCCGGCCCCATGTCGTTCCACCAGTCGATATAGCCGGGATGCCAGCCCTCCAGCGCCTTGAGCACCTGGCGATCTTCGCTGAGATTCACATTGTTGGGAATCTTGGTCGAGTAATCGACGTTCATGAAGTTCATGGCGTGCTCCTCACACTCTCGTCATATCGAACTGCGCCTTCTGGCCGGTGCCGTAGCGGCGCAGCGCGCCGTCTTCGCCGACCGCATTGGGGCGCTGAAAAATCCAGTTCTGCCACGCCGTCAGGCGCGAGAAGATTTTCGATTCCATGGTCTCGGGCCCGACGAAGCGCAAATTCGCTTCCATGCCAGTGAGGCCGTCGGGGGAGAACGAGGTGCGTTCCTCGAGAAACACCCGCACTTCATCGTCCCAATCGATATCGTCGAGCGAGAAGGTGACGAGGCCAAGCTGTTCGGCCTCCTCGGCGTCGAGCGGCTTGCCGATCGAACCCTGCGCGCGGTCCAGATCGGACGGATCGGCCTGGAAGCGCGATTGCAGCCGGGTCAGGCCGTGGCTCATCGGATAGGGACCGAAATTCATCGCGGTCAGTTCGATCGCAGGCGGGCTGCGGTTGTCGCCCTGCCGCGAGCCGATCAGCATGTAGGAACGGTCGGCGGCGAACACGAGTTCGGCCAGCGTGCCGACGAAGCAGGAGCCGGGCTCGACCAGCGTCACCAGCGTGCGCGAGGTGACGTCGATGCGTTTGAGCACCCGCTTCCAGTAGTGCCTGATTTCGTTGACCAGCCAGTGCGCCTTGTTGGCGTCGAGAAACCCGTCGCAAGCGACGACATTGGCGCCCTCGCCATGCGACTTGAACAGCAGCATCGCGATCTCGAGCTCGTTGATGCGCAGATGAAGGATCGCGTCGTCGAGCTCGCGCGCCACCTGCAACGGCCAAAATGAATCGCCTTGCGCGATCATGCCGTCGATATCGGCCGGCGGCGCGGCCTCCGGCGCCCTGATCGAGATGGTCGCGATGCGCGCGGCGCGATCGATGTCGACGCTGACGAAACCGTAGCGGATGCCGCCATCGTCGATGGTCCGCTGCAGCGGCGTCAGCGTGATGCCCTTGTCACGTGCCTTGGCCGTTGCGCTTCGAGGCGGCCGCGAATTCCTTGGCGCGTTCGGCGACCTTGGCTTCGAGTTTGCTGTTCGGGACGATTTCATCGACCAGCCGCCATGCGACAGCCCGCTTGCCCTTGATGCCTTCCTCGATGGTGCAGAAGAAATCGGCGTGGTCGCGGCGCACCTTGCGCTTGTCGACCACGCGCGTCAGGCCGCCGGTGCCCGGCAACACCGCGAGCAACGGCACTTCCGGCAACGCCACGGCGGCGGCGCCGTCATCGGCGAGAATGATGTGATCGGTCGCCAGCGCCAGTTCGTAGCCGCCGCCGGCCGCGGTGCCGTTGACCACGGTGATGAAACGCTGCCCGGAATTCTCGCTGGAATCCTCCAGCCCGTTGCGGGTCTCGTTGGTGAATTTGCAGAAATTGACTTTGTGGGCGTGGGTCGCGCCCGCCAGCATGCGGATATTGGCGCCGGCGCAGAACACGCGGTTCTTGCCCGAGCGGACCACCACCACCTTCACGCCGGGATGCTCGAAACGCAGCCGCTGCACGGCGTCGGCGAGTTCGATGTCGACGCCGAGATCGTAGGAATTGAGCTTGAGCTGATAGCCTTCGAACAGCCCGGCATTCTCGTCGACGTCCATCGTCAGCGTCGCGACGTCGCCTGCGATGTCGAGCTTCCAATGCCGGTAGCGCGACGGATCGGTCTGGAAATCGATGTATTTTGCGCCGCCAGCCAGGACGCGGTCTTCGCCAGGCTTTTCGCCAGCCATTGGGGCCACCCTTGAGCTTTGTTGCCAGCTTTTGTTGCTTACAGATATGCACAATAATGCATGTTTTGGGGCAGGTCTAGCCTAAAAAGCCGGAACATGCATTTTGCTTCATGTCCGGCTGACGGCCCCGAAGGCGACCCAATCGGCCTTGGAGAGCAGCGGCCGCTCCAGTTTGGCCCTGATCAGCGCCGCCAGGCCGGCGACCGGGAAGCCGTCGGCGAAACCGTCGCCCGGGTTGACGCGCATACCGAGCGCATCGAGTTCGCCGAGCGCTTCGCCGAACAGCCGCGCCGCAGCCTTGGGCTTTTCCATGCGCAGCCGCAAATTCGCCGTCGCGATCTGGATGCAGGCCCGCAGCAAAATCCGCTCGCGGCCGCCTTGCGGCGCGGCGGCCCATACCGTTTCGAGGATTTCCTGCGACTCCCAGAAGTAACCGTGGTCGTTGAGCGTCATGCCGTAACGGATCGCGGGATGGCGCGCCGGCACATAGCCGCGAAATCGCGGCGGCACCAATGCGCCGACCTGCGCCAATGTTTCGTAATCGGCGGCGGCGGCGGCTTCGCCGGGAACATAAGCCCATCGCGGCAGCGGAAGATGGCTGGCGGCTGGGGGCGGCGCGGTCATCGGGGTGTGACCCCAAACAATGTCCCAAAAGACAATGTCCCAAGAATGCCGCAAAAAACGCCTTACGCGGCCCGCCCCTGCGAGCCGTCGTGGACACGCAACACCGCGTTTGCGAATTCCGAGATCGCATCCAGCGTCGCCCCCGGCGCTTCACGATGCGGCTGATGTCCCGCCCCCGGGATGACAGTCACATCTACCGGACAATAGCACTCTTCCTGCGCGATCTCGACCTGGCGCATGGTCCCATACGCATCATCCACACCCTGCACGATCGCCACCGGCACGCGGATATAGGCGAGGTATTCGGAAATATCCCAGCTGCGGAACTTGGGATCCAGCCAGGCGGCGTTCCAGCCGTAAAAGGCGTTATCGACATCGGCGTGCCAGCGCGCCAGTTTTGCCTTGAGGCTGGTGGTCTCATAGGCCGTCTTGATTTCGGCGATCGAGGTCACCGAAACATCCTCGACGATGAAATGCGGGGCGATCATCGCCACGCCCTGCACGCGATGATCCTGATGGCTGCCGGCATAGATCGCCGCGATCGACGCGCCGTCGGAATGCCCGAGCAACAGCCCGCGTCGAAAGCCGATTTGATCGAGCAGCTTCGGCAGCACGTCGAGCGCTTCGATATGCATGTAGTCGAGCGGCCGCGGCAATTTGGCTGATGTCGACGCGCCATAGCCGCTGCGCGAATAGGCGAAGACGCCGGCACCGGTGGCGGCCTGGATCTCTTTCGGAAAATCACCCCACAGCGCGGCCGAGCCGAGGCCTTCATGCAGCATCACGATGGTCGGCGCATCGGCGGGCGCGGGACCGGTCATGCGGTATTCGAGATCGCAGGCGTCGATGGTGAGGAAGCCGGTGGGTTGAAAGGGTGGTCATCGCGCTTCCTTTGCTCGGTCATTCCGGACAGGTCGCGAAGCGGCCTGATCCGGAATCTCGAGATTGTCTAATGCGCGGCTCGAGAATTCCTCCGATGTGCCATGGCACATCGTAGTTCGCGCTAACGCGCGCCCCGGAATGACGAGGGACTATTTGCGGTCGCCATCCCGCAACTTGAACCGCTGAATCTTTCCCGTCGCCGTCTTCGGCAAGGACTCCACCACATCGATCCAGCGCGGATATTTCCACGGGCCGATCTTCTGCTTGACGTGCTCCTTCAGCGCGTCGTGCAGCCCGTCGGTTTTTGTATCGGCGCGCAGCACCACAAAAGCTTTCGGCTTCAACAGCCCTTCCGGATCGGCTTCAGGCACCACGGCGGCTTCCAGCACGGCGGGATGGGTGATCAGCGCGCTCTCGACCTCGAATGGCGACACCCAGATGCCGGAGACCTTGAACATGTCGTCGGAACGGCCGCAGAACGTATAGCGCCCGTCGGCGTCGCGGATGTATTTGTCGCCGGTGCGGGTCCAGTGGCCCTCGAACGTTTGCCGGCTCTTGCTGCGCTGATTCCAGTAGCCCTCGCCGGCGGAAGGCGCATCGACCAGCAATTCGCCGACTTCGCCATCGGGCACATCGGCGCCGGCTTCATTCACCAGCCGCACCTTGTAGCCGGGCACCGGACGCCCCGATGAGCCGTATTTGATATCGCCGGGCGCGTTCGACAGGAAGATATGCAGGAGTTCGGTCGAGCCGACGCCATCGAGGATGTCGACGCCGAAGCGCGCTTTCCAGCTATTGCCGACCAATTCCGGCAGCGCCTCGCCCGCGGAAGTGCAGATGCGCAGCCGGCTGCCGCAGCGTTCGTTCTTCAGCGTCTCGTCGTTGAGCATCGCGGAAAACAAGGTCGGCACGCCGAAGAAGATGCTCGGATTATATTTGTTCATCAGCGAAAACATCGTCGCCGGCGTCGGACGATCCGAATTCAGCACGGTGGTGGCGCCGACCGACATTGGAAATGTCAGCGCGTTGCCGAGACCGTAGGCAAAAAACAGCTTTGCCGCCGAGAGACCGACATCGTCCTCGCGAATGCCGAGCACTTGGCTTGCATACGTCTCCGCGGTCGCGGCGAGATTGGAATGCAGATGCCGCACGCCCTTGGGCATGCCGGTCGAGCCCGACGAATAGAGCCAGAAGGCCGGCTCGTCGGCATGGGTCGCGGCGGTCGCAAACGAATCGCTTTCGCGCGCGACCTCGTCGGAAAGCCGTTTGTGGCCGTGCGCGTCCTTGCCGGCGACGACGACATGCTCGAGATCCGGCATCCGCCCGACCATGTCCTTCACGACAGGCAGCAACGCTTCCGAGATGAACAGCACGCGCGCGCGGCAATCCGCCAGCACATAGGCGTATTGATCCGACGTCAGCAGCGTGTTGAGCGGCACCGGCACGATGCCGGCGCGGATCGCGCCGAGAAACACGGAAGGGAAATCGACCGTATCCAGCATGATCATCGCCACACGCTCTTCGCGGCGGACGCCGAGACGGCGCAGCATGTTGGCGACGCGGCAGCTCTGCTTTTGCAGATCGCCATAGGTCAGCTCGGAGACGGTGTCGGTGAAGGCGAGCTTGCCGCCGCGCCCCTGATCGACATTGCGATCGAGCAGCCAGGTCACTGCGTTGTAAGAACCGGCATCGTAGGAACCGGCGTTGTAGGACCCGGACTTGCCGCTCACGACGTTTCTCCCCGACTTTTAAGAATTATAATTCATAGAAAGCCACTACGCTGGCTTGCTGTCAATCCTCGTCGGCACTATCCTTCCTGACGAGAGCGATTCCCGACAATAATTCCTGGACGGAAATGACCGAGGCCAGCGATCCCGAAACCGGCTTTCTCGAAGCGCTCGGCCAGCGTGTCCGCACCATGCGCGGGCTGGCGGGCATGTCGCGAAAGGTCCTCGCAAAAGTTTCAGGCATTTCCGAGCGCTATATCGCGCAGCTCGAAAGCGGCAAGGGCAACGTCTCGATCGTGCTGTTGCGCCGCGTCTCGAACGCGATGGGCGCGCATCTCGAAGATCTCATTCCCGCAGCCGAACCTGCGCCGGACTGGGCGGTGATCCGCGATCTCCTGCGCAAGGCGACGCCGAGCCAGATCGCGCAGGCCAAGGATGCCCTCGCCGGCGGCGGCGCGTCGGCGCAACGCCGTTCGTCCTTCTCCGGCATCGCGCTGATCGGCCTGCGCGGCGCCGGCAAGTCCACGCTCGGCAAGATGCTGGCAAAGAAAATCGGCTGGAGCTTTGTCGAACTCAACAAGGAGATCGAGGCGCAGAACGGGCTTGTCCGTCGCCGAGATCATCGCGCTCTACGGCCAGGAAGGCTTTCGGCGCATGGAGCAGGCGGCGCTCGGGCAATTGCTGGCGCGAAAGGAATTGATGGTGCTGGCGACCGGCGGCGGCATCGTCTCGGAGCCGCTGACCTTCGACCTGATCCTGTCGTCGTTCTACACCATCTGGCTCAAGGCCGAGCCGGAAGAACACATGGCGCGCGTGCGCGGCCAAGGCGATCTGCGGCCGATGGCGGACGACCGCTCGGCGATGGCCGAACTGCGCAATATCCTGCTGAGCCGCGAGCCGCTTTATGCCCGCGCATCGGCCGTGGTCGATACCGCGGGGCTGAGCGTCGATGCAGCGGCGTCGCGGTTGATCGATGCGGTGGCGCCGGTGGTTGCACGGATGAAGCGCGCATGTTCGCGCGGGGGTGAGCAGTTGACGCAAAATTCGTGGCCGTCGCAGGAAGATCCAGCACCGCTCACAGCAACATCGACCTCACCGAATCCGCACCCTCCCGAAGCAACGGCAAGAAAGCGCTCGATCATTTCACCGGTCGAAACGCGATCGACATGCGCGCCCATATTGATGGCGGCGACGATCGTGCCGTCATAACGGCGGACCGGCACGGAGATCGAGCGAAACCCCGGCTCGGCCTCGCGGTCCACCAGTGAATAACCCCGCCCGCGATCGCCGGATATCGCCTCCAGCACGCGCCGCTTGTCGGTCATCGTGAACGGCGTCATCGGCTTGAGGTCCATCGCGGCGAGCGCAGCGGCCAGTTCAGCGTCGGACAACCGCGAGAGCAGGACACGGCCGACCGAGGTGCAAAACGCCGGCAGCCGGTAGCCGATATCGAGGCCCGCGGAGAACACCCGCGCGGGACTGCCGCGCGCGATGAACACGACCTCGTCGCCGTCGAGCACCGCGAGCGAACTGATCTCCTGCGCCGCCATCGCGATCCGGTCCAGCACCGGCTGCAGCACCGTCACCACCTGGCTCGAACGCAGATAGGATGCCGCCAGCGTCAAGACATGGGGCGTGAGGGTGAACAGCTTGCCGTCGCTGGCGACGAAGCCGCCGCGTTCAAGCGTAAAGAGAATGCGACGCGCGGTGGCGCGCGGAAGGTCAGCCGCGCGCGCGAGATCGCTCAGCGTCATCGGGCCATGGGTGGCGCCGAATTTCTGCAGCAGGCGCAGACCGCGGTCGAGGCTCTCGACGAAATCGGTGGCGCGCTCCTCGCTATCCCCACGTTTCAGCTTCGGCATTTCCCGTTCCAACTGGCCGCGCGCAGATTGCCCAAAGATTGTGCTTGCCGTCGCGCTGGAGCATGGCATAATTCGCCCATTCGTTCAATAGGCGAACACTTCAGCCGAGGACGCACCCGCCATGATGAGCCAGGAAGCAGAACGACCTGATCACCCGCACCGGCCCGAAGGATCCTTGCGGGAAACTGATGCGGATGTACTGGCAGCCGGCGGCGCTGGTCGACGAATTGCAGGGGCCGCGGCCGGTGCGTCCGGTCAAGCTGCTCGGCGAAAATCTGGTGTTGTTTCGCGACGAGAACGGCCGCTACGGCCTGATCGATCGCCATTGCGCGCATCGCGGCGCCGATCTCGCGTTCGGCCGGCTGGAGAACGGCGGCCTGCGCTGCGCCTTCCACGGCTGGCTGTTCGACGCATCAGGTCAATGCATCGAGACGCCCGGCGGAACCGAAGGGCTCGCAACTCTGCAAGGGCATCAAGCAGCGCGCTTATCCCGTGGTCGAAAAGAGCGGCATCCTCTGGGCTTATTTGGGCGAAGGCGAACCGCCGGCATTTCCGGAGATCGACTGCTTCGTCGCACCCGACAGCCATACGTTTGCGTTCAAGGGCCACATCAATTGCAACTGGTTGCAGGCGCTCGAAGTCGGCATCGATCCGGCGCACGCTTCGTTCCTGCATCGTTTCTTCGAGGACGAGGACACGTCAGGCGCTTACGGCAAACAGTTCCGCGGGGCTTCAGCGGGCACCGACATGCCCATGACAAAAATCCTGCGCGAATATGACAACCCGATCATCAATGTCGAGCATACCGAATACGGCCTGCGCCTGATCGCGCTGCGCGAGATCGACGGCGAGCGCACCCATGTGCGCGTCACCAACCAGCTCTTCCCGCACGGCTTCGTCATTCCCATGAGCACGGAGATGACGATCACGCAGTGGCACGTGCCGGTCGACGACGAGAATTGCTACTGGTACGCGATCTTCACCAGCTATTCGACGCCGGTCGACAAGAAGAAGATGCGCGACCAACGCCTCGAACTCTACGAGCTGCCGGATTACAAGTCGCGCAAGAACAAGTCGAACGATTACGGCTTCGATCCGCACGAGCAGGCGACCGAGACCTATACCGGCATGGGCGCCGACATCAACGTGCACGACCAGTGGGCGGTGGAATCGATGGGCGCGATCCAGGACCGCACCAACGAACATCTCGGCACCTCAGACAAGGCGATCGTGCAATATCGCCGCCTGCTGCGGCAGGAGATCGAAAAGGTTTTGGGCGGCGAAAAGCCGTTCATGTTCCTCGACGAGGCCCATGCGCGCAGCATCCAGGGCCCGGCCACCATGGACGGCATCGGTCCGACGCGGGGCTGGGAAATCTACTGGATGGAAGTCGACGTCAAGCGCCGCCGCGGTGCGCCGTGGGCCGCACCGGTGCCCGGCGAGATATCCGACAAGATCCGGCATCTGTCGGCGGCCGAGTGATGCCTTGTGGCACCGTCATTCCGGGATGGTCCGAAGGACCAGACCCGGAATCTCGAGATTCCGGGTCTCGATGCCATTCGCATCGCCCCGGAATGACGCTACTGAAAGCGCGCCGTGCGCTCGACGGCCAGAGGGACTAACGCATTGAGCTTCGTTGAGCGTCACGGTCTCTGGTCGAGCGAGCAGAAGGAGGCGGCAAGCCGCCTTCGCAAGATCGTCGAACAACACAAGCTGGAAGTGATCCGGCTGTCGTTCCCGGATCAGCACGGCATCCTGCGCGGCAAGACCCTGGTCGCAAGCGAAGCGCTGGCTTCGCTGGAGAGCGGCTGCTCCATCACCACGACCATGCTCGCCAAGGACACCTCGCACCGTACGGTGTTTCCGGTGTTCACGTCCGGCGGCGGCTTCGGCATGAAGGAAATGGAAGGCGCCGCTGACGTTCTGATGGTCGCGGACCCCACCACGTTTCGCGTGCTGCCATGGGCGCCGACCACGGGCTGGCTGTTGTGCGACATCCATTTCAGCGACGGGCGTCCGGTGCCGTTCGCGACGCGGCATCTCTATCGATCCGTGCTCGAAAAACTCGGCCAGCGCGGCTACGATTTCGTTGCCGGCCTCGAGGTCGAATTCCACATCTTCAAGCTCGAAGACGCGCATATGGCGCCCGAGGATGCCGGGCAACCCGGCCGGCCGCCGTCGGTCAGCCTGCTGTCGCAAGGCTATCAATATCTGACCGAACAGCGCTACGACCAGATGGAACCGGCGCTCGAGATCATCCGGCGCGATGTGCTGGCGCTCGGCCTGCCCTTGCGATCGGTCGAGGTCGAGTTCGGCCCGAGCCAGTGTGAATTCACCTTCCAGCCGACCCGGGGGCTCGCGCCCGCCGACAACATGGTGCTGTTTCGCAGCGCCGTGAAGCAGATCGCCCGCCGCCACGGTTATCACGCGACCTTCATGTGCCGGCCGAAACTGCCCAACGTGTTCGCGTCCGGCTGGCACCTGCATCAATCGATCGTGTCGCGCACCGGCGGCGACAACGCGTTCATGAGCAAAGACACAGGCGAAGTGCTGAGCCCGTTCGGCCGTGCCTATCTCGCAGGGCTGCTGGAGCACGCCCGCGCATCCGCCGTGTTCACGACGCCGACCATCAACGGCTACAAGCGCTATCGGACCTATTCGCTGGCGCCGGATCGCGCAATCTGGGGACGCGACAACCGCGGCGTGATGATCCGCGTGCTCGGCGGCGCGGGCGATGCCGCCACGCGGCTGGAAAACCGCATCGGCGAGCCCGCGGCCAATCCCTATCTCTACATGGCCTCGCAGATTCTCTCCGGCCTCGACGGCGTCGATCGCAATCTCGACCCCGGCCCGTCGGCCGACACGCCCTATGAAACCAGGGCGGCGCTGCTGCCGAAATCGTTGCACGAAGCGGTGTCTGCGCTGGGTGACGACCCGTTCTTCCGCGGCGCGTTGGGCAAAGAGTTCGTCGACTATTACGTCCACATCAAGAACGCCGAGATCGAACGCTTCCAGGCCGAGGTCTCGGACTGGGAACACCGCGAATATTTCGAGATGTTTTGAGGGGCGTGGAGGAGGCCGGCCTCGTGCGGCGAAGCCTTCCGGATCATGCGCGCAGCCAAAGTTCCCGCCACACACCGGCGACCATCCATTGGGACGCGGGACACCTGTGCCCGGAGTCACGCTCTCAAGGAAAACTCAAGTCCGTGTCGAGCCAATATCACGCGTCCGATCAAGTATTGCTTCCGCTTTCGGGGCATCCATCGTGAACTGGAATCGCCTTCGAAAGGGTTCACATGCATCCCCAGGGAACTCCCGAAACGGTCAGCGTCCACCATGTCACGCAACGGCATTTTGTCACGGTAACGAAGGCCGTGGCGCTGGGGGTATGGACGCCCTTGCTCCACGCCCTTCAGGACTGGCGCAGTCTGCAGGCGGCGCGCGTGATCGCGGAGCACCGGCATCTCCTGCAAGATGAAAATTGCGTTGACGCCCTCCGCGGCTCGACTGCCGCAAGGCCGCGACCGGCCGGGCTCGACGAGTAACCAACCGGTGCGGCGGCTCCATCTCGCCCTCGCAGCACTCGCGATTGTCGTCGTCTACTCTCACGTGGTCGCCTGGCAAAAAATAGAAGCCGCGCAACGCGACAGGATATCGACATCGCCGGCGATCGACATCAACGCGGACTAAGGGCGTATACTCACAAATTGTGTTTGTTCGGCACTCGGTTCCGGTGCCGAAATGGAACCATATGATCGAGCGGGCGTTCTTCGATCGCGCCGAAAGTTCGTGGCCTGGATTCGTGGCGTGTCGGCCCCTGAGGGTGCCATGTCAAAACTCAATATCATGTCAAAACTCAATCTCAGGATTGCCTTCATTGTTCTCGCGACCGTGCTGTCGGCCGCTGGGTATGCCGCCGCGAAAGGTGGCGGTCATGGTGGTGGCCATGGCGGTGGTCATGGCGGCGGTCATCACGGTGGGGGCCACGGTGGTGGTCATCACGGCGGCGGACATTTCGGTGGCGGCGGCCATCATGGTGGGCATTTCGGCGGCCGGGCGCATTTCGGCGGAGGTGGACGCCACGCCGTCCACGGCATGAGATCCGGCGGCGTGCACAACGCGCTGAATGCCCGTGCGCTTTCCCGCACGCTGCGCAACAGGGCCGCGCTGCGAAACCCCAATATTCGCGCCCGGGTCGCCGCTGGTGCGGCGATGGCAGGCTGGTATTACGGCCGGAATGGAAGCGGATGGTGGCAACACAGCAACGGCGGATATGGCTGGGTTGGACCGCTGTTCTGGCCATTCGCTTATTTTGACATTTATGACTATGCGATCTGGGGCCGCGGTTTTGGGGCTCCGTTCTGGGGCTACGGCTACGACGACATCTACGCTGGCATGTTTGCGCCCTACGCCTACGATGATCTTGCCGGCTATTTGCCGCCGCGCGTCGCGGCACCCGGCACACCTAACACAGCGCCCGACGGGCTGGCGCAAATGTGCGGTGACGACAGCCGCGACATTGCTGGCCTGCCGATTGATCGGATACAGCAGGCTATTGAGCCAACCGAGACGCAGCGTGCCGCGCTCGACGAACTCGCCAATGCATCGGTGACTTCAGCGCAGACCATCAAGGCGGCCTGCCCGACAAGGTTATCGCTGACGGCACCAAGCCGGCTTGCGGCCATGCAGCAACGCATTGAGGCGATGATCGCGGCGGTAGCAACCGTGCAGCCGTCGCTGGACAAGTTCTATGGTCTCTTGAACGATGAACAGAAGGTGCGGCTCAATGCACTTGGCGAGGACCAGCGCAGGCGCGTCACCGCACGGCGCCATAGCAGATCACCCGATAGATCGCTTGCTCAGAGCTGCGACGTTGCGCCACCCGCCGCGCTGAAATGGCCGACCGAAGAGATTGATGCGAGGTTGCGCCCCACCGACACCCAAAGGACGAGCCTTGGCGCGTTGCAGGACGCAAGCACCAAGGCGACCGACATGCTCAAGACCTCGTGTCAGGCCGGCGATGCGATCACGCCGCCGGCACGGCTTGCGGCGGTCGGCAAAAGGCTCGACACCATGCTCCAGGCAATCAAGTTGGTGCGTTCGGCGCTTGACGATTTCTATGGAACGTTGAGCGACGAGCAGAAGGCCCAATTCGAGGCCATTGGCCCGCAGCGAACAGCCTCGTCGGATCAGCCCGACACGCTGCAGGGTAATAGCCGCAGGCACCGTCGGGAATTGTTCGGCAACTAAGATTTAGTCGCCGCTCCACACCGTCCGTCTTCGCTCGATGATGTAATGGCCGTCGGCGAGACGGCAGGGGTTGCCGACATTCCTGTCTATTTCCTTTGAGGACTCGGCCAGTGTAAACCCCAACCTGGCGATATCCGTCATGAACGCTTGCTCCATAACTTATCAAACCGCCTACGGCCGCGGTGGCACGAGACTCGTAAGCAGCGGGAACTCGGTTCTTTGCAGCCAGTGCCACCAGCTTGGCACGGCGGCTGTCATAAAACGGGCCGGGTCCTTCCAAAAGCGCATCAGCGCGCAAACTATTGAAAGCGTCATCAACCTCGCTTTCGTTGTTTGCCTGCAAGAATTGGATCGGCAACGACATTGCGTTCGCCGCGGCTTCAACGTCGGCTCGAAACCGCACGGTCGCTGGCCAACCCGTGTTGATGAGTACTGCGATGGTCTTTGCCTGAGGGACTAACTCGCGCAGAAGCTGGAGCCGCTTCGCTGCCAGTTCGCCGGAAAATATCGTTACACCAGTTGCATTTCCGCCAGTTTAGCGAGGCTTGCCACAAAACCATGCCGCACTGGATCGTCACCACTCAGATGCGATCGGAACCGTTTACATTCAACAACGCGCGGTATTCCGCCGCGTCCAGGCTTGCATGATAGAGCAGGCTTCCGCCCTTGCAGCTTACGATCGCTTCGCCGTATGACGGACCACTCGTGACATCAAGCCAGCGCGCAGAGCAGCCCATGGATACCACCATACTGCCCTTGGCCTCGATCGGCATCGACATTGGCAAGGAAGTCTTCCACGTCGTTGGGTTCAGCACTGACGGAAGAATTGCTTTTCGTCGCAAGATCAAACGGCTGGCGCTGGTCGAGACATGGAAAAAGCTGCCTCCGAGCGCCGATGGCATCGAAGCGTGCCTCAGCGCACACTTTGTCAGCCGGTCGCTGCGTCAACTGTGCCACGAGCCACGGATTATTCCGGCAATCTATGTGAAGCCGTTCGTTGGGGCAGAAGGAATGAGTATAACGACGCCGAGACGATTGCCGAAGCGTCCCTGCGGCCGAACCTGCGCACCGTGCGTGAGAAGACGCAGGATCAACTCGATCTTCAGGCCTGCCATCGCGTTCGCTCCCGCCTGGTCTCGCGGCGAACAGCGACGATCAATCAGATCCGCGCCTTCCTCATCGAGCAAGGCATCGCGGTCAGGACAGGATCGAGGAGTCTGCGCAACTCGCTCATGGCAATTCTAAAGAACCGCCAGGACAAGATATCGGGACGGATGAGCGGCCTGATCGCCGGCCTTTATGAGGACTGGATTGCGCTCGATGAGCGGATCGACACGATCGCCAGCGAGATCGAGAAGATCAGCGAGAAGGAAGCCAACTGCCAGCGCCTCATGAGCGTTCCCGGCATTGGCCCACTGATCTCGACCGCCGTGGTCGCTGCCATCGGTACCGGCGAGGCATTCGAGCGTGGGCGCGATTTCGGGGCATGGCTTGGCCTCGTGCCCCGTCAGTACAGCACAGGTGGCCGATCAATCCTGGGCCGCATTTCCAAGCGAGGCAGCAAGTATCTCAGAACCTTGTTCATCCAGGCCGCAAACGTCATCCTGATGCGCCCGAAAAATTGGCAGCGCTTCAGCTTCGGAACATGGCTTCTGAACGCAGCTCCACGGCTCCATCGCAACAAGCTGGCAACGGCCTTGGCCAGCAGACGGCGCGGATCGCGTGGAGATCGAGCCAAGCTCCTCGGAAGCCGGTTGCCGCGGTAAGCGCCCAAGCGCGCGCATGGCGGATACAATTATGCGCTCAGAATTCATGGCCGCGATTGGTGTTGGCGTTGTACGCTTTAAATTCCGAGATAGCGGTGCTGCAAATCCGGCGCGGCGGTCAATTGCTCGCTCGTGCCGCTCCACACCGTGCGTCCCCGCTCGATGATGTAATGGCGGTCGGCGATACGGCAGAGGTTGCCGACATTCTTGTCGATCACCAGCACCGATTGCCCGCGCGCCTTCAGCATCGACAGGCAGCTCCAGATTTCCTCGCGGATCAGCGGCGCGAGGCCTTCGGTGGCTTCGTCGAGGATGAGCAGTTTCGGATTGGTCATCAGCGCGCGGCCGATCGCCAGCATCTGCTGCTCGCCGCCCGACAGCGTCACGCCCATGTTGCCGCCCCGCTCGGCGAGGCGCGGAAACAGCGCATGGATCTTGTCGATGGTCCAGGCGTCGGAATTGCCAGTGCGGTTGCCGGAAGCGGCAACGAGATTTTCATACACCGTCAAATTCGGAAAGATCTGGCGCCCTTCCGGCACCAGGCCAATGCCGAGCTTGGCGATCCGGTAAGACGGCAGGCCGCGAACCTCCTGACCGCCGAAGCGGATCGCACCTGATCGGGCCGGCGTCATCCCCATGATGGAGCGGATCGTCGTCGTCTTGCCCATGCCGTTGCGGCCCATCAGGGCCACCATCTCGCCGGCGCGGACAGACAGCGACAGACCGAACAGCACCTGGCTGAGGCCGTAGCAGGTTTCGATCCCATCGACTTCGAGCAAGGGCGCGGTATCAGCCAAATTATGCCATGGCTCACCACCACATGCTGTTCGCCGAAATAAGCTCGCTTGACCTCTTCGTGCTTTCGGATCGCGTCAGGTACGTCGGAGGCGATCACGCGGCCATAGACCAGAACCGTGATGCGGTCGGCGAGTGCGAACACCGCTTCCATGTCGTGCTCGACCAGCACGATGGTGACTTCCTTTCGCAATTCCTTCAGCAGCGCCACCATGCGGGTGGATTCGGTGGCGCCCAGTCCCGCCATCGGCTCGTCCAGCAACAGCAATTGCGGCTTTGTCGCCAGCGCCACCGCAAGCTCGAGTTCGCGCTGTTCGCCATGACTGAGTTTGGAGACGGGAACGTCCGCCCGCGCTTCCAGCCCCACGCGCTTGAGCGCCGCCTGCGCCGCATCGCGCAAAGGTCGCTCCTTCCGCGCATTGCCCCAAAAGCGGAACGAGTGCCCGTCATGGGCCTGCGCCGCCAGCGCGACATTGTCGGCGGCGGTGAAATCCGGCAGCAGCGACGTAATCTGGAACGACCGCGCCAGCCCGAGCCGGCTCCGCCGATAGGACGGCAGCCGGGTGACGTCGCGGCCGGCGAAATGGATGGCGCCGGAGTTCGGCATCAATTGCCCGGTCAACTGGCTGATCAGCGTGGTCTTGCCGGCGCCGTTGGGCCCGATGATGGCGTGCAACTCGCCGGGCGCAACATCGAGCGACAGATTGTCGGTCGCGAGGATGCCGCCGAACCGGCGGACCAGGTTTTCGACACGGAGCAAGGGATCAGTCACGGCTCAACCTCCCGAGCAGACCCATGATGCCACCGCGCGCGAACAGCACGATCAACAGCAGCAACGGCCCCATGATCAGCGCCCAATATTCCGTAAACTGCGACAACACCTCTTCCAGCACGAGATAGACGATGGCGCCGATCACGGGGCCGAACAGCGAACCCATGCCGCCGAGGATCACCATCACCATGAGATCGCCGGAGCGCGTCCAGTACATCACGGCCGGGCTGACGAAGTCGGTATTATTGGCAAGCAGTGCGCCTGCGAGGCCGCAGATCGTGCCCGAGATGACGAAACAGGCCAGCCGGTAGCGGTTGGCGTGAAAGCCGATCGCCTGCATGCGCTGTTCGTTGGAGCGCACACCCTGCACCACCATGCCGAAACGCGAATTGACGATGCGCCAGATCAAATAGATGCCGCCGAACAGGCAGCCGAGGCAGAGATAATAGAACTGCACGCGGTTCGACAGGTCGATCAGGCCGCCGAAATTGCTGCGCTTGTAGATGGTCAGGCCGTCGTCGCCGCCGTAACGTGAAAGCCCCGAGGTGACGTAATAGGCCATCTGCGCGAAAGCGAGCGTGATCATGATGAAATAGACGCCGCGGGTACGCAGCGACAGCGCACCGATCACCAGTGCATAGAGGGCCGACGCCGCCAGCGCCACCGGCCACTGGATGAAGCCCGAGCCTGTGCCTTCAAACGCCAGCATGCCGACCGCATAGCCGCCGATGCCGAGATAGGCTGCGTGCCCGAAGCTCATCATGCCGCCATAGCCCATGATCAGGTTGAGGCTGGCCGCGGCCAACGCGAAGATCACGATGCGGGTGAACAATGTCAGGATGAAGATGTTGCCGGAAAGCTGCGAATAAAGCGGCAGCAGGACCAGGCCGAGCGCGACCAGCGTCGTGACGACGTTAGGGGCGTTGAGCGGAAACTTCATCGCTTTGCGGCCGGAAACAGCCCCTCCGGCCGCACCACCAGCACGATCGCCATCAACAGATAGATCAGCATCGACGACAATGCGGGCGCAGCGGTCGACGCCGCGGCGGAACTGAGGACCTTGCGCAGGAGATCCGGCAGGAAAGCGCGGCCGAGCGTATCGATCATGCCGACAAAGATCGCGGCCAGAAACGCACCGCGGATCGAGCCGATACCGCCGATGACGATGATGACGAAGGCGAGAATGAGAATGTTCTCGCCCATGCCGATCTGAACGGTGAGGATCGGCGCCTGCATCAGCCCCGCGAGACCGGCGAGCGCCGCACCGAGCCCGAACACCAGCGTGAACAGCAATTTGATGTTGATGCCGAGCGCGCCGATCATCTCGCGGTTCGACGCACCGGCACGGATCAGCATGCCGATGCGGGTTCGCATCACGACGATATAAAGCAGCGCGGCGACGGCGAGCGCGACCACGATGATCGACAGCCGATAGGCCGGATAGAACACGCCGGGCATGATCTGCACCGGCACCGTCAGCCAGGCCGGCAGCGGCAGCGCCAGGCCCGCCGGCCCCCAGATCAGCCGCACCGCGTCGTTGAAAAACAGGATCAGCCCGAACGTCGCCAGCACCTGATCGAGATGATCGCGGCCGTAGAGATGTCTCAGCGCGACGAATTCCAGGACTATGCCGAGCAACAATGTGGCGCAGAGCGCAAGCCCCACGCCGAGCACAAAGCTTCCGGTCCACGCCGTGAAGGTCGCGGCGAAAGTAGGCACCCATCATATAGAGCGAGCCATGCGCCAAATTGACGAAATCCATGATGCCGAACACCAGCGTCAACCCGGCCGCCAGCAGGAACAGCAGCAGGCCGAACTGCAATCCGTTCAGCGATTGTTCGACGAAGACCAGCATGGATCCCTGAACTCACGGCTCAAACAAAACAGCGGCAGCGCACCGGCACTGCCGCCTCTTCTTATTGGGCGCATGATCACTCCGCCAACCCAAATATCGCCTGGCTGATCATGCGCCGGAAGAACCCGAAATCACTTCATCGGGCATTTGTCGTGGAAGCGATCCTGGTCGTCCTTGACGATGGTCGCGACCGTCTTGAGCGAGAGCTGACCGTCGGCATCCTTGACCACGTCCTGCAGATAGAAGTTCTGGATCGGGATGTGGTTGTTGCCGTATTTGAACGGTCCGCGGAGCGATTTGAAATTGGCCTTTTCCATCTCGGCCTTCATCGCGTCCTTCTTGGTCATGTCGCCTTTGACGGCGACGACCGCGCTGTTGATGAGTTGCGCGGCGTCATAGGCTTGCGCGCCGTAATAGGTCGGGACGCAGGCCCGGATATTTCTTGCGGTAATCCTCGACGAAACGCTTGTTCTCGGCGTTCGGCAAATCGTTGACCCATTCCTGGGCACCCGGAATGCCGATCGCGTTTTCCTTCTGCAGCGGCAGCGACAATTCGTCGACGGTGAATGCGGTGTAGAGCGGGATCTGCGACTTGATGCCGGCCTGGGCATACTGGTTGAGGAACTGCACGCCGGCGGCTCCCGGATAAAACACGAAGATCAACTCGGCCTTCGAGTTCTTCGCCTTGGTGAGCTCGGCGGAGAAGTCGAGCTGGCTCGGCCACACCGTGTATTCCTCGCCGACCACCTCGCCCTTGAAGGTGCTCTTCACGCCGGCCAGCATGTCCTTGCCGGCGGCATAGTTCGGTCCGATCAGAAATACCGACTTGACGCCCTTCTGGTTCATGTAGAGGCCCATCGCCTGCGGCGTCTGGTCGTTCTGCCAGGAGGTCGAGAATACGTAAGGCGAGCACAATTCGCCGGCGAGCTGCGACGGGCCGGCGTTGGCCGAGATCAGGAAGGTCTTCGCATCCACCGCGGTCTTCAGCGAGGCCAGCAGCACATTCGACCAGATATAGCCGGCGATGAAATCGACCTTGTCGGACTGGATCAGTTTTTCGGTCTTCTGCTTGCCGACATCCGGCTTCTGCCCGTCATCCTCGTAGATCACTTCGACCGGCAGGCCACCCATCTTGCGGCCCATATGATCGAGCGCCAACTCGAACGAGTTGCGCATGTCGTTGCCGATCACAGCGGTCGGGCCGCTGAAGGTCGAGACGAAGCCGATCTTGATGGAATCAGCCGCAAGCGCGGGCTGCGCCAGCGCCAGAACCGTGGCGCCCGCCAGCCAGAATGCCGTTTTCATATTCACTCCCCTCCTCGTTTATCGAACCAACCCCGCCAGCCCAGTGACGGGCAACGCTTCCCGCGCCTCTTTATGGGGTGACGTGTTTTGTGCGCGAAATCGCAAGTCCGCAGCAAGCACGAACCGCGGTCCCCCTTTAGAACCTTCGGCTCATACCCCGGCGCCCTGCACCATAATTCGCAGATGGCGCGGATGGCAAGAATTATAGTTCAGGTTGATGGGTTGGGTTTGTCGCAGTCGGAAGGCGCGCGAACGTCTGCAGCCCACCAGCAATTCGGATCGCGTCGTCCGCGTCATCGATCCGCATGGCGGAATCCCGCATGGTTGCGATCTTGTCGGCAGATTTACCATTCAGGCGATTGCCAACGTGCGTTGGACGGGACGTCTGAATGCCTAGATAATCGGTGTACGCAGACATCTGAAACCGGGGTCGCACCGCATGACGACAGCGCCGAAGGAACCGCATCGCGTGGTGATCGTCGGCGCCGGATTTGGCGGGTTGGAAGCCGCCTTCGGGCTCGCCGGTGTTCCCGTCCAGATCACGCTGGTGGACCGCCGCAACCATCATCTGTTCCAGCCGCTGCTCTATCAGGTCGCGACCGCCTCATTGGCGACATCCGAGATCGCCTGGCCGATCCGCTATCTCCTGCGCGATCGTCCGGAAGTCACGACGCTGTTCGCCAATGCCAATGGCATCGACGCCAATGGACGTCGCGTGCTGCTCGATGACGGCGGCGCGATACCTTACGACACGCTCATCCTCGCCACCGGCGCACGGCACGCCTATTTCGGCCACGACGAATGGGAGCCGTTCGCCCCGGGACTCAAGACACTGGAAGACGCCACCACCCTGCGGCGGCGCATTCTCGTCGCGTTCGAGCGCGCCGAACGCGAGACCGATCCGGCGCGGCGCGCGGCGCTGTTGACGTTCGTCATCATCGGGGCCGGACCGACCGGCGTCGAAATGGCCGGCACCATTGCCGACCTGGCGCGTGACACGCTGCCGTCCGACTTCCGCAACATCGATACCAGCAAGGCGCGCGTCGTGCTGATCGAGGCGGGGCCGCGCGTGCTTGCGGGCTTTCCCGACGATCTCTCCGCTTACGCGCAGCGTTCGCTGGAGGACATCGGCGTCGAGGTGATGCTGGATCAGCCGGTCACCGAATGCACCGCCGACGGCGTCGTTTATGGCGGCAAGGCGCTGCAGGCCAGAACGATCATCTGGGCGGCCGGCGTGCGCGCCTCGCGCGCCGCGGAATGGCTGGGCGCGCCGGCCGACCGCGCCTACCGCGTGCAGGTCGAGCCCGATCTGACCGTGCCCGGCCATCCCGAAATCTTTGCGATCGGCGATACCGTGACCGTCGCGGGCCCCGACGGCAAACCCGTTCCCGGCATCGCGCCGGCGGCAAAACAACAGGGACGCTATGTTGCAGCCCTCATCAAGGCGCGGCTGGAAGGCCGCACCCTGCCGCCGTTCCGCTACAAGCACGCCGGCAGCCTCGCGCAGATCGGCAAGAAGAAAGCAGTGATCGATTTCGGATGGATCAAGCTGCGCGGCACCCTCGCGTGGTGGATCTGGGGCATCGCCCATATCTATTTCCTGATCGGCCTGCGCAACCGCCTCAGCGTCGCACTGAGCTGGCTCTGGGTCCATGCCCGCGATCAGCGCGCCGCGCGGCTGATCACGCAGGGCAGCAGCAAGGTAGCGGGTTGAGCGACGTGCCCGCGGAGGCAAGCGCGCTCAGCCCGGCTATTTCACGAGCGAACAGCCGCCATCGGCGATCGGGCGAAACGCCTGATCGGCGGGAATGGTCGAAACCAGCCTGTAATAGTCGTAGGGATATTTCGACTCGTCCGGCTTCTTCACCTCGAACAGATACATCGGGTGGATCACGCGGCCGTCCTGACGAACGGTAACGTCGCCGAACAGTTTGTCCTTGCCTTTGAACTTCTTCATCTGCGGCACGACGTTTTTGGCGTCGTCGCTGCCGGTCGCCGCCACCGCATTGAGATAGGCCAGCGTGGACGCATAGACGCCGGCCTGATTGCCGCTCGGCATCTTGCCGTTCATGCCCGGCCGTGCCGCGAAACGTTTGGCAAACGCACGGGTGTCGTCATTCATGTCCCAGTAAAATGCTTCGAGCAGTTGCAGGCCTTGGGCGACCTTCAGCCCCATGCCGTGAACGTCGTTGACGAACAGCAGGAACGCCACCATCGTCTGCCCGCTTTGCTGGATGCCGAACTCCGCGGCCTGCTTCACCGCGTTGATGGTGTCACCGCCGGCGTTCGCAAGCCCGATCACCTTGGCCTTGGAATTCTGCGCCTGCAGCAGGAACGACGCGAAATCCGATGTGCCGAGCGGATGCTTGCTCGACCCCAGCACCTTGCCGCCGTGCTTTTCGATATAATTGGTGGCCTCGGCCTCGATGCCCTGGCCGAGCGCATAGTTCACCGTGACGAAATACCAATCCTTGCCGCCGCGCGCCATCATCGCCGCCGCCGTGGTATTGCCGGTGGCCCAGGCGTCGTTGACCCATTGAATTGTATTTGGCGAACAGGCCTTGCCGGTCAGGTCCGAGCTTGCGGTCGATGACGCCAGGAACGTCATGCGGCTATCGCGCAACAGCGAATTGATGGTGAGGCCGACCGCTGAATTGGGCACGTCGACGATAGCGTCGACGCCCTCGACATCGAGCCATTTTCGCGCGATGGCCGAGCCTACATCGGCCTTGTTCTGGTGATCGGCATAAACGATCTCGACCTTGATGTTCTTAGCCCCCTCGCCAAAATCCTCCGCCGCCATGCGCGCGGCTTCCACCGAACCCATGCCGTTGGTGTCCTGAAAAATGCCGGAGATGTCGTTGAGCACGCCGACCCGCACCACATTGTCGGAAATCTGCGCCTGCGCCGCGCCACAGGCAGCGCAGGACAGGACCAACGCCAGATAATTCCCAAAACTCTTCATGGCTTTCTCCCTTTGGATTTTGTTGGTCCGGCACAGCGTGTCGCGCTCGGCCGTCAGGCCGGCCGGATCGCGACCGGCAGGCTCTCAAGCCCACGCAGCGTGTTGTTGTAGCGGCGCGTCACCGGACCAGTGATCTCGATCGCGGCAACCTTGCGCGCCAGCGCCGCCATCATGGTCTCGCCTTCGAGGCGCGCAACGAGCTGGCCGACGCACATGTGAATACCCGAGCCATATCCGACATGGCCGCTGGTTCGGCGCGTCACGTCGTAGCTATCGGGATTGTCCCAACGGCGCGGATCGCGGTTGGCCGCGCCGAGGAACATCAGGACCTTCTCGCCCTCGCCGATCCGGCAACCGCCGATCTCGACCTCCCGTGTCGTGGTCCGGAAGAAGGTCTGCACCGGGCTCTCGAACCGCACCGCTTCCTCGAACGCGTTGCGCGCCAGCGACGGATCCTGGCGTAGCCGCGCCAGTTGATCGGGATAGCGCGCCAGGCAATAGATCGCGGCGCCAATGCCGTTGACGGTGGTATCGAGCCCTGCCGACAGCAGCGAGCGCACCAGCAGCGGCGCTTCGGTCTCGGTGATCGCGCCGGAATCGACGTGCGCGTGGATACAGGCGCCGAACCCGCCGGGTGCGAGATTATCTCGCTGGCATTGTGCGGCGACATAGGCCTGATGCGGCGCCGAGCGCTCGATGGCATCCTGACGCAATTTGTTCGGCGGGCCGAACGCGTTGAAAACCACGCCCGCATAGGGCAACAGATTTTCGCGGCCTTCCTGCTTCAGCCCCATGGCATCGGGGAAGATCGACAGCGGATAGGCTTCCGCCAGATCGGCGATGGCGTCAAAACTCCTTCGTTCCAGCAATTCATCGACCTTGGCGGCAGCTGCAGCAGCGAAGCGCTCACGGACCAACTTTAGCGCGGTCGGCGAGAGCACCTGGCTCAGCACCGCGCGGGTGCGGGTGTGCGCCGGAGGATCGGCCTCGAGGATAATGCTTGGCGGACGCCACGGCTTCTCTTTCGCGAAGTCGCTCAATCCCACGCCACGGCTCGAACAGAAAGTGACGGGATCATTGAGGACGGCGTGCACTTCCGAATAGCGCGCCACCCCGTAGACGTTCCATTTGTCGAGATAGATCAGCGGCCCGGCTTCACGCAACCGCTCCTGGGCAGGATATAGATCGTCAAAAAATTCGATCGAGAACGGATCGATATCAAGGTGCGGCAACGGCAGCATGCCGTGTTGCCCGGATCCGGTCCCGGCCTTGTTTTCTATCGGTGCGCCACTGACCATCACAGCCTCCTGCATAATGTGCTTGCAGAGCCGCGCGCCCTGTCTCTATTTCTGAAGCGCGCAGCCGGTGGATTCGACGACAGAGAAAGCTTTGGAAAATCATGACCAAGAGCAGGCAGACGCGCGGAAGTAGCCCGGCGGCGGCAAACAAGGCTGGATCGCCCGGCGAGGTGCTCGATCTCGACCGCTACGTGCCGGCGTTGATCACCTTCATTGCGAACAAGCTGTCGCGCAGCGCCACGACGCTCTACCAGAAGCGCTTTGGCGTCAATGTCACGGAGTGGCGGATCCTGGCGCTGCTCGCGATCGAGCCGGCTATTTCCGCCGCGCGTATCTGTCACGTCATCGGCTTCGACAAGGGGCCGGTCAGCCGGACCCTGGCGGTGATGGAAGAGAACGGACTGGTGACGATCAAGGCGGACGAGCGAGACGGACGCACGCACGCGATCTCGATGACGCCGAAGGGATGGGCGACACATGACGAGGTCATTGCGGTGGCGCTGGAACGCGAACGCCGCCTGCTCTCCTGCCTGCGGAAGGACGAGCGCGAAATGCTGATCGGCCTGTTGCGTCGCGTCCACGGCAATCTCGACGCCGTGAAAGGTGTGGGCGAGCCGGACCACGGAGCTTGAGCGCTCGGGCACGTATCCATCCAGCCCTGACCTGACGGTCGTCCCGGGCATTCATCCCTCCCTGCACGGCCTGGCAGTTGAACTGCTCTTCAGGGGCCGTTGAATTGAGAAGCTCCCACAAATTGGTTGCCTTAGCAACAAAATAGTAACGCCGGGCTGCGGCACTAAGCCCGGAGCCGGGAATACCGGCGATCAGCGCCGGCGGAGGCAGAGCGCGCTCAGCCCGCGCAGCCGATCCATTCACGCGATGCATCATCGTCCAGCGTCGCGACCGCGCTCGAGCGCCGGGTCAACACCGCGCGCTGATTGATGTAGCCCTTGTCGGTGATCTCGCCGCCGTCGACCGAGGCCGGCTCGGCCAACAGCAGCGCGCGCGTCGCATGACCGGACGAATTGCCGCCTTGCGCCTTCAGTTTGGCAAGACCTTGCGCGATCGCAGCACGAATCCTGTCGTGACCGATCACATCTGTCACATCGGCATTTTCAGGCAGGCCTGCATGAGCGCGGCACGCCGCGACATTCGGGAACACCAGAAAGCGCACCTCATCGCCGCCATGGCCGGTGACGACGATGTCCTGCGCCAGCGGCGCCAGCGCGGCGATGCCGGCGACGCGCAGCGTGCCGACGCTGACCCAGGTCCCGGAATTGAGCTTGAAGTCTTCGGCGACGCGGCCGTCAAAGAACAATCCGAGTTCCGGGCGCGCCGGATCGGCAAACGTGACGGCATCGCCGATCCGGTAAAAGCCTTCGGCATCGAAGGCCTGCGCGGTGAGTTCCGGCGCCTTCCAGTAGCCCGGCGTCACGTTCGGTCCGCGCACGCGCACTTCGAGCTTTTCGCCTGACGGCACCAGCTTCAATTCGGTGCCCGGGATCGGCACGCCGATATTGCCGGAACGTTCGGCCTGGAAATGGCAGTCGGTCGCCAGCGGCGAGGTTTCGGTCGAGCCCCAGGCCGACACCATCGGCAGCGCGCGGCCGACGGTCTTGATCGAGAGCTCTTCCAGCGCATCCCAGAGATTCTGCGGCAAGGCGGCACCCGCATAGAAGGCGAACTTCACCTCGCTGAAAAAACGCCGGCGCAGTTCGTCATCGCCGCGGAGCGCTGCTATCAGCATGTCGAACCCGCGCGGCACGTTGAAATATACCGTCGGTATCACGCTGCGCAGGTTAGCAAGCGAAGCCGCGAACAGGCCCGGCGCCGGCTTGCCGCCATCGACATAGAGCGTACCGCCATTGCGCAGCACCAGATTGAAATTGTGGTTGGCGCCGAACGTATGGCTCCAGGGCAGCCAGTCGAGGATCACGAGATCGCGCATCTCTTCGAGGAACGACCAGGTTTGCGCCTTGGCCTGCTGGCTCGACGTCAGCATGCGCTGGGTGTTGATGACGGCCTTCGGCGTGCCGGTCGAACCCGAGGTGAACAGGAATTTCGCAATCGTGTCCGGCGTGACGGCCGCAAAGGCTCTCGCAACATCGGCCGTTTCCGGCGTGGCGGCGATCGAAGGGAAAGCGACCGCATCGCTGTCACCGGCGTTGCCGCTGACGATCACAGCCGAATGCAGCGGCTTGATTGCCGAGAGCGCCGCCGCGAACGGCTTTGTGCCGGAAACATAGATCGCGCCGGGCCCGAGCAGCGTGATCATGCTCCTGAGCTTGTCGAAATCCCGCGACATCAGCGAATAGGCCGGCGAGATCGCCGCCGAGGGCACGCCGACATGCTGGGCTGCGAGCGCGAACAGGGCATGATCGACGCTGTTGTCCGACAGGATCACCAGCGGACGTTCGGCGCTCAGTCCCTGCGCCAGAATCCAGGCAGCGACCCTGCGTACCTGCCGCAACGCGTCCCTGTAGGTGACGGTGCTCCACGGCGCATCGATCCCGGCGCGGTCGCCGAGAAAAATCCGGTCCGGGGTTTGCCGCGCCCAGTGCTCCAGCCAGTCGCCGACGCAGCGCGTGCATTCGCGCAACGGCATCGTCGATTTCAGAATGATGCTGCCGTCGGCGCGGCGATCGGCGACGATCGAAGGGGTCGCGAACAGGATTTCGGAATGGTCGCGGCTGGTGGCGGCGGCTGAATTCATCGGTTTCCTCCGCTGCCCTCGTTGGGGCAGGCCGTTTGCTCTACGCGAGAACCGCGCGGCCCGGCAATGCCGTCATCGCGCGACGGGACGGGGTTGCGGTGCCTCGCAATATATCTGCCTAAATCTTGAGCAAAAGCGTAGCCTACGGTCTACAGCCAAGGCCTGCGGCATTTCGCGATACCGCAATCAAACATCTGAAATAACGTCGCTATTCCTTTATCTGCGGCTGCACCGATAATGTACACAATGGCACATCGCTTGCTTCAATCGGGATAGACTTTCCTCGCTGGAGCGCCTTCGGAGGCGACCGACTTCAGCCAACCGACGCGCGGGGCATCCCTTGACTGAAACCGTTGCTGCGATCGTCGCCGCGCATCGCGCCGGCACCATGACGCCGGCGCAGACCGTCGCGCGCAGCTATCAGCGCATCCGCGATTATAACGATCCTGCCGTGTTCATCAGCCTGCGCGACGAGAAGGATGCGCTGGCGGACGCCGAAGCGCTGAGCACAAAGGACGCGGCACGCTTCCGCTGCTCGGCGTGCCCTTCGCCGTGAAGGACAATATCGACGTGCTGGGCATGCCGACGACCGCCGCTTGCCCGGCCTTTTCCTACATGCCGGCGCACGATTCGACGGCGGTCGCAAGGCTGCGCGCGGCCGGCGCCATCGTCATCGGCAAGACCAATCTCGATCAGTTCGCCACCGGCCTCGTCGGCGTGCGCTCGCCCTATGGCATTCCCATCAATCCGATCCGCGCCGATCTGATTCCGGGTGGATCGAGTTCGGGATCGGCGGTCGCCGTCTCCGCCGCCCTGGTGCCGCTGGCATTGGGCACCGACACCGCGGGCTCGGGCCGCGTGCCGGCAATGCTCAACAACATCGTCGGATTGAAGCCGAGCCTCGGGCTGGTCTCCAACGCCGGCCTGGTGCCGGCCTGCCGGACGCTCGATTGCATTTCGGTGTTTTCGCTGACCGTCGACGACGCCATGTCGGCGCTCTCGGTGATGTCAGGCGCCGATAGCGCCGATCCGTTTTCGCGCAACCGGCCGCTCGGCCAGATGGCGGCGTTTCCCGGCCGGCTCCGCTTGGGTGTGCCGCGCCAAGGCCAATTGATTTTCTTCGGCGACCGGCTGTCGGAGAAGGCCTATGGCGAAGCGCTCGAACCGCTGGACCTCGCTCGGCGCGACGCTGGTCGAATTCGATCTCGAACCGTTTTATGAGACGGCGCGGCTGCTTTATGAAGGACCCGTGGGTCGCCGAACGCTATCTGGTGATCCGCAATTTGCTGGCGTCCTCTCCGGACTCCATACATCCCGTGACGCGCGAGATCACCGCCGCCGGCGCGCGGCTGACCGCGGCCGATACGTTCGCAGCGCTTTATCGGTTGCAGGCGCTGCGGCGCATCGCCGAACGCACCTTCGGCAATCTCGACGCGATCGTGCTGCCGACGGCGCCGACGGCTTACTCGACCGCGCAGGTGCTGGCCAATCCGATCGAGCTCAACAGCCGGCTCGGCACCTACACCAATTTCGTCAATTTGCTCGACCTCTGCGGGCTGGCGCTTCCCGCCGCGATGCGCGACGACGGCATTCCGTTCGGCATTACGCTGCTGGCGCCCGCCGGCCGTGACGCGCAACTCGCCGGCATCGGGCGCGTCTTCCACGCAAATACCAAACTGAAGATGGGAGCTAAGGGCCTGACCCAGCCGCCGCTGGCGGCGCTGGCCTCCGAAGTGAGCGGCGACGAGATCGCCATCGCGGTGGTCGGCGCGCATCTCTCCGGCATGGCCCTCAATGGCGAATTGCGGGCGCTCAACGGCCGCCTGCTGGAAGAAACCGTGACCGCGCCGGACTACCGGCTCTATGCGCTCGACACCACACCGCCCAAGCCCGGCATGCTGCGCGTCGACGCGGGCGCAGGAAGTTCGATCAAGCTGGAGCTTTGGGCGCTGTCGGCGGCAGCGTTCGGAAAATTCGTCGCCGCGATCCCGCCGCCGCTGTCGATCGGCACGATACGTCTCGCCGACGGACGTGGCGTGAAAGGCTTTATCGTCGAGCCCGCCGCGATCAACGGCGCCCGCGATATTTCAGCCTTCGGCGGCTGGCGCGCGTTCATGGCGGAGAAAGCGGCGGTGTGATCGCCGTCATTGCAAGTGGAGCGAAGCGAACCCATCACAAGTCTCCCGCATGTGCGGGGCCATGATTGGTTTCGCTTCGCTCTACCCATCCTACATTCTTGACCTACACCGATACCGCGTAAACCTCGTATTCGTCGCGCACCAGCGCGATATGCGCGCGCATCGCGGCAGTGGCGCCCGCCTTGTCGCCGCGCATGATCGCGACCACGACGCGGTCGTGCTCGGCATGCGATTTCGCGAGCCGGCCGAGATTGCGGAACTGGGCGCGGCGGAACGGCTGCACCCGCACCCGCGTCGCCAGCGTCATCTCGGCGATATAATCGTTCTGCGACCCCGCATAGATCGCATTGTGAAAGCGCTCGTTGACTTCGTGAAACCGCTCGGGATTGCCGGCATAGCTCAGCACCCGTAATTCCTCGTGGATCGCTTCCAACTTCTGGCGCTCCACGGCCGGCATCCGCTCCGCAGCCAGCCCCGCGCATATCGCCTCGAGCTCCGCCATCGCCTCGAACATGCCGGTAAGCCGGTCGAGCGAGGGCTGCGCCACCACGGCGCCGCGATGGGCGCGGGCTTCGACCAGGCCGCTCGCCACCAGTTGGCGCAGCGCCTCACGCACCGGTGTGCGCGACACGTTGAAGCGCCGCGCAATATCCGTCTCGTCCAGTCCCGATCCCGGCGGCAGCACGCCGCGCACGATCTCGTCCGCAAGCTGCAGCCGCAATTCCTCCGCGCGCGTGACCTTGTCCCGTAGCGACAACGGCCGATCGACGCGCCGAACCACGGCCTCCGATCCAGAGCCGGATTGCGGCGGGCGCGTGCGAAGACCGTCAAGACTCATGTCTTCTCCCGCGGTTCGTCGATGATGCTGACATGGGCCGCAACGATCCTCCAGCCCTCGGGAAAGCGCACCCAGGTTTGCATCTGCCGTCCCACCCTGCCCGGCGCGCCATCCCGATAAAACAGCGTCGAGGCCACCGCGGTATCGCGGCCATAGGCCGTGATCACCGTCTTGTCGGTCTTGCGCATCAATCCGACCGGCGAACGCGCCGCGCGGAACGCCATGATCGCGTCATAGCCGTAGAGGTTTTCGCCGATGCCGTAGCGCAGCGTGCGCTTGTCGTTGCGGAACAATTCATCGAGGACTGCGACGTCGTTGGTCACCAGCGCCGCCTCATAGCGCGCAAATTGCGCGGTCACTTCAGCGAGCACGTCGGGAAGGTCGATTTCCATCCTATAATCCTCTCGGAGGCGGCGCGGCGGCGACGCCGGCACGCTCCAGCGCATAAGCAACCCGCAAGGCGATATCTTCCCGCCAGGGCGCGGCGATGATCTGCACGCCGATCGGCATCGGCTCCAGCGGCACCGGCACGGCAACGACGGGAAGGCCGATGAAGGAAATCGGCTGGGTGTGGATGCCGATATTGGCGCGCACGGGAAGCTCGACGCCGTCGAGCACGAAGGTCACCTGCCCGAGCTTTGGCGCGATGCAGGGCGTGGCGGGGGCGATGATCACGTCCACCGACTTGAACAGCTCCAGCACCTGCGCGCGATACCAGCGGCGAAACTTTTGCGCGCGGTCGACCAAGGGCGCCGGCACCATCGCGCCCGCAATCAGGCGATCGCGCACCGCCGGATCGAAATCATTCGGGCGCTTGCGCAGGCGATCGAGATGCAGCGAAGCGCCTTCGGTGGTGGAGATGACGTAAGCCGCAGCGCGGGCGCGGGCGGCTTCGGGGATCTCGACCGTCCTGGTGGCATTGAGCGCCTTGGCTACCCGCGCCACGGCCTCGACCGCTTCCGGGAAAACGTTGTTCTGGAAATAGCCGCCGGCCACCGCGATGCGCAGACCGGAGATGTCCTGCGCGAGTTGCGACGTCACCGGCTCGATCGGCCGCGTCGTGCATGCGGCGTCGTCAGCGTCGGGCCCCTGCATCGAATCATAGGCCAGCGCGAGGTCGGCGACACCTCGCGCGAACGGGCCGAGATGATCGAAGCTTGCGACAAACGGAAACGACCGCGCGCGCGACAGCCGGCCATAGGTCGGCTTCAGGCCGAAGATTCCGCAAAACGACGACGGCACCCGGATCGATCCGTTGGTGTCCGACCCCAGCGCGATCGGCACCAGACCGCCGCCGACCGCGGCGCCGGAGCCCCCCGACGAACCGCCGGTCATCCGCGTCGGATCGTGCGGGTTGCGGGACGGGCCGTCATGCACATTCTCGCCGGTGAAGTCGTAGGCGTATTCGCCCATGTTGAGCGCGCCGACCAGCACCGCGCCCGCCGCCTCCATGCGCTCGACCAGCGTCGCGTCACGCGACGACGGCGCAAGGTCGCGATTGATCTTCGATCCGGCGCGGGTGGAAAGACCCTTGACGTCGAACAGGTTCTTGACGGCGAACGGCACGCCGGCGAGCGGACCGGCTTTTTGTCCGGCCGCGAGCGCGGCATCGACGGCGCGGGCCTTGGCGCGCGCGCGATCGGCGGTGACGTCGGTGAAGGAATTCAGGACGGAATCGTGTTTCGCGATCCGCGCCAGCGCGGCTTCCGTCGCATCGAGCGCCGACAGCTTGCGGCTCGCGACCGCTTGCGCGATTTCCTGGGCGGAGCAGGCGCCGGAGTTTAAAGCGCCGGAGTTTAAGGCGTCGGGGTTTACGGTCATCGCGATATCAGGCTGCGTAGACACTGGCGGGCTCGGTTTCGTCGGGCAAGGCAAACTCATCGACCAGCCGCGCCAGCCGCAGCGATACTTCGAGGTTTGCCCTCACCGCGGGCCGCCAGGCATCTTCGACCGGCAATGCCAGCGCCTTTGAGACGGCGTCGATGTAATCGTCCAAAAGGTTATTCATGGGATCAGCAGCCATTTCGCTCCCGTTTCTTTTGTTTGAGCCTGATCTTTGTGATCATGCGTTAGTGAGCCGGCAACGGCGGATGCGGGATCGCCGTCAGCAATTCCCTTGTATAGGCATCTTGCGGATTGCCCAAGACCTGTTCGGACGGACCCTGCTCGACGATTCGTCCCGCTCGCATCACGATGACACGGTCGCACAGCAAACGCACGACGTTCAAATCATGCGACACGAACAGATAGCTCATGCCCATCGACTGCTTCAAGTCTTGAAGCAAATTAAGCACCACCGCCTGCACGGAGACGTCGAGCGCCGCCGTCGGCTCGTCGAGGATCACGAGTTTGGGATGCAGCGCAATCGCGCGCGCGATGCCGACGCGGGCCTTCTGCCCGCCGGACAATTGATGCGGGAAGCGATCGAGCAGATTGACGGGCAAGCCGACCAGGCCGGCCAGTTCCTCGCAGCGCGCACGCAAGGCGTCGCGTCCCCTGATGTCCCCGAGCTGCATGATCGGATCGACGATGGCGCGCGCCGCCGTAAAGCGCGGATTGAGGCTGTCGGTCGGATCCTGGAACACCATCTGGATGCTTTTGCGCAAGCGAAGCCGCGCAAAGGCGTTGGGAAGGATGGCGCCGATCTCGTCGCCGTCGAACATGATGCGGCCCGAGGTCTGGTCCAACAGCCGCATCACCATCATCGACGTCGTGGATTTGCCACAGCCGGATTCGCCGACCAGGCCAACGCTCTCGCCATGGCCGACGGTAAAGCCGATGCCGTCGACGGCGCGGAATTGTTCGGCTTCGATCGGCGGCTTGCGCCCGAACAGTTTGCCGAGCGTGGCGGTGGCGCCCTGGCGCGGATACTCCTTCACCAGTTTCTCGACGAGCAGAAGCGGCTTTGGCGCGCCGTCAACCGGAACCGCGGCCGCGGGCATGTTCGGCAGTTTCGCGGCCTCTTCCTCCGGCAGCAGATCGCGCAGGGAAACGCCGATCCGCGGCGTCGCGCGCATCAACTTCCTGGTATAGGCGTGCTTGGGCCTGGCGAAGATATCCGCCGACTTCGCGGTCTCGACCACGCGGCCCTTCTCCATCACCACCACGCGGTCGCAATAGGCCGCGGCCAACCCCAGATCATGCGTGATCAGGATCGTCGACATGTTCCGGCGTTTTGTCAGTTCGACGATGAGGTCCATCACCGCTTTCTGCGTGGTGACGTCGAGACCTGTCGTGGGCTCGTCCGCGATCAGGAGCTGCGGATTGCAGGCCAGCGCCAGTGCGATCACCACGCGCTGGCACATGCCGCCGGAGAGCTCGAAGGGATAGGCGTGATAGCGCTCGCGCGGCCGCGCGATCTTGACCTGCTCCAGCGCCTCGATGGCCTTCTCGCCGCGATCCGTCACCTGCGACTGTTGCACATGCTGGCGCAGCACGTCCTCGATCTGGTCACCGACCTTGCGGATCGGATTGAGCGCGGCACGTGGATTCTGGAAAATCATCGAGATCTCGCGGCCGCGCAGATCGCGCATCTGGTTCTCGGTCGCAGCCTTGACGTCAACCCCTGAGAACATCACCGAGCCCTCGGCGATCTTGCCGGCACGGTCGAGGATCCGCATCACCGCGTAGGAGGTCACCGACTTGCCGGAACCGGACTCGCCGACGATGCCGAGCGTCTCGCCCTTCGCCAGGCTGATGTTGACGTGCTGCACCGCCTTGACGATGCCGCGCCTTGTCGCGAATTCAACCGTGAGATCGCTGACGTCGAGCAATGGCTGCGCGGTCATGGCTTCGCTCTTTTTTGTTTGAGCATGATCTTTTCGGAAAACCGGTTCCCACTTTTCCGGATCATGCTCTACGTCCTCCGCTGCGGATCGACGATATCGCGCAGGCCGTCGCCGAGCAGGTTGAAGCAGAACACCGCAATCATCAGCGCAAGGCCCGGGAACAGCGCGATCCACCATTCGCCCGATACCATGAAGCCCGCGCCTTCCGCGACCATGATGCCCCATTCCGCCGTCGGCGGCCGCACGCCGAGGCCGATGAAGGAGAGGCCGGCGGCGTTGAGGATGGCGTAACCCATGGTCAGCGACATCTGCACGATCATGATCGGCATGATGTTGGGCAGGATATGCACCAGCAGGATCCGGAACTCACCGTTGCCGGACAAACGCGCCGCCTGCACGAACCCGGCATTGCGCCGGACGTTGGCCTCGGCGCGGGCGACGCGCGCGTAAAGCGGAAAATTCACGATCGCGGTGGCGATGATGATGTTCTGCACGGTATTGCCGAGCGCCGCCACGATTCCCATCGCCAGCACGAACAGCGGAAACGCCATGATGGTATCGGCGACGCGTCCAACGATGCGGTCGGTCCAGCCGCCGAAATAACCGGCGGCGATGCCGGCAAGGCCGCCCATCAGGAACACCAGCGCAACCGACGCCACCGCAATGAACGTATCGAGCCGAGTAGCGACGATGACGCGGCTGAAGATATCGCGGCCCAGCTGGTCGGTGCCGAACCAGTGCGCCGCCGACGGCGGCTTCAGCGCCGCGGCGGTATCGCTCGCGAGCGGATCGTAGGGAACGACATAGGGGCCGAACAATGCGGCAAACAGGATGATGACGAGCAGGCCGAAGGCGAAGGCCGTGACCCGGTTTTCGCCGAGCACATAGCGGGTGTGTTCGAAGATGGCGGCAAGCCCCGAGGTACGCGCGGGACCGACGGGTTCAACGGCAGGCGCAACAGTGCTCATGCATCACCTCACCCTTCCAGCCGCACTCTCGGATCGATCACGCCATAGAGAATGTCGATGACCAGATTGAGCAGCACGTACATGACCGCCATGGTCAGCACAAAACCCTGCACCGGCGCGAAGTCCGACGAAATCAGCGCTTCCACCGCGTAGGAGCCGATGCCGGGCCAGGCGAAAACTTTTTCCACCAGCACATTGGCGCCGAGCAGAAACGAGAACACCATGCTGAGCGTGGTGATGACCGGCAGCATCGCGTTGCGGAACGCGTAGGTGACGATCACGGTGCCGGGCGACAGGCCGCTGGCGCGCGCGGTGCGCACGAAGTCCGAGGCCAGCACCGCCAGCATCGAGGCCCGCGTCATGCGCGCGATCGGCGCCAGCGAGAAGATCGCAAGCGTCGCCGCCGGCAGGATCAACTGGCTCAGCGCCGAACGAAACGCCTCGAAATCGCGCGCGATCAAGGTGTCTATCAGATAGAAGCCGGTGATCGTCGGCGGCGCGCTGTAGAACACGTCCAGCCGGCCGAGCGGCGCCGGCGACCAGCCGAGCCTGAAATAGAACACGTAGACCAGCACCAGTCCCGTGAAGAACACCGGCAGCGACACGCCGGCCGTCGTCGTGACGCGGCAGAGATGGTCGATCCATGAACCCGGCCGGGTCGCGGCCAGCACGCCGAGCGGGATCGCGATCACGACCGATACCAACAGGCCAAGCAGCGTCAGTTCGGCGGAGGCCGGCAGGCGGTTGCGGATTTCGGTGGCGACCGGCTGGCCTGTCGTCAGCGAATTGCCGAAATCGCCATGGGCGAGATCGTTGGTGTAGCGGAAGAACTGCTCGATCAACGGCTTGTCGAAGCCGAGTTTCTTGCGGATCTGCTCGACCGCCTCCTTGGTCGCGGCGGGACCGGCAAAATACGCCGCGGGATCGCCCGGCAACGCACGCGTCAGCAGAAAGGTGACGATCACGACCCCGATCAGCGAGGGGATCGCAAACATCAAGCGCTTGCCGATCATGGTCAGCATCGGACCGTCCTCCCGCCGCTTACGCCTTGACCAAAGCGCGGTAATCGAGACGGCGATGGAACCAGTATTGATAGCCGGAGATGTTCTTCTGCATCGCGACGTTGACGAACGGCTGATACAGCGGAATGCGCGGGATATCGCTGAAGGCGAGATCGACAAACCCTTTGACGTCGGTGTCGTAGGTCGATTTGTCGCCGGTCGCAGCCGCGTTGCGCGCGCCGTCAATCAGCTTGTCCATCTCCGGCGACTTGTAGCTCATGGTGTTGAAGACGGAATTGTTGCCGTGATAGCACCAGTAGAAGAAATATTCGGGGTAATCGAGCCAGCCTGAGAACACGTTGGTGTAGAGCGGCATCTCCTTCTTGTTCAGTTCGGTGCGCCAGTTGGCGCCGGGCACCTTGTTGATCGTGGTCTTGATGCCGAGCTGGGCGAGGCTCTCCTGCACCAGCACGCAGAGCGGCTCGTTGACGCCCGCGAAATTCAGGTCGAACGAAATCGTGGTTTCGAAGCCGTTGGCGTAGCCGGCTTCCGCCAGCAGCGCTTTGGCCTTCTCCATGTCGGTGGCGTATTTGGTCGGCTGCGGCCAGGCGACATCCGTTGTTTTGCCTGCGGCGGCGCCGAACATCGGATTGGCGAGACCGAACAGCACGGCATCCATGATCTTCTGGTACGGTATCGCATAGGCCATCGCCTGCCGCACTTTTGGATTATCGAACGGCGGCTTTGTCACGTTCATGCCGATGTACTGGATGCCGTTGGAGAACGGCAGCGACACCACGTCGAGCTTGCCGTTGGCCTTCATCTCCTGAAAATCCTTGAACGGCAGCTCGTAGGAGATATCGGCATCGCCGCGTTCCAGCAGCGCGCGGCGGTTGCCGGCCTGCGGCACCATGCGCCAGATTACACGCCTGATCTTCGGCAAGGGACCACCGACCCACTCGTCGTTGCGTTCCATGATCACTTCGGTGCCGGCCGTCCATTTCGTCACCTTGTAGGCGCCGGAGCCCGCGGTCTGCTGCTTGGTGAATTCGAGACCCCAGGGATCCTTCTCGCTGGCGTTCTTCTTCACCAGTTCGGAATTGACGATGCAGGGCACGATGACGGCGAGGTCCGGAATCGTCAGGCGATCCTTCCTGGCAAAGTCCACCCGCACGGTGTTGTCGTCGACGATGACGAACTGCTCCGGCTTGGTCAGCGAACCCGCGCTCATCTGGAAGGTCGGAAAGCCGCCGACGCTGACGGCGCGATCGAGCGACCATTTGACGTCTTTCGCCGCGACCGGCGTACCGTCATGGAATTTCGCGTTCTTCTTCAGTTTGAAGGTCACCGACATGTCGCCGACATTCATGTCTTCGGCGAGTTCGGGCTTGAACTTGTCGCGGTCGTAATAGGGCACGCCGCCGGGACCGCTCTTCATCTCATGGCTGATCAGGCGGTCGTAGCAATTCCACGACACTTCATAGCCGGGCACGTTGGTGCCGACGCCATGAATGTCGAGATTGTTCGGCCCGCCTTCCGAGACGATCAGCAGCGTCTCCGATCGCGCGTCCGCCTTGGCGGCGGACCAGATCGCGGGCGCCGGCACCATGGCGCCGGCGGCCATTCCAGACACGGATTTGAGGAAATCGCGACGCTTCATGGGATGCTCCAACGCCCGAGGGAAACGGCTCTGGAGCAGGGAATCGCAAGGTTCGTGCCAAACGTTAAGACAAGCCTAACGATGAACTAACTGATTGATTTTTCATTGAAAACATATGAGCGGTCGAGAATGCTGCGCGGCTGGGAGAGCTGCAAATTGCATACAAAGATACGTATCTGCCTCGCTTATTAGGCAGACAATTGCGACCGCCTCTTTCTTATGCGACCTTCCGCCGCATCAGACCGGCCAAAGCAAATCCTGCAATTCGAAGAGATCGCCGGCCTTCGTCTGCCAGTCCGCGATACAAATGTGGGCGTTCAGATTGCTCGAACGATGCAGCAGCATTAGCGCCATCAAGCGCCGCCTCATGTCCGGATCGATGTCGGCGCGCGAATAGCCGAATCCCTCAAAAAGGCTGCGAACGCGCCGCTTCATGCCCGCGGTCATGAAGGCGCTCGGGCCCAGCAGGTCATATTCGCCCCACCCCGTCATCACGTCGCCGAAATCGATCAGCCCGGACAGGCGCCAGCCCGTTCTGCCGCGGCTCAACAGAAAGTTTTCCGGAATGTATTCGCCGGTCAGAATCACCGGCGGCTTGTCCAGCGGGATGAGCGTGGCTGCGTCGCGAAGAATGTCGTCCAGTCCATCCAGAAATTTTTGCGGCAAGCCGAGACGTGTGTGCCGCGCGCGGCATCCGTCGATTTGGCCTGCGATGAAGCTGGTCCCAGCGCGGCTCGATGCGCGATAAGCTCTCCAACCGGGACACGCTGCACCTCGGCGATGGTCGCACCGATCTCGGCCAGCACGCGCTCTTTCTGATCCTCCTGCAGCGCCGGCCACGCTTCCGAGCCGATGATGCCGGGCAGACGCGTGATGACGAGATACGGCCATTGGTCGCTCTCGCCTTCGAAAACGATCTCTGGAATCGGGATCGTGAGCCGCCCGCGGAGTTGCCTTAGCGAACGCCGCTCCGAGACGAACTGGCCACGATACATCGGCGGAAAAATCTTCAGGATCAGCTCGTCGTCCAGACCGACGACAAGATTGGTGCCCGTCGAGAAGATGTGAGGCGCAGCAGCCTTCAGGCCGTGGCTGCGCGCGATCTCGAGCGCCACCGGCAGCCATCGCGACGCATCCGCGCGCCAGGCGCGGAAGGCCTCGAAATCGGCCAGGCTTGGCAAGCGCGCCGTCATTGTCGGTGGATGCTTTGCATGCCGGGAATGACAGCTCATCGATCCGGATTGGCGCGCTCGAACTGGCGCAGCAGGCGGTTGCCGCGCTCGACCGCCAGATCGAGCGCGGCCTGCGCCGATTTCTTGCCGCTGAAGACCTGCTCCAGCTCTTCGTCGATCGCGTCGCGGATCAGGACGAACGACCCGAGCCGGATGCCTTTCGAGTTCTCGGTCGGCGGCTTCAACGTCATCTGTTCGATCGAAATCGCCGCGCCGGGATTGCGGTCATAGAAGCCCTGTGCGCGGGTGAGATCGAAGGCGGCGCGGGTGATCGGCAGGTAACCGGTGTTCTGGTGCCAGGCGGCCTGAACCCCCGGCTTGGACAGGAACGCAAAGAATTTTGCGACACCGGCATATTCGCCCGCCGGCCGGTCGCGCAGCACCCACAGGGTGGCGCCGCCGATAATGGTGTTTTGCGGCGCGCCGACGACATCGGGCCAGTACGGCATCATGCCGTAGCCGACCTCGAATTTCGAGTTGGCCTTGATATCGGCGCGCGTTCCCGACGAACCGATGAAGATTCCGCACTCGCCTTTTTGAAAACGCGGCTCGGCCGACTGGCCCCGGCCGCTATAGTCGAACACCTTCGTGGTCTGCCATTCCGCCAGTTGCGCGATGTGGCGCACCACCAGCGGATTGTTGAAGGTCAATTCGGCGTCGAGGCCGCCAAAGCCGTTGGCCCGGGTCGCCAGCGGCAGATTGTGGAATGCGGAAAAATTCTCGACGTTGATCCAGGATGGCCAGGAGGTGGTCATGCCGCAGACGGCGCCCGCCGCGCGCAACCGCTTCGCCGCTGCGCCGACTTCGGGCCAGGTCTTCGGCACGGCTTCCGGATCGAGGCCGGCGGCGCGGAACAGATCCTTGTTGTAGTAAAGAATAGGAGTCGAGGCGTTGAACGGAAACGACAGCATGTTGCCGGCGACGTCGGAGTAGTAGCCGGTGACGGCCGGCAGATAGGCGGCCGGCGAGAACGTCTCCGACTGGTCGCGCATCAACTCGAACACCGGATAGATCGCCCCCTTCGCCGCCATCATGGTCGCGGTCGCGATCTCGTTGACCTGAACGATGGCGGGCTGGCTTCGCGAGCGGAACGCAAAGATCGAGGCCGTGACCGTTTCGGTGTAACTGCCCTTGTAGCTCGGTACGATCCGGTAGTCCGATTGCGACGCGTTGAAATCGGCCGCGAGCTTTTCCAGCTGCTTGCCGAGTTCGCCCGACATCGCGTGCCACCACATGATTTCGGTGGCGGCTTGCGCGGGCGACACCAAAGCGATGGCCGCCAGCGCGGCGATCTGCAAAAGCCTGAAAACCAGTTTCACCGGTGAATCACTTTGCTCTGCCGCGTGGAAATGAAATTTGTTCGCAGCGCCCTCATAAGACCCTGCGAGCCGGGTTTCAATCCAGCAAGCGCCCTCGCAGCGCACAATAAACGATCTCGAAGTCTGCCGAAGCCGGCGAAAACCTTTATAGCCAAGCCTTTATAGCCAAGCCCTTGTAGCCAAGCATTGGCGGCTTCTGCTAAAATGCGTTGAACCTTTTCTTCCCGCCGCAGACCTCATCACCAAGGGGATTTGTTGCCCGTGAACTGCCGCGCCGACCTTTCGCGGAGGATGCTTGTTGCCGCACTGTTCCTCGCGGCTTCGACGAGCGTTGTTGCGCGCGAATTTCGGGCCGCCGATACCCAGAACGAGGATTATTAGGGCGTAATGGGCAGCCTGGTCGCGGAACGCAGCGGCGGCCGGCACCAGATCAAGGTCTTTCACTCGCACCAGTCGGCGAGGAAAAGGAAACGATCGAACAGACCCGGGCAGGCGCCATCGATATTAATCGTACCAACGTCGCATTGATCGGGACGATGGTGCCGGCCATGAAGGTGCTGGCGATGCCGTTTCTGTTCCGCCGCGCTGGATGGACCGATTGGCAACGAGATTCTGGTCAGTTTCGAGCCTTCGATCGCGCGCCTGATCGAACGCATTCGCAAGGTGCAGTGAATTGACCGGCGCGCCGCAACAGAACGGATCAGTGGAACAGCCGGCGAGCCTCGCCGCGCGCAGCCGTTTTCGCATCGTCCAGTTGCTGCGCGCGGTGCCGATCCGCTGGCGCATCCTCTCGATCGCGGCTCTCAACTCCGCCGTCGTCGTGGTGCTCGCCGCCTTGATCTGGAACGGCGCCAAGGTGCTCGGCTCGGCCTGGGAAGATGTCCGGCAGGTACGGGAATCCGACAAGATCCTGGCGCTGCTGGAAAGCGAAACCGGCCGCCTGCAGAACCTGATCCATCGCTACATCAACCAGCCCAGCCCCGAACTGTTCGCAGAGATCCTGCTGTTGCGCGAAGCGGTGCTCGGCACGCTGACCACGCGCGCGTCCACCGACCCGATGCTGTCGGGCTCGGTGGAACGGCTCGAACACGTCACCGACCGCTTCCTCAACGGCTTTGGCGAATTGCGCGCGGTGCAGGCCACCATCGCCAAGACCTATGAGCAGCAGGTGCTGGGCCCGGCCAGGGAAATGGCCGGGCTTTATTCGATCATCGAGGGCGCCACCGGCCACCGCGACGCGCTGATCTGGCCGTCGCTCGGAAAATCCCGCGAGGCGTTCACCGCGGTGCTGGTCGCCGCCAACACCTATTACCTGTCGCTGGCGTCAGCCTCCGCCGAGGACGCAAGGCGTAATACCGAGACCATCGAGAAGACCATCCCCATGATGACGGATCTCGCCGACAACGACCTGCAGCGCCTGGCGCTGACGCGGCTGCAGGCGCGGGCGCTGGCGCTGCGGGAGGGGCTCGCCAAGCTCACCGAGCAACTCGCCAACCGGACCGAATTGCTGCGCAACACCATCGACGCCAGCCAGGCCGAGGCGATCGGCGTCATCGACGAACTCTCGGTCAAGATGCGCCAGCGCGAACAGAAGGCGCAGGAGATGTTCGACCGGACGCTGTCGGGCATTTCGCGCCGGGTGCTGTCGATCGCCGTGATCTTCCTCGGCATCATCCTTTCCGCCGGTGTCCTGATTGCGCTCTCGATCCGCCTGCCGCTGCAGCAGATCATGGCGGCGATGCACGCGATCACCTCCGGCAATTACGATCGCAGCGTGCAGGGAACGACCGCCAAGGACGAGGTCGGCGCGATGGCGCGCGCCGTGGAAGTGTTCCGCGAAAACGCCATCGCCAAGCGCAAGACCGAGGACGAGTTGCGCGCCTCAAAGGAGAAAGCCGAGAGCGCGCTGATCGAGCTCAACACCGCCCAGCAGAACCTGATCGATGCCGAACGGCTGGCGGCGCTGGGCGGCCTGGTCGCCGGCGTCGCCCACGAGGTCAACAACCCGATCGGCATCAGCCTGACGGTTGCGTCGAGTTTCGCGCGCCGCGCGGAAATATTCGAATCCGATTTGCGGACCGAGCCGCTGCGGCGCTCCAAGCTCGACGAATTCGTCAGAACCTCGCGCGACGCCGCCCAGCAATTGGTGGCGAATTTGTATCGCGCCGGCGAGCTGATCCAGTCGTTCAAGCAGGTAGCGGTCGACCGCTCGCATGCCGAGCGCCGCCAGTTCAGCCTCGGAGAGGCCACCGACCAGATCGTCGCGAGCCTGCGGCCGGTGCTGAAGAAGGCCGCGATCACGCTGTCGGTCGACGTACCGGAGGGCCTGATGATCGACGGCTATCCCGGCTCCTACGGCCAGATATTAACCAATCTTTTCCTCAACGCCGCCAATCATGCCTTCGCCGACGGCCGTTCCGGGGCGATCTCGATCTCGGCCAAGGCCCGCGGCAGCGACGATGTCGAGATCATTTTTGCCGACAACGGGGCCGGAATGACGCCCGACGTGCAGCGGCAGGCGTTCGACCCGTTTTTTACGACGCGCCGCAACGAAGGCGGCACCGGACTGGGCTTGCATATCGTCTATAATCTTGTCACTCAACAGCTCGGCGGCCGGATGATGCTGGAGTCAAGGCTGGGACAAGGCACCACATTTCGCATTATCATGCCGAAGGTCGCCAAGGGCGGACCCACGATCACGGACCAAGCCACAGCCGACGGAACCCCTCAATGGCCGAACAGGACGATGTCCTCCACCTGATCGACGATTCCGGCACGGTTCCGGAGGATTCGTCCGTACGCAAATGGAAGATCGCCGTCATCGACGACGACCAGGCGGTGCATGAGGGCACGCGCTTTGCGTTGAGCGACTACAATCTGCACGGCGCGACGCTGGAAATCCTGTCGGCCTATTCGGCGGCCGAAGGCCGCATCTTGATGCGCAACAATCCCGACATCGCGGCCGTGCTGCTCGACGTCATCATGGAAACCGACGTCGCCGGCCTCGAACTCGTCGAGTACATCCGCAACGAGATCAAGAACGAAACCGTCCGCATCATCCTGCGCACCGGCCAGCCCGGCCAGGCCCCCGAACGCCGCGTCATCGTCCAGTACGACATCAACGACTACAAGGCCAAGACCGAGCTGACCGCCGACAAGCTGTTCACCTCGCTGACCGCCGCCTTGCGCAGCTACCAGCAACTCGAACGCATGGTGCAGACCCGGCGCGGGCTGGAAATCATCATCGACGCCGCCTCCACTTTGTACGACTTCAAATCGATGCAGCGCCTCGCGGAAGGCGTGCTGACGCAGTTGGCCTCGCTGCTCAATGTCGATTGCGCCGGCATCCTGGTGCTGCGCGACGACGGCGCGCCCGGCAGCGAGTTTTCCGTGCTGGCGGGTTCGGGCTGCTACAGCCGTTTTATCGGCACCACCAGCTCGAAATCGCTCGATCCGGATTTGCGGCAGATGGTGGAAGCCGCCTTCCAGCGCCGCAAGAACGAATTCGCCGACCACCGCAGCGTGCTCTATCTGCGCACCGGCAGCGGGCGCGAAGTGGTGGTGTTGCTGCAGGCCGAGCGCCAGCTTTCCGACACCGACCGCGCGCTGGTCGAGATTTTCTCAAGCCGGCTGTCGATCGCGTTCGACAACGTGATTCTGTACCAGCAGCTGCACGAGGCCAATACCCAGCTCGAAGACCGCGTGGCCCAGCGCACGCGTGCGCTGATGCAGGCCAACCGCAGGCTTTCGGCGCAATGGCTGCGGCTGCAGCGCGCCAACGGTTTCAAGAACGAAATTCTGGGCACGGTCGCGCACGACCTGAAAAATCCGCTCGGCGTGATCCTGGGCCGCACCGAAATGCTGACCGAGCTGATCGGCGCCGGTTCGCCCAAGGAGAACGTCACGGCGCAGGTCGAGCATATCCGCGACGCCACCAAGCGGTTGACCTCGATGGTCGATCACCTGATTTCGGATGCGATGGCCGACGCCTTCGACATCACCATCCGCCGCGAACCGGTCGATGTCGCAGGCCTCGTCAGCGAGGTCACCGATTCCAACCTGCCCTCGGCGGTCAACAAGCAGCAGACCATCCGCGTGTCGGCGCCGCCGAATTTCGTCACCATGTGCGACGCCGACCGGATCCGCGAGGCGATCGACAACCTCGTCAGCAACGCCATCAAATACTCGCCGATCGGCGGCAAGATCACGGTGGGCGTCACCCATGAGGGCGGCAACACCGTCATCCGCATCGCCGACGAGGGCGCCGGCCTGTCACCCGAAGACCTCGGCCGGCTGTTCGGCCGCTTCCAGCGCCTGTCGGCCAAGCCCACCGCCGGCGAAAGCTCGACCGGGCTCGGCCTATCGATCGTCAAACGCATTATCGACATGCATGGCGGCCATGTGACCGCCGAGAGCGCCGGACCCGGACAGGGCTCGACGTTTACAGTTACACTGCCGGCAACAGAGACGTCATGACCCAGAGCCAGCACATTATCATCGTCGACGACGAAGCGCCGGCCCGCGAAATGGTCGGCGATTACCTCAAGATGCACGGCTTTAACGTCACGCTGTGCGACGGTGGCAAGAGCCTGCGCGGCGTGATCGAGACCCATGTGCCCGATCTCGTGGTGCTCGATCTCAACATGCCCGAGGAAGACGGGCTGTCGATCATTCGCGACCTGAAGAGCCGCATCAACGTCCCCGTCATCATGCTGACGGCGACCGCGAGCCCGATCGACCGCGTCGTCGGTCTCGAGCTCGGCGCCGACGATTACATCGCAAAGCCCTGCGAATTGCGCGAGTTGATGGCGCGGATTCGTTCGGTGCTGCGCCGGAGCGCCCCGGCCAAAGCGGCCGCCGCGCCGGAAGCCGCGGGCGCGAAAGCCGAGAAGGATCAATTGGTGCGGTTCGGCACCAAATGGCTCGACCTCGAGGCGCAGGCGCTGCGCGACGACGAGGGCAACGAGCATCCGCTGACCGCGTCCGAATTCGGCCTGCTGAAAGTGTTCGCGGCCAACCCGAAGCGGGTGCTGTCGCGCGAACGGTTGCTTGAACTCGCCAATGCGCGCGACGCCGAAGCTTTCGACCGCGCCGTCGACCTTCGTATCATGCGGATCCGGCGCAAGATCGAGATCGATCCGACCAAGCCCGCCGTGATCCGCACCATCCGCGGCGGCGGTTACCTGTTCTCGCCGACCGGCGACAAGACGTAGCCTTGTTGCTCCCTCGCCCTGCGGGTAGAGGTAGAAAGACGGGGTTGCTCCAGCGGACGTTCAACCAAGGCGGAACTATTCCGCCCCTGAAATCCTTCAATTTTGCCCTTGTTGAAATCATTCGACTTTCCGTCGCGATTGTTTCGTCGCCGGCCCTCCGACGAAACAATTCTGTCGGGCACGAAACCATTTTTCCCTTTTCGCGCAGACATCCCGAAACGTTGCCTGACTAACAATCCTCCCAACGAGACGCCAAACGGCGAGTTGGGAGCGTGTCATGCCGAACGTGATTGCCATCAATGCTGCAGCCCGCAAGCACATTGCCGATGCCCGGGCGACATCGGACGAAATGCTTCTGGAAAGCATTGCCAAAGGCGGCCGCACGGCGATGCACGTGCTTTATTCCCGGCATAACGTACGGGTTTATCGCTTCGTGCTGCGCATGGTGCGCGACGTCACGATGGCGGAAGACCTGGTCAGCCAGGTGTTCCTGGACGTGTGGCGGACCGCCAGCCAGTTCGAGGGCCGTTCCCAGGTCTCCACCTGGTTGCTGTCGATCGCCCGCTTCAAGGCGCTGACCGCGCTGCGCCAGCGCCGGCACGAGGATATCGAGCAGGAAGACGTGCTCGAAATCGCCGATGAAGCCGATACGCCGGAAGCCTCGCTCGACCGCAACAACACCAGCGCCATACTGCGCGCCTGCGTGGCAAAACTCTCGCCGGCCCACCGTGAGATCATCAACCTCGTCTACTACCATGAGAAGTCGGTCGAAGAGGCTGGCGAGATCATCGGTATTCCCCAGAGCACGGTGAAGACCCGGATGTTCTACGCCCGCAAACAATTGGCCGACTTGCTTAAGGGCGCCGGCGTGGACAGTTTGGCGGCATAAATGTTAATTATTTCAATGAATTAAGTTGGATATTGGGAGCAAGAACCGGGCTGATTTCGACGCCAAAGAATTACCGGCGACGAAACAAATGAAACAATCCGCGACATCACCCGGAAAAACTCGCCCCCTATACCCATCGTCAACAACGAAACACCAACGCCGAACAGGAGAGCGACTATGCTGAAGCCGTCCTTCCGCTTTTTCATTGTCCCGCTCGGCGCGGTCGCTACCCTCGCCTCGCTGTCCGCCCAGAACGTCAGCCCCCGCGCCCAGCGCGACAGCGGCTCGATGTTGGTGCGCGAACAAGTGGTCGATTGCAGCGCCAAGAGCCCCACGGAGGTCTGCGTGATCTCCACCAGCGAGACCACCCGCTGAACCAGCCACCGAGTTTCTAGACCAGCGTTTCTAGACCAGCGAGTTTCTGAACCACCAAGTCTCTAGCCTACCATCTACCTCCCAAGCACGACCTCCCAAGTACCTCCAACGACCCGGCCGGGATGCCCCCCAAGGCCGGGTCGCTCTGCGTTTGGCTCCTGATTCCGTGTGTTTAACGCGGAAAAATCTCACAGAGACGTGACGCCGCCTGCATGCCGCCGGCGTAACGCGTCGGCGCCTCGTCGCGAAGATCATCAGGCGCCCGGCATGGACACATCTGTCACCGGGCCTGGTGACGGACGCTTTCGATGCTCAACCTCATTCTCGCGCTGCTCGCAGGTGTCGTCACGGTGGCGGCGCCTTGCACGCTGCCGATGCTGCCAATTGTCCTCGGGGCATCGGTCGGCCATACCGGCAAGGCGCGCCCGGCGATGATCGCGCTCGGCTTTGTGATGTCATTCTCGATGGTGGCGTTGCTGCTGAGCGCGATCACCCGCGTGTTCGATTTCGATCCGAACGACTTGCGCACCGGCGCGGCCATCCTGTTGTTTGGCTTCGGGCTGCTGATGATCTGGCCGGCGCCGTTCGAACGGCTGTCGGCCCGGATCGGCGGCTTTGGCGGCAATGCAGCCTCGTCTCGTCAAGGCATGATCGGCGGCTTCGTGCTGGGCACGACGCTCGGCCTGGTCTGGACGCCCTGCGCCGGCCCCGTCCTCGGATCGATCCTGACCGTCGTGGCAACGTCGAAAGATACTGCCTGGGCGAGCCTGCTGCTGGTCGTCTACGCCGTCGGCGCGGCGCTGCCGATGCTGGCGATCGCCTATGGGGGACAGACCGTCACCACCCGCGTTCGCGGCCTCGCCCGAGTAGCCCCGCGACTTCAGAAGGGCTTTGGCGTCGTCGTGATCGCCTTCGCCCTTCTGTCCTACTTCCAGTACGACACGCTGATCGTGTCGTGGCTGACCGGATTTTACCCCAACGGCCAGATCGGCCTCTGAAACGGAGACTGTCATGACACTACGATCGTTCGCCGCATCCGCCGCCCTCGTCGCGCTTGGTTTGACCGGCGCTGCCCTGCACGCGGCCGCCGGAGAAACGACGCGGGCGCAAAATACACCGCAGGAAACCCCCTTTGTCGTCGCCGCCGCACAGGCCACCGCGCCCGATTTCGTCGGCCTCGGCAACTGGTTCAACTCGGCGCCGCTCAAACTCGCGGATCTGCGCGGCAAGGTGGTCCTGGTGAATTTCTGGACCCATGGCTGCGTCAACTGCGTCAACGCGCTGCCGCATGTCAGCAAGCTCTACGCCAAATACAGGGATCGCGGCCTTGTCGTGGTCGGCATCCATACCCCGGAATTTCCGTTCGAGCGTTCCGCCTCGAACGTCCAGGCCGCGCTGAAACGGCACGGCATTACCTACCCCGTGGCGCAGGACAACGACTCGCAGACCTGGAACGCCTGGCACAACCAGTATTGGCCGGCGCAATACATCATCGACCAGAACGGCAAGGTCGTGTTCCAGCACGCCGGTGAAGGCCAGTACGAGGAGATCGACCGCACCGTCGGGCGGCTGCTCAACGCCAATAGCTAAGCGGCGCGACGAACAGCACGGTACTATCGTCAAATCCGGCGTGGTAAGGTCCACGCCGGCAGACGCGATCCCGAAAAGGTGGTGGAATCCCGCTTTCGGAACAGATCGCGCCTGAAGAATCGACGATGGATGGCGCCGATGTTCGAAGGCTGGGATGCCGTAGTACTGGCCCGCGCGCAGTTTGCTTTCACGATGTCGTTCCACATCGTGTTCCCCGCCTTCTCGATCGGGCTTGCCAGTTATCTCGCGGTGCTTGAAGCGCTGTGGCTCGCGACCGGGCGCGCCGTCTACATCAACCTGTTCAATTACTGGCTGAAGATCTTTGCAATTGCCTTCGGCATGGGCGTGGTCTCGGGCATCGTGATGTCCTACCAGTTCGGCACCAACTGGTCGGCCTTCTCCGACAAGACCGGTCCGATCATCGGCCCGCTGATGGCCTATGAGGTGATGACCGCGTTCTTCCTCGAAGCCGGCTTCCTCGGCGTGATGCTGTTCGGCCTCGAACGGGTCGGCCACAGGCTGCATTTCTTCGCGACGCTGATGGTCGCGACCGGCACGCTGATTTCGGCGCTCTGGATTCTCTCGGCCAATTCCTGGATGCAGACCCCGGCCGGATACGCCGTCAATGCCGACGGACAGTTCGTCGCGGCCGACTGGTTCAAGGTGATCTTCAATCCGTCGTTCCCGTACCGCCTCGTCCATATGGTCCTGGCGGCGTATTTGACCACCGCGTTGGTGGTCGGCGCCGTCGGCGCCTATCATCTGCTGCGCGACCAGCACCTGGCCGGTGCCCGCGTGATGTTTTCGATGGCGATGTGGATGGCAACTTTGGTGGCGCCGATCCAGATTCTCGCGGGCGACCAGCACGGCCTCAACACGCTGGCGCATCAGCCGGTCAAGGTGATGGCGATAGAAGGCCATTTCCAGAGCCACAAGGACGGCGCGCCGCTGGTGTTGTTCGGCTGGCCGGACGAAGCGGAAGCCAAGGTCAAATATGCGATCGAAGTGCCCAAACTGTCGTCGCTGATCTTGAAGCATTCGCTCGACGCGCCGCTGGCCGGCCTCGATACCGTGCCCCGCGAAAACTGGCCGCCGGTGCCGATCACGTTCTGGGCGTTCCGCGTCATGGTCGGCATGGGATTCCTGATGATGGGGCTCGGCCTGTTCAGCCTGTTGATGCGCTGGCGCGGCAAGCTCTATGAGACGCGCCTGTTGCATCTATTCGCGATGGCGATGGGCCCGGCCGGTTTCATCGCCGTGCTCGCGGGCTGGATCACCACCGAGACCGGACGCCAGCCGTTCACGGTGTACGGCGTGTTGCGGACGGCCAATTCGGCATCGCCGCTGGCAGCACCCGCGGTCGCCTCCTCGCTGATCGCCTTCATCATCGTCTATTTCGCGGTATTCATCACCGGCGTGATCTACATCCTGCGCCTGATGGCCGCGCCCCCGCATCCCGGCGAACAGGGACCGAGCAGCGCCCTCCCCGCCCACGCCGCCGGCATCACGCCCGCGGCCGGCTCCGCCGTTGAGGGAGCCGTCCGATGATCCCGATCGATCTCCCCACCATCTGGGCCTTCATCATCGCATTCGCCGTGTTCGTCTATGTCGTGATGGACGGTTTCGATCTCGGGCTCGGCATCCTGTTTCCGCTGTTTCCGGCGAAACAAGATCGCGACGTCATCATGAACAGCGTCGCGCCGGTGTGGGACGGCAACGAAACCTGGCTGGTGCTCGGCGGCGGCGGCATGATGGCCGCGTTCCCGCTGGCCTATTCCGTGCTGATGCCCGCGCTCTACACGCCGATGATCGCGATGCTGCTCGGCCTGGTGTTCCGCGGCGTCGCCTTTGAATTCCGCTGGCGGACGCAAAGCGAGCGAAACCGCTGGGACCTCGCCTTTACCGGCGGATCGCTGCTGGCGTCGCTGGCGCAGGGCGTTGCGCTCGGCGCCATCCTGCAAGGCATACATGTCGAGGGAAGGCACTATGCCGGTGGATGGTGGGACTGGCTGACGCCGTTCAGCGTCTTGACCGGTGCCGCGCTGGTCATCGGCTACGCGCTGCTCGGCGCGACATGGCTTGTCATGAAGACCGAAGGCGCATTGCGTGACCGCGCCTATCATCTGAGCTGGGTGCTGCTGATTGCGATGTTGGGAGCGATCGGCGCGGTCAGCATCGCGACACCCTTCCTTCACGTCCAGTACACGCATCGCTGGTTCGCCTGGCCGAACATCATCCTGACCGCGCCGGTACCGATCGCGGTCGCCGCCGTCACCGTTTTGTTGTTGCGCAGCCTTGCCAACAAGTATGACTACCAGCCATTCTTCCTGACGCTGGCGCTGTTCGCATTGTCCTATGCCGGCCTTGGCATCAGTATGTTTCCTTATATCGTGCCGCAGAGCATCACGATCTGGCAGGCGGCTTCGCCTGAAAACAGCCAGCTCTTCATGCTGGTCGGCGTCGCGGTGCTGGTGCCGCTGATCCTCGGCTATACCGCGTGGGCCTATTGGGTGTTCCGCGGCAAGGTGCGAGCCGGAAGCGGATATCATTGATGCCACCGGAGCCAACACCGCGCCCGCTCGCACGGCGCCTGCTGTGGTTCGCAGCGCTTTGGCTTGCCGGCGTCGGCTCCGTGGCCATCCTGTCCTACGGCCTGCGGTTGTGGATCGCGCCGAAATGAGGCGATCCGGATTGCCCTGACGCTGCGGTAAATTTCTGAATATTCGTGACATTACAGTGGCGTATCCACCACCTTCGCCTTGAACTTGCCATCAAGCTGGCCCTGAGATTTGATGGTTCCGCCAATTTGGCCAATGCGCCGGCAAGGAGAATTCCGCAAATGACGAAGCTTCGGCACCTGCTCTGGATGTTGATCGCAACGGGCGGCCTGGTCCTGTCGGCCACGCAGAGCCACGCGCAGTTACGGCAGCCCGATGTGGGCGACCAACCGGGATTGGTCGCCGATGATTCCGTCGAGCTGGATCCGGAATACCGGAAGACGGCGGTGCTCTATCGCACCAATGAAGTGCCGGGCACCATCATCATCTCCACCGCCGAACGACACCTCTATCTGATCCAGGGTAATGGCCGCGCGTTGCGCTATGGCATCGGTGTCGGCCGCGACGGATTCCAGTGGCAGGGTCTGGTGAACATCACGCGCAAGGCGGAATGGCCGGACTGGACGCCGCCGCCGGAGATGATCGCGCGCCAGCCCTATCTGCCGCGCTTCATGGCCGGCGGACCCGGCAACCCGCTCGGCGCCCGCGCCATGTATCTCGGCACGACCGTCTATCGTATCCACGGCACCAACCGGCCCGACACCATCGGCACGGCCGTGTCTTCCGGCTGCTTCCGGCTGGTCAATACCGACGTCGCCGACCTTTACGAGCGCGTTCCCGTCGGTACCAAGGTGATCATCCGGCAGAAGCCGGAGCTGTAATCGCGACGCCGTCTCCAGAAGCCGATCCATTTCCCCCAAATTGGTGAGTTGAAAAATGCTACGGACATTTCGAGGCGGCCTCCTGATCGGGCTGGCGGTCGCAGTCGCGGTTGCCATTGGCGCAATCGCCTATGAGCGCTACGACACCAAAACCCTGAAACGAACGGTCAATCGCGGCGAAGTGCTGTGCGGCGTCAACAAGGGCCTGCCCGGCTTCTCGATCCCCGACAACAAGGGCGACTGGAGCGGCTTCGACGTCGATTTCTGCCGCGCGGTGGCGGCTGCGATCTTCGACGATCCGAAGAAAGCGAAATTCATCCCGCTCGAGGCGACCGAGCGCTTCAAGGAGCTGCAGAACCGCAAGGTCGACATCCTGTCGCGCAATTCAACCTGGAGCATGTCGCGCGAAACCAATTACGACCTCTATTTTCCGGCGGTCGCCTTTTATGACGGTCAGGGATTCATGTTGCCATTGTCGCGCAAGATCGATTCTGCGCTGGACCTGAACGGCAGCAAGGTTTGCGTCCAGGAGGGGACAACGACGCTGCTCAATCTCGCCGACTATTTCCGCGCCAACAATATGAAATATACGGAGATGAAGTTTCCGAGGCTCGAAGAGGTGGTCAAAGCCTATGAGTCCGGCAAGTGCGACACCTTTACCGCCGACGTCTCCCAGCTCTACGCGCTCCGGCTGAATCTTACCCAGCCGAGCGATCATGCCATCCTGCCCGACGTCATCTCGAAGGAGCCGCTCGCGCCCGTGGTGCGCCAGCGCGACGACGACTGGATGATGCTGGTGAAGTGGACGCTGTACGCGATGATCAACGCCGAGGAGCTCGGCGTCACCTCGAAGAACATCGACGAGGCGCTGAAGTCGAAGAAGCCGGACGTGATGCGGCTGGTCGGTACCGAAGGCACATACGGCGAGGATATCGGCCTGCCCAAGGACTGGGCCGCCCGCATCATCCGCCATGTCGGCAATTACGGCGAGATCTATGAGCGCAATGTCGGCAGCGAATCGAGGCTGAAGATTCCGCGCGGGCTCAATTCGCTCTGGAGCAACGGCGGCATCCAGTACGCGCCGCCGATCCGGTAAGGCTGCCCCGCCAAGCCTGCAAGCCAGCGGCACAAACGACTGTCATCACCCGCGAAGGCGGGTGATCCAGTACGCCGCGGCCTCGCGGTCAATCACGACATCTCCGGAATACTGGATCGCCCGGTCGAGCCGGGCGATGACCGCCGCATATTTAACGTATCACCAGCCGCTCCCTCATCCTAAGGAGCGCGGCTCCTCACCATGAGGGGAAAGACCGTTAATAATTCTTCATCCGCGCCAATTGGTCGGCATGAAAATTGGCATCGCCGAACAGCTCCTGGCAGACCCGCGCGCGCTTCATGAAGAAGCCGATGTCGAACTGGTCGGTCATGCCCATGCCGCCATGCATCTGCACGCCTTCCTGCACCGCGAGCGTCGCGGTTGAGCCGGCACGCGCTTTCGCAACCGCCACGGCAGCGGCCGCCCGGTCGAAATCGCCGTCGAGCGTTTGCAGCGCCTTCAGCACCGCGGCGCGCGTGATCTCGATATCGATGTAAAGCTGCGCGGCGCGATGCTGCAGCGCCTGGAATTCGCCGATCAGTTTGCCGAACTGCTTGCGCTCCTTCAGATATGTCACGGTGCGGCCGAACACCTCTTCGCTCAGGCCCACCATTTCGGAAGCCACCGCGCTGCGGCCGATATTGAGCACGCCTTCGAGCAGGGCGCCGCCCTGATCGACCTCGCCGAGCACGCCGTCGGCATTGACTTCGACATTGCTGAATTCGATGCGGGCCGCATTGTGCGAATCGACCATCGCGGTGCGTTCGACCGCGATACCCTTTGCCTTGGGATCGACGAGAAACAGCGTCAGCCCGTTGCGCTCGCCGGCTGCGCCGCCGGTGCGCGCCGCGACGATCAGGAGATCGGCGGTATGGCCGTCGACCACGAACGCTTTTGCGCCGCTCAGCTTGAAACCGTTGCCGGAACGCACCGCCTGCAGGTTGATCCGCAGCGGACGATGTTTTGCGCCCTCGTCGATCGCGAGCGCCGCGAGCAGCGAGCCGTCCGAAATCTTCGGCAGATGCGCGGCCTTCTGCGCCTCGCTGCCGCCGCGCGACAGAGCGGACGCCGCAAGCACGGCGGTTGCAAGAAACGGCGACGGCAACAAGGTGCGGCCGATTTCCTCCATCACCACGCCGGCTTCGACACAGCCGAGCCCGCTGCCGCCGAAATTCTCCGGCACCAGCAGGCCGGAAAATCCCATCTCGGCAAATGCCTTCCAGAGATCGCGGGAGAATCCGGTGACGTCCTTGGCATCGCGCAGTTGCCGCAGATGCGACACCGGCGCTTTGTCACTGATAAGGCCGCGCGCGCTGTCGCGCAGCATGGATTGTTCTTCGGTGAGGACGAGTGCCATGGGGAGAGTTTCCGGTTCAGAAGTTACGCGTGCTTTTGAAAGCATCATTCCGGGGCGCGTCGCAGACGCGGTCTACGGACATCGTCGCATGGCACATCGTAGTTCGACGCTTTGCGTCGCCCCGGAACGACGATGACCAAGTTCAAGCCCCCGGCAGATCGAGGATGCGCTTGGCGACGATGCCGAGCATCACCTCGCTGGTACCGCCTTCGATCGAGTTGGCCTTGGTGCGCAGCCAGGCGCGCGGGCGGGCGCCGCCTTTCGAGCGCTCGCTTTCCCATTCCAGCGCGTCAGCGCCGCCGGCCGACATCAGGATTTCATAGCGGCGCTTGTTGAGCTCGGTGCCGTAATATTTCATCGCCGAGGAAAACGCCGGATGCGACTGCCCGGCCTTGGCCAGATCGACCGCGCGTTCGGCCGCAGCCGACAGCGCCGCCTCGTCGATCTCGAAATTCGAGATCTGGCTGCGCAGCATCGGATCTTCCAGGCGGCCTTGCGCGTCGGTACCGACGGAATCGGCCGCGACCTGGCCGAGCGGCCGGCCGACGCCGCGCTCGCCCATGCCCGAGATCATCGCGCGCTCATGCTGCAGCAGATATTTCGCGACATCCCAGCCGCGATTGACCGTGCCCACCACGTGCGATTTCGGCACGCGCACATTGTCGAAGAAGGTTTCGCAGAACGGCGAATACCCCGAGATCAGCAGGATCGGTTTCGTGGTCACGCCCTTCGAGGCCATGTCGAACAGAATGAAACTGATGCCGTCATGTTTCTTCGCCGTGCCGTCGGTGCGGACCAGGCAGAAGATCCAGTCGGCGTAATTCGCATAGGACGTCCAGATTTTCTGGCCGTTGATGATGAAGTCGTCGCCGTCGCTTTCGGCGCGGGTTTGCAGCGACGCCAAATCCGATCCAGCGTTCGGCTCGGAATATCCCTGGCACCAACGAATGAGCCCACCCGTGATCTTCGGCAGATGCTCTCTCTTCTGCGCATCGGTGCCGTATTTGAGAAGCGCCGGCCCGAGCATGGAAATGCCGAACGAGGTGAGCGGTTGCCGCGCGCCGATCGCCGCCATTTCCTGGCGCACGATCTTCGCCTCTTCGCCGTCGAGGCCGCCGCCGCCATATTCCGTCGGCCAATGCGGCACGGTCCAGCCCTTGTCGCGCATCCGTTCGAACCAGACGCGCTGCGGCTCGGAGGAGAATTTGGTATTACGGCCGCCCCAGAAGGTGTCGCCGTCGGAGGCCATCGGCTTGCGCATTTCCGGCGGGCAATTGGCCTCGAGCCAGGCGCGGGTTTCACGGCGGAAATTTTCCAGATCGGACATGGTGGCGTTTCCATTTGGGATGTTGGATCGACCTTAGCCATCGCATCGCGGAATTCAATATGTCTCTGCGCCGCGCCATGCAGCCCGCGCTGTGGTCACGGTCGCGGATCGGGTGTATCGCAGAGCCGCAACGATTGAAAAACAAGAGGAAACGGACATGCGGCTGAAGCTGCTTTCGCCTGGCGAAATGAGCCCCACACAAAAAGAAACCTATGACGAGTCGATTGCCGGCAAGCGCGGCGCGCCGCCGGCGCCGATGATGGCCTGGCTCAACAGTCCGGAAATGGCCCGGCACGCCACGCGCCTCGGCGCCGTGCTGCGTTTCGACACGTTGTTTCCTGCAAAGCTGTCGGAGATCGCGATCCTGGTCACGGCGCGGCACTGGACCTCGCATTACGAGTGGTATGCGCATAAGCGCCTCGCACTCAAAGGTGGCATGGATCCGAAGATCATCGACGACATCCGCGACCGCCGCACGCCCACCTTCGATGATCCCAAGGGGCGGATGATCTACGACGTTGCGAAATCGCTGCATGAGGGTCATGGCCTGTCGCAAGCGCTGTACGACGAGGCCGTAAAAGTTCTCACCGAGCGCGGCGTGGTCGAAATCATCGGGCTGTGCGGCTATTACACCATGGTGTCGATGACGCTGAACACGTTCCAGTTCGAACTACCGGCGGGAGAAGTGTCCGACCTTGCGTGAGCTGTGGTCGTTGCATAGATCGCCGTGAAGCGCGTAGATCGCGTTGATGCGCAAAGGTCACGTTGAAGCGCGGATGGCACAGGAGATGAACATGCCCCAAAATCCACCGGTCATCGCAGGTACGCGGATCGGGCATGTTCATCTCAAGGTCGCCGATCTCGACCGCGCGCTTGGGTTTTATTGCGGCGTGCTCGGCTTTGAGGTGATGCAGCGGATGAGTTCCGGCGCGGCCTTCATTTCCGCCGGCGGCTATCACCATCACATCGGCCTCAACACCTGGGAAAGCAAAGGCGGCCATCCGCCGCCGCCGGGCACCACCGGGCTGTTTCACACCGCGATCCTCTACCCGACGCGCCCTGCGCTCGCCGATGCGCTGTATCGCGTGATCCAGGCCGGCATTCAGCTCGACGGCGCCAGCGACCACGGTGTTAGCGAAGCCCTCTACTTGCGCGACCCCGATGAGAACGGCGTCGAGCTCTATCGCGACCGGCCGAAGGAGGAATGGCCGCGCGCGCCGGACGGATCGCTGTCGATGTTCACGAAGCGGCTGGATCTGGACGATTTGCTGCGGCAGCGGGAGGCGTAGTCTTTCCGGTCAAGCAATCCATTCTTTTTTCGGCAGTTGTCATCAGCCCTTCAACTTCGTCGGATCGTAGAAGAACCGCTCGCGAAACACCTTGTCGCCACGCCATTCCTGGAATGCGACCTCGTCGAACCGTGTGATCTTGCCGGCATGATCGGTAAACACGAACACCCAGTTGATCGCGACCCGGTCGCCCTCGAGGATCGAGGCCACGCATGTCGAGGTAACGCTCTTTACCCGTTCAAGCGCGGCGCGTTCATGCGCCACCAGGATGTCGCGGCCGACGCGCGGCGCTGCGGCGTTCTCCTGCATGCTGGCATCCTCGGTGTAATAGCGTTCGATGGCGCCGGCGTGATCGCCGGATACGACGGCGGCAATGAACTCATCGAGACGGGCACGCGACGGCATGTGATCTCCAATGCTTCAAATCTTGTTTGACGCCATGGCTAAATACTGAGATCAGGAACTTCGTCCACTGCCTGCAACCTCGCCCGCCGCTTGGCGAACGACGCGAACGACAGGATCGCAAGGCCCAGCAGGACCGGCGGGAACACCACCATATTGACCGCCGACCAGCCGTAATGGGCCAGCAACTGGCCCGACGAGAACGACCCGACCGCCATCATTCCGAACACCAGGAAATCGTTGAAGGCCTGCACCTTGTTGCGCTCCTGCGGCCGGTGCGTCTCCAGCACCAGCGCCGACGCGCCGATGAAGGCGAAATTCCAGCCCACCCCGAGCACGATCAGCGTGGCCCAGAAATGCATCGCGGTGATGCCGGAGAGACCGATCGCAGCACCCGCGGCCTCCAGCGTCAGGCCGAGCGCCACGATGCGCGGCGCGCCGAAGCGCGCGATCAGCGAACCCGTGAAGAAGCTCGGGCCATACATTGCCACGATGTGCCATTGAATGCCGAAATTGGAATCGCTGACGGAGAGGCCGCACATCTTCATGGCGAGCGGCGCCGAGGTCATCACGAGGTTCATCATGGGGTAGGCGATCACCCCGCACAACGCCGCCGCAATGAAGCGCGGCTGCCGTGCGATCTCGAACAGCGGCCGGCCGCCATGCAAATCCGACGGCGCCGGCTTCGGCGCATCGACGCCCGAAAGCACCGCCATCGCCACCAGCGCGACCAGCGCCTGCATCACAAAACTGAACGCGAACAGATAAGGCGGCCAGATATCCATGGTCCACTGCACGAGCTGCGGGCCGAGCACGCCGGCGAACACGCCGCCCGCCATCACCCATGACATGGCCTTGGGGCGGAACGCGGCACTGGCGCCGTCGGCGGCGGCGAAGCGATAGGATTGCGACACCGCGCCATAGAGGCCGCCGAGGAAGGTCGCGCCGCAAAACAGCCAGAACGACGCATTGAGGATCGCGTACGCGCCGAGCGCGCCGGTCAGGACGCCACAGAAAGTGCCGATCATGAAAGCGACGCGGCGGCCATAGGCGCGCGAGATCGCACCGGTCGGCAGCGTACCGGCGGCAAGGCCGAGCACATACATCGAGAGCGGCACGGTCGCGAGCGAGATATCAGGCGCCAGCGTCGCACCGACGATCGAGCCGGTGGCAAAAATCACCGCCGAATTGGCGCCGGTCAGCGCCTGCGCTGCCGCAAGGCGCAGGACATTGGCGCGCGCACGCGCATCGTTCGTTATCTCTTCGGTCGCTGTCACGTCCAACATCGGCATTCCCACCCGGAAGGCCCCGGCGGGGAGCCCTTGATTCCCGGCACTATGAAGGCGGGATATCGCCCAATCAACCGCCGCAAACGGGCGCGCGCTATGCGAAGCCAGCACATTGGACAGAACGCGCGCAGCCACGTAAATCACCAGGCGTCATCCACCCTGTTTTTGATGCGGGACAGGCGCCCATGGAGCTCAAACCATGACCGACAACAGGCCGACCACTGCCGCTCCTGACGACGATCCGTATCTGTGGCTGGAAGACATCGACGGCCAGCCCGCACTCGACTTCGTCGAACGGCAGAACCGGCTCACGCTGGAGGAGTTTGGTGGCGCGCGATTTGCGGCTGATCGCGACATGCTCGCGGCGATTTACGACCGGCCGGACAACATTCCCTATGTCACACGGCGCGGCGGGCTGCTCTACAATCTCTGGAAGGACACCCAAAACCCACGCGGCATCTGGCGCCGAACCACGCTTGAGGAGTTTCGCAAACCCGATCCGGAATGGGAAACCCTGCTGGATATCGACAAGCTTGCCGCCGAGGAAAACAAAGACTGGCTGCTAGGCTGGACGCACGCGCCTCCCGAAGCAGGTTCACACGCGATCCTGAGCCTGTCACGCGGCGGCAGCGACGCCACCACGCTGCGCGAATTCGACCTGGATACGAAAAGCTTCGTCGCTGACGGATTCGCATTGCCGGAAGCGAAAAGCGGCGCCGAATGGTTCGACGCCGATACGCTGTTGCTGTCGAGCGCGTATGGCGAGGGCATGGTCACGACCTCCGGCTATGCCCGCACCGTGAGGCTTTGGCGCCGTGGCGAGGCGGCTGACCGGGCGCCGGTGATCTTCGAAGCGCCCGCCGATCACATGGCCGTGTATTGCGGCCGCGATCGAACCGGGCGCCTCCCCCGCATGTGGTTCACCGATCGAATCGACTTCTTCAATCTCCACGTCTGGCTCGGCGACGAGACCGGCGCGAAAACGAAACTCGATTTGCCGACCGACATCTGGCTGGAGGCGCAGCAGGATTGGCTGGCGGTGAAGCTGCGCTCGGCATGGACCGTGGCGGGAAAGACTTATGCCGCGGATACCGTGCTCGGCATTTCGCTGTCGGCCTTTCTCGCCGGCGACCGTGATTTCACCATTGTCTTCGAACCCGGCGCGCGGCGTGCGCTACAGGGGTTTTTCTGGGCCGCCGGCAAACTGGTGTTGCCAATTCTCGACGAACTGCGGCCGATTTTCGAAATCTGCACGCCGTCGACAAAGGACTGGACACGCCAGCGACTGCAGGGACTTCCCGGGATCGGCGTGGTCGACGTCTGGCGCCTTGACACCCACGAAGACGAAAGCAACGGCGATATGCTCGCCAACATCCAGGACCCGCTGACGCCGCCTTCCCTGATGCTGGTCGATGGCGTCAAGAGTCCGGCATTGTTGAAGCAGGCGCCCAAAACATTTTCCGCTGATGGTCTCGTGGTGACACAGCACGAGGCCATCTCGGTCGACGGCGAACGCATTCCCTATGTCCAGACCGGGCCCGCCACCGAGACCGGCGACGCTCCGGTCTATATGAGCGCCTATGGCGGCTTCGGCCTCTCCGTAAAACCCTATTACAATTCGGCGCTCGGCAAGCTGTGGCTCGAGCGCGGCGGCACCTGCATCCAGGCCAATATCCGCGGCGGCGGCGAGTTCGGTTCGCCCTGGCACGATGCCGGCCGATATGCCGGCAAGCGGCTTGCGCATGATGATTTTGCCGCGGTCGCCGCCGATCTCGTCAAACGCGGCCTCACGCGTCCCGGCAGAATTGCAGCCGAAGGCGGATCGAACGGCGGCATCCTGATCACGAACATGCTGGTGCGCTATCCCGAACGTTTCGGTGCGCTGTTCTGCACAATTCCCCTGATCGACATGCGCCGCTACACCAAACTGCTGGCGGGCGCGAGCTGGATCGCGGAATATGGCGACCCCGACAAGCCTGACGGAATGGGCCTGGCTGCAAACCTATTCCGCCTACCACACCGCCAAGCCCGGCCAGAAATACCCGCCGATCCTGATCGCCACCACGCGACGGGACGATCGCGTTCACCCCGGCCACGCCCGCAAGATGACGGCGAAGCTGCAGGCGATGGGGTATGAAGCCTGGTTTTACGAGCCCGCTGCCGGCGGCCACGGCTATGGCAAGGACAACAAGGAACGCGCCGCCTTCACCGCGCTCGGCTACACCTTCCTGAAGAACAAGATCGGCTGGCAGGACAGCGGCGCCTGAAGGGCCGCTATCGCCGCCCGAACACCAGCATCAGGTTGTTGGCCGGCATTTGCACGGTCTCGATCAACGCCAGGCCCACGCCCGCGGCCAGGCCCTCGACATCGCCGATGTCGCGCACGCCCCATTCGGCGTCGCGTTCGCGCAGACTGGTGTCGAACACGGCATTGCTGAGCGCCGTGTGCCTGCCGTCACGCTTGAACGGGCCATAAAGAAACAGCCGCCCGTCCGGGCGCAGATAGCGCGCCGCACCGGCAAACAGGCCCCCGGCGACGCGCCAGGGCGCGATGTGGATCACATTGGCGCAAAACACCGCCAGCAATTTTTCGGGGCCGCTGCCGTCAGCCAGCGCCGGGTGCCACGCCGCATCGGAGAGATCGATCCGCAGCGGCGGGCGGATGTTCGGCAAGCCCGCATGTTTCAGCCACGCGCCGATGCTTTTGAGATGCGCCTCGTTCAGATCGCTCGGCCACCAGGTGATATCAGGGGAAAGCTTCGCGAAATGCACCACATGCTGGCCGGTGCCGCTGCCGGCCTCCAGCACGTCGCCGGATTTGCCGGCGAGGAACTTCTCCAGCACGGCCCAGATCGGCGCATGGTTGCGGTGGAATGCTGCGGCATCGAGCCGGCCGTCGCTCTCGACCGGCCGGCCATCCTTGCCGAATTCCACCACATGGTCAGCCACGGCCCTGTCCTTTCGCTCGCGTTAGACCGGCGAGGCGCTGCTGGCAAAAATCCGGTGCAAATTCCTGCCAGTTCCTGCAACACCGGAACAATCCGGCTATTCCGGCCAGCTGTTTCGGCCTCCCTGGCGCCACCCGTTAACCCGGCGTTTGCCCGCGCCTATTGTTCACATTTGCCAGCCGATGGCCTTTATGCTTTTGACCCCCTATATTCCGAAGCGATCATCGACATAAAGCCCGGGAAACGCCCTTGATCGCCACTTGCTCCACGAAGCCAGCCCTGTATCTCGCACTGCTGGTCAGCGCCGCCCTGTCCGCGGGTTCGGCCCATGCGCAGTCGGCCGCGGCCGAAGGCCAGAAGCTTGCGTTCGACCGCAGCAAGGGCAATTGCCTGACCTGCCATGTCATCAAGGGCGGCGACCTGCCCGGCAGCATCGGCCCGGCGCTGGTCGACATCAAAAGCAAATACCCCAATCGCGACGACCTCGTCGCCATTCTCACCGACGAAACCAAGCGCAATCCGCTGACCGTGATGCCTCCGTTCGGACGAAACCGGATTTTGACCGAGAAGGAGATCAACGCGGTGGTGGATTTCCTGCAAACCCTTTGACCGCGAAGCTTTGACGCCAAGACCGGCAAGAAGGCCGGCCGGCGCCTCAGGAGACTTTGGATGAACATGTCAGACGATAAATTTTCGGAATTTTCGGAATTTTCGGCCACGCGCCGGCTGATCCTGAAGGGCGCAGGCGTGGTCGCGCTGATCGGCGCCGGCATTATCCCCTTCGACCCGACGAAGGCGCTTGCCGCCGCCAACGACAAATATCCGGAAGACGCGTTCAAGCAGAAGAGCGACGCCGAGGCGATCAAGCTGCTTTATGGCAAGACCGCCGAACCCTCGGACAAGGTGAAGATGGACGCGCCTGAAATCGCGGAGAATGGCGCGGTGGTGCCGATCTCGGTCACCACGACGCTGGCCGACGTCACCTCGATCGCGTTCCTGGTCAGTGAAAACCCGAACGCGCTGATCGCGCAGTACAAGATTCCGGCCGGCACGGTGCCGAGCGTGGCCAACCGCATCAAGATGGCGAAGACCAGCAATGTCATCGTCCTCGTGGAAGCCGGCGGCAAGCTCTACAGCGCCACCAAGGAAGTCAAAGTCACCGTCGGCGGCTGCGGCGGCTAGCGCATGATTTCGGACCTGAGGACCACGCTAATGCGAAGTGGAAGCCGGTTCTCCGACAAGATCATGCGTAAATCATAGTTTGGAGGAAAATTCAGATGGCATCGACCATTCGCGTGCGCGCCACGGCCAACGGCGACATCACCGAAGTACAGGCGCTGATCCAGCACCCGATGGATTCGGGTTTCGTCAAGGACGCCAAGGGCGAGATCATTCCGCCGCACTTCATCCAGCAACTGACGTTCGAGTATGACGGCAAGAACGTGTTCGTCGCCGACTGGGGCGGCGGCATTTCCAAGGATCCCTATGTCAAGTTCGCCTTCAAGGGCGGCAAGAAGGGCGACGACCTCAAGGTCAGCTGGCTCGACAACAAGGGTGCAACCGACACCACCACGGCGAAGATTCAATGAACCTGCGATCCGCGATTCCAGTCTGCCTCGGCCGCGTTGATGCTGGCGGCGCTTGCTTTCTCTGGGCTTGCTTTCGCTGCGCCGGCGACGGCGGCCGATACGGTCGATCCGGTGGCCGATGCGAAGGCGTTCAAAAAGTACTTCACCGACAAATTCCCGAAAGTGAAGCTGGAAGACTTCGTCAACGGCCCCTATTCGATGAACGAGGACCTGCACCGGCAATGGGAAGAGAAGGAACAATTCCCGCCTTACGAGTTCGCGCTCGAAATGGGCAAGGAGATGTTTTCCAAGCCGTTCAAGAACGGCAAGAGTTACGAGGATTGCTTCCCGAACAAGGGCATCGGCATCCGCCAGAACTATCCTTACTTCGACGAGAAGGAAGGCAAGGTCATCACGCTGGAACTGGCGCTGAACCGCTGCCGCGAGGCCAATGGCGAACCGCCGTTCTCCTATGTGCGGGACGAAATGGCGGCGCTGACCGCCTATATGGCGTTCACCTCGCGCGGCAAGCCGTTCGACATCAAGATCCCGAACGATCCGCGCGCGCTCGAGGCCTATCAGAAGGGCAAGGAATATTTCTACACCCGCCGCGGCCAGCTCAATTTCTCCTGCGCCACCTGCCACGTGCAGAGCCCGGGCGAGCGCATCCGCGCCGAGGTGCTGGCGCCCGCACTCGGTATCATGAATGCGATGCCGATCTATCGTTCGGAGTGGAGCGGCATGGGCACGACCAGCCGGCGCTTCACCACCTGCAACAGCCAGATCCGCGGCGTGCCGCTCAACCCGCAGGACGATGAATATCGCGATCTCGAATATTATCTGTCCTATGTCAGCAACGGACTGCCGATCTCCGGTCCGGGAGCACGGCCATGAGCCTATTCAAATCCGCACTGGCCTCGATGTTGCTGGTCGCGAGCACGGCGTGCGCATTCGCGGCAACCGAAGCTGACTTCAAGGCGGCGTACGCCGCCGCTGAGGCCGCCAACAAGGAAGCGGCCGGCTTGCGCAATCAATGGACCACGACGGCGGCGACGCTGGCCGCCGCCAAGAAGGCGGCCGATGCCGGCGATTTCGACGCGGCAACCGCATCGGCCAGGGAAGCGGAAGCCCTGGCAAAAGCCTCGGCGTTTCAGGCCACCAGCGAAAAGGAACGCTGGAAAGACATGGAAATTCGCTGAGCGTTCCCTGTAACGCGCGGGGAGACCGCATGACCATCCGCCGCCGGGATTTCCTGAAATTTGCGGGCGCCGCCACCCTGTCGGGCACCCTGCCGCGCCTCGCGCGCAGCGCCGACACTGCCGGCGTCTACGATCTCGAACGCTTCGGCAATGCGCGCATCCTGCACATGACGGATACGCATGCGCAGCTGAGGCCGGTCTATTTCCGCGAGCCGAGCGTCAATCTCGGCATCGGCGCGATGCAGGGCAATCCGCCGCATCTGGTCGGCAAAGCCTTTCTCGACCGCTTCGGCATCCGCCCCGACAGCGCCGACGCCTATGCCTTCACTTGCATCGAATTCGAGAAAGCCGCGGTGCGTTTCGGCAAGCTCGGCGGCTTTGCGCATCTGAAGACGCTGGTCGATCGCCTGCGCAGCGACGTCGGGCCCGGACGCTCGCTGCTGCTCGACGGCGGCGACCTCTGGCAGGGCACCGGCCTCGCCAACGCCGTGCAGGGCGCCGACATGGTCGAGGCCGCGAACCTGCTCGGTATCGAGGCGATGACCGGCCATTGGGAATTCACCTATGGCGAGCAGGCGCTGCGCGGCAATCTCGAGCGCTTCAAGGGCGAATTCCTGGCGCAGAACGTCTTCCTCACCGAGGAAGCCGCCTTCAACGACGCCAAGGCATTCGATGCCGCATCCGGCCGCGTATTCAAGCCGTCGGTGATCAAGGAAATCGGCGGACGTCGTGTCGCCGTGATCGGACAGGCCTTTCCCTATGTGCCGATCGCCCATCCCAAGCGCTTTACGCCGGATTGGAAGTTCGGCATCCGCGACGAAGAGCTGCAGAAACTGGTCGACACGCATCGCAACAACGACAAGGTCGATGCGGTGGTGCTGCTGTCGCATAACGGCATGGATGTCGATCTCAAGCTTGCCAGCCGCGTCACCGGCATCGACGTCATCCTGGGCGGCCACACCCACGACGCCGTGCCGCAGCCGGTCGCGGTGACAAATCCTGATGGCGTCACCCTCGTCACCAATGCCGGTTCGAACGGCAAATTCCTGGCTGTGCTCGACCTCGACATCGCCAAGGGAAAAGTCAGCAATGTGCGCTACCGGCTGCTGCCGGTGTTTTCGGAATTGCTGAAGCCCGATCCGGCGATGCAGGCGCTGATCGACAAGACCCGCGAACCCTATGTCGCCGCGTGGGGCGAGAAGATCGCGGCCGCCGACCGCCTGCTCTACCGCCGCGGCAATTTCAGCGGCACCATGGATCAATTGATCTGCGACGCCTTGCGCAGCGAACTCAATGCCGAGATCGCGCTGTCGCCGGGTTTTCGCTGGGGCACCACGGCGCTGGCGGGCCAGCCGCTGACGATGGAAGATTTGCTGGCCGAGACCGCCATCACCTACCCGGAGACTTACTCGCAAACAATGACCGGCGGCCAGATCAAGGACGTGCTCGAAGACGTCTGCGACAACCTCTTCAATCCCGATCCCTATTATCAGCAGGGCGGCGACATGGTCCGCGTCGGCGGCCTGTCCTATACCTGCACGCCGGCTGAATCGGTCGGCAAGCGGATTTCCGAACTCAAGCTCGACAGCGGCCGTGCGATCGAAGCCGGCAAGACCTACAAGGTGGCGGGCTGGGCCTCGGTCAACGAGCAGACCGGCGCGCCGATTTGGGATGTGGTGGCAAGGCACCTGACAAGCCACCTCAAATCGGGCAAGCCGCCCGATCGATCGCCGCCGGGCGTCACGCTAAGGGGCGTCGAAAACAACCCGGGCATGACGGAACACGGATGACCGTTCTCGCCACCACCGCGCGCGGCCTGGTTGCGGCGCTGCTGATCGCACTGGCCGCGCCCGATGTCCGCGCCCAGCAGGCGCCGCTGCAGGACAAGCCGTTTGCCGAACACAAGATCGTGCTGCAGCTCTCGGACAATGATCCGAAGAAGCAGGGCCTCGTGATCAGCGTCGCCAACAATCTCATGAAATTCTACGACCCCGACAAGGTCGCGGTCGAAATCGTGGCGTTCGGCCCCGGCATCGATCTGCTGCGCCCGGAAAATCCCAACCGCAAGCTGGTCGAGAGCCTTGTCGCGCAGGGCGCCCGTGTCGATATCTGTCTCAACACCGTCGACACGCTCGAGCGCGATACCGGCAAACGGCCGGAATTCATCCAGGCCGCGACGCCGGTCCAGGTCGGCGTCGCGCAGATTCTGTTGCTGACCGAAAACGGCTATACACTGGTGAGCCGTCCCTGAGGAGTTTTGTCATGTTCCGCCGTCTTGCGACCGCCGCCCTTCTCTCTATCGCGTTTGCCGCAGGCGCCCTCGCCGCCGATACCAAGCCGCACCGGGTCGCCATCCAGGTCGACCAGAACGATCCGCAGCTGATGAATCTGGCGCTGAACAACGCCACCAATGTGATCGAGATATTATCGCGCCAAGAACGAAGACGTGGACGTCGATATCGTCACCTACGGCCCTGGCCTGCACATGCTGCGCGCGGATACTTCGCCGGTTCAGGATCGCCTCAAACGGCTTAAGGAGATGGCTTTTCTCGGAAAAATCCAGTTTTCGGCCTGCAATAACACCAAACAAGGGATGGAAAAGACCGAAGGCCATGCCATCTCGATCGTGCCGGACGCCACCATCGTACCTTCAGGCGTGGTTCGCCTGATGGAATTGCAGGAACAGGGCTGGAGTTACGTCCGCCCGTAATGTGGTAAGGTCCGAAAATCAGTCAGCTGCGGGAATTGCCATGATCTTTCGCCAGCTCTTCGACAGCGTTTCCGGCACCTACAGTTACCTGCTCGCCAGCCGGGCTGGAGGCGAGGCGCTGATCCTCGACCCCGTGCTGGAAAAGGCCGACCGCTACTGCCAGCTGCTGCGCGAGCTCGACCTCAAGCTGGTCAAGGCGGTCGATACCCATCTGCACGCCGACCACGTCACCGGGCTTGGCGAGCTGCGCGACCGCACCCACTGCATCACCATCATGGGTGACCAGAGCAAGGCCGACGTGGTGTCGATGCGGGTTGCCGACGGCGACAAGGTCACGATCGAGGGGCTCACCCTCGATGTCATGTACACGCCCGGCCACACCGACGATTCCTACAGCTACCTGATGGGCGACCGCGTCTTTACCGGCGATACGCTCTTGATCCGCGGTACCGGACGCACTGATTTCCAGAACGGTAGCTCGCGCGCGCAATATGATTCGATCTTCAATCGCCTGCTGAAACTGCCAGAAGAGACGCTGGTCTTCCCGGCGCATGACTACAAGGGCGACACCGTCTCCACCATCGGCGAAGAGAAGCGCTACAACCCGCGCCTGCAGGTGAAATCGGTCGATGAATATATCGAACTGATGGCAAACCTGAAATTGCCCAACCCGAAGATGATGGACGTTGCGGTCCCCGCCAACATGCATGTCGGACTGCATCAGGACGAACTCGCCAAGCAGGGTCTTTCCTTGAACGCACACGACGCCATCGCAAGCCTCGGCCGGCCGGAAATCCTGCTGGTCGATCTGCGCGAGACCAGTGAGCGCAACAAGCACGGTATGCTGTCGGGCGCCCTGCACGCGCCCTATGGCGGCATCGAGGAGAGCCTGCAGCCCGGCGGCATGCTGCGTGAAGTCGCCGCCGCCAGCGGCCGCCGCATCGTGTTCTTCTGTGCCTTTGGCGAGCGCTCGGCGATGGCGGTAAAGGCCGCCAAGGAAGCGGGGCTCGCGAACGCCGCCCATATCGAGGGCGGCATGGATGCCTGGAAGAAAGCCGGCGGGCCGGTGATTCACGGTTGAGACCCTTCGTCGTTCCTGCGAACGCAGGGACGACGAATGAAGTTGCGGCTATCGCCCGACCCGCTTCAATTCCGCTGTCAGCGCGTTCAGCGCGTCCGCCAAAAGTACACCGCCGCATTCCGTCATCCGCTCGGGAATGACGATACGCTTTGTTCGCGGATAGAAGCGCTCCAGCGCCGGATGCAACAGGAAGGCGCGGCCGTCGTCCTCGGCGCGGTCGCTGGCGTCGGAGACAACGAGGAAATCCGGCTTCAACTTGATTATATCCTCCATCGAGACAAACCCGCCGAAATCGATGCCGAGTTCGCCGGCTGCATTGACCAGTCCGGCCTCGGCGAGGATCGCGCCCATAAAGCTGTCCTGGCCGGCAACCCAGCCGCGGCGCGACAGCGGCAGCATGCGGAGATGCCTTCCGGCGGCCGCCTGCTTCGCACCATCAATCGCGGCGTCCAGCCGCGCTAATTCTGCGGCGGCGCGCTCGGGATGACCGGCGAGATCGCCCATCTGGCGGATCTGCTCGCGCACGTCGGCAAGCGTGCGCGGGATCGGGAATTCGATCAGGTTGACACCATGCGCCTTGAGGATTTCGCGAGTCGAGCGCTTGTCGAAATCGCTGGCCGCGACGACGTCGGGCTTGAGCACCAGGATGTCTTCCGCGCCGCCGGCCAGAATCGGAAATTTGCGGGCTTTGTCGCCTACCCAACCTTGCCTTGCGTCGCGCGAGAAGCGACTGAGGCCCATGATCTGTGTGGGGTCGGCGATGGCGGCCAACAACTGGTCGGTGCAGATATTCATCGAGACGATGCGCGGCGCGGCCGACGCTGCACCAGACGACAACGCCAGCGACAGCAGCGATCATCGCGCGTGACAGCGATCTCTTCATCACACATCCGCCATCAAAGATCTGCCCAAGGCACGATCACGGCCTCGTCCCGATACTCGGCGCGATAGGCGCTGATCCGGAACACATCCGCCATCACCTGCTCGGATAGCGCCGCCGCCGGTGCGCCCTGCGACACCAGCCGGCCTTCCGACAGCACCAGCACATGATCGGCAAATCGCGCGGCAAGCCCGAGATCATGCGTGACCACGATGACGAGCACGCCCTTGTCGGCGGTCGCGCGCAAATTCTTCATGACGTCGATCTGGTGGCGCGGATCGAGCGAGGCGGTCGGCTCGTCGGCCAGAATGACCGGCGCCTCCACGGCCAGCACGCGCGCAAGTGCTACGCGGCTGCGCTCGCCGCCGGAAAGCTCGGTGACGCGGCGCTCGGCGAATTCCATGACATCGACCGCGTGCATCGCCCGCGACACGGCCTCCGCATCCTTCGGCGGCAAACGCGCCGGATCGGTCGCGCCATGCGGATAGCGGCCGAGCGCCACGATGTCGCGCGCCGGCAGTGGCCAGTGCACGATGTGTCCCTGCGGCAGATAGGCAAAGCGCTTTGCCCGCTCGCGCAACGGCAGCGACGACAACGCGTCGCCGCCGATGCGGATATCGCCTTCGGACGGGATCAATCCCGCCAGCGCCCGCATCAAGGTGGTCTTGCCGGCGCCGTTCGGTCCGACCAGGCCGACCAGGTGACCCGGCGACAGCGACAGCGAGATATCGCGCAACACGGCGCGGCCGGCCAGCGCCACGTTCAAACCCCGGGCCGTGAGGAGCACGGCTTCGGTCATGCCACGCCTCCGCTGAGCGCGCGGCGTTCGCGCGTGATCAGATAGAGGAAGAACGGCACGCCGATAATCGAGGTCAGCACGCCGACCTTGATGTCGCTGGTCGACGGAATGATGCGCACCGCGATGTCGGCCGCGAGCAACAGCGCAGAGCCGGCCAGCGCACTCGGCACCAAGCAGCCGCGCCGGGTCGTGGCCGATCAGCGGCCGGATCAGATGCGGCGCGACGAGGCCGATGAAGCCGATGGTGCCCGACACCGCGACCGCGCCGCCGACGCCCAGCGCGACGCCCGATATCACGAATAGCCGCAAGCGGCCGACATCGACCCCGAGGCTTTGCGCGGTTTCCTCGCCCAGGCTCAGCGCACGAAACGCGTTGCGCTGGCTGAGCAGGATGACCGCGCCCGCCACGATAAACGGCAGCGCCAGCGCGACATGCTGAAAGCTGCGGTCCTCCAGCGAGCCCAGCAGCCAGAACGCGATTTCCAGCACCACAAAGGGATTGCTGGAGAGATTCATCACCAGCGCCGTTGCAGCCCCCGCAAGGCTTGAAATCGCCAGCCCCGCCAGGATCAGGATCAACAGCCCGGCGTTGCGGCCGGCGATCGCCAGCAGCACAAATACCGAACCGAACGCCGCGATAATCGCCGCGACGGGCAACGCGTAGGAGCGTACATCGGCAAGGCCGAACGCGATCACCAGCACCGCGCCGAACGCGGCCGATTGCGGCGCGCCGAACAGCGAGGGCGACGCCAGCGGATTGCGCAGCAGTCCCTGCAGCGACGCGCCGGATAATCCCAGGATCGCGCCGATCGCGAGCGCCAGCAGCGTGCGCGGCAGGCGGATTTCGCGGACGATCACCTGTGACACGTCGCTGCCGACGCCGAACAGCGCTTCGATCACTGTTACCGGCGACAGCCGCACCGGCCCGATGCCGAGCGAGAGCAGCACCAGCAGCGCCACGAGGGCCGCCAGCGCCGCCGTCACGCCGATGCGGCGGCGCGCGGCATCCTCGTTTGTCACGGTTGCGGTTTGTGCACTCAAGGATCGTTCCAATTCAGCCTTGCTCGCCCCGGTAGGCTTGCCCGCTCCGGTAATGCAGTTCAGGTCCAACCCTGCTCATGCGACAAAAAAGACGCACTCGTCCAGCGAGGAATGCCGGCGTCACCCGATGGGATTGACTTCGGTTCTTGTCAAACTTCTACCATAATTTCTGACGGTTCCCGCTTGGGGATCAAAAGGGAATGCGGTGCGGGGAAATTCCCCAATTCCGCGGCTGCCCCCGCAACTGTAAGCGGTGAATCTTTCGTCATATGCCACTGGGAATCTCGGTCCTGGGAAGGCGACGCAAGGTATCGACCCGCAAGCCAGGAGACCTGCCGTCAACCGTGGTCACACGCGAAGATGTCGGTCGGGGAGTACAGGCATTAGCTTCACCTGAGTTGCTTACAGCACAATGGTGGGACTTGGTTCGCTGTGACGTGCCACTGACGTCATACCGAGGTCCGAACCATGTCTTCCACAATCACTAGCCACCAAGCGACGCCGCCGTTTGCTGCTCGCCTCCAGTTTTCTCGCGCCGCTTGTGTTGCTGGGGATTTCCGAGAGCGCAGGCGCAACAAACCACGGCGTCCGCCGATCAATTGCCGCCGATCGAGGTCAACCCGCCCGGAGACCAGAACCGGACCCGGGCCAAGCCCGACCTATGATGAAGGATCGCGGGTCCGCGCCGCGCTCGCGCCCAACACAGTTCCGGCGAGCAACATCCGAACCCGGCGCCAGGGACCGGCGCTCGAACGTCGCTTCCTCACGGTACGTCAGCGCGGAAGCGGAGCGCCGTCAGGCAATTTAACGGCATCGTCGGGACGGCCTCGACTGTGATCACCGCCAAGGACATCACGCATTCGCCGGGGCAGACCGTGCAGGAGATCATCGCGCAGGTGCCCGGCGTGCAGTTGCACATCCTTCTTTGGCGGCGTCAACGGCGCCGAGTACCGTCGGTGGACCTGCGCGGATTTGGCGCCTTTGCCACCCCCAACACCCTCGTCCTGCATCAACGGACGACGGCTGAACGACATCGACCTCGGCCGCTGTCGACTTTTCGACCATTCCGCGCGATTCGATCGAGCGCATCGAAATTATCCGCGGCAACAGCGGCGCCGTGCTGTATGGCGACAATGCGATCGGCGGCGTCATCAATATCGTCACCGAAGACCGGCGTCGGCGGCCCGCCAGTCGCGATGCGCGGCGAAGCCGGCGTCGGTTCCTTCAACCAGCGCATGGCTTCGGTCTCGGCGGCGACTAATTTCGGCCCGTGGTCGACGTCGTTCTACGGCAATGGAATCAAGTCCGACGGCTATCGCGACAACAACGCCCTGGATCAGCGCAACGGCGTCGGCAACATCAATTACACCACGCCGGATCTGACCGCGTTTCTGACGGTGACCGGAGACGACCAAAAGCTGGGATTCCCCGGCGGCCGCATCGGTCGATCCCTCGATCGGCCTCAACGAACTGGTCACCGACCGACAGAGGCACCAGCACCCCGTTCGACTACGGCAACAAGCAGGGCGCCAGCGCCACCGCCGGCTTCACCAAGACCCTGTGGAGCGGCGTCGAGCTCATCGTCGATGGTGGCGTACGGGACAAGAACACGCAGAGCGGATTCTTCGGCGGTCCGTTGCCAACGTCATCAGCTTCTCTTCCAACTATGTCGACGCGCGCATTGCAGAACCTGGTCGATCACACCGCGATTGAGCATCAAGAACACGATTTTCGGCATGCCGTCTTCAGAAATCCTGACCGGCATCGATTACTACGACGCGACCTATCCATCAGGAACGCGCGTGCGTTCAAAGGCGTGGCGCCAATCCACATCTTCGATTTCATCGCAGCAGACGCTCGCCGGCTACTGGCAGCAAACCCTCGGCCTGTTGCCGACGACCGATTTCGCCTATGGCGCGCCGGGTGCAAAACACCAACGCTGAGCGCCAGGGATAGTTTCGATCCGAATCGCGTCCCCATTGCGCATGTTCTTCACCTGCGGTGCGCAAGCCTTCCCGCTCGTCAGCGACGAAACGCAATTATGCGTTGCATCTCGGCCTCGAGCATCGCTTCAACAACGTGTTCTCGGTGTTCGGCCGCGCGGCGCATGCGTTCCGCACGCCCGATGTCGATGAGCGCGTCTCGTCGGGGCCGGGCTTCGATGCCTTCTTCAATCCGACTTCCGCAGAACTTCCAGTTGAAGACCCAAACTTCGCACGACGTCGAAGGAGGCTTCCGCGTCAAGATCAAGCATTTTCCAGATGCAGATCGAGCATCTACATCATGGATCTCGAGAACGAGATCCATTTCGACCCCATCAACTGTTCTTCAACGTCAACCTCGACCCCACCCGCCGCTACGGCTCCGAGACCAGCGCCTCGGTGCGTGTCAGCGACAGCGTGCTGCTACGCGGCGGCATGGCCTATACCCGCGCCGTGTTCCGCGAGGGGCCATTCGCGGGCAACGATGTTCCGCTGGTGTCCCGTTACACGGCCAGCGGCGGCGTGACCTGGAACATCTGGCAGAACTATCTGGTCTTCGGACGTGACGGTCCGTGGCTGGAGCGAACGCTTCATGGATAATGACCAGGCGAACACGCCAGAAGCCGATTCCGGCCGATGCGACCGTCGATTTCAAGCTGAGCGGCGCGTATGAGCACTTCTTCTGGTCGCTGAGCGTGAACAACCTCTTGAACGCCCTGTACTACGACTACGCGGTCGCAAGCACGTTTACGGACGGCAAATTCAGCGCCTATCCCTTACCGGGCCGGACCTACATGCTGAAAGCCGGCGCGACGTTCTGACCTGCGCTCGCCGGTTCGGACCACACGTTCGGAGCCGGCTTGTCCTGACCTGACAAGACAGTATTCTCTCCCGCGCAACGCCGGAGAGAATACTGATCCATGTCTGAAACGATCCATGTCTGAAACGATTGCCGCCCCTCAGGCCGCCATGAACGCCGCGGCGATCGATCTGGTGCGGCGGGAAATAGCCAACCCCGATACGCAATGGAGTCTCGGTACGTTCGGCGCCATCGCCGAATTCGCGCGCGATTCCGACGAGCCGGTTAGTCTCAGCCAATCGGCCGATGCGGTTTCGGCGGTGACGGCGCGCGGCGGCATTGCGCTCAGGCCATATCGGGGCAGCCGGCCGTTTGCTTCGGAGAGCGTCACCAAATCGGGCTGGAATCAACGGATCGCGCTGTGCCTGCCGGCCGACGATTGCGCGATGAACCGGCGTATCGCGCTGACGGAAATCGGCGCCGATCGTGACGCGCTGCGCCCGGAAGATCGCGGCGCCATCCTGTTCGATCTCGGCCTCGGCGCCTTGCAGGCGGATTTCTGCGTGCGGATCGGCGATCCGGATTTGGCCGCGCGGCTGCGCGAGCACACCGGCCGCGCGGTGTTCGAGCATGGCAATCCCGCGATGGGAATGATCCTGGCCGCCAATCCGCATCGCGTCTTCATCAGCCGGCTCGGCCGTATCGAGGTGTATCAGCCGATCCCGCCGCCCTCGGGCAAAAGCCCGGAAGGGCCGCATACGCATGTGCTGCCAAAACTGCTGAAGAGCGGCCGGACCCATTCCGCCACCGAGCCGGTTCCCGACGGCTGGATACCCTGCGCTCATCTCTATCCGCCGCATCCGGCCCGCGACGGTATGGGCGAAGCCCGGCCGTTCGATGCGTCGCGTCACCATTCGTTTCAACAGATGATGGAGCGTTGCGGCGATCCCAAAACGCTCGCCCTCAAGCGGCGCGTGGCCGAGGCGATCGGCGCCGGCGAACCGCCGATGGCGATCGCCGAGCGACCGTCACGGCCGCGCCAGCATCCGCATTGCGCTGCGGCAGATGAAGGCCGAAGCGCCGGCCTCGGCCACGCTGACCGCATGGCTTGCCCATTTCGATCAGGGCAGCGAGGGAGGCGGCGATGACGACGCCGCCCTTCACCATGACGGCTGATTCCGCCCGATAACGCGGCTTTTCGGCCTGAAAAGACCGCCCTCCGGGGTCAGATACGTGGTATACCGGGCACAGATCGCCCGGCGATATTCGTCGTGATTTCAGAGGTATATGATGAACGATGAACCGAAAAGTGCCGCCGAAATGAAAGAGATTCGGCTGCACCGCAAACGCACCCAGGAAGTCGAAGGCATCAAGGCAATGGCGGAGATCGCGGCCGCCGATATTGCCATCCGCAAGCGGACCGAGACGCTGCGCGCGCTTCGCCTGGCAAAGGAAGCCGCCGACCGCGAAAACCCGCCGGAGCCGAAAGCCAAGGCCAAGCCCAAAGCCAGAACCGCAGCCAAAACCGCGAAGAAAGGCTGACCTGACATGAGCAAAGAAGATCGCGACCGCGCGCAGGCACGTCTCGACAAGGCAACACGGGCTGCCCAGGACGCGCGGAGCGGCAAGTCCGACCGGGACGCCGCCAACAAGGCCGTACTCGACAATATGGCGAAGCTGAAAGCGTTGCGGCTTGCCCGCGAGGCGGCCGCACCGCCGCCGCCAGTCACGCTCAAAAAAGTGCGCGCCAAAGCAAAGAAGCCAGACGAGAAAAGCCCGGCATTGGGCGAATGGCTCGCCAGCCAGCAGAGCGGCGGACGCCGCACCTAAATCTTGAATGAAAAATCTTGAGATTCAGGAATCTTCGAATTCAAGTCTTGCGGTCCTGATCCCGTCAGGACCGCAAGACCGGCGGCCCGGTTACACCGGAGCCGGCCACTCGATCATCGATCGCGTCTTGGTCTCGGCATCGTAGACCTGCACCTGAAGCATCTGGAATTTGTTCTTCAGGGCCATGCCCGCCTCCTCGGCGGCTTCGACCGTATCGTGATGCGTTTTGAAATGACCATCCACCACCAGCGAATATCCGCTGGTCGGCGCCTTGTCGGCGCGGATGATTTTCCGAGGCTGTTCTTCGGCCTCGATGTGCTGCGGCTTCTTCATACTCGCTCCGTGTTATGCCCCGTTTGAACTGAATCGGCAAAAAGGGCAGGAAAGTTCGTCTTACCGGGATTAGTATGCCTGTCAAAGTCGGTCAGATTGAGGTGAACGCGTCACTCCGAGCCGACATGGCGAGCAAAACGCCGGCCGATCCGGCGAAAAGGAACGATATGGGCGGAACCGGCAGGAAGAGCGAGCCCCCGAAGCAGGACAACGACAACCAAAAGAAGCCGAAGTCCGCGCCGATCGAGGATGACGACTACGAAGACGGCGACATCGCGACGCCAAAGCGCGACCGCAGCGGCAACGATGATGAGCCGCTGTGAGCGAAAGAAAGCCGACACATTATCCAGAGTTGTCATCGGGTCCGGGCGTTAACAGACCGCTTGTCTAGAGCCGTTTCCGTTCCGATAGAATCGGAACGGAGCTCTGATTGTTGATTTGACGCGTTTTCTTGACGCGAACCGGAATCCACTTCGCTTGAAAACGCTCTAATCGCCTGCGCTCGCGAAACCCTCGCTCTCGATCATCCGGATAGTCTCGGGATCGAGCAGATGCGCGCCAAACCCGCCGCGCGCCAGTTTGACGGCTGACTTCGGCGAAGCCAGCAGCAACGCCGCCGTTATCGCCAGCGGCACGGCGCTGATCCAGTCCTGCCGCACCGGCGTGAGTTCTTCACTGCTGCCGGCGTAAGGTCCGCTGCTCGCCGCGAGACGCCCGCACTCCCGCAAAATATCGCATCGCGTTCCCTGGCGCGATCCACTTGCGAGCAGCGCCTGCATGGCGAGATGCGTCAGCACGCCGGCGCGGCTTTCCGGCAGTGCCGCCGGCGTCTCGCCTAGTGAGACACGAAGCAGCAGTCCGACGAGATCGACACCCGAACGATAGGCATTCACCGGTTCGACCAGGCGCGGATTGCAATCGATCAGCAACGGCGCGCCGTCTTCAGGCATGATGGCATCGACCGACAGCGCGCCGTGCCAGTCGAGTTGCCGTCCGATCTTTTCGAGACAAGCGCGCACGGCAGGCCGGCTCACGCTTTGCTTGATCGCCTCGCCGCCGCCGACTCCGGCCGCGACCTGCCGATAGACATGGAAGCCGATCAGTCGGCCGCGGCAAAACACCGACTGCGCTTTCTCGGTCGTGCCGGCAATGAGATCCTGCACCAGCACCTCGTTTGCGAATGCGTCGCCGGCGCTGAGTTCACGCTGTGCGCTTTCGAGATCATCCGCATTGCGCACGAACCAGACGCCGCGGCTCGCGGTGCCGACCGAAGTCTTGACCACCGACGGAAAGCGGATGGCGTCGCGCAATTGGGCTGCGGATGTGACGATTGTTGTCGGCGGCTGCGGCAGGCCGAGTTGGTCGAGCAGCCGGCTGAACCCGGCCTTGCTATGCGCGGCGCGATAGGCGTCAAAGCCCGGCAGCGCCAGCCCGGCCAGGCCGTCCAGCCGCTCGCGCACCCTTGCAAACAGAAATCCTTGCTCGTGCGTCGGCAGCAGCACGTCGAAATGCGCACCCGACAGCAGCCGCTCGACAAAGGCCAGAAATCCGGCAGGGTCCGTCCGCAGCCCCGGGCAGCGGTGGAATTTCCGGACGAACCGCGAATATCTCGCAAGACACCAAGGCGAGGGATCGCAGACCTCGACGTGATGGCCCGACAGTCCCAGAATGGTGATGGCTTCCCGCGCAGACGTGCTGGAACCCTCGGAGAGGAGCACCCGGAGCGGCTTTGCGGGATCAGCCATGTCCCAATCATTGCTTCATCCCGCTGCCCTTGTCTCTCATTTTCGCTTGGCTCTTCGCTTGCTTTGATTTTCCCTTGGCCCGGATTTTTCCCTTGTCTCTGATCTTAATGACGCATTCCTCTTTCCGGCACGCCACGCCGGGGCAGCCATGCAGCGGTATTCATGGACAAATAACGCCTAACCTATATTTTTGGCGTCACCTTGATTTTTAGCCGTGCCTTGCCGGGCCGTATTTTTTGAGACGGGGTTTGGAATCGAAATGGTCGACGTTCTGACCGCACCGCAACAGGTGAAAGCTGACAGCTCGCTGCGCACGCTCGCGGCGATTTCGGTGGCCCATTGGGTCAGCCATTTCCATCTGTTCGTGCTGCCGATGCTGTTCCCGTTCCTCAAGCAGCAGCTCGGTGTCGGCTATATCGAGCTCGGCCTCGCGCTGACTGTTTTTGGCGTCGTGTCCGGCCTGACGCAGGCGCCGATCGGTTATCTCGCCGACCATATCGGCGCCCGCAAGGTGCTGCTGATAGGCCTCACCGTGGGCGGTCTCGCGCTGATCATGCTCGGCATGCATCTGAGCTATCCCTGGCTGATCGCAAGCGCAGCGCTGCTCGGTCTCGCCAATAGCGTCTATCACCCGGCCGACTACGCGATCCTGTCGGCGCATATGGACGAAGCGCGGATGGGCCGCGCATTTTCGATCCACACATTTGCGGGCTTCCTCGGCGGCGCGGTGGCGCCGGTCATCATGGCTTCGCTGGTGGCCACGATCGGCGGCCTCGGCGCCCTGATCGTGGCCGGCGCGGTCGGCCCGCTGGTGGCGTTGCTGCTGATCGTCGTCGGCATTCCCGATGCGAGTTCGGCCGATCGCAAGAGCGCTGGTGCGGCGACGCCGCAGCAAAGCGTCATCACGCCGGCCATCATCATGCTGACGTTCTTTTTCATGCTGCTTGGCCTGTCCAACGCCGGCATCAGCAATTTCGGCATCGTCGCATTGATGAGCGGCTATGACGTGACATTCTCGGCCGCCAATATCGCGCTGACCGCGTTTCTCGGCGCCAGTGCGGCCGGTGTGCTCGCCGGCGGCTATCTTGCCGACCGCACCCAGCGCCATGGACAGGTCGCCGCCGCCTGCTTTGCGATCAACGCGGCCATCATGCTGGTGATTGCGACGATCAATCTGCCGTCTGTCGTGTTGACCATTGCCATGGGGATTGCGGGATTCCTCGGCGGCGTCATCGCGCCTTCCCGCGACATGCTGGTCCGCAACGCCGCGCCTCCCGGCGCCGCCGGCCGCGCCTTCGGTATCGTCTCCACCGGCTTCAACTTCAGCGGCATCCTGAGCCCGCTGCTGTATGGCTGGATCATGGACCAGAACATGCCGCATTGGGTATTCGGCGCCTCCGTCGCGTTCATGGTGCTGACGGTGCTGCTGGCGCTGGTCACCGACCGCAAGCCGGCCGGCCGATCGGAGGCGCGGGTCACGGAGTTCGAGCCCCGGTTCTGATCGGATAAGGCACCGGCTTTTTCGCCCTGATGCATTCCAGAGCTTCATCTCCGGCAGTTGACAGTATCCGGGTACAACCCATGATGCCCCAAACAAAACGCAACCGGGATGAATCGCCATGACAAGCTCCCCTGACCTCGTGATCCGCGGCGGCAACATTGCCGATGGCAAGGGCGGCGACCTCTATGAGGCCGATGTCGCCATCACCGGCGGCCGCATCACCGAGGTCGGCAAAGTCGCCGGCAAAGGCAAGGAAGAGATCGACGCCAAGGGCAAACTGGTGGCGCCCGGTTTTGTCGACGTCCACACCCATTATGACGGCCAGGTCACCTGGAGCCAGGACATCACGCCCTCCTCGCAGAACGGCGTCACCACGGCGATCATGGGCAATTGCGGCGTCGGTTTCGCACCATGCCGGCCGAGCGATCACCGCCGGCTGATCGAGTTGATGGAAGGCGTCGAGGATATTCCGGAACCGGTGCTGAGCGCCGGCATTCCCTGGGCCTGGGAAAGCTTTCCGGACTACATGGAGTGGTTGTCGAAACGAAATTTCGACATGGATGTCGGCGCGCAATTGCCGCACGCAGCATTGCGCGTCTATGTGATGGGCGAACGCGGCGCGCGCCGCGATCCCTCCACTCCCGACGACAACAAGGCGATGGCGGCATTGGCCAGCGACGCGGTTCGCGCCGGCGCGTTGGGCTTTTCGACCTCGCGCACGCTGAACCACCGCACCTCCACCGGAGATTACACGCCGACACTCAAAGCCGGCGAGGACGAACTGACCGCGATTGCCGGCGCGATGCATGGCGCCGGCCGCAGCGTTTTCCAATTCGTGCTCGATCTCTCCACCCTCAACGAAGATCTGCCGATGATGCTGCGGGTGGCCGAGAACACCAAAATCCCGGTGTCGTTCTCGATCACGCAGAACGACAAGGCGCCGCAGCGCTGGCGCCAGACGCTCGACACCATCCGCGATGCCTCGGCGCGCGGATTGTCGATCACGGCCCAGATCGCCGCCCGCCCGGTCGGACTGATGCTCGGGCTGGAATTGTCACGCAACCCGTTCCAGACCCATCCGAGCTACAAGGCGATCGCGCATCTGCCGCTGGCCGAGCGCGTGGCGCGCCTGCGCCAGCCCGAACTGCGCGCCGCGATCCTGGGCGAGCATGCGACCGCGACCGACGATCCGCTGTTCTTCCGGCCGAACTACGACAAGATGTATCTGCTCGGCAATCCGCCGGATTACGAACAGCCGCCGGAAAACACCTTGGGCGCGCAGGCCCGCCGCCAGGGCGTGCAGCCGGAAGGGCTCGCCTATGACGCGATGCTCACCGACGAAGGCCGCGGCATGCTCTATGTCCCGTTCCTCAACTATGCCGACGGCAATCTCGACGCGACCCGCGAGATGTTGCGCGATCCGAATTCAGTGCCGGGCCTGAGCGACGGCGGCGCGCATTGCGGCATCATCTGCGATGCCAGCTTCCCGACCTATCTGCTGACGCACTGGACCCGCGACCGCACCCGCGGCGAAAAGCTTTCGATCCCCTTCGTGGTGGCGGCGCAGGCGCGCAAGACCGCGCTGTCGGTCGGCCTCTACGATCGCGGCGTGATCGCGCCGGGCTTCAAGGCCGACGTCAACGTGATCGATTACGACAGGCTGCATCTGCATCCGCCGAAAGTGCATTACGACCTTCCGGTCGGCGGCCGCCGCCTGCTGCAACAGGTCGACGGCTACGACGCCACCATCGTCTCCGGTGTCGTAACGCAGCGCGGCGGCAAGGCTACCGGCGCCCGTCCAGGCAAGCTCGTGCGCGGCACGCAGGGCAGCCAGCCGCAGTTCGGTGCGGCCGCGAGTTAGTCATTCGGGCCACGATCGCTCGACAAACCGAGGTGTTGTCCCGCGAAAGCAGGGACGACGGGGGCGTTTGCCACCGCCTCACGCGAATTTCGGCTGTATCGCTTGCTCTCGCCCTCAACCGCGCACGCTCGGTGTTGGGCCAGAGCAGCGCAAGGCCAAGCAATCCCGAGCCGACCAGAATGACGGCATTGATGGTGAAGCCTGTCATGTAGCCGTCGAGCGGCACCGCCGCACGCTGGATCACGCTTCCCATCACCGTCGGCGCGAGAATGCCGGCCAGCGTGTAGATTGCGCTGTAGATTGAAATGACCGCGCCGCGCTGCGACACCGGCGTGAACTCGCCGATCATCGGCGGGCAGACCACATAGATCGATCCGCACAATCCGGACCCGGCCACGAGCAGGCGCGATCTGCAAGCCGGCGCCACTCACAAACGGGATCACGGACAGGATCAATCCGCCGATCAGCAACGGGACCGCTCCCAGCACCCCGCGCGCACCGCGGCTGGTATAGCCTCGCGACAGCATCACCTGCGAGATCCAGCCGGTGAGCAGCACGATCGTAGCGCCGAACACCCAGGGCAGGATCGAAATCCAGCCGGCCTGCTGCTGCGAGAACCCGAGCCCCCTGACGATGAACGGCGTGAACCAGGTCAAGCCCAGCGACAGCGCCCAATAGGCGCCAAACGTCGCGGCGACGCAGCCGATAAAGGTGCGCGAGGTCAACAACTGAAAATACGGGATGCGCGGCTCGTCGGCGGCCTGCGCGGCGGTTTGCACCAGCGGGCCTTCCTTGCCCAGGATCAGCCACGCCACCACCCACATCAGGCCGACTATACCGAGCGCGGCGAACGCATAGTGCCAGTCATAGTGGACGATCAGCCAGTTCAGCGCCGGCACCGCGAGGATCACGCCGAACGCAGACCCCTGCGAGAGAATGGCGGTCGGAAGCGTTCGCTTCTCGTCGGGAAACCATTTGTAGATGGCGTGGGCCGCGACCGAAAACGCCGGCCCCTCGCCGGCGCCGAGGATGATGCGGCAGATCAGCAGCGTGGTGAATCCGACCGCGCCGACCATCGGGAATTGCGCCAGCGCCCAGACCAGCGCCAGCACGAGCAACACCCAGCGCGTGTCGATCCGGTTGACGATAAAGCCGACGATGATTGCCGTGATCGAAAACAGCAGGAAGAACGACGAGCCGAGTTCACCGAACTGTTGCGGCGAGAGCTGCAACTCCTTCATGATCGGATCGCCGGCGAGACCCACCACGATCTTGTCGGCAAAATTCACCAGCATGAACAGAAACAGAAGAAACGTGATCTTCCAGGCGCCCTTGGGCGTCGGTTGTTCGGTCATGGCTGGTTTCCCCGTTTTGTCGTTGCCGGTCATGATCGGCCTTGCCGGATGCTAGCCATGGGTTTCCCTGCAAGGCAACTGGGCATTTTGGCGAGGTCGCGCGCGCGGCGACGGTGCGCAACCTGCGGCATACGCTGAGGCTGATGCAGATCCCGCCCTGCTTTATTTTGACGCGTCTTCTTAGGCGAACCGGCATCCACCCCCGGATCAAGTTCGGGGCAGGCTTTCGCTCGAAAGCGCCGGGGATCACGATCCCGTCGTCGCAGAATTGAGACCGTGATCTGATACCGCTGGCCTGATATGTTGCCGGAAACAAAAGGGAAAGCTCATGATCAGAACGGTCTATCGGCGGACAGGAATCTTCAGTGCACTTGCTTGTGTTGGCCTGCTTCTTGGCATGCTCGCCGTAACGGGCGCGCTGGCGCAGGACGCCAAAACGCCGGACTATGAGGCGATCGTCGCCTCGCCCGACCGGACCGATGTTGACCGGGAGGCCGACCAGCGCCGCCAGCCCGCAAAAATGCTCGCCTTCACCGGGGTCAAGACCGGTATGAAGGTGTTGGATATGGAGGCCAGCGCCGGTTACAGCACCGAATTGCTGGCGCGCGCGGTCGGTCCAACCGGCGTCGTCTACGCACAGGATTCGGCCGCCGTGATCGAACGCTTCGTGAAGGACAAGTTCGATATCCGGGCCCAGAAGCCGGCGATGAAAAACGTCGTGCATGTGGTCCGGGATTTCGACGATCCGATTCCGCCCGACGTCTCCGGGCTCGATCTGATCACCTTCTTCTTCGCCTATCACGACATCAGCTATATGCAGGTCGATCGCGCCGTGATGAACAAGAAGATGTTCGCGGCGCTCAAGCCCGGCGGCTTTCTGGTTATCGCCGATCATTCCGCGAAACCGGGTGACGGCATCAACGTCGCCAAGACGCTTCATCGCATCGAGGAGAGCACGCTGCGGCAGGAGATCGAAGCCGCCGGTTTCAAGCTCGTGGCCGAAGGCGACTTCCTGCGCCATCCCGAAGATCCGCGGGATGCGAAGGTGTTCCGCCCGCAGGTGCCGACCGACGAGTTCGTGCTGAAATACCAGAAACCGCTGTGAGGCACCGCCATCGCCACGCATGACCAACGGCAACCCCATCGTGCTCAATGTCACCGGCCTGACCAAGAGCTACCGCGCCGCCGGCGAAGCGGTCGCGGTGCTGCGCGGGGTGAACCTTTCGGTGGCCGCCGGCGAGAGCGTCGCGCTGACAGGTGAATCCGGCAGCGGCAAGAGCACGCTGTTGCATCTGATCGCCGGCCTCGACGCTGCCGATGGCGGCGAAATCAGGCTGACCGATGCGCTCGTGTCGGATCTGTCGGATTCAGCCCGCGCCGAATTGCGGCGCGACCGCCTCGGCCTGGTGTTTCAGCAATTCAACCTGATCCCGAGCCTGACGGTCGAGGACAATCTCGCCTTCCAGTCGCGCATCGCGGGACGCCACGACGCCGCCTGGCACCGCGAACTGGTGGAGCGGCTCGGGCTCGGCAATTTCCTCAAACGCTATCCCGAACAAATATCCGGCGGCCAGCAGCAGCGCGTCGCGATCGGCCGCGCGCTGGCAACCAAGCCGCTGCTGCTGCTGGCGGATGAGCCGACCGGCAATCTCGACGAGGCCACCGCGGACGATGTCCTGGCGCTGGCGCGCGATCTGGTGGCGCGGAGCGGCTGCGGTTTCCTGATGGTGACCCATAGCGCGCGGCTGGCCGCTACCCTCGACCGCCAGATCAACCTCCACGCCGGGGTAATCACGTGAGACGCGCGCTCTGGACGCTTGCCGTGCTTTTGAGCCATTGGCGGCGGCATCCGATGCAGCTCTCGACCTTGCTGATCGGGCTGATCTCGGCGACGGCGTTGTGGAGCGGCGTGCAGGCGCTCAACCAGCAGGCCCGCAATTCCTACGACCGCGCCGCCGCAACCTTTGGCGGCGCGCGAACCGCCATGCTGGCCGGCCGCAACAATGCGACCTTCCCGCAGCAACTCTTTGTCGATCTGCGCCGCGCCGGCTGGCCGGTATCGCCGGTGCTCGAAGGCCGCATCCAGATCGACGGGCGCTCGTTCCGGCTATTGGGGATCGAGCCGGTGACGCTGCCCGCTGAAGTCGGTAACGCCCCCGCGATCGGAAGGGCGAACCTGCAATCCTTCATGACGCCGCCGGGCGAAATGCTGGTTGCGCCGGAGACGCTTTCCGATCTCAAGCTCGGCGAAGGCGCGAGACCTTCGGCCAATGGCGGCGCGTTACTGCCGCCGCTTCGCGTGCAGCCGCAACTCGTGCCGGGCGTGCTGGTGGTCGATATCGGTATCGCACAGACCCTGCTGAAAATGCCGGGCCAACTCTCCCGCCTGCTGATCGGCAAAACGACCGACAAGTCCAAGGGCAAGCGCGCGCCGCTGGAAGCGATTGTCGGCGACAAGCTTCGCCTGATCGAACCGAATGCGGAAAGCGATCTGGAGCGGCTCACCGACAGTTTTCATCTCAACTTGACCGCGTTCGGGTTGCTGTCGTTCTTTGTCGGCCTGTTCATCGTCAATTCCGCGATTGGGCTGGCCTTCGAGCAGCGCTTGCCGATGTTGCGCACCTTGCGCGCGTGCGGCGTCTCGGCCCGCATGTTGAATGCCGTGCTGGTGGTCGAGCTGGTGTCGCTGGCGCTGGTTGCGGGACTGATCGGGCTTGTGTGCGGTTACTTCATCGCCGCGGCGCTGCTTCCCGATGTTGCCGCATCCTTGCGCGGACTTTATGGCGCGCAAATTCCGGGGCAACTGACGCTGAAGGGGGAATGGTGGCTCGCCGGCATCGCCATCAGCATTCTGGGCGCGCTGGCGGCGGCAGCCACCAGCCTCACCAAGGCGCTTCGCCTGCCCCTGCTGGCTGCGGCGCAACCCTATGCCTGGCAACAGGCGCAGCGCCGCTGGCTGACCTTTCAAGGTGCGCTGGCGCTGGCGGTGTTCGCTACGGCCGGCGGCTTGCTGTGGTTCGGCGATTCCCTGATTTCGGGTTTTGCCGTGCTCGCGGCCTTGATGCTGGGCGCGGCGCTGATCCTGCCGATGGTTCTGGAGATCGCGCTGTCGATCGGCCAGCGGCATGCAAGCAAACCGCTCAGCATCTGGTTCTGGGCCGACAGCCGCCAGCAGCTATCGGGATTGTCGCTGGCGCTGATGGCGCTGCTGCTGGCGCTCGCGGTCAATGTCGGCGTCGGCACCATGGTCGAAAGCTTTAACCGCACCTTCCTGGTCTGGCTCGACGGACGGCTCGCTGCCGACGTCTATGTCAGCGCGGCCAGCGACGCGCAGGCCGCCGAAATCAGGGCATGGCTGCGCGAGCGTCCCGAGGTGGAAGCAATCTTGCCCGGCGGCCGCGCCGACACGCAAATGGCCGGCGCCCCGATCGAGGTGCTGGGCCTGCCCGATCACGCCATTTATCGGAACAACTGGCCGCTGCTGCAATCGGTCGCCAACCCGTGGACGAGACTTCTTCCCGGCGACGCCTGCTTTGTCAGCGAACAATTGGCCCGGCGGCTCAATCTCTCGGTCGGCGAGCGCATCGACATTCCCGCAGCCAGCGGCAACTGGACGCTCGAAATCGCCGGCATCTACGCCGATTACGGCAATCCCAAAGGCCAGATCGCCGTCAACTTCGCCGCCCTGACGCGGCGCTTCCCGGGCATTCCGCTGACGCGGCTCGGCCTGCGGGTCGCACCGCCTGAGATTCCCGCGCTGGTCGCGGCGCTGCAGGAAAAATTCGGGCTCGATGATCGCAACGTCGCCGATCAGGCGACGATGAAGACGGAATCGAAGCGAATCTTCAACCGCACGTTTTCGGTGACCGCGGCGCTCAACGCCTTCACGCTCGGCGTCGCCGGCATTGCGCTCTTGACCAGCCTGCTGACGCTGAGCAACTCCCGCCTGCCGCAACTGGCGCCGCTATGGGCGATCGGCATCACACGACGCCGGCTGGCGATGATCGAATTGCTGAAGACGATGTCGGTGGCGTTGATCACAGCATTGTTCGCGCTTCCTTTGGGCCTGCTGGTGGCGTGGTGTCTGCTGGCGGTCGTGAACGTCAAAGCTTTTGGCTGGAGGTTGCCGTTCCAAATCTTCCCGTCGCAATTGCTTTGGCTGCTCGGCGTCACGATGGCGGCGGCGCTCTGCGCGGCGGCGCTTCCCGTGGCCCGGCTGGCGCGCATGCAGCCGGCCAGCCTGATCAGGATCTTTGCCAATGAGCGGTAGCGGCCCGATCACCCGCCGCGGCTTTGTCGGCGGCGCGCTCTGCGCGGGACTCGGCAGCACGGCGCTGGCGCAAGGCGCTACTGGTCAAGGCTTTACTGGTCAAGGCTTTGCCGGCCTCGGCGAAAGCGGAAACGGATTTGCGCCCGTCATTCCCGGCAGAACATTTGCGTTTCCGGCCGATCACGGCCCGCATCCGCAATTCCGGATCGAATGGTGGTATGTGACGGCCAATCTCACCGACGCCGGCGGCGCCGCCTACGGCGCACAATGGACGCTGTTCCGTCAGGCGATCGTAGCCGGCGCCGAACACGAAGGCTGGGCCAATCAGCAAATCTGGATGGGCCACGCCGCCGTCACCCGCGCCGACACCCATCGCTACGCTGAAACCTTTGCGCGCGGCGGCATCGGTCAGGCCGGCGTCGAAGCAAGCCCGTTCCGCGCCTGGATCGACGCCTGGGAAATGCGCGGGCCGGATGCAATGAACGCGGAAAACATCGCGCCGCTCGAACTCAATGCGTCGGGTGCCGATTTCAGCTACGCCCTGCGTCTCGATGCCGACCGGCCGCTGGTGCTGCAGGGCGATGCCGGTTACAGCCGGAAATCCCTGCGCGAGCAGGCCTCCTATTATTACAGCCAGCCGCATTATCGGGTGAAGGGCCGCCTCACCATCGACGACACGCCCGCGGACGTGACCGGACAAGCCTGGCTCGATCGGGAGTGGAGCAGCCAGCCGCTGGCGTCGGACCAGACCGGATGGGACTGGTTGTCGCTGCATCTTGATTCCGGCGACAAGCTGATGCTGTACCGGATGCGCCAGACCGACGGCCATCATTACGGCTCAGGCAAGTGGATCGCGCCCGACGGCAAGGCCGAACTGTTCACCTCCGCCGACATCGATTTCACGCCGCAGGCTTTCACCGAGATCGCGGGCCGCAAGATCCCGACCACCTGGCGCATCGCCATTCCCCGGCGAGGGCTTGCGATCACTTGCGTGCCCCTCAATCCGCGAAGCTGGATGGGAACGAATTTTCCCTATTGGGAAGGCCCGATCAGTCTTTCCGGCAGCCATCGCGGGCTAGGATATCTCGAGATGACGGGCTACTAGAGCGTTTTCGAGCGAAGTGGATGCCGGTTCGCGTGAAGAAAACGCGTCAAAACAAAAATCTAGAGCGTCTGCTCTCAAACCAAGGATGTTCTCCTACGGATTCTTCGATGTATCACTTCACCGCGCTCGTCACCTGCCTTGCCATCCTGCTTTATTTCTTGATCTCCATTCAGGTGTCGAAGGCGCGCGTTGCGTTCGGCATCAAGGCGCCCGCGACCTCGGGCAATCCCGATTTCGAACGGGTCTTTCGCGTCCAGATGAACACCCTGGAATGGATGCCGATGTTCCTGCCATCGCTGTGGCTGTTTGCGATCTATGTCAGCGATCCCATCGCCGCGGTCCTCGGCCTGGTCTGGATCGGCGGCCGATTCCTCTACATGACAGGCTATGCAGAAGCCGCCGCCAAGCGCGGCCGTGGCTTTGGAATCCAGGCCGGCGCCGCCATCATCCTCTGGCTGGGCGCGCTCGCTGCCATCATCTGGCGCCTCATTCACGCTTGATCGTGGCGCGGCCTTCGCTTCGCGAACCAGGACACGGCGCATCTGCAGCTTCGCGCCCAGCGTAACTTCTGATTTCGATCGGAACGGAAGCCCCGAACGAAGCCTTGCACACCTGAACAAGAAAACGCCGCGCAGGCTTCAAACCAGCGCGGCGTTCGTCGTTGAGCGGCAAGCGATCGAATGATCGCGGGCGATTACTTCACCAACAGCTTACTTCACCAACGGGCAGCCCGAATCCTTGGCCGCCGGGAATGCCTTGTCGCCGGGAACCACGGCGAGCTGCTTGTAGTAATCCCACGGCTTCTTCGATTCCGACGGCTTCTTGACCTCGAACAGATAGAGGTCGTGCACCATGCGGCCGTTCTCGAGCACCTTGCCGCCCTGCGCAAAGTCATCATTGACCGGCAGTTCCTTCAGCTTCTTGGCGACGGCCTCGGTGTCCTTGGTGCCGGCCGCCTTGACGGCCTTCAGATACGACAAGGTCGCCGAATAGGTCCCGGCCTGGATCATGTTCGGCATCCGGCCGGTGCGCTTGAAGAAGCGGTTGGCGAGATCGCGGCTCTTGTCGTCGCGATCCCAGTAATAACCTTCGGTCAGCACCAGGCCTTGCGCCGCCTCGAGCCCGAGGCCATGGACTTCGGCCAGCGTCAGCAGCAGGCCTGCGAGCTTCTGGCCGCCTTTGACGATGCCAAACTCCGCCGCCTGCTTGATCGAATTGGTGGTGTCGAGACCGGCATTGGCGAGCCCGATGATCTTCGCCTTCGAGCTCTGCGCCTGCAGCAGGAACGAGGAGAAATCCGACGAGTTGAGCGGAATGCGAACCGAGCCCAGTACCTTGCCGCCCTTTGCCTTGACGTAGTCGCCGGTGTCCTTTTCGAGCGCGTAACCGAAGGCGTAGTCGGCGGTCATGAAGAACCAGGTATCGCCGCCGGTTTCCACCAGCGCGCCCCCGGTGCCGACCGCCAGCGCGTGCGTGTCATAGGCCCAGTGGAAACCATAGGGCTGGCAGGCGTCGCCGGTCAGCCGCGAGGTCGCGGCACCGACGACGATGTCGATCTTCTTCATCTGCTTCGACAGATCGTGAATCGCGAGCGCGACCGAAGAGGTCGTCAACTCGGTGATCATGTCGACGCCTTCGACTTCATACCAGCGCCGCGCGATCGCGGTAGCGAGATCCGGCTTGTTCTGATGGTCGGCGGAGATGACTTCGATCTTCTTGCCGAGCACTTCGCCGCCGAAATCCTCGACCGCCATCTTGGCGGCCTCGAACGACCATTTGCCGCCGTAATCGGCGTAGACCCCGGACTGATCGTTCAGAATGCCGATCTTGACGCCCTGTGCCGACGCCGGCCCGGCAAATAAAAGACCGCTCACCGCGACGGCCGCCAACAATCCCGACTTCATATATACCTCCCAGCAGTTTCTGTTCAGATTAATACTCATCCGACAATATTTTATAACCCTGCGGCTGCCCATCTATTTCAAATAAGCCAATAGTATTGGGGGCTTGCGCTGCAACCTGAACAACCGCGTTGCGATCACGCCGGGGCGGGAGTTTTGGGACCGCGGGCATCGGCGAGGTTGCGCACGATCACGTAGAAGATCGGGGTGAAGATCAGGCCGAACAGCGTGACGCCGAGCATGCCGAAGAACACGGCGACGCCGACCGCCTGTCGCATTTCCGATCCGGAGCCCACCGAAACCACCAGCGGCAGCACGCCGAGAATGAAGGCGAACGACGTCATCAGGATCGGCCGCAACCGCAAACGGCAGGCTTCGATGACGGCTTCCAGGCGCGGCCGGCCCTCGAGCTCGATATCGCGCGCGAACTCGACGATCAGGATGGCGTTCTTCGCCGCCAGTCCCACCAGCACCACGAACCCGATCTGGGTCAGGATGTTGACGTCCTGTCCCATGATCCGCACGCCGATGGTCGCAGCGAGCAGGCACATCGGCACGATCAGGATCACCGCGAACGGCAGGCTCCAGCTGCCATATTGCGCGGCCAGCACCAGGAACACGAACAGCACGCAGATCGGGAACACATAGAGACCCGAATTGCCGCCGGTGACCTGCTGATAGGACAGGTCGGTCCATTCATACGAGAAGCCGCTCGGCAACGTGTCCTCCGCCAGTTGCTTCATCGTGGCGATGGCGGTCGCCGAACTCGTCCCCGGAGTTGTATCGCCCTGAAGTTCGGCTGCCGGGTAGAGATTGTAGCGAGCAACGCGGTCGGGCCCCGACATGTCGCGGAAGTCGACCACGCTGCCGAGCAGCACCATGTCGCCGGCGGCATTGCGGGTGCGCAGCCGCGCGAGATCGCTGGTTTCCTTGCGGAACGGGAAGTCCGCCTGCGCCGTGACGTGATAGGTACGGCCGAACAGATTGAAGTCGTTGACATAGGCCGAGCCGAAATAGGTCTCGATCGCTTCGTTGACGTTTGCAATCGGCACGCCGAGCTTCTGCGCCTTGACGCGGTCGATGTCGACGAACACCTGCGGCGTATTGGCGGTGAAGGGCGAGAACACCGAAGTCAGGCCGGGCGCCTTGCGCGCGGCGGCAACCAGTTCGTCGGTGGCCGACGCCAGCAATTCGGGGCCGCGGCCGGCGCGGTCCTGGATCCGCATGGTAAAGCCGCCGCCGGTGCCGATGCCGGGCACCGCGGGCGGTGGGATGACAATAATGAACGCGCCCTCGAGCCGCGCCAGCCGCTTGCGCAACTCGCCGGCGATCGAATTTGCGGTCAGACCTTTCTTGTGGCGCTCTTCCGGATCCTCGAACACGGGAAATAGCGCCGCAGCGTTGGTGGCCTGGGTACGCGTGGCGCCGGAAAATCCGGCGAACACCGCCACGCGAATGATGCCGGGTGTATCGAGCGCGATTTTCTCGATCTCGCGCACGATCTCGGTGGTCCGCGCCAGCGAGGCAGCCCCGGGCAACTGCACGGAGACAATGACGTAGCCGCGATCCTGCGCCGGGATGAAGCCCTGCGGCGTGGTGGCGAGCAGCCATCCGGCACTGCCGATCAGCGCGACATAGAACAGCAGCATGACCGCTGAATGCCGGATCACGAAGTTTGCGGCGCCGGCATAGCCGTGGGACAGCCGGTCGAAAGTGCGGTTGAAAACGCCGGTGAATTTTTCCCAGCCGCGCCCGATCAGATTCCAGCGCGCGGGTTGCCGATGCTCCTCGTGCGGCTGCAGGATCAGCGAAGCCAGCGCCGGCGACAGCGTCAGCGAGCAGAAGCAGGAGATCGCGGTCGCGACCGCGATGGTGACCGCGAACTGCTGAAAGAACTGCCCGGAGATGCCGCCCAGAAACGCCGTCGGCACGAACACCGCGCACAGCACCAGCGCGATCGACACCAGCGCGCTGCCGACCTCTTCCATGGTCTTGAGCGCCGCGTCGCGCCGGCTCATGCCGTCCCGCAGATGCCGCTCGACGTTCTCGACCACCACGATGGCATCGTCGACCACGATGCCAACCGCCAGCACGAGGCCGAACAGCGTCAAATTGTTGATCGAGAATCCGAGCACCGCCATCACGGCGAAAGTGCCGACCAGCGACACTGGTATGGCGATGATCGGAATGATCGCCGGCCGCCAGCCCTGCAGGAACACCAGCACCACGATGACGACGAGGATCATCGCCTCGTAGATGGTCTTGACCAGTTCGCTGACGGATTGCGCGATGAATTCGGTAGGATTGTAGCCGATGTTGTATTCGAGCCCTTTCGGAAAATTGGCCTTCAGCTTTTCCATCGTGGTCGGAGATATTCTTCGCCGTGGCCAGCGCGTTCGACCCCGGCCGCTGCGTCACCAGCAAGGCTACCGCCGATTTCCTCAGCAGGAAGCTGTTGGTGGCGTAGGACAGCGCACCGAGCTCGATCCTGGCGACATCGCGCAGCCGCACGATGCGGCCGTCGGAACCGGCCTTGACCACGATATCCTCGAACTGATGGACATCCTTCAGACGGCCGGTGAACGTCAAATTGGGCTGAAACGCGCGGTCGGAGATCGGCGGCTCGCCGATCTGGCCGCCCGTGATCTGCACGTTTTGCGCCCGGATCGCCGCCACCACCTCGCCGGCGGTCAGGCCGAGGGTTGCGATCTTGTCGGGATCGAGCCACAGCCGCATCGAATAGTCGCGCGCGCCGAACATCTGGATATCGCCGATGCCGTCGAGCCGCAGCAACTGGTCGCGAACCTGCAGCAGCGCGTAGTTGCTGATATAGAGCTGGTCGAAGCTGTCGTCCGGCGACAGCATGAACACCACCATCAGGATGTCCGGACTGTTCTTGCGCGTGACGACGCCGTTGCGCTGCACCTCTTCGGGCAACCGCGGCTGCGCGATCGCAACGCGGTTCTGGACCAGCACCTGGGCCTTGTCGAGATCGGTGCCGAGCTTGAAGGTCACCGTGATGGTCAACTGCCCGTTCGAGGTCGCCTGGCTGTAGAGATACAGCATGTCGTCGACGCCGTTGATCTCCTGCTCGATCGGAGCCGCGACGGTATCGGAAACGGTTTGCGCCGAAGCGCCCGGATATTGCGTGGTGACGACCACCGTCGGCGGCACCACCGGCGGATATTCCGAGACCGGCAACGTGGTATAGGCGATCGCGCCGACAATCAGCAGCACGATCGACAGCACCATCGCCAGGATAGGCTGATTGATGGAAAGCCTGCCGAGATTTATTTCTTTTCACCCGCCGGGCTTGTCCGCCAGCTGGCGCGGATGCGGGCTCACTTTCGCCCCGACACGGGCGCGCTGCAGACCCTCGACGATGACGCGGTCGTCCGCCTTGATGCCCTCGCGGATCACGCGCAGGCCCTCGTCGAGCGGCCCGAGGATGACCGGCTTCGCCTCGACGCTGTTGTCATCCTTGACGACGAAAACGATCTTGCGCGACTGATCGGTGGCAATTGCGCTATCCGGCAACAGCAGGGCTTCATAAGGCGAACTGCCGATCAGCCGGACGCGGCCGAACTGTCCGGGAAGGATCGACAAATCCTTGTTCGGAACCACCGCGCGGCTGCGCAGCGTGCCGGTCGAGACATCCAGCCGGTTGTCGATGAAATTCATCGTACCGTCGTGCGACGGTTTCGTTTCGCCGGTCAGCGTGACCTGGACCGGATTTGGCGTATCGCGCGAACTCGGACGCCGGCCCTCGAACCACAGCTTGTTGTTCCGCAGATAGGTCGCCTCGTCGACATCGAAATAAATGTAGATCGGATCGAGCGAGACGATCGACGTAAGCAACGTCGAACCGCCATCGCTGCCCTGCACGAGATTGCCGGCGCTGACGAGATGGCGGCTGGCCCGGCCGGTGATCGGCGCCATCACATGGGTGAACTCGATGTTGAGCTTGGCCGCTTTCAACGCCCCTTCGGCCTGCATTTCGGCCGCGTGCGCGGCTTGCAAGGTCTGGCGGCGCTGATCGACGATGGATTCGGAGACCGCGCTGGTCTGGACCAGGGTCAAGCGCGCGATCGAGTTCGCGCTTGGCAAGCTCGGCTTTGGCGCGCGCATCCGAAAGCTGGCCGTCGGCCTGCTCGGCCACCGCCTCGAACGGACGCGGATCGATGACATAGAGCAGATCGCCGGCATGAACGATGGCGCCGTCGCGGAATTCGACGCTGTTCACGAAGCCGCCAACGCGGGCGCGAACCTGAACCTCCTCGACTGCCTCGAACCGCCCGGTGAATTCGTCCCAGTCGGTGACGGTACGCTTGGTTGGCTGCGCCACCGTGACGGGCGGCGGCGCGGGAGCCGCTTGCTGCGCCGGCTTGTCGCCGCACCCGGATAGCGCCAACGCGGCCGCCAGGATCAACGAGCCGGAGGCTGCGGACTGAATGGATTTCGGGCCGCTTCCGGTGCAGCCGGGAGTATCGGTTTCGCATTCGCGCTCAATTCGACACCCATGCACTTCCCCAATACCGTCAATCGATGGAGGCAGTTGCTGCTGAAATCCGCGGCGAGCGCCACAGATGTGAGCGGCTTGCAGTCTGGTCAAGAGCCCAGCCCGATCAAGCACAATCGTTATGCATCCAATTTTGGCCCGTATCGCGGCCTTGGCCTATGCGGCGGATTGTGCCGGCTCGAAGTGTGACGCGATGATGCGTCAATAGGACTGACCCATTCTTCGCTGCCGTGTTGCGTGTAACGGAACGTCGCCGTCACACCGGCATGCGGTGAAATTTGTCGCGCCGGTTAGCCGAAGTCATATCTGAAATTGGAGCACCGTCATGTCGAGCCTGCTGATGATCGCTGGAACGGCCGGCCCGGAGGCGGTATGCCTTGACGTACCCCAAAACGAGACCAGCCATGGACGCGCGCTCACCCCGGAATTCAAAGGCGACTGTCGCGCCGGAGTTGCGCCGCGGCGCCGATCACATCGCGCCGGATTGCGCGGGACAAAATTTCTACGCCATCGACCGCGGCCTGCGCGATCTGCTCGCGCATTATCTCAAGCCGGATGATTTCCGCCATCTCGAGCCGCATTTCGATCGCCTCGGCGCGCTCGCCGGCAACCGGCTCGACGAACTGGCTGGGATCGCCGACAAGCACCCGCCGGTGCTGCACCCGCGCGACCGTTTTGGACGCGACGAAGACTGGATCGATTATCACGCCTCCTATCGCGAGATGGAAAACATCGCCTTCGGCGACTTCCAGTTCCACGCCATGAGCCATCGCGGCGGCGCGCTCGGCATGGATCGCCCGTTGCCCGCGGTCGCCAAATACGCGCTGCAATATCTGTTCGTGCAGGCCGAATTCGGGCTGATGTGCCCGATCAGCGTCACCGACACCTCGATCCATCTGATCCGCAAATTCGCCAACGCTGAACTGAAAGAATATCTGCTGCCAAAAATGCTGTCCGGCGACGTTGCGACAATGTGGAAGGGCACGCAGTTCATGACCGAGCGCGCCGGCGGCTCCGACGTCGGCACCATCGAGACCGTTGCCCGCCTGGAAGATGGCGAGTGGCGGCTCACCGGCGACAAATGGTTCTGTTCGCATGCCGACGCCGACGTGGCGCTGCTGCTGGCGCGCCCCGAGGGCGCCCCCGGCGGCACCAAGGGGCTCGCCTTGTTTGCGTTGCCGCGCCGGCTGAAGGATGGAAGCCGCAATGCCTATCGTATCGTCCGGCTCAAGGACAAGCTCGGCACCCGCTCGATGGCGAGCGGCGAGATTTTGCTGGAAGGCGCGGTGGCCTATCTCGTCGGCGATGCCGGGTCGGGCCTCAAGCAGATGATGGAGCAGGTCAACCTGTCGCGGCTGTCGCATGGCGTGCGCGCCTCCGCGATGATGCGGCGCTGCGTCAACGAGGCGATGGTGTGCGCGCGCACGCGCACCGCGTTCGGCAAGACCATCATCGACTATCCGCTGCTCCGCCGCCAGCTTCTCAAGATCACGCTGCCGGCCGAACAATCGCTGTCGATGTTCTTGTTCGCGGCCGACGCGATGGACCGCGCCAACGCGGGATCCAGCGACGCCGAGAGTTGCCTGCGTATCCTGACGCCGCTTTTAAAATTCCGCGCCTGCCGCGACAACATTCCGGTGGCGACCGGTGCGATGGAGGTGCGCGGCGGCAACGGTTATATCGAGGAATGGGTGCATGCACGGCTGGTGCGTGACGCCCATATCGGCGTGCTCTGGGAAGGCACCAGCAACATCAACGCGCTCGACATCATCACCCGCGCCGTCGGCAAGAGCCGCGCGCACAAGCCGTTGCAGGCGGCGCTGTCGGCATTGCTGGATGAAGCAACCGCTATACCGGCCTCCTTCCGCGATCGCCTGCGGCAGACGCTCGACCGCACGGTGGCCTTTGCGGAGCGCGTCGCGGCGCAAGCGTCGCTGGAGCAACACGCGCGGCAAGCCGCCAGCGCGCTCTATCACATCGCGAGCGCCGTGCTGATGACGTCCGAAGCCGCCCGCCCCGGCGCCGACGCCCGCCGCGCGCTCCTTGCGCGGCTGGTGCTCGAACATCGCCTGAGCGTGCTGGACCCGCTGGCGCCGCAGGAGGGCGAATGGGAACAGGCAGCGGCAGAGATTTTGTTGTCGGAGCGGAGCATTTCGGTTGGTGAGGTTGCGCAGCTGCTGGTTTAATTCGACCGCCGGGATTTACGTCAACTCATTCAGCAGAGCGACATTGCTGCAGCCTCATCTTGGGGCATGACGTGCCGAACTTCCTCCGCTACGCTAGGCTCAACAACAAAGCCAAAATGTCCGGGGAGAACAAGCGTGCATAAGGGACGTGTCGTATTCGGCGCCATGGATGAGGTCGTATTCGGACGCCCGGCGTCCGAGGCGATCGTCGAGCAGATGGACCGGCTGGAGGCCAAGCGCGCGTTCCTGATGGTCAGCGGCACGCTAAATCGCGAAACCGACGTGATCGAAAATATCCGCCGCGCGCTGGGCTCACGCTGCGCCGCTACCTTCGACGCGATGTCCCCGCATACGCCGCGCGCGGCCGTGATTGCCGCCACCGATCAGGCCCGCGCCGCCAACGCCGATCTGATCGTCACGATCGGCGGTGGCTCGATTACCGACGGCGCCAAGGCGGTGCAACTTTGCCTCGCCAACGATATCCGCAACCCCGACGACATCGACAGGATTCGCGCGCGCAACGGCGTGCCGCCGCCGATGACCGCACCGACGGTTCGCCAGATCAGCGCGCCGACCACGATCGCCGGCGGCGATTTCAGCCCCAGCGCGGGCGTGACCAACGAGAAAACCAAGGTCAAGGAAATGGTGCGTCACCGGCTGACGATGCCACGCGCCGTGATCCTCGATCCGGCGCTGGGCGCGCACACGCCGGAATGGCTATGGTTGTCGACCGGCATCCGCGCCGTCGATCATTGCGTCGAAGGTATCTGCTCGGGCCAATCCCATCCTTACGCCGACGCCCAGATGCTGAAGGGACTTTCGCTGCTGGCGCAGGCGCTGCCGCGGGTCAAGACCGACGGCAGCGATCTCGACGCCCGCATGGACTGCCAGATCGGCACCTGGCTCTCGATGGGCGGATTGTCTTCCGGCGTGCCGATGGGAGCAAGCCACGGCATCGGCTACGTGCTCGGCGCCGAGTTCGGCGTGCCGCACGGCTATACGTCCTGCGTGATGCTGCCGTTTGTGATGCGCTGGAACAAACCGGTCAACGCCGAGCGGCAGGCGCTGGTCGCGGCCGCGATGGGACATCCGGGCGAGGATGCTGCCGACGTGCTCGACAATTTCATTCGCGGCCTCGGCATGCCGCGCAGCCTGCGCGAGGTCAAGGTCGGACCGGAGCATTTCGACCGGATCGCGCTGGCTGCGATGGCAACGCCCTGGGTGCCGCGCAATCCGCGCAAGATCGAGGGACCGGCACAGGTCCGCGAAATTCTCAGTTTGGCTGCGTGAGAGAGATCGAACGATGACGAATGTATACCGGCTGCTGCGCGACCGCTATTGGGGCAACAAGACCTCGCGCATCGTGTGACCCGCCCTGTGACGGCCAAATTCCCTGCAAATCGCGCGAAAACCCGGCCCCAAGTTCCGCCGCGCGGATTTCGCTTAGTCCGAATTGCCAATCCCCGCAGCGGCTTGGGCCGGTTGCTCGGCCCCATTGTCATGGTATCGTCGTTTGTAATCGGCCACGATGAGACCGAAATCAGGGAGGGGACCATGCGGAGCGTGCGAACGCTTGCCGCCGCAGTGTTGTTGTTGCTGCCGGCTTACCATGTTGCATCTGCGGCCGAGCCGAAGCAGGGCGGTATCCTCAGGGTTTATCACCGCGACAGCCCGGGCAGCGCCTCGATCCATGAAGGCGCGACCTATTCGGTCAACATACCCTTCATGCCGATCTACAATAACCTCGTGATGTTCGATCAGAACGTCGCGCAGAACAGCGTGGAGTTGATCGTCCCGGACCTGGCGGAAAGCTGGGCCTGGAGCAGCGACAACAAGAAGCTGACGTTCAAGCTCAAGCAAGGCGTCAAATGGCACGACGGCAAGCCGTTCACCTCCGCCGACGTCAAATGCACCTTCGACATGCTGATGGGCAAATCGGAGCAGAAGTTCCGCCAGAACCCGCGCAAATCCTGGTACGACCAGGTCGACACGGTCACGACGAACGGCGACTTTGAAGCTTCGTTCAATCTGAAACGGCCGCAGCCGGCGCTGTTGTCGCTGCTCGCCTCCGGCTATACGCCCGTCTATCCCTGCCACGCCTCGCCGGCCGAGATGCGCACCAAGCCGATCGGCACCGGCCCGTTCAAATTCGTCGAGTTCAAGGCCAACGAATTGATCAAGCTGGTGCGCAACGAGAACTACTTCAAGAAGGGTCTGCCGCATCTCGACGGCATCGAATTCACCATCATCCCGAACCGTTCGACCGCCATCCTCGGATTCATTTCCGGGAAGTTCGACATGACGTTCCCGACGGAAGTGTCGATCCCGATGCTCAAGGACGTCAAGGCGCAGATGCCGAACGCGGTATGCGTGGTCGAGCCGAATAACGTCTCGACCAACATTATCGTCAATTCGTCCGCGCCGCCCTTCGACAATCTCGATATCCGCCGCGCGCTGGCGCTGGCGCTGGACCGCAAGGCGTTCATCTCGATCATGTTTGAAGGCCAGGGCGATATCGGCGGCACCATGCTGCCCGCGCCCGGCGGACTGTGGGCGATGCCCAAGGAAATGCTGGAGACGATCCCGGGCTACGGCCCTGATATCAACGCCAACCGCGAGGAAGCGCGCAAGCTGATGCAGAAGGCGGGCTACGGCCCCGACAAGCATCTCGCCGTGAAGGTTTCCACCCGCAACATTCCGGTCTACCGCGATCCCGCCGTCATCCTGATCGACCAGATCAAGAGCATCTATATCGACGCCGAGCTCGATGTCGTCGATACCGCGCAATGGTTCCCGAAAATCGCCCGCAAGGACTATGCACTCGGGCTCAATTTGACCGGCAACGCCGTCGACGATCCCGACCAGTCGTTCTACGAGAATTATTCCTGCGGGTCGGAGCGCAACTACACCAACTACTGCAACAAGGAAATCGAGAAACTGTTCGACCAGCAATCGATGGAAACCGACGTCGCCAAGCGCAAGAAACTGGTCTGGGAGATCGACAAGAAACTGCAGGAAGACGTGGCGCGGCCGATCATCTTCCACAGCCGTACCGGATCCTGCTGGCAGCCTTATGTCAAGGGCATCACCATCATGGTGAACAGCTCGTACAACGGCTATCGTTACGAAGACGTGTGGCTGGACAAATAGCGTCCAGTCTCGCCAAGCCGGCCAGAATATGCTTTGCGCGTAGTTCCGCAAAACCGCTACCCGTTTTTGCGGAATACGCTGAGGGAACAACCAGGTGTTTGCTTATATCGTGCGGCGCCTTGCCTTGATGCTCGTGACCCTTATCGGGATCTCGATCATCATCTTCGTGCTGTTGCGCATCGTCCCCGGCAATATCGTCGACATCCTGTTCGACGCCGCGGGCTTCGTCGACCCCGCCGACAAGGCCAATCTTGAAAAGGAGCTGGGCCTCAGTCAGCCTATCGTGGTGCAGTATCTGCACTGGATCGGCGGGCTGCTGCACGGCGATCTCGGCTATTCCTACGTATCCGAAAAGCCGGCGCTGCAGGAAATCCTGCCGCGGATTCCGATCACGGCGCGACTTGCAGGCCTCGCGCTGCTGTTCTCCGCATCGATCGGCATCCCCTTGGGTGTCATCAGCGCGGTCAAGCAGGGCACGCGGCTTGATTATGCCTTGCGCGTGGTCAGCCTCAGCGGCCTGTCGCTGCCCTCCTTCTGGCTCGGACTATTGATCCTGATGGCGTCGGTCTCCTTGTTCGGGTCGATGCCGATCTTCAATCCCAATCCCAGGACCTGGACCGAGGCCATCGCGATTTATTGCGTTCCGGCGATGGCGGTCGGTTTCCGCAGCGCCGCGCTGACGATGCGCATCACGCGCTCCTCCATGCTGGAAATCCTGCGGCAGGATTATATCCGCACCGCGCGCGCCAAGGGCGCTTCCGAAGCGTCCGTCAATTATCGCCACGCGCTGAAGAACGCGATTCTTCCGGTCATCACCGTGATCGGTATCGAGGCGGCGTTCCTGATCGGCGGATTGATCGTCACCGAAACCGTGTTCAATATTCCCGGCGTCGCCCGCTTCCTGGTCGAGGCGCTGCGCTGGCGCGACTATCCGATCGTCCAAAACCTCGTGATGCTGATCGCCGTGGTCGTGGTGGTCGCCAATTTCACTGTCGACATGCTTTACGCCGCGATCGATCCGCGCATCCGCTATACGGACTAGGAGCTGCTGCTTGACTGTGGCCAATTACGACAGCGAACTGAAACGCGCCGGCGCCCATTCGACGCATGGCTGGCGGCGCCTGACGTTTCTCGCACAACGCTACATCCTCGGCACCTTCGGCCTGTTCATCATGGTGATGTTCGTCTGGGTGGCGATCTCGGCCGATCTGATCTGCCGCTTCGACCCGCTCAGCGTCGATTCCGCGCACCGGCTGGCGCCGCCGAGCGCCCTGCACTGGATGGGCACGGATTCGTTCGGCCGCGACGTCTGGGCCCGGATCGTCCACGGTGCGCGCATCTCGCTTGCCGTCGGCATCGGCTCGACGGCGCTGGGCTCGTCGATCGGCGTGATGGTCGGCCTCGCGTCCGGCTATCTGTCGGGCTGGGTCGACCTGCTGTTCCAGCGGATTACCGACATTCTGCAGGCGCTGCCCCTGCTGGTGCTGGCGCTGGTGATGACGGCGGCGCTGGGGCCCTCGCTGCCGAACGTGATTATCGCGATCGCGATCCCGCTGATCCCGACGGTCGCCCGCGTGATCCGCGCCAATACGCTGGCGCTGCGCGAGCTGCCGTTTGTCGAAGCCGCCAAATCGATCGGCATGAGCGAAACCCGGATTGCGCTGCGTCACGTACTGCCCAACACGCTGGCGCCGCTGATCGTGCTGGCGACCGCGCAGCTCGGCTCCACCATTTTGACCGAGGCGTCGCTGTCGTTCCTCGGCCTCGGCATTCCGGAGCCCTATCCCTCCTGGGGACGAATGCTGTCGGAATCGGCGGCGGAATATGTTCGCGTCGCGCCATGGCTCGTCATCTTCCCCGGCGTCGCGATCAGCCTGATGGTGTTCGGCACCAACCTGTTCGGTGACGCGCTTCGCGACATCCTCGATCCGAGGCAGCGCGGCTGATGACCGAGGTTTTGGCGGAAGCGACGGTTCTCGAGGTGAAGAACCTGCAGACGGTGTTTTTCACCAATTCGGGGCTGTTTCGGGCGGTCGACGATGTCTCGTTCACCGTCCGCCGTGGCGAGACGCTGGCGATCGTCGGTGAATCCGGCTGCGGCAAGAGCGTGAGCGCGCTGTCGATCATGCGGCTGGTGCCGGACCCGCCGGGCCGGGTCGTCGGCGGCTCGGTAACTCTGGAAGGCACCGATTTGCTCAGCCTCGAGGAGGCCGAGATGCGCAAGATCCGCGGCAACCGTATCTCGATGATCTTCCAGGAGCCGATGACTTCGCTCAATCCGGTAATGCGGATCGGCGACCAGATCACCGAGGTGGTGCGCTTGCACCGCGAGATGACGAAAAAGGAAGCATGGGCGCAGGCGGTCGAGATGTTGCGTCTGGTCCGCATCCCCGAACCGGAGCGGCGCGCGCAGGAATACCCGCATCAGCTTTCCGGCGGCATGCGCCAGCGCGCGATGATCGCGATGGCGCTGGCGTGCCGGCCGGCGCTGTTGATCGCGGATGAGCCGACCACCGCGCTCGACGTCACCATCCAGGCGCAAATCCTGGCGCTGATCGTCGATTTGCAAAAGCGGCTCGGCACCGGGCTGATCCTGATCACCCATGACCTCGGCGTCGTGGCGCAGACCGCGCAGCGCGTCATCGTGATGTATGCCGGCAAGAAGGTCGAGGAAGCGACCGTCGATGCCCTGTTCGAAAATCCCATGCATCCGTACACACGCGGCCTGATGGCCTCGATGCCGGCGGTGATTTCGCTGGAGGCGAAAGCCGATGCGCGGCTGAACGAAATTCCCGGCATGGTGCCGTCGCTGACGAACCTGCCGCCGGGCTGCGCCTTCGCGCCGCGCTGCAAGCTCGCGATCGACCGTTGCCGCGCCGAATATCCGCCGCTGCAGGATTTCGGCGGCGATCACTGGGCGGCATGCTGGCGTGCCGCGGAAATGGTGGCCGCGCCATGAACGATACACGCCCCCTGCTGGAGGTTACCGACCTCGTCAAGCATTACGCGGTGCGCGGCGGCATTTTGCGCCGCCGCGTCGGCACCGTGCATGCCGTCGACGGCGTCAGCTTCTCGGTCGGCAAAGGTGAAACGCTTGGCCTCGTCGGCGAATCCGGTTGCGGCAAGTCCACGGTCGCGCGAACGGTCCTGCGGCTCGTCGAGCCGACCAGCGGCAGCATTCGGCTGAACGGGCAGGACATTGCGCCGCTCAGCAAATCCGAGTTGCGCCCACACCGGCGCTCGATGCAGATCGTGTTCCAGGACCCGTTCGCTTCGCTCAATCCGCGCATGACCGCGGGCGATATCGTCGGCGAGCCGCTCGGCGTGCACGGACTGGCGACCGGGCGTAAGCAGCAGGAGCGGGTCGCCGAACTGTTCGCGCAGGTCGGTTTGCGCGCGGACCAGATGAAGAATTATCCGCATCAATTCTCCGGCGGACAGCGCCAGCGCATCTGCATCGCGCGCGCGCTGGCGCTCGGCCCTGACCTGATCGTGTGCGACGAACCGGTCTCGGCGCTCGACGTCTCGATCCAGGCGCAGGTGATCAATCTCCTGATCGACCTGCAGCGCAAGCACGGCTTCTCCTATCTGTTCATCGCCCACGATCTCGCGGTTGTCGCCCATATCAGCCACCGCGTGGCCGTGATGTATCTCGGCCGCATCGTCGAGATATCAGACAAGACCGAACTGTTCGCCAACCCGCGCCACCCCTATACGCAAGCCCTGCTGGCCGCCGTTCCCGTTGCCGATCCGAAGCAAAAGAACCTCGCGCCTGTCATCGACGGCGACGTACCAAGCCCGATCAACCCGCCGTCGGGATGCGCGTTCCATACGCGCTGCCGTTACGTGATGGACCGGTGCAAAGTGGAGCGGCCAGTGCTGGCGAAGGCTGGCGCAAAGCACGAGGTGGCGTGTTGGCTCAATGAGGGGACGGGAAGAGAGGGCTAAAATCTATCGTCGTCCCGGCGAAGGCCGGGACGACGGAGTTAAGCCTGTGCCTCGATCTCCACCACGATCCTCCCCGTCGTCACCTGCTCGCCTTCGGCGACATCAATGGCGGAGACCGTGCCGGCGACGCCTGCCGTATGCACATGCTCCATCTTCATCGCCTCCAGCGTCATCACGGGTTGACCGACCGCGACCTGTTCGCCCGGCTTGACCAGCACCGCGACGACGCGGCCGTTCATCGCCGCGCGGACTTTGCCGTCGCCGCCGGCCGCGGTAGCCGAGGCCGGCGCCGCAAGCGTCAGGTCGCGAACGGAAAGCGTGGCCCCGCGATGCAGAACATAGAGCAGGTCGCCGTCACGCAGGAACCTGGCTTGCTCCATCATGCCATTGGTGCGGAAGCGGATCGCGTCGCAGCCGAGTTCGTCGATTTCGAAACGCCGTTCTCCGCCCTCGAAGCTCGCGACATAACCGCCATCGCGCTCGCGCACGATTTCGATTTCGTGAACGCCAATTTCGTGAACGCCAATTTCGTGAACGGCCATGGCCGAGATCGATACGCGCGGCCAGCGGAAATGCCGCTGCCAGGCTGCGCCCGCCACGCCAGACCGGCGCATGCGGATTGGTCACGTAAAGCAATAGCGCCGCCAGCGCGGCATCCCCGTCGCTCGTCCGCGGCGACCAGCAGATCGTCGCGATGATTGCCGATAAAGGCCGTGGTCGCTTCGCCCGCGGCAAAGCCGGGGTGACGCAGGCAGGAAATCAGGAATCCCTGATTGGTGGTGACGCCGAACGCCGCGGTCTGCTCGAGCGCGCAAATCAGCCTGCCCCGCGCCTCGTTGCGATCGGCGCCATGGCTGATGATCTTGGCGATCATCGAATCGTAGAACGGCGGAATCTCGGAGCCGGATTGCAGCGCATGCTCGACGCGAACGCCCTCCGGCATCTGCCACAAAGCCATCTTGCCCGATTGCGGCATGAAATCATGGCCGGCATCCTCGGAGCACAACCGCACCTCGATCGCGTGGCCCGCGAATTTGATATCTTCCTGCTCGAGCCCAAGCGGTTCGCCGCTGGCAACGCGCAATTGCAGCTCGACCAGATCGAGTCCGGTGATCGCCTCGGTCACGGGATGCTCGACCTGCAGCCGCGTGTTCATTTCCATGAAATAGAATTCGCCGTTTTTATCGAGCAGGAATTCCAGCGTGCCCGCCCCCTCATAGCGGATCGACTTCACGGCCGCGACCGCGACCGCGCCCATCCGCGCCCGCAATTTCGGCGTGACCTGGGGCGAGGGCGCCTCCTCGATCAGTTTCTGATGCCGGCGCTGCACCGAGCAATCGCGCTCGCCGAGATGAACCGCATGGCCATAGCGGTCGCCAAACACCTGGATTTCGATATGGCGGGGATCGACGATCGCGCGCTCGAGAATGACCGTGGGATCGCCGAACGCGCCTTGCGCCTCGGAGCGCGCGCTGCGCAGTGCGTCCGGAAACGCGGCGGCATCCGCGACCAGCCGCATGCCGCGCCCGCCGCCACCGGCGACCGCCTTGATCATCACGGGGAAGCCGATCTTCTTCGCTTCCGCCAGCATCACGGCATCGCCCTGATCGGCGCCCTGATAGCCGGGCACGCAGGGCACGCCGGCAGCCTGCATGATGTCCTTGGCGCCGGCCTTGTTGCCCATCGAGCGGATCGCTTCCGGTGACGGCCCGATGAAGACGAGACCGGCGTCGCGGCAGGCTTGCGCAAAATCCTCGTTCTCGGCGAGGAAGCCGTAACCGGGATGGATCGCACCGGCGCCGCTGGCTTTTGCGGCGGCAATGATCGCCTCGATCCGCAGATAGGATTGCGCCGGCAACGCCTCGCCGATCCTCACCGCCTGATCGGCCTCGCGGACGTGCAAGGCGTCGCGATCGGCGTCGGAATAGACCGCGACCACACCATAGCCGAGACGGCGCGCCGTGCGCATGATCCGCAGCGCGATCTCGCCGCGATTGGCGATCAGTATCTTGAAGAACGGCGTACGCTTCATCACCGAACTGCTCATGGCCGCGCGACCGAGAACTGCATGCGCTGCGGGATGCGCGCCTCGGCCTCGCGGCAGATCGCCAACACCTCCGAAAGCACGCTGCGGGTATCGCGCGGGTCGATCACGCCGTCATCGAGCACGCGGGCGCTGGTCGAGAACACATCCATCTGGCCGTCGAATACGCCGACGATCTGCGCCTTCATCGCCTCCAGCTTTTCCTTCTCGATCGGCTTGCCGCGCCGCGCGGCGGCCGCTTCCGTCACGATCGCCATGGTCTCTGCCGCCTGCTCGCCGCCCATCACGGCGGTCTTGGCATTCGGCCAGGAGAAACAGAAGCGCGGATGGAAGCCGCGCCCGCACATGCCGTAATTGCCGGCGCCGAACGACGCGCCGCAATAGATCGTGATCTGCGGCACGGTGGCCGAGGTCACCGCCTGGATCATTTTTGAGCCGTGCTTGATCATGCCGGCTTCTTCGTAGGCCCGGCCGACCATGTAGCCGGTGGTGTTGTTGAGATAGAGCAGCGGCGTGCGCGACTGGCAGCAGGCCTGGATGAAATGCGTCGCCTTGTTGGCGCCGGGCACATCGAGCGGACCGTTATTGGTGATGATGCCGATCGCCTGCCCCTCGATGCGGGCGTGGCCGCATATCGTGGCGGGACCATAATTGGCGCCGAACTCGATGAAATCGGAATCGTCGACGAACCGCGCGATCGCCTGCCGCATGTCCACGGGGCGCTTGTGATCCATCGGCATGATGCCGAGCAATTCTTCCGCGTCGTAGCGCGGCGGCTTGAACGAGCCTTCCGCAGGCTTGGGCCGGTCCCATTCCAGATTGGCCATGATGTCGCGGGCAATCCGCAGCGCGTCGCGGTCGTCTTCGGCGAGATAATCGCCGAGGCCGGAAATCGAGGTGTGCATCTCCGCGCCGCCGAGTTCTTCCTCGGTCGCGATTTCCCCCGTCGCCGCCTTCAAGAGCGGCGGGCCGGCGAGAAAGGCACGGGTGCGGCCGCGCACCATCACGATGTAGTCCGACAATCCGGTCTGGTAAGCGCCGCCCGCGGTCGACGAGCCATGCGTCACCGTGACGACAGGCAAACCCGCCGCCGAGAGCCGCGCCAGATTGCGAAAGATGTTACCGCCCCGGATAAAATCCTCGACGCGGTAGCGCAGCAGATTGGCGCCGGCGCTTTCGACCAGTTGCACGTAAGGCAGCTTGTTTTCGAGCGCCAGTTCCTGCACCCGCAGCGTCTTGTCGAGGCCGTAAGGCTGCAGCGCGCCGGCGTCGATGCCGGAATCATTGGCGCTGACCATGCAGCGGATGCCGGAGACGAATCCGATTCCCGCGATCACCCCGCCCCCGGGCACGCTCTTGCCCGCATCCGGCACGTCGAACATGTAGCCGGCCAGCGTCGACAATTCGATGAAGGGCGAGCCGGGATCGAGCACCAGCGCGACGCGTTCGCGCGGCAGCAATTGTCCGCGCTTGTGGAAGCGGTCCTTTGCCGCGGCAGAGGCGGCGCGGGTGCGCTCTTCAAGCGCGCGCATCCGCGCGATCAGCGCCAGCATGCCGTCACGGTTGGCCTTGTAGGCGGCGCTGCCGGTCGCGACCGTCGATTCGAGGATGGCCATCTGCGACTTACTTCCCCACAAAATATTCGCTGAACGCCTGCCGCAGCTCGACCTTGCGCAGCTTGCCGGTCGCGGTCATCGGCATCTCGTCGAGGATGCGAACCAGCTTCGGCACCTGAAAGCCGCCGAGATGCTTGCGGCAATGTTCCGATAGCCCGGCCTCATCGGCCTCGGCGCCCGGCTTCAGCTTGACGAAGGCGGACACCGCCTCGCCCCATTGCGGATGCGGCAGGCCGACCACGGCGGCGTTCTGCACCGCGGGATGGGCGAGCAGCGTTTCCTCGATCTTCACCGACGCGACATTCTCGCCGCCGGACTTGATCATGTCCTTCTTGCGATCGAGGAACAGCACTTCCCCGTGCTCGTCGATCAACGCCAGATCGCCGGTATGGTGCCAGCCGAATTTGCGCGCCTCTTCGGTCGCCTTCGGGTCCTTGTAATAGCCCATCATCACATTCGGGCCGCGATGAACGAGTTCGCCGGCCTGTCCGCGCGGCAGCAGATTGCCGTCGTCATCCATGATCGCGGTCTCGTTGACGATCAGCGACTCGCCCCAATAATTGCCGAAGCGTTTGAGTTGCCGGTCCGGCTGCGACATCGTGGTGGCCGGGTACATTTCGGTCTGACCGCTGCTCAGCACGAAGTTCGGGCACATGTCGGCAATGGCGCGCTCGAGCAGCGGGCGGCCCATCGGCGCCATGGTGTAGATGCAGGTCTTCAGGCCCGAAAGGTCGTAGTCCCTGCGGCGCGGGTGGTCGAGAATCGCCTGATACATCAGCGACAGTCCGACGAAGACGGTCAACTTGTCGCGCACGATGGCTTCCATGCAGACCAATGGATCGAAGCCGCGCATCAGCGCCATTTTTCCGCCGACCGAGAGATAACTCAGCAGCAGCACATGGCCGGCGCAATGGAACAACGGAAATTGCCCGGTGATCCCGGCATCGCGCCCGAGCTCCATCTCGATCGCGTTGCTCATGACCGCCATCACGACGGCGAGATGGCAATGCATCGCGCCTTTCGGCCGCGACGTGGTGCCCGAGGTGTAGATGATCATCGCGAGATCGCGGTCGTCGATGTCGATCTCGGGCTCGATCTCGGATTGGCCCTTCAGGAGATCGCTGAAATTCTCCAGTCCCGTCCCGGCAACGTTACCGCTCAGATCGATCGCGATCATCTCCATGCCGCGCTTTTCCAGCGCCGCGCGCCGGTCGGGTTGTGCGTGAAGATTGTCATCGATCAGCGCGAAACGTACTTCGGCGTGGTCGAGGATGTAGTCCATGTCGGCAGGGCCGAGCATGGTGTTGATGGGTACCCAGACCAGGCCAGCACGATGAATGCCGAACAGCGCTTTGACGAATTCGACGGAATTGTTGCAGATGGTCGAAATTTTCTCGCCGGGCTTCAGGCCTCGCTGGACCAGATAATTGGCGAAACGATTGGCGTCGTGTTCGAGCTCGGTGAAGGTGACGACGGCGTTCGCCATCGGTCAGCGCTACCCGCTCGGGAAACCGCGCCGCCGCACGCTTCAGGAGATCGCCGATCGCGACGCGGCCGATGCGGCCTGGACCGGGCACGCCGCCGGTTGCTGCGAGGTTGGTCATGCGATGTGCTCCCTATGGTTTCGTCATTCTCAGATGCGCAATTGCGCATGAGGCGGGTAGCAGAACCCGGAATCCATAACCACGAACGTGGTTATCGGATTCCGGGTTCACGTTGCGCGTGCCCCGGAATGACGGCGTGGACAGTTCAATGCCTGGTCCCAAAAATCTGCCGCGCTTCCGCCGGCACTTGCAATCTCGCGCCCCGCTCTGCGCGCGCAAGCCGCGATGGCTTCGATCAACTGCCCGTTCGAGGTCACCTTCTTGCCGTCGGCCAGATAGAACGTGTCTTCGAGGCCGGTGCGGAGATGCCCGCCGAGATCGGCGCAACGCTGATGCAGCGGCCAGATTTCCTGCCGCCCGATCGCAGTGACCTGCCAGCGTGCGTCCGGCAGTTTCAGCTTCAGCAGGATCGGCAGCAATTCCGGATCGGCCGGCATGCCTGAGGCGACGCCCATCACGAAATTATACTCCAGCGGTCCGGAATACATGCCGGTCTGCCGGTACATGCCGACGCAGCGCACGATGCCGACGTCAAAGCATTCGAACTCCGGAATCGTGCCGGCTTCCTTCATGACGTCGAGATAGTCTTGCACCTTCTCAACCGAATTATCGAACATCAGCGGCGGCCAGGCCCAGCTGTTGTCGGATTTCACCTTGAGATAATTCAGCGAACCGGCGTTGCAGGCCGCGATCTCGGGCCTGGTCTCGCGCACGCAGTCGAGCGGGCCGGAATAGTCCGGCCCGGACTGACCCGTGGTGTGGTTGATGATGACGCCGGGACAGGCCTCACGCACCGCCTGCTGTATCTCTTTGCTGACGCTGACCTCCCAGGACGGCAGATGACCCCTGTTCGGTTGCTGCTGGCGCAGATGGATATGCATGATGCTGGCGCCGGCGTCGAAGGCGGCCTTGGCCTCGCGCGCCATCTGTTCCGGCGTGACCGGAACATTGTGCTGTTTTGGGTCAGTCAGCACGCCGTTCAGCGCGCAGGTGATGACGGCCTTGTCGCTCATGATCAGCCTTCGGCTTCCGGAAGTTAGGGGCGTTACGCGATCATGCGTCCCGCGCTAGCCGGCTTCTTGCGTCAACGCGCTATCAGCGCCAATACGGCCGCTGCGGTAGATCGCGAGATCGCGCGAGCCGGAAAAGATCGCGCGCGGCATCAGGCCGTAGAAGCGGCGGATCGAGTGGCTGAAATGCGTCGAATCCGGATAGCCGATGTCCTGCGCAAGATGCGCGAGGTTGATGTCCTGGTTGGCGAAATGCAGCAAGTGCCGCGCGCGTTTCCAGGCGCGGAACGACCGGAACGAGATTCCGGTCTCCTCCTTGAACAGATGCAGGAAGCGCGACGGCGACAATCCGGCCTCCGCCGCGCAGCTCGCCGCCGTCACCGGCTCGCCGGAGAATTTTCCGATCTGCACGATCGAGCGCGCCACGCGCAGATCGAGTTGCCGCTGCGGCAGCGCCTCGCCAAAGCACATGACGTCGAATTCGGCGCTGGAGATATCCTCGCCACCCCCGCGTTGGCGCAATTCGAGATAGGCCGCGCGAATGCGGTTGGCGAAATATTCGCTCTCGGGCCCCAAAAGACGCTTGATGAGATCCTCGAACACGCCGGGCTGAACGCTCTCCGGCTCGATCACGAGGCAAATCGCCGAACGATGGTCGCTGGCAATGGTGTGCCGCACATTCGGCAGCGTGGCCGCCAGTTCGCCATAGGTCTCGCGGCCATCGGCGGTCGTCAGCCACAGCCCGTCCTTGATCGAGACATAGACGTGAAGCGCGCCGGGGCAGCGTTCCCGCGGGCGGCCGAGCAGCCCTGCATAGAATACGCGTTCCGGCGTGATCAGCATCAGATGGCCGGATTTGTGGCCCTTGTCGTCCATGGCTGGTCCTCCCCCGCGCGGCTCTTTGGGCCGCTGCGATGGCGCCAACCATAGCGCAAATTCGGGGGCTGTCATCCGGCACGAAACGCCGTCATTCCGGTGGCCGCGCACCTGCGGACCACCCGGAATGACGGGTGCGATCAGGCACGAACCCGCGGCGCCACATTCTGCTCGACGCCGGCCTTGCGTTCCGCCGCGACCGCCCGCCTGAAACCGTCGCGCGCCTGCAAACGCGCCCAATAGGCTGCGACGTTGGGTCCGAAATCCTTCGCGAGCCCGATATTTTCGGCGAGCCGCAGGGCATAGCCGTTGGCGATATCGGCGGCGGTAAAGCGGTCCGCGCACAGCGTTTCCGCTTTACCGGTGGCGGCTTCGACCGCCCGCAGCCGGCCCAAAAACCATTTGGCGTAGTCGCCGGCCACTTGCGGATTGCGTCGCTCTTCCGGCTCGAGCTGGCTGTATCTCAGCACCAGCGTTTGCGGAAAGGTCAGCGTGGCGTCGCTGAAATACATCCAGTTCAGGAAGGCGCCATAGGCGGGCTCGTCCGGTCCGACCACCAGCGGTGTCGGCCCGTATTTGGTGCCGAGATAATGGCAGATGCCGGACGATTCCGTCATCCTGGTCTCGCCGTCGACCATGAAGGGAATGGTGCCGAGCGGATTGATCGCCATGTATTCCTTGGCGAACACCCGCGGCGGGAACGGCAGCATCTTGAGTTCGTAGGGCAGGCCCAGCTCTTCCAGCATCCAGAGCGGACGAAACGAACGCGCCGCGTCGCAGTGATAGAGTGTGATCATCAGGCGTTCCCCTTCATTCCCGGCAATGTGCCCATCATCTTGCACAGCACCGTGAGCATGACTTCATCGGCGCCACCGCCGATCGAGGTCAGGCGGCTGTCGCGATAGGCGCGGCTCACCGGCGTCTCGTTCATAAAGCCCATGCCGCCCCAGAATTGCAGGCAGGCATCGGTGAGTTCGCGGCCGAGCCTGCCGGCCTTGAGCTTTGCCATGGTCGCAAGCCGCGTCACGTCTTCGCCCGCAACCAGCGCTTCGGCGGCGCGATAGATCAACGCGCGCAGCAGTTCGACTTCGGTCTGCATTTCCGCAAGCTTGAAATGAACGATCTGGTTGTCGAGGATCGTCTTGCCGAACGCCTTTCGGTTGCGGGTATATTCGATCGTCTCTGATATGATGAACTCATGCGCCTTGAGGCAGGCGGCGGCGCCCCATAGCCGCTCCTCCTGGAACTGCACCATCTGGTAGGTAAAGCCGTTGCCTTCCTCGCCGATCCGGTTGCGCTTCGGCACCCGGACATTGTCGAAGAAAATCTGCGCCGTGTCGGAGGAGCGCATGCCCATCTTGTCGAGTTTTCGCGCGACCTGCACGCCCTTCGTCTTCATGGGCACGCAGATCAGCGATTTATTGCGGTGCACCTGTCCGTCGCTGGTGTTGGCGAGCAGGCAGATCCAGTCGGCCTGCACGCCGTTGGTGATCCACATCTTGCCGCCATTGATGACGTAATCGTCGCCGTCGGAACGGGCATTGGTCTTGATCGAGGCGACATCGGAACCGGCGCCGGGCTCGGACACCCCGATACAGGCCACCGCATCGCCCGCGATCGCCGGCGCGAGAAATTCGCGGCGCACTTCGTCCGAACCGAACCTCGCCAGCGCCGGTGTCGCCATATCGGTCTGCACGCCGATCGCCATCGGCACGCCGCCGCATTTGATGGCGCCGAGTTCCTCGGCCATCATCAGCGCGTAGCTGTAATCGAGCCCCTGGCCACCGAATTCCGTGGGCTTGTTGAGGCCGAGAAAGCCGAGCTCGCCGAGCTTCTTGAACAGCTCATGGGCAGGAAAAATATCGGCCTTCTCCCATTCGTCGACGAATGGGTTGATCTCGGCGGCGATGAATTTCTGAAGGATGCGACGTGGTTCGTCGTGATCGGCTGTGAAGAGCATTTTTTCTTCCTAGTCATTCCGCGGCGCGCATCAGCGCGAACTACGATGCGCAATTGCGCATCTGAGAATCTCGATATTGTTTAACTCACCTCTAGATTCCCCGATGTGCAATTGCATATCTGAGGTTCGCGTCTTCGACGCGCCCCGGAATGACGAGAACTTCACAAGCCCATCTGCCTTGAGGCCAGATCCTTCATGATCTCCTCGGTGCCGCCGCCGATCGCGTTGACCTTGACCTCGCGGTAGATGCGCTCGACCTTGATGCCGCGCATGAAGCCGGCGCCGCCGAAAATCTGCACGGCTTCCGACGCACAGAACGCCATGGTCTGTGTCGCCTGGTTCTTCATCATGCAGATCTCGGCCACGGGGCTCTCGCCCTGCCCGAGCCGCCATGCCAGCATTTCCAGCATCGCCTGGGACGCCGCGACCCGCTGCGCCATATCGACCAGCTTGTGGCGGATCACCTGGTGCTGCGCGATCGGCTTGCCGAACGTCTTGCGTTCTTTGGCATAGGCGATCGCTTCCTCGAGACAGACGCGCGCATAGGCCGTGCAACTCGCCGCCATGCCCATGCGTTCGCTGTTGAAGTTCTGCATGATGATCTTGAAACCCTGGCCTTCCTCGCCGATCAGGTTTTCGATCGGTACCCGGCATTCGTCGAAATGCAGCGTCGCGGTGTCGGACGCCCACCAGCCCATCTTCTTGAGCTTGGTGCGTGACAGGCCCGGCGTATCGCCCTCGATCAACAACAGCGAGACGCCGCCGGCGCCCTCGCCGCCGGTACGCACGGCAACGGTCAGATAATCGGCCCGCATGCCCGAGGTGATAAACGTCTTCTCCCCGCTCACGATGTAATGGTCGCCGTCGCGCCGCGCTTTGGTGCTCAAATTGGCGACATCGGAGCCACCGCCCGGCTCGGTGATGGCGAGCGCCGAGATTTTCATGTCCCGCCAGGACCTGCGGCAGCACCCGCGCCTTCACTTCAGGGCGAGCGGCGCGCGCGATCGGGGGCGAGCCGATGGTGTGGCTCATCAGGCTCGAAGAGACCCCGCCGGCGCCGGCGCGCGCGAGTTCCTGCGAGGCCACGATCTTCATGAACTGGTCGGCGGCCACACCGCCATATTCCTCGGGGAATCCCAACCCCAACAGGCCGATCCCGGAAGCCTTGGCATAGAGCTCGCGCGGAAACTCGCCGGCCTCGTCCCATTCATGGGCATGGGGCTCGATTTCGCGCGCCACGAAGCGGCGCATCACGTCACGGAACGCCTCATGCTCCGGCGTGTAAAACGGGTTTTGCGCCCTCGTCCGCTCCAGCATGTTGTTCTCCTTCACGCCAAACAAAAAGAAAGCGCCAGTGCCTGATTGAACCGCCATTGGAATCAGGGTCTGGTAATCAGGTTCTGGCGATCACGATGCCCCGAACCGGCCCGCGCAAACTTGCGTTGAGCGGCTGGCATTGTCTTGCCGGTTCACCGCGCCAAGCGTTCCCCGTGGCATGCCGTGACCAGCAACTGAACGCAAGATCGGTTCTCTGGACTTGTCCTAGGCTGGGCCTAAAAACAAATAACACATAATCGGCACCCAACCGGGGAGGATGACGCATGATCCGATCGAGCAAGTTTGCCGCTACGGATTTCCGGGCTGCCTTCCCTGCTGCTTTCGTCGCTGCCTACTTGCTGCTTTCCTGGCAGCATTGCTGCCCCTCACCGCATCGACCGCGGCATCCGCCCAGCAACCCGGCATCACCGACACCGAGATCAAATTCGGCAACATCATGCCGTATAGCGGCCCGGCGTCGGCGCTCAGCGTCACCGGCAAGGTCTTTGCCGCCTATTTCGACATGATCAACGAGAAGGGCGGCGTCAACGGACGCAAGCTCAACATGATCTCGCTGGACGACGGTTTTTCGCCGCCGAAGACGGTCGAGGCGACCCGCCGGCTCGTTGAAAACGACAATGTCGCCTTCATGTTCGGGACCATGGGAACCGCGCCGAGTTCGGCGACCGCGAAATATCTCAACGGCGCCAAAGTACCGCATCTGTTCCTGATCAGCTCGGCATCGAAATGGAACGAACCGGCCACGCAGCCCTGGCTGATGGCGCTGCCCTGGGCTCCCAATTATGTCGAGGAAGCCGGCATCGAGGTGCGCTACGCGCGATCCAAAAACCCCAATGCCCGTTTTGCGATCCTCTATCAGAACGACGATGCCGGGAAAGACTATTTGCGCGGCGTCAGGCAAGCGCTCGGGGCCGATGCCGACAAGGCGATCGCGATGGCCTCGAGCTTCGAGGTGGCAGATCCCACGGTAGATTCGCAGATCCTCACGCTCGCCAATACCAAGGCCGACGTCTTCCTGATCTACAGCGTGACGCCGCGCGCCTGCGCGCAGGCGGTCCGTAAAGCGTACGAGACCGGTTGGCGGCCGATGCGATTCATCGCCAGCGGTTGCGCCAACAAGGACACGGTGATGGTGCCGGCGGGCCTCGAGGCCGCAGCGGGCATCATGTCGGTTGTGGCGCTAAAACCGTATGTGCCCAATTCCGATGACCCCGGGCTCGTTGCCTATGGGGATTTCATGAAGGCGCGGTTGCCGAACGTCGATCCGGCCAATTTCGCGGCCGGGTATGGCTACATGGTGGCCCAGGCGCTGGTCGTGGTGCTGGAGCAGTGCAAGAACGATCTCAGCCGTGAAAACATCATGGCGCAAGCCGCCAACCTCAAGGACGTGTCGTTGTCGATGCTGTTGCCCGGCATCAAGCTCAACACCTCGCCCGCGGACTATCGCCCGATCAAGGACGGTTATATGGTCGAGTTTCGCGATAACCAGTTGGCCGTGATCAGCGAATTGCTGCACGGTTCCTGAACCGGGGACGCGACAAACAAAATGAGCCCGACGCGACCGGGACGCCCGGCCCACGATCGGAGGTCTTGCGCGGGAGAAAGCATGTCGCCGGTTCGCTATTACGACTGGATCGCCCATTTCGGCCGCCGCACGCCGGACAAGATCGCGGTCGTCGATCTCGCCAGCGAACGCCGCTTTTCCTATGCGCAATTCGATGCACGGATTTCGCGTCTCGCCAGCCATCTGCGCGACCGGCTGAAGGTCGGGCGCGGCGACCGGGTCGCGGTGCTGGCGCTCAACACCACCGATACGCTGGAAGTGCAGTTTGCGACGTTCCGGATCGGCGCGGTGTTCCTGCCGCTGAACACGCGCCTCACGGTGCCCGAGCTGCAATACATTGTCGGCGATGCGTCGCCGACGGTCATGATCCACGACGCCGACCTCGCCGATATCGCGCTCACGGTCGCAAAACTCTGCAACGTTGCGTCCACCCTGCTGTTCGGTGCTGACGGTTCCTACGAGGCGGCGATCGCTGCTGCCGAGCCGCTCGACCGGTTCGAAGACGTCACCCATGATGACATCTCGACCATCATGTACACCTCGGGCACGACGGGCCAACCCAAGGGCGCGATCATCACCCACGGCATGACGTTCTGGAATTGCGTCAATCTCGGCGGGCCCGCCTATATCTCGCCCTCGACGGTGCTGCTCACCGTGCTGCCGCTGTTCCACACCGGCGGACTCAATTGCTACACCAATCCCGTGCTGCATGCCGGCGGCACCGTGCTGATCATGCGCGCGTTCGATCCGGGCGCAGCGCTGCAACTGATCAGCGATCCCGCGCAGGGTATCAATCAATTCTTCGGCGTGCCCGCGATCTACCAGTTCATGGCGCAGCATGCTTCTTTCGCGACGTCCGATTTCAGCCGGATTGTGATCGGCGGCGTCGGCGGCGCGCCGATGCCGGTGCCGCTCCTGAAAACGTGGGAAGCACGCGGCGTCGCCCTTCAACAGGGTTACGGCATGACCGAGACTTCTCCGGCCGTGCTGATGCTGGACAGGGAGGATGCCGCGCGCAAGGCCGGCTCGTCCGGCAAGCCCGTGCTGCATACGGAAGTGCGGATCGTCCGCCCCGATGGCTCAGACGCCGCTGTCGGCGAACTCGGCGAACTCTGGGTCAGGGGGCCGAACGTCACGCCCGGCTACTGGAACCGGCCGGACGCCAACGCATCTTCCTTTACCGACGGCTGGCTGCACACCGGCGACGCCACGCGGGTCGATGAAGAGGGATTTTACTACATCGTCGACCGCTGGAAGGACATGTACATTTCCGGCGGCGAGAACGTCTATCCGGCCGAGGTCGAGAGCGTACTGCATCAGCTTACCGCCATCGCCGAAGCCGCGGTCATCGGCATTCCGAACGAGCAGTGGGGCGAAGTCGGCATGGCGATCGTGGCGCTGAAGCCGGGCCACGCGCTAACCGCTGCGGAAATTCATGCGCATTGCGCCGCCAATCTGGCGCGGTTCAAATGCCCGCGCCTGATCGAGTTCGTCGATGCCCTGCCGCGCAATGCGACGGGGAAAATCCATAAACCCACGCTACGAAAGAATTTCAACACCCCGAAAGCCACTGACATCAACGCCACCGACATCAACGCCATTGCTTCGTAGCCGTATTACCTCGTAGCCGTCGTCCGGGACCGGTTGCGAATTCGCCTCGTCAGTCCCCAACCACAAAAAACCAGGGAATTGCTTTTATGAAGAACAAGAAACTGTCTTTGCTTGCCGTAACCGCCGCCCTCTCCCTCCTCACCGCCCCAGCCGCCTTCGCCCAGAAAAAATACGACACCGGCGCCTCCGACACCGAAATCAAGATCGGCAATGTCGAGGCCTATAGCGGGCCCGCTTCCGCCTACGGCATCATCGGCAAGACCGAAGAAGCCTATTTCAAGATGATCAACGACCAGGGCGGCGTGAACGGCCGCAAGATCAACTGGATTTCCTATGACGACGGCTACAGCCCGCCGAAAACCGTGGAGCAGATCCGCAAGCTGATCGAGAGCGACGAGGTGTTTCTGGTGTTCAATGCGCTGGGCACGCCGACCCAGACCGCGGTCCAGAAATATCACAACGCCAAGAAGGTGCCGCAGCTGTTCCTCGCCACCGGCGCCAGCAAGTGGAACGACCCGAAAGATTTTCCCTGGACCATGGGCTTTCAGCCGAGCTACCGGGTCGAGGCGAGAATTTTTGCAAAATACATCCTGGCCAACAAGCCCAATGCCAAGGTCGCCGTGTTCTACGCCAATGACGATTTCGGCAAGGATTACGTCGCCGGCCTGAAGGAAGTGTTCGGCGACAAGACTTCCTCGATCCTGATCGCCGAGGAAAGCTACGAGACCACCGAGCCCTCGATCGATTCCCACATCGTCAAGCTGAAGGGCACCGGCGCGGACGTCTTCGTCAACATCTCCACGCCGAAATTCGCGGCGCAGGCGATCAAGAAAATGGCCGAGCTGGAATGGAAGCCGATGCACGTCATGACCGACGTCTCGATTTCGATCGGTTCGGTGATGAAGCCCGCCGGGCTTGAGGCCTCCGAAGGCGTGCTGTCGGCCGGCTATCTCAAGGACGCGTCCGACCCGCAGTGGAAGGACGACGCGGGCATGAAGAAGTTCATGGCGTTCATCGACAAATACATGCCGGGCGCCAACATCTCCGACACCAATCTGGTCTACGGCTACGCCGCGGCGCAAACCATGGTGCAGGTGCTGAAGCAGGCCGGCGACAATCTGACCCGGGAAAACGTGATGAAGCAGGCCGCCAGCCTGAAAGATTACACGCCCGACACGCTGATCCCCGGCATCAGGGTCAACACCGGCTCCAACGACTTCGCCCCGATCGAACAGCTCAAGATGATGCGGTTCAAGAGCGGTCAGTGGGAGTTGTTCGGCGACATCATCAGCGCCGAGACTGGTGGCTAGAGAAGGCTCGCATGGAACCGGCGGCGCCGATGTCGAATGTCAGGCATCGGCGCCGTTCGTTGAGCGTTTTCGAGCGAAGTGGATACCGGTTCGCGTGAAGAAAACGCGTCAAAACAGATTAGCCGGCGATCTGCTCACCGCCGATGGCTCGCTCGAGCGAATCGATCAATGTCTGGATCTCGACGAATTTGTTGCGCGCACGTTCTGCCTTGTCGCGGTCGAACGGCGCGGCCAGCACTTTGGCGTGCGCGTCGCGCTCTTCCACCATGCGATCCCGCGCCTTCTTCAAGGTGTCCAACCGTTCGGTCATTTCCGACCTCCAATAGACTGATGATCTGCGAGGCAACTGATCTGCGAGGCAACGCGGCGCAAACGAAAAGCCCGCAGGTTCATCACCAGCGGGCTTTGATACTTCAGAGGCCGATCAGAGGATCCCAGTACATCCGTGGTAATCCCAAATCGACGACTTCAGAGCGTTTTCAAGCGAAGTGGATACCAGTTCGCACTGCCAATCAAGTTTACGCAGATTGCGTAGACTTCTCAGCAGTAGAAAACGCGTCAAAACAAGAGTCTATACGCGAAGGTTCTCGGCGCTGGTCTTGCCGCGCACGCTGTCGGTCTTTGCTTCGAACGAAAGCTTCTGGCCTTCGTTGAGCGAGCTCAGGCCAGCACGCTCGACGGCGCTGATGTGAACGAAAACGTCACTTCCGCCGTCGTCGGGCTGAATGAAGCCAAAACCCTTGGTCGCGTTGAACCACTTAACTGTTCCGGTAGCCATGTAACTATCTCCAAGATGCGCAAATGCGCTTTGCCCACACGACCTCCGTGCAGGCTTGATCCGATTTCAACGATGTCTTGGGAAAGGAGCCGGTTTCGGCGCGGTCGACAAGGCAGAGCGGTAATTCGAACCACCCCCATGTAGGCGCTTTCACGGGGAATTACAAGGGATAACCGCTAGGCCGGCAGGAACATGGCAAACGGCTCGTCAATGGTGCGGCGCAGATGCTGACGATAAACCGTGTAATTGGCATCGTTTGACGAAATCCGGCCAAAGGTCGGGCTCGGGATCATCTTGATCGGCAGATAGGAAATCGGCGCCGCGATCGGCGTCAGCTGCGAGCCGCGGCCTGCCAGCAGCGTCGTGATGATGCCGTACATCTCGCCCGAGATCGCGAGCCGCGCCACCGTGATCAGACGGTGCTGACCGTGCCGGTTGGTGACGAGATAGATGTGGCCTGATTGGTTCGGCACCGCCACCTCGCCGAACTGGGTATAGGCCGCATCCTGCCGCTCGCCTTCATGGAACACGAGCGATGAGGCAACCGCATCCCATGCGATCTCGGTGCGGTAGGCGAAGATCGCCTCCTTGTCGCCGAACGACGGCCGGATCGTTACGTAGCTGCCTTCGATCCAGGCGACGGCGCGGCGCGAATAGGCCCCCAATGCATCCGGCGCGACCTCGCCGTTAACAGGCGCAGCAGGCGGCGCGGCGTCCAGCGTCTTGCGCAGGGATACGCCGAGCGCCTGCTCGAGCCGCACGGTGGTGGCGAGCGTAAACGGGCGGCGTCCGCCGAGCACTTTTTCCAGCGTTGACAGGCTGAGTTTTGCAAGCTCGGCCAGAGACTGCCGGGAGATGCGGCGACGGGCGATCTCCTCGCGAATGGTGTCGGCGATCTGCCGGCTTTGCTCGGCGGAAAGCTGCTTGTCCGGCGTCGGCATCGTCACCCTCGGTTTACGAAGCGGAAAGTTGTCTCACTGGATCGTCCGCCGCTCCGCCCAATTCATCCGCTGACCAGACGCACAATCCAGCACAAACCCGCACAAACCTGTCGCGGCGATGGCGCAAAACACCGGAGCACGGCTGAACAAGGCCGATCATCCCGCTCGCGCCAGATCGCGCATTGCCGGAGATTTCCTGACGGCGAAACCGCCTTACGGGAGTGAAGGAAATGACGATTTGCGACGAGATCCGACTGCGGCAGGCGCGTGCGCCTGTCGCGCAAAATGCGAATATTTCTGTTCTTCATGGTCGAAAGCGCTCGCCGCACTCCTGATCGGATTTGCGGCATTATTTTTGAGCTTTGAGCCGGTATGGTCGGCGCACGCTCCAGCCGGCCGCGTTCGTCAAACCGTCAGACGCGCGCTCCGGCTCGTTGCTCCTGAAGACCGAGGACGGTTATGCCGACGCCTCCCGGCTCGGCATCGACGTCGATCTCACCGTATCCGGCCCCACCGTCCGCGCCCGCGTCACGCAGATTTTCCGCAACCCGACTCAAAGACTGGGTCGAGGCTGTCTACGTCTATCCGCTGCCGGCCGGCGGCGCGGTCGATACGCTGAAGATGGTGGTCGGCGACCGCGTCATTGTCGGCGATATCAAGGAGCGGCAGCAGGCCAAGGCCATCTATGAGCAAGCCAGCGCAGAGCGGGCAGAAGGCGGCGCTGACCGAACAGGAACGGCCGAATATCTTCACCAATTCCGTCGCCAATATCGGTCCCGGCGAAACCGTGCTGGTGCAGATCGAGTATCAGGAAACCGTGCAGCAATCCGGCAACGAATTCTCGCTGCGGGTGCCGATGGTGGTCGGGCCGCGCTACAATCCCGCACCCGTCGGTGCAGAGCGTCGACTTCCGACGCCGGATGGCGGCGGCTGGGGCGCCAGCTCAATCCGATCCCGTGCCGGATCGCGACCGCATCTCCTCGATGCGTGCTTGATCCCGCGACCAACGCGCCGGTCAACCCGACCACCATCACCGTGCGCCTGCAGGCCGGCTTTCCGCTCGGCGAGGTCAAGAGCCATCATCATGCCGATCAAGACCGAAAGATCCGACACCGGCACGCAGCATCATCCGGCTGGCCGAAGGCCCGGTGCCCGCCGATCGCGATTTCGAACTGACCTGGAAGCCGGCCGCCGAGAAGGCGCCGTCGGTCGGCCTGTTCCGCGAGCATGTCGGCGACAGCGATTATCTGCTCGCCTTCGTCACGCCGCCATCGGTCGAGCAGGCTGCAGCAAAAGCCGCTGCTGCGCGAGGTCGATCTTCGTGATCGACAATTCCGGCTCGATGGGCGGCATCTCGATCGTGCAGGCCAAGGCCAGCCTGATCTACGCGCTCGGCCGCCTGCAGCCCGACCGACCGCTTCAACGTGATTCGCTTCGATCACACCATGGACATGCTGTTCCCGGCCTCCGTGCCGGCCGATGCGCGAGCATCTCGGTCAGGCCACCTCGTTCGTCAGCGCGCTGCGAGGCCAATGGCGGCACCGAGATGGTGCCGGCGATGCGCGCGGCGCTGTCCGACAATGCTCGGCGACGATGCCAACTATGTCCGTCAGGTCGTGTTCCTGACCGATGGCGCCATCGGCAACGAGCAGCAGTTGTTCGAGACCATCAGCGCGCTGCGCGGCCGCTCGCGCGTCTTCATGGTCGGCATCGGTTCGGCGCCGAACACCTATCTGATGACGCGCGCCGCCGAACTCGGGCGCGGCGCCTTTACCCATATCGGCTCGGTCGAGCAGGTCGAGGAGCGCATGCGCGGGCTGTTTGCCAAGCTGGAAAATCCCGCGGTGACCGACCTCACGCGCAAAATTCTCCGAAGCCGCAGGCCGATATCACGCCGGCGGCGCAATCCCGACCTCTATCGCGACGAACCGCTGGTGCTGGCGGCGAAACTCGACAAGCTCGCGGGCTCGGTCGAGATCAAGGGCCGCATCGGCGACCGCCCCTGGGTCGTGACGCTGCCGCTGGCAAATGCAGCCGAAGGCAAGGGCCTCTCCAAGCTATGGGCGCGCCGCAAGATCGCCGACGCCGAAGTCGCGCGCACCACGCGGCAGGAGAGCGCCTGAAGATGCCGACAAGAACATTCTGACGCTCGCGCTGGAGCATCAATTGGTGACGCGGCTGACCAGTCTGGTCGCGGTCGACAAGACGCCGAGCCGTCCCGAAGGCGAGCCACTCAAGGTCTCGGAGTTGCCGATCAACCTGCCCGCCGGCTGGGACTTCGCAAAACTGTTCGGTGAGCGCCCGCAACTGCCGGCAACACCGAGGGAACGGCGCGCCGACAACGCAGACGCCCGGATCCAGATGGCCGCGTTGAAGCGCGCGAACGCCTGCGGTCACGGCGATGCCCGACGCGGTCAAGCTGCCGAAGACCGCGACCTCTGCCGAACTGAAGATGATCGCTGGGATCAATCCTGCTGTCGCTCAGCCTGATCCTGTTCCTGTTCAACCGGCGTCGGATGTTTGTGCACTGACGCCAGCGGACGGAGGAGGAGACCCCACCTCCTTCGTGCAGCGCGCGGCCTCCGGTCCCCCAAGGCCGCGCGCGATTTTTTTCCCACCAGCATTGTCATTCCGCGGGCGCGAAGCGAACCCGGAATGACGGAGTATCTTGATCAAAGGTCCCAATGCCCCGCCTCATCGCCTCTCTGCTCCTCGCTCTCACCGGTCTCATCCTGTTCGGCCAGGGCGCCTACATCCACGCCAAGGCGCTGGTTGCGCAGGCGCTGCTGGAGCGCGCCTTCAGCCAGACCGTCTCCACCGGCCGCGACACGAAGCCATGGTCGTGGTCCGATACCTGGCCGGTTGCGCGGATCGAGGTGAAGCGGATCCATGCCAGCGCCATCGTTCTTGCAGGGAGCAGCGGCCAAGCGCTTGCCTTCGGTCCGGGTCATGTCGAACTGACTCCCAATGCCGGCGAGCGCGGCACCGCGGTCTATTCCGCGCACCGCGATACCCATTTCCATTTTCTTCGCGATGTCGCCATTGGCGATGAAATCGACGTCACGCGAAGCGACGGCAGGACATTCCACTATCGAGCCGACGCAACCTCCGTCGTGCGCTTCGACGCATCGGGCATCGATCCCTTCGCTGGGGGATACGAACTGGTGCTGTCCACCTGCTGGCCCTTCGATGCACTGACGCCGGGGCCGGATCGCTATCTGCTGCATGCCACCATGATCGGGCCACCATGATCGCAGCAGGCCCCCGAATTCGCGCCGTTTACGGTCCAATCGCGCAAAATTCTCCGCGCGCCGGGATATCATGTGCCAAGCGAGGGGCGATGCCTGCCCAACGTGTGTTGCCACCCCCTTCAAGTCTCAATAAAAAGAATGAAAATCATGGCACGTGGAGATCGCCCTCGATCGACACGTCCAAAGGACAGGGCAAGGGAGTTCCATGGAAGCTCAGGCAGGTAACGCGTCGCATGCGACCGGAAAATGGTCACCTTCGTCTGACGCCAGCGACATCGTCAAACGCATCCATGCGATGCTGCATCCGCGTAACATCGTGCTGGTCGGCGCCACTGACAAGCCCGGGAACTATGCCGAGCGCATCTGGAACAATCTGATCAAGTACAAATATGCCGGCGGGCTTTTCCCGATCAATTCCAAGCGCGAAACGATCTGGGGCGTGCCGTGCTACAAGGATTTCGCCAGCCTGCCCGAAAAGCCCGATCACGTGCTGGTGCTGGTGCCGGCGCGATTCGCGGTGCAGGTGATCCGCGACGCGGCCGCCGCCGGCGCCCGCTCGGCCACCATTGTCACTTCGGGCTTTAGCGAGTTGCAGGACGCGGAAAGCCAGCGGCTGGCGGTCGAACTGCAACAGGCGGTGCGTGAGACCGGCCTTGCCGTCACCGGCCCGAATTGCCTCGGCAATTTGAGCGCGGGCGAAAACCTCTTCACCAATATCGACGACCGTATCGTCACCATGGAAGCCGGTCCCGTCGCCATCGCCGGGCAATCCGGCGCGATCGTGATGGCGATCCGCCAGACGCTGGAAGATCGCGGCGTCGGCGTCGGTTACATGGTCACGACCGGCAACGAGACCGGCCTCGAGACGCCGGATCTGATGGCCTATTTCGCAGCCGATCCGAGCATTCGCGTGATCGTGGTCTATCTCGAAGGCGTGCGGAACACGAAAGTGTTCCGCGAGGCCTGCAAAGCCGCGCGCGCCGCGGGCAAGCCCGTGATCGCCCTCAAGCTCGGCGCCTCCGAAGGCGGCCGCGCCGCTGCGATGGCGCATACCGGCGCACTCGCAGGCTCCATCGAAACCTTCGACGCGATCTCGACGCGCGAGGGCGTGATCCGCGTCAGCGGTCTGGATGAACTGATCGAAACCACCGAATGTTTCGTGCATGCCGATCCGCCGAAGAGCAATCGCCTCGCGGCAGTGTCGCTATCCGGCGGCAAACGCGGCCTTCTGATCGACGCGTTCTATTCGGCCGGGCTGAACTTTGCCCCGCTCAGCGCCAACGCCACCGAGAAATTGACCGAGATGCTCGGCCCCGGCAGCATCGTCGGCAATCCCCTCGACGCCGGTTTCGCCGCCGTGGTCGATCCTTCCGTCTACATGCAGTCGATCAAGATCATGATCGACGATCCCGACACCGATATCGTCATCATCGACGCCGAACTGCCGAAAGCGCCGCATGAACTGCGCGAACGCAATTTGCGCATCGTCAACGACATGGCCGGCGCTGCCAGCAAGCCGGTGGTCTATATCAGCGCGATGTCGATCGGGTTCACCGAATTCACCAAGGGCCTGCGCAAGTCGCTGCCGAACATCGCGGTCATGCAGGGCCTCGACCGCGCAGTGGGCGCGATCAAGTCGCTGATCGACTACGCCAGCTTGCGCAAGGAAGTGCCGGACATCAAATCGAGCTCGAAGGCTTCCGCCCGCGCGGTATTGGAGAAGGCGCTGAAAAGCGCCAACGGCGCCGCCGCGCTCGACGAGGTCGCATCGAAGAAGCTGCTCAAGGCCTACGGCATTCCCGTCTCCAAAGAAGAGATCGCACAGACGGCGGCGGAAGCGGTAAAGATCGCAAAGAAGATCGGCTTTCCCGTCGTCGCCAAGGTGGTCAGTGCGGACATCCTGCACAAGTCGGACATCGGCGGCGTGGTGCTGAACCTCAACAGCGCGGCCGAGGTGAAGAAAGCATTCAACGACATCACCGCGCGGGTGAAGAAACTGAAGGGCAAGCCCAGGCTGGAAGGCATCCTGATCGCGCAGCAGGTCAAGGCCGACCTCGAACTCGTTGTCGGGGCATCGCTCGACGCCGAGATGGGTCCGGTGGTGCTGTTCGGCACCGGTGGCGTCGATATCGAATTGATGAAGGACGTTGCGCTAGCCGGCGCGCCGCTCGATGCGGACGAAGCCAGGCAACTGATCCACAAGACCAAGGCCGGCGTGAAGATGAAAGGCTATCGCGGCAAGCCGGCGCTGCATGAGGCGTCTGCCGTGAAAGCGCTGGTCGGCCTGTCCAACCTGATGGCGGATGCCGGCAACCGCATCGCGTCGATCGACGTCAATCCGTTCCTGATCAACAGCAAGGTGGGCGTCGCCGTCGACGGCCTGATCGTGCTCAACAACGACGCCGCGAACAAGGCGGCCAAGCATTAACGTCCGACGACCGCCGTATTCAACTCGTCATGCGCGGGCTTGACCCGCGCATCCATCTAAAAAGTGAACTGTTCGAAGATGATGGATTGCCGGGTCAAGCCCGGCAATGACAGCCCGACCTACAACCCCGCGCCCCATTGCCGCGCGGTCTGCAGCAGCCAGTCGCGGTAGAGCGTCAGCGGCGTGACACCGGTGATGCCGCCGCAACCCGCGCTGCCGTTCGGCCCGGTCGACCAACTGACGACGCCGATGATGGCGGGGCCGCCCTGCTTGTCTTCAAACACCGGCGCGCCGGAATCGCCGGTGCAGGCGCCGAGCCCGTCGCGCGTTCCCTGGCCCACGGGATCGACGAGACGAATCTGTAGCGTTCCCGGCTTGCCCGTTGCGATCAGGCCGGCGGCGCGGATGATGCCACCGCTCTTGCCGTCGCCGCGCACGGTGACGCCGATGCCGGCGATGGTGAAACGGCTGCCGACAACAATGGGAATATTTGGCGAACCGAGCGTCGATGGAATTTTCCCGGCGGCGGGGGCGGCCAATTGCAGCAACGCCACGTCGGCGGTGGCGCGATGCGCCAGCATCGCCTGCATGTTGAAGCCGGGATGAACCGCGACCGCCTTGACGTCGCGCAATTGCGGCTGCTTGTCCGCGCCGTATTCGACGATCCTGTACTCGGCACCGGGCTGCACGCAATGCGCGGCTGTCAACACGACCCTGGGTGCGATCAGTGCGCCGGTGCAGAAATTGCCGCGCGATCCGACGATGGTGATGACGGAATGACCGATGCCCTCAGTGGACGGTACACCGCCGCCGACGATGGCATAAGCGGGCGCCGACAGCAGCAACGCAAGACCGGCAATTGTCACGCGCAGGATTTTGGGCAGGATTTTCATCACCGCAGCAATACCCCGCACCGTGCCTATCGCCAAGCGGCGGATCGGGCTGGTTCTATCAGGCATTCCGTGTTAGCCGCTCTGCAACGCATTGATACTGGCAGGCAATGATGATCGAGGCAGTGATCTGGGATTTCGGCGGGGTGCTGACCACTTCACCGTTCGAGGCGTTTGCGCGGTTCGAGACCGAGCGCGGGCTGCCCGCCGATATCATCCGGCGCACCAATGCCGCCAATCATCTGGAAAATGCCTGGGCCAAATTCGAGCGCGCCGAAGTCGGCATCGACGCCTTCGACGAATTATTCGCGGTCGAGTCGCGCGCGCTCGGCGCGGAGGTTCGCGGCAAGGACGTGCTGCCGCTGCTCTCAGGCGATCTGCGCCCCGAGATGGTCGAGGCGCTCAAGCGCGTGAAGGCCAAATTCAAGACCGGCTGCATCACCAACAACCTTCCCGCCAACGCGATCGGCAGCCGCAGCGGCCGCTCGCTCTATGTCGCCGAAGTCATGGTGCTGTTCGACCATGTCATCGAGTCCGCGAAAATCGGCCTCAGAAAGCCCGATCCGCGCATCTATCAGATGATGGTCGAGACGCTGAAGGTGAATCCGAACAATTGCGTCTATCTCGACGATCTCGGCGTCAATCTGAAACCGGCGCGCGACATGGGCATGACCACGATCAAGGTGCTCAACGGCGCGCAGGCAATTGGGGAACTGGAAGCGGCGACCGGGCTTTCATTGCGCTAGACGGAAAATGCCCGGAAACCATCAATGCCCGGAAACCACGGCCTCCCATGACTAAACGCCGCTTGTTCTTTGCCCGGAACACAGGCAGAACTCTCTGAAATCCAGTGAATTCGGAGTTGAAACCCGTGGCTGAAAATCGGCCTTCGGCCTCGATCGAGGCAGTGGAAAGCGGTCTCGCCGCGCAAGGCTATATCGCGAGCCGCCAGATCGCGACCGCGGTCTATCTTTCGCAGCAGATCGAAAAACCCATCCTCGTCGAAGGACCCGCCGGCGTCGGCAAGACCGAGCTTGCGAAGGCGATCGCGGCGTGGCGCGGACTGAAGATGATCCGCCTTCAATGCTATGAAGGGCTGGACGAAGCCAAGGCGCTCTACGAGTGGAAATACGCCAAGCAGCTTCTGTATACCCAGATCCTCAAGGACAAGCTCGGCGAAGTGCTCGGCGGCGCCGAAACGCTGCACGCCGCGCTCGACCAGTTGCACGATTTCGGCGACGTGTTCTTCTCCAAGGAATTCGTCGAACCGCGGCCACTGCTGCAGGCGCTGGAACAGCCCGCCGGCTGCGTGCTGCTGATCGACGAAATCGACAAATCGGATGCCGAGTTCGAATCGCTGCTGCTGGAAATCCTCAGCGATTTTCAGGTCACCATTCCGGAATTGGGAACCGTTGTTGCGGTCGCCGCGCCGACCGTGATCCTGACCTCCAACAGCGAGCGCGATCTCGGCGACGCGCTGAAACGGCGCTGCCTGCATCTGCACATCGGTTTCCCCGAGCAGAGGCTGGAAGAGCGGATCGTCGAAAGCCGCGTGCCCGGCATCTCGCAAACCCTGCGCAAGCAGATGGTCGGCTTCATCCATGAGGTCCGCACCCTCGACCTGAAAAAACTGCCGTCGGTGAGCGAAACCATCGATTGGGCGCGCGTGCTGGTCCTGCTGCAGGCGGGCGAACTCGGCCACGAGATCGTCAAGGATACGCTCAACGTGCTCCTGAAATACGAGGCGGATATCGAGGCCACCCTGCCTCAGGTCTCCAGCTTCATCGCCAAGGCTTCGCGTCAGAACGTCTTCGGATAGGGCGCAAGATGAGAGAGAACCTGCATCGCTTCTTTCGTGCGGCGCGGGGCGCGGGAGTAAGGCTCTCGCCGGCCGAAAGCATCGACGCGATGCGGGCGGTGGCAAAGGTCGGCTTTGCCGATCGCGGCATCCTGCGCGATACGTTTCTGCTGACGCTCGCCAAGACGCAGGATGAAAAGAAGGCGCTCGGCGATTGTTTCGACCTGTTCTTCGATCAGCCGGAACCGTCGCAACCTCCGCCCGAGAATAGTGAAACCGACGAAAAGGATACGCCGGAATCCGGCGCCGCATCCAATGCCCCGGGCGACGCCGGCGGTGGCGATGAGCAGGCCGAGGGGCTCGGCCCGCTCGCGCAGATGCTGCTGGCGCAGGACCGCAACGAGATCGCAGCCGCGATGGCGAATGCGGCGAGCGCGGCTTCGCTGTCCGACATCCGCTACTTCACGCAGCGCGGCATATTTTCGGGCCGCATCCTCGATCAGATGGGCATTGCGCGCCTTCGCGACGATCTTGACGCGTTGACCGCGACAAATCCCGCGCTGGCGGAGCGACTGACGGCGGCCCTCGATGGATTGCGCGACACCGTTCGCGAGGCCGTCTCGCAGGCGCTGATGCTCTACGGGCGCGAGGAAGCCGAGAATTTGCGCAACGAAATTTTGCGCAACGCGCCGCTGTCCCGCATCGAGCCGCGGCAAGTCGAGCAGATGCGGCATCTGATACGCCAGATCGCGCGCCGCCTGCGCGAACGCTACAGCAAGCCGCGCAAACGCCAGCGCCGCGGCCATCTCGATGTGCGCCGGACCATCCGGCGCAACGCCGCGTGGGGCGGCGTGCCGTTTCTTACCGCCTGGAAGCGGCGGCATCGCGACAAGCCGAAGATCATCGCGCTGTGCGACGTCTCGGGTTCGGTGGCGCGGGTTTCCGATTTCTTCCTGCTGCTGATCCACAGCCTGCATGAGGTCGTGTCCGACGTCCGCTCGTTTGCGTTTTCCGGGCATCTGATCGAGGTCAGCGACATCCTGGAATCCAAATCGCCGGAAGAGGCGATGGCCGAGATCATGTCCAAGGTCGGCTTCGGCTCATCGGACTACGGCAATTCCTTTGCCGATTTCGAGCACGAGTGGATGAACGCGATCACGCCGCAGACCACCGTGATCGTGCTCGGCGATGCCCGCAGCAACAACCTCGATCCGCGCGCGGATATCCTGCGCCGCATCGGCGAGCGGTCGAAGCGGCTGGTCTGGCTCAACCCCGAAGGCCGCATGGCCTGGGGCTGGGGCGATTCCGAAATGCCGCGCTATTCGACCTTCTGCACCGTCGTCCGCCAATGCGCCACCGCGCAACAGCTCGAGCGCGCGGTGTCGGATATCGTGGCGAGCTACCAATAGGCTGTTTCACGCATCGATCGCATCCTTGATGCGCTTGCGTGTCAGCGGCAAATTACGCAGCCGTTTTCCGGTGGCATTGGCGATGGCGTTCGCGATCGAGGCCGCCGCCGGTCCCTGCCCGGTCTCGCCGCTGCCGAGGAACGGCAGGCCGGGGCGGTTGATGATGTGAACGTCGATTTTTTCAGGCACCGAATTGAAACGCAGGATCGGATAGGTCTGCCAATCGATGCTGGTGATTCTGAGTGTCATCGAACGTCACGCTCTCATACAACGTCCAGCTCATCGACTGCACGATCGCGCCTTCGATCTGGTTGATCAGCCCGTCCGGATTGACCACCTGGCCGCTGTCGACGGCGGCGACGGCCCGCACCAGACGCGGACGGCCGGTCTCGCGGTTGACCTCGACTTCCGAGGCGATCGCGCAATAGGCCGCCAGATTCTTGTAGCGCGCAAAGGCAAAGCCGAAGCCGCGGTCCTGCGGCGGCTTTTGACCGGGCTTCCACCCAAAGCCCTGTGCTGCCTTTTCGATCACGGCGCGGCCGCGGGCATCGTCGAGATGTTTCAGCCTGAACTCGACGGAATCCGCGCCGGCGAGCGTGGCCAGCTCCTCCATGAAACTCTCGATCGAGAACACATTGTGGTAGGCGCCGAGCGCCCGCATCGCCGAAATCCGCAGCGGCATCGCCGGGATGAAGTGATGCACCACGTGTGCGTTGGGAAAATTGTAGAACGGGATCGCGTTGCGGTCGCCGCCGCCTTCCGGCAACGGCAACGGTTTCGGCGCAGGCAACGCAAACGGCTGTGCCATATGCTGCGCGGCCAGCATCGATCCGGCGCCGCCCGGCCGCATCGAATGGGTGTTGCTGAAGACTTCGAAATTCCAGTCGGCGATTTTTCCGGCGTCGTCGAGCGACGCCTTCAGTTTCGTCACCATCGCCGGGCCGTAGGGCTCCCAGGCGTGTTCCTGCTCGCGCATCCATTGCACGCGAACGGGACGACCGGGCAATGCCCGCGCGATCAGGGCGGCGTCGGCCGCGGCATCATCCGCGCCATTATGGCCGTAGCAGCCGGAGCCTTCGACATGGATCACACGGACGCTGGCCGGCGGCATCCGCAGCATTTCGGCGATGCCCTGACGGTCGGGATAGACGCCCTGCGTATGCGACCATACCGTCATCGCGCCATCGGCGAATTGGGCGATCGCACAGGACGGGCCGATCGAGCCGTGCGCCTGATAGGGCCGCGTATAGATGGCTTCGATCGTTTTTCGACCTGTAGCCGCTGCATTGCTGCGCTCGAAGATGGTCGTGTCCTGCGAAGGCAGATTGGTCAGCACGTTCGGCAGATCATCCTGCTTCGGCAGGCTGGCGGTCTCCTTCCATTTCGCGGCCGCGGCCAGCGCCGTCATCGCCTTGACCGACTGAAACTCTTTTTCAGTGACGACCGCGAGGAAATTGCCGTCGCGCACGATCTTGACGATTCCCGGAAGCTTCTCCACGGCCGAGGTGTCGCATTCGGTCAGTTGCGCGCCATAGCTCGGCGGCCGCACGACGCGCGCATGCAACATGCCGGGCAACCGCATGTCCTGGACATAGGCCGCGCCACCGGTGACTTTTGCGGGGATATCGACGCGCGGCACCGACTGGCCCATCACCTTGAATGTCGCGGGGTCTTTCAACTGCGATTTCGGCTGCGCCTGCACATGCAGCATGTCGGCGGCGACGAGTTCGCCATAGGTCAGTCGCTTGCCGTCCGGGGCGACCACCGCGCCGTTTTCGGTCTTCAGGTTTTCAGCCGGCAGATCGAACCGCTTGGCCGCTTCCGCGATCAGCAGCGCGCGCACCTGCGCCGCCGCGTTCTGGATCGCGGTGCCGCCATCCTTCATGGAATTGCTGCCGGAGGTATAGCCCTCGTTCGCCGTGAGTTTCGTATCGGCGGTGACGACCTTCAACGATCCAAAGGGCACGTCGAGTTCTTCGGCGGCGATTTGTTGCGCCGCCGTCTTGAAACCCTGCCCGAGCTCGGCCTTGCCGGTGAACACCGTGATGCCACCATCGGCATCGATCCGGATCCAGGAATCGAGATAGGGCGTGGTCGCGAGGCTGCCGGGAGGTTTTGGCGCCGGCGCCGCCGCCGGGGCGTCCTGTTGCTGCGCCAGGGCGCCGGTGAGCGAAAAGCTGACGATCAGCGCGCCGCCGCCCGTGAGCACACGGCGGCGATCGAGAATGACAGGGGCGTTCATTGGGCGCTCCTGTTGGCTGGCGATGAAGCATCCGCGGTATCCATCAGCCTGATGGCCCGGTGCACAGCGCGCAGGATGCGCATATGGGTGCCGCAGCGGCACAGATGCGGCTCGAGCTCGGCGCGGATCTGTTCATCGGTCGGTTTGGAGTTCTTCTGCAACAGCGCTTGCGCCCGCATCATCATGCCGGCGATGCAATAGCCGCACTGCGCCGCCTGCTCCTCCATGAAAGCGCGCTGGATCGGCGCCGGCTCTGCGATCGTACCGAGGCCCTCCAGCGTCGTCACCTGCTTGCCTTCCAGCAGAACCATCGGCGTCACGCAGGAGAGCACGGCCTTGCCGTCCACGATCACCGTGCAAGCGCCGCATTGCCCGAGCCCGCAGCCGAATTTGGCGGCGTTGAGCTGGAGGTCGTCACGCAGCACGTAGAGCAGCGGCGTATCCGCCTCCGCATCGACCTGATGCTCCCGACCATTGACCTTCAATGTCATCATGGCTTGTCTCGCTGGTTGGGATCGGCGGGCGCGTTGCGCGGTCCCGGCGATGTCTGAAGAAATACGGTCTGGGTACGGCGCGCGTCCGCAATGGTCTTGTCGAGCCCGGTCCACGCCGGCTGGTTGCTGAACCGCGCCCGCAAATAATTCATCAGGGCCGAGGCCTGTTCATCATTCATGCTGGCGGCGAAGCCCGGCATGATCGGGCTGCGCTCGCCTTCCACCGGGCGGACGCCCGACAACACGATGTTGGCGAGGTTGCGCGGATCCGGACTTGATATCGCGGTGCTGAGCGCGAGATTGATTCCACCATAGGGCAACGGCCGACCGCTCTCATGGCACGAGGCGCAGGCGCCGGCGTAGATCGACGCTCCGGCCGGGTTGGTCTGCGAAGCCGCTTTGGCCTGCGCCAGCGCCGCCTCGCCGCCCTTGCGATCTGGCGCCGGCGCGCCGGACACACCGGCCATGTAGATCGCGATGGCGCGGACGTCGCTTGCCGGCACCGCAGACAGATTGCTGACCACTTCCGCCATCGGGCCGCGCGCGGTGCCGTGATCGGGGTGAAAACCGTCGCGCAAATAGGCGTACAGGGCATCGGCGGTCCAGGGCACCGGCGAGCGGGACTGGTCGTTGATGGCATAAGCGTGCCAATTATCAACGTCGCCGCCAGCAAACTGCGCACTCACGCGCTCGGCACCCAGCGCATTGCGCGGCGTATGGCATGCGCCGCAATGCGCCAATCCCTCGACCAGATAGGCGCCGCGATTCCATTCGGCGCTCTGCCTGGGATCAGGCTGATAGGTGTCGTGACGAAGGAACAGCAATTTCCACCCCGCGATGGCGAACCGCTGGTTGAACGGGAAGGAAAGCTCGATTCGCGCGGTTCGGCGAGCGAACCGGTTGCCGCGTCATCAGGAAAGCGTAGAGCGCCCGGTCGTCCTCATCGCTGACATTGGTGAAGTGGTCGTAGGGGAATGTCGGATAGAGGTGTTGGCCTTGCCGGTTGACGCCGGACCGCATCGCGCGCTGAAACGCCGCCTCCGACCATCGCCCGATCCCGGTCTCGGCGTCCGGCGTGATGTTGGAGGAAAAGATCGTGCCGAACGGGGTCGGCACCGGCAGGCCGCCGGCAAAGTTCTGGCCGCCGCGCACGGTATGGCAATCGTTGCAATTGCCGATCGCCGCGAGATCCCGGCCACGCTTGACGAGCGCGGCATCGAAAGATTGCACCGCAGGAGGATCGATCGCGGCAAGCGCAGGTCGCCAGGCAATCGCAAACGCTGCCGCCGCAGTTCCGATCAGCACGACGGCAACGATGCTCGCGATGATCCGCGCCGATCCCCTCATACGCTCCCTCTTACGTCTCTTTGGGCTTTTGTTTGGGTTGTCTTCTAACACAAATCTTCCGATGTGGTTCTCTCAAGAATGCCGTTCACCCGCAGTTGACCCGGACCGTTACCCCAATAGACCGCGGCAGCGTCGAATTGCCCGATTCACCTGCCCTCCGATGAGCGCCTGCAACGGCCGGGATGGTCGTGTCACCCTTTCAAATAGCGGGCAAACCTGCCATCAGCTATGATCGGCCCCACGCACGATTCTCATGTGACGACTGCATTCCCATGCCTTTTTCCACCGCTTTCGCGGGCCATGCATTCTCCCGGACATCGCAGCCAACGCCGTCCAGCTCCTCAATTCCGTGTTCGGCTTGCCAGCCTTCCGCGGCGCACAGGAGGAGATCGTCAGGCATGTCGCCGATGGCGGCAATTGCCTGGTGCTGATGCCGACCGGCGGCGGGAAATCGCTGTGCTATCAATTGCCGTCCTTGCTGCGCAAAGGCTGCGGCATCGTGGTCTCGCCGCTGATCGCCCTGATGCGCGACCAGGTCGCGGGCCTGCTGGAGGCCGGCGTCAACGCAGCCGTACTGAATTCCACGCTGTCTTTCGCGGAAGCCTCGGAAGTCGAACGGCGGCTGATCGCCGGCGACCTCGATCTGCTTTACATCGCGCCGGAACGGTTGCTGACGCCGCGCTGCCTGGCCCTGCTCGGCCGGGCCGATATCGCCCTGTTTGCGATCGACGAGGCGCATTGCGTGTCGCAATGGGGGCACGATTTCCGCCCGGAATATATCGGCCTGTCCGTCATCGCGGAGCGTTTTCCGGACGTGCCGCGCATCGCGCTGACGGCCACCGCCGACGACCTGACCCGCAAGGAGATCGTCGATCGGCTCGGGCTTTCAGGCGCACCCAGCTTCGTCGCGAGTTTCGACCGCCCGAATATCCGATATGAAATCGTCGAGAAGCAAAATGCACCGACCCAGCTCAAGGCTTTCATCAGCGAGCGCCATGCGGGCGACGCCGGCATTGTCTATTGCCTGTCGCGCGCCAAGGTCGAGGACACCGCCGCCGCGCTGACCGGCGCCGGCATCCCGGCCCTGCCCTATCATGCGGGCCTCGATGCCGGCATGCGCGCGCGCAACCAGGATCGCTTCATCAACGAGGACGGCGTCGTGATCGTCGCCACCATCGCGTTCGGCATGGGCATCGACAAGCCCGACGTGCGTTTTGTCGCGCATCTCGATCTGCCGAAGAGCATCGAGGCCTATTACCAGGAGACCGGGCGCGCCGGCCGCGACGGCAAACCGTCCAGCGCCTGGATGGCTTACGGCCTGTCCGACATCGTGCAGCAGCGCCGCATGATCGACGAATCCACCGGTTCTGACGCGTTCAAGCGAGTGTCGATCGGCAAGCTCGATGCGCTCGTCGGGCTCGCTGAAACCGCGGGCTGCCGGCGCAGCCGCCTGCTCGGCTATTTCGGCGAAGCCGTGAGCGATGGCAATTGCGGCAATTGCGACAACTGCCTGTCGCCGCCGCGGCTGCGCGACGGCAAGGTCGCCGCGCAAAAACTGTTGTCCTGCGCCTATCGCACCGGGCAACGCTTTGGCGCCATGCACCTGATCGACGTACTGGTCGGCCGCCTGACCGAGCGCGTCACGCAATTCGGGCATGAGAAGACATCCGTGTTCGGCATCGGCGCCGAACTCAACGAGAAGCAATGGCGCGGCGTGATCCGCCAGCTCGTGGCCATGGGCCACCTTCAGGCCGACAGCGAGGCCTTTGGCGCGCTCAAACTGACGGAAAGCGCGCGCGGCGTCCTGAAGGGCGAGACCGAGGTGATGCTGCGCGAGACGCCTGAAGGCACCCGCGTCCGTGCCAGCCGGACCAAATCAAGGCGCGGCGATCTGGCGCCGCGCGCCGCGGGCCAGACCGCAACCGGAGATCCCGGCCTGCAGGCCGCGCTCCGCGCCTGGCGCTCCGAAATCGCGCGCAAGCGCGGCGTGCCCGCTTATGTCGTGCTGCACGATGCAACCATCGACGGCATCGCCGCCTCCCGCCCGGCGACACTGAGCCAGCTTCGCAACATCCCCGGCATCGGCGACAAGAAGCTGGAGCATTACGGGGAGGAGTTGATTGCGCTGGTGAAGGCGGCGAAGTGAGGATGGCGTGGCCGTAAGTTGATGCGGCGCATCGTACGGCCGCCCCCACCCCGTCAGGAAACGGGTTCGCAGCCGGTTTCTCGTTGGGCAAAATGGCCGTCGCAATTTCAAACGCGACCATCCATTTTGGCTTTTCTTCCTCGGCACCCGGCACGTTGATCTGGACGCCTCCGCCGTCGTCGACGGTGAAGGATGCCGCCAGCGCCGCGGCTTCCAGGGCGGCGCCTCTTGAATCATAGACGCCGCCGATTTTGACGTTGTCGGCATACACCGACCAACCCAGGGGCGCTTTCACGATTTCAAAGACCGACTTCATACCGACTTCATCTTGGCTCGTGACACCTAGGCGAAGTGCCAGCCTTCGGGGAACGGGATGATCGGCCAGACGCGACCGAAATTGTCGTTGGCGGCTTTCGGTCGCTGCTCGAAAGGCGGCAATCCGGCCAACGAATCCTCATCGGCAATCCTTCATCGGCACAGGCATGACGGCGTTGCGCACGGCGTCGATCATTTGCTCGAAATCAACTTCGCTCATCGCACGCTCCATCGATCCAAGCGGGCATTCAGCCCTGCAAGGATAATAGGAATGACCGCGCGCTCGATAGACCGCCATCCAAGTTTGTTGTTTGAGTGCCCGCGCGCGGTCGTTTCGATGACGAAATAGGGCGAAACCGAGAGTTATACGAGTTCGAGAGCTACGCGAGATCAGCTCAGTGCCCGCTGATGTATGAAGCAATTCGCTCCGATCGAACGACCGCGTCGGCAAGATCGGCAAATCCGGCGAGATCGCGGGGAGGTGGGGCCAATCCAGTTCCTTTGATGTCGCCGGAGCGCGGCGCCCATACTTCGCGGGTCTCGAGAACGTAAACGCCGTAGACTGCCTGCAATTCCGGCAGGTCGTGGGTGATGAACTCTTGCTGGACCGAGTAGGCCGAAAGTGCAGCATTGGTGACAATCGATGCCTCGATCAGCGCCTGCCGGTATCCCGGGTTGCGCGTGACGCCGGCGCCGAACGCCGAGACCAATTTGTTTGCCGACGCCTGAACGACGATAAGTGAGCGGTCGAGAATACTCCGGATTGAATGCTTTGCGGCAATCGCCACGTAGTCGCCCGGGTTTAGAAACATATCGACGGCTGCGGTGAGCGCCCCACATCCGCTGTGCCCGAGCACGACAATAAGCTTCAAGGTGCCACCCAGATGATCTACCGCGTATTTCAGGCTGCCAAGCACCTCCAAGCCAAGGCCGTTACCTGCTACCCGGATAACGAAGAGATCGTTGGGTCCCTCGTTGAAGATGAGTTCGATTGGTACTCGGGCATCCGAACATCCGAGCACTGCCGCAAACGGACGCTGTTTGGGTGTCCCTGCGACGTCCGAATCCAGGCCCAAATCCCGCGGATCGACCGGGATGATTTGTTGTATTCCGCTTTCGCTCTTGACGTGATCGAGGAGGGCCGCGAAATCGCTGTTGCCGCTATTCAGTCTTCGCAGCGCTGTATCGCTGTCGGTGGGTAGAACCCTCGAAGAAGTTTCGTTCGCCTCATAACGATAAATGATGTCAACCGTTTTCACCTAGGGCCTCCCTCAGTCGGACCGTGGTTAGCGGCAACGGTAGCATACTTGCCGGGGCGCGCGTAGGCCGCGTTCGACTGAAAGCAGTGACCTGCTGACGGTACATTCGCGGCAATGCGGGGACGGGACATCGCCGCCACTGTATCTGCGGCCTAAGGCAGCATGGCAGCGGGCAGGAGGCATCCCGGCTATCGGTTATTCGTTTTAGCTCTAGAATGCGTCGCTTCCTGGGGCAGGAACGGCGATGCGCTTTTGGCTGGGCGCCTTACCATGGCGAACTTTTTTGTTCGCATTCGTTTGGCCTGCGCTTCAAGCCATGGGTTGATTACTCGCAAACCCTTCGAGCTGAAATAAACCGACAATCGAAACGCGCCGTTCGATTTGACGACCGCTCGCTTTTGAATGCCCGACTTGCTCAGGACAAATCGGACGCTCCGCTTGTCGATTACCTTCGTACCTAATACGCGGAAAAGCCGCCTGACCTTATCATCGCCCTTAGAGCGCCCGCCGCGAACTTCGTGCAGCGGTATCGCCCTCAACTTTTTCCCAGCACGCCTATGATGTTTACGGCAGTGGAGGCACGCCGGGTCCAATATGACAAGCTGACGGAGAACGACACTGTTGCGGCCGCCGCCTGGCATCTGTTGAGCGTCGATGCGGCAGGCTACGCTCACGAGGGCAACGCTGCGCTGGACCCATTCGCATCCTCGATGCTGAAAAAGCCGGAGACGTCAAAATTACACCGACCAGCTTTACACCGCCGAGATTTGATTGGCGGCAAATGCGGCGCTTTGGGATCAGCGACAGCAATCTACCTGCCGGCAGCACAGTGTACTTCCGGGAGCCAGCGGTGTTGCAGCGCTATTCCTGGCAGATCGCGCTTATCGCCGCCGTTATTGTCTTGCAAGCCGGGCTTATCTCGGTCCTGCTGGGCGAGCATCGCCGGCGTCAATTTCCCGAAGTGCAGTCGCGGCAGCGCATGGCTGAACTTGCACATGTCAATCGCTTCTCGACCGCCGGCGAACTGACCGCCTCGATAGCACACGAGATCAACCAGCCGCTCAGCTCTATACTGACCAACGCCGAAACAGCAGAGGCAATTTTTCGTTCCCCGAACCCAGACATCGCTGAACTCGAGGATATCGTGAAAGATATTTTGCACGATGACCGGCGCGCCACCGAAGTTATCCGGAGGATGCGCAGCCTCCTGAAAAAAGCGCCGTTCGAACGGAAGCAATTCGACCTCAATGAAGTCGTGCAGGAGACGATCGAGTTTTTTTCGGCGCTGGCCGTTGGCCGGAAATTCGAAATGGTCAAAGTGATCACACCGGAAGCGCTTCCGATCCTCGGCGACCGCGTCCAACTTCAACAAGTCATTCTGAACCTTGTCGTGAACGGGATCGACGCGATGAAGGACACGCTGAGCGAAAATCGGATCATCAGCATCCGGACTTCGCGCGTCGAAAAGTTTGCCGAACTATCCGTGTCCGATCGCGACCGGGCATTGCCGAAGACAAACTAAAGGAGGTTTTCGAACCGTTCTTTACCAGCAAGGCGGAAGGCATGGGCATGGGACTGTCCATCGCGCGCACCATTATCGAGGCCCACGATGGGCTGATATGGGCCAAAAACCGGGATCACGGCGGCGCGTCGTTCCGGATCAGGCTACCTCTTTCGGAATAGGCTCGCATCCCAATTTGCGAAAACTGAGCCTGTCGCCATAGCCGGCCAACAACCAGCAAGCAGTGGAAGCGAAATCTGTTTCGGCGCAGGCTGTTCCCGCACTGCAATATGCCGGCCCTTGGGCTCCATTCGCCCTGCGCCTGCCCCAATCCTTCGCGGTTCCGTCATATTTCAAAAGCGGAGTGTTGCGCCCCGGGCACAGATATTCCGAAGAAAGTAGTGTAATTTAGAGTTGCAGTTTGGAAGTCCGCTTCAATGGGCGCTTGGCGGTTGCGCAATGCGACGGGATGGAGAAAATGCTATGAAGAAATTTTTGCTGGCCACGGTTGGCTTGATTGCTCTGGGGATGGCCGCTCCGGCCTCGGCAGCCGATATGGCCGTCAAGGCCGCGCCGGCACCGATGCTCGCTCCGATTTACAATTGGACCGGCTTTTACATCGGCGGTAATGGCGGCTGGGGCGACTAGCCACCAGTGTGTGGATTTCCTTGGCGTCACCGGAACGGTCTTCGGTGAAGGCTGCCGTGATCGGTCCGGAGGGGTGGTCGGTGGCCAGGTCGGTTACCGTTGGCAATCCAGCCAGTGGGTTTTCGGTGTGGAAGCTCAGGGCGATTGGGCTGATCTCAGCAACACGCGCCTCAGCCTGATCAATCCAGCGTTCTCCACTCGCACCAAAACCGATAGCATCGGCCTCTTCACCGGTCAGATCGGTTACGCCTGGAACGCATCGCTGTTTTACCTGAAGGGCGGCGCAGCGGTAACGAGCAACCGCTTGAGCGTCCTTGGACACGCTTACCGGCATTGAACTGGCCGCAGCCAGCGCAACCCGTTGGGGTGGTGCCGTGGGTGTCGGCTGGGAGTACGGCTTCGCACCGAATTGGTCCGCCGGTATCGAATACGACCATCTTGTTCATGGGCAACGCGAACAATTCGTTCTCGGTTGTTAATCCGATCAATGCCGCTTTTCTCAACAACCGGATCAGCCAGGACGTGGATATGGTCACCTTGCGCGTTAACTACCGCTTCGGCTGGGGCACCAGCCCGGTCGTCGCGAAATACTGACCTCGTCCTCCTGCGACTGGGACATCTCGGGTAAAACAGGCCGGCAGAAATGCCGGCCTGTTTGTTTTGGGGTACGCCTACTTCTTCGCGCTCTCGATTTTCGCCTTCGCCTTGCAGGAAATCCAATGCGTGAATGCCCGGGCATTGCGGGCGATATCCGCTGTCTTCAATTCGGTCCTGGTATCGGAGATCTTGTACGGCACCACGCTATTAGCGAGAAATGTCTCGCCGCGCGCCGGTCTTGATCGCGAAATTGATACTAGAAGTGAAAAAAGTCTGCACTCGTCAGCGTGCTTGCGACGACATTGGTCAAAACAATCTCCATATCCGCCGACCCCTGACTTTTGGCCACGCTCGATGTGTTGGCGTAAACTATGGTATCCGCACCGCTTTGGATCCAGACAATGCTGTTCGCGGCTACTTGGGCGCTGCCGGTGATCAGCCCCCCAATTGTAGTAAGAGCGGTAATGGCTGAGGTGTCGATGATATCGACCGAGTGAACGAAATCGGTAATCCTATCATGACTAGCCACCGTCGAGTCCGAGGTTGCCGCAAAGACAAAATGATCGGAACCTGCTCCTCCGGTGAGTAAATCAGCTCCCCCGCCTCCTTTAATCGTATCGTTGCCACTGCCTGTCGTAATTGTATTGTTCGCACTGCCGCCGGTAACCGTGAGGTTACCAGTATCGGCGCCCGCGGCGAGACTGCCTCCAGTTCCCAACGTTATCGTTGCCGCCGCCGATCCGGAAAGAGTTAGCGTATTCGCGGTCAGCGCGGTCGCATTGACCGTCACAACGTCACTGGTGCCGCTCGCGGTGATCGAGGTCGCGGCCGAACCTGTCATGATCGATATGGTGTTGTCGGCGGCATCCCCGGTCGTCACCGTCAGCGCACCGCTCAGAGAGCCGGCCGAGATATCCCCGACCAGCCCGGTCACCACCTCTGCCGCTGAGCCGATAAGCGTTAAAGCCGTATTCTGCGCCAACGCTGTCGCATGGACCGTCACAACATCGCTGGCGCCGCTCGCGGTGATCGAGGTTGCTGCCGAACCGGTCGTGATGCTGATGCCATTGTCAGCCGCATTGCCCGTCGTCACCGTCAGCGCACCGCTCAGGGAGCCAGCCGCGATATCCCCGACCAGCCCGGTCACCACCTCTGCCGCTGAGCCGATCAGCGTTAGGGCCGTATTCTGCGCCAGCGCGGTCGCGTTGACCGTCACGGTATCGGTATTGAAGCTGTCGGTGATCGAGGTCGCTGCCGAGCCTGATGTAATCGATATGGTGTTGTCGGTGGCATCCCCGGTCGTCACCGTCAGCGCACCGGTCAGAGAACCAGCCGTGATGTTCCCGATCAGCCCGGCTATCACCTCCGCCGCCGAGCCGATGAGCGTCAGCGTCGATATTGTTGGCCAGCGCCGCCGCGTTGACATCGAGCGTGACGCCGTTGGAATCCGTGATGCTGGTCGCTCCGGTTCCGGTCATCACATGCACAATGCCGGCGCTGGCCGCGTTCGCACCCAGCGTGATGGTGCTCGCGCCGATCAACCCCAGCGTCTCGACACTGCCGGCATGCAGGAAGCTGGCGTCGGTCAGTGTCGCTGCCGCCGTCATTTGAATGGTGTCATTGCCCGCGCCACCGGCGATGGTCGTGGCGGCGCCCAGATTGACCGCTGAACTGAAATTGAAGGTGTCGCTGCCGGTGCCGCCGGTCAAAATATCCGCACCGCCGCCACCCGTGATCGTGTTGGTGCCGTTGCCCACCGTGATTGTATTGGCACCCGTGCCGCCCGTCACCGTGAGGTTACCTGTGTAAGTGCCGGCCGCCAAATTGCCAGACGATGCACCGGCACTCAGAGCTACCGTCGCGGCGCTGCCGCCGGTGAGGGTCAACGTCTGCCCTGCGGTCAGCGCAGTCGCTGTAATCGTGTTCGATCCACTGCCTGTTGCAATCGACAGTCCCGAAGCAACCGCGACCGTCGTCACATTCAAAGCACCACTGACCCCCGTCGCCGTGAGATCGCCCTGCAACCCCGTCACCGTCTCGGCCGCCGACCCGGCCAGCGTCAACGCCACATTATCCCCCAGCGACGTCGCATTGACCGTCACGGTATCGGTGTTGAAGCTGTCGGTGATCGAGGTCGCGGCCGAGCCGGTCGCGATCGATATGGTGTTGTCGGTGGCATCCCCGGTCGTCACCGTCAGCGCGCCGGTCAGAGAGCCGGCCGTGATGTTTCCGATCAGCCCGGTCACCACCTCCGCCGCCGAGCCTGTCAACGTCAGCGCGATATTGTTGGCCAACGCCGCCGCGTTGACCGTCACGGTATCGGTGTTGAAGCTGTCGGTGATCGAGGTCGCTGCCGAGCCGGTCGTAATCGATATGGTGTTGTCGGCGGCATCCCCGGTCGTTACCGTCAGCGCGCCGGTCAGAGAGCCAGCCGAGATATCCCCGACCAGCCCGGTCACCGTCTCTGCCGCTGAGCCGATCAGTGTTAGAGCCGTATTCTGCGCCAACGCCGTCGCAGTCACCGTCACAACGTCGCTGGCGCCACTCGCGGTGATCGAGGTCGCGGCCGAACCGGTCGTGATGCTGATACCATTGTCAGCCGCATTGCCCGTCGTCACCGTCAGCGCGCCGGTCAGAGAACCGGCCGTGATGTTGCCGACCAGGCCGGTCACCGTCTCGGCTGCTGAGCCGATCAGTGTTAGAGCCGTATTCTGCGCCAACGCGGTCGCGTTGACCGTCACGACGTATCGGTGCCGAGCTCGCGGTGATCGAGGTCGCGGCCGAACCGGTCGTGATCGATATGGTGTTGTCGGCGGCATCCCCGGTCGTCACCGTCAGCGCACCGCTCAGAGAGCCGGCCGAGATATCCCCGACCAGCCCGGTCACCACCTCTGCCGCTGAGCCGATCAGCGTCAGAGCCGTATTCTGCGCCAACCCTGCCGCATTGACCGTCACAACATCGCTGGCGCCGCTCGCGGTGATCGAAGTCGCTGCCGAACCGGTCGTGATGCTGATGCCATTGTCAGCCGCATTGCCCGTCGTCACCGTCAGCGCACCGCTCAGGGAGCCAGCCGCGATATCCCCGACCAGCCCGGTCACCACCTCCGCCGCTGAGCCGATCAGCGTTAGGGCCGTATTCTGCGCCAGCGCGGTCGCGTTGACCGTCACGGTATCGGTATTGAAGCTGTCGGTGATCGAGGTCGCGGCCGAGCCGGTCGTGATCGATATGGTGTTGTCGGTGGCATCCCCGGTCGTCACCGTCAGCGCGCCGGTCAGAGAGCCGGCCGTGATGTTCCCGATCAGCCCGGTCACCACCTCCGCCGCCGAGCCTGTCAACGTCAGCGCGATATTGTTGGCCAGCGCCGCCGCGTTGACCGTCACGGTATCGGTGTTGAAGCTGTCGGTGATTGAGGTCGCCGCCGAGCCGGTCGTGATCGATATGGTGTTGTCGGCGGCATCCCCGGTCGTCACCGTCAGCGCACCGGTCTGAGAGCCGGCCGCGATATCCCCGACCAGCCCGGTCACCACCTCTGCCGCCGAGCCGACGAGCGTTAAAGCCGTATTCTGCGCCAGCGCCGTCGCGTTGACCGTCACGGCATCGCTGGTGCCGCTCGCGGTGATCGAGGTCGCGGCCGAGCCGGTCGCGATCGATATGGTGTTGTCGGTGGCATCCCCGGTCGTCACCGTCAGCGCGCCGGTCAGAGAGCCGGCCGTGATGTTTCCGATCAGTCCGGTCACCACTTCCGCCGCCGAACCTGTCAACGTCAGCGCGATATTGTTGGCCAGCGCCGCCGCGTTGATCGTCACGGTATCGGTGTTGAAGCTGTCGGTGATCGAGGTCGCGGCCGAGCCGGTCGCGATCGATATGGTGTTGTCGGCGGCATCTCCGGTCGTCACCGTCAGCGCACCGGTCTGAGAGCCGGCCGAGATATCCCCGACCAGCCCGGTCACCGTCTTCGCCGCCGAGCCGCTCAGCGTTAAAGCCGTATTCTGCGCCAACCCCGCCGCGTTGACCGTCACAACATCGCTGGCGCCGCTCGCGGTGATCGAGGTTGTTGCCGAACCGGTCGTGATGCTGATGCCATTGTCAGCCGCATTGCCCGTCGTCACCGTCAACGCACCGCTCAGAGAGCCGGCCGAGATATCCCCTACCAGCCCGGTTACGGTCTCGGCAGCCGAGCCGATCAGTGTCAAAGCCGTATTCTGCGCCAACGCCGTCGCGTTGACCGTCACAACATCGCTGGCGCCGCTCGCGGTGATCGAGGTCGCGGCCGAGCCGGTCGTGATGGATATGGTGTTGTCGGCGGCATCCCCGGTCGTCACCGTCAGCGCACCGGTCAGAGAACCGGCCGCGATATCCCCGACCAGCCCGGTCACCACCTCCGCCGCTGAGCCGATAAGCGTTAGAGCCGTATTCTGCGCCAACGCTGTCGCATGGACCGTCACAACATCGCTGGCGCCGCTCGCGGTGATCGAGGTCGCTGCCGAACCGGTCGTGATGCTGATGCCATTGTCAGCCGCATTGCCCGTCGTCACCGTCAGCGCACCGCTCAGGGAGCCAGCCGCGATATCCCCGACCAGCCCGGTCACCACCTCTGCCGCTGAGCCGATCAGCGTTAGGGCCGTATTCTGCGCCAGCGCGGTCGCGTTGACCGTCACGGTATCGGTATTGAAGCTGTCGGTGATCGAGGTCGCTGCCGAGCCTGATGTGATCGATATGGTGTTGTCGGTGGCATCCCCGGTCGTCACCGTCAGCGCACCGGTCAGAGAACCAGCCGTGATGTTCCCGATCAGCCCGGCTATCACCTCCGCCGCCGAGCCCGCCAACGTCAGCGTGATATTGTTGGCCAGCGCCGCCGCGTTGACATCGAGCGTGACGCCGTTGGAATCCGTGATGCTGGTCGCTCCGGTTCCGGTGATCACATGCACAATGCCGGCGCTGGCCGCGTTCGCACCCAGCGTGATGGTGCTCGCGCCGGTCAGCCCCAGCGTCTCGACACTGCCGGCATGCAGGAAGCTGGCGTCGGTCAGTGTCGCTGCCGCCGTCATTTGAATGGTGTCATTGCCCGCGCCACCGGCGATGGTCGTGGCGGCGCCCAGATTGACCGCTGAACTGAAATTGAAGGTGTCGCTGCCGGTGCCGCCGGTCAAAATATCCGCACCGCCGCCACCCGTGATCGTGTTGGCGCCGTTGCCCACCGTGATTGTATTGGCACCCGTGCCGCCCGTCACCGTGAGGTTACCTGTGTAAGTGCCGGCCGCCAAATTGCCAGACGATGCACCGGCACTCAGAGCTACCGTCGCGGCGCTGCCGCCGGTGAGGGTCAACGTCTGCCCTGCGGTCAGCGCCGTCGCTGTAATCGTGTTCGATCCACTGCCTGTTGCAATCGACAGTCCCGAAGCAACCGCGACCGTCGTCACATTCAAAGCACCACTGACCCCCGTCGCCGTGAGATCGCCCTGCAACCCCGTCACCGTCTCGGCCGCCGACCCGGCCAGCGTCAACGCCACATTATCCCCCAGCGACGTCGCGGTCACATTGAGCGTTACCCCGTTGGAGTCCGTGATGCTGGTCGCCCCGCTCCCCGTAATCACGTTCACAATGCCGGCGGCGGCGGCGTCTGCACCTAAAGCAATCGTGTTTGCCCCCGTCAGTTGCAATGTCTGCACCGAAGCAACATTGGCGAAAGCGCCACTGCCAAGCGTCACTGCCGTTACCATTGAGATCGTATCGGCACCACCATTGCCATTGACAGCCCCCGGTGCAACAAGGCTTGCCTGAGAAGCAAAAACGAAGGTGTCATTGCCCGATGTACCTTCGATCCAGGATGCCAAGAATGCGCTGATGTTTCCTGCTGCATCGGAAGCATTTGCTGTGAATGCGTGGGTGCTGGAGTTAGTTACCGTCCCGGTCGTGGGGTAGCTCCACGATCCTGCGGCGGAAGCCGTCACCGTGCTTAGCTGAACAGCGCCATCGAATATCGCGACATTGCTGTTTGCCTCAGCGGTTCCGGTGATTACCCAATGATTACCCCCAAAGCCGCCCAGGATAATGCTTGTGATCGTCGGCACCGCGGGCGCCGTGGTATCGATCTGTAACGTCCCGGTCGGGTTGATCGTCGCGCCTGAGAGGCTGGCGTTGTTGTTCGCTGCATCCAGAAGGCTTGCTCCGTTCAGGTTAAACGACGTCACCGCGAGGTCACTGACGTCCTGCCCAGCGCCGACGGTGTACCGGAAGGTAAGAGCAGCGGTCCCGGAGCCACCGGTATAGCTTGCGGTGGTGCCATTGTTCAGCGACAGCGTCGGCGTGCCGCCCGCAACCGTCACCACCTCGCTCATATTCACCGTCAGCGTGACGACGTGGCCGGCGTTCAAGTCCCCGTTGCCGCTGCCGTCGATGCCGGGGCCGGAGATCACAACCGATGCTACCGCTGGCGCCGTGGTGTCGATCTGTAATGTACCCGGCCGGGTTGGTCGCCGCGCCGGAGAGGTTGGCGCTGTTGCTCGCCGTATCCTGCAGGCTTGCTCCGTTCAGGTTGAACGACGTCACCGCGAGGTCACTGATGTCCTGCCCAGCGCCGACAGTGTAGCTGAAGGTAAGAGCAGCGGTCCCGGAACCACCGCTATAGCTTGCGGTGCTGCCATTGTTCAGCGACAGCGTCGGCGTGCCGCCCGCAACCGTCACCACCTCGCTCATATTCACCGTCAGCGTGATGACGTGGCCGGCGTTCAAGTCCCCGTTGCCGCTGCCGTCGATGCCGGGCCGGAGATCACAACCGATGCTACCGCTGGCGCCGTGGTGTCGATCTGTAATGCGCCCGCCGGGTTGGTCGCCGCGCCGGAGAGGTCCGCGCTGTTCCTCGCCGTATCCTGCAGGGTTGCCCCGTTCAGGTTGAACGACGTCACCGCCAGGTCGGCGGTGTCCTGCCCCGCGCCGATAGTGTAGCTAAAGGTAAGGGCAGCAGTCCCGGAACCACCGCTATAGCTTGCGGTGCTGCCATTGTTCAGCGACAGCGTCGGCGTGCCGCCCGCAACCGTCACCACCTCGCTCATATTCACCGTCAGCGTGATGACGTGGCCGGCGTTCAAGTCTCCGTTGCCGCTGCCGTCGATGCCGGGGCCGGAGATCACAACCGATGCTACCGCCGGCGCCGTGGTGTCGATCTGCAACGTGCCCGCCGGCTTGGTCGCCGCGCCGGAGAAGACAATCGCAGTTGGCCGCTGACGTGGAAAGAGACAAAGCGGCCGTACTGTCGGCGACCAGCCTGCTTGTGTCAGGTCCGAGGGTTATTACATCATCGAACTTGGTAGGTGACGGTCCAGGAGTAATTTGTGGATACGCCGAGGATCCCACAACGGTCGCTGGGACCGGGTGTGTCTTGAAGTCGATGTTTGCATCTGCGGCAGAAGACTTACTGGAGTCGGAATTTGCTCTATTGGCATCTACTCTATTGGCGTCGAGGTTCGAATCCGCATGCGGATTCATTAGTTCCTTGTCGCGAGGCTTTGTTGCATCGCGCTCCGATTCTGCTTTGGCGTCGTTTGAGGCTCTATCTTGATCTGAGCCGTGCAGCGACGTCTCCGAATTCTCTCCATCGTATTTTAAGGCGAGGCTCTTTCGCGCATCAAGCCACACAAGCGCAGCAATACCGATCGCATTAAAGCCTGCCGCGAACGGCAGCAAAATACGACGCCTCGTGCGCGCAAGAATTGCAATAGGTGACATATACAGGCAGCGGATTAATCCGCTGAATCCGCTGTTCCACCGAGAACCGTTTCTCGATCCGCGACTGATTAAATTGCCAACCTACTTCTTGGTTGGCGCGTACAAGCACGTCGATTTGCGACCACTTGATCGGAGCGTGGAGAACCGTAAATCACGCGCGATTTCTAATGCCGTATTAATAATTCAGTAATTACAGACGCCAGGATGACGAGATCTTGCGTCGATCGATTCACAACAAGAACCTTTAATGGCTCAAATGTAACTTAAAGTTCTTAAGAAAGCTTGGGCTGGTATTCACTATGCCGCTTACGTATCGAGAACGCATCCTCGGGCGGTCTTTTTGATTACGCGGATCCGATCGGGGTCACCTCGCATGCCGTTGGTTTGCACACCCTCCTGTGCGAAGGCCGGCATTTCATGCCATTTCGATCGTCAAGGCGGCTGAGACAAGGGCTCGCCCGCCGCGGCGAGCTACACATTGTCATCTTGGTTGGCAACCATGTAAGATTCAGGGTGGGAGGAGGCTCGCCCGTGGAGACGGGCAGCCGAGACGATCATGTTCGTAGGACACGATCCCTATCTCGTCGCGCTCTCGGTGGTGATCGCGATTCTTGGGGGCTACACCGGCTTCGGCCTGACGGCGCGCATCCGTGGGACGCCGGATGCCAGTCATCGCCTGTTGCTCGCAGGCGCGGCGTTTTTTCTCGCCATCGGCATCTGGACCATGCACTTCGTCGGCATGCTGGCGGCGCCGTTGCCAACGGATACCGCCTATCTGGTGCTGCCGACCATCGTGTCGTTCCTGATCTGCGCGCTGGTCGTCGGCATTTCGCTGTTCTTCGTCAGCACAGGCGAGCCATCGCTTCTACGCGTGGCTTCGTCGGCGGTGCTGCTCGGGTTCGGTATCGCCAGCATGCATTATGTCGGTATGCGGGGTCTGTCAGGTGATTTCGGGATGACGCACGACGCGGCCATGGTCGCGCTTTCGATCCTGATCGCGATTGCCGCGGCCTATGGCGGCCTGCGCGCGTTCCTGGCGCGGCAGGGCGGCGTACAACTGGCGTTGAGCGCGGTCGCGTTCGGTGTCGCGGTGTCGGGTATGCATTACACCGCGATGTTCGGCATGCATCTGGTTCCGCCATCCGAGGGATCGCATCACCACATCCAGGGGCTGGCCGCGTCCTCGCAAATGCTGTCGCTGGTCGTGGCGCTGCTCTGCTTCGTGATCGCGGCCGGTTTCCTGCTGTCGCTGGTGCCCGATCCACGCAAGAAAACGCCAGCAATCTCCGTCGATAGTGGCGTCGCCGTTCCGGAAACGGCCGGCCGGCAGGACGCGCCATCGATCGACGTGAGCAGCGCCCCCACCATTTCACGGCTGAGGCCGATCCCACTCGGCGGCATCGGCCAGCCGCCCCGCGCCGCGCCCGCGCCGCGGTTGCCGATAGAGGGCGTCGACGGCACCCATTTCATCGATACTGCCGATATCAGGAGTGTCACGGCCGACGCCCACTACACCAAGATCCATGACGGCACCCGGGAGCGGATGTGCCCGTGGTCGATCTCGGAGGCCGAAGCGCAACTCGACCCCGGCCTGTTCGTCCGCGTGCATCGCAGCCATATCGTGGCCATCCCGCATGTCACGTTTGTCCGCAAGGAGGGCGATGGAGCCATTGTCGAACTCGACGGCCCGTCCCCGCATCGCGTGCCAGTGAGCCGCGCCAAGATCGCCGAGGTCAAGGCGCGACTCGGCCTCGTCAGGCGTCACGCCTAGTCTTCTCATGGTTGGAATAGGTCAGCCAAGACTGACGCATTTCGTGCGCGGAACCCTGTATCTCGTGCGAATTTCCCGACCTTGTGCCCCTTCGATTGCACACAAAATCGTCCGGGAACAGCCTGCGCTCCAACGTCCGCGCCCTCCAAGAGCGCCAAGGGACGAATGGAGGAGACGAATGATTCCTGGCCCGTTCAGCTATCACCGGCCGGCGACCGTCGCCGACGCCGTCAAATTGCTCTCGACACTGGGCGACGAGGCCCGGCCCTTGGCCGGCGGCCACAGCCTGGTTCCGATGATGAAGCTCAGGCTCGCCACGCCCGAGCATCTGGTCGATCTGCACGGCATCGACGGCCTCAAGGGCGTCCGCCGCGACGGCAACAAGATTGTGATCGGCGCGATGACCACCCAGCACGAATTGCTGGCGTCGGACGAAATCGCAAGATCCGTCCCCATTCTGTGCGAGACCGCGTTACTGATCGCCGATCCGCAGGTGCGTTACCGCGGCACCATCGGCGGCAACGTCGCCAACGGCGATCCCGGCAACGATATGCCGGCGTTGATGATGACGTTGGGTGCGAGCTACCGGCTCGAAGGGAAGTCGGGCGGGCGCGACGTCGCGGCGGCCGAATTCTACCAGGGCGCCTATTTCACCGCGCTTGAGCCCGGCGAACTCCTGATCTCGATTTCCATTCCCGTACCCGTCAGCGGTCACGGCTACGCTTATGAGAAATTGAAGCGCAAGGTCGGCGACTACGCCACCGCGGCAGCCGCGGTCGTGCTGACGATGTCCGGCGGCAAGGTCGCCACCTGCAAAATCGGTCTCACCAATTTGTCGGAAACACCGCTGCTCGCCGAAGACGCGGCCACGGCGGTGATCGGCACCAGCCTCGACGCGGCCACGCTGAAAAAAGCAGCCGCGGCGGCGGTGGCGATCATGGCGCCGGCGGCGGATGCGCGCGGGCCGGTCGAATACCGCAAGCATGTCGGCGGCATCATGGTGACGCGCGCGTTGCAGCGCGCCGCTGGCCGCGCTGGTTAGGGGAGGAACAGATGGCAAAAACCCACATCACCATGAAGGTGAACGGCGCCGAGGTCGAAGGCCTCGTCGAACCGCGCACGCTGCTGGTGCATTTCATCCGCGAAAACCTGCAGATGACCGGCACCCATATCGGCTGCGAAACAACCCATTGCGGCGCCTGCACCGTCGATCTCGACGGCATGTCGGTGAAGTCATGCACGGTATTCGCGGTACAGGCCAACGGCTCGGACATGACCACGATCGAAGGCATGGCCAATGCCGATGGTTCGCTGTCGGCGCTGCAGGAAGGTTTTCGCATGATGCACGGTCTGCAATGCGGCTTCTGTACGCCCGGCATGATCATGCGCGCGCAGCGGCTGCTGAAGGAGAATCCGTCGCCGAGCGAAGAGGAAATCCGAATGGGCATATCGGGCAATATCTGCCGCTGCACCGGCTACCAGAACATCGTCAAGGCGATCCAGTACGCCGCCGCCAAGATCAATGGCGTGGAATTCCAGGAGGCTGCGGAATGAACGACATGACTCCCACGCGGGAACAACGCGAAGCCAAACTCGAAGGCATGGGCTGCAAGCGCAAGCGGGTCGAAGACATCCGCTTCACCCAGGGCAAAGGCAATTATGTCGACGACCTGAAATTGCCGGGCATGCTGCATGGCGATTTCGTGCGCTCGCCGCACGCGCATGCGCGCGTCAAGTCGATCAATGGCGACGAGGCGCTGAAGGTCCCGGGCGTGCTGGCGGTGATCACCGCCGAGACGCTGAAAACCGTCAACCTCGCCTGGATGCCGACCTTGGCCGGTGACGTGCAGATGGTGCTGGCCGACGGCAAGGTGCTATTCCAGAATCAGGAAGTCGCGTTCGTGGTCGCGACCGACCGCTATGCCGCCGATGACGGCATCAACAAGGTCGTGGTCGAATATGAGGCGCTGCCGCCGCTGATCGATCCCTTCAAGGCGATGGACCCGGATGCGCCTGTGTTGCGCGAGGACCTCGCGGGCAAGACGACCGGCGCGCATGGCCCGCGCAAGCATCACAACCACATCTTCGAGTGGACCGTCGGCGACAAGGATCTCACCGACGCCGCCTTCCGCAAGGCGGAGGTGACGATCAAGGAGATGATCTCCTATCATCGAACCCATCCGTCGCCGCTGGAGACCTGCCAGTGCGTCTGCTCGTTCGACAAGATCAAGGGCGAGCTGACGATCTGGGGCACTTTCCAGGCCCCGCATGTGATCCGTACCGTGGTGGCGCTGATTGCCAAGATTCCCGAGCACAAGATCCACGTGATCTCGCCGGATATCGGCGGCGGTTTTGGCAACAAGGTGGGCGCCTATCCCGGTTACATCTGTGCCGCAGTCGCCTCCATCGTCACCGGCAAGCCGGTGAAATGGGTCGAGGATCGCATCGAGAACCTGACTGCGACCTCCTTTGCACGCGACTATCACATGACGACCGAAATCGCGTCGACCAAAGAAGGCAAGGTCACCGGCTTGCGCGTTCATGTGCTGGCCGATCACGGGGCGTTCGACGCCTGCGCCGATCCGTCGAAATGGCCGGCGGGCTTCTTCAATATCGTCACCGGTTCATATGATTTCCCCACGGCGCATCTGGCGGTGGACGGCATCTACACCAACAAGGCGCCGGGCGGCGTTGCCTATCGTTGCTCGTTCCGAGTCACCGAAGCCGCTTACTGCATCGAACGCGGCATGGATATCCTCGCTCAGAAATTGGGGATGGACCCGGCCGAATTGCGGCTGAAGAATTTCATCAAGGCGGAGCAGTTCCCGTACCATTCGGCGCTGGGCTGGGAGTATGATTCCGGCGACTACCACACCGCCATGCGCAAGATGATGGAATCGGTCGACTATGCCGGTTTGCGCAAGGAGCAGGCGGCGCAGCGTGAGGCGTTCAAGCGCGGCGAGACCCGTGAGATCATGGGCCTTGGCGTCTCATTCTTTACCGAGATCGTCGGCGCCGGTCCGTCGAAGAATTGCGACATCCTGGGCATTGCGATGTTCGATTCCTGCGAAATCCGCATGCATCCGACCGGTGCAGGCATCGCCCGGGTCGGCTCCAAGAGCCAGGGCCAGGGTCACGAGACGACCTGGGCCCAGATCATCGCCACCGAGATCGGCATCCCTGCCGACGACATCATGGTCGAGGAGGGTAATACCGACACCGCACCCTATGGGCTCGGTACCTACGGTTCGCGCTCGACGCCGGTCGCGGGTGCTGCGATCGCAATGGCGGCGCGAAAGATCAAGGCCAAGGCGCAGATGATCGCCGCCTATAAGCTCGAGGTTCACGAAGGCGACCTTGAATGGGACATCGACGGCTTCCGCGTCAAAGGCCTGCCGGAGAAATTGATGTCGATGAAGGACATCTGCTGGGCAGCCTATAATTCGGTGCCGCCGGGCATGGAACCCGGTCTTGAGGCGGTAAGCTATTACGATCCGCCCAATATGACCTATCCTTTTGGTGCCTATATCTGCGTGATGAACATCGACGTCGATACCGGTGTCTACAAGGTGCGCCGCTTCTACGCGCTTGACGATTGCGGGACGCGCATCAATCCGATGATCATCGAAGGCCAGGTGCATGGCGGCCTTACCGAAGCCTTCGCGATCGCGATGGGTCAGGAAATCCGCTACGATGATGAGGGCAATGTGGTGACCGGCTCGTTCATGGACTTCTTCATGCCGACCGCGGTCGAGACGCCGCATTGGGAGACCGACTTCACCGTCACGCCATCGCCGCATCACCCGATCGGCGCCAAGGGCGTCGGCGAAAGCCCGAATGTCGGCGGCGTGCCGGCGTTTTCAAACGCCGTCAACGATGCGTTCTCGTTCTTGGGCTCCACCCATATCCAGATGCCGCACGACTTCTGGCGCAACTGGAAGGCGGCGAAGAATCTGGGAGTGTTCGCTTAGCAATGAAGAACCGCGAAGAGATCGCGCAAGCGTTGGCAGCTTGCGGCTATATCGCCGACGGCGAACTGGCGACCGCGGTCTCATTGATGCAGTTACTGAGACGTCCGCTGCTGCTGGAGGGCGAGGCGGGCGTCGGCAAGACTGAAGTGGCGAAGGCGTTAGCCAGTGCGCATGCGACCGAACTGATCCGCTTGCAATGCTACGAGGGACTGGATCAATCGGCGGCGCTGTATGAGTGGAACTACCAACGGCAATTGCTGTCGATCCAGGCGCATCGCGGCGACAATCCCGATGCGGTCGAGGACCAGATTTTTTCGGAGAAATATCTGTTGGAGCGGCCGTTGCTAGCCGCGATCCGCCGCGACAAGCCGCCGGTCCTCCTGATCGACGAGATCGACCGCGCCGACGACGAGTTCGAGGCGTTCCTGCTGGAATTATTGTCCGACTTCCAGGTCTCGATCCCGGAACTAGGTACAATCAAGGCCACCACTATTCCGCATGTGGTGCTGACCTCGAACGGCACGCGCGAACTGTCCGACGCGCTGCGCCGGCGCTGCCTGTATCATTATGTCGATTACCCCGATGCCGATCGCGAGGCGCGCATCATCATGACGCGGATATCGGGCGCGGGTGCATCGCTGTCACTGCAGATCGCGCGCATGGTGGAGAGCATCCGGAAAGAAGAACTGCGCAAGGTTCCCGGTGTCGCCGAGACGCTGGACTGGGCTGCGGCTCTGGTCGGACTCGATGTGCGAGACCTGCACGATGTGCCCGAGACCGTGCATGAAACCCTGATGTGCCTGCTCAAGACGCATGAGGACAAGTCGCGAATGACGCGCGAAGTCACCGAACGATTGCTGGGGAAGGTCGCATGAGCTGCTGCGGCACCAGCCCCGGATATGAAGATATCGATGAGGTTTCCCGCCTCGTCTCGGCCAAGCTCGCCGCGTTTCTCAGGACGTTGCGCGACAATGGTTTCGCTGTCGGTCTGCACGAAGGCCGAGACGCGGCGACCCTGATGACGGCCGGCTATGCGAAGCAGCCGGGTTTGCTGCGTTCGGCGTTCAAGCATCTGTTCTCGGCGCGGAAATCCGACTGGGAAAAATTCGATGGCATTTTTGACGCGTTCTGGCTCGGCAAGCGCGTCAAGTCACGCTCGGTCACCATCGGGATCGGCCAAGGCCGCCAACAATCCGTCGTTGAAGAACCTGGCGAATAACCGATCCGATCCGCGCGCCGGTGGCGACGGCGCGATGGACCAGCTTCCATCGGCCGATGGCGCGGACAGCGACCGCGGCGGCGAAGGCCGCATGGAAGGCGCTTCGCGCGCCGACAATCTCGCCGAGATCGATTTCCGCAAGATGGCCGATCCCGATCAGATCGAGGAGGCGCATGCCGCGGCGGCGCGACTGGCGCAGACCATGCGCGCACGCCTGACCCGACGCGATCTGGCGCGGCGGCGCGGCTACCGGCTCGATTTGCGCCGGACCATTCATGGCAATATCAGCCATGGTGGCGTGCCGATCAGCCTGGTCAAGCGGCAGCGCAAGGAAAAGCCGCTGCGCCTCGTCATGCTGCTCGACGCCTCCGGCTCGATGAGCATGTATACCGGCATGTTCCTGCGCTTCATCCATGGCGTGCTGGACGAGTTTCGCGAAGCCGAGGCGTTTCTGTTCCACACCCGCCTTGCTCATGTCTCCGATGCGATGAAGGATAAGGATGCTGCGCGCGCGCTGGATCGTCTCTCGATCATGGCTCAGGGCGCCGGCGGCGGCACGAAAATCGGCGAGAGTCTGCAGACCTTCAACCGCTGGCACGCCGCGCGCGTGATCCATTCGCGCACTTGCGTGATGATCGTGTCCGACGGCTATGAGACAGGCGACGCCGCGCTGCTCGGCCGCGAAATGGCTGCGCTCGGCCGCCGCTGCCGACGCGTCGTCTGGCTCAACCCCATGATGGCGTGGGAGGGCTACGCGCCGGAGGCCAAAGGCATCAAGGCGGCGCTGCCGCATATCGATCTATATGCGCCGGCCAATACGCTGAAGAGCCTGACCGCGCTCGAATCCTATCTGGCAAAACTCTGATGGAGCGAACGATGACCGCTCATGTCGAAGTGATGGACCTGGTCGCGCAGATGAAGGCCGCGGAGCAGGCGTTTGTTCTTGCCACCGTGGTACGCACGGTGTCGGTGACAGCGGCAAAGGCGGGCGCCAAAGCGATCATTCGGCCCGATGGAACGATCGTGGCGGGGTGGATCGGCGGCGGCTGCGCACGTGGCGCTGTGCTGAAGGCGGCGCGCGAGGCGCTGGCTGACGGCGAACCGCGCATGGTGTCGGTGCAGCCGGAAGACCTGCTCATCGAACTTGGCGTGAGGCCTGGGGACGACCGCGACGGCATCCGGTTTGCAAGCAACATGTGCCCGAGCAAGGGTACCATGGATATCTTCGTCGAGCCGGTGCTGCCGCACCCCTCTCTGGTGATTTTTGGCGCGAGTCCGGTCGCGATGTCGCTTGCCACGCAGGCGCGCCAACTCGGCTATCACGTCACATTGGCCGCGCCATCGGCGGACCTTACGACGGCGCCCGACGCCGACATGTTGATCGACAGTTTTCGGCTCGGAGAATTGCACCAGGCAAAACGCTTCATCGTCGTCGCGACCCAAGGCAGAGGGGACGAAGCCGCCTTGCGCGCCGCGCTCGCGACCGACGCGAGCTATCACGCGTTTGTCGGCAGCCGCCGCAAAATGGCGGCGCTGCGCGAGAAACTGATCGCGGAAGGCGTCGAGGCCAAGGCCCTCGATGCCATTAAAGCGCCCGCCGGCCTTGATCTCGGCGCGATCACGCCGGAAGAAATCGCAATGTCGATTTTGGCCGAGATTACGTTCGAGCGACGTCGCGGGCAACGCACAAAAGCGCCTTGAATCCAAGAAGCGGTTGATGCTAACCGCGATGGCTGAAACGCTCGGGAAATCACCCGATTACCGAGTGCTTCGGGTCCGCAAAGATCGCCGATCGCACGCGCCACTCCAGCCGCCAATCCTGACCCTGAGCGGATAAGACCGATTTGCGGACGCAATAGGATGCGTCAGCGGTGGGCGGTTTTCGAGCCGGCGCTGGCCGCAACAATGCGGCTATTACTGCTCGTCTTTGGGTGGCATGCGCGGCGGCGGTAGCGGCGTGAAGACGACGCTTTGCGCGCCAGTGGGCGGCGGCACGAAGACCCCCGTCGTGGAATCGCCGCCGGTCGTCTCCAGCACAGTCTTCGGCGTGATGTATTCCCGGACGAGATCCATGATGGTGCCATCGCCGCCGCCGAAATCCGCTGCGCGCCCGCCTTGCGGATGGCCGGCCTTGATCTCGTTCTCGGCTGTGTGAGTCTTCTCGGCCAGCGCCTCGCTATAGGGCACACGGAAGGCGCGTGGGATGGCGCTCGGACGGTTATCCTGGTCGAGCTCCTCGACCCACAGATAGATCGCGCCGGGATCGCCCTCCAGCGAATGCGGCTCGACGATCCGCGCATGCAGTAGCTTGAACGACGCCGGCAGCCTGTCCGTCGCGGCCCAGCCGAGCAGCCCGCGCATGCCGCCGAAGCTCACGATATAGAACGCGCTAGTTACGACGACGGCGAGCGCTTTCCAAGACCAGTCCAGCCGCGCATAGACCAGCACGAGCAGCAACAACGCGCCGATCACGGCGTAGGCAACCGATATCGTGACGATGACCCATTGCAGATTACTCACGACGCATCCTCACCCCCGTCCTCGGGTCGAGATCGGCGCCATTGCGCCAGCTTCCGCGGAACGTCTCCAGCAGCGATTTCGGCCGCTGGTTGACGTTGATCACCTTCCCTTCGGTGTCGAGGCGAAACCGTACCGCGGTCTTTTCGTCACCGCTGTGGTCCAGCGTCAGCTTGTTGTCGAAGATCACCTGCGCGGTCGGATTGAGCTTTTGTACCTTCACATTAGCTTGGACCGGCTCGCTGGTCGTCGCCACGAAGTGCGAGATGTTGACGGTATACTCGCCGGCCAGGATGCCGCGCACCGTGACGATCTCCTCGCGGATCGGCGACGCAATCTTTTGGCCGTTGACTACGATGAAATCATTGGCACCGCCGCGATCGTCGCGGTCGAGCGTCAGGAAGCCGGCCTCGCGATGCCGGTACCAGGCAATGTTGCCGGCGGGATCCTGCACGAACAGGTCGAGATCGTCAGGATGGTTATCCGGCCAATCCATGGTGATGAGGAACTCGGCTTTGGTGTCGATCTTGCCCTCCTTGGAGTCGGGCGAAACCGCGAGCAGCGCCAGGAAGAACAAGAAGGCGATCACCTGCAGCGCCTTGAACAGCATGACACCGAGGGGATCGAACGGCTCCTCGCGCGGATAGAGGCCAAAATCATCCATCATGACAGCGTTCTGCCGCCCCGACCTTCCAGCGCCGGCGTCACATAGGTCTCGGTCAGCATCACCGCATCCGAGAACACGCGCTGGGTGGCGGCATCGAGCATGTAATACTGGATGCGGACCAGGATCGAGCCGACGAGACCGGCAAGCGTCGTGTACATCGCGACCGCCATGCCATCGCTCATCAAGCCCATCGAGGAACGCATCGCGACCTTGTCGGCCGCATCCAGGCCCGCGATCGGTGCCAGCATGATGATGAAGCCGATGATGGTGCCGAGCAGGCCAAGCTTCATCAGCGTATCCGAGACGAAGGCGCCGAACCCGTTGGAGCCGCGCAGCCGGTCGGCGAGCGTCCGCAGCAGCAGCGTCTGGTCGACAGCCCGGTAGTCCTGTGCCGCGGCCTTGGTCGCCAGGCTCGCGATATGGTCTCTGACCAGCCCGTTCGGCAGCTTGGCTGCGGATGCATCGAGCGCCTTGCTGCCATCGGCAGCCGACAGCACCGCGCGACATCGCCGCGTGGCGACGCCCTCGCGCGCGATCGTCCGCGTCCGCCAGAAGCAGTGCGCGCAGGTAACGATGTAGAGGACGGCGATCAAGCTGGAAATGTAAGTGCGGTCCGAGACCAGCATCAGATGAATCAACCCGTAGCGCCACAGCAGGATGACGGCGAAAACGGAAAGGCCGGTGAAGATCATCCAGAGCAGCAGCGCGCTGCGCTCCGAGTTGTCGGGTTCAGATAACGCCGCTTGCCCAACGGTCACGGAACTCATGCTGCACCACTCCCGCCTGTGACAACTCCGAGCTACCATAGCCCAAAGCGTGATTGGTCCAAGGCGGTGCGGATGAAATCGAGCGGGAATATTGGCCGCGTTACCTCCCGGCAACGCGGCCGGCGGCACTCCAAGGCAGGGTGCAGTGCGGCGCCGGACTAACCCCTCCCTGCTGAATTTCGTGAGGTTCTTTCAGCGCGGTGGTCGAAGAATCATTGACGCAAGTCGCAATTGGCAGACACGCCCGGATCGCAAATCCAGATGATGAGCGCGATGAATAAGTTTCGAGCAGGGTTTGATCTGGTGGCGCTGCCACGGCAGGGCGACTAAACCACTGGGGCCTCTTGGCTGACGATCCCGGCAAGCACCTTGATGCATAGCGCGGTGTGCCCCCGCGCCAGCGACCGCAAATCAGATGGAATTTTCTTTCGGGGCAAATGCTTATGGGGTGGGTCTACCCCTCCCGTTGGTGCAGGCATCAAGCCTCATTCGCGTCCTGCGCGGCGGCAATCAGTCTAACACAAAAGCCGCGAACCCTCCCGACGGAAGATGCGCGGCCAGCGTTTTTGCAGATCGCGACGCCTGTTCTCTTCGGGGCAGGCCCCACGCCAGTGTCGACCCCCGGCCCCAGCAAATCGTGTTTTGTTAACTGCAACAGCCACACTTAGTTGAGTGGTACAGCTTGGCATATTGCATTCATCAGCGCGCCGCAGAAAAGAACTTGCTTCGAGGTTGCATGAAGTGAAACACTGGTGACATTGTAGAGTACCGGGGGTTACGATGTTTGAGTGGCTTAAGCTGGGCGCGATTTCCCTTCTACTTTCGACACTGTTGACCGCTGTGGTCTTGGGACCTGTGCTGCTACTCGCACGCTGAATTGTCTCCGCAGCCGTTCGCGTTCGCAAAGGCTTTACGGTAGACACTCCGCCGGTTAGCAGCACGTTTGGCGCAATTGCCGATTACGGTTGAGCGATGTCTCGGGCACACCAGTCATGCAGGCGGTGCGGCGCGAGGTCGCAGGGTGCATTGATCGTCGCACATGATCCGGAAGTTTCACCATCGCCAGCGTCACGCCATTCAAAAACGTTGCCGTATCCCGATTACATTTGCGTTGTTCCCCTCCTTCATGCCACCGAGCGCGCCATATGCACCGGAGCGGTGCTGGATGCGGAAAACCAACTCGGTATCGGGATGAGAAGCTAAGGCAAACGCAAGGTCAAATCCCAAGTAAAAAAGAACATGGGCGCTGCCATGATCGTCAATCTGATGCAGGCCCTCTTGGCCAATCGGACTTGATATGGCGCTCAGTCCAAACACAAAGCCCGGTGAAATCCGAACCGTATCAAACAATGCGACACCTTGGTGTCGAAAGGAGACGCCGCCGCATAGTTCAGCCGAGTGCCTCACGCCGTTTGAGTAAGCGATGGTATCACAACAAATCGTATAGTTGCCGAAGCGATCAGCAAGTCCGATCTCCGCGCCAATCAGAACTCCACTGTTGAATTGAAAAAAGTCGCGTTGATAGGCTCGCCTACGATGTAGTTGTCGTAAAATATCGTCTGTGGTGCGCCAGCGCCGAAGGCAAATGTATTCCCAAGATTTCCGGAGTTTGTGCGTCCCGCAAACCCAAATACCGACTGCTTGAGGTTGGGTTGATCAGCCAATTTGAACGGAGTGAGAAAATAGGAATAGTCGACTTCCGGGTTTCCGGAAACGCGGCTTCCGTCCGCTGCAAGTTCTGGGAGGGTCGGCTGGTCCGCAACGAGTTCCGCCGCTCGGCTCGACGCGGGGATACCCAATCCACCTGCCAGCGCGCAAATTCCAATTGCAAGAACGGATCGCACAACAAGCATCCCGCATCCAACTCCAACTCTACTCGCAAACAGGGGCGAGTACTCGGCGGCGATCCTCAACTAGATGATAACCGACATGGTCGTCTCAAATGCAGTGCCTTAATGGCGACACTCCGTCCTATATGACATTCAGGCTGTGCCCATTGGTCGCACTCTTCGGGGGTAGGTTTGCCTTTTCCCTGAGGACGCTTGATGTGGATCAACATCCTGCGTTTCGCGGTCGGGCATATGACGCCGATAGTCCACTGCGCATGAGGAGTGCGACTACCATGCGTCTCCATTCATATCGCGACGAAAGCCACTGCCGACACTTCGATTTGATCGGCGGAGGCGGTCATCCTTGGTCAATTGACCTTGTCTCCGCAACAGCTTCGGGCATCTTGGTGGTGGGCTTCGCCTTTGCCCTCGTGGCCCGTTGGGTCCACTAGGACTTTTCCCGCCGCGCGCAGCCAGCAGGCATCGTTGGATAGTCAGAGGGAAGTCCGACGCAGAAGGCTATTTTCGACGCGATCCACAAGCCGCATGGAATAGTTTCGTCTAGATCGGCGCAGGGCCTGTCGCCACGAGAACCAACGCCCGATCCTTATTCAAGGAACTTGGGCAGTGGCTCCGGTTGCCCATCGGTTACCTCACCTTGCTTCAAGCTTGGCGGATCGGCTGGCACTCGTCTCCTTTGAAGCGCGGTGACTAACCCGACGACCAAGAGTAATACGCCGCCGTGGGTTGAACGCTGTGAAGCTGGAAGCTAATTTCGGCGGCGCTTGGGGACCATGACCCGCGTCTTTCTAAATAATTCAGTAAAATCAGGATATTGGTTGGCTTCCATGGCGGAGAGAGAGGAACTGGGATCGAACCGGTCTCCCCGTATCAAGGGGCTCAAGCGGAAGCCCCTCCCAACGGAAGGGACTTGGCAACCGAAGCAGCCATTGGGGACCTTTCGTGATTTTGGCGCCGGCAGCCCATGAGCCATCACCTGGCGCCGCCCCGCCCAAGCCCTTACGGCTCACGCAACGCCGATTGTAGCGCTGCCGTCATATCCAGATATGGCGGCTCAAAGGCCTCCTGATACTTACTATCGCGTGGATAGATAAGCACCGGTGTGCCAGTGTTATCGCGCGCTCGAATGATATCGGTCGATGTTCTGCGCCAGTCGATTGATCCGTGTAGCTTGTAGAGATGGAAAACGCTATCCAGATAGTCAGGCGCATCCTTGGCGTTGTCTCGGCGAACGATATCGAGCCCAAAGTTTGATTGGTCATAAACTGACGGTGCTGCATGGGAAAAGCCATCGATGACCGCAAAGCGATGTCCACGCGCTGCGTATTCGAACGACAGATCGTAGTTAGTTGTGAATACGCGAGCCCTGGGTTCGAATTCCTCGCCGCGCTATCTTTCGAAGGAATGCCTGATGCGCCGCGAGCTGGGTTTCCGCGTCGACGAAATCCACCCGAGCCAAGATCGCATCCTCAGCCTGAGTTACAAAATCCGCGCCATCGTTTTGCCGTTGTTCCCCCTGTAAAGCGCGACGTAGAGTTTGCACTGCGTGAGAAGCTTTTCAATGTCGCCGATAGCTGGGCCGTTCGGAATTGACCGATGACAGCATCAAACGCCATCTCACCAACCTTGGTCTTCACCGCTTCCCATAAAACAAGTCTTTGAGCCCAGGAGCGGTCTTCGAGGTTATCTTGGAAGTTGCGGCATTCCTGATACAAAAGGACGATCCGGCCCCTGTAAGCACCAGGAGATTTGTAGCATTAAGACCGTTAATAAGCGTGCTCTCCAGAATGCGCGCACAGCCCTCTTCCGTTACAACGTCGCTGGTGTTTTTCTCATCCTCGTAACGACGCCACTTCTTAGTGGCGTCAAACAAACGCAAATTCTCTTTAGCCGCCACCCGTCCGTCCCAGTGCCCCATCCCCATCCCTCGAATTGGAAGTTTTACGTTTGTCGTTACGACCGCTGATGTTGTAGATCGGCCACGGCTTCATCGCTAGATCGCATTTTTTAGGAAATGATACCAAGCGATGTGGGATAGACGCGTCAGGCGGAGGTCACTCCGCCATCGAATTGAGGACATTCATTTGGATATTGCTCTCGCCTGTCCGAGTGAAACAGCAGAACGACCCTTCCATAGAAGCTCATAAGTAACTCGAAACGATCCGATTTCGAGAACCGTACCGAACGGACGGAGTCCTGAGGTTCAGAGAGAAACGGCCGTTCGGAGAACAATGGGAGTGTTCTACCCCTTGCGAGAGCCTGAGCTCAAATCAGAAACGGCTACGGCTACCCGGGCTACAATTCCCAACAAACTCGCTGACAGAGAACACAGGACCTTGGGCAAATCTGGCGGAGAGAGTGTCCCTCACAGCCGCATCCATAGCAATCCACGCTTGTCTATGCAAATTGCTAAGTTGTTGGCGAACAAGCGTTAACTGCTCTACCTCAATTTCCTGACGTCCATCTTCATCGCTCCCAATCCACAATCTATGTTGGGGTGAAAGTTAGGGCGGGCAAGGCGCTGTGAGTTCGAATCCCGATCGGCCGACTGAAGATCGGCCGGTGGAGAAATCCGAATTTTCTCAATGGTCGCAGCCAAGGGTTCGAATCCCGCTCAGTGAGTGAGGCGAGGACAAGTGGCCAATCGAACGATCGAGCGATTATCGGCGCGGCAGGCAGCGACCATTACTAAACCCGGGCGCCATGCCGATGGCGGCAACCTCTACCTTTCGATTTCCAATGAGGGTTGGCGACGCTGGACCTTTTTGTATCGGGAGCGCGGCACCGGTCGATTGAGGGAAATGGGTCTCGGTCCCGCCATCGGCCCGAAACGAGCCGGCCTTTCTCTGTCAGACGCCCGTCGGAAGGCCGCCCAAGCGCGTCAGCTGCTCTACAATGGTACCGACCCCTTGGACGACAAGAAGGCTGCCAAGGAGGCTGCAGACCTTGCGCGACGTCAGGCCAAAACGTTTGGCGAGTTCGCTGACGAGTTCATCGATTTCGATCGCATCCGGCTTCAAGAGCGCCGTCCACCTCGCCCAGTGGCGATCGACGCTGGCTCAGTACGCGGCAGCTTTGCGCCCCATGGCTATCAAAGACATCAAGACTGACGATATTCTCAAAGTGATCCGCCCGATTTGGGACACCAAGCAAGAGACGGCTTCGCGGGTTCGGCAGCGGATTGAACGAATTCTCGACGCGGCAAAGGCGCAAGGTCTGCGTTCAGGCGACAATCCCGCGGCCTGGCGTGGCAATCTCAAGGAGCTGATGGCCAATCCGAAGGCGGCCAACAAGCACATCACGCGGCCATCCCCTACGACAACATGCCCGCCTTTATCAGCGAACTGCGCAAGCGCAACAGCATCTCCGCACTGGCGCTCGAGTTCACCATCCTCTGCGCCGCTCGCACGGCCGAGACTATCGGCGCCGACTGGGCGGAGTTCAATTTGGAAAAGAAGCTCTGGACAGTGCCCGGTGCGCGCATGAAAGCCGGCCGCCCACACCAAGTTCCGCTGTCCGATCGCGCGATGGACATCCTGCGGTCCCTGATTGCCCCAGGTGTAAATCCAACCGGCTTTGTGTTCGCTGGCCAGAAAGCCTGGCACGCCCTTGAGCAATATGGCCATGCTCGAATGTCTTCGTGATCTCCGCGGCCGCGGTGCCACCGTTCATGGCTTTCGGTCGAGCTTCCGCGATTGGGCCGGAGACAAGACCGCTTATCCTCGCGACATCGCAGAAGCCGCTCTGGCGCATGTATTGCGGGACAAAACGGAAGCGGCTTATCGGCGCTCCACCGCGCTCGAACAGCGCAGAGCGATGATGAGCGATTGGGCTAACTACCTTCGCGGGGACGGCAAGGACTAAGATCATGCCGGGCCCCTTAGTCAACGCCATCGAGCGAGAACTCGATCGTCTCGCGCAGCTCGAGCAGTATCCTGATTTCATATCAAAACTGCAGGCAACCATCAGTCCAGAATTCAAGGTTGCCGCATCAGCCGCACACTGGTCGGGTCTGACAGCTGAAAGGGTTGTCGATGATTGGCTAACATATCGATACGTTCTCCGACAGCGAAATCGTGAAATAGTCCTTGCAAGACGCCCGAACGTGTCGGTCACTGACGCCCTCAAGAAACTCGCAAAATGTGCAGACTGGGGACGGGCGTGGTTTGGATTACCCAAGGAAGCTCTACGCCCGTTGAGGGTCGCTGCGGCGGAAACCAAACAAGAAATGGAACGGCAATACCATCCTGAATACGAAGCTTGGTCTCCTTCACGAGCGTCTGTAATCCCGCTGATCGACCCTGCTATCGCCATCGCTCCTATTTTAAACACCAACAGCAAGTTCGAGCGCGACGCGCTCTTGGGCTTCATGTTGAGGATGTGGCGCTATCGCAACTTTGAAGATAGAAACCCTTCGTGTGGGCCACCCCGCCATGATGAAGCATGGCGCTTCATTGAGCGGATCGAAGCCTGCTACCGGCCATTTTTTGCGAATTTTGCGAAACATGACCCAGCTGCCGAAGCCCGAAGGAGGGGGTTTGATATTCCACTTCGCAAGGCCAGCCGCGAAGAAATATATGAAAAGTTTGTGCTGGACCGGCACCCTGAGGCAACCATCGACATCGAGGCGCGCCTTAAGAAAGCTTTGAGTCCCTGGATGAGCCCTTAATGCTGGCAGCCACCACGCGGTTCATGCAAGGGGCGTTGGCGAACACGTGTAAAGGCACTTGCCGACCCTTTCGGGGCGTATGAGTTGTAGCGACCTCGCGATCTGTGTGCATACTTGGAAACTCCAAAAGTCGAGGAGTAACCGCCATGGATCGCCAGATCCCCTTTCACCTGCAACTTTTTTCAGTGCCGGAGTCCGCGAGCTATCTCAACGTGAGCCAATCGTTTGTCTACAAGCTGTTGGCCCAGGGCTCGATCAAGCGGACAAAGATCGGCCACCGCACCCTCATCACCGGTGCTCAGCTGCTAAAAGCGGCAACTCCTTCTGCGGAGGTCTGACAGTGCCCCATGGTTAACAAGACCTCAAGCGCATCGCTCAAAGTAGAGATCGAACGCTAAGTTGAGGCGCTCCCAAGCGCAATTCGCGGCTCGACTCTCGCTCAGCAACTTCACCGATCGGCCTGATCAATCATGGGCGCTCCCGCGGAGCCCCCTGCATTGCGCTTGCCTGAAAACAGCATCTCGTCTCGTTGGGGAAATACTCACACCATCCAACATTTTCAAAGAGAAATTTCATTTTTTTGTGCCCATTTCAACCACTTTTAAGAAGGACGTCCCGCCTGGTTCGAATGTCCATTACTTTGATCGTGGTCGCGCCGAACTCTACGTCAAGATGTTCTGCCCTTATGAACTCAGCGACGCCGATGTTTTACAATTTGTCCGCGCCCTGTTTGACGCCTCCAGTGGCGATCCCGACGTCAAGGCTCTGCTCGTGGATGCACCCTTTGGCTGGCGAGTTCAACCGATCGCTGCAACACATTCTGCAAACTTCTCAGCCGGCGTCTGATAGAGCAAGGTCTTTCTCGGCCTTTCGTTGAGCTGCCTTGCGATGGCGCTGAGCTTGGCCTGGCTGTGCAAGGACAGATCAGTGCCGCGCGGAAGATACTGGCGCAGCAATCTGTTGGTGTTTTCGTTTGAGCCGCGCTGCCAGGGAGAACGAGGGTCACAAAAATAGACCTCGACCTCGGTGGCCAATGTCAGGCGCTGATGGTCGGCAAGCTCTTTGCCTCTGTCCCAGGTCAGCGACCGGTAAAGCTCGCTCGGCAATCGCTGCGATTGCTTGATCAGTGCCGAGACGACGCTTTCGGTGTCCTTGTTGGCAACCTTGACCAGCATCACGTAGCGCGAATGGCGTTCGACAAGCGTTGCAACATAGCTATTTCTCGACCCACCGATCAGATCGCCTTCCCAATGGCCGGGGACCGCACGATCTTCGACCGACGGCGGTCGTTCACTGATAGATACGGCGTTCTTGATCTGGCCGAGCCCGTTCCGCTTCATGCTGGCGTGCCGGGATCGGCGGACCGTGCGCCTCGCCCTCAGGTGCTCAAGAAGCTCCTTTTTCAGCACGCCGCGCGCCTGAATGAACAGGCTGCGATAGATCGTCTCGTGTGACACCTGCTTTTGAGGCTCCACCGGATATGTACGTTTTAGCCAGCCGGCAATCTGCTCGGGTGACCATTGCCGCCGCAGCAAAGCCGATACTGTCCGCCTCAGGAACGGCCGGCAAGCCAGCTTGCAAAGCTTTGGACGCCGCGCCCGATCCCAGGCGGCCTGATCGGACATGGCGGCCCGATAGCGATCCGCCCCGCCATTGCGCTGGACTTCACGGCTGATGGTTGACGGAGATCGTCCCAAGTGGCGCGCGATCGACCGCAACGAGCAGCGCATGCTGAGCCATCGAGAGATCTCCTCTCGTTCAGAAAGGCTGAGCGCCTGTTTGGCACGGTGCCGATCCGGAGGACGAATGCCGCCGGTCGGCGAGATCACAGAGAAGACAGAAGAGGACTCCCGGTCAAACCGGCGGCCGATCGAACTCATCGGCTCGCCGGCCTGCCAGCGATCCCAGATCTCGGACCGCTGAGCGGCCGAGTAATAAATGCGACGTCGCTGTTTCATGTCCACACTCCATCTTTGCTAAAAGATTAGTGTGTTGCGCCGACCGATTGAGCCCTCCCTGGATACCGGACGCAGCGGCCGTGGCGTTAAGCGCGAAGTTCGAGTCCTTTGGGACGAGTTTCGGCATCAATCCTTCGGCCCTCAATGGTCTGCGTACGCTTCGGGAAATGTGCATGAGTCTACCGGCATGCGTGGCCCGAGGACATGGTCATCGCCCTGTTTGATGATCCGTCATTCGATGCCGTGGCTTGCAGATTGATTCCGGCAAATCACCGCCGCACTTGTCGTCCCCCGCTCCACCCCAAGAAGCTGAGAACACATGACTTCTTCTGACTCCTCCAATATCATCCCGCTCGATCGCCTTGTGCCTCGTTTCGAGGAGAAGATGACCGACCGGCATTTGACGGCTCTGGCCGAGCAAGTGCGCAGCCACTCGCGGTCCTCAACCAAATCCATCATCGCGATCGGTGAAGCACTTCGCGATGCAAAGCTCCATTTGGGCCACGGCAAATTCGGCGAGTGGGTCGTCGCCGAATGCGGCTTCACGATGCGGACTGCGCAAAACTACGTGCGCGCCGCCGAGCTCACCGACAAAAGCGAAATCGTTTCGCTTTTTGAATTCCGCCGGCAATCTATCGGCTGGCAAAGCCCACAACGCCGCCAGATGTGGTGGCTCGTGTCCTTGTGATGCTTGAGCGGGTGTTCCTGTTCCGACGGAACCAGAAATCATTGGTTTGATCCTGGCTGCGTCGCAGACGGACAAGGAAACGACCGGAGCACCTAAGGCGTCGGACGATGAAAACGCGCTTCGCCTCGCTCGCGAACTGCATGCGCGGCTCGGCCACGACCTGATTTCGCAGCTCATCAAGAGCTCGTGCTGACCTACGCAAGCATCTCCGCCAAGCAATCCAGCGCCCGGCTGCTGACTTCCGGGATGTTGAAGCCTCTACCGAAGCTCCGTTAGGCGACCCGGCGGAGAAGCAAGCTGCCTCCTACATGCACCCCACCTCATCCTGTCGATCCTGCTCCGCGTGATCTGCTTACCATCCAACGCACCAAAAACGCCCCACCTTCAGCGAAAGGTTCACACTATGTTCTTTGAGTACCAGGACAGTATTATTCCGATCAGCCAATTCAACATTGCAGCACGGACGGCGACTTCGTCACGAGAATCGCTCCTGGATGGCCAGGTCCTGGCGTCAAAGGGCTTTTATACCGCCGAACGTTTAACCGCTATGGCCGAGCCATTTGTGCAGGCCCAGGCGGGATACTTCGAAATTGCGGAGCCGCCGCCAGGGAAATCCTCCACGACATTGGCCCGTTGTGCCGATCGTCGCCTGGCGGATTGTCGGTGAACTCGACTGGGCAGAGCCAATCACCCCAGAATGGTGAGTGAGGTCCAGCGCTACGCCGTGCTCTGCCCCACCGGCGGGTCTACATCCGAGCGGCGGCGAATCTGTACGTCTCCCGCGCAGAATTCATCAACGCGATGAATTCGAGACCGTTACCCGGCGAATGACGGGTCCAAAACGTGACTGACCACAACGTTTGCGCTATCCAGAATCACGGAGCAATTAAAATGATGCACCCAACAACACGAAAAACCATCTCTCGGCTTCAGGCCGCGAGCCAGACTTGATACCTCTTTCTGAAATGAAGCCAGACAAAACGCTTTTGGTCGATCAAGGGGTTTGGACGGCTGCAAGAAATCCTCGCGGCACACGCCGCGCGGGAGATCAATCGTTTAGGCCCGAGGGAATGGATGAGCCGCGCGTTGAGAGCAGTGAACAACGTCGGTTGGGGTGAACTCCGTTGCGATGCGGACGGACCTCTGAAGCTTCAAATCGACGCCCCAAGCTGCTGGCGGAGACCGGGCTCAAAGCCGGGCAAACTTCAACGACCGCACGTATTTCTTTTCGACAGCCGCCCTTAACATGACAGGCTCTGAAGATGTCCCTTTTCAATCTAAGCAAGTCCCATTTGTTGTCGTAAAATGCACGTCTAACGGGGATGCCGAATTCGCATCTCGCTTGGTTAGCGGCGGCGAGTTGAAGCAGATCGCATCCTAACCGGTTACCGCATCGCTAATCCCGATTTTAAATGCGCTATCGATCGCTTGACTGACGTCCGTGATGTGGAATTCTCTGCGGCCGCAATGGCTTTCGTTCGTTTTTGGCTAAACAGCTCGCCTTGCGTTCTCTTTGAACCTTTCTGGTTTCCAATGGTGCCGAAACCTTCGCATCCATGGCAATGCATCGCCTTTTTCGCGCGAACGGACCAACACTATCATATGGCACTCCCTCGCTCGCTTAGCACCGAACGATTGCTTACGCGCTGCTTCAGTTGGCGGCGACAGAGGATGACGATTATCATCTTCATCCCGAATCGGTTGCTGACGCCGACGACGACGCAAGCGGATTGAGCATCGCAGCAGTACTCCGGATCATTCAAGGAACGACTGTCCGCGAAATAAAGCTCTGCGCTAGCCATTTCACACAGCAACCTGACCATCGAGGAACGATAAAGTGAAGCAACCAGCCGCTCCCAACATCCACCCCATGTCAGCACTCGACCCCCGCTTCGACTTCGAGGCAGCCCAACGGTTTATCGAACTGATGCGTGGAAACGCAGACTGCGTCATGCAGTTTCGGGCGCTCTCTCCGAGTCATCCGAAGCAAAACGCCGGCTCAAAGACTCTAACGCCGGAAGAGCTGGCAAATAAGCGGCGCAACTATCCCGGAACTCTATCAAGCCTTGCAGCGAAGTTGCAGCACAAGAACATGTCTGGGCACGGCATCTTCGTTGCCTTGAACGAGTTTGACGGTAACGGGCGGAAAAAGGAAAACCTTGTGGCGGCCCACGTTCTCGTCTTGGATCTCGATGGGTCCCCGCTCCCCGGGACCTGGGAAGTCCCCCCGCATTGGATCCAAGAGACCTCTCCAGGACGCTATCAGTGCTTTTTCGTCATCGAACGCAACACTGACATCGCCGCGGTGGAGGATGCCTCTCGGCGCCTCGCTGCTCACTACGGCGGGGACCCTGCCGTCTGCGATGCGACGCACGTCTTCCGTGTGCCCGGCTTCTACCATCAAAAGGCGAACGGTTTCAGGTGCGCGTTGTCTTGGAAAACGAATTCGACCCGCCGCACAAGCTTTCGGACTTTGACTTCCTGCCAGAACTTCCGGAGCGTAAAGCCACTGGAGCTCGCCGGCATTGGTGTGTTGAGCGCAGAGCTTGCAGAGGAGATCCTGGAACAGCTCGACGTCTCCGATTTCTCCAGCAACCTTCCTTGGCGTGATCTAGCGAATGGTCCTTCATGCTTGCTCCGGCGGTGATGCGGACGTCCGCGACGTCTTCCTTGATTGGAGCGACGGCGCCTTCGAAAAGGATTACTCGCGCGAGAAGAACGAATTCGCGGTGGAACTCATTCCGCCTGGACAAGCCTTCTCTGCAGGGTCTCGGCACCTTGATCAAAATTTGTCGCGAACACGGCGTGCGCACTTCGACCCTGCAAAAGCTTTCCGCGGCGGCGGACTTCAAAGCTCTCGCCGACGAGGGGGATTACGCTGAATCGGAGCCGGGGCAACTCTCGGGCCCAATGGTTTACGACATGAACCGTGCCCCTCAGATGATCGACTATGCCGAGAACCGCATGCTTACAGGCGGCGCTCCGCTTTATCAGACCGGCGGCCGGCTCGTTTACCCTGTGCGCTCCACGGAGGCGTCCTCCGACGATGACGGGTTCGGCGTCCGTCCGGTGCGTTGACAGTTCAAGACGTGAAACCACCGCGCATGGAGTTGTTCATGATCGAGCATGCGCCCTTTGTGAAGCCAGCGCGAGGTGGCGGATTTAAGCCGCAGCCAGCCACGGAAAAGCTCGCACGGCTTTATCTTAACGCTCCCGATCTTTGGCGACTACCGACCCTAAACGGAATCATTGAGACGCCGACGCTGCGGGCCGATGGCACGTTGCTGGATGTCCCGGGCTACGATCGTCGTTCGGGACTGCTGCTCAACATGGGAGACTTGAAACTTCCCACAATCTCCGATGCGCCGTCTCGTGCAGACGCCCTCGCCGGGCTCGAACTGCTTAAGGAGCCATTTTCGGATTTTCCCTTCGTTGCTGACGGGCCGAACGGCTCGAGCGCAAGCCGATCGGTGATGCTCTCAATGGTTCTCACCGGCCTTGTTCGCCGAACGCTCCCGAGCGCACCGATGCACGGCGTCAGCGCACCAACGCCGGGCACAGGCAAATCGTTGGCGGTGCAGGTCGCCGCTATAATTGTCATGGGACGGCCCGTCACCGCTATGTCGCAGGGAGCGAGCCAGGAGGAGGACGAAAAGCGCTTCTTCACGATCCTGATGCAGGGCGACCAAATGGCATCTATTGACAACGTCACCCGCTCGATCGGGGGTGATGCCCTCTGCACTATCCTCACCGAGCCGACATGGCAGAACCGGGTGCTTGGCGAATCCCGCAACGTTTCCGTCAACACGAACGTTTTGCTCACCGCAACAGGCAACAATCTTTCCTTCGCTGGCGACATGACGCGGCGCGCACTTCTATGCCGCATGGACGCACGTATGGAAAACCCCGAGGGGCGCTCGTTCGAAAAGGACCTGCGCTCGTGGGTTCCGGAGCATCGTGGACGGCTTGTTGCGGCCGGACTGACCATCTTGCGCGCGTTCGTGGCAGCCGGACGCCCGGGGTTGGCAAAGCTTCAGCCTTTCGGCAGCTTTGAGTCTCTGGAGCAACCTCGTGCGGGGCGCATTGGTATGGCTAGGCGAGCCGGACCCTTGTCTCACCCGTGAGCACATCGTCGCCGACGACCCCGATGAAATCGAAGTTGGCCGCATTTTTCGCAGCGGTTTACAACGCGATGGGGGACCGGTCATTCACGGCGAGCGAGCTGCTCAAAATGGCCGACGACCAAGCTAACCCGAACCCCGAGCTAGAGGATATCGTCTACGAGGCCGTTCCTAAGGGCAATAGCATTGCGCTCGGGGTCTATCTAAAAAGCAACGAAAGCAAGATCATCGGAGGCTTGACGCTGCTTGGCGAAGACAACAAGCATAAGAAAATCCGCGAATATAAGATGAAAAGGGTCTGAAGCGACTGCGGGTAGTGCGGGTAGTAGCGGGTAGTTTTTCGGCTTAGCGGTGATGCAAACAATCCAATCACTTTTCGATTCGAATCATTGATTCTTCTAACGTAGTTCTTGCAGCTACACGGGCTGGAAATCTACCCGCAAGCACCCGCACTACCCGCAGGCGGGGCCTGGAAGATTGGCGGGTCCTTCCAGGAATATACTCCTACACGGGCAGAACGGAGCCGCGGACTTTCTGCAGCTACAAAATATTTTGAAACCGAGTACCTGATACATAGAGCGGGCATCCAGCGCGACCGGCCACAATGGCTGCCAGCTATCTTTCCATTGGGTCGCGAACAAGCATTGCTAAGGTCGCTCGGGTCTGATCCTGCAATTCGGACAAATAAAGCTGGAACAACTTGATGGCTCGAGGATTCGTCCTCGCGAGAGAATGTTCGATGCTGATGACTACGGAAAGAGGCCGGCGACCCGCACAATTCGCGGATGGGCGATAGCAGTGCTGCAGGAAGCCGGCGCCATTCGAGAATGCGAGGAGCACGGCTGGATGCAGGACCGCGCCGATCCGCATGCCCGCGAGCGCGCGCTCGAGATCGCCAGCAAAGATCCGCCGGCCGGCCTCTCGGCGCAGGCGGCTGCCGAAGCCATCGCCGAAGTTCTCGACTCGATAGGGGATACCTGCCCCGAGTGCCCACCCGAATGATTTGGATGCTTTTTTCGCGCAAGGACGCGCGATCGTTAAGTGCCGCTTGGCTCTCCGCGCCCTAGCCCGCGCGCGCCGCAGCGCGGCTTCCAATCGCTCCTTCTCTTTATCCCAGCGGGCGTCTTCGGCTTGCGATCTCTTCTCGAGAGCCTCCATCTCGGCTTGGATGGCCGCGGCCCTCTTCGGCATGCTCCCGCTCGGCCTTGTCCAACGCCGCCTGCGCCTTGTCGACGGCCTGCTGCCGGCGTTCACGCTCCTTCTGCCTGATGGCCTCTTCCCTCGCCCGTTCACGCTCGCGGCGTTTCTGCTCCCGTTCGTAGGCGAGAGCGGCCTTTCGCTCCGCCGCCTTGTCGACGGGGCGGGAGGGAGGCTTCTTCGCTTTACGGCCTTTCGACTTGCGGGCGGCTTTCGTTGGTCTTCCGTCGCCGCCCAGATCGGTGGGTAGTTCGGCATGCTCGCCGAAAGATCCGTCGGATCCGACCGGGCGCCTGAGAACGACGCCCGGCTTCGCCATGGTCGCGGCGATGACGTCCGGATCGTCGCTTTCCTTCGCCGCGCCCTGGTGGAAGAGATTGCTGTCGGCGCCCCACGCTTCCAGAGCCGCTTTCATCGACGGAGCGGCGATCGCCAGATCGAAGAAGCCCAGCGAAGTCTGGTAGATCTTCAGTTTTCTCGCCATGAGCACGCTCCCCCGCACCGCCCGCTGAACGCGATCGTACGATCCGTCGTTCTGTCTAACTCGCGAACGGCGAGTTTGTGAAGCGAGCGAACAGCGCGGCCGGTCCGGGATATATCTCGACGCATCCGGCTTGTCGTAGCGAGCTCTCCGGAAACCCGCCGCAAAGCACGCCGATGGTCGCGATCTTAGCCTTCCCCGCTGCTTCGGCATCGTAGGGCGTGTCGCCGATTGCGACAGCATCGGCGCCTTCGATCTTGAGCTTCTCGAGAACAATCTCAAAAATGTCGGGCGCCGGTTTCGATTCCTCGACATCGTCGGAAGAAGTCGTCAGGTCCACCAGATCGGTGATGCGCGCGATGTCGAGGTACTTGTCGACTTCATCCTTCTTGGCCGATGACGCGACCGCGATCCGAAGCCCGGCGTCGCGCACGCGGCGCAGCAGGTCCGGGACCGCCGAGAAGGGACGCACAAGCGGCATATACTCGGTCTTGAAGCGATTGCCGCGCCACTCTTCCAGTTCCTTGCCGTGATCTCGTTGTTCGTCGGCGGAAAGGAAGACGGGAATGAGCTTGTCTCCTCCCTTGCCTATCTGGCCTCGAACCTGTTCGAAGCTCACGTCGTGGCCGAACTTGAGCATAGCTTCCTGCCATGCGAGCGCGTGGAGATCCACCGAGTCCAACAGCGTGCCGTCCAGGTCGAAGATAGCGGCTTTCGGCATTTAAAAGTCCTCCATGGCGGGAGCGAGCGAGCTTCGCGAACCGTTGCAGGTTGGCCTGCTCGCCCGCCTATAGTTGGCCCGCGCAATGTCTACCCGGACACCAGTTCCAGCGTTTTTCGGTCAGGCTTCCCGTGAAAGAATTTCGCTAGGGCCGCCGAGAATTTCGGATCGGAGCCGACCGCATTGAACAGCGTCATCGATGAGCGGAATTTCAGGTCGTCGGGACTTCCCAGGATGTCCAGGATTGTCCGGTCCTCGACGGCGTTGACGAGCGCCGTGCATTCCAGCAGCCGGGATCCAAGGATTGGATGCGCAAGGTAGGCGAGCGCTTCCTCGCGTGATGAGATGGCAAACCGCTGCGCCATCGTGCTGTGGCCGAGTCCGGCAATCTGGGGGAAAATAAACCACATCCAGTGGCTCTGCTTTCGACCGCCGCGCAATTCGTCGACAACTCGCGAATAGACAGCAGCCTGCGCATCGACAAACCGCTGGAGGTCAAAGGGATCGGTCATGGCGCTGAGACCGCAGTATGGTCGACGAGTTGATCGAGAAGTGTCCGCTGGCTCTCAAGAATTTTAACGTGTGCGGCCGGCAGATCGAACCAGGCAGCGCGGTCGACCTCGGGAAATGACTGCATCTTCCCACCTTTCGGCGGCCATTCGATCTCGAACGTGTTGCTCTTGATCGCATCGACGTCGAGATCGCCTTCGACGGCGAACGCGGTCACCCGCTTGCCACCGCGCTGCCGGATGTCACCCAGCGGTTTAAGGGGGCCTGAGAGAAAGCAACCCGTCTCTTCAAGGAACTCTCGCCGCGCCGCGAAGGCGGCATCCTCGCCCTCGTCCATTTCCCCTTTTGGAATCGACCAGGCCCCCACATCCTTGTTTCGCCAAAATGGCCCGCCCGGATGAACCAGCAGGACTTCCAGCCCAGGACCTGTCTGCCGGTACATCAGAATTCCGGCGCTCGAAGCCATAATGACTATCTCCATTGGACTGTCGCCGACCGCGCCCCCGCGAGCACACCCTCCTCGTTGCCCGCCAGTAAACGCGCCGTCGCGGAAACATGCTCAGGCCAGAACTTCAAGGCGCCGCGACGGTGACCGTCTCTTCCATGATCTTCGTCTGGCCGTCCTCCCGAACGACGATCGCACTGTGCACGGTGCCGCTCGTCCCAAGCCGCTTTCCGCCCGGGCAGTGGTAGACGTCGTCAGTCGGGTCATATCGAAAATCGCTGCGCGAGAAGGTGCCATCATCCCGCTTCGATTTATCGAATACAGGGATATGCGGCGCGATGCCCTTCTCCTCGACCAGCCAGTTCAGCATCGGAGCCGCCCCGTAAGCGGTATCCCCGACTAGTCGCTCCGGCTTGAGACCAAAGCGCTCCTCCGTTCGCTCAATCATGGTCTTCGCCGCTCCGACCTCGGCCTGGCGAATGGAGCGGGAGGCCTCGACATCAACGATGACGCCGAACTTTACGTCGATGAGATAATTGTCGGAGTAAGCGAAGAATGCCGGTCCCTTGTGAGCGCCGGTCCACTGCGCCGCGGGATCGGACGGCGAGATGAACTTCGGAACAACATCACTTGCTGCGCCCCACGCCGTATCATCGAGGGTCGCCAGGTACTCCTTCACCGCGCGGCTAGACCTCTGCGGATCGCGATCCCTGCGCCAATCCTGACCTGCGATCGAGCGCTGCTTGTTGGCATCGGCCGCAATCAGGCTCGCGTCTACCGCAAAACCTTCGCCACCAACCAGACCGGCCGCAATGCACGCCTCTACGACACGTTCAAACACGCGGCGAAAAACATCTCCCTCGCGAAAACGCTCGTTGCGGGCGCGCGAAAATGCTGAATGATCCGGGATAGCGTCCTCGATACCGAGTTTGCAGAACCAGCGATAGGCCAGGTTCACTTGCACTTCACGGCAGATTAGCCGCTCCGAGCGGATCGCAAAGACATATCCCACCACCAGCATCCGGATCATCAGTTCCGGATCGATCGACGGGCGACCCATCGACGAATAGTGAGGTGCAAGTTCGCCGCGAAGCCAGGATAGATCGAGAGCAGTATCGATCTTCCTAACCAGATGATCTTCGGGAACCGCGTCGCCAAGATGAAACTCGTAGAACAGTTGACCTTGGTCACTCTTCAGACGGCCCATCATGGATCGACCTCGCCGAGATTCGCGTCAACAGTACGGAATCACGGTTCGCAGCCTGTCTCAACTGACTTTTGCAACAAAATCTGCCACTAGCTGACATTGATCGCTTGAGACGCAGATCGACTTTTACTACTAACATGCGGGAGGCTGTCCCGAGCGGGAAACCAAGAGGTCCTGCCGTGGGAAACATCAAGCGGCCAGGATCGGCAATCTTGCTAGAGCCTTTCGAAGATTGTCGGCATCCCAAGGCAGGTGTTCCGCGATAGTCAACCCGACAATTTCGACGACGTCGGCGCTTTTATTGAGAAGATTGACGACTGTTTCAAAATCCATTGTACCGGTCGGAGATTTTTTGAATTGATCGGCAAGACCTGCGGGATTGTTAAACAGTTGTTCTCGGAACTTGACGGGGTTTAATACGTCGAGGTCAAAGTGAACCAGCAACTTAGACGCTCCGGTTGCCTTCAGCCAAGCCATAACCTCAGAGAAGTCTTCAGACAATTCGGTAGGATCAAACACTTTCGGCTTCAGTTCTTCGACGGCGCGTCTGCTACGCTCGGAGATCGTGTTCTTATCGATGCCGACGTAAGCAAGTCGTTGAGTGGGAATTGGATTCTTTGCAAAAGCTGCGAACTCCGCATCACCACGACCGAGCAGATTAAGCATCGGATAGCCGTGGGCGTGTGTCGAAACATCAGAAGTGGTGAGATCAAAATGGGCGTCAACCCATAGGACCGCGACGTCTCCAACGTACCGCGAAGCCAAATACGAAAACGGCGCAAGCGATACCGAGCAGTCGCCGCCGAATGTCACGATTCTATCCGGAGCTGACTGACGAATAATGTCTAAGGCCGCTTCATTTTGTTTAAGGATGGCACTTTTGCCAAGCACGCCGCCTTCCAATGGCAGTTGCGAACCGTCCGGCGCTGCCACCGGCACCTCTGCAAAATCGGCATCTCCTTTTGGAGCTAGCCAATAAAGGAGCTGCGCTCCCAAGTAATAAATTGGATTATTGCCACCCTGCCATTGCGGCAGGAGCAGGCGGAGAGTTTTTTTCTCGGACGTCATTGTTATGCTCCGTTGGAATCGTTAGCGGTTGAGGTCACCATGTTGAATATGGGGACGACGTAGTCAAACACCACGCCGTCTGCCAGCCGAAATCATCTGACGCGTCCGCTTCGGGTCAAACTCAGACAAGTTCGGACACGCAACTGGCACTTCCGCTTTCCTGTGTGTACCGAAAACCTTATCCGTGTTGATGACGTGATGGAATCGCCTAAGCTGGCGGAATGATCGGGCTGCTCTGTTTCGCTCTGGCCGTCCTGGCCTCGCCCTTCAAGTCGAAGTTGCGGCTTGAAGCTGAGAACGCGGTGCTTCGACATCAGTTGATTGTCTTGAGGCGTAGGCTGCATGGTCGCGTCCGGCTCACGAACAATGATCGCTGGTTCTTTATCCAGCTGTATCGCTGGTTTCCGTCAATCCTGCAGGTTCTCACCATCATCCGGCCCGAGACGCTCGTGCGTTGGCATAGGGCCGGCTTTCGCTGCTACTGGCGTTGGAAGTCGCGCCCACTGGGAGGGCGACCGCAGATCGACACGGAGCTGCGCGGATTGATCCGGCGGATGAGCATGGAGAATCCGCTTTGGGGTGCGCCACGCATTCACGGCGAACTGCTCAAGCTCGGGTTTGAGGTCGCGCAGTCGAGCGTCGCCAAGTACATGGTCAAACGACGGGCGCCGCCCAGCCAGGGATGGCGGACCTTCTTGCGTAACCACGCGCCGGACATTGCCGCCATGGACCTGTTCGTTGTTCCAACGATCGGTTTCAACCTGCTCTATGCCTTCGTCATCGTCCGGCTCGACCGCAGAGACCTCGTCTGGATCAACGTCACAGCAAATCCCACGGCCGAATGGGTTGCACGTCAAATCACGGAGGCGTTTCCTTGGGATGAGGCCCCGCACTACCTCATCCGCGATCGCGACCGGATCTATGGCAGCGTCGTCACACGCCGATTGCGCGCCATGGGCATCCGGGACAAGCCTACCGCACCAGCCTCGCCTTGGCAGAATGGCTTTGCCGAACGGCTGATCGGATCGATCCGGCGTGAATGTGTGGACCACATCATTGTCTTGGGCGAGGTGCATCTGCGCCGAATACTGAAATCGTACGCACGCTACTATAACGACATCAGAACGCATCGATCATTGGACAAGGATGCGCCGGTCACTCGCCAAATTCAGCGAATCGGAAGCATCAAATCACACGCCATCCTCGGCGGACTTCACCACCACTACGCCCGAGCTTAAGTTTTCGGTACACACAAGCAGATGACGGAGGTGTCGCTCGCCGAACACAACAAGTGGTCAAGGCACTCCCGTCGGATCGAACCGATCAGCCGTTCGGCATATCCGTTTTGCCATGGGGAGTGCGGCGATGTCGGCCGGTCACGAATGCCCATGATCGAAGTCTTCGGATGAAGACCTCACCATAGGCCCCATCCCGGTCACGGATCAGGTAGCGGGGAGCCTGCTCCCAACCGCATGCTTCCGTGACCTGATTTGCGATCCATCTGCAGTGGGGTTAGCTGTGACGCTAAACCACAACATTTGTCGTCGGCCGTGCCCCATGATCAGCAATCCATAGAGCAGGCGAACGAGATCGTCGGCACGACGAACAAATCCATCGCCGCGATGCCGTCGGCATGGTTATGAAGAAACGTCCTCCAGCCTTGCGACGGTGGCCCTCATCTCTTCACCATTACTTGGCCACGCTCGTCTGGCCGATATCGATGCCGAGCTTAAGAAACTCTCCGTGGATCCGCGGCGCTCCCCACAGCGGGTTGGCGATGCTCATCTCGCGGATAAGCTTGCGTATCTCGTCGATAAGTTTGGTCGGCCACCACGACGTCGTGACCTCCAGCGCCAGTACGATCTGAACCCGGCGCGGTGCCACTTTATAACGGTATCTGGCTTCAAAACCGCCAGAGCGTTTAGGACTGTTGGCGCCAATCGATACAGCTCGGCAAAGATCAAGCGGTCCATGGCGCTGAACGTCCGCCTCTTGGGCGAATGCCGTCTCAGTATGTTAATCTGGTGCCGAAGGACCAAGATCTCGGCTGCCAACGAGGCCCGCGATCGCAACAATAATACCAGTGCCGACCAAATCAGGCTGCAAGCTTCTCTCATAAGATAGAAACATTGCGCGATTTGGCTTCACTTGCCAGTCGAATTAGGTTTCCGACAGGGACAAGGCGCTCCG
>CAWJYI010000008.1:0-9774 GCA_963847015.1 uncultured Alphaproteobacteria bacterium | reverse complement strand
ACGGGATCGACGGTGCTGACGGTTTAGCGGCCCGCTCACCTGGAGCCTCATGGTTCGAGGCGCACGGCGTTGCCGCGCTCCTCACCATGAGGGCTTGAGACCTCATCCTGAAGAGCATCGCCAACGGGTCGCGCGAATGCGCGCCCGGTGACAGGCTCCGCGATGCGTCTCGGAGGATGAAGCCAACGAACGGAAATTGCTCTACCTTCGCGCTTCGCCTCGATCCGATTTCGCCGTCATCCCCTCGACCATCGCGCGCACGATGGTCGCGATCTCCTCGCGCAAGGCATTGATCGGCACCGCGATCAGTTTCTGTTCGAGGCCGAGCAACACCATGCCGTGCACTGCCGAGAACAGGCTGCGTGCCGTCACGCTCAATTCGGCAGAAGAACGTTTTGGAAAAAGCGCGGCCAGCGGCCGGTAGATGTGACGGAACAGATCCATCTGTTCGCTAATAGCCCATTCCGGGACGGGCTTGCCCGGAGCCATACGGTGTTCGAACAACGCGCGCCAGAGTTCGAGATGTGCGGCGGCGAAATCGCAATAGGCGACCGCGATGCGGACCAGCGTTTCGCGCGGCGACGCCGCACCATTGCTTTCGGCGGCGGTGAGCGCCGCATCCAGCCTGCCCAGCGTGCGCGAGCCCACCAGCAGCACCAGTTCGTCCATGTCCTCGACGAGGTTGTAGACCGCGCCGTTGGCGCAACCGATCTCGCGCGCCAGCTCGCGCGTTTTCAGGGCGGCCAATCCACCTGCGGCAATGCTCCGCTCCGCCGCCAGGATCAAGGCGTCGCGTAATTTGGCTCGTCTTTCCAATGGTTTAGATAAGGCTTTAGGTAAAGCTCTAGACATTATCAACCATAATCCTGAGCAGCGCTCAAGAAATTCTTGAGCATTGCTCACGTTGGTGCTACATCCAATTTGTGAGCAACGCTCATAACACAGGGAGTAACCAATGTTCAAAACTGTTTTGACGCTTTTCCGGGGCAGCGTGGCTGCCGCGGGGGAAGAACTGGAAGACCGGTCGGCGCTGCTGATCCTCGACCAGCAATTGCGAGACGCGGCCGCGGGCGTCGAACGGAGCAAGCGGACGCTGGCGCTGGCGATCGCGCAGGACCAGCAGGAAGGCCGCCGCCTCGACGCCACCTGCGCCCGCATCGCCGATCTCGAACTTCGCGCCACCGCGGCGCTCGATGGCGGCCGTGAGGATCTCGCCAGGGAGGCGGCGCAGTCGATCGCCAATCTCGAGGCCGATCGCGATGCCGCGATGACCGCGCGGACGTTGTTCGCCTCGGAAATCATCCGGCTGAAGCGTCATGTTTCGAATGCCGAGGCGCGCATTACCGAGCTCGATCGCGGCCGTCGTATCGCCCGTGCCTCCGAGGCGGTGCGCGCCATGCGCCGGGGCGGTGTCGAAGCCGCGCGCCCTTATGAATCGACGCTGCCCGAAGCGGAGAACACGCTGAAGCGTTTGCGCGAACGGCAGATGGAAGCCCAGGCCGCGGACGACGCGCTGACCGAAATCGACGCTGCCAGCGGACCGCTGGCGACCGCCGAAAAGCTCGCCGAACAGGGCTTTGGACCACGCCTGAAATCGACCGCGGATGACGTGCTGGCGCGGCTCAACGCAAAACGCGCGCCGACGACCTGAACCAAACCTCAATACCAACTTCAGACATCCACACACAGGAGACTAACATGAACCAGAACGTCCAACCCCACAGCGCCGCCTGGGTCAGCTTCACTTATGCTTCGTTCGCCGGCTCCGCCTTCATGGTCACCGTCGGCGTGTTCTATCTGCCGATCGATCTCTGGATGAAGGGCTATCTTGCGATGGGCATTCTCATGCTGATCCAGTCCTGCGTCACCATGACCAAGACAGTCCGCGACATGCACGAGAGCGGCAAACTGGTGAACCGCATCGAAGACGCCAAGGCCGAGCGTCTGCTGATGGAAGTTTCCAAAGCCGCGTAACCTGTGACGCGGTGCTGGCGAGGGCGGGCGGTAGATGTTTCAGCATTCACCGTCCGCTTGCGGCGCGGAATATCTGAACTATCGGCTCAATAGATCGTTTACCCTTCCTGCAACCTTGGCGTGTTGAAATCATCGCCCCTTAACGCACTCCGTGCAGAAACATCGCCGGACGACACCGTGCATTCGGGCACAGCGCACGAACCGCTTGAGCCCCTCCTTCGATACACTTCACCAGCAGGACAATCGCCATGAATCAAAACGTTCAACACAGCAACGCCTGGGTCACCTTCACCTACGCGTCCTTCGGTTCCTCAGCTTTGATGGTCGCCGTCGGCGTCTACTTCCTGCCCGTCGATCTGTGGATCAAGGGCTATCTCACGATGGGCATCGTGATGCTGATTCAGTGCTGCGTCACCCTGACCAAAACCGTCCGCGACATGCATGAGAGTGGCCGGATGGTGAACCGCATCGAAGATGCCAAGGCCGAGCGGCTGCTGATGGAAGTCTCGAAAGCTTCGTAATTTGTGACGTGGTGCCGACCAGGGCGGGCGGGTGTTCCGGCATCCGCCATTGCGTTATGTTTGACACACATCGTTCAACGGATCGTTTACCCTGCCGCAAGTGCGGGTGCTTGCGCTCATGGCTCCTTAACAGGCTTGGCGCACAAACCCTGCACGAGCGCGGGCAGGGTGCATGACGTCTTTCTGGAACAGGATTTCGGCGATCCCGGCCCAGATCCCGGCTCAAGGCAGGTCGGCAGCCGGAGGCCTGCGTGAGCACGCCACCTTTTGGTGGAGGGCATTTTCGCAACCGACCATCGATCTCTCCTTGCGCACCCATGCCGGTTTGACGACGCGGATCGTGGAAAGTCCGGGGTTGTCGCTGTCGCAAGCCGATCTCGACGAGCTGGTGTCGCAACTGCGCACCATCGCCGGCAAGACGCTGCCGGCCGGCAGTCTCGCCTATGGCATCTTCTCCGGCGAGCGTGAAAGGCTCTCGCGCGCCATTGTCACGTTGATCTCGGAGGAGGCGACGGGACGGCCGATCGCCTTCAACGCCTTGTCTGTCATCGACGTCGAACTCGACGGCGAACCGGCGCAAGTCACCCATCTCGGTCTCGTCATGATCGACCCCGACGTTCAGGGCCAAGGACTGTCCTGGGTGCTGTATGGCCTGACCACGCTGGTACTGTTCGCGCGCGACGGATTGCGTCCAAAGTGGATTTCGAATGTGACGCAGGTGCCGGCGGTGTGCGGCATGGTCTGCGAGACCTTTTCCGACGTGTTTCCCTCGCCGCAACCGGCGCTGGGCCAAAGCTTTGCGCATCTGCAACTGGCGCGCGGCATCATGCGCCGGCACCGCGCGGTGTTCGGCGTCGGCGGCGAGGCGGGTTTCGATGAGGTTCGTTTTATTATTACCGACGCCTATACCGGCGGATCGGATGCGCTGAAAAAATCGTACGACCAGGCGCCCAAGCATCGCGACGAAAAATACAATGCGTTCTGCGCCCGCGAGCTCGACTACGCCAGGGGCGACGACGTCCTTCAGCTCGGCCGCATCGATCTCGCCGCCGCCCGCCGCTATCTGCAGCGCGAAGTGCCGGCCGGCTCGCTGCCGGGCCTGCTCGCGGCCTCCGCCGTGCTGGCGTTGCAGCGGCTGATCCTGCCCGTGATTTACTGGTTCGACGACACCCATGCGTTCGGCACCTTGCGGCCGCGGTCGGGGAGCGGCCGATGACGCCTGACGTGATCGCCGATTCCGTCGTCAATCTTTGTGGCGCCATCGGTGTTTCCGTCGCCATGGTTGCGCTCTATCGCCGCGATCCGGGAAGCCCGTTGACGCAGCGCCTGCTTGTGATGCTCGGCGTGGTCGCGGCTCTTTTTTTCACGCGTGGCGTCGCGTGGTGGACCGGGAGCTTCTGGCTTGACCGCCTTTCCCTGATACCTGCTTCTTTCGTGCCGCTCGGCGCCTTGATCGTCACCGAAGGCATTTTGCGGCGGCACGCGCCGCGGACGGTGAAGATCGTGGCCGTCGCCGGCGGCGTCCTGCTCGGCTCTAGCGGCGTTTTCGGCATGGAGAGTTACGCAACGCCTCATGCGATCATGCTGTCGCTGTTCCAACTGGCGGGATTTGCGACCTGCGCCTGGCTGTTGGCGTTCCGCGACCGCACGACATTGCTGGCGAGCGAGAACCGCGGCATCGGCCGTCTTGCCGCCGGCGCACTGATCGTGATCCCTTTTGTCGTCACCGATTTTCAGGTGCTCGCGCCGGGTATTCCGGTGCGGCTCGGTGCGCTCGGCGCGCTGTTGGTGGTCACCGTCGTCCTGATCGCGGGCGGGGGCAGCGAGACACGGCGGCACGGCATCCTGATGACGACGCTGCGTCTCGCGAGCGCGGCGCTGCTTGGCGTCGCGGCCGCTTGCGTCTCGCCGGATGTCGACGCCGCGCAGGTCATGCGATTCTGCGCCATCTCGATTTCGGGCGTGCTCACGATAGGCCTGATGACCGACACGTTGCGCGCGGTGTTTGCCTCCCAGGTACCGGGGGTTCTGGATTCTGTCGCGGCGTCCGCAGCGCGGACGCGGGGTGAGCTGATCGCCGAACTGTCGCGCCACCCGATGTTCGAGAGTGCGCGGCGCTACCGCGAAAGCGAACTGGCCGATTACGATCCGCCGCTCCTGCACGATTTCCTCGCGGCCCGGCGAGTGTTGCGCCGTCCCGAAGCGCCGTGGGGGCTTGCCGTCTCCGATTCCGCGGTCGAACGCGTGATCTCGCTGATGAAGGCCGACCACGCCACGCATGTGATCGTCCTGTCGCACGATCCGGTCGATATTCTGGTGCTTGCCGTGCCGGTCATTTCGGCAGATCCGGCCACCGAAACCGCGCTGGCGCTGGTGCGGCGGCTGCTGGCGCTGACGCCGGAAGTCGTGTGAGGCGCATTTAAAAGTCCGACGTGCGTGCTATAAGGCGCGCAGCAAAAATGTTCATGTTGGATAAAGCCGATGTCGAAACAGTCGATGCGCGAGGAGGCCGAGCGCCTGATCCGTGAGACGATGGAAAAGAAGACCATCGTCGTCAAACAAGGCAACACCCGTATCGAGACCACCTGCGGCAAATGTGGCGCGCCCAATCGCATCCAGGCGGAAAAGGGCGAGACCCGCGTCAAGTTCGCCTGCAAGCAATGCGGACACAAGCAGGAGACGCTCTAAATCCGCTCTAGGATAGCCTCGCTGCCCCGGCTGACGCTGCCTGAAATCCGCTTCGCTCCCCTTGTGCGCAATGCTCCGCCGGCCTTATCAGGCGCTGCCGCCAGTTGACGGGCCGCCGCGATGAACGATAGTCTACAACCCTGGGGCGAGCCAAGGGCCGGAGGCTCCAAATGGCATTACGCAGGAAGACGAAGGCGAAGACAAAAACAAAACAAAGACAGTGACCGGCTCTGGCCGGACAAGGTCGGCGTCAAACCGAAAAACCGCGAGCGCGAAGCATAGCCCAACGACAAAGGCCATCGCGCAACCTGCCGACGCTTGCGTCGTCGTCGAGGGTAGCGACCGTCAGCGGACAAAGGGCGCCAAACGGGTGGCAAATGTTGACCCCGGCCAAAAAATAGAGGTCACCCTAACGCTTCGCGGACCAGAACTACCCAGCGCGGACGAGCTTGGAAACCCCACTTTTTCGGCCAGGCGTTTCCGGGTCAGCTATGGCGCTTCAAGGCGCGACGTGGACAAAGTGTCGCGGGTGCTGCGTGGGTTCGGCCTGAAGATCAAAGGGATTTCGATCGACACCCGCAGCATGCGGGTAAGCGGGACTGCCGGAGAGATGGAGGCCGCGTTCCATCCGAATCTCGGAATATATGAGAGCAAGGCCCAAGGCAGATTCCGCGATCGCGAAGGCAAGTACGAGGTGCCAGCCTCGCTCGATGGAATCGTGACGGCCGTGCTCGGATTTGGCGAGCGGCGTGTGGCGCGAAGAAGGCCGGCGATCGCCAAGGCGGACCAAAACGGCGACCAAGCATCGGTTGAGACCGTTCACGCCGGCCGATATCGAAACTCAATATCACTTTCCTCCCGGCGCCGCCGCCGGCGAGAGGATCGCAATCGCGGAATTTGGCGGTGGCTATTTCGTGAAAGATCTCAGCCTGTATTGCGCAAAATTCGATCGTCCGGTCCCGAAGGTCAAAACGATCTCGATCGACGATGCGCCGGTGCGCAACCGCGCGCAAATCAAACGCTTGCGCTCGAACGAGGCAAGCGAAATGGACAACACGGGCGAAGTCATGATGGACGTGCAGGTCGTTGCAGGCTTGTGCCCGGCAGCCAATATCTCGGTTTACTTCGCCAAGGACAGCCAGAAGGGTTGGGTCGATCTTCTCGATCGGGTGGTCAAGGACCAGCCGGTGGTGTTGTCGATCAGTTGGGGCTTTGCAGAAGATTCTGGTGAGTGGTCGGAAGCGGCGCGCAAGGCCATCAACGAGCGGCTGAACCTGGCCGCGGCGCTCGGCATCACGGTGACCTGCGCGGCCGGAGACGATGGCTCCGGCGACATGATGACCAACAAGCGCGCCCATGTCGATTTCCCCAGTTCAAGCCCGTTCGTCCTCGCGGTGGGTGGAACCATGATCACCCATACCGGAAAACAACTGACCGAGAAGGTATGGCGTATCGGGAAGGGGCGGCGCGTCCGGGGTCATGGCGGCGCGACGGGCGGCGGGGTCAGTGTTTTCTTCGACCGGCCCAAATGGCAGAACGTGGCGATAAAATCGGTCAACAAGAACAGCAAAGATGGCCGCGTGGTGCCGGATATTGCAGCGCTCGCCGGTCCGCCGATGTACGACCTCGTCTTTGATGGCGACAACGATTATGGCGGCGGGACGAGCGCCTCGGCGCCGTTATGGGCGGCGCTGATCGCGCGCATCAACGCGCTGCTTCCGAGCCGCAAGCGGCAGCGCTACTTGACGCCTCTACTCTATCAGAAGTCATCGCACGGTCTTCCGATCGGCCGCCTCGCCTGTCACGACATTTCGATAGGTCACAATACGTCAAGCCCAAACCCACGAGGAAAAGGTTACAAAGCCAAGGAAGGCTTCGACGCGGTCTCCGGCTGGGGAACGCCGATCGGAACGGCGCTTCTGCTCGCGCTCAGTTGAAGGCTTGCTCGACGGTTGCGCATTTCCATTACTTCGGGGCGCGACGAAGTCGCGAACTCTGATGTGCCAGGTTGGTACACACTATTGCGCAGGAATCTTTATGACGCTGATTTCGATTGCCGAAAAATAAGCGGCGAGATCCTCGATGTCCGTATCCGACAGCGATGGGGCTACCACCGACATCGCTTCGTTCTTGCGCGCGCCGGCTTTGTACGCTTGCAGTTGCGCGATAATATATGGCTCGGTCTGACCGGCAATGTTCGGCGCGTCAGGAACCTTTGATAGACCGTCGAGCCCGTGACATGCCTGGCACATCAAGGCCTTCCCGCGGCCGGCTTTTACGTCACCGGCACTGCACACGCTGCTGCCGGCTGCGAGAAGGAAAACAGACGCCAACAGGTAGACAACCGGCAGCGCCGCCTTGGGATGCGCAGAAATCACCTTAAACCCTCGCAAACCCTGTACCATGGAAACCATGATGACCCCCACGTCATGGGGGTCATCAAATCAGATCAGGATGCTACTTGCCATCGTACCAGATACGATAGAGCGCTCCGACCAGATCGTCCGAGACCAGCAGCGAGCCGTCGGCTAATTGCGCAACATCGACGGGACGACCAAGGTAATAGCCATTGTCATTCCAGCCTTCGGCGAACGGCTCGGTTTTTCCGGCGACATGGCCATCATCCTTGAGGTACGTCACCATCACCCGGGCGCCGACCGGCGTGGTTCGATTCCACGAGCCATGCTGCGTCGTAAAAATGGCACCCTGATATTTCTTCGGAAACATGTTGCCGGTGTAGAAGATCAGTCCAAGGTCCGCGGCGTGCGCGGCCTGCTCCACTTCGGGGAAAACCACGTTGGCGGGCGGGGTGTCGTTCTTGTATTCAGTGGTTCGCGTACGCCCGCCACCATACCAGGGAAAGCCAAAGTCCTGACCCGTACTGGCGATGCGATTTAATTCGCCCGGGGGCTGCTCGTCGCCCATGCCATCGACCTGATTGTCGTTGGTCCAGAGAGACTTGTCTTTCGGATTGAAATCCATGCCGACCGGATTGCGCAATCCGACAGCGTAGACCTCGCGGTTCTTGCCGTCGCGATCCATTCGGATGATTCCACCGATGCCGAGCTTGCGGTAGAGATCAAATTTCTCTTTTGCCGGCACATTGTAGGGCTGGCCCAACTGGATATAGAGCTTGTTGTCCGGGCCTATCCTGCAGACCCGCGCCGTGTGATTATAGCTTTCCTCGGATTTTGGAATCAGTTCGCCTTCGGCTACGACGATGCCGGCAACCACATCCGGACTTTCATAGAAAAATTCGGCCGCTGGATATTCCAGAACGCGGTTCTGCTCGGCGATGTAGAGGAAGCCGTCCTTCGAGAAGCATCCGCCATTGGGGATCTTCTTCGGCAACGTGGGCGCGAACTCCTTGACCTCGTCGCCGACGCCGCCGCGGGCACGGTCGGTCACCACCCAGACTTTCGACTTGCGCGTGCCGACAAACGTCGCGACACCCTGCGGGCCGACTGCGATATGGCGGGCGTCCGGCACCAGTGCATAGAGCGAGATATGGAAGCCCGGCGGCAACTTTACTTTGGCGAGATTCTGTTTGACTTGATCGGCTTTCGCACCGGTTTGCGGGACCTCCGGCCAATCGGCCGTACTGCCTGTCGGATGCATGGCGCCCAACGTTTCGAGCGCGGTGTTCGGTGTCGGGGCAGCCGGCTGCGCCACTGCTGGCCAAGCCGCCAACGTAAACATCGCTACCGTTACTTGCAAATAAGGCTTCATGAATGCCTCCCTGGGGTGCCCCGAATTCTAACGGGCGAACGCCCGCTGCCGGGGAATGCCGCTATCAATGCGCCGGTCTTGACCAATGTCAAATAGCAATCGTTGCATTGCAGTACCGATGCGGCCACACACCGCACATACGCCGAGCTTTGTAGAACGCTGCCCACAATTTCAGACCTCTCCAAATCGAAAATTGGACGGCCAGGTATCCGACGGCTCGCGTCCGGGCCGACCGCGCGGCTGGCTGCCGCTCGAAAAAGCGCAACAACTGCCCGACAGGCAAATCAGCGATTTCCTGTCCAGCCCCACGCGAAAAAATATTCCACTTTCGCCGTCGGGCAAATCATCTCTACAAGCTCGCCCGTCTCGCGCCCACAAGAGGGGCGGCTCGCGATCGTCACGGACGTCGGGCGCGGGATGCGGTGGACGCAACGGCGCGCAAGACGAACGCGCCAGTGCGGACGGCGAAGTCGTGTGGTCCTGACGCCCCGACGCTGGCGTCAAGTTCGTGAGAAGCAAGTTCTCACGGGTGACGGTGACAACAAAGCCCGGTCACCGGGGAGATCACGAAGGAAACCGTTAAAACCATTGCGCAGGGAAGGCCGGATGTTTCCGGCGTACCTGTGGTGACTACCGTGTGCTTACTACCAATGCACACGGGCCGCGGGTGCAATGGGCACCCGGTCTTCCCTGCGCCCTCTATTTCATGGGCGGGAAATGATATGAAACTTCGAGCGTTCTGCGCTGCGAGACCGCGAAGCTGTGTTTTTCAACCACAGCCGTCATCACCCGCGAAAGCGGGTGATCCAGTGTTCCAGAGACGTCTATGAATAAATCGGAAGGCCGCGGCGTACTGGATACC
>CAWJYI010000007.1:0-21003 GCA_963847015.1 uncultured Alphaproteobacteria bacterium | reverse complement strand
CTCCGTCCTCGAGGCGCCGGCTTCGGGACGGCGCGCTCCATCAACTGGCCTCGGCGCTGGTCGACTGCGTCGTTGGCGGTGCCAGTGTCAATTTCATGGCGCCCTTCTCACCTGACGAGGTGCTCGTCTTCTTCCGCAAAGTCGCAAGCTCGGGGGCGGCGGGCGACACCTGCTGCTGGCCGCGAAGATCGACGGCAAGATCGTCGGCACTGTCACCCCGGGCTGGATACGCTGCTCAATCAGCCGCATCGCGCGGACCTGAAGAAATTGCCGGGGCATCGCTCTGCGCGAGGCCGCGGCATCGGGCCGACCTGATGGCACGGGTGGAAGAGGAAGCGAACGCCGGGGCCGCTGGCTGCTGCTGCTCGATACCGTGCCCCGCGAAACGGCTATCGCCTCTACAGGCGGGCAGGCTGGACCGAGAGCGGAATGATTCCGGATCACGCGATGTTCCGGGACGGCAGGCCGTGCCACACCGCGTTGTTCTGGAAGCGGCTGGACGGGCTATGCGCACCTATGGCACAAGCCGTTGCAGTTTCATCGCGCCAGTGAAGCGAATCGTCGTGGCTCCCATCACCAGGATGCGATCGCCGGGACGGGCCAACTTGACCATGCTATCGCCGCAAGCGATGCGATTGGTAGTGCGAAGGCTTTCCGACCGCGCCGCTCGATTTCGCCAACGATTTCGCGGCTGCCGACGCTGCGGTCGACCGTGCCGCCGAAATAGACGGGCTCGGGCATCAGCAGAACGTCGTCACCGTGCAGGCCGTTCGCAAAGCAGTCCACCAGTGCGTCTTTCATCAAGCGGATCGGGCCGTAGCCATGCGGCTGAAACATCAGCAGCAGGCGGCCGGGAAACGCGTGCATGGTCTCGAGCGTGGCCGATATCTTGTCGGGGTTATGGGCAAAATCGTCGATGACCGTCACGCCATTGACGGTGCCCACAACCTCGAGCCGCCGCCGGATGCCGCTGAATTCACCGAGATAGCCCGCGGCATCTGCCAGCGCCACGCCACATGCCTTGGCGGCGCAGAGCGCGGCGAGTGCGTTCGCGACATTATGCTGTCCTGGAACTTGCAGCTTCACCTCGACGGCCTCGCCGGTGTCGCGCGCTGTGAGCCGGAAGGCGATGCCGGCCGGCGAGGGGGCCGGCATTGAGGCGAGAAGATCGGCCCGCGCATCGGTCAAACTGTAGGTCATCGCCCGTCCCGGCTTCAAATCGGGCACGAGGGCGGCGGTTTCCGGATTGTCGAGATTCAGCACCACCGTCTCCGCCTTGACGCTGAAGCCCCGGAACAGGCTGCGCAGTTCGTCCATCGATTTATGGTCGAGCGAGATGTTGTTCACGACCGCGATACGCGGCTCAAAAAAAGCAATCGAGCCGTCGCTCTCGTCCACCTCACTCACGAACGTCTCGCCCTCACCGATCCTGGCGCTGGCGAACGGTGAGTCTGCGGCGACGAAGTTCTTCATATCGGCGCCGTTCATGATGGTCGGGCTCTTTCCGGCGCGATGAAGGATCCAGCCGATCATGCCGACCGTGGTGGACTTTCCGCTCGTGCCGGCGACGCCAACGCCCAAGGCGGCCCCGTTGAAGAGGTCGGCGAGAAGCCTCGCGCGCGTCGTAATGGCGGCGCCGACGCGGCGCGCGGCCTGCACGTCGGGGATCGTTTCCTCGACGGCGGCGGAAGTGACGAGGATTTGTCCGGCCCGGCGAACGCCGCTGCCATCCTGCGGATGCAGTGAGACGCCGCGCGCACGCAGGAAATCAAATCTTTCGGTGTTGCGCCCCTGGTCGAGCGCGCGGTCCGAACCTTCGACCCGATCGCCTCTGGCCTGGATGATCAGGGCGAGGGGGGTCATGCCACTACCGCCAACGCCGCAAAAAAAGTAATCTCCAAGCCGGGACATTGTCGAAATTACAAGCGTTGCCGATCAAGTGCAACGCAGGCGGGGCGGCAGAATGAGCAAGGAAAAGTGCCGGATCGGCGTCGTCGCGCCGGCGTCGCGGATGTCGCCGGAAGTTGCGGCGAGAGTGCAGGCGCTGGCGGCATCGCTGTATCCGGACGGGCCGCCGGAGATTTTCTTTCATCCGCAGTGTTTTGCTTCGCATGGACATTTCGCAGGCGACGACGAAACGCGCGCACAGGCCTTCCTCGACATCGCCAATGACGAAAGTTTCGACGCGGTATGGTTCGCCCGCGGCGGTTACGGCGCCTGCCGTGTGGTGGAGGCGGTCATGTCCAGCCTGACGCCGCCGTCGAGGCGAAAGACCTATCTCGGCTATAGCGACGGCGGCATGCTGCTGGCTGCACTCTATCAGGCCGGCTTCAATTCCGTGGCGCATGGTCCGGTGGTGCAGGACATCGTCCGGGATGGAGGCGAGGCCGCGATCGGGCGGGCGCTGGCCTGGATCATCGACCGCGCGCCCGAAGCGTTGGAGCCGGCTGTCCGTCGTTCGGACAAGACGGCGGCATTCAACATGACGATCCTCAGTCACTTGCTCGGGACGCCGTACCAGCCTGACTTCGACGGCCATGTGCTCATGTTGGAGGAGGTGTCGGAGGCGATGTACCGGATCGACAGGTCGTTATTTCACATCACTGGCAACCCTGCGGTCAGGCGGGTGGCCGGCATCATGCTGGGCCGTTGCAGCGACATCACGCCGAACGATCCGGACTTTGGCATGAACGAGGAGGAAGTCGCCCGCCACTGGTGCCGGAAGTCGGGCATTCCCTGGTTGGGCCGTGCCGATATCGGGCACGACGTCGGCAACAAAATCGTGCCGTTCGGAAGCGCCGCATGAACTTGTAAACACCGGAGCATTTTCGCTCTCAGTGGAAACCCACCTGTCCGGCTTCCCAGCCAAGCATCGCCTGTTTCCGCGTGATGCCCCAGTGATAGCCGGTCAGCGCGCCGCCTTTGCCGAGTGCGCGATGGCAGGGCACCACGAACGACACGGGATTGCGGCCGACGGCCGCGCCGACCGCACGCGAGGCTTTCGGATTCTTGATCTTGTTGGCGATGTCGGAATAGGAGACCGCGCGGCCCATGGGAATCTTGAGCAGCGTTTCCCACACCCGCACTTCGAAATCGGTGCCGATCAGGACCACGCGCAGTGGTTCGTCCGCCCGCCATAGTCTGGTGTCGAAGATGCGTTGCGCGAGATCCGCGGTGCCGTCGCGATCCCAGACATAGGTTGCGTTCGGCCAGCGCCGCTTCATGTCGGCAAAGGATGTTTGTTCCTCGCCGGGATCGGCGAAGGCGAGGCCCGCGAGCCCGCGGCCGCTCGCGATCACGATCGCCGTGCCGAAGGGAGACGGATGAAATCCGTAACGCAAGGTCATGCCGGCGCCGCCGCCCTTCCACTCGCCCGGCGACATCGCCTCATGGGTGACGAACAGGTCGTGCAGCCGGCCCGGGCCCGAGAGGCCGGAATCGAGGGCCGCATCGAGCACGCTGGCGGAATCGCGCAACAGGCCCTTGGCGTGATCCAGCGTCAACGCCTGCATGAAAGCCTTTGGTGTCAGCCCGGCCCAGCGGCGGAACAGATGGTGCAGTTCGTCCGGCGTCACGGCGGCGGCGTCGGCCATCGCCTCGATGGTCGGCTGCGCACGCCAGTGCTCCGAAATGAAAGCGATGGCGCGGCGCACTAAATCATAATCGCGCAGCGCGGCGTTCTGGGGGCCCGGCTTGGCCAGGCGCTGGTCATTTATGGCAAGTGTCATCATGGGATCTGATGTAGGACGCATGCGAGGTTCACACCACCCGATTTCCGACAAGGGATTCCATCGCGCTTTCAAATCAACGTCTACAATGGATTGTAGACTATGCCCCGTTTGGCAGCCTGTAGCGCTGCCAGTAAGGCTTTGGCAAAGCTTGCTTTTTCGTCGGGGCCCAGAAAACTCCCGACCGAGACGCGGCGGCCCCTTGAGAGCAGATAAAGCCGCTCGATACCGAATTCGGCGTCGCCCTTCTGGTCGAGTTGCACCCAGAGCGGATTGAGCACCCATTCCACGACATGGCCGCGGTGGCTGACCCGTCGCACGCGCAGTTCCGACGGCGTCACCGAAATTTCTTCGCTCGCCGCGGCACGGCGGAAATTGATCCGGAACGCCCAGTAGATCACGAGCACGTCGAGGCCGAAAAAGCCGAATACCGGCCACGCGCCCATCAGCAGAAACGCCACCCCCGTCGCAAAGCTGACAACGCTGAGGAACGCCATCAGCACCACAAAACCGGTGCGGTTCAGCGAGCGATGCGGCGTCAACCGCGCCGAAAACAACATCGGCTGATCGGGCTCCGGATCAAAGTCGTTGCCTGCGGTCATGGCCTGTCAGTATACCCGGATCATGGCCAAAATCACCCGCGCCAAGCTCGCGCGTTCCAAGAGCGCAAAAAAACCTGCCGTCCGACCCACGCCCAAAAAACCGGCAAAAAAAGCCGCCGAGCCGCCGCCGAAGCGCGTGGCGAAAAAATCGGCGAAGCCAAAGCCACCAGCGAAGCCAAAACCTTCGAAGCCAAAGCCTTGGACCCCTGCCGAGGTCCACGAGGCGTTCAGCCGGTTCCGGAACGCCAATCCCGAGCCGAAGGGCGAGCTTGAACATCTAAATCCCTACACGCTGCTGGTGGCCGTGGTGCTGTCGGCGCAGGCGACCGACGCCGGCGTCAACCGCGCGACGCGCGCGCTGTTCGCCGTGGCCGACACGCCGGAAAAGATGCTCGCGCTCGGCGAAGACAAGGTGCGCGATTACATCAAGACCATCGGGCTCTATCGCAACAAGGCCAGGAACGTCATCGCGCTCTCGGAGAAGCTGATCGCCGAGTTCGGCGGCGAGGTGCCGCGCACCCGCGCCGAGATCGAGACGCTGCCCGGCGCCGGGCGCAAGACCGCCAACGTCGTGCTCAACATGGCCTATGGTGAGCACACCATGGCGGTCGACACCCATGTGTTTCGCGTCGGCAATCGCACGGGGCTCGCGCCCGGCAACACGCCGCTCGAGGTCGAGCTTGGCCTGGAAAAAGTGATCCCGTCCGAGTTCATGCTGCATGCCCATCACTGGCTGATCCTGCATGGCCGCTATACCTGCCTCGCGCGCAAGCCGCGCTGCGAGGTGTGCCTGATCAACGATCTCTGCCGCTGGCCGGAAAAGACGGTCTAGATGTAGTTCGTGAGGCCGCCGCGCGCACTTCCGGTATGATTTTCAAACAGCCAACATGCGTTCGCGATCTCGCAGCACGACACGCCCGAGTTTTACAAATTCATCCGCCCTGGAAATGAGGGCGTGGGGAATGCCGGGTGCCCGATGCACCCGCAGCCCGCGTGCAATGGTAGTAAGCACGCGGTAGTCACCACAGGTTCACCGGAAATCACCCGGCATTCCCGCACGCGAATGGTTTTAACGGCTTATGCCTTGCTCTCCCCGGCGACGAATTCCTCTTGTCACCGTCATCAGCGGATTAATGGTTCTGCGAAACCCGGTTGGGCTCGCAACACCTCCGCCAATTTAGCACCAGCAACGGGTGCCAGGACCACACGGTTTTGCCGTCCGCATCAGCGCTGTTCGTCTGCGCGCTCCGTGGTCGCTCACGGGAGACCCGCCCTGCGACCACGATTGCGCGCCGGCGCTGCCGCGTCCACCGCATCCCATCCCAACGTCCGTGACGATCGCGATACGCCCCTCGTTAGGGGATGAGACGGCGGGATGTGTAGTGCTGCGTCTAGCAATCCGTAAAGAGGAATATTTTCATAGCCAGGGATTGACAGGCAAGCCGGTGATTTGCCCGTCAGGCGGAGTTCAATGCTTCATTTGATCTGGGAAAATGCTCAAGTGGCAGACCGTAGCGGCCATTAAAGGCTACGCGGCTATTCCTTCTTCGGCGAACATCACTCCGTCGTTCGCGGAGCGAATTAAGTGCACTGGACTGCACCCCTGGAATGAGACACGGTAATTTCTGTGACCGTGCGATTGCCATGATGAGTTATCGTGCCTTGTTTTGCACGAACGCGGTTTCGAACTCGGGCGTATCGTTTTCTGTACAACACGAGTTTTTCTATCGCCTGAATCAAAAAGGAATGTCGTCGTCGATGTCAGGTGAAAATTTAGCTTTCAGTTGCAATCGTTGTCTCCTTGGTGGTGCGGGTTGGGTCCGCGCAAGCAACGCCTCAAGCTGGTCCATGAGCGTTGTTCGGATGGGTGTCGGTGGTAACCGCTCAAGGAACGCACGCCGGAGCGCAAGCGGTTTTTCATGTCCAGCTTGTTCTCTGCGGCGAGCGAGTTGATTGTCTCGAATAGCTTTTGAATATCTGCTTTTATGAACTTGGTAATCTGAAATTGTGCCAGAGGACCTTGGAGGTCGGTCGGCTCCAAATCGAATATGATTGGCCGGCAAGCCCGTAAGGAACGGAGTGCAGTGTCACCGTAATTTGTAATTTAAGCTTTTATCGTCGCCGATGTGGCTGGTGTTTCGGCGGGTCTATTCCGGTGATTGCCCGATACCACGCGGCGTCTGATTGCGCGCGCGCTTTGGCAGCCGCAAGGTCCGATTGTCCACGATAGAACTGACTTAGGCCAAGGTAGCAATCGGTGCGCCCCGGTCCGCGAGGTATCGCTTCGCAGTTCACCTGCGCGTTCGTAACGCCAGGAAAGCCCGCCAGCAGTATTGCGACCACACTTGCGGTCCATTGCTTCATGCCGCCTCCAAATCTCAGATCGACATTTCTTCCCAGCGCCGAGGCGGCCGGGCCGTCTGGACACCACCCGTCCGGAACCCGCTGATCGCAGCCCTCACAGGTTACATCGGATTACCTCTACCCGAAAATGTCGTCAGCGCGCCAAGATAGCACCCAGATGGCAACACCGCAGACGGCGACGAACCAAGCAAGCGAAAGCCAGGCAAGCACGTCGTCTCGGTTCATAAAGGAATTACGGTGACACTACGCTTGGTTCGGTCCGTTCGAATTAGTGGCTATTCCTTCCTCGGCGAACATCACTCCGTCGTTCGAATTACCGGAGCGGCGGATTACGCCTTCCGCCTTCGCTCGAAGAGCTTCGGCGGACAAGTCGGCTATTCCGCCCCACGAGATCTCCCAGTCATGCAGAATCGCGCGCGTGATCGTGGCCCGCGCGCTTGTCCGCGGGCAAAGGCGGGCATAGGCTGCCTGCCAAGGTCCGCAAATCCAAAAGCCGTGAAAAATTACTGCGGGGAGGAATCTGTGCGATTGCATCTGGCGCTCGTTTCAACTCTTGCCATCGCTTGCACCGGCGCGACCGCAGTGCACGCGCAAGTCTCCGACGATGTCGTCAGGATCGGCGTTCTCAACGATCAGTCCGGTCTCTATGCCGATCTTGGCGGTCCGGGCTCGGTCGTTGCCGCACGGATGGCGGTCGAGGATGCCGGCGGCTCGGTGCTCGGCAAGCCCGTCGAGATCGTGTTCGCCGATCATCAGAACAAATCCGACGTCGGTGCGGCCGTCGCGCGCCAGTGGTTCGATGTCGGCAAGGTCGACATGGCAATCGGTTTTGATCATTCCGCCGTGGCGCTCGCGGTCGAGCAACTCGCAGCCGAGCGTAACAAGATCGCCATAGCAGGCGCCGTCGGCAGCACCGCTTTCACCGGCAAGTCGTGTACCGCGAACGAAGCATCGTGGATCTATGACAGCTATGCCCTGACGACGAGTCTGGCGAAAGCGACCGTCGCTGAGGGGCGCGACACCTGGTTCTTCATCACGGTCGATTATGCCTTTGGCCACTCGCTCGAGGCGGACGCTACGGCCGCCGTGAAGGCCGCCGGAGGCAAGGTGCTCGGCAGTGTGCGCCATCCGCTCAACACGTCCGATTTCAGTTCCTATCTGCTGCAGGCGCAGGCATCCGGCGCGAAGGTCATCGCCTTTGCCAATGGCGGCGGCGACATGGTCAACGCCGTCAAGCAGGCCAACGAGTTCGGCCTGACCAAAAATCAGACCACGGTCGCGCTGCTGATCTTCATTTCCGACGTTCACAGCATGGAGCTTCGGGCCGCGCAGGGGCTGAAATTCGTCACCGCCTTCTACTGGGACCGCAACGACGAGACCCGGGCCTGGTCAAAGCGCTTCTTCGAGCGGCATGGAAGAATGCCGACCATGCCCCAGGCCGCCGTTTATTCGGCGATACGCCATTATCTGACGGCGATCGCCGCTGCCGGCACCGACGAGGCAAAGGCGGTCATGGCCAAGATGCGCGCTACTCCCGTCAATGATTTTTACGTGACGAACGGCCGGCTGCGCGAAGACGGACGCCTGGTGCATGACATGTATTTTGCGCAGGTGAAGACGCCGGCGGAATCCACCAAACCGTGGGACTATTACAAGATACTCGGGACGATACCGGGCGATCAGGCGTTCCGTTCGCTGGCGGATGGCGGCTGCCCGCTGGTGGCGCATTGACGCTGCCCGTCTGCCGCAAACAGCGGTGGCGCGGCTTTCCCTGATGTAGGACTCAAACGACAGAACAACGCGTCGACACCTCATGCCGCTCACACGGTTGCGACATCGTATGGCTGCATTCAATTTATAGTGAATGTTGGCCGTTATTGGTGACTGGCTCTCATTGAAATATTCGCATCAGCCGTGCGGTTGATGTTCTGGGGTTACCATAGGCAGGGACAGAAATATGATTGATACGGCCGCGCTGGTTTCGCTGGCGACCTCGGTTCCCCCACATCAATTTCACCAGGCGCAAATTCTCAAAGCGGCGCGCGATGTGCTTGCGGAGCGCTATCCGGAGTTCGAAACGCTTTCGAGTCTGTTTGCCAATACCGGCATCCGCCATCGTTACGGCGTCAAACCCATGGAATGGTACATGGAGCGGCGCGGTTGGCCGGAGCGGACCTCGGCGTTCCTCGAAGGCGCGGAAGCGCTGTTCATCGATGTCGCGCGCAAGGCGTTGTCGCGTGCGGATCTTGCGGCCGGCGACATCGACACCGTCGTCACGGTGTGTTCGACGGGCATCGCGACGCCGACGCTGGAGGCGCGCGTCGCCGGCAAGCTCGGCTTTCGGGCCGACGTGTCGCGCGTTCCGGTGTTCGGTTTGGGATGCGCGGGCGGCGTGTCCGGCTTGTCGATTGCATCGAGGCTGGCCCAGGCGCGGCCCGGCACCAATGTGCTGCTGGTCGCGCTCGAACTCTGCACGCTTGCCGTCCGCCACGACGAATTGACCAAGGCCAATATTGTCGCCGCCAGCCTGTTCGGTGACGGCGCGGCGGCGGTCATTCTGCGCGCCGGCGACGGAGGCGCAACCAGGATCGAGGCGTGCGGCGAAAAACTGTGGCCCGATACGCTCGATATCATGGGCTGGAGCGTCGATCCCGAAGGCTTTGGCGTCATCTTTCAGCGGACGATTCCCGGCTTCATCACCGAAAACATGGGACCGGCAGTCGCCGAGCTCCTTTCCCGGATGGCGCTTTCGGCGGACGATATCGGCCGCTTCATCTGTCATCCCGGAGGCACAAAGGTGATCATCGCCCTTGAACACGCACTGTCGCTCGATCAGGGAACGCTCGATCACGAGCGCGAGGTCATCGCCAATTACGGTAACATGTCGGCGCCGACCGTTCTCTTCGTGCTCGAGCGCGCCATCGCGCGAGGGCTTCCAGCGCGGTCATTGCTGACATCGCTCGGGCCCGGCTTCACCGCAAGCTGCGTCGCGCTGCGGCACGCGGCGTGAGCTTCGCGTCGATCATTCTGGCGCTGGTGACGCTGCAGCGGTTGGGCGAACTCGTCCTGTCCCGCGCCAACACCAGAAAATTGCTGGCCCGTGGCGCGATGGAGATCGGCGCAAATCACTATCCATTGGTCGTATCGGTTCATGCGGCGTGGCTGATCGCTCTGTGGATCTGGGGTCGCGAGCAGGACGTCAATCTCGCAGCGCTGGCCGCCTTCGTCGTGCTGCAGGGTTTGCGGGTGTGGATCCTGGCAACGCTAGGGCCGCGATGGACCACGCGCATCATCGTGTTGCCGGGCGAGCCGCTGGTCGTCGCGGGTCCCTACCAATATCTTGCACATCCAAACTATGCCGTTGTCGCCGGAGAGATCGTACTGCTTCCCCTCGCGTTGCATCTCCCGCTGCTGGCGCTGGTCTTTACGGCCCTGAATGCCGCGGTGCTCGTGATCAGAATCCGAACCGAAGCCCGCGCGCTTTCCGCGATGAGCGGAAGGTCCGCATCCACAGCTTCATGAACGGCCGGCCTGAGCTCTGACTCCACTACCCCGCCGGTACGGACCTGGGTGGGCTTCCTGTTGATGTGTCTTGGCATGTTCATGGCCATCCTCGACATCCAGGTGGTGGTGACGTCGCTGCCGACGATCCGGCGCGAACTCGGCATCTCTCCCGATGCGATGAGCTGGATTCAGACCGCCTATTTGATCGCCGAGGTTATCGCGATCCCGTTGACCGGACTGTTCACGCGCGTCCTGACCTTGCGGTGGCTGTTCGCCGTAGCCGTCACGCTATTTACCGCCGCTTCGGTCGGCTGCGCCTTCAGCGGCAGTTTTGCAATGTTGCTTGTTTTCCGCGTGGCGCAAGGCTTTTCCGGCGGCGCGCTGATCCCTGCGGTGTTCTCCGCGGTATTCTTGCTGTTTCCGTCCCGGCTTCACACCATCGCGACCACGGTCGGCGGAGTGGTCGCGGTGTTGGCGCCGACCGTCGGTCCGATCGTCGGCGGCTGGATCACGGACAATTGGTCCTGGCCTTGGCTGTTTTTGATCAACGTCATCCCCGGGTTGATCGCGGCTGCCGTGACGCCGTTTCTGCTCCCGCGCCAGCGTACGGATCCGGGTGAACTCGCCAAACTGGATTTGTACGCGCTCGCGCTGCTGACGGTGGGGCTCGCCGGCCTCGAGATCGGATTGAAGGAAGCCCCAAACCGCGGCTGGTCGTCGCCAATCTGCATCGCTTTGCTGATCGGCAGCTTAGCCATCCTTACGATGTTCGTCCGTCGCTCGTTGCGCGCCGAGCATCCGGTGGTACGGCTCTCGACGCTGAGGCGTCATTCCTTTGCGGCCGGCTGCGCGCTGAGTTTTTGCCTGGGCGTTGGCCTGTTCGGCTCGGTCTATCTGATGCCGGTGTTTCTCGCTTTCGTGCGACGGCACGACGCCTTCGAGATCGGCACTATCATGTTGGTGACGGGAATTGCGCAGCTTGTCGCCGCACCTGTCGCGGCGATCCTGGAAAACCGTATCGGGGCGCGCTGGCTGACGGGCGCCGGCTTTGCCTTGTTTGCGCTGGGGCTCGGCTGGAGCGCCATGGCGCCGCGCACCGCCGATTTCGACGAGATGCTTTGGCCGCAGATCGTGCGCGGCGTCGCCATCATGTTCTGCCTGTTGCCGCCGACCCGTATCGCGCTCGGCGAACTGCCTGAATCGGAAGTTGCCGACGCCAGCGGGTTATTCAACCTGATGCGGAATCTCGGCGGCGCCATCGGCATCGCGCTGATCGATACCATCCTGTACGGCCGCAGCCCGATCTACGCCGAACAGTTTCGGCTGCGCCTGCTGTCGGGAGATATCAGCGCGGCAAAGGCGATCGGGCTCGATCCGGCGCTGCTCGCCAACCGGCCGACGGGACCGCCCGATGATGCCGCCGTGGCGCTCGTCCGGCCGATGGTCGAAAAGGCCTCGCTGGCGCTCAGCGTCAATGAAGCCTGGGCGATGCTCGCCTGTGTCGCCATCCTGGCACTGCTGCTGGTGCCGTTTGCGCGTGATCGGTCGGATGCCAAGCCCAAGACACCTTAAACACAAGACACCTTAAACACGAGACACCTCAAACACGAGACACACTAAGCCCTGGGCACGCTGGTCCGCCGCGCCGGCTCGATCAGCTCCGGCCTCGGACCGGAAAGCCGCTTGTGCATATGGACCATGAAGGCCATGCCGAACAGCGGCGTCGCCAGATTGACGATCGGGATCGACACGAAGGCGGCGATGATCAGTCCCGCGGTGAAGACGGTCGCGGCGTTGTCCTTGCGCATCGCCTTGGCTTCCGCCGGCGAGCGGAAACGCATCGCGGCGAGTTCGAAATATTCACGGCCGAGCAGCCACGCGGTGGCGAAGAAAAAGATGAAGAAGCCTGCGCCAGCGAACAGCACGAAGGGCAGCGCGACCAAATAGACCAGGATCGTCAGCAACGCGGTCTTGATGCCCTCTGATATCGCGACGCCGAGCGGCAGCGCGGCGCCGGGACGCTCCGCCGGATAATGCTCGCGCTCGACATGTTCGGCGACGTCGTCGACGAACACGCTGGCGACCAGCGATGTAATCGCCGGCATCAGGAAAATACCGCCGAGCACGACGCCAAGCCCGGCTGCGATCGAGACGATCCAGGCCAGGATATTGAGCGGCGTGTGAAAGCCCGGGCCGAGCATCGCTTCGGCCCAGCCTTCGCCATATTCGGCGAACCAGCTCAGCAGCCGCTGCAATCCGACGGCCAGCACCGTGACCAACACCAGCGCCAGTCCGATCGAACGCCACAGAATGGAGCGCATCGGCGGCGACAGGATTTGCGAAAGCGCCTTGACGGCGGCGTCCAACATGGCGGTTCTACCTCTCTCCAAATTCTGTTGAGAAGTAGAGATGCAAGGTGGCATCGGCAAGGCCGCGAACGCCCGATCTATCCCTCTATCGGAGCGTGATCCCTCCGGAGAACCGGCCTCCGCTTCGCGCGCCCGGTCAGGCGTCGAGCGGCTTGCCGCGAACGGCCGGGCCAAAGAGCGCGATCGCGACGATCACGACGACCATCGCCGTCGTGATCAACCCGAACACGCCGCCGACGCCGCCCCCGCGCAGCACATAGGCGACGATGAAGCCGGAGAACATCGCGCTGAGCCGGCTCATCGAATAGACGAGACCTGCCGCGCGGGCGCGGATCGCGGTCGGAAACACCTCGGTCTGGTAAGCGTGGTAAGCGTAGGACATCGTCATGTTCGCAGCGGTGAGCAGGACGCCGCTCAGGATCAGCAGCGCAGGCTCGGTCAATTGCGCGAATGCCAGCCCGAATAGGATGATCGCGACGCACGCGCCGCAAATGATCCATTTGCGCTCGAGCCGGTCGGCAAAGCTCGCCGCCAGCAACGGCGCGATCGGATAGGCGAACGCGACGATGAAGGAATATTGCAGGCTCTTGGTAACCGTGATGCCTTTTTCGACCAGCAGCGTCGGCACCCAATTGGCGAAACCGTAAAAGCCGAAGGCCTGGCAGAAATTGAACACCATGAACAACACGACGAGTGACAGGTAAGGTGGCCTGAACAGCTCGGAAAAATCGATCTTTTTCGGTAGCCGTGCGCGGATTGCTGCGGGCGGGGCCTTCGGGCGCATGGATGAGGCGGCCACCGATGATGCCGCCACTGAGGCTTCCAGCCTTCGCATGACCTTGTCGGCCTCGTCGGTTCGTCCGTTGCGGGCCAGCCAGAGTGGACTTTCCGGAACGTAGAGCCGCAAGACCCAGATCACCATGCTGCCGGCGGCGCCGATCAAAACCACCCAGCGCCAGCCATCGACGCCGTAAGGCGACAGCGGCACCAGCCACCACGACAGGAACGCGACGATGGGGACGGCGATGAACATCACGGCCTGATTGACCGCAAAGGCGCGGCCGCGCATCCAGCTTGGTACCAGCTCGGTAATGTAGGCGTCGATGGTGATGATCTCGACGCCGATGCCGATGCCGGCGATGAAACGCCACAACAACAATCCGCCGGAGCTGCTCTGGCACGCCATCGCGACCGACGCCGCCGTGTAGCCCAGCAGCGCAAAGGTGAAGATCGCGCGCCGTCCGTACCGGTCGGCCAGAAAGCCCAAGAAAAACGTGCCGACGAACAATCCGGAAAAGGTCGCCGCTACGAAGGCGCCGATGCCGGAAAAACCGAAAAAGGCTTGCGTCGTCGTGGTCAGCAATCCCGAGCGATTCAACCCCGGCGCGATATAGCCGGTGAAGAACAGATCATAGATTTCAAAGCATCCGCCGAGCGACAGCAGGATCACCAGCCGCCACACATAGGATGAGGCGGGCAGGCTTTCGAGCCGCCGCGATATCTCGTCCGCTCCGCCCGTGGCGGAGGCAAAATCAGTTCCGGCGTCGATTTCGGCCGCGCTCATGATGTCCTCCCCGAAAGCCGGCAATCCATTTTGCGCGGCGTCATTTCCGGTCTTTTTTCAAAACCTAGCAGCGTTGGCCATCCGCCTCCATGCATTTGCGTTATGCAACAGTGAATGCACCGTTCGCCAGATTATGTTTTCCTGACGGGTCCCGAAGGCCTAATCTGGGCGGCGAAAGACTTGAAGCGCAAGTAAGCGCAAAGGAAGCATAAGGGAGAGAATGATGACCGGGACGGGACTGCCGCTTGACGGCGTAAGAGTCGTCGAGATGACCCATATGGTGATGGGTCCGAGCTGCGGCATGATCCTGGCGCAGCTGGGCGCCGAGGTCATCAAGGTGGAGCCGCCGGCCGGCGACAAGACCCGCTCTCTCGGCGGCATGGGAATTTCGTTCTTCCCGCTGTTCAACCGCGGCAAAAAGAGCGTCGTGCTCGATTTCGCCAAGGCGGAAGACCGCGAGACCATGCACCGGCTGCTCGAAAGCGCCGACGTGTTCCTGGAAAATTTCCGCGACGGGCAATTGGACAAGCAGGGGCTGGGCCCCGAAGAGCTGCGCCGCAAGTATCCGCATTTGATCGTCGCGGGCCACAAGGGGTTCCTGTCCGGCCCCTATGAGCATCGCCCGGCGCTCGACGAGGTGGTGCAGATGATGTCGGGGCTCGCCGCCATGACCGGAACGCGCGAGAAGCCGCAGCGGGTCGGCTCATCCGCCAACGATATCATGGGCGGCATGTTCGGCGCGATTTCGATCCTGGCCGCGCTCTACCAGAAGCGCGGCGGCCACAAGGACGGCGCCGATATCCGCATCGGACTGTTCGAGAACTGCCTGTTCCTGGTCGCGCAGCACATGGTCGAGTACGAAATGACCGGCAGGAGGCCGCGCTCGATGCCGGAGCGCGAACACGCATGGCCGATCTACGATATTTTCGACACCGCGGGCGGCGAGCGCATCTTCATCGGCGTCGTCACCGAAGGGCACTGGTGGAGCTTCTGCAAGGAATTCGGCTTGAAGGAATTCGCCGATGATCCGACGCTGCGAAACACCACGGACCGGATTCTGGCGCGGGCGCGGATCATTCCGCGCGTGGCCGAGGTGATCAGGAACTGGAACATCGCTGACCTGTCGGCCAGGCTGGATGAGCTGAACATCTGCTTCTCGCCGATCAACCGCCCGGAGGATCTCCTGCACGACCCGCATGTGTTGCGGCCCGGCGGGCTGGTCCGGAATTTCAACGCCGATGGCGCGACGTTCCGGGTTCCCGCTTTGCCTGTCGAATGGAACGGCGGCAATATCGGCGAAGGATTGAAGGTGCCGGTGCTTGGCGCCGACACCGACGCCGTTCGTGCCGAACTCGACGATCAAAAGATTTCTTCAACCGACAACGCTGCATGAGGCTGCCATGACCCGCGTCCAGGACGTCTATCCCGACAACAAAGTGATTCTGCGCGAAGTGGGCTTGCGCGACGGGCTACAGCTCGTGAAGACAATTCCATCCACGTCTGCGAAGCAGCGCTGGATCCGCGACGAATATGCCGCGGGCGTCAGGCATTTCGAGGTCGGCTCGTTCCTGCCCGCAAAAACCTTTCCGCAATTCGCCGATGTGCGCGACATCGTTGCGACCATTGCCGCGCTGCCGGATGCCTATGGCATTGCGCTGGCGCTGAACGAGCGCGGCGTCAATGAGGCGCTGGCGTCGGGCGTCGCCGAAGTCGCCACCGTGGTCTCCGCCACCGAAGAGCACAGCCAGGCCAATGCCAACCGCTCGCGCGAATCCGCGATCGCCAATGTCAAACGCCTCTGCGAATTGCGCGACGCCAGCTCGCACCGGCCGGTAGTGAATGCCGCGATCTCGATGGCGCTGGGCTGTTCGATCGTGGGACCTGTCGATCCCAAGGAAGTGATCCTGATCGCGGAAAAGCTGTTCGAGGCCGGCGTCGACATGGTCGCCGTCGCCGACACCGTCGGTTATGCCGGGCCGAAGCAGGTCGGCGAACTGACCAAGGCGGTGGTCAAGATCGCCGGATCAAAGCCGGTCTGCGTTCACCTGCATGACACGCGCGGCATGGGTATTGCGAACGCCTCCGCCGCGCTCGATGCCGGCGCGCGCGTGCTCGACGGCTCGCTGGGCGGTCTCGGCGGCTGCCCGTTTGCGCCGGGCGCGACCGGCAATGTCGTGTTCGAAGACCTGGTGTTCCTGTGCGAGAGCAAGGGATTTCCGACCGGCATCGACATCGAAAAATTGGTCGCGGTGCGCGGAATCCTGAAATCGGAAATGCCGAACGAGACGCTTTACGGTGGGCTTGCCCGTGCCGGATTGCCGTGCGGGACGGCGGCCAAGGCGGCGTGATATAATTTAACCGTGCTTGTGGGCGTGCTTGCGCGCCCACGGCTTCTTCCCTGGTGTGGTCGGGATCATCACCACGCCGCCGTAGCGTACGCCGCGCTCGGCGATGATGTGATCGGCAAAATGCCGGACCTCGCCGCTCGCTCCCGACCTTACGCCGCTATCTCCGGCGTCTTCGAGCGCGGATGGGCGCGGCGCTCCGGCGCGCGGACCGGGACATATTCGACGGCGAGAAAATGCTCCGAGACGGTCACGCGCTCGACCATCACGTGCTCGGCCACCATCGTTTCCGCGGCGAACGCGGTCATTTCCGTAAGCGGAAGCGGTGCCTCTTCGTTAATCTCTTCAGGAGCAAGCGGCGGCGAGACCGTTTCTGGAAACACACCGAATTCGCCCGCTACCTCCTGGAGCGGCTTCTGCTTGTCGGCCCAATGCAAGGCCGTGTAGTCGAAGCCGTGCACGATGGTGGGTTTGACGATTTCGAAATAGGGCGAGATGTCGAAATCGCGCGGCATGTATAGCGACGAATCGCGGATATGGAGGATTTCGCGACGCGCCTTGCGGGAGGCGGCGCGGGTGATTTTGGGCAGGATCGGATAGCGCACGGCGTCGAACGCCTGCGCGATCAGGGCCGAGCAGATGATCTTTGTCGGATCGCCGGAGCCGAACGCGATCATGCGCCGCCGCCAGCGTTGCGGCACCGGTAGCGGGATCAGATAGCGCATGAGATCGACGATGTTCTTGGTGTCGTAGCCGAAGCCGATCCGGTTGATGGCATAACGGCATACCGTGGTGCGGTCCTCGTAGGACAGGCCGACCGGGCGGCAGACGCGGGTGTGATAGGGGAAATATTTCGACAGCGGCGCCGAAGTCACGCCTTCGCCGATATTGGCCTCGATCAGGACGTGCGGCTCGCCGTCGGGTTCCGTCGCACCGTCGACCGGGCCGACATAGAGCGCCGCATGCGACCATGTGGACTGGGTGAGGTATTTGATGATGCCGGAAATCCGGTTGTTGCCTTCGACCAGCAGCACGTCGCCCGGTTCGATCACACCGCGCAAATGCTCGGGATCGCTGGGCGTAAACGGCTCATAGCCCCGGACTTCCTTTTCCAGGTAGCCCGCAATCAGCTTGCCGACAGTGTCGAGCATTACGCCCATGAATTCCCCCCGCGGTTCTATGACCGCTTTTGTGTTCCATTAGCATGGTCGCAAGCCATTTCAATTTGGTTCATGCGCGAAGCGGATCAATCATGATTGATTTACCATGAGTGTTGCTGCGTACCCTGAGATGCGGCACAGTTCGCTAGCTGTTCTCTTTCTTTCAAGCTCCCGGAAACCATGCCATGACAATGACCCGCCGCGATTTCCTTGTCCGGCGTCCGCGGCGCTGGCGGTGACCCCGGGGCTCGGCGGGCGGGCGGGGGCCGCGCCGTTGCCGCGCGAGGCCGACATTGTCGTGATCGGCGCCGGCGCTGCCGGTATTGCTGCGGCGCGGCGGATTATGGCGGCGAACCGCAAGGTGATTGTGGTGGAGGCCGCGAGCCAGATCGGCGGCCGTTGCCAGACAGATACTACAACGTTCGAGGTGCCGTTCGATCGCGGCGCCCGCTGGATGCACAATCCCGAAACCAATCCGATGATCAAGCCCGCGCGTGCGGCGGGCCTCGAGATCACGACCGCGCCGTTGGGACAGAAAATCCGCATTGGCCGCCGCTACGCCCGTCCCGGCGAGACCGAAGAGTTTCTCGCAGCACTGGTGCGCGCCAACCGCGCCATCGACGACGCCTCGCGCCGGTCCGACGTTTCCTGCGCCTCGGTGCTGCCGAAAGATCTCGGCGACTGGGCGGGTACGGCGGAATTCGTGCTCGGCGCCAATTTCGCCGGCAAGGATTTGAAGGAGCTCTCGGTCGTCGACAAGGCGCGCGCGCAGGATCGCAATAGCGCGATTGCCTGCCGTCAGGGGCTCGGCACGTTGATCGCAAAGCTTGGCGAGCAGGTGCCGTTGTCGCTGTCGACGCCGGCGAACCGCATTTCCTGGGGCAGCCGCGACGTCACGGTGGAAACGCCGTCCGGCAAGATCGCCGCGCGTGCGGCTGTCATCACGGTGTCGAGCAATGTGCTGGCGGCGGGCAACATCAAATTCGCGCCGGAGATTCCCAAACGCACGCTCGACGCTGCCTCCAGGTTGAGCCTCGGCAGCTATGACCGGATTGCGCTGCAGATGCCGGGCAATCCGCTTGGCCTCGTGCGTGACGACATCATCATCGAGCAGAGCAATTCGACGCGGACGGCGCTGATGTATGCCAATATGGGCGGCTCGTCGCTGTGTACGCTCGACGTCGCGGGCTCGTTCGGCCGCGATCTCTCCGCGCAAGGCGAAGCGGCCATGGTCGCGTTCGCGGTGGAGTGGATGACAAAATTGTTCGGTAGCGATGCGGCGGCCGCGGTGAAGAAATCGAGCGCGACCCGCTGGAACGCTGCGCCGTTTGCGCTGGGTGCGATGTCGGCGGCGGGGCCGGGCGGCCAGGCGTCGCGGAAAGTCCTGACCGAGCCGATCGGCTGCATGTACCTTGCCGGCGAAGCCACCCACGAAACGCTGTGGGGCACGATCGACGGCGCGTGGGAGAGCGGCGAGCGCGCTGCCGAAGCGGCGTTGCGGCGGATCGGCGCCTTGAAGGACACCGAACCGGCGCCGGCTCCGGCCCGGGCGCCGAAGTCGCAGCGGCGCGCACCGCCATCCTCGATCCGCTGATGTCACGGCCCAAAGCGCTGATCTCCTGGTCGAGCGGCAAGGACTCTGCCTTTGCGCTGCACGAAGTCAGGCGCGCGGGCGAATTCGAGGTGGTCGGCGCGCTGACCACGGTGACCGAAACTTTGGCCGGGTATCGATCCACGGCGTCAGGCAGGAAATCCTGCAGGCGCAATGCGAAGCCGCCGGTTTGCCGCAACGGATTGTGCCGATTCCCTATCCGTGCCCGAACGAGATCTACGAGGCGCGCATGGGGGACGGCCGTCGCGCAAGCCGTTGCCGATGGCGTCACCCACATGATCTTCGGCGATCTTTTTCTGGCAGATATCCGCGCCTACCGGGAACAGAAGCTCGCGGGCACCAGGAATCACGCCGGTGTTTCCGCTGTGGGATCGGCCGACGCACGAATTCGCGCAGGCGATGATCGCAAGCGGGCTGGAAGCCTATCTTGCCACAGTCGATATGAAGAAGTTGCCGGCACAGTTCGCGGGCCGCAAATTCGATGCGCGATTGCTCGCCGATTTGCCCGAAGGCATCGATCCCTGCGGCGAGAACGGCGAGTTTCATACCTGCGTGGTGGCGGGGCCGATGTTTACGCATCGGCTCGCGGTGAAACACCGGCGAGCGCGTCGAGCGCGACGGTTATGCCTATTGCGATCTCGTGCTCGAGGGGAATCCGTAACCCCCTCGTCCCTGCCTTCGCAAGGACGACGATGCGGTTGAACCTCACAACGGCAGCTTCAGCTCCATCAGATCCCGCGCGACGATGATGCGGCCCTTGAAGGTCTTCTTGGCCTCGTTGAGCCAGTCGGTGTCGGTGACGTCGAGTTCTCCGGGGACGAGATGGCTCATCACCAGCAACTTGACCTGCGCGGCGTCGGCGATGCGGCCGACATCCTCGGGCGAGGTGTGGCTATCAAGCAGGTGTTTCTTCAGCGTGGCCCCGTTTTTGACCCGAGTTACCAGACGATCGACCCACGGCAGATAGATCGCTTCGTGCACCAGCACGTCGGCGCCTTTGGCGAATTCCGCAAGTTTCGGATTGTAGGCGGTGTCGCTGGAGAACACGATCACGCCGTCCGGTGTCTCGAACTTGTAGGCGAAGTTGTCCATGATCGGCGGGTGCGGGGTGCGGAACGCCGTCACCTTCACGTCCGGCGTCTGCAGCACCACGCCATCCTCGGCGATGTCCTTGGCGATCAGGAGCTTGCGCAGGTCGGGCCGGCCTTCGTCCTCGATCCGGGTCTCGATGTCGAATTTGTTCAGCTCCCAATAGGTCTTGGTCATTGCCTCCAGACCCTTGGGGCCAAACGAATGGACCGGCGTCGACAGGCCCGTGGCCCAGGCGTTGTAGACGAGATTGCCGTATTCAAGGTTGTGATCGGAATGGTGGTGGCTGATGAAAATGTATTTCACCGATTCCAAGGGCACCCCGGCACTGACGAGCTGGTGGCTGACACCCATTCCGCAATCGATCACGAACGGCGTGTCGTTCACCATCACGAGGTTGGCGGGATTGGAGGGGCCGACGCCGACGCGCGGACCACCCTTGGTGCCCAGGAACACGATTTTGGTGCGCGGCTTGGCCTGTGTCTGCGCAAAAACAGCGGGCGCGGCGAGGGCCGTAACGCTACCCAGCGCCAGTTTCAGCGCATCGCGGCGATCGATCATGGTTCTCCCCCCTTGGATTTTCCTTGGACGTTCTTGTGCGTTGGCGCGAGCCTAGCGCCCGCGCAGCACGCCGTCGAGGGCGGGCAGGCCGATGATGACGGCCGC
>CAWJYI010000006.1:0-40409 GCA_963847015.1 uncultured Alphaproteobacteria bacterium | reverse complement strand
GTTGTTGTTTTTCCTTGGTGAGCGCAGAGGGACTTGAGCCCGCGACCCCATGATTAAAAGTCGAAGTCTGCCGTTCTTGGTGACTTACCATGTCCAATCTCGTCCTGTCTAATCCATTGATGCAGCGCCGTTTTCATTGATCCGCCACATGATATGCTGACCATCATCGGACAACAACGCAGGACAAGCTGATCGAGTTGCCTGGTCGACAGGGCCGCATCAAGAACAAGTAAAAATTCCTGTTGCCGCTCTCGCGGCAGGCCTTGTCGATTTTTGCCACGGTTACACCGCGCGAGGCAGCGAGTTTGTGTTCGGCGAAGGCGAGGGCGGCTTTTCCGGCTGGAGCAACGTCAAGCCGCATCGACAGGCGGATGGCGGAGCACGGCACGGTCGTCGGACGTTTCACGATTTCCGGACCGGCTTCGACACCAACGCCGTCGTCAACCCCGACCTGCTGACACCTTTCGATGCCCCGATCGGCTGCTAATGTGCAGGTGATCATCGCGGGGCGATCTAAAATGCCAGCGAAAGCCCTATTCTTACAGGAGCAACTTGCGTGACCGATATTTCGGCGACCAGCGACCGGCCTCTCGATCCCCGCTTGAACTGGGCTACGCTTTCCCAAGCCGAGCGCGACGCCGCGTACGATAACAATGCAGCGGTGAAGAACAGTGCGGCGCTGATCGCTGAGCGAAACGAGGCTTCGGCGGCGCTGCGCGCCAGCCGCAAGTCCTTTCTGGATCTGCAATATGGCGACCGTGAGAGGACGAAGATTGACCTCTATCCGGCCGCCGACAGCACCGCGCCGTGCCTGGTCTTCATCCATGGCGGCTACTGGCAGCGCAATTCGCGCGAACAGTTCGCCATGCTAGTGGAAGGTGTCGCCGCGCATGGCTGGTCGGTTGCTCTTCCGGGATACTCGCTGGCGCCCGACGCTTCGTTGACCCAGATCGTGGCGGAGATATTCCAGGCGCTCGACTGGCTGGACAAGAACGGAGAATCGCATGGGGTCTCCGGCCCCGTCGTCCTCTCGGGCTGGTCGGCGGGCGCCCATCTCGTCGCCATGGCGCTCGATCATCCGCGAGTCAGCGCGGGTTTGGCGATTTCGGGGGTGTACGATCTTGCGCCGATCCGCGACACCGGATTGAACAACGCGCTCAAACTGAGCGACGACGAAATTACGAAACTGTCGCCAATTCGCTTGCCCGTCGTCCACAAGCGGCTCGATATTGCCTATGGAGCGAACGAGCTTCCAGCACTGGTTGTCGATTTAATCCACCTGCATGAATCGCGCGTCGCCGCAAACGCGCCTGGCAAGCTTTTTCCGATCGAAGGCGCCGATCACTTCAGCATCCTCGGCGAATTGCGACGGCCTGGCGGCGCGCTGGTCGAGATCGCCCGAAATCTCGTCGGATAGCAGTGGTCTATATCGTCGGCGGCTTGGTAGTCCCGGGACAGATCCAGACTTGATCGTCTTCGATCCGTACAGGGTACATCTGCAACGGCCGGCTCGTCCAACCATGGGAAATCTGGCCGTTGTTGAGATCGAACGACGCGGCGTGACGCGGACAGAACAGACGTCCGCCCGATACGTGACCGAGGCCGAGATCGGCCTGTTCGTGCGGGCACACCCGTTCGCAGGCTGCCACGCGATCCTCGTTCCAGACCAGGATCAGGTCTACGCCCGTCACGCGCGCGCGGACGATAGTTTGCGAAATCAATCGGCTGAGCCGGCAGACCGGCATCCAGTTTTCTTCGCTCGAAAGCGGGACCGTTGGCGGGGGGTCACCCACCAAGATAGGCCTTCCGTACGTGCTCGTTCTTGATCATATCGGCGCCGGGTCCGGAGAGGGATATGCGGCCCCCTTCCAGGAGATAGGCGTAATCGCACATCTCAAGCGCCGCAAACGCATTCTGCTCGACCAACAGAACCGTCGTTCCGGCGTCGCGGATGCTGCGGATAATGGCAAACGTCCGCTCGACGATGTTCGGCGCGAGCCCAAGCGAAGGTTCATCGAACATGACCAACCTTGGCCGCGACATCAGCGCCCGGCCGATCGCCAGCATCTGCTGCTCGCCGCCGGACAAGGTGCCGGCCGCCTGCTTCTTCCGCTCGGCGAGGCGCGGAAACTCCTGGTATATGCGATCACGGTCCGCCGACATCTCCGCGGTATCGGTGCGGAGATAGGCGCCCATGTTGAGATTTTCCTCTACCGTCATGTGCGGGAATACGCGGCGTCCTTCCGGACAATGCGCGATCCCGCATGCCAGCACGTGCGGCGGTTTGGCGCCCGCGATTTCCTTGCCTTCGAATAGCATCGATCCTGAACGCGGGGTAACAAGCCCGGAGATTGCGCGGAGCGTGGTGCTCTTGCCGGCGCCGTTGGCGCCGATAAGAGCGACGAGCTGTCCGGCCTTCACTTCCATTGAAATGCCGCGAAGCGCCGTGACGCCGCCATAGCCACATACCATGTCCAGGATCTCAAGCACGCGTCGCTCCTTGCCCGAGATAGGCTTCGATGACGGCGGGATCATTCCGGATCACGTCCGGCGCGCCCTCGGCAATGATGCGGCCGTAATTGAGCACCACGATCCGGTCCGAGACGCTCATCACCATCGGCATGTCGTGCTCGACAAGCAGAATTGTGACGCCGCGATCGCGAATGTTGCGGATCAGCTGCACGAAGGTGTGGGTTTCCGAGGCATTCATGCCGGAGACCGGCTCATCGAGCAGCAACATTGACGGCTCGGCCGCAAGCGCCAACGCCACGCCTACCAGGCGCTGCTCGCCGTAGGACAACGACCCGGCGAAATCGTCGGCACGGCGCTCGAGGCCAACCCACTCGATGAGTTCGCCGGCGCGTTTCCGCAAGCCGCGCTCCGACGATCGCGCGTACGGCAGGCCCAGTATTGACGAGAGAAGCCCAACCCTGCCTTGGCGATGCAGCCCGATCATAAGATTGTCGTAGACGGTGTCGTTGGGAAAGACGCTGGTGCGCTGAAAAGTGCGGATCAATCCGAGATCTGCGATCTGATGCGGCTTCAATCCGTTAAGCGTCGTTCCGCGATAGCTCACCGCGCCCTGGGTCGGATCGAGAAAGCCGGTCATGACGTTGAAGGCCGTCGTCTTGCCCGCTCCATTCGGTCCGATCAGGCTGACGATCTCGCCTTCTCCGACCGCGAAGTTCATATCCGACAAGGCAACGAGACCCCCGAAGTGCACGGCGACCTTTTCAACGCTCAATGCAGTCGCGAGAGCCGCCATCACGCATGCTCCTTCGCGTCATGCTCCAAAATTGCAACCGTACTTTTCTGGCTCCTTCGTGCTGCAAATCGTTGCGCAAGCGATGGCACGATACCGCGCGGCAATACGAACAGAATGACGATCAGAATGCCGCCATAGGCGATCCATTGTGCCTCCGGCGCCATAATCGGACGCAGGAACACGGGCATCAATCCGAAGATCATGCCGCCGACGACGGGCCCGGCCAACGAACCCTTGCCGCCGCTTATGACCATGATCACCATCGTCACGGTATTGATGAAGGCGAACACCTCCGGATCGATGATCCGGATATAGTGCGCATAGAGGCTACCGGCTGCTCCGGCGATCCCGGCCGAGATCACGGCCGCCAGGGTGAGCGTTTTCGTCACATCGATTCCGACCGACACCGCCAGCGTTTCATTTTCCATTAGCCCGCGCATGGTGCGGCCGAAATGCGAATGAACGAGACGCGAGATCAGGACGTAAGTCGCAACCGCGACGGTCAGTACGAGGTAGTAATTCTGCAAGCTTGGTGCGCAACGTGAGACTGCCGAGGCCTGGCGCCCCGATTGCGATCGACGAAATATTGGTCAGCGCCAACGGCCCCTGCGTCAACTCAACCCAATTGAGCACCACGAGGCGAACGACCTCGGCAAAGGAAATCGTAACGATCACGAAATAGGCCCCGCGCACGCGGAACGATAACAACCCCACCAAATATCCGCACAAACCAGCAGCGACGATCGCCAGCGCGAAGCCTGCGATCGGCGGCCAGGGTTCGTGAACGATGCGAAAGCCGCCGGGCAGTCCGATGTCAAAACCGAGCGAGGTCAGCGCGCTGACATAGGCGCCGATACCGAAGAACGCGATGTGACCAAGGCTCAACTGGCCGGTGAACCCGAGCAGCAAATTGAGGCTCATAGCACCGATGATGAAGATGCCGGTCGTGATCAACGCGTTCATCAGATACGGATCGCGCAGCCAAAGCGGTACCGATGCGAGCGCGACGATCGTCAGAATGACAAGTCCAGACTTCATCCCACGCGCTCCGCGCGTGCGAACAATCCGGTCGGCTTGAAAATCAAAACCCCAATGATCATCAGGAAACCCATCGCGTCGCGATATCCCGACGAAACGTACCCCGCACCCAGCTCTTCAGCCAATGCCAGAATGAAGCCGCCGATGACCGCGCCGGTGAGATTGCCGAGACCTCCCAGGATCACGATCGCGAATGCCTTGACGGCGGCGAGATCGCCCATCTGCGGGAAGATCACGTAGACCGGTCCCAGCAAGCGCGCCCGCGGCAGCAGCAAGGCTGGAACCGATCGCGAAGGTCGAGGTGTAGATGAGATCGACGTTGACGCCCATCAGCGAGGCGGTGTCCTGATCCTGAAACGTCGCGCGCATCGCGCAGCCGAGCTTGGTACGGTCGATCAGGAAATATGTGATCACGATCAGTAACGCTGCTGCGAAGAGCACGAACAGCCGTAACCAGGATACCGAGATAGGACCCAGCACCAGCGGCGCTTCCGGAAATGGGGTCGCTACCGATTTCGCCACGCCGCCCCATATCCACAACGCGCCCGACTGCATCGCCAACCATGCGCCGATCATCACCAGCATTGTCGTGTCGATGTCCGAGCCGCGCAGCGGCCGCAGCAATATCCGTTCGATCGCCGCCCCCAGCAGCCAGCCGGCCACGACGGCGACCGGCAGGGCTACGAAAAAATTCAGCCCGAGCTGATTCACCACGATGAACATGATGTATGCGCCGAACGTGTACAGCACGCCGTGCGTGAAGTTCACCACATTCATGATGCCGAAGATCAACGTCAGCCCTATGCCCAGCAGAGCGTAGGTCCCGCCGAGAACCAGCGTGTTGACCAGGTGTTGCAGAAATTCGTTCAAGGTCGCTCCCGAAGGTTCTCATGCCGGCGAGGACCGCGGCAATACCGCGATCCTCGCCTGTCAACAATGCGACGTCAGAGCGTTTTCATGTCGATTTTGCCGTCGTTGATTTCAATCAGATAGACGTTGGGCTGGCTCTGACCGCTTTCCTTTCCTTCGGGACCGGACTTGCGGAACACGATGTCGCCGTTCAGGCCCTTGATGTTGATGTCCCACAACGCGGCCCTGATTGCCGCCGGCTCCGCCTTGCCCGCTTTCTCGATCGCTGCCGCCACGGTGCGGATGCCGTCATAGCCACGGAAGCTTTCGGTGACGCCGGCGAATTCGAAGCCGCGCTTCTTCCATTCCGCGACGAAGTAGTTGGTCGCCTCCGGGTTCGGCGTCTTTTCGGGGAACCATGGCAGGAAGGTCGTCAGATGCATGGTGCCGTTGGCCGCAGCACCCGCCTGGGCAATGATCTGGTCCGGATTTTGCGAACCCCCGGTGGTGATGATACGCTTCTTGAGGCCCAGCGCCGCGGCCTGCTTGAAGATCAACGTCAGCTGGTCCACCGCCGTGGTCACGATGATGGTTTCGGAATCGGTGCCCTTGAGCTTGGAGAGCTGCGCGCTCATGTCCTGCGCGCCCTGATCCATGGTTTCGACTGCCCCTACGGTGATCCCTTTTTCCTTCATCATCTTGCTGAAATCTTCGGCCGTACCGCGACCCCAGTCATTGTTGATGACGAGGAAGTCGACCTTCTTCAGTGCGAGCTTGTCGACGATATTCTTGAACGCCGCAGCCTCCACCGACGACGGCGGCGAGATGCGGAAGATGTAGGGATTTCCGGTCGTAGTGATCTTTCCCGACGAAGAGGTCTCGACCACCATCGGTGTTTCGTATTCGACCAGCTTGGGCATCACGGCCAACGTCAGGCTCGAACCCCACGCGCCCATCATGACCGGCGTCTTGTCGCTGGTGATCAGCTTCTCGGCGACGGCGGCGGCTTCCGTCGGATTGCTCTTGTTGTCTTCGATGACGAGCTCGATTTTCTTGCCGAGAATCCCGCCCTTCGCATTGATCTCATCGGCTGCGATTTTTGCGCCGTTGACGACGTAGGTACCGGATGCGGCGAACGCGCCGGTAAGGGGTTCATTGACGCCGATCTTGATGGTTTGAGCCTGCGCGCCGCCGCCCAGGAAAGCGATCGCCAGCGCGAACGCCGGGATAATTCCAGAATTCCGTGTCATGTGGTTCTCCAGTCTCGCATTGTTGATCCAAGCAGTCCAAATCTCGCCGCTCCGGTATCTCCGGAAGCGTCGATCCATCATGCCGCTCCGTCCTTGCCGGACGAAAAGCGGCCAAACCATCGCGCTATCCGCGCGCGCAAAAGGCCTGACATCAACGACATCCCGTTGAGGTCGGCCCGCGAAGCAGCGCCATCGTCCGGCGATGCACCCGACAGCCGGCGGTCGAGATTGTCGGAAAATTCTGCGATCAAGCGCGCCGCGAGATCGCGCACCAGGCCCGGTCTTCCGACCTGCGCCAGCATTCCCGTCAGCGTGTATCCAATCGAAAGGTCCACGCGCGTTGCCGCGCCTTGCTTGATCGGCACCAACCGATAACGAATTTCGCCCTGGGTCGAAGAACGGCTGCGTCGATCGTTGCCGATGCCGACAATACGTCCGGACATATCGGCCGAATTCCGTTCGACGCGTGCACTGCCGAGAAAGGTTGCGACGATCGGGCCAATCTTGACGCGGATGGCGCCTTCGACGCGCTGCTGGATTTGTCGGCGCTGTCAGCGACGCGCCGGGGAGGCATGCAGCCACGGTTGCGATGTCGTCGAACACGGCAAAGACCTGTTCCGGCGGGTGCGCGACGTCAAAATGCTGCTCCACCACATTGGCGGGGGTGAAGTCCGGAATCGAATCGACCGAAACTGCCGCAGGCGCCGCCCGCTGAATTTCTACGGTTCGTACGACGCGCCGCCCGATCCGTGCCATGGCTCACGCTTCGACCCGAGCCGACCGGACCCAGAACTTTCCGTCCCCCGTCCGGTTCGGGTGCAATATGACGTGCGCGGCGCTGTTCGATCACGGATTGGACCGCCCGCACGATACCGACATAGCCGGTACAACGGCACAGATTTCCACTCAATCCGATCCGAATCTGGCGTTCGTCGGCGTCCGGCAGGCGCACAACGAGATCGCGTGCGGAGACCAGCATACCCGGCGTGCAGTATCCGCACTGCAACGCATGCTCGCGGGTAAACGCCGCACGAAGCTCGACGGTGATCTCGTCCTCATCGAGACCTTCGATCGTGGTAACCTTGGCGCCTTCGCAAGCGACGGCATATGTGATGCACGAGCGCGCCGGCACGCCGTCGAGCAGCACGGTGCACGCTCCGCAGACGCCGTGCTCGCAACCGAGATGGGTTCCGGTCAAATCCAGTCTGTCACGTACGAAATCCGCAAGGTTGGTGCGCGGCTCCGCCGACGCCTGCACCGCACGTTCGTTCACGGTGAGCGCAATCATATTCATGCGCAGGCCTCGCGAACCGCTCGCTTGAGCACGCTGAGATGGATATGACGATGGACTGCGTTTGATACTCCGGCCTTTGCCAGAATGGCGTCTGCGACACGACCGTCGAAGCGCTCCTTGTAGCCGCCATCGATGCGCCCACCGAACAGTTCCACGGCATTGGTGATGACAATCGGTGCGGAATTGATCGCGCCAATGACGACGCGGGCGGTTGCGGCGTCAGGGTCGATCACGATCGCGCACAGTGCATGGGCGAACTCGCCTGTCTTGCGGCAGCTCTTGACGTAACCCCAGCGCGCCGACGCCGGCAACGCCGGAACGTGGATCGTTTCGACGATCTCGCCGGGGCGCAGCGCAGATTCGAGCGCGCCGACGATGAATTCTTCCATCGTAACCATCCGCGCACCCGCACGGCTGCGCAGCGTTAGTTTCGCACTCAGCGCCGAGAGCGCGGACACCCAGTCCGCCGACGGATCAGCGTGGCTGAGCGATCCGCCAACCGTGCCGCGATTGCGGACAGCGCGATAGGCAATGTTGGCGGCGACACCCTGCATGGCGCCGCGGGTGACATCCGGAATGCGTCCATCCTCGATGTCGGCATGCGTCACACAAGCACCGAGCACGAGTTCGTCGCCGCGGCGCTCGACCTGCTTGAGTTCGGCAAGGCCCGTGATGTCCACGATCAACTCGGGTTCGACGAGCCGCAGATTAAGCATGGGACCGAGCGATTGGCCGCCGGCGATGATCTTTGTGGGCCTCGGGAGGAGCCTTGCGTGGAGTCTTGGGCCTCGTCCAACAGGGCAAGCGCCGCCGGCAGGTCGCGTGGCCTTTCGTAGTCGAATGGCGCAGGCTTCATGCAGCTGGCCTTTCTGCATCGCGCCCGGCAAGGATAGCCTCGACGACGCGATAGGGTGTGATTGGCGAGCGCATCAGTTCGACGCCAAGCGGCCGCAATGCATCGTTGACGGCATTGGCGATCGCGGCCGGCGGAGCGATCGCACCACCCTCGCCAATGCCCTTTACACCGAACTGCGTATAGGGGGAGGGCGTCTCCATATGATCGAGACGCGGCGCCGGCACTTCTGTCGGTCCCGGCAGCAGATAGTCCGCAAGCGTCGTCGCGAGCGGCTGACCGGCCGTATCGAATGGCATTTCCTCGTACAGGGCGGTGCCGATGCCTTGGGCGAGACCACCATAGATCTGGCCGTCCACCACCATCGGGTTGACGAGCACACCGCCGTCTTCAACGATGACGTAATCGAGGATTTCGACTTCTCCGAGATCGGGATCGACCGCGACGACCGCGGCATGCGCGGCGTAGCTGAAGGTTCCGGAATTGCGCTGCGGCTTATAGCCTGAAGTGACTTCCAATCCGCTTGGATCGACATCGGCCGGCAAATCCTGCGGGCGGCGATACCAGGTGTACGCGATTTCCTTCAACGTAACGCTGCCATTGACCCCGCGGACCTCACCGTCCTGCAGCACGACCGCAGCCGGATCGTGCTGCAGGAGCTTGGCGCCGATGCGCTTGGCGCGCTCGCCAAGTTCGCGGCAGGCGGTCGCGACCGCGCCGCCCGCCATCACCATCGAACGCGAACCCCATGTACCCGTGGAGTACGGCGTCATCGCCGTGTCGCCATGCACGAGGCGCACCTTGGCGACATCGACACCCAGCATTTCGTGGGCGACCTGAGCCAATGTTGTTTCCATGCTCTGCCCGTGCGAATGCACACCGACCCTCAGCTCCAAGCCGCCATCCGGTGTTAGACGCGCAGACGCCTGCTCGTGGCCCGGCACCATCGGGATGCCCCAGCCGGAATAGACCGACGTCCCGTGCGCGGCCTGTTCGCAATAGATCGAGACCCCGACGCCGATCCGCCGTCCATCCGCCTCGCCTTTATGCTGACGTGCCCGCACGCCTTTGAGGTCGACGGACGCCAGGGCTCGCCGCATCGCCTCGGGATAGTCACCGCTGTCGAAATGCTTCTTGGTGATGTTGTCGAATGGCATCTGCTCTGGCCTGACAAGATTGCGCAGACGCACTTCGCCCGGCTCGAGGCCGGCTTCGGCTGCGACCAGATCGAGCATCAGCTCCAGTGCGAAGCACACGCCGGTACGCGCGACGCCGCGATAGGGCAGGATTGGGCATTTATTGGTGGCGACGGAGAAGGTTCGGCAGCGATAGGCCGGCATTAGATAGGGACCGGGCAGGATGCTGGCGACTTGCGCCGCTTCAAGGCAGGCCGAGAACGGGTAGGAGGAATACGCGCCGGAATCGACGGTCGCTTCGCAGTCGATCCCTCGCAGCCGGCCATCGCGGTCGGCATAGACGGTGATCTTGTAGTGGTGCTCGCGGCAGTTGGAGCTAGCGGTGAGATGTTCGCGGCGATCCTCGGTCCAGCGCACCGGATGATCGCGGCGCATCGTCAGCCACGAAAGACAGACTTCTTCCGGCAGCAGGATGCCCTTGTGGCCGAAGCCACCGCCGACGTCCGGGGAGACGATGCGAATTTGGCCTTGCTCCATGCCGAGACAATCGGAAAGGCCGTTGCGCGTGATGTGCGGCATCTGCGCACCCGAATAGAGCGTGAGCTGATCGAGGCGGTGATCGAAGGTCGCAACGACGCCGCGGCCTTCGAGCGGCGACATGCATTGCCGCGCGGTCGATATCTCACGCGTTACCTTGATCGGCGCATCGAGGGCCGACGTGATATCGACCTCGAAATTGGTCTCGAGGAAGACGTTGTCGCCCCAATCTTCATGAACCAGAGCCGAACCCGGCTCGCGCGCCTTGAGCATGTCATAGACGGCGGGAAGCTCTTCCAGGTCGAGCGTCACCGCTGCAGCGATGTCTTCTGCTTCGGCGCGTGTCGGCGCTACGCACATGGCGACGAGCTCGCCGACCTGACGCACTTTACCGGTAGCAAGCACCGGCTGCTCGGAGACCTTGAAGCCGGGCAGCCCCGACACCGCGCGAATTGGATTGACGCCGGTCAGATCAGCCGCGGTGAAAACATTGGCGCGATAATGCTCCGGCACATCTATTCCGCGGATGCGCGCGTGCGCCAAAGGGCTCCGCACGAAGGCAACGTCCTGAAGTCCGGCGAGACGAATGTCGGCCACGAACTGTCCGCGGCCGCGCATGAAGCGATCATCCTCCTTGCGCGGCAGCCGGGCGCCAACGCCTTGTCCGGCGCCGGCTCCGCTCGCGGAGGAAAAATCCAGCTCATTGCGCACTATGTCGTTTCCCCGATCAACTGGCGTACGACGTCTTCACGCCGCAACCGCCTGTGGCAGGATCGATGCGACGGCATCGTATCTCGTGCCGGCACGCAGACAGAACGCGGGCTGCAGCAAATGTTCGGCGACGACTTCGTTCTTCTCGTTGTCGCGCAGGACGAAGCGTCCTGTTCGCTGATCGATCACGGAGACGTCGGCATCCCGGCCGATCTTGAGGGACCCGATTTCGTCGGCACGGCCGAGCATCACGGCCGGGTGCGACGTCACCATCGGCACGATCTGCTCGAGAGTAAGACCGAGCGCCATCATCGAACTCATGGCCTGCACCAGGCTGAACTTGGCCTGGCCGGCGAAGGGATGATTCTCGTCGTCCTCGTGCTGGTCGGGTGTGCCGGCGGGTGCCGGAACGTGAGTGTTGTAACCATGAATGTCCGCGCCGAGCGTTGTGGGAATAATGCCGGCGGCGATGGCCTTCTTGGCGAGACGATAGGAAAAATGGCTGCCGTGACCGACATCGACCTTCAAGCCGCGGTCAAGTGCGGCCTTGATCACCGGATGAACTTCGCCTTCGCGGTTGACGAAGCCGCCGGGATGGCGCGTGAACGGGTGCGCCAGAACGTCGCCCTCCCGCAGCAGCGGGATCACGCGCTCCAAGATCGTATCGACGTCTTCGCCGTTGGTGCCGCTTTCGGGCAGTCCCCAGAGCTGGCCGAAATGCACATAGACCGGCAGGTCGGTGCGGCGCCCGATCTCGGCCGCCATTTCGATGACGCGAATGCCCCAGCGCGCGAAACCGCCGATCTCCGCATGGGCTTTGATGCCGCGAACGATGTCGAGATTGGACGTCGCAGCCTTCACGGTAGCGTCGATATCGACCCCATCCGGACTGTAGAGCTTCGGGTAATAATGGCCCTCGAGACCACCGACCAGGTAAGCGGACAGGAACGCGTAGACGCGCGACTTCGCGGGATCGGCGATGAAATGCCGAAAACCTGGCAGCGTCATGCATGACGGACCACCCTGATCGACCAAGGTCGTCACGCCGGACTGGACGCCCACCATGTCGGCATTCATGCCGAAACGGCCGGTGACGTATTGATAGACATGCGCGTGCGTGTCGATCAGACCCGGCAATACCAGTTTGCCGGTGACGTCGACGACCTCTCTGGCGCTTGTCGGCAAAATATCCGGCTGCACAGCCGCAATCTTGCCGTTGCGAATGGCGACGTCCCTGATCCCGTCAATGCCCGAAGCCGGGCAGATTACGCGGCCGCCGCGCAAAAGCTGGTCGAAGGTGGCGCTGACAGACATCCGGCATCTCCTCTAATTGCATCAGCGGAGTTCAGCTCCGCTTTCGTTCAAATACGAAGTATACTTCGTATTTACGGAGCATAGGTCGTATTTTATAAAAGCAAAGCCCGTGCCATGATTTATTTGTTGGGCGCTCCCGAATTGCTTTGCGCCCGCGCGGGGTTCCAAAGGAGAGAGTGTGCGATGCACAAAGCAAAGCAGCGTCGCGCCGAAACGAAGTTCAGTCCGTGGCCGCTGTCACAGCGCCCGGGATTTTTGATCCGGCGACTGCATCAGATTCACGTCGCGCTGTTCCAGGAAGCATGCGGCGAGTTCGAAATCACGCCGCTGCAATACAGCCTGCTTTCCGCGCTTGCAGCAAGAAAGACGGCCGATCAGACCACATTAGCGGCCGACATCGCGCTGGACAGGACGACGACAACCGGTGCGCTCAAGCGACTTGCGGCTCGCCATTTCGTCGAGCGAGCCGTGAGTCACGAGGACCGCCGCGCGCGGCTCTGCAAATTGACCCCGGCGGGCGCCGCGCTTCTCGCTAAAATCGAAACGTCGGCGCGGGCCGCGCACCGCGCCACACTCAATAATCTAAATGAACGGGAACAGGCCGCATTTGTCGATATGATGCAGCGGATTATCGCGGACAACTCCGATCACGACAGCGCGGCGGCTCGCTTCGACTGAACGCAATATGCAATTTGCCGCATTTTTGGCGCCTGTTGCATATATTGTAATCAGCTCGCCGGACGCCCCGCTCACTGCTTCAGATTTCTGGTTTTGACCGCGATGGCCGCCGCCGCAGTACGGTTTTCGACGCCGAGCTTCGAATAAATCTGCTCGAGATGCTTGTCGACGGTTCGCGGAGACAGGCCGAGGATTTGCGCGATGTCCCGGTTGGTCTTTCCCTTGGAGAGCCACGACAGCACTTCGCCCTCGCGTGCAGTGAGCCCGAGCTCGCTCGAAAATTCCGCCGGCGCATCGGCGCCCGAATCCTTGGCGAGCCGCAGCAAAAACTCGTTGGGGCCGAGCTTGCCCATGTATTGCAGCCGGAGCTGTTCGTTGCCGGGAAACGCAGCCATGGCCGTCGCTTTCGATCCCGCTTTGCCTTTCTGGGCCTGATCGAGCCATTGCGGCATCGGCTCCGGCAGCACGAAATCATCGTCGTTATCTGCCGCGAGTGTGTCCGACAATAATTTCTGCGCTTGTGGCGTCGCCCACCTGATCTTGCCCTGGTCGTTGACTGCGAGAAGGTAGCGGCCGGAGACGTCGAGCGCGGCACGCGCGCTCTGGGTCAACCGCGCATTGGCCAGATGAACGCGGATCCGCGCAATCATTTCCTGGACCACGATCGGTTTTGTCACGTAATCCACGCCGCCGGCCTCAAGGCCGCGGACAATGTGTTCGGTCTCGGCCAATCCGGTCATGAAGATGATCGGAACATTGTTGAGACCGGCGTCGCGCTTGAGCCGTTTGCAGGTTTCAAAGCCGTCCATGCCGGGCATCATGGCGTCGAGCAGCACGATGTCAGGCGTAATCTGATCGACGATCCGCATCGCCGCCGCACCGTCGAGCGCGACCATGACAGTCATGCCCGCGCCATCGAGCGCGTCGGTAAGCAGCCGCAACGTCTCGGGGAAATCGTCGACGACGAGGGCGACGTCGCGCTTCTTGGGTTCAATGATCATAACTGTGCAGGATCTTTAGCGTCGCCATGTACTGATCGAGATCAAAACGGTCGATCAATGAGCGCATTTGCGAGACAAAATCGGCATGCTCGGGGTGATCGTTGCCGATCTCGTCGAGCTTGACCTGGATGGCGCGGATGTAACCCAGTTGTCCGAGGCCGATGAGCTCTTCGACATGCCTCACCGGCGGCCGCGAACCGCTTTCGGGCTTCCAGTGCGGAACGGGAATTTGATCGACCTCATACTGCCATTCGATCTTGAGCAATTGGCGGATTGTCTCCAGCAGCCTCGGAATATCGATGGGCTTCATGAGATAGCCGTCATGGAACGGCTGCGCGAGTGGCGCGCCATGCGCCTCCAGCGCGCTCGCCGACACCATCAGGATGCGGGCCTGATGATGGCCGCTCAAGCGTAGCGTTTCCGCTACCGTCCATCCATCCATTCCGGCCATGGAAATATCGAGCAGGAATAGATCGGGTCGGCAATGCTGAGCCAGCGCCAGACAGCCCGGGCCGTCGGGCGCGCTGAGCAGGATGAAGCCGAGCGGCGCCAGCACTTCGCGCAGGAGATCGCGATGGGTCGGATCGTCGTCGGTGATCAAGATCGTCCGGCGCGGGCCGTGATAACCGTAGATCGGTGCTTCGACCGGCGCGATCCGCGTCGGATGGGTGACTTCCGACAGCAGAATTTTCACGCGGAAGGCTGAGCCGGTGCCGACCGTCGAGGTCACTTTGATGTCGCCGCCCATGACGCCGGCCAGGAGCCTGCTGATGGTGAGGCCAAGGCCGGTTCCGGTCTGCGGTTGCGAAACGCCGAGAGCGCCGCGTTCGAACGGCGCGAAGATGCGCTCGAGGTCGTCGGCCCGGATGCCGGGGCCGGTGTCGATCACCTCGAATTCGGCGACCGGGCTGCGATAATGCACAACGAATTGCACGCTTCCGGCCTGCGTGAACTTGATTGCGTTCGACAGCAGGTTGATCAGGATCTGGCGCAGCCGTTTCTCGTCGGCATAGACCACGACCGGCAGCACCGCCGGCCGCCTGAAGACGAAGTCGATGCCCTTGGCCGCCGCCTGCAGGCGGAACATGCCGACGAGCTGATCAAGGAAATCGCTTAGGCGCACCTCGTCGCGCGACAGATAAAGCCGGCCCGCCTCGATCTTGGAGATGTCCAGAATGCCGTCGATCAGTCCCGAAAGATGGTCGGCGCTGCGGCGGACCACGCGTACCTGATCGCGCGGTTTTGTGTTCAGGCTCGCATCCTGCTCCAGCAATTGCGCATAGCCTGAGATCGCGTTGAGCGGAGAGCGCAGTTCATGGCTGAGCCCAACGACGTACCGGCTTTTGGCGAGGTTGGCGGATTCTGCGACTTCCTTGGCACGCTGCAGTTCGGCGTCGGTGCGCTTGTGCGCATCGATTTCCTGGATCAATAGCGTGGTCTGCCGCCGGGTTTCCGCTTCCGCCGCCCGGCGGCTCTGCTGCGCCAGCACGAACAGCCACGCGACGACGCCGATGATGATGGTTAAGGCAAAGAACACCTTCCACAGCACGTCCGACAGCATGAGATCGTCGACGTGGATCGTCGCCGATGTCTGCAGATAGATCAGCCCGAGCGTCAGCCCGACGAGGCCCGCGGAGACCGCGAACACGCCGAGATAATGCCCGAGCTGGGAGTTGATGCGGGCGTAGATCGCGTCCGGCAATAATTTACCCAAGGTCTCCGACACCTGGGCCTAAATCCGTCCATGCGGCTTGCAGAGATCGTGGCAGCGCGCGTCGAGTGAACAGCACAGCGAACAGATCGGTCCGGCATAGGCCGGGCAGGAGGCCATGTCCTCCGGTTCGAATGAATGCTCGCAAATACAGCACTGGATCAACTTCGAGATTTTGCCAACTTCGTTTGGGCTTGCGAGCGATGTAATATTTGCCGTCGGTCGCCCATGCGATCAGCGGTGCGGCGATGAAGGCTACGGCGAGCGCGACGAAGGCCGACAGCGCCTTGGCCGTCGGCCCGAACAGGCCGTAGAACGCGCTGATCGAAACGATGGTGGCGATCGTCATCGCGCCGACGCCGACCGGGTTGATGTCGTAGAGATGCGCGCGCTTGAACTCGATGTGCTGCGGCCGCAGACCCAGTGGTTTGCTGACGACGAGATCGGCGACCAGTGCGCCGACCCAGGCAATCGCAACGTTGGAATAAAGCGCCAGCGTCTGCTCCAGCGCCTTGTAGACGCCGATCTCCATCAACAGCAGCGCCACCATCACATTGAAGACGAGCCAGACCACGCGGCCGGGATGGCTGTGGGTCAGGCGCGAGAAGAAATTCGACCAGGCGATCGATCCGGCATAGGCGTTGGTGACGTTGATCTTCAACTGCGAGAGAATGACGAAGGTACCGGTCAGCGCCAGCGCCAGGTCGGGCTGCGACAGCACATAGCGGAACGCTTCGAGATACATATGCGCAGGCTCGGCGGCGTGCTCGTCGGTGACGCCGTGGCTCAGCGCGAAGAAGGCGAGGAACGACCCTGCCAAAAGCTTGAGCGCGCCGAGAATGATCCAGCCGGGACCGGCGCTGAGCAGCGCGATCCACCATGATTTCGGCGACGTGCGGCGGTCGCGCGGCAAAAACCGCAGGAAATCGACCTGTTCGCCGATCTGGGCCACCAGCGAAAACACCACCGAAGCCGCGGTGCCGAACAACAGCAGATCAAGATGGCCGCCGGCATCGCCATGTTCGCCGGCGAATTTGCGCCACTCCGCGAACGAGTGCGGGTTGGCGTAGGCGATCGCCACGAACGGCATGATGTGAAGGATGATCCAGAGCGGTTGCGTCCATAGCTGGAAGCGGCTGATCAGGGTGATGCCGTAGGTCACCAGCGGAATGATGGCGACGGCGCTGATGAGATAGCCGATGGGGCGGGGGATTCCGAAGCACATCTCCAGGGCGGTTGCGAGAATCACCGCCTCGATTGCGAAGAAGATGAAGGTGAAGGAGGCGTAGATCAGCGACGTGATGGTCGAGCCGATGTAGCCGAAGCCGGCACCGCGGGTCAGCAGGTCGATATCGATGCCGCATTTGGCGGCATGATAGGCAATGGGCAATCCGCAGCAGAAAATGATGACGCTGACGACGAGGATGGCGACGGTGGCATTGGTGGCGCCGTAATTCAGCGTGATGGTGCCGCCGATGGCTTCCAGGGCCAGAAACGAGATCGCGCCCAGCGCAGTGTTGGCGACCCGGGCGGCCGACCACCGCCGCGCGCTCTTGGCGGTGAAGCGCAGCGCGTAATCTTCCAGCGTCTGGTTGGCAACCCATTGATTATACTGACGCCTGACGCGGTCTATCCGCTGCCGCCCTGCCACTTCGTCACTCCTCACCGCAAACGACTGCCCCTGATCGGGTTACCAGCCGTCAGCAAACTCCGTACCAAAACCTACGTCGCTATTTTGCGGTGCAGTATACGCGATCTTGCGTATCTGTGCGGTGCACAATTTCAGCAATCCTCGCCTGACAAATAAGCGCGTACTCGAACCTAATAGGGTGCTCATGTCAGACGAAATCAAACCGGGCCTGCGGTCGCCGCTTCGACGCAAATTGCTGATGGGAATGGCGGCAATTCCCGCCTTGAGCATGCTTCCTCGCCCATCTTTCGCGCAGGCGCCGGCAACTTCCGCGATCAACACCACGGGTCTTGCGGTGACCGATACTGAAGTGACCTGCGGCATCCTGCATTCGGCCACCGGCACGATGGCGATCTCGGAAACCGGTTCGATCGAAGCCGAGAAGCTCGCGATTGAACAGATCAACGCCATGGGCGGCATTCTCGGCCGCAAGATCAAGATCATCCAGGAAGACGGCGCCAGCGACTGGCCGACCTTTGCGGAAAAGGCCAAGAAGCTTCTCGTCAACGACAAGGTCGCGGCGATCATGGGCTGCTGGACCTCGGCGTCCCGCAAGGCGGTGCTGCCGGTGGTCGAGCAATATAACGGCATGCTCTACTATCCGACCTTCTACGAAGGCCTCGAGCAATCCAAGAACGTCATCTATACCGGCCAGGAGGCCACCCAGCAGATCCTCGCCGGCCTGAACTGGATCGCCAAGGAGAAGGGCGCGAAATCATTCTTCTTCGTCGGCTCGGACTACATCTGGCCGCGCACCTCCAACAAGATCGCGCGCAAGCATGTCGAGAACGTACTGAAGGGCAAAGTCGTCGGCGAGGAATATTATCCGCTCGGCAACACCCAGTTCAACTCGGTGATCAACAAGATCAAGCTGACCAAGCCCGACGTAATCTTCACCGACGTGGTTGGCGGTTCGAACGTCGCCTTCTACAAGCAGTTGAAGGCGGCCGGCATCGACCTGTCGAAGCAGGCGCTGCTCACGATCTCGGTGACCGAAGACGAAATCGACGGCATCGGCGGCGAGAACATCGCGGGCGCCTATGCCTGCATGAAATACTTCGAGTCGCTGGATAATACGAACAACAAGGCCTTCGTGCCGGCATTCCAGAAGATGTGGGGCGCCAAGACCGTGATCGGCGACGTCACCCAGGCTGCCTATCTCGGCCCGTGGCTGTGGAAATTAACGGCGGAGAAGGCCGGTAGCTTCGACGTCGACAAGATCGCGGCCGCTTCGCCCGGGATCGAGTTCAAGGGCGCGCCGGAAGGTTACGTGCGCATCCACGAAAACCATCATTTGTGGTCGAAGACCCGGGTCGGGCGCGCCAAGCTCGATGGCCAGTTCGAACTGATCTACGAGACCGCCGATCTGGTCGAGCCGGATCCGTTCCCCAAAGGCTATCAGTAAGGCGCGCGGACCTTCCGCGTCTTCCCCACCATCAAGCCGCTCCCTGGCGTGGATCGTCAATCCACGCTCAACGCCCCCGCGTCGCGAACGTGCTCGCGACGCGGGACTTCCCCCGACGGAGAACATGATGTTCGGCGATTATTCGATTGGCGATCTGGGCTCTATCTTCGTCATGCAGGGCTTCGCAGGCCTGATCCTGTTTTCCGTCTACGTTCTGATGGCGCTCGGTCTTGCGATCATCTTCGGCCAAATGGGCGTCATCAACATGGCGCATGGCGAGTTCATGATCCTCGGCGCCTACGTCACCTGGATGACGTCGAACCTGTTCCAGAGTTATTTGCCGGGCCTGTTCGGCGGCTACTTCTTCCTCGCCATGATCCTGGCGTTCTTTGCCTCCGGGGCGCTCGGCATGCTGGTCGAATGGGTGCTGATCCGGCATCTCTACAAGCGGCCGCTCGATACGCTGCTCGCCACATGGGGCTTGAGCCTTATTCTGCAGCAGGCTTACCGCTCGATCTTCGGCGCCCGTGAAGTCGGCGTCGAACTGCCGCAGTGGATGCTGGGGTCGCTGCATGTCACCGAAAGCATCGAGGTTCCGATCAACGGCGTCTTCGTGATGGCCCTGACGCTCTTGATCACGATCGCGGTGGCCTACGTCATGTACAAATCGCGCTGGGGCCGCCAGGTCCGCGCCGTCGTGCAGAACCGCATCATGGCCGGCGCCGTCGGCATCAATACCGCGAAAGTCGATCGTTACACGTTCGCGCTGGGCTGCGGCATCGCAGGCGTCGCCGGCAGCGCCTTCACCATGATCGGCTCGACCGGGCCGACGTCAGGCCAGCTCTACATCGTCGATACCTTCCTGGTGGTCGTGTTCGGCGGCGCCGCGAGCCTGCTCGGCACGATCGCATCGGCCTTCTCGATCTCCCAGACGCAATCGACGCTCGAATTCTTCATGTCGGGATCGATGGCGAAGGTCCTGACGCTGCTCGCGGTGGTCGGAATTCTGATGCTGCGGCCGCAGGGGCTGTTCGCCCTCAAGGTCCGCAAATAACAAAAGGGCTGAAGCCATGAACGACAATCGCTTTGCCAATCGTTCGGAGCTGATCGGCATCCTGGTGCTGGCCGCCTTGCTGGTGGTGATCCTGCCGCTCTGCCTCGATGTCTTCAGGCTCAATCTGGTCGCCAAATATCTGACTTACGCCTTCGTGGCGCTGGGACTGGTGATCTGCTGGGGGTATGGCGGCATTCTCAGCCTGGGGCAGGGCGTGTTCTTCGGTCTCGGCGGCTACTGCATGGCGATGTTTCTCAAGCTGGAAGCATCGAGCCCGGAAAACACCAAGATCCAGTCGACCCCCGGCATTCCCGATTTCATGGACTGGAATCAGATCACCTCGCTGCCGTTCTTCTGGAAGCCCTTCCACAGCCTCACCTTTACTGTTGCCGCCGTCATTCTGGTGCCGGGCATATTTGCTCTGATCATCGGCGCGGCGATGTTCAAGCGCCGCGTCGGCGGCACCTATTTCGCCATCATCACGCAGGCCGTCGCGGCGATCCTGACCATCCTGATCGTGGGTCAGCAGGGCTACACCGGCGGCATCAACGGCATGACCGACCTGCGCACGCTGAAGGGATGGGACATCCGTCCCGACCACGCCAAGGTCCTTCTCTACTTCTTCGAGGTCGGCTGCCTGTTCATCTGCATCTTTATCGCCCAGTTCATCCGGCACTCGAAGCTCGGCCGCATCCTGGTCGCGATGCGCGAGAAGGAGGACCGGGTCCGCTTCTCCGGCTACAGCGTCGCCAACTTCAAGATCTTCGCTTTCTGCCTCGCTGCCATCTTCGCCGCCATCGGCGGGGCCATGTTCGCGCTTCAGGTCGGATTCATGTCGCCATCCTTTGTCGGCATCGTGCCGTCGATCGAGATGGTGATCTATACCGCGGTCGGCGGCCGGCTCTCGATCCTGGGCGCGGTCTACGGAACCTTGCTCGTCAACTTCGCGAAGACCAGCCTTTCGGAATCCTTCCCCGAACTCTGGCTGTTCGGATTAGGCGGGTTGTTCATTGCCGTGGTCCTCGCCTTCCCCAACGGCCTTGCAGGCATCTGGCAGGATTACGTCCAGCCGCGGATCGACCGGTTGTTCTCGGCGCGCAAGCCGACGTCCGGAAGCGGCTGGACCGACACTTCGGTGGCGGACGGCGCACCGGCAGAATGAGGAGGTAAATCATGCTCATCGGCCAGCAGCCCAGGGATTTTCTGCTTTCGGTGGAAGGGCTCACCGTTTCGTTCGACGGATTCAAGGCGGTCAACGACCTGTCGTTCTACGTCGACGAAAACGAAATTCGCGTCATCATCGGGCCCAATGGCGCCGGCAAGACCACGGTGCTCGATCTGATCTGCGGCAAGACCAAGGCGACTTCAGGTTCGATTCATTTTCGTGACAAGGATCTTACGAAAATGAAGGAGAACCAGATCGTGCGGGCCGGTGTCGGCCGCAAGTTCCAGACCCCGTCGATCTATGACGATCTCACGGTGTTCGAGAATCTCGAGATTTCGTTTCCGCGCGGACGCACCGTGTTCGGCGCGCTGACCTTCACGCGCGACGCCATCGTGCGGGACCGCGTCCATGAGGTCGCGGAGATGATCTTCCTCAAGGACCGCCTCAACATGAGCGCCGAGCTGCTCAGCCACGGCCAGAAGCAGTGGCTCGAGATCGGCATGCTGCTGATCCAGGACCCGGACCTGCTGATGCTCGACGAACCGGTGGCCGGCATGAGCGTCAGCGAGCGCGTCAAGACCGCCGAATTGCTCAACCGCATCATCAAGAACCGGTCCGTGCTTGTCATCGAGCATGACATGAAATTCGTCGAGGACATCGCCCACAAGGTCACGGTTCTGCACCAGGGCCAGATCCTGTCGGAAGGCACGATGGAAAAGGTCAAGAACGACCCCAAGGTTATCGAAGTCTATCTCGGACACTAGCGCATGATCAGGGAAAGCGGAGTCCGGTTTCCGGACGAGATCGTGCGTAAAAGATAAGGAGCAAGTCGATGCTGGCCATCTCGGATCTTCACGTGGCCTACGGCCAGAGCGAAGTGCTGCACGGCCTCAACGTCTCCGTCGCGCCCAACGAGATCGTCGCGATCATGGGCCGCAACGGCATGGGCAAGACCACGCTGATGAAGGCGCTGATGGGAATCGTGCCGACCAGGAGCGGCTCGGTAAGCATGGAAGGCGCAGAGCTCGGCGCGCTTCCGAGCTACGAGCGCGTCGCCAAGGGCCTCGCTTACGTGCCGCAGGGCCGCATGATCTTTTCGACCATGACGGTGAAGGAAAACATCGAGACCGGTCTTGTGGTGTCAGGCGGCTCCGAGGTGCCAGAAGACATCTACGAATTATTTCCGGTGTTGCTGGAAATGAAGGACCGCCGCGGCGGCAATCTGTCGGGCGGGCAACAGCAGCAGCTGGCGATCGCGCGCGCGCTCGCGACCAAGCCGAAAGTGCTGTTGCTGGATGAGCCGACCGAGGGCATCCAGCCGTCGATCATCAAGGACATGGCGCGCACCTTGAAGCGGATCCGCGATGAGCGCGGCCTGTCGATCGTGGTGTCCGAACAGGTTCTGAGTTTCGCGCTCGATATCGCCGACCGCGTACTCGTGATCGAGAACGGCGAGATCGTTCGCGACGATCCGCGTGACGGCATCGATGCCGTGCAAATCTCGAAATATTTGTCCGTCTGAACCGTACTGCACCATGACTGGTAAAAAGGGGAACATCTGATGCCAGATACACTGATCAAGGTCGATCTCTCGAAATCGGCCTACGACAACGACATGATTCACAACCGCTGGCACCCCGATATCCCGATCGTGGCGTGGGTCAAGCCGGGTGACGACTTCATCATCGAGACCGTCGACTGGACCGGCGGCTTCATCAAGAACAACGATTCCGCCGATGACGTGCGTGACATCGATCTGTCGATCGTTCATTTCCTGTCCGGCCCGATCGGCGTCAAGGGCGCCGAGCCCGGCGATTTGCTTGTGGTCGATCTGCTCGATGTCGGTCCGCTCAAGGAGAGCCTTTGGGGTTTTAACGGCTTCTTCTCCAAACAGAACGGCGGCGGCTTCCTGACCGATCATTTCCCGCTGGCGCAGAAATCGATCTGGGACATCAAGGGCCTCTATACGTCGTCGCGCCACATTCCCGGCGTGAATTTCGCCGGCCTGATCCATCCCGGCCTGATCGGATGTCTGCCCGATCCGAAAATGTTGGCAAGCTGGAATGAACGCGAGGCGGCGCTGATTGCGACCAATCCGACGCGCATCCCCGGCCTCGCCAATCCGCCGTTCGCGCCGACCGCGCACGCCGGTCAGGCGAAGGGCGACGTCAAGGCCAAGATCGGTGCCGAAGGCGCCCGCACCGTGCCGCCGCGCGAGCATGGCGGCAATTGCGACATCAAGGATCTGTCGCGCGGCTCGAAAATCTACTTCCCGGTTTATGTGCCCGGTGGCGGTCTCTCGATGGGCGATCTGCACTTCAGCCAGGGCGACGGCGAAATCACCTTCTGCGGCGCAATTGAAATGGCCGGCTGGCTTCACCTCAAGGTCGACGTCATCAAGGACGGCGTCGCCAAATACGGCATCAAGAATCCTGTGTTCAAGCCGTCGCCGATCACGCCGAACTACAAGGACTATCTGATCTTCGAAGGCATCTCGGTCGACGAAGCCGGCAAGCAGCATTACCTCGACGTGCACATTGCCTATCGGCAGGCCTGCCTGAACGCGATCGAATATCTGAAGAAGTTCGGCTATTCCGGCGCGCAGGCCTATTCGATCCTGGGCACTGCGCCGTGCCAGGGCCACATCTCCGGCGTGGTCGACGTGCCGAACGCTTGCGCGACGCTGTGGCTGCCGACGGAGATTTTCGACTTCGACATCATGCCGTCGTCGGCCGGTCCGATCAAACACATCAAGGGCGACATCCAGATGCCGCTCTCCCAAGACAAGTAACAGGACAAGTAATCCCTGCGCGACGGGATGCGGGACGGTTGAGTATCATGCCGCCCCGCATCCGCCAGCGCCAATATTTCGGGATCGATCGCGCGAGGATTTGAAATGCCCGTCTATGAATATCTCTGCAACGATTGTGGTCCGTTCAAGGATATGCGGCCCATGTCGGAGTGTGATGACCCGCAGGACTGCCCGCAATGCGAAAGGGAGTCGCCGCGGGTGATCCTGACCGCGCCGGCGTTCTTCTGCATGCCGTCGGACAAGCGCAAGGCGGCGGCTACCAATGAGCGCAGCTCCAACGCCCCGAAAACGCTTGCGGAGTATAAAGCCTCCCATGGCCCCGGCTGCGGCTGCTGCTCCACCAAGAAACCCGCACGCCTGGTCAAGCAAACCCGGAGCGGCGCCAAGAGTTTTCCGACCGCGCGGCCGTGGATGATCAGTCACTGATGCCTCACGACGCTTGATCGACAGCGAATGCAAACCAAACAGAAGGCAATCCCAAATGCTTCACGGTGACATTTCCAGCAGCAACGACACAGTCGGCGTTGCTGTCGTCAACTACAAAATGCCGCGCCTGCACACCAGGGCCGAGGTGCTCGACAACGCCCGCAAGATCGCCGACATGGTGGTGGGCATGAAGACCGGCCTGCCGGGCATGGACCTGGTGATCTTCCCGGAATACTCCACGCACGGCATCATGTATGACTCGAAGGAAATGTACGAGACTGCCTCGTCGATCCCGGGTCCCGAGACCGACATCTTTGCGGAGGCGTGCCGCAAGGCCAAAGTCTGGGGCGTGTTCTCGCTCACCGGCGAGCGCCACGAGGAGCACCCGCACAAGGCGCCGTACAACACCTTGATCCTGATGAACGACAAAGGCGAGATCGTCCAGAAATACCGCAAGATCATGCCGTGGGTGCCGATCGAAGGCTGGTATCCCGGAAATTGCACCTATGTTTCCGACGGTCCGAAAGGCCTCAAGGTCAGCCTGATCATTTGCGACGACGGCAATTTCCCGGAAATCTGGCGTGACTGCGCCATGAAGGGGGCGGAGTTGATCGTGCGCTGCCAGGGTTACATGTATCCGGCCAAGGAACAGCAGGTCCTGATTTCCAAGGCGATGGCCTGGGCCAACAATGTCTATGTGGCGGTCGCCAATGCCGCGGGCTTTGACGGTGTCTATTCCTACTTCGGTCACTCCGCGATCATCGGCTTCGACGGCCGTACCCTGGGCGAGACCGGCGAGGAGGAATACGGCATCCAGTATGCAGCTCTGTCGAAGAACCTGATCCGCGATTTCCGCCGCAACGGTCAGTCACAGAACCACCTCTACAAACTGGTCCATCGCGGCTATACCGGCATGATCAATTCCGGCGAAAGTGCGCGGGGCCTTGCGGCCTGTCCCTACGATTTCTATTCGAAGTGGATCACCGATCCGGAAGGCACGCGCGAAATGGTCGAGGCGATGACCCGCTCGACCGCGGGAACCGACGAATGCCCGATCGACGGCATCCCGAACGAGAAGTCCGCGACCAATTACTAGGGCTTCGGGCAGGAGCTAGCGGGCACGCAGGTGGGCAAAGCGCAAGCGTGCGCACCAGTTTTGTTAAACGCCGCGAATGGACTGCTGCCTCCAGTCGCCGCGGTCCACGTCCAGTGTGGGATGTGCTACGAGATCGCAATGATCTCAAGTTCTTGACCGGATGTGCCGACTATATCCCCAACAGCTTTGCCCATGAGAAGCGTTGCCACTGGGGATACGAACGAAATGGAACCACTCTTAGGATCCGCTTCGTCCTCTCCCACGATACGATATTTCTGCACGCGCCCGTCGGCGCGTCGGAAGGTCACCGTGGTCCCAAAGGCAACAGTGTCAATCGACGTCGGATTCGTGATGACCTGGGCCGTCCGAACTCTCGCTGCAAAGTAGCGCACGTCACGCAAGGGGCCAGCTGCTTGCCGCCGCCGTTCATTCACGTCTTCGATCTTCTGCGCGGTCTCGTACGCCTCGCGAGCCTGCTGGAGCTGAAATTCCAGAGCCTTTAGTCCTGCTTCCGTAACAAGATTCGGATGGGGTGAAACCGGGCGGTCGGGTAGCAGAGTTTCCGACGCAGTTTCGGCACTGTCTTCCTTGGTAAAGGCAACGCTCAAGCTCGGCCTCCTTTTGGGTGAGCTATGCTGGAAAATGTATGATCGATGACAAGAGGCGCGGGATTTCCTCAAAGGAACTGTAGCACAACGATCAGCGGCTCCCGCAAATCACATATTGCGGAGTTCTCGCTCAGGCTCAGTTCGCTGGCAGTGCGGCCCCGTCTTCCCTGACGCCCCGCGCAACGATTTTGAGTGTCCCGTCCGGGCCGTTTTTGCGTTTCCCCGATCGGGCCCTGAAATCCCGGCAGTCCTAAGGCCGGCCTGTCCACGGCAACGAAGGGCCGGACATCGGCGCCAGGTGAACCCGGGCTCCAGATCCGACAGGCGGCCGGTGTACGGAGTCAGCCGTCAAATGGACCTATCGGCGGCGACCGGCGGACATTTTTCTGCCGTTACAAAAACAAAACGGTCCGACAGTTTTCAAGCCACAGCGCGACGACAATTGCCAGCAGGGGAGCGGCGTCAATGTTGCGCGAACAAAACGCATGTCTACTATCCGGAAGAACTCGCGCTTTTGGGACACATCTTGGATCAAGTGCTTGAAGTCATTGCCGTCGGCCATGCGGACACCTTACAATCGGGTGGAGATTGCAAAAAGCCTCCTGGCTTGTGCAGCTACTGGTGAACGTGATCCGATCGAACTCGAACTTGCGGCCTTTGGCCTTTAGGCCCGAGCTCGACAAGCCGGCTAGACGTCGTAGCGTCGCTTAAGTCGCTCAGTGATGATTTCGCAAAATCGCTGTAGGTCGGCCTTGTTTCGGACCGGCCCGGCGGCGCCGCCAAACGCCAGCCATGCATTCCATGGATTGGAGCCGTAGACTGTCACTCTAACCCCGCGCTTTGGGTAGCCTTCCATCTGGCTCAAATCACCCAGGATCATTGCCGCCAACTCGTCGGCAGTTTTCTTTTCCTTGGCCGGAGCGGTGTGCGGTCAGGCCGACGTTTTCTGACGCTATTGGAAGTGGTGGCGGCTTTTCAGCTTCGACGGGTTCGTGTGGAGCCGGCTCAGGTACGGGATTGTGCTCTTCTTGGTTATTGCTGGTCTGTTGAACCACTTGCATCGCAAGCTCGATCAGATCCGGGTTGGTCACGGCTTTCCCTTCGTTCTCAGCCCGAGTTCGACCAGCCGGCCAGGGCCGGACGACCGCATTTCCCGGAGAGTGATTTTCTGTTCACGCAGGCCGGCTTATTGAAGCGCAGCCGGGATGCCGGCGGCAAGCCGTTACTGGTGGCGCGCCGAATCTCATTGGCGGTACTTGAATAAAGATCGCACACGGTCGCCTCTCAGTACCTCCCATCTATCGCCACATTCCGCGCATGCGGGCGCCGATATCCACCTTGGGTCCCTGGCTGGCGGGACGTGCCGCGGTACCGGCAGGTACAACTGGCCATGCCGTCCGCTCGAACAAGCCGAGCAGCTTTTCGGGGATGAAGCGGGTTCGCGAGGCGTAGAGGTGACGATCGCCCTGCGCATGCTGGCCGTGGACGAAAAAGCGCTGCGGAACGACCAGATGGAGGTCGTCCTTTGCGCGGGTCATGGCGACGTAGAGCAATCGACGTTCCTCCTCGATCTCGGCCGAGGTGCCGGTGCCGAGATCAGAAGGCATGCAGCCATCGACGACGTTGAGCAGATAGACCGACTTCCACTCCTGGCCTTTGGCGGAGTGGATCGTCGACAGGATCAGGTAATCCTCGTCGAGCAGCGGAACGCCGGCCTGGTCGCTGGTCGCGTCCGGTGGATCGAGGGTGAGCTCGGTCAGGAAGCGTTCGCGCGAAGGATATCCGGAGGCGATCTGCTCTAACTGGAGCAAGTCAGCCCGCCGGGTCTCGGCGTCTTCATGGATGCGGTCGAGATGCGGTTCGTACCACAGGCGGGCCCGTTCCAGATCGACGGGCCATTCCGAATATCGGAGGTTGCCCAAGGTCTCTACAAAACCCTTCCAGTCGTCGCCGGCGCGCGGCGGCGTCGGTATGCCCGCGAGCGCCGTGATCGGGTCGGCGGCCTCAGCCATGTGGTCGAGCACGCGCTGCGCAGTTGCCGACCCGATGCCGGGCAGTAGATGCAACAGACGGAAGCCGGCGACGCGGTCCCGCGGATTTTCGACGAACCGCAGCAACGCCAGCATGTCCTTGATGTGGGCGGCGTCGAGGAACTTCAGCCCGCCGAATTTTACGAACGGGATGTTCCGACGCGTCAGTTCGATTTCGAGCGGACCGCTGTGGCTGGATGTGCGGAACAGAACAGCCTGCTCCTTGAGCAGGGTGCCGGATTCACGGTTCTCCAGGATGCGTTCGACGATGAAGCGCGCCTGATCGGCCTCGTCGCGGACCGAGACGAGTTGCGGCTTCGCTGCGGAGGTGCGTTCGGTCCAGAGGTTCTTGGTGAAACGCTCCTTGGCGAGACCGATGACGCCATTGGCGGCGGCGAGGATCGTTTGCGTCGAGCGATAGTTACGATCAAGCGTGATGATGCTCGCGGGCGGCGAGAACTGGTCGGGAAAGTCGAGGATATTGCGCACGGTCGCGGCGCGGAACGAGTAGATCGATTGGGCGTCGTCGCCGACTACCGTCAGGCCCCGGCCTCCGGGCTTGAGCGCCAGCAGGATCGAGGACTGCAGGCGGTTCGTGTCCTGATATTCATCAACCAGGACGTGATCGAAGCGGCCGCCGATGTCGTCGGCGAGGTCTGCGTCGCCGACCATCTGCGCCCAGTAGAGCAGGAGGTCGTCGTAGTCGAGCACGTTCTGTTTCTGCTTGGCCTCGACATAGGCTGCAAACAGTTCCTTGAGCTCGGCCGCCCACCCGGCGCACCATGGATAGGATGTGCCGATGACCTGCTCGATCGGCATCTCGGCGTTGACGCAGCGCGAGTAGATGGAGAGGCAGGTGCCTTTGGTCGGGAAACGGCTTTCGGTCTTCGAGAAGCCCTTCTCATGCCTGACCAGGTTCATGAGGTCCGCGGAGTCTTCGCGGTCGTGAATCGTGAAAGCGGGATCCAGGCCGATCTGTTCGGCGTACTCACGCAGTAGCCGGGCGCCGATGCCGTGGTAAGTGCCGGCCCAGGTCAGTGCGTCCGTCATGACCCCGGCGTTGTCGCCCATCACCTTGCGCGCGATGCGTTCGACCCGCTTGGTCATCTCGGAGGCCGCGCGCCGTGAAAACGTCATCAACAGGATGCGGCGAGGATCGGCACCCTTCACGATCAGATGGGCGACCCGATGGGCGAGGGTGTTGGTTTTTCCGGAGCCCGCGCCGGCGATGACCAGCAGTGGCGGCGCCGCCAATCCTCCCGCAGCCCCGTGCTCGACCGCACGTCGCTGTTCGGGATTGAGGGTTTCGAGGTAGGGGGTTGCCGGCTGCACCTTTGTCGTCCGTTCAAGGTCCGAATAAACGACGGTGAGTGATTCCTGTTGTGATCGCAATCTGAACGCCGGGTGGACATCGCCGCTTCCCAGCGTCAAAATTCGGAAGCTGGCTCTCCTGAAACTTGTCTTAAGCCATTGTTTTTATTGATTGGAGCGGAGATTCTACCATTTTCCTTTCCGATCAAGCACTTAGCATTTGCTAACTGCCTGAATGGCGCACTGATCGATAAGGGGGTATTGCCAAAATTCGCTAACTCGCTGGAGCAGGCGATCAGAGCCTCGCTGGGCACAATCGGGCCTTTGACTCCTCGATCTCTGCATACTCTTTTGGGAATGTTTTCTTGGCTTCTTCTTCCGTGTATTCGACTTTGGCCCATCGCATAAAGTGATCACGGGGTACGATGCTTATCCCCGCGAAGTCGGCAACATAAACTCGCTCCGCTATAATGTTGTCGACGTGCTGAAGCCATTGGTTCCGATAGTAACGTCCCTTCTGGATTTGCATCAGGCGGTGTTCCTCAGATCGGCAAACTTGGTGTCGGTTAGTCGGCAGGGGATCGATCTCGGTTCAATGTCGCCTGTGTGAGAGATCTGACCATCGGCCCATTTTCTGGCGCGGTCGAAAAGCCGGACATAAGCGTATGATCCGGCTCGCCAGTCGTTCTGTGAGCCGTCGAACAGCACAAAGGCTCGGGTAGATGGGGGTGGCCCGAGCCTTTGGCTCCGCCCGTCGGTTTGGCTGGCACGGTGGTGTCCGGATGGGTACCAGCCATCACCCGACGAGAAGCTTCACACCTGCAACTTGCGTCGAGTCGGATGTTCGAATTGAGGCGCGGCCCGCCTTGGCATCCCTAGTAGGTCCGTTAAATTGCGACGGACTTCTGTCGCAGAAAACTAACACATCCAAGGGCAATTCTCGGGGATGGAAAAGTTCATCGCCTTGACGGCCATCTCAGCATTTTTGATTTTCGCCGGAACTTATGCACTTTCGGTTCGGAACGGCACCTAACCAGCACCCATCTTCACCTGTGAAAACTTGGGCCGTATGTCGGCGCCGCGATTGCCGCAACGTGTGCAGGTGAAGTTAGGCTCCACGTCGGACAGGCGCATGTTGTCCGGCCAGCGGCGCTGGGCGTGATGGAGTGCGAGCAGCGGTGGTCGCGGCAGTAGACGAGGATCTCGCGGACACCGGAGGACGCGCATTTCGCCGAAGGTAATTTTGGGCGAATAGTCGATGCGCCCATTGTACCTCGGGACAATGCTCTTCAGGACAATTATCCCTGACTTCGACTGCCGCCAAAATGGCGCATGGCATTTCACTCAAAACAAGCTTTCAACCTCATCGACGCGGCCGGGATCGTGAGTGTTTTTCTCAGCGTCACTCTGGTTGCCTACATCGTGCTTTTCTATTGGTGACCGGCCGGGCGCGCTTAGCGCCACCCTTACTTGCGCTCCGGCCGCAGTGGTGTCGCGAAGTTCAATATCGTTCTTCAGCAAACTTTACCCGGCGCAGGCTAGCAGCGTCGTTGTAGTGACCCTTCATCGACCGCTTTGGCAGTATGACCTTCTCCGGCGACAGGCGTTTGTAAGGTATCGCCTTCAGCACATGCGAAATGCAGTTGAGCCGCGCGCGGCGCTTGTCGTCCGAACGGATGACATACCACGGAGCATGTTTTGAATCCGTGGCTTTGAACATCATGTCGCGCGCTTTGGAGTAGTCGTACCAGCGATTGTACGACAGAACGTCCATCGGGCTCAGCTTCCATTGCCGGAGCGGATCGTTGATCCGGGCAGCAAAACGTTTCTCTTGTTCTTCCTTGCCGACTTCGAGCCAGACTTTGACCAGAATGATGCCGGCATCAACAATGTACTGCTCGATCCTCGGGCAAAGCGTAAGAAAGCGCTTGTGCTGTTCAGGGGTGCAGAACCCCATTACATATTCGACGCCGGCGCGGTTGTACCAGCTGCGGTCGAAGATCACGACTTCTCCGGCGGCGGGAAAATACCGCATGTAGCGCTGGAAAAACATCTGAGCCTTTTCTCGGTCCGAAGGAGCGGGCAGAGCCACTACACGAAAGGTTCGCGGAGACACCCTCTCGGTGATCGCTTTGATTGTGCCGCCCTTGCCGGCGGTGTCGCGTCCCTCAAAAAGGATAATCGCTCGAAGATTTTTGGCTTTTATCCATTGCTGAAGATGGCACAGCTCGACCTGGAGCTTACGCAGTTCCTTTTCATACAGCTTTCGTTTCATCTTTTTCGAAGCCGACGCGTCCTCTGCCATCACTGTTTCCCCCTGGGTTTTCTCATTCCCGACCATCAGAACAGGCAGGCCAACTCCCCCGATTGATTCAAATCAAAGCACTACGGTCTCCGCGAGAGGCGAAGAACCGGCAGCATCATACGTTCAACTGGGTGAAGAAGCGCGGCATGCCGTCGCCGGACGAGGCTGACGATCCATATCGCCAACCCGTTTGCTGGTATCGACATAGATCAGGACGGTCACCAAAGAGAATCCATCGCTCGGTTCAGGGCAGGGACTGTCCCGCAATCAGCATCCTCGACAAATAGTCTTTAGCTTCGTGTTGAGTTTCGAGTTTTCTTCGGCGAGCACATCGGCGAGCGGTGTCTTGTTCGGGGTATCAGGTCCAGCGGTATCTTGGTCCGACGGTGCCGAAATTTTGGACCCTGACCGCTTTGCGTGCTGTGCCACCCAGGCCGGCGGCGTCTTGTCGTAGCAAGCCTGGCGAGCACTGGCCCCCGATATCGACTGACATGCCGGGGTTTGCAGCGGTGTCTCGCTCGGAGTATCGGCCACTGCGGCCACGGGCCCCGGCACTGCCGGACCTCTATACCATACAGGGTGTCCAGGCCGCGCCAGCGGGGCCCTGTCCAGGCAAGCTTCGCGGTCACTGGCCTTCGATATCCAGTCGCATTCCGAGGTTTGCGCAATTGCAGCGTTAGAAAGCGTGCCAAGCAAAAATAGAAGCCCGATCGCCCTCATATCCGTCTCTCCGGTAAAATGATAATTGAACTCAAACCAGCTTAGCACGGAGGCGGTCGGAACAGCGGTCGGCATCCAGTCAAAACTGGGCCTTTAGGGGTAATCCCTGGGACCGGAAGTCGGGTTATCCAGGTATTGGCCAAACAAAAACCGCCCCGGTTAGGAGGCGGCCTTCGTGTTCGTACTTGTTGTCTGCTGGATCAGGCCGTGATGACGGCGCTTTCAGCTCACTCGGGGCGGAAAGGCGAGTACCTAAACCCGCGTCGAAGACTTCCTAGCGATTGCCTATGGTTGCGTCTGACCATCAGCACAGATGGCCTTCTCGTTTGTACAATTGATACTCTCTCCGGTTGGGCCGCCGCAATGCACCTTCCCGAACACTTCTTTGTACTTGCCGGTATAGATGTGGTTATTTCCTTCGTCGGCGTGACATGCTGCGCCGATTGTGCCTTTCCCGGTGAGTTTGGCGAGCACGATCGATTCCGACAGGGAACTACCAGTTGCATGAAGTGCGGTGGCAAAACCCGCGAGCGCAATGACGCAAGCTGCTGCTGTGGCCGCAAAGTTTTTGGGTGTAATCACAGTCATTATCGTTTTCCCGAGTTTTAGATACCGGTCCAACTGCCGGCGGCCGTCTATGCCACGCAGCGCGGCCAGTTGGCCTTTCGGTCCTATGGATTTACCCATGGAGAAAGTCCTGACTGGTAGTCACGGCAGCATCACCAAACTGTTTGCAGCTTGCTTATCGAGATCCGACAGCCGGACAGGGTCGTGCCAACCGGCTGGCGCCGATCATCCGGTACGAACAACGGGCCTCAACAACGCGCTGATCTCGTACGGCGTCGTGCTTGGGTGCTTCCGGCTTATGGTGCCGCCATGCGCCTGATCCGTCCCTACGCTGGCCGGGCCTGCTTCAAGATCAGCATTGCATTTGCCATGCTCGGCAAGCGGCTCGCCGGCATTTGGTTGCCCCAAAAAGTACGCCGCCGGGATCAAAATACAGTGCCCGGCGGCGCTTCGTCCTAAACTGAGACATGCAATTCCCCAGCTAGCTGATCAAAAGCAATCTTCATGCCAACCCCCGGCCAGCACACGACCGCATTACCCCGAGAGTGATCTTCCGGGCTCATGACATGAGCCGTTCAGCGGCCCGGTCTAACTAACGCATCAGCGGCGGCGCCAGCCTTCTGGAAGTGAGCAAGGTAGGGGGTTATCCAACGTCTCAGCATAGTCGAGACCCTGCTGAATGCCGTGGCAGGCACTGTGATTGTCGTCTTTCGCCTCGATCAGCGCGATGGGGATGTTCGGCTTATAGTAGAGAACGAAGTCGGCCTTCTTCGCCTTGCCACGCGTGACCAACTTACCGCGAACGATGATCCGGCACTTGGTAAAATAGACCTCTTCGCGCACCTGTAACATTTCGTTCGGTTGCGCGGGGTGCGCTGGCACAAGCCTGACAGGTGAACTTGGACTGAAGGTCCGACAGGCGCACATCGTCAGGCCAGCGCAAGGAGTCAATCACGACCGAGTGCGCGCATTTGTAGTCGCCAGAATAGTTCAGGAGGTGGGTAGGGCCGGCGGACGGCATTTCGCCAAGGGTGATTTTCTGTTCACGCATGGGGATGCCAGTGGCAAGCCGCTACAGATTGCGGGAACTTGTCTCTGTTGGCCCAAGAGATGTGGTTGGAGGGGAGTGCAAACAAAACCGCACCCACCATTGCACTCATTCTATCGCGTGGGACGATTGTAAAACGGGTTAGCGATGCATGTCGTACGCACTCTGCCCGACGCCGTGGCCCGGCACTGCGCCCTGCTGGTAAAGGAGCAGTTGCTCAGGCCAGGAGAACTTGGACCTTGCATGCAATAGGCAGATCGGTTGCGCGAGGAGGCCTGTGCGGGATTGATCATTACAACCGAACCGCCGATGACAAATAAAATCAAGATCCTGCTAAGCATGGTGACTTCCCTATTTGAAACTCTCTGCCATTTCGCGTCACACGAGCTTCGCGCGAAGGCTGGGCGATGCCTGGTCATCATCCCTTCGCCTTGCGCTGCTCGGTAGGCGGCTCTACGGCATATGAAAAGGAAACGGCCCAGTTCGGTTGCCCGTCGGCCTGGGGCCGTATTTGTTCACTTCGATCTCTTCACCTGCAGCGCACGCGGCCCCAACGATCCCGCCAGCAAGTCCGGCACTGGCGGTGGCCCCAGCGATCCCGCCAGCATCGCCGCCAGGAAGCCTGTGTTACATCACTAAGGTTTGCCGTAATCTCCGCCGGGAGCGGGGCGATCGGTGCAGCTTGGACGTTTCCGGGGATGACCGCGAAAAGTAAACCGGCAACCGACATTGCAAAGACTGTCCGCAACATAATGTGCCTCCGGTTTTCAGAGTTTCGGACAACCCTAATTGGTGGCTTTTGTTCCGGCCGAGATATCCCATACGCATGGGCAAGCGGCTGGCCGATATCTGAAATGGAAACGGCCCCAGCATCACCTAGGGCCGCCAACCTTCGGGAGGTTTACTTCCGGCGCGCTTGGGGGCAACTGGACCGGAAGCCTTGCTAAGCCTGCCGTAGGCCTGTGACGGTTTGATAGGGACTTTGCTACCCCGATAGCTACCCCGAAGATCGAGTGTTAAAATCCACTGTATTAAATGATTGAGTTATTTGGTCTATTTGGTGAGCGCAACTCGAACCCTCGACCGTCCGCCCGAACGGTCCGAGGAGCTCTTCGGGAATGAAGCCGTCCTCGCTGCATAGAAATGACGGTCGTCCCGCGCATGGCCCTGGACGAAGAAACGTTGGGGCACGACCAATGAGGGTGCCAAGGTGAGCTACGAAGAAATGAGTAACCGCGGCAAGACGTCCGCCGAAAATCTCAGGGTCGGATAAATCAATTCGGTCGCCCAGCCGGTATCTGAACGGGAAATGGCCGCAGCGGAGAAAAGCTCGCGCCGCGAACTGCCAACTGAGGTAGCTCTTACCGTTAAACTCCCATCGAATGGCGCATCTGCGCCATCATGCTCGTCGCGGCAGACGTGAACTTACCATCGGCGAATTGCTGATCGGCTAAATAAGCCATCAGAAGGATGATAATCGCGGCTCCAACTGCCTTCATGGGCAACCTCCGAATCAGATCAATCGAAGTTAGGACACTCGCGGGTTCAAATTACGACACGAGGGATCGTGGCGGTTGTTTTGCTTTTTGAAATCGCCCGCCATGCACCGGACTTTTCGTCGGCCAGCCGCTTTGGGGGTCTCGTTTCTGTTGCACAAGGGCTGTGCACGGCGGCGAACGGGTGACGAATAGTGACCTGGGGCCGTACGCGACTAGGCGCGCGACCGTGCCGCGGCGCCGGCGCCGATCGATACGGAGGCGTAACTGGCAGCGGTTAAGGACGCACCGCCAGCGGATCGAGCAGTAGTTTTCCACAATCCCGGCGGTGCTGGCGTCTTGTTTCGCTGTCGTCGGGGTTCAGGATCACACTGCGATTCACTGGGGGAGCACGTCATGCGCAACAGGAAAGCGGCGGGTGTAGATGCAGACGTTGAGGCGCGGATAGTTCAAATCGAGCAGATGACGTTAGACCAGATCGCGGTCTTTCAGCGCAGGATACTGACCGAGATCACCACGGGAAGAATCGCACCGAGAGAAGCCAGCGCCCTAGATCGGGCTCTGAGAAAACGCCTGAAAGCGATTGAGCAGGAACTGCGCGTAGGCGGCTGAGGCGGTGACAAGAGCCGACCGTGGGCTAGTTCGGCTGCCGACAACGGTCACGCACTCCTAGCGCGTGGCGCTGAAGACGGGCAACATATGTGCGGGTGAGACCACCGTTTTAGTCGATCTGACGTTCCAGCAGACCTTCACGGGAATACACGATCGCCATGTGGTGGCGCCGAGAGATGCGAAACTTAACGGGCAGCGGCTGGCGGCACATGCCAAGCGGTTGAGGCGCTAACGCGGAATTAATCTCATCAGCCCATAATCTTAGTCAGTTCTGTTTGGGTGCCGCGTAAAGGAGCCGTCGCAAGGGACGATCCAGCGGCGGCTCCTTTTTTGTTCACTCATTTGAGGATCATGCACGTGACCACGACATCGGAAAAGGAGAGCCAAGCCGAACAACCTGAGTCCACGGCACCGAGCAAGAAATCGAGCCGGAAATCGATCTTGGTGCTGTCGGTGATCGCTCTTGGAATAAACACTACTGCGGCCGTCTATCACACTGTCGCCTTCCGATTTTGCTCTGCCTAATATCAGCAGTTTGGCCGAATTGCTTCCGCATCAGAAAACTTCCGTTCCAATACCGGATCCGGTTGTCGCCGCACTGAAGGATATTCAGTCGGCCCAGCAGCAACACGCCGCCTCACTGCAAGAGAATAGCTCCTTATTACAGCAAAACACTGCTCTTCTTCAGCAAGATTCAATTGCACTTGCCTCTCTGAGACAGAGCGTCGTCGAGGAGCAACTTGATGCGAAGAAAATATCTGCTCAGATATCGGATGAACGTCAGGACGTGAAGAAGATGTCTGCTCAGATTTCCACGCTTATAGCGAAGGTCGACTCGCTGCAAAATGCAATAAGCCCGGAAGTAACTTCCTCCATTTCAACAAGGCGCGCTTATAACCGGTTGTCAGTGCGCAAAAGGATGGCTCGGCAGTCCAGGCCTGTAGGGCCTGTTTCGGTTGGAGGAGCCCCCCTCACCACGCCAACCCCACAAGGCTGAAGAACAATAGAGCGAGGCGCGGGGCTTCGGTTCTCGCGCTCACGCCGCCGATAAAGGCCTCGAGCCCGCCTCAACCCGACGGGTTTTTCTTTTGGATTCGGCGGATGCGGCAGCCTGCTGATCCTGCCCTTCAGGTTCTCGCTTTTTTGGAGCGACCGAGCGCGCAAATCTCGCAGCCCATCGCTGTTCGAACCTTCTTTGAAGGTCCAGAGGGATTTCGCACATAACCCACCTTCGGGGTTTGAGGTTCCTGCCCTTGATGCTGTGATCTCAACGTCCACGAAGCTTGAAAGGTCCATCCCACACGGCGCCGCGGGGAACCAGTTTCGGCCATCAGCGCGCTGGAAGTGATCGGCCTGTATTAGCGAGTCCGCAAACCAAACCCGCACCAGTGGGCTGAGTTCATGGGCGCGGGATAGGGCGCCTCTTTGGCAGCGGGATGCGGCCGGTGACTGGTGGCTGTGGCTCATCGGCGGACGCCCTCGTATTCTGCGCTCGCTTCAGGATAGCCTCGGCCGCTCGCTGATAGGCAGTTACGTCATCTTCCATACTTGGATGCTGAATATTCGTCGATATCGCTGAATCGGTATGACCTGTCTCATCGGGCATGGGTGGCCACGCCCGCTGTTCGGATTCGACTCGCGGTGGCGGTGGCGGTGGCGGAGCAATGAAATAGGTGACACACGCTGCCACGGTGGCAGCGCCTAGAACGGCCGGAACAGCAAGTCGCCAGGTGATCATTTCTTCATTTTCAGCCCGCGTTCGACCAGCCGGCGGACGGCCTCGGGACGAGTGTGCGGCTCCTTCTGCTTCTTGATCCAATGGTCCAACATTTCGAGCGCGGTCGGCTGCATGCGTACGACGACGGCCTGGCCTTTGCCTGTCGGAACCGGACCTGGTCGCTTCCGTGGAATCACAGTTCTCTTTATAAGTCCGTGATATCAGAGATGCAGGCCGAGGTGAAGTTACGAGGTTTCCCCCCGGCTGCAACCGGCGCCGCGACTGAAATCGCAGCGGCACAGTGCAAGGAGACCGCACGATTCCGGCGCCTTTTGTCACAGGTCAGCCCTGCTGACTATTCCGCATTGCCGACGGAGATGCGTGATTGGGGCGCTCAATGAAGCGCCGCGCCGATCGATAAGGAAGCGCGGATTCGATGTTCGCCAGTTTTAGTTTGTTAACTGGCCATCGATAGCATTGTTGGCAATCGCGGACCTCGTAACTCATACCGCGAGACAGATTGAACCCGCCGTCTCAACCCGGCGGGTTTTTCTTTGAAGTCATTAGAACCATTCACCGGGCGTGTATTTGTCTAGGATCAAGACTGACAGCGACAAAAGAAGTCCGATCCCGCTAAAGAGTGCCACCGAAACGAGACTGTCAAACTTGGTGCGTGTTTCCGATGAAATGGCTGAAGCAACTGTTGCTTTAAGAGCGGTCATTGAGAATCCCCTTGGATCAAATGGTTTCGGTCGCACTTAGGGAAGCAGATGTTCGTTTCAGGACGATTTCAAATCTAGACTGATCGATGTCATTCACCGGCGCGTGATGCACTTTTGGTGAACCGGGTCACAGCAAAATTGAACCGGACGGCCGGTCTGGCGACAATGCTTCGAACGCCCAAAGTTAACGTTTCGTTAACGACTCGATTGCATGTTCAGCGACATCGCGATGGCACCGGATCTCGAGCCGGCAGTCGCAAGAAGAAGCCGACGGTGTAACGCCCGTCGGCTTTTTCCCTGGGCCGCCGAGACTGGCGCCCGCCGACCGCTAGAGCGCGAGATAAGCGTCGACCGCATGCGCGACAAAGATGGCAACGCAAAACACACCTAGGACGATCGCAACTACTTCAATCATTTGACGCACCTTTGCTATTGGCACGCCTAGCAGTCGATCCTGGATTTCATGTCGGCTTCTTCGGGGCCGGAAAGTGGTTTCGTTCGCCCAGCCGGTTAAAGTTCGGTAATAGCCAAGCGGGCGTAATGATGTCACCGTCCCTATTGCGAGCGCCCCACATTGCTCGCTTAATGCGCCGAAAGAATTTCAAACAGCGGAGTATGACAATGAAAGGGACCCTAATGGCCTGCATCGCGGGTCTGGCGCTGACCTTAGCTGCATGCGGCAGGGATCCGGGCCCGAAGGGAGAAACTGGGCCTCAGGGACCGGCGGGCCCGCAGGGAGCGCAAGGTATCCAGGGTGTCCCGGGTGCCCAGGGGCAGCAGGGACCTCAGGGGCCGCAAGGGCCACAGGGCGCGCCCGGCGCAAAGGGCGAAGCCGGACCGCCCGGCAGTGTCATTCGGTCCGTGCAAGCTGATGGCATGGTCAGTTGCGAAGCAAACGAGACGTTGGTGTCCGTCCTTTGTCCATCTGGCGGTGCAGCTGATGGCGCAAAATGCGGGACAGCTCCAACCGTGGGTCTCTGTTTGAAAAAGCCGTAGGAAGAACAGCCTCAAGCGCGGTGCTTCGGTCCTGCGCCCGATAGGCGTTCGGCATCGGTGGTCGTCCCTAAACTAGGAAAGCGCCACCGGTAACTTGCCAACCAATTCTAAACCATGTCGGGCTATCCTTCCAGTCATGGCGACTCGGACCCACCTTATAGGCAATCGAGGTAAGAGAGCGCGTAAGCGACCCTCGGACCTCTTGAAGGTTTGGATCGATCTCTTCGCGAAGATCGAACGGCCGCGGCGCCGGCGCGAGACGGAGTTCCGACGCCGTCGCGACAATCCCGCACGGCATAGAAGTTCTCCGCTCCGGACTCTTTGTTCTTTTCGGTAATCAGCCCCGCGCCCTCAAGGGAGTATGACGTACCAGTGAGCCCGGTTGCTCCTGCTGAGCCGCGGCCTTCGCTTGGTGCGCAGAAGTCGCTTTCCAAGCGTCAGGCGGGACTTCCAGCCTGTCACTTAAAACGCTCTTCCGAAGGTTCACGTTTACGTTCGCGTTAGCATTATTCAGCCGCCATCGGTGTAGCGGTTTGTTTTGCGATGACCCATCGAAAGTCTGTCGCAAGCTCCGCATAGTAATGCGCCAGCCCCTCATAGAATTCCCGGGTGGGCTCGGAGGTCGCCTCTTGAGCCGCTCGTGCGCAGTGGGCGGCTTTGCTTTCGTACTTTTCCAGTTTGCTTTGAAGATCAGTGAGCATGGCAATACTCCACACACCATGGGGGGTGGAGGCTGTCTGACGCGCTGACCGAAAAAATGATCTTTCTGGGGCAATTTAGAGGCTCAGTCCGTCGAAACCGGCAGCGACAGTTCGCCGTATGCCCGATTCACACAATGCTTGGTGTGAATCTCCCTCGGGCAAAGGGATTCCGCGTTGACTGGTTTTGGTCAGATTTGGGTCGCGGCCTGGCGCAATTGTTTTGCCAACACAGCGCCCACACGGGCGTTGCATAAATCCCCGATAATCCCATTAAGCCATTGTTTCTATTGG
>CAWJYI010000005.1:0-68826 GCA_963847015.1 uncultured Alphaproteobacteria bacterium | reverse complement strand
GGCGGCAAGGGTTATATGCCGGTCGATCACTCGGACGCGTTCGAGGAAATGGGCGGTCAGCTATCCACCGCCCTTCGCGCAAGCTGGCTCCCAAAAATCACCCAGGGCTGGTTCTTCCGCGCCGAGAGCTTCTTTTCCGTCGCCAGATATCTCGACCAGGCCGCGCGTGAAACTGGCGGGCGGCCACCGGATTTTCTCTCCTATTCCCATGGCGAAGGCTTTTTGCGGTTCTTCGAAGAGCGCTGCCAGCGGCAGGGTATCTTCATTTTCGATGAACCGGAATCCGCGCTCTCGCCGTCACGGCAGATGGAGTTTTTGAAACTGATGCGGCGGATGGACGACATCGGCCATTGCCAGATCATCATGGCCACGCATTCGCCAATGCTGATGGCGTATCCGAACGCGCGGCTGTTGCGGTTGTCGAAGTACGGGTTGGAGCCGGTCGGCGTCAAGGATACCGACCATTACAAGGTCATGCGGCAATTTTGCGAAGATCCGGCAGGGTTCGTTGAGGCGGCGATGGAGGATTGAGGGAATGGGGCGCTAAAGGCGGTCTTAGCAATCAGAGCGGTAGGATGGGTGGAGCGAAGCGATACCCATCATCTATCAGTCTCCGGGTCGCGATGGGTTTCGCTACGCTCTACCCATGCTACGCACTGAATGTTGCCAAGTCGCTCAGTGATCTGAGCCCATTGAAGCAGTGTCGGCCTGCACAAGCTCAAGGGCGATCGCAGGAGGGCAATGGGCGATGACGATCAACGACCGCTGGCGCATTTGCCTCAAATTCTCGCAAAGGCGATGCCTTTGAGGTCGAAATCGTGGACTACCACGGAGGTTGAACATCATGGCTCCCGTCGTGCACCCTCCCAGGCCGTCTTCTGAAACGTGAGATGGCAGCCCGCAAGCTCAGTGCCAACCGGTTGTCTCTCGATATCGGCGTACCGTCCGGCCGTATCACGGACATCCTCAATGGCCGCCGTTCGATTACGGCCGATACGGCGGTGCGCCTTGGACGCTACTTTGGCAATGGTGCGCAGTTCTGGCTGGACTTGCAGGGGCAATACGACATCGGTGTCGTTGAGCGGGAGAAGGGCGCGGAGATTGCAAAGCGCGTGAGGCCAGCGGATGCCGCGTAGGGCGGCAGACGAACGAAAGAGACGGAATACGCTACGCTATTCCCGCCCTCCGGGCTGTTGTCGTGAGTGTCGTCAAGCGATGCTCCAATGAATTTCGCTTAGCCTGACGGCGTTTCCATCGGGTTGCCATCGATCCTCAAGATTACGTGGCATTTCACTCCGCCGCCTCGCTCGCCCCGCTGCTCCGCTTCTTCCTCGGCGCTTCCGCCTTCTTCAGCACCGGCGCCAAGAACTTGCCCGTGTAACTCCGCGGCGCCTTCACGATGTCCTCCGGCGGGCCCCAGGCGACGATTTCGCCGCCGCCGTCGCCGCCTTCGGGGCCGAGGTCGATGACCCAGTCGGCGGTCTTGATGACTTCGAGATTGTGCTCGATCACCACCACCGTGTTGCCCTGCGACACCAGCTCGTGCAGCACTTCCAGAAGTTTCTTGACGTCGTGGAAATGCAGGCCGGTGGTCGGCTCGTCCAGGATGTAGAGCGTGCGGCCGGTGGCGCGCTTTGACAGTTCTTTCGCCAGCTTGACGCGCTGGGCTTCGCCGCCGGACAGCGTCGTGGCCTGCTGGCCGACATGGATGTAGTCGAGGCCGACGCGGTGCAGCGTCTTGAAGGTTTCGCGGACGCGCGGGACGGCCTTGAAGAACTCGGCGGCTTCCTCGACGGTCATGTCGAGGACGTCGGCGATGCTCTTGCCCTTGAACAGCACTTCCAGCGTTTCGCGGTTGTAGCGCTTGCCCTTGCAGGCGTCGCAGGTGACGTAGACGTCGGGCAGGAAGTGCATCTCGATCTTGATGACGCCGTCGCCCTGGCAGGCCTCGCAGCGGCCGCCCTTGACGTTGAACGAGAACCGGCCGGGCTCGTAGCCGCGCGCCTTGGCCTCGGGGAGCCCTGCGAACCATTCGCGGATCGGCGTGAAGGCGCCGGTATAGGTCGCGGGATTGGAGCGCGGGGTGCGGCCGATCGGCGACTGGTCGATGTCGATGATCTTGTCGATATGCTCCAGTCCCTCGATGCGGTCGTGGGGTGCGGCGCCCTCGCTGGCATTGTTGAGTTTCCGCGCGATGGCCCGATACAGGGTGTCGATCAGCAGCGTCGACTTGCCGCCGCCGGAGACGCCGGTCACGCAGGTGAACAGCCCCAGCGGGATTTCCGCCGAGACGTTTTTCAGATTGTTGCCGCGGGCGTTGACGACCTTGATGGTGCGGCGATGGTTCGGCGGCTTGCGCTCGGGGATTTCCACCGACAATTCGCCGGTCAGATATTTACCGGTCAGCGATTTCGGATTGTTCATGATGTCGGCGGGCGTGCCCTGGGCGACGATATGGCCGCCATGCATGCCGGCGCCGGGGCCGATATCGAGCACGTAATCCGCCAATCGAATGGCGTCCTCGTCATGCTCGACCACGATCACGGTATTGCCGAGGTCGCGCAGCCGTTTCAGCGTCTCCAACAGCCGCGCATTGTCGCGCTGGTGCAGGCCGATCGAGGGCTCGTCCAGCACATAGAGCACGCCGGTCAGGCCCGAGCCGATTTGCGAGGCGAGCCGGATACGCTGGCTTTCGCCGCCGCACAGGGTGCCGGAGGCGCGCGCCAAGGTGAGATAGTTCAGGCCGACGTCGAGCAGGAAGGACAGCCGCTCGCGGATTTCCTTCAGCACCCGCGTGGCGATCTCGTTCTGCTGCGCGTTGAGCGATTTCGGTACCTCCTCGAACCATTCCCCGGCGCGTCGCACCGACAATTCGGAGATCTCGCCGATATGCTTGCCGCCGATCTTGACGCAGAGGGCCTCGGGCTTGAGGCGGTAGCCGTGGCAGCCTTCGCAGGGAATGTCGGAGAAATATTTCGCCAGTTCCTCGCGCGCCCATTCGCTCTCGGTCTCGCGGTAGCGGCGATCGAGATTGGTGATCACGCCCTCGAACGGTTTTTTGGTGTCGTAGGAGCGGACGCCGTCCTCGTAGGAGAATTTGATCTCGTCCTCGCCGGAGCCGTGCAGCAGGGCTGCCTGCGTCTTCTTCGGCAAATCCTTCCATTTGGTGTCGAGCGTGAACTTGTAGAACTTGGCCAACGCGGTCAGCGTCTGGATGTAATAGGGCGAGGACGATTTCGCCCACGGCGCGATCGCGCCCTTGCGCAGCGTCAGCTCCTTGTCGGGGATGACCAGATCCTCGTCGATATGCTGCTCGACGCCGAGGCCGCCGCAGGCCGGGCAGGCGCCATAGGGGTTATTGAAGGAGAACAGCCTGGGTTCGATTTCGGGAATGGTGAAGCCCGACACCGGGCAGGCGAATTTTTCCGAGAACAGAATCCGTTCCGGGCCGCTCTTGTCGTGGATTTTGGCAGTCTTCTTGTCGGACTTCTTGTCTTCGCTCGCGCCTGCGGGCGCGTCGGCATATTCGATCACCGCCAGCCCTTCGGCGAGCTTCAGCGCGGTCTCAAAACTCTCCGCGAGCCGCTGGCCGATATCGGGGCGAACCACGATGCGATCGACGACGACGTCGATATCGTGCGGGAATTTCTTGTCGAGCGTCGGCGCCTCGGCCAGTTCGTGGAACGTGCCGTCGATCTTGACCCGCTGAAAACCCTTCTTGAGGTACTCGGCGAGCTCCTTGCGGTACTCGCCCTTGCGGCCGCGCACGACCGGCGCCAGCAGATAGAGCCTCGTGCCCTCGGGCAGCGCCAGCACGCGGTCGACCATCTGCGAGACGATCTGGCTTTCGATCGGAAGACCCGTCGCGGGCGAGTAGGGCACGCCGACGCGCGCCCATAGCAGGCGCATGTAGTCGTAGATCTCGGTGACGGTGCCGACGGTGGAGCGCGGATTCTTCGACGTGGTCTTCTGCTCGATCGAAATCGCCGGCGACAGGCCGTCGATCTGGTCGACGTCGGGCTTCTGCATCATCTCCAGGAACTGGCGCGCATAGGCCGACAAGGATTCGACGTAGCGCCGCTGGCCCTCGGCATAGATGGTGTCGAAGGCGAGCGAGGATTTGCCGGAGCCGGACAGGCCCGTGAACACGACGAGCTTGTCGCGCGGAATTTCGAGATCGACGTTCTTGAGATTGTGCTCGCGCGCGCCGCGGATCGTTATCGCGCGTGTCGCCGAGCCGGCGTTCTGTTGGCGCTTCGCCTTGAGTATTTCATCCATATCGGCATTCCAGGCGCGTGCGGTTCACGCGCCACGTTGGGCGCGCACATCGCCGGGAACACCGCGATCAGGCGCCGATGGGTTTATGCTGGAACGTAGGAAGAACGAGGCCGATATTTCCAGTGCCGCGTTCAAACCATCAACGGATTGTTTGTGGGCTCGTGTTCTGCAGCAGTTGGCAGCTCTTGGCAGCAGTCGGCAGCACCAACAACACATAAAAACGCCTCCGTTCCGGGAACGGAGGCGTCTGGGCTTCAGCAAGAAGCGGTAGTGCAAGTCCTAGAAGTGATAGTTCACGCCGACGCTGAACGCTGTTCAGATTGAGCGTTCCGCTCGCGTACGCCGGCGCCGGGAACACGCCTGTGAAGTAGTTCTGGCTTGCGAAGCTGCGATAGAGGTACTCGGCCTTGACCGACCATTTCGGTGCGAACATGACCTCGACACCGGCGCCAGCGGTCCAGCCGGAATGGATGTGGCTGTCCGAATGGCTGACGCCGAGCGCGGTTGCCGACGAGCTGATTGTCGGCCCAGGCATAGCCGCCGGTGCCGTAAATCAGGACCTGGTCGAAGGCGTAGCCGATGCGGCCGCGAACGCGTACCCATGTCGCGAATTCTGTCGCTGGCCGAGGCGAGGCCCGGAATGCCCGCGGTCGCAGCCCACATCCGACCAAGCGGCGTCCGCTTCGATGCCGAACACAACGTTGCCGGACTGCCAATTGTAGCCGACCGTGCCGCCGGCGAAGCCGCCGCTGATTGCGCCGATGGTCCGAGGTGTTTTCCTTCGCGTAGCCGCCCTTCGCGCCGATGTAGAAGCCGGTCCAGTTATTGATCGCCATCGATCAGCGGGCGCTTTGGTATAGGGGCGGGCCGGCAAGGTCGGCGGCGATCGCAGGCGCCATCCCAAGCGCGATCAAACCGTCGTCGTCAGCAAAATTTTCTTCATCACAAAACTCCAGCTCTTGTTCGCTTTTCGTTGGTCCCAAAGCGTCTTGAATTGCATCGCGAGCTCAATTCGTGGGTTGCCGAGGCATATGCCATGCAAGCTTCCAGAAGCTGTCGCCGAAAAGCAACACTCGGCAACGAAGTGAGCCGTAACGGCAAGATAATGATTTGTTTACGATATTAAGCCGGGCGGTCGATGCTTCCGGGTTTCGCGGAATAACATCGTGGTTTCAGACATTTCCGGGAATTGTGTGGAACAAAACTGGAACATCTTTGTCCGGCGATGCTATATGTGGATAACCGAGGGATGGCTCAATCGGCGCGGCGGACGAGCGTATAGGGTCGTCGGCCAATGTCCCGAGGAGCGTCCGAGGCAACGTCAAGGCGAAGTCAGGCGCGACTCAAGGCGATGTGAAAGCCAGGGCAGCCGGACGTCCGGCGTATGAGATGATTTTGCCAGTGATTTCGAGTGGAGAGCGGCGATGGCGGGAAGCGTGAACAAGGTGATTTTGGTCGGGAATCTGGGCAAGGATCCGGAAATCCGGCGGACACAGGACGGGCGGCCGATCGCCAATCTGAGCATCGCCACCTCCGAGACCTGGCGCGACAAGGGGACCGGCGAGCGCAAGGAAAAGACCGAGTGGCATCGCGTCGTGATCTTCAACGAAGGGCTCTGCAAGGTCGCCGAGCAATATCTGAAGAAGGGCGCCAAGGTTTATATCGAGGGCGCGCTTCAGACCCGCAAATGGACCGACCAGAGCGGCGTCGAGAAGTACTCGACCGAAGTGGTGCTGCAGGGATTCAACTCGACGCTGACGATGCTCGACGGCCGCAGCGGCGGCGGTGGCGGCAGCTTCGGCTCCGACGATGCCGGCGGTGATTTCGGCTCCGCCGGGCCGGTCAGCTCGGCGCCGAGGCGGGCGGTCGCGGCCGGCGCCCGCAACAATGATATGGACGACGATATCCCGTTCTAGCGCGGGCTTTCGGAGGGCGTCGCTGCTCAGTGCCGCTCCCGCAATAGCTCTTCATGCCTTCGCCGCGATGGCCGCCTTCGCGCTCGCCATCGTCCGGTTTGCTGCGCCCAAGGGAACGCTGCCGCTACCGGATTACATGTTGCCGGTCGCGGTGTGGAGGGCGAGGCATCGTCAGGTCGCCGACCATCCGGCATCATGATCGCCATTTTCGCAAGGCGCGCGGGTGGTTGCAGGGCTGTTCACATTGGCGCCGGGACGCTTCATGCACGCGGTGATTTTCGGCCCCTGATGGAGGCTCAAAAAGCGCGGTTTGAACGGTCCGTTTCCGGTCGTGGAAATGCCGGTTCTCGCGGACTGTCGCGAAGCCGGTAAGTGCATGAAAAAACGAAGGTAAAAACAGCTCGCCTGGAGCAGCTTGGGGTGGTTAAAGGGCCTCCGATACGCTATATGATTCCCAGTTAAGAACTGACCGGATTCCCCCTTTGTCCGACCCCGAAGATACCCAGCCCGGCGAACCGCCGGCGCCCTCCGATATTCGTCCCGTTTCGATCCTCGACGAGATGAAGCGCTCCTACCTCGATTACGCCATGAGCGTGATCGTGGCGCGTGCGTTGCCGGATGCGCGCGACGGCCTCAAGCCCGTTCATCGCCGCATCCTCTACGCGATGTATGAGAACGGCTTCGAGTGGAACAAGACGTATAACAAATCGGCGCGCACCGTCGGCGACGTCATCGGTAAATACCATCCCCACGGCGATCAGTCGGTCTATGACGCGCTGGTGCGCATGGCGCAGGATTTCTCCATGCGCGTGCCCCTGATCGACGGGCAGGGCAATTTCGGCTCGGTGGACGGCGATACGGCGGCCGCGATGCGGTACACCGAATCCCGGCTGACCAAGATCGCGCAGACGCTGCTCGACGATATCGACAAGGACACGGTCGATTTCCAGGCCAATTATGACAGCCGCGATCGTGAACCGACGGTCCTGCCGGCCAAGTTTCCAAATCTGCTGGTCAACGGCGCCGGCGGCATCGCGGTCGGCATGGCGACCAACATCCCGCCGCACAATCTCGGCGAAGTCATCGACGCCTGCGTGGCGCTGATCGACAATCCCGCACTCGGCATCGACGACCTCATCAACATCATTCCCGGACCGGACTTCCCGACCGGCGGCATCATTCTCGGCCGCCAGGGCATCCGCTCGGCCTATCACCTCGGCCGCGGCTCGATCGTGATGCGCGGCAAGGTCACGATCGACACCATCCGGAAAGACCGCGAAGCCATCATCATCAGTGAAATTCCCTACCAGGTGAACAAGGCCACCATGGTGGAGCGCATCGCCGAAATGGTGCGCGACAAGAGGATCGAGGGCATTTCGGACCTGCGCGATGAATCCGACCGCGACGGTTTTCGCGTCGTCGTCGAGCTCAAGCGCGACGCGGTGCCGGACGTGGTGCTGAACCAGCTCTATCGCTTCACGCCGCTGCAGACCAATTTCGGCGCCAACGTTGTGGCGCTGGACGGCGGCCGGCCGCAGACGATGAATCTGAAGGACCTGCTGACGCTGTTCGTCGCGTTCCGCGAACAGGTCGTCACGCGCCGCACCAAATTCCTGCTCAACAAAGCCCGCGACCGCGCCCATATCCTGGTCGGCCTTGCGATCGCGGTCGCCAATATCGACGAGATCATTCGCGTGATCCGCACCTCGCCCGATCCGAACACCGCGCGCGAGACGTTGATGTCGCGCGACTGGCCGGCCAGGGATGTGGCGGCGATGATCACGCTGATCGACGATCCCAGGCATCGGCTCGCCGAAGACGGCACCGCGCGGCTGTCGTTCGAGCAGGCCAAGGCGATCCTCGACCTGCGCCTGCAGCGGCTGACCGCGCTTGGACGCGAGGAAATTTCCGAAGAGCTCGACAAGCTCGCCGTCGAAATCGCCGATTATCTGGACATCCTGCGCTCCCGTGCCCGTGTTCAGGCCATCGTCAAGGCCGAACTCGCCGAAGTGAAGGATGAGTTCGCCACTCCGCGGAAGACCGTGATCATCGAACAGGAAGGCGAGGTCGAGGACGAGGACCTGATCCAGCGCGAAGATATGGTGGTCACGGTTTCGCATGCCGGCTACGTCAAGCGCGTGCCGCTCTCGGCCTACCGGGCGCAGCGGCGCGGCGGCAAGGGGCGGGCGGGCATGCAGACCCGCGACGAGGATTTCGTCAGCCGCCTGTTCGTGGCCTCGACCCATACGCCGGTGCTGTTCTTCTCCTCGCGCGGCCAGGTCTACAAGGAAAAGGTCTGGCGGCTGCCGATGGCGGCCCCCAACGCGCGCGGCAAGGCGCTGATCAACATTCTGCCGCTGGAGCAGGGCGAACGCATCACCACCATCATGCCGCTGCCCGAGGATGAAAGCTCCTGGGCCAATCTCGACGTGATGTTCGCCACCACCGGCGGCACGGTCCGCCGCAACAAGCTCTCCGACTTCGTCGATGTCCGCCGCTCCGGCATCATCGCCATGAAGCTTGGGGAAGGCGAGGCGATCGTCGACGTCCAGATCTGCACCGAGCGCGACGACGTGCTGCTGACGGCCGCCGGCGGCCAGTGCATCCGTTTCCCCGTCACGGACGTGCGCGTCTTCACCGGCCGCACTTCGATGGGCGTGCGCGGCATTGCCTTGGCCGAGAACGACACGCTGATCTCGCTTTCGATCCTGCGCCATGTCGAGGCCGCCTCGGACGAGCGGTCGGCCTATTTGAAGATGCGGCGCGCCGTGGCCGGCGAAGCCTCGGCCGAAGAGAACGGGGATGTCGAGGGTGAGGAGACGTCAGGCGCGATCCAGCTCTCGTCGGATCGCTATATCGAGATGTCGGCGCAGGAGCAGGTGGTGCTGACGGTGTCCGTCAATGGCTACGGCAAGCGCACCTCGTCCTACGAATACCGGACCACGGGGCGCGGCGGCAAAGGCATCGTCGCGATGTCCGTCAACAACCGCAATGGCAAGCTGGTGGCCTCGTTCCCGGTCGAGGATTCCGACCAGATCATGCTGGTGACCGACAAGGGGCAATTGATCCGTTGTCCGGTCGAAGGCATCCGCATCGCCGGCCGTTCGACCCAGGGCGTCATCGTGTTCGACACCGCCGAGGACGAGCATGTGGTGTCGGTCGAGCATATCGGCGACGACGGTGAGAATGGAGAGAACGGCAACGGCAACGGGAGTTGATCGACCGCGGCGCGGAATTGCGATCATGACATCAATAAACTCAATAAGAAATTTGACCATGAAACTTGAATATCTCGCAGACTGCGTTTCTCATCTGCCCCAACTGGCACAATGGCATCACGCGGAATTCGGATACCTGAATCCGGCGAACACGGCAGAACGCTATGTGGAACGCCTGAACGCGTCGCTCCAAAAATCGAGTTTGCCGACGACTTTCGTCGCGCTGCAGGACGATACATTGCTCGGTTCGGCCTCGCTGGTGCGCCAAACGATCACGCATCAGCATCTCTCGCCCTGGCTCTCGAGCGTCTATGTCGATCCGCAACATCGCGGCCGCGGAATTGCCTCGGCATTGGTAGGCCGCGTTGAGAAAGCTGCCGCAGAGATGGGATCCGAGAAGATCTATTTGTTCACTCCCAGCAGTGAAAAGCTCTACGCGAGTTTGGGATGGGAGCTGATGGAATATGCGAAGTACAACGAATTGAAACTTGCCATCATGTCCAAGGCGCTGGTGGCGTAGGCCGTCAGTTGTCACGCGCGCATTGAACGGACGCCGGTCCCTTCAAATCTCGTTCCCCTAAATCTCGATCTCGGTCCCGAACTCGACCACCTGTTTGGTCGGCACGCCGAAAAACGCGGCCGAGCGTTCGGCGTTGCGCTGCAGGAACGCGAACACCGTCTCCCGCCACACCCACATTCCCGGAATATCCTCGCGCGGGATGATGGTCTCGCGGCCGATGTAATAGGTGATGTCGGTGAGATCGATGCCCGGCAGCTTGCCCTGCTTGCAGGCGAGTATCAGCCCCTCATAGATCGTCGGGTATTGCATGAAACCGTAATGCAGGATGACGCGGGTGATGCCGGGGATGACTTCGATCACCTCGGCGCGGTCCTCGTCCGGTATGCGCGGCAACTCTTCGATCTGCACGGTCACCAGCACCACGCGCTGGTGCAGGACGTGATTGTGCTTGACGAACTGCGTCAGCGCGAGCGGCACGCCGTTCGGCGCCGAAGCCAGGAACACCGCGGTGCCCGACAGCCTTGCATGGCACTTGTTGACGGCGGTTTCGATCAGATCTTCTTCCGGCTGGCGCAGTTTTCCGCGCGCAGCTTCGACCAGTTTGACGCCGCTGCGCCAGGTCAACATCATGAACGCGACGACGGCTGCGAGCAGCAACGGAAACCAGCCGCCTTCGAACAGCTTTACGGAGTTCGCCGCGAAGAAAATGCAGTCGATCGCGAAAAAGAAGCCGTTGACGGCGATGACGAGGATCGGCGGATAGCCCCACTGGATCGCGACGAGCGCAGCCAGCAGCGTGGTGATGGCCATCAACAGCGACACCGCGATGCCATAGGCGCCGGCCAGCGCATCCGAGGAGCCGAAGATGAAGACGGCGCCGAGCGTCGCCGCGGCCAACAGCCAGTTTACCAGCGGCACGTAGATCTGGCCTATCGCTTCGCTGGTGGTGTGTTCGATATGCATTCGCGGCAGAAAGCCGAGCTGGATCGCTTGCTGGGTCAGCGAAAACACGCCCGAGATGATCGCCTGCGAGGCGATCACGGTGGCGAGCGCCGCGAACGCGACCAGCGGGTAATGCACCCAGTCCGGCGCAAGCTGGTAGAACGGGTTCTCGATCGCGGTCGGATCGGTGATCAGGAGCGCCGCCTGTCCGAAATAATTCAACACCAGCGCCGGCAACGCGACGGCGAACCAGGCCAGCCGGATCGGCACGCGGCCGAAATGGCCCATGTCGGCATACATCGCCTCGCCCCCGGTCACGGCGAGGAACGCGGCGCCGAGGATGGCGAAGCTGACGTGGAAATCCTGATGGGTCAGCAGATTGAAAGCGTGTAACGGGCTCAACGCGGCGAGAACGGCCGGCGCCTTGACGATGCCGTGGATGCCCAGCGCCGCAAGAACGGCGAACCATCCCAGCATCACCGGGCCAAAAATCCGGCCGATGAAGCCGGTGCCTTGTTTCTGCATGATGAACAGGCCGATCAGAATGACGACGGTGATCGGCACCACGGCCGGCGCCAGCGACGGCGCATCGACTTTCAAGCCTTCGATGGCGCTCAAGACCGAGATCGCCGGCGTAATGGCGCCGTCGCCATAGAGCAGCGCCGCGCCGATGAGGCCGACGATCAGAAGCTGCGCGCGCCACGTTCCCGGCCTTGCGTTGCGTGCGGAGAGCAGGGCCAGCAGCGCCACGATGCCGCCTTCGCCGCGGTTGTCCGCGCGCAGGATCAACAGCGCGTATTTGAGCGAGATGATCAGGATCAGCGCCCATAAGATCAGCGACACCACGCCGAGCACGGCGTCCGGCGTCAGCGGTCCGCCGTGGGTGGCGGCTTTGGCGGCTTCCTTCAGGGCGTAGAGGGGACTGGTGCCGATGTCGCCATAGACGACGCCGAGTGCGCCGATCGTGGCCGCGGCGCGGAGCTGACTGGAATGGCCGGAGGTTGCAACGGGTGTACTGGTCACTGGCGGTGCCCCCGAAGGCAACGCGCCCGCCGGATCATCCGAGGGGCGCGGTCAATTGCCAGTCTGCGACGAGACGCCGCAAATTACCATGGGGTTTGCTTGGTCTGGGAAGTCTTGTTGTCTAGAAGTCCTGATCCAGGAATAGGAGGTCCTGGTCGCGGAAGTTTCGCGCCTTATGGCGTGCGGTCGGCGGTAACCAGACGCGCTTCGCGGATCATCGAGTTGGAGCCTGCGACGCGCAGGCAGGAAGCTTCAAAATTCGGCCATGCCTGCTGGGAGCAATCCTTGCCGACGACGCGGACATCGAGCCGGTCGGCCTTGGCGAGAGCCTGCGGTACGCTGGCTTCCACCTGAGGGGCAAAACCGGGCAGCACGGCAAGTGCGGCGGAGATGAACGTAGCAATGGCGATGGCGGAAAGTGCCTTGATCATGCAGGTCCCCTGTCATTGGCCTTCGCGGCCCGTCGTTTCGTTGCGCAGATACGTAACCAAGCCAGGTTTCCGGCTGTCTTCGCCAAGCCTCGAAATGGTTTCGTCCGGACCGAGTTTTGTTTCATCGGCCATTGGCGGATGAAACATTGCCGGCTCGGCCTTTGTCGGTTCGCCCTGGATGACGTTCCAACCCCAAAACTGGTTCATTGACCGATCCCAAATAAAAAGACGGCGGGCGGGGAACCGGGCTGGCTTGCCGGGCCGCCCGGGGCGGGTTAGAGGGGGCTTATGTCCCGTATCGCGCTCTATCCCGGTTCATTCGACCCCGTGACCAACGGCCACCTGGACGTGGTCCAGCACGCCGTCGGCCTTTGCGACCGCCTGATCGTCGCCATCGGGGTCCACCCTGGCAAAAAACCGCTGTTTTCGACCGAGGAGCGTCTGGACATGGTCCGGACGGTATTCGGCCCGGTGGCGGCGAAAGCCGGCTGCGCCTTCGACTGCACCACCTACGATAATCTGACCGTGACTGCGGCCCGGAAAGCCGGCGCGACCATCATGATTCGGGGCCTGCGCGATGGCACCGACCTCGATTACGAGATGCAGATCGCAGGCATGAACGAAACCATGGCGCCCGAGGTGCATACGGTGTTCCTCCCGGCCTCGGTTGCCGTCCGCCCGATCACCGCCACACTGGTACGGCAAATCGCAGCCATGGGCGGAAACGTATCCGCATTCGTGCCGCCGTCGGTCGCGGCTCAGCTCAAGACCAAATTCACCAGCTAGCGCTGATGCGCGCGCCGCATCCACCTCTTGATTCCCGGAGTTTCCATGATCCGAATTCTCGCCCTCTTTGCCGCGCTGGTTTGCATCAGCCCCGCGATCGCGCAGCCGCTTCCAGCCAATCTCGACAAGGCGAACGCGATCGTGATCGACACCACCAAGGGCCGCATCGTGATCAAGCTGCGGAGCGACATCGCGCCCGGGCATGCCGAGCGCATCAAGCAACTCGCGCGCGAGGGATACTACAACAACGTGCCGTTCCACCGGGTCATGGACGGCTTCATGGCGCAGACCGGCGACGGCCAGAATTTCAACGGCAGCGGCGGATCGAAATATCCGAACCTCAAGCAGGAATTCTCCAACGTGCCCTTCAAGCGCGGCATCGTCGGCATGGCCAGGCGCGGCGACAGCGTCGACAGCGCGAACTCGCAGTTCTTCATCATGTTCGCCGACGGATCGAGCCTGAACGGCCAGTACACCGTGATCGGCGAAGTCGTGTCGGGAATGGACGTCGTCGACAAGCTGAAGAAAGCACCTCCCGGCTCGGCCGGCGGCCAGGTGAGCGATCCCGACAAGATGGTGAAGGTGCAAGTCGCATCCGACATCAAGTGAGCCATGGCGACGCCACGCGCCAAGCGTTCTCGCTGGTTTGCAGCGCTATCGTTGTGGCTTGCATTGACCGCCGTGGCGCGGGCCGAGCCCCAGCAACTCGACACCATCCGGGACGTCGTCCTCAGAATTCACCGTTGCTGGAAGCCGCCGCCGCCGTCGCAGGCGAATCCGATCGACATCACGGTGGTCGTCAGCTTCAACCGCGCGGGCGCCATTCTGGGGCACCCCCGGATTACCTATGAATCGGAACAGGCGACCGACAACGACCGCCTGCAATACCGGATCGCCGTGATGGAGACATTGCAACGCTGCACGCCGTTGCCATTTACCGATGCACTGGGCGGCGCCGTCGCCGGTCGGCCGTTCGCGATCCCTTTCAGAAACACCAAATACCCACCCAAAACCCAAGAGAAGAGAGCATGGCTGACACAGAAAATACTTTGATCCTGGAAACCACCCAAGGTCCCGTCACCATCGAAATGCGTCCCGATCTGGCGCCCGGTCACGTCGCCCGCATCAAGGAACTCGTGCGCGAGGGATTTTACGACGGCATCGTGTTCCATCGCGTGATCGAGGGCTTCATGGCGCAGACCGGATGCCCGCAGGGCACCGGCACTGGCGGCTCCGGCCAGAAACTCAAGGCTGAATTCAACAAGGAACCGCATGTGCGCGGCACCGCCTCGATGGCGCGCGCCGCCAGCCCGGATTCCGGCGACAGCCAGTTCTTCATCTGCTTCGACGACGCGTCCTTCCTCAACGGCCAGTACACCGTCTGGGGCAAGGTGACCGACGGCATGGAGAACGTCGACAAGATCAAGCGCGGCGAGCCGGTCAAAAACCCCGACAAGATCGTCAAGGCTCGCATGGCCGCCGACGCGGCTTAAAAAACCGCGTCAGACGTTTTCGGTTTTTCGGCGTGCGAGATGTTTACTTCGCCGCCGAGATTTGACGGACCGCGCCGAGCCAGTCTTCGATATGGTAGGAGCGGACCATCTTGCCGTCTTCGAGCGTGTGAACGTCGATCGACATCAGCTTGAACGACTTTCCGCTATGCGGTGCGCCCATGAATTCTCCGGCGGGCGTGCCGGTCGCTTCGCCACGCACGGTGACCTGGTTGCCGGAGACCAGGATCTCCTTGATCTCCCATTTCAGGTCCGGAACGGACTTGAGACGCTGGCCAACTCCGTTGACGACTTCGTCGCGGGTGTTGCAGAGGTCGTTGCCGCGGCACGACACCCAGTTCGGGGAGGTGGCCTGCTTGATCAGGTCCGGACTGTCCTTGGCAAATTCGGCGTTCAATGCCTTGTAGAACGGAGCAACGCTGGCGCGGGCTGCCTCGGCGCTGAGCTCCGCGCGCGCTGGAAGCGCGATGACGGTGGTGGCGGCAATGGCGAGACAGGCGGCAGAAATGCGTTTCATCGGGGCTCCAGGGGTTTGAATGGGGTGCTAGATTGATTGCCCGCCCGTGATAAACCCCGCGAAATCATCGAGCCAATGAGTTATTTGGTTAGATCATGAAGCAAATCGATTTGCGCCGTTTTGATCTCAACCTTCTGGTTGTGTTCGAAGTTCTTATGATTGAGCGCAGCGTCACCCGCGCGGCCGAGCGGCTCGGGCGGACCCAATCGGCCGTCAGCCACTCGCTGCAGCGGTTGCGTAGCCAGCTCGGCGATCCCCTTCTGGTCAAGGGCGGGGCACGGATGCAGCCAACCGCTTTCGCGCTTGAACTGATCGAGCAGGCGCGGCCGATGTTGAGGGGAATTCAGCGCGTGCTGTCACCCCGTCAGGTCTTCGATCCCGCAAATTCGCAACGGGTGTTCCGGTTGGCCGCGCCGGATTTCATGCTGACGCTGTTTATCGACCTGCTGGCCCGGCTCCAGGCGGAAGCGCCGGGCGTGTCCATCGAGTGGACCGCGCCGCGTGAGCCGACACTGCTGGATGTCGCCGAAGGCGAGATCGACATCGCGATCGTGCCCGCAGAGCTCCGCCTTCCCGCGGATGTAACCAGCGAGGCCGTCGGTGCGCTGGAATGGCGATGTTTCGGCCGGCAGGGACATCAGGCGTTTTCGCAATGGGGGCCTGACACCTGGACAAAATGGCCACACCTTGTCGTTCGGATTGGCGACAATTTGACAAGCCCGGTCAACTTGCGGCGTCGACGGCTGGTCTGACGCGTATGATCGCGGGCTGGGTTCCGCATTTTTCAGCCATCGCGCCGGTGCTGGCACGTTCGAATCTCATCGCTACACTGCCGGCAATCGCAATGGCGGAGACACTCCATCCCTATAGTCTGGAGAGCTGGGAAGTTCCTTTTCCAATCGCGCCGCTGCCGCATGCGATGATCTGGAGCACCGGTCGAAATGGCGATCCCGATATCGCGTGGCTGCGCGATCGATTGCGACCGATCGTCAAAAGCAAATTTGCAGGCCAGCAGACGTGAGTCCGGATACTTATACACCCGCAAGTTCACGCCGGTTAAGGCGAGCGGGTGAGGGCAGGGCGCTACGCAATCCGCACACCCTCACCCTGAGCCTTCGGCATGCGAAGGCTCACTTCGCCGCCGAAAGCTGACGGAAAGCGCCCTGCCAGTCCTCGACGTGGTAGGTGCGGGCGATCTTGCCGCCTTCCAGCGTGTGCACATCGATCGACATCAGCTTGAATGACTTTCCGTTGGTCGGATTGCCCATGAGCTCGCCGGAAGGCGTGCCGGTCGCCTCGCCGCGTACGGTGACGTGATCTCCGGAAACCAGCACTTCCTTGATTTCCCATTTCAGGTCCGGAATCGTTTTGAGACGCTGTCCGATCCCGGCCATCACTTCGTCGCGGGAATTGCAGGCCTCGTTGCCACGGCACGTCTTCCAATCCGGTGCAGTTGACTGCCGGATGAGTTCGGGAGCGTCCTTGGCGAATTCGGCGTTGAGGGCTTTGTAGAAGGGAACGAGGATCGCGCGGGCCAATTCCACGGTGATTTCAGCAGAGGCCGGCGACCCCGCAGATAGCACGGCCGCGATAACGGCCGATGCGGCAAATATCTTTTTCATGACAGGTCCTGACGGTTTGACGAGGGGTGCGCGGGTGGTATGACGCTTCCCAAGCCATTAATCCAATGAGTAATTGTTGGCTGGTATGAATGAAATCGATTTACGTCGTTTCGATCTTAACCTATTGATCGTATTCGAAATTTTGATGATTGAGCGCAACGTCACCCGGGCGGCCGAGCGGCTTGGGCGGACGCAATCGGCCGTCAGCCATTCGCTGTCGAGGCTTCGCAAGCAGCTCGGCGATCCCCTGTTGGTCAAGGTGGGCGTGCGGATGCAGCCGACTGCTTTTGCCCTCGATCTGTTGGAGCAGGCGCGACCTTTGCTGCGGGGAATGCAGCGCGTGCTCTCGCCGCGGCAAAGTTTTGATCCCTCAAACTCGCGGCGCGTCTACAGGATCGCCGCGTTCGATTTCATGCAGACCATGTTCGCCAGTCTCCTGACACGGCTGCGATCCGAAGCGCCCGGCGTGTCCGTTGAATGGGTCTCGCCGCGCGATCCCCAGCTGTTGGATCTGGTCGAGGGACAGATCGACATCGCCATCACTCCGGCACAATCCAATTTGCCCGCGGGCATTACGGGTGAAGCCGTCGGTACGTTGCACTGGAGGTGTTTTGCCCGTGAAGGACACCCGGCGTTTTCCGAATGGGGACCGGAAGCCTGGGTCCGGTGGCCGCATCTGGCGGTGCGGGTCAGCGACGTTGAGACCAGCCCAGTGCATCTGGCAGCATCCGCGGCGGGTTTGGAGCGGACGATTGCAGGATGGGTGCCGCACTTCGCCGCCGTTGCCCCGATCCTGGCCGGCTCGGACCTGCTGGCTACGCTGCCGTCGATCACCAAGACCGGATTGAGCTATCCGTATCGCCTCGAGAGCAGGGAGGTGCCATTCCCCATTGCCGCGCTCCCCCATGTCATGCTCTGGAACCTCAGCCGAAACGGCGATCCCGAAATCGCCTGGCTGCGTGATCGATTGGGGCCCATACTCAAAAGCAAATTTGCCGGCGAACAGGTATGACGACGCCTTATTGCAAGGCAGGAATTATCGCGAGATTCAGCGCCGTCTCGATCCATTTCGCCGCGCGCAGCGTGCGCAAATCCTCATGATAGGCGCCGACAACTTGCAAGCCGAGTGGAAGGCCGTTTTGGCCGAGGCCAACTGGCAACGATATCGCCGGCACTCCAAGCAATGTCCACGGCGCGCAATATACCGCGTCCCCTGTATGACCCAGGCTTTCCGGCGCTTCTCCAAGCGCCGGCAAGGTAAGCACTGCGTCAAAGCCCGAAATATGCGCGGGGAATTCCGATTGCAGTTTCGCCTGCAACGCCTTGGCTGCGAGATAGTCGTAGGCCGTATGCGCCATTCCCGTCCGAACCAGCTCCTTCAATCGATCGCTGGTGCGATCCGGATAACGCTCGACAAGGTCCTTGAAAATCGCGGAAGCTTCGCTTGCGAGGATGATATTGATCGTCTCCCAATTCCTCTCGTCAAGCTCTGGCCATTCGATCTCTTCCAGCGTGGCGCCGGCCTCCCGCATCTTCGCTAAAGCGGTATCGAACGCGCTGCGTTGCTCGGGTTCGGCTTTTGACCAGTTTGTGAAACGGATGACGGCCAGTCGCGGGCGATCCAGGGGCCGCAACCCGCTGGCGATGTCGATCTGAAAGCCGGGAGGCGGTCCATGACCGTGAGGGTCGCTGTCGCTTAAGCCGGCCAGCATTGACAGCGCAATGGCGGCATCATCGACCCGCCGGGCAAGGAAGCCGACATGATCGAGCGATGGACTCAGGGGGTGAACACCCGTGCGGGGAATTGAACCAAAACTTGGCTTGAACCCGATGACGCCATTGAAGGCCGCCGGCCTGATGATCGAGCCCAGCGTCTGCGTTCCCAGCGCCAACGGAACGATGCCCGCGGCCACCGCCGCGGCTGACCCGGATGACGACCCGCCGGGTGTATGCCCAGCGTTCCAGGGATTTGTCGTCGGGCCCGGGTGGCGCCATGCGAATTCAGTCGAAACGGTCTTGCCGAAAAGCGTTGCTCCAAGCTGGCGAAGCCGCTCGACGATCCAGGCATCGGCGGCGGGGACGTGATCGCGATAGACCGCCGAGCCATTGGTGGTGGGCATGTCCCTGGTCGCGACAATATCCTTTATGCCGACGGGTATACCCGACAGCGGGCCGGAAAGCCGATCGAGCCGCTTTGGAAGATATTCGAAGGCGCGAAGGACGGGCTCAGCCGCCTCCGCTTTCTTCAACTGGATTGCGAGATATGGCTCGACGGCATCCGGATCGCGCGCGAACAGGCGCAGCAATTCGAGAACGCCCATGCCGCCATTGGCGGCGCGGGGATTTGCATCATTCATGTCTACTATGTCCCCGGTGTACGGTGTTCCCGGATTTCCGCAGTGGCTTAGGCGCGGATCGAACCGCCTTCTGCGATCTTATTTCATCGCAACGGCCGGCTCGATGAATTTCTTGACCACAAACGCCTTGTAGTCGGGTTGCGCCGACAAATTGCCGAGGGCGATTTGCGTGTCCATCGATACCTTCAACGCATCGGCGGTAATGTCGACGCTCGGCGGATAGACACCGTCGCCCAACATCCGCTTGACGGCGGCTTCGACTACGGCCGGATCGAGCGTCGGAAATTCCTTCTTGGCGATCTCGACGGTTTTAGCTTCGTTCTTGGTCATGAAACGCATGGCCATTTCCATTCCGTTCACGACACGCTGTGCGGTATCGGGATCGACATCGTTGCGGGCGGTGACCGTCGAAAACGCATAGGCCCCATATGACTTCGGAAATCCGAGCACGACCTTCATGCCCTTCGCCACCACCTGGTCCAGTCCCGGTTCGTACATCACGGCGATGTCGGCCTGTTTGGCGATGAAGGGGCCGGGTTCGGAGCCGATGGCGACCTGAATCATGTCGACATCGGTTTTTGCATCCATGCCGTTCTCCTTCAGGAGCTTGATGAAGAGCGACGTGCTGGTGGTAGGCATCAGGCCGGTTACGACCTTTTGTCCCTTGATGTCCTTGATGCCAGTGAATTTGAAGTCGGGCGACGTCGCGATCCAGACCGCGGCGCCATTGACGACGTTGGCGATGATACTGACCGGCGCGCCTTTCGAGGCGGCGATTGCCGTCCACTCCGGTCCGTGGATCGAAAACTGCGCGCTTCCGGAAATGACCGCCGACAGCGCGACGCTGGGAGCGCCCGCCGTCTCCTTGGTCAGATCAAGTCCCTGTTGAGTAAAGAACCCTTCATCGATCGCGACATAGAGCGGCAGGTACAGCATCGATTGAAATGCCTGAGACAGCGTAACCTTTTTGTTCTGCGCGGCCGCCGGCGTCGCCAGCAGAATTGCTGCGAGTGCGGTAGCGGAGGCGATACGCTTTAGCAACGACATGTGAACTCCATATGCTCGGATGTTGGAATCAGACCTGAACTTGATGAACGGTGCTCGATTGCTTCCACGGCAAGCTCGTTCGCTCGATGATTTCGATGATGTAGTAAAGAACGAATCCCATGATCATCAGCGTAAACAACCCGACCCAGACGGTGTTGAGGTCGTAGAGACTGGATGCGGTGTAAATCAGGTGCCCCAGTCCGCGCTGTGACGAGATGAATTCGCCGACAACCGCTCCGACAAGGCCGAAGCCGATATTGATACGAAATGTCGCGATGATCGAAGGCAACGTCGACGGCACGACGGCCTTGTAGAAAACCTGATGCTTGTCGGCACCCATCGACACCAGCAACGACTGGAGATCAATGTCGGCATCCTTCGCCGCCTGATAGGCCGCGATCAGCGCGACGATTGCGGTCAGCGACACCGACAGCGCAACTTTTGAAATAAGTCCCGTGCCGAACCAGAGAACGACGATCGGCGCCAAGGCAATTTTCGGGACGCTGTTGATCGCAACGATAAACGGTTCAACAAGGCGCGCAACGAAAGCGGAATACCAGAGCGCAAGTCCGAGTATCGACCCGAAGATCGTTCCGATGATGAAGCCAAGAATAGCTTCGAACAAGGTAAACCATGTGTCCGACAGCAACTCGCCATTGAGCAGCATGGTCTTGGCACCGCCGAAAATGCCGGCGGGTGATCCCACCAGGAACGCGGAAATCCAACCCATGCGGACGCCAAATTCCCACATTGCAAAGAAAGCGATGACAACAGCGGTTTGCAGCACGACGCGGCCAAAAGCCGTGTCGAATGTCGCGCGCCTCCGCCGGCGGGATGCTTTTCGTTCTTGCAACGGGGGCGTCTCGGATATGGTGATGGTCAAGCTGTCTTCTCTGTCTGGATGTCGAGTTCGGCGCAAAGCGTGTGGAAATAGCCGGAGAACAGGCTGTCGCTTCGGGCCGCGATGGGTGAGTCGGCCAGGATATTGATATCGTGCACCACTTTGACGCGCGCAGGCCGTCCGCTGAGCACGATCACGCGCTTCGACAACGCGACGGCCTCATCCACGTCGTGAGTAACGAGAATGACGGTCTTGTTATAGGTCTGCACGGCGTCCTTCAGGACGCCTTCCAGATACAGCCTGGTCTGGTAGTCGAGTGCCGAAAATGGCTCGTCGAGAAGAAGGATGTCGGGATCCATGATCAAGGTGCGGATCAACGCAACGCGCTGCCGCATTCCGCCCGAGAGCGTCTTTGGGTAGGCATTCTCGAAACCGGAGAGGCCGAACCTGCCGAGATATTCGCGCGCCTTGTCTTCAGCCTCGCGTTGCTCGACGCCGCGTGTCTCCAATCCCAAAAGCACGTTGCCCATAACGGTGCGCCAGGGAAAAGCAAATCCTTCTGCATCATGTAGCCGACACGGCCGCGCAGGCTTTCGATCTCTTTTCCGCGAAAAGTCATGGTGCCGAAATCGGGTTCGATCAAACCGGCGATGACGTTGAAGATGGTTGTCTTGCCGCAGCCGCTGGGCCCGATAATGCTGACGAAGTCACGCTCGTTGATATCGAAGCTGAGGTCTTCGAGAACGGGCACTTCGCCGGATTTGCCGCTGAACGACTTGCGAACCTTGCGAACACTGAGTTGAACTGGATCTGTTTTCATTTTTGCAAACGTTTTCACTTGCGCAACTTCATTTGCGCAACAAAGGCAACTTGTATGCCAATGAACGATTTCGCGTTCATCTGCGCAAAGCATTAACGAGAACAATGGCTGCATCGTTCGAAATGAGTCGGATTCCAGGGTGGTGAACGCCCACGGCCAAGTCATAACCAGCCTCTGTCAGAAGTGATTGCCGTTCGACGCGCCGACGACTCCCCCGGACCCGCTGCGTCTTGGCTGATACATGAGCTGCAAGCTTGCAAAGTGCACAACGAATGCCCAATAAATGGGCCGCGGGTGTCGTCAACGACGCTCTTCGCGTTCGAGGCTCCCCGCGCTCTCGCGGACGCGGTCGTTTAAAGCCGATTTCCACTTTCCGGATCATCCTCTAGAAGCCGTCCCGATCATGCGCACTGACCTCTTCGACTTCGAACTGCCCGCCGCCAACATCGCTTTGCGCCCGGCGAGCCCGCGCGATAGCGCGCGGATGCTTGTGGTGCAGCCGGATGGCGTATTGCGGGACCGTAGCGTCGCCGAGCTTCCGCAATGGCTGGAGCCTGGCGACCAGTTGGTCGTGAACGACACCAAGGTAATCTCGGCCCAGCTCAAAGGCCGCCGCATCGGCCGCGAGACCGAGCCGAAGATCGAGGCGACGCTGATCAAACGCCTCGACGGTTCGCGCTGGCAGGCGCTGGTGAAGCCCGCGAAAAAACTCGCGCCCGGCGATGTGGTTCGCTTCGGCAACGAGGGCAAGGTCTGCCTGCTCGGTCATCTCGACGCGCAGGTCGAGGCCAAGGGCGAAGACGGCGAGGTCACGCTGTCGTTTTCGTTTCACGGCCCGACGCTCGATCAGGCCATCGAGGATCTCGGCATCCCGCCGCTGCCGCCTTACATCGCCTCCAAGCGCACGCCCGACGATCAGGATGCGGCTGACTACCAGACCATGTTCGCGGCCAATGAAGGCGCGGTCGCGGCGCCTACGGCCGGGCTGCATTTTACGCCCGCGCTGGAAGCCGCGCTACGCGGCCACGGCGTCGAATTGCATCGGCTGACATTGCATGTCGGGGCAGGGACGTTCCTGCCGGTCAAGGTGGACGAGACCGCAGAGCACAAGATGCATGCCGAGTGGGGCTGCATCACTCCCGGCACCGCCGCTGCGTTGAACGCAGCGCGCGCCAAAGGCGGCCGCATCGTCGCGGTCGGAACGACCTCGTTGCGGCTATTGGAAAGCGCTGCCGCCGAAGACGGTACCATCCAGCCGTTTTCCGGCGAGACTTCGATCTTCATTACGCCGGGCTATCGCTTTCGTGCGGTCGATATACTCTTGACCAATTTCCATCTGCCGCGCTCGACGCTGTTCATGCTGGTGTCGGCTTTCAGCGGGCTCGACGTCATGAAGCGCGGCCTATGCCCACGCGATCAGCGACAGGCTACCGGTTCTATTCGTATGGCGACGCCTGTCTGCTGTTTCGCGGCTGCGCTGATGCGTAGGATGGTGTCGAGGATGGGTGTCGCTTCGCTCTACCCCATCCGATAAATCCCGCTCGATGCGTCCCCTTACGCCATCACGCGCTGCGGCAGCAATTCCGCGATCTGGATCGCATTCAGTGCCGCGCCCTTCAGCAGCTGGTCCGCCGAGACGAACATCGCGATCGAATGGCCGGAGGGATCGCTGAGATCGCTGCGAATGCGGCCGACCAGAACGTCATCCTGGCCCGATGCATCGATCGGCATCGGGAAATAGTTGCTCACCCGATCGTCCACGATTTTGACGCCCGGCGCCCGCGACAGGATCGCGCGCACGTCGCTTTCCGAAATCGGATTTTCGCATTCGAACGTGATCGCTTCGCAATGCGCGCGCAGCACCGGCACGCGGACGCAGGTCACGCCGACCGCAATCCTGTCGTCCTCGAAGATCTTTCGGGTCTCCTTGATGACCTTGCTCTCTTCCTCGTTGTACCCGGTCTCGGGATCGATTGGCGTGTTGTGGCTGAACAGGTTGAACGCGTAGGGGTGCGGCAGCACCTTGGGCGGATAAGCCTCCCCGTTGAGGCTGGCACGGGTGGACTCCACCAGTTCCGCCATCGCCGCGGCGCCGCCGCCGCTCGCCGCCTGATAGGTCGACAGGATGACGCGCTTGATGCGGTTGGTCTTGTGGATTGGCCACAACGGCACCAGCGCCGTGATCGCCGAGCAATTCGGAACGGCGATAATGCCCTTGTGCTCCCGGATGCGGTTGGCGTTGATCTCGGGGATCACCAGCGGCACGTTCGGATCCATGCGGAAGGCCGACGAATTATCGATCACGACGGCGCCAGCCTTGACCGCGACCGGCGAAAACTTCCTGGAAATGCCGCCGCCGGCCGAGAACAGCGCGATGTCGACGCCTTCGAAGGAGCGCTCGGTGAGTTCTTCGATCACGACCTTCCCGCCGCGGAAATCGATGGTCTTGCCGGCCGAGCGGGCGCTTGCCAGCGCCTTGAGCTTGCCGACGCGGAAGCCGCGCCTGTTCATGGTGGCGATGAATTCGGCACCGACTGCGCCGGTCACGCCGGCAATGGCTACAACGGGATCGTTCGTCACTTTGGTCTCCATTTTATTTGAGCATGCTCTTTTCGGAAAACCGGCGCCCACTTTCCCGATCAAGTTCGAGGCAATAAAAAAGCCCCGGTCCTTTTCAGGCGGGGCTTCGGTTCAGATGATGCGATCGTTCGACTACGCGCGCACGCTTCCCGAGCCCCCAGAGGGTGCTTTGGTTTTCGCGGTGCGTTTGGTGGTCGCGTTCATAGCGCGGACTTATGCTGAAAACTTCGGCCGGCGTCAACGGCTTTTGGCCGGAAAATCGACCTCAACGAGGTTGAACAGGGCAGGGTTGTCACGCCATAAGCTGACGCATGAGCCTTTCCGATCATCCTGCCAACCACTTCGAGCTTCTCGCAACCGACCGTGCGGCGCGTGCCGGCCGGCTGACCACGCCGCATGGCGTCGTGCGGACGCCCGCTTTCATGCCGGTCGGCACGGCGGGTGCGATGAAGGGCATGCATTGGCGCGAGGTGCGCGACGCCGGCGCCGACATCGTGCTCGGCAATACCTATCATCTGATGCTGCGGCCGGGGGCGGAGCGGATCGCGGCGCTGGGTGGCCTGCAGCAATTCACCGGCTGGAACGGCCCCATGCTGACCGATTCCGGCGGCTTCCAGGTGATGTCGCTCTCGGATCTGCGCAAGGTGAGCGAGCAGGCCGTGACGTTCCGCTCGCATATCGACGGCGCCAAGGTCGAATTGTCGCCGGAGCGTTCGATCGAGGTGCAGCGGCTGCTCGGCTCCGATATCGCGATGCAGATGGATGAGTGCGTGCGGCTGCCGGCGGAACGCGCCGACATCGAGCGCGCGATGCAGCTCTCGCTGCGCTGGGCGGAACGCAGCAAGCGCGCCTTCGAGACCGCGCCTTTCGGCTACATGCTGTTCGGCATCGTCCAGGGCGGCGACCTGCCTGAACTGCGCCACACGAGCGCACGCAAACTGGTGGAGATCGGATTCCACGGCTACGCAATCGGGGGGCTCGCGGTTGGCGAGCCGCAATCGGTGATGCTGGCGATGATCGAGGAGACCGTTCCTTGTCTGCCGCAGGATCGCCCGCGCTATCTGATGGGCGTCGGCACGCCGGAGGATTTGCTCGAGGCGGTCGCGCGCGGCATCGACATGTTCGACTGCGTGATGCCGACCCGCAACGGGCGCCACGGGATGGCGTTCACACGCTTCGGCCAGATCAACCTGCGCAACGCGCGTCATGCCGATGATCCGCGGCCGCTGGATGAAGAGAGCACCTGGCCCTCGGCGCGGAATTATTCACGCGCCTATCTGCACCATCTGGTGCGATCCGGTGAGACGCTCGGCGCGATGCTGCTGTCGGAAATCAATGTCGCGTATTACCAGCATCTGATGCAGGGCATGCGCGATGCGATTTCAAACGGCCGGTTTGAGGATTTCCAAAAACAAACGCGCGCCGGTTGGGCGCGCGGTGACTTGGAGTTGAAGTGACTTGGAGTTGAAGTAACTTGGAATTGAAGTGACTTGGAAGTGAATTAGATTTGGGGTGAATTGGATTTGAGACCAATTGATCTCAGTTGCAGGCGAACCGCTTGACCGAATGTTTGGTCACGAAACCGTAACCGCAGGTATCGCAGGTCCAGAGATAGCTGATCTGGTGGTCGTTGATGTAGGCAGAAGCCTCCGCGGCGACCATGGAGTCCGCGCACACCGGGCAGGTCGGCAGATCGCATCCGCGCGGGTCGGGGTTCGACGCGACGGTCGAGCGGATTTCAGCAACTGCCGGCATCGTGACCTCCTTTGCGATCTGAACCTGGAGTTCGACTGTCGTTAAAAGCATACAACGAATTATTTGACGATGTCGCAACACAAATAAGTTGATTGCACGAAATTTCTGCGCTCTGATTTTGCATTGCAGCGAATTTCCGGTCCTGCGGTTTCTCGCTTGCGCATCGGCGCGGGCACCTTAAGGATACTTGCTAAGTAAGGATACTTGCCAGTTTCCCGCACATTGTTGCCACAGGAGCGTTGTGATGGATGCGTCGCCAGCCACGGGTGCAATGCACCGTCCCGGACGGGGCCGGGTTTTCGACTCCATCGTCGAGGCCGTCGGCGACACGCCGATCGTCCGCTTGCGCAAATTGCCGCAGACGCACGGTGTTAACGCTACCATTCTCGCCAAGCTCGAATATTTCAATCCGGCCGCGAGCGTGAAGGACCGCATTGGCGCGGCGATGGTGATCGCGATGGAGAAGGCGGGATTGATCAACGCCGACACCGTGCTGATCGAGCCGACCTCGGGCAATACCGGCATTGCGCTGGCCTTTGTCGCGGCCTCGCGCGGTTACCGGCTCAAGCTGGTGATGCCGGAGTCGATGTCGATCGAGCGGCGCAAGATGCTGGCGTTTCTCGGCGCGGAAATCGTGCTGACGCCGGCGGCGCAAGGCATGAAGGGCTCGATCGCGACCGCGGAAGAACTGGTGCGGACGACGCCGAACGCCGTGATGCCACAACAGTTCAAGAACCTCGCCAATCCCGAAATTCACCGCCGCACCACCGCGGAGGAAATCTGGAACGACACCGGCGGCAATATCGATGTCTTTGTCGCAGGCGTCGGCACCGGCGGCACCATCACCGGCGTTGGACAGGTGCTGAAACCGCGGAAACCGTCGCTGCGGATCGTAGCCGTAGAGCCGGAGGAAAGTCCGGTGCTGTCGGGCGGGCAGCACACGCCGCACAAGATCCAGGGCATCGGCGCCGGATTCATTCCGGACATTCTGGATCGATCCGTGATCGACGAGATCGTCAAGATCAACAGCGCAACCGCGATCGAAACCTCGCGCGCGCTGGCGCGCAACGAGGGCATTCCCGGCGGCATCTCCTCGGGCGCCGCGATCGCGGCTGCGCTCGAGATCGGCAAGCGGCCGGAGAGCGCCGGCAAAACCATTCTCGCTATTGTGCCGTCATTCTCCGAGCGTTATTTGTCGACCGTTCTATTTGAAGGAATTCAGTAATGGCGGACCAGCCGAGGCGGCCGAGGACCCTGAACGACGCACGTACCGAAGCGGAAGCGGCGTTCAAGCGCACCACCACCAAGGTCGTGGAAGCGCCGCCGAAGAAGACCGCACTTCCCGGCGTGAAAGAACTGGTCTCGCTGCGCATCGATCAGGACGTGCTCGAGCATTTCCGGGAAACCGGCGCCGGCTGGCAGGACCGGATCAACGAGGCGCTGCGAAAGGCCGCGGGCAAGTAAGCCCGTAAGCGGATCGCAGATGCATTGGTATCCGGCCGGCTTCCGACTGGTTCTTTTGATCAGCCTTGTTCTGGCGTTTGCCGGCGGTCTTTTTCTTGCGCTTGCCGGCGGCTTGGCCGATCCGGCGGCGGCGGATCAGGTGCCGTTCAACTGCACGATATTGCCGGGCGAGGAACTTGCCAGCATCCAGATGACGAACTCGCTTGGCAACAACGCCACATGCATCGTGACGTGCAAATTCTCGACCACCAAATACGACAACAATCCGCAGATCACCTGCGCCAAGGCCGTGCCGGCGGGCAAGGAAGTGGAAATGTGCCGCCTGACGTCAGGCGGCGACAAATTCGTGGAACTGGCCGAAGGCCACGCCGACTGTCTAAAACTGTCGGAATGAAAAAGCCCGGGACGCCGGGCTTCTTCATATCAAAGGTTCGTCCTCTATCCACGGGCTTCTTGGTATCACGGGCTTCTTCGCACAGCCGTTGCGGATATCAGCGGAGCATGCCGCCGACCACGCCGCCGAGGAAGGCGCCGGGGTTCGGACCGCCACCGCCACCACCGCGATAGTGAGCGCCGCCACCGCCACCGCCTCCGCCACCACCGCTGCGGCGCTTGCGGGGACGATCCTCATCGTCGCCGGAGCTTGCCGTTGACGTCGCGGATACGATTTCCGTCAGCAGGGCCTTGTGTTGCAGCCTGTTGAGATAACCGGTCTTGGGATAGCCGCGGGCCGCCTGCCAGCGGGTGATCACGGTTCGCGTCGCCTCGTCGAACTTGCCGGTCGTCTTGACGTCGAAACCGAGACCGGTCAGACGGCGCTGCACGTCGCGGCGCTGGCCCTTGTCGAGACCGATCTGGTCTTCGGTGGTCTGGTTGGCTTCCTCGGTAAAGGTCGCGGGATCGACGCCGGTGGTCAGGTTGCGCGTCGCGGTGCTCGGGCCGTTCTCGAGTGCGGCGAGCCGGGACAGCGCCAGCGGCTTGAACTGGCCGTTGGGATAACTGCTCAGATAGGCGTTGAGCTCTTCCGGTTTGTTGGAATCCTTGATCGAACGCCAGAACTCGAGCTCGACATCGCTGCCCGGTGCGGAAGCGACCGCTGTCGGCACTGAGGCCGCCGCCGTGCCGCCGGCGGGCGCGGCAGGCGGGGCGCCATTCAGATAGACCGAGCCGATCAGGTTGGTATGACCCCAGGGGAGCTGGCCCTTGTTGGTCTCTTCGTTGACCTGGGCGCGCACTTTGGTCATCGCCTGCTGGATCTCGACGCCCGGCGTTGCGATGTTGGCGATCAAGGCGCGCGTGAACGGGCTGTTGGTGCCTTCCTGGCCGTCGAGCGCGGTCTGTCCCGGACCGGTTGCGAACGCGATCAAGGTGCCTTCGCCGGACTTCATTTCGGCAAGACCCTGATCCGACCGCGACGCTGCGCGTCGCCGAGTTCGATTTGATCTTGGCGGCGAACGGATTGTCGCGGCAGGCGTCGAGGAACACCAGCTTGACCTTGGCGTCGCTCATGGTCTGATCGAGCGTGAGGTCGATATTGATCGCGGCGCCGAGCTTGACGTCCATTTCCGATTTGATGTCGGCATCGACCGGCAGCAGATAGTTGGTGCCGTTGATAGCGATGCCGTGGCCGGCATAAAAGAAGACCGCGACGTCGGCGCCCTGGGCTTTCTTGCCGAAGTCCAGCAGCTTTTCCGTCATCTTGTCGCGGCTGAGGTTGGTGCCTTCGACGACATCGAAGCCGACATTGCGCAGCACGCCGGCCATCGCCTTGGCGTCGATCGGCGGATTGGGGAGGGGCGCGACATTCTTGTAGGCGCCGTTGCCGACCACGAAGGCGACGCGTCTCTCGGCATTGGCGGCGCTGGCCGTAAAGGCCATGCAGATCAGGGAAATAATGAGGGTCGGGTAACGCATCTGAAATCCCCCTGGCAGAATCGAAAAAGATTTGGCTCTAACTCTGGCCGCAGATTACACGAAAAAGCCGCACTTCGCGCGGCAAAAAACTGGGGATGCGGCGCTGGTCCCGGGATCAATCCGTTACCGTTGACGATAGCGGATCGGACGCGTCGTCACGCGTGATCCAGATCACAGCATCCAGGTCAAAGCATCCAGACCCGGCGGTCTGAAAAATCAGGTCCCGGCGCGTGCGGGAACGGGACTGCTCGGTCTCAGGTTCAACAGATTGCCGGTAAGGATCAGCATCGGCGCCCAGTACGGTGAACATGTCCAGCCGTTCCGAATAGATCAGCCAGCCCGCGGTTGCGGTCAGGGGAACCCGCAGGAAATCCATCGGGATCACCACGGTGGCGTCGGCATGCAGCATCGCACGCGCCATGCAGTAGTGGGAAAACGTGCCGGAAAATGCGATCACGACGACCCAGCCCCAGATGTAGGTCGGCGGCCATGTCCAGACATAAAGCGCCGGGAAAAATCCGGCTGCCGATTGCACCACCAGCATCCAGAAAATGATCGCCAGCGCCTGTTCGGTTCGTGTCAAGGATTTGACCATTGCAATCGAGATGCCAAAACCGACCGCGGCCGCGAGCGCGATCAACTGCCCCGGATTGACCTCGCCGGTGGCGGGACGAACGATGACAACGACGCCGACCAACCCGAGCATGATCGCTGCGACCTTCCACTGCGTCATGCGCTCGCCGAGGAACATTGCCGCCAGGATCGCAGTCCAGATCGGCATGGTGAATTCGATCGCCACGACCTGACCGATCGGGATCAGCGTCAGCGCGAAGAACCAGCCGAGTTGCGCACTGTAGTGGATGAGGTTGCGCGCGGCATGCTGCGGGAACCGTGCGGTCTTCAGCACCGCAAATCCGCCCTTGGCGCGGATCAGCGGATAAAGCATCAGCAATCCGAGTGTCGAGCGCGCTTCCATCAACTGAAAGACGTTCAGTTCGCGCACCGCCTCGCGCCCCGCAATGGTCACGATCAGCATCAGAGCGAGCCAGCCGGCCATCCACAGCGCGGCCAATGGTTTGGATTGTGTGCGGTTCATGCGTGAAAGAGTAAGCGGCGGGGGACGATGGCGGGCAGGGCGGTATCGGCGAGCTTGCGCCGATTTGCAACGCGCAAATCTGCCGACGCAGCGATGCGCGAGGCCTTGATTTCCGAGGCCTTAAATTCACTGTGGGAGTGCCCGCCTGATCGGTGCTAAGGACGGGCGATCTCAGGAGGACTTGCTCATGCGTATCTTGCAACCGGCCGAGTGGTCGAAACCGCGCGGCTTTTCGCACGGCGTCGAGGTCGATGGTCCCGGCAAATGGATCGTGCTGGCCGGCCAGACCGGCGGCGATGAGAAGGGCGACTATCAGCCTGACATGGCAGCCCAGGTCGGCACCGCGCTCAAGAGAGTAGTCAAGCTGCTGGGTGAGGCCGGTGCCGGCCCCGAGCACATCGTCCGCTTGACCTGGTATCTGACCAGCCGCAGCGAATATGAGGCGGCGGGCGCCGGTATTGGCGCCGCCTGGAAGGAGACGCTCGGGCGCAACTTCCCACCGTCGACGCTGCTTTATATCGGCGGCCTCGTCGATGTCAGGGCCAAAGTCGAAATCGAAGTCACCGCCTACGTGCCGAAAGCGTGAAGCGCGCGGCCTGCAAAAGAATTTTAGGGAATCTCAGCAATGACCAACCGATCCACAACCGCCGACTTCGTCACAGCCTTCGCCACCGGCTGGCCCGAACAGCAGCCCGATATCATGGTGCTGTCGCTGACCACGCATAAAGGCGTGCAGGATTTTGCCTTCAACAAGGAGCAGGCGTTGTTGATCGCAAAAACCATCAAGGAAACCGCGGCCAAGCTGGCGAAACCCGCGACGAGCTAAGGCGCCGGGGAGGGGCGCAATACGCACGCCAAAACCGCGATCGCCCGCTTTCGCGGGCGAGTTAGAGCGGTCTATTTCGATAGCGTGATATTGGCAGCCCTGAACTGGCTGTCGGAGCTGATGCTGACGGACTGCTTGTTGCCGGCCGTGCGCAGCGAGATGTTGGCATTGAAGCCGGGCGCCTCGGCTACGACCTGGAAATTGCCGCCGCCGCCGCGGCCCTGAAGGCTACCGCTGACATTGCGGCTGGTCTCGGTCCAGTTGCCGGAAACCGCGCCGCCTTGATCGACGACGTTGGCCTCCAGCGCGAACTTGTAGGCATCGCTGGCGCAGGTCAGCGTCATCGTCATCTTTGGCCCACCGACCTGATAGGTGGCGCGGCAGCGGATGCGCTCTTTCGAGCCGTCATCCAGCGTGATGGTGCCGCTGCCGTTCCAGGTGCCGGCCATGCCCGCGAACGGCCCGGACTGCGCATGGCCCGTCGAGGCGGCGAGGGAGGTCATAAAAAAAACGGCGGCTGCCAATGTCAGCCGCCGCGTGTCGGCGAAGAGCTTTGAAGTTCGGTCTGTCCTACTGACGGGATGCTTATTGACGGGATGCTTCCCACCGACCGCTGCACGGAACACCAGCTGACGCGCCATTCCATTTCCCCGATCCGGAGTTGCCACTGAGTTGACCGTTCGCATATGCACCATTGATCGAGACTCGCACAAGTCCCCCGCTGCCAACGCTGCCTGAAACCGGGCCGCCCGAAATCTTGCCTTCGCTGACCGTCACGGTCGACGTGGTCTGTGCATCGCAGCTGCCGGATTTGGTGACGACCGTCACTTGCCAAAGTCCGTCATAAGGCTGCTGGGCGGTAGCGGGAGCGGCTGAAAGGGTTGCGGACGCAAGAAACGAAAAAACAAGCAGGTCGCGTATGCGGTTCGAACGCATTGATCAAATCCTCGAAATGTCTGTGATGCTGTCCGTTATCCCGGCAGAATGTGTCCAAACTTGGATGCGACGCAGCATAACGGAAAGTTCCCACAGGTTCAAACACATCAGGGTGAATCCGGTTCCGGCGCTGGAACGAAAAAGCGGACGGTTTTGAGGCATAAAATCAGTCCGAAACGGCCTTTTCGAAGCTTGGCGGCTTGGGGCATGGTTCAGTGTTTCGCATCGACAAGGCTCGGCGCCAAAGTGGCGAATTGCTCGTCCTGAGGTTTAGCCGGCAAGCTCTTGTGAACTTTGGCATAATCGATGACATCCCCGAGCAGTTTTTGGCCCAGCGGAGCCAGCGCGCGCTCCCATAGCTCCCGCGCGGTCTCGCCTTTCCTGACGAAAACCCACTCCTGCGCGGCGATGGCACCGGCATCCATCCGGTCGGCCAGGTGATAGACGCTGCCGCCGGCGATCGGATCGCCTTCCCTGATGGTCCATTCGACCGCGGCGATGCCGCGGTGCCGCGGCAACAGCGAGGGGTGGTAGCCGATGCCGCCGAGCTTGGCGGCGGCCAGAGCTTCCCGGGTGACGCGGGCGTGGCTGTGGGCGGTGACGATCAGGTCGGTCAGGGGAGCGATCTCTGAGGCCACGACGCGTCTGGGGTCTGCCTGCACCACAACTTCGATTCCGAGGGCCTTGGCGGCGGAAGCCAGCCGGTCCTCGCTATCGTGCACGACGACTCGCGCGATATCGGCCCCGTGTTGGCGCAATGTATTCAGGGTGGTCACGCCAAAATGGCGGGAGCCGACGAGGGTGATCCGCATATGTTCCGTCCGTCGTTAGTCTGGCCGATATGCCGATTAGCACACCGAGACCGTCTGTCCCGCTGCGGGGATCGGCAGCCCGAGGTTATCAACAGGACGGGCCGGCGGGTGCCCGTGGCTTTCGATGGGGCGGAGGGGACAGTCAATGAGTGCCTGATCGTCGGCGTCAGGCCAGAATTCGCAGCAGCTCGGGCTTTCTGAAAGTGGGAGCTGAATCGGCTGACCGTTGGCGGCCGGCTCTCGGCGGCTTTCTGAAGATGCGATCGCAGGTCGGCGCTGCACTGCTTCATCTGGTTACGCAATTCGCGACGGGCAAAGGCGGTGAGCGACGGATCCCCCAACTGCTGCCAGGCGGCACGCAGCCATTCCTGCAAGGCGCGAATATCCTGATCGCGTATATCCTGATCGAGGATCGCGGGCTGGTTCATGCCGCCGGAATCTCAAGAGGTGATCGCCCCTCGATTAGGTCTGATTCTCGAGCAAATGCCTACTCCGCAGGGAAGCGGGCGGGTTTTGGACGAGCGACGCCAAAGCCCATCGGCCGGGCTCGGCTGCGTTACTTTTCGTCCAGACAGGCCTGAATGTGGGCCGTGCGATCCCGGGGCAGCACCTTCGCTTCATTGGCCTTATGGGAGCATTCGGCGACCTTGAGCTGTTCGGCACGCCGCTTCTCCGCGGCGGCGCGGAATTCCGGAGGGACCTTGTCCGGATCGACCAGTCGCTGGGCAAGACTTGACTCAACAAGGCTTAGTTCAAGCGGAAGTGTCGAAAGGAACGCGATGATGAAGATGCGTCCAACCGCCTTCATGGTATCCTCCGCGACAGATGATCCCGGCAATCACTAGCTCGGCACCGCCCGCCTATGTGTGAGCCCGGTCACAATTGTTCCAATAAAATCGGCACATGAGCGGCACGCGGATGATCTGACGCCGGTCTACGGCGCGCGGAACAAGCCGCGGCCCCGTCCGTTGCTTAGTCGGCCTGGAGGAACCTCAATGCCTTGCAAATCCGCTGCTGCGCTCGTGCTGCTAGTGGTTGGCGCGACTGTATCCGTGAGCGCGTCTGCGCAGGTGCCGCAGGCGGGGGCGGCGGGCGCCGGCAATTCGGCAATCAGCGGTGTGCCGTTTGGCCCGGCCAATCCGAGCGCGCTCAGCGATCCCAGCGGTATCGGAAACGCGTCGAGGATGCCGCCGCTCGGCACCAACACTCCCGCGCCGCCCGTCAACTACGGGCCGATCGGTTCGCCATCGACACGAACCGTGACGCCGTATGTGGGCGCGTCACAGCGGCTCACCATGCCGGTTCAGGCGAAATCAAAAAAGACGCCGCGCCGTCCCCACGCAAGGCCGGAGGTCAGCAGTTACACGGGGATTTGCCGGGGATGTTAACGCGTCGCGCGTGAACGATCGAACCGGTGCAAGCTTGATCGTGAATTCGGGCTCTTGCTTGTTGGGGAGCGCTCGGCGGGAGCTTCAAGAAAAGATCCTGATACGAAAATGCCGCGGGCATTTTCGCGCCGCGGCTACCGGGTTAAAATCTATCGGTGATCCAAATCCTCGATCCGCCAGCCCCGGTGTTGCGAGACTGCTCCAAGTTTCGTTGCGAGTGTAGTCGAAAAAGCGGTTCGGGGAGCGGAACACTGACGGTGTTGCCAAACTGAGACAGAAGTTTTGCGGCAGCGACGGCCTCAGCGGTCGGGGACTACATTTGCTAATCGTCGTCGGGCGAGCCCTCGCTCTCTATGGCACCGTTTCGATCAGCAGTTTCCGCGCTCTCGCGAAAGCCAGTAGCAGTCTGCAGATATCAGCAAAACGCTTCTTTGCCTGTGCGCACTATAACCCTCGGCGCGAGCACTGCGCTTCGTCAAAGAAGTGGTCCCGGCGTGGGCTGGCTTGCGCCGGGACCGCTCCCTCTTGGGCACCCTCATATGAGCACCCCCATACGGGGCGCAAATTATTTTACCGGAAAAAACGCGCAGCCCGATGCGACAATATCGCCTCGCATGGAAGCCATGTGTCTAAATCTGTCAGCATGGGTGCCCTAGTCAGGGAGCCTAACCAATCGGTTATTCTGCAACGCGAAGACCCGACCTGTTTGCTTGTGTCGATGTAAATCCAAACGGTCATGGTCTCTCTCCAGCTTTCTCTCTTGAGTGCATCAGACTTGAGTGCATCAGAGAAAATCACGCAGCCGCGCGAGTTCGACGACGAGCTCGGCAGACAGTATTTCTGTGACCAATGGTGGCTGGGGTGAAGTTTGAATTTCGTAGAGGTGACGCGTCGATTCAGGCTTGGCCATGAATTCTTTTATGCACTCGTCGAGCGTGCCCTCTAACAGCAAGTACGGACCTGTCCCGTCAGTTCGACGTACGTTGTTCAGCGACGGCCATTTGCGAACGACCGCCGGCACATCAAACCTGACATGAGCCTCCGCGCCCATCGGTGGTCCCAGCAAATGGCTGCTCCCTGCATTTTGCCCCGCTCCTGAAACGGCAAATGTGCTCTCGGAGTTCCATGCCTGAACGGAATTAGGACACCCGTGCTGCCGGACTGGGACACCCAGGAATGCACAACGCCGCCAAGCTGAATGAATGCTGGCGGCGTCGTGTCAAATCCGGACATTGCAATCCCCCGGTAGCTATCTGTCGGCACGGGGCGTGCCAAGGTTCACACGGCGCGCGCTAGATTCGTTACAGACCAGATTGCCGCGCGACCACGCTTGCGGCGCAAAACCCAAGAAAAGCAACCCAAAAGAACCAACCCAGAAACGAATACCAATCAAGGTCGCCAGCTGAAAATCTCAAGCTACAAAACAAGATCAAAACAGATCATTAAGCGCTTGATGATTCTATAGAAGAGCCGTGCCGCCGCGCGGCCGAGTAGCCGGGCACCACCTCTTCACCTACCCCAGACGGTGCGTGCTCGGCTGCTGCGGCATTTACCGTCAGATCCGAGCCGGACGCGGGCCTGCTTCAAGATCAGCGCTGAGGCTGGCGGTTTTCCGCCACGAATCATATCTACGTTTGGTTTTGACCATGCCTATCGGGTCAAGGGGATGGTCAGGCCCGACGCGTGTCGTCCACCACTCACCGCGCGCCGGGCCGTCCTTTGGCCCCGTGCGGTTGAGGGAGGCTCCGTTGCTCTTCCTTGGCCAGCTCGGTTAGAAAATCGTCCAACGCCCGCTTTCCGGCAAGTTTTGCGGCGGATTCGGACTGAAATCCGTCGCCGCCAAGCTTGATTCCCAGCGGTTTGCTTTTGCGGCGTATTTCCCAGCTCCATCGCTCAGGATGTTCGCCTCGCCTGGATGTGAACAGGTAGTAATCGGCATTTGTCATCGCGATAGCCGCTTAGTCGGCAGTTACGCGATGATCTTGTCATTGCAGGCCAAGGACTTGCGTACTTGCGCCAGTCCAGCCGCGGGCTGGATGCAATGAGGCCGGCTTGGAGTGAGTTTCTCCTCCGTGTGTGAATTAGCACACACAACGCTGCCGCGAATTGACCTAGCCTTGCCTGCGTTTCCTCCCCAACTGGGACCCGTCGCCAACGGCGGGTTCTTTTTTAGAAACGCCACTTGGCACTCTTTTTAGAAACGCCACTTGGCACAATGTCATTCCAACAAATGTCATTCCAAAATGTCATTCCAATATGGCCAATGCCCGGATTGCGATCGCGGCTGACCTCGGTTCATTGCTCGCGCTTTTTGCTGCGTCCGATGTGAGCCCTCACGCCGAACCGCGAGAACGGGCGGAGCATATCTGGTCACAAACCCTCGCGCGCGACGGGCTGGTGGTCTTCGTATCGGATGCAGATTCCAAGATCGTCTCGACCTGCATGCTCATCACCGTTCCCAACCTGCTGCGGAGCGGGCGTCAGCACGGGATTCTCGAGAACGTCGTGACGCATCCCGATTATGTGGGGCGAGGGCACGGCCGCGCGGTGGTCAGCGCCGCCCTGGCCGAAGCGTGGAAGATGGATTGCCACCACGTCCTGCTTCAAAGCGGCCGGGCGGACCCGGGCGTGCATCGCTTCTATGAGCGCTGCGGATTCAAACCGGGGCTTCGGACAGCCTACGCAGCGCATCGCCCTGCCGATCCGGCCTAGTCAGAACTGTCGATGGGCTCTGAGGCCGCGCCTTCCGCCGCGGCCTGCTCAGAAAGAATTGGCCAGTTCGATCTCCTGCCGAAGCGCTTCGATCCGCTTGGCGGCTTCCTCGGCCGTCAAATCCTCTGCGAACTGCTTCGGCTGATAGGCCTCAATCGACAGGGAACGCAGGGTGTTGGCCTGACCCCGGCTCATAGGCCCCCTCAAGAGGTCTGGATAGCGGTCGTATGTCATCGGATCCTCCAATTTAGACCATAGATTGCTTGCAATGATGTTCCTTATTTGTTCTATTCCAGTGCCAATCGCAAGGGGTCTCGTCATGGACAACAGAATCAACCAAATCCGGAAGAAAATCAGCGTATTGCGATTGGAAATGCTGGAGGTGGAAGCCGTCATGCATGGCCAGGTCGCCGATGACCTGGACTGCAGCGAAGCCTCGACCAGGCTGATGGCCATGCGCGCCGAATTGGGCGTCCTGGTCCACGAGCGAAAAGCGCTTGGCGACCGCACGCCCGTTGTGGCGCTGGTGCCGGAGATACGAAAGCCGCGCCGGCGCTAATAGATGCGGCTCAAGCGGAGCGCGCCATGTTACCCCGCGTGGGACACCGTGACGGGCCGCCAAATCATGTCATCAAGATCGGGCACGATAGATGGGGCTAGTTCGCGATCCTGGTCGGCAAGTCGATCAAGAAGGATTTGAAGCCGAACAGGCAAATTGCCCGTTTCGGTGCGAAGGATGGCGCGAAGCCGCTCGCCAATCTCGTCGCAGATCGCGCGGCAATGCACACTATCGATTTGCAATTCGTTCGGACGGCTCATTTTCTCCCCCGCAGCGCTTTGTGTGCGGAGACAATAAGCGTCAAATTTTAAGGGACCGAATTCGTTTCCTGCCGCATTTGAACGGCGGGCGTCACGCAAAGTTAACCGTAAGCCTCCGCGTGCGGACGATGCGCGACGAAAACGGAAAGCAACTTTAAGCCGCCGATCGGCTATCCCCGTACGGCATCGCCTAATCCGCATTTTCGGACGCAAGAGATGGTTGCGAGCCCGGTACGGCATCTCGAATGTTGTTATTGGCAAGCCGCTTCGCAAAATTGATGGCGGGAATTTCGATGAATTTCCAGGATAGATAAGCGGCTGGCGTGGTTATCAGGATCGCGGCGACCGCAGCCAATGCCGTGGCGATCGATATTGGCAGGGACGACAGCGGAAATTCACCCAAGGCCCTGAACGCAAACAGAATGCCCAGGACATGCAGCAAATAGAAGCTGTACGATATTCGCCCATAAAATCTGACGATGCGGGAATCGAGCGGCCTGAAGAACGCGACCGATTGCCAGGCGATAAGCGCAACCAGCCACGTTGCGCCGAGGCATTCGAGCAACAGGATTGGCGCGGTTTGCTTGCGACGTGCCGCAATAGCAGAAAAGAATAACGGACAGGCAGGCCGCAAGCGTTGCCGCCCCGGGCCCGAAAGCCGCGACCCGCTGCCCGTATCGCTGGGCGAGGACGCCAAACACGAAGGCATAAAACGGCGCAAGGTTGGAGGCGTCACCAAGCACGTGAACGTATGGCCCCCAAAACGACAGAGCGAACAAAACCGCGATGATGGCCCAGAGCCAATGCGCGCCGTTTCGTTGCAACAGCCACACGCTGAAAAGGATCAGCGGCGTTGCGAGGCATTCGACTTTCATCGACCACATGACCGCGTTGATATCGGTGCGGATCAGCAGCATGTTTAGAAGGACGTTCGCCGGGCTAAAATCGCCCTCGTACATCACATAGATTCCGAACCATTGATGTAAGGCCGTCAGCAGCGCAACGACGGCCACAGCGGCAGGGAACAGCCGAAACAGGCGATTGCGAAAGAAGCGGAGCGGATCCGGGTTTGCCTCCAGCGAGCGGGCCAGCACAAAGCCGCTGATGACAAAGAACGCGACAACCGCGCCAATGCCATTTGAAAATCCCTTGAGCACGGCGAACGCTGCGGTATCCCAGCCGGTGCTCGGGGTATCCGAGAATTGGCCGTGAACGTGATAGGCGACGACCGTCAGCGCGGCGATACCGCGCATCGATTCAATTCGGGGGAGAAAACCTTGCGGCATGCCCGGAACACCCTGTTCCCGCCTGTGGACACACTGGATACAGGCGGGTCTTTCTTGTCCAAAACTCAGGGGTAAAATCAACTAAGTTATTGTTTTTTCTTGGTGGTCCGCAAATATGAGGGATACGGAAAAACGGAGGTATGATGCGGCTGGCGCCGATCTAGGCGGAAGCGCAACCGGCAGCGGTTCGCGGCTCACGCCAGACGGCCGAAACGGTCGCGATCTGTTAACGCTTAAGGCAGGCAGTCGTCGCTAGATCGTCACAGCGACGGCTTTTTGCCACCAAGCCGCCACCAGCTTGGCTGACAAATCGCGCTATTTGAAATCCCATCTTTCATTAACTGGAGATAGTGAAGTGGCGATAGGTACAGTGAAGTGGTTTAACGCAACCAAAGGGTATGGGTTTATCCAGCCGGACAGCGGCGGGAAGGATGTTTTCGTGCACATCTCAGCTGTTGAAAAAGCCGGCCTGAGCAGCCTCAATGAGGGTGCCAAGGTGAGCTATGAAGAAATGAGCAACCGAGGCAAAACGTCCGCAGAAAATCTAAGAGTCGGATGAATTCAAGCCCGCTTGTTCACGCCGGCGGGCTTTGTTCTGACGACTTGTCCGCAAACTCACGCGACCGACGGTTGCGTGCGCTATGTTCGGTCATCGCTTTCACCGCCTCGTTTTCGTCGGCGCAAAAAGCAATGCTTTGCCTATCCGCAAACACGAGCCATTGTTGACGGCCAACTTCCGTGATGACGTATTCGGTCATTCCGGCCTCCGGCGGCGAATAGCTACATCTTAGGACAGTAGTCTTGCTATTTTGTTAACCAAGATCCGTCACCGCTCCTCGAGACCTTCTGGTGGTCACGCGCATCAAGTTAAGGCCGTCGCTCGGGCAAACCGTATCGATCCAGCGGCGGAGCGGGCGAGGGCGGTTGCCGCCACCAGCGACACCATCGAGCCTCTAATCGACGGCTTTATCGGGTATCTCGAGCGGAATGGCCGAGCCCCGAGCTATCTGGCCGAGAATAAGCGATCCCTTAAGCAGTACTTCAAATCCCTGCATCGGTTTGCCGCCAAAGACGTCAATAGGGCCATGGTGGCCAAGGAGCTTTCGCGTGTTCGCACCGAGCGCGGCCCCATTTTTTTAGGAGCTTATTCTTCCCAATCAAAGCGCCAGTGCATCAAAAGTGAGTTCAAAGCCATATTAGAACGCCAATTGACTGTCGCTCGTAAAACTACTTTCGGCGCGGTTTTCTCTTTTGGCTTCTCGAATGGAGCCCGCTCAACCGCTTCGCATTCGTCGCAACACGTTTTCGATATTGATTGACTATTCTTTCGCCCGAAGCGCCAGTCATTAAACTCGTCGTCGCTTCGAGAGCTGCATCTACCTTTTCAAGGACCATTCGTTCAGCTTCGGATCGGGCGCCGTTGCCACCCCGCATCAGTTTCATCATCCGCAGCGCTACAACGCCATTTGCCTCAGCTGCCAGCATCATCAAAGAAGTGAACATCCGCGCATCGGACCGGCGTGGTTTGAAACGGGGAACTCGGTACATCTCGCAGCGACTTTCTGTTCTGCTAGGAATTAGGTCAACATTTGGGCTGAGGCCGGGTGACCACTTCAGCGGGACGCCTGTTCTAATCTCCGCCGACGGCAGAGGTGAGGCAAGAAGTCCGTCCATCAACAGCGCTGCTTGAAGGGACATGGTAGCAGTTGCCGGTTTGATAGACACCAAGTTTAGGTGTTTCATGAAGCCGGAGGTGGCAGATGCAGCCAGTACACCAGCGAGCAGTTCCAGCGGCTGATGCAGACAGCGGCATCGTGTGCAGCATGAGCCGATCCGGACATGTCTGGGACAACGCGGCGATGAAAGCTTTTCTCGGCGCCGAAGACCGAACGCACGGCGCGCAAGATATCGCAGCAGTGACGAACCAAAGCGGATGTGTTCGACTGCATCGAGCAGTTCTACAACGCGATCCGACGTCACTCCACGATTGGATATGTCAGCTCTGTTGAGTCCGAACGCAAGGTGGGAATAGCTTAACTAGCCGTCCGTCAGACCGGCAGCAGCTCAATGCTCCTCTGCTACAGTGTAGAGCCGCTGGAAAATAATCTCAAAAGTCGTCCCATTTGAAATTCATGGGACGACTGATTTTCGATCAGCTAGCAAATAATTGATATTATTCTGGTATTTGGTGAGCGCGGAGGGACTCGAACCCTCGACCCCATGATTAAAAGTCACGTGCTCTACCGCCTGAGCTACGCGCTCACTCGCCGCGCTGTGTAGGGGGCGGACCCCTTGGGGTCAATAGCGCAACGGGCGACAAATGCGCCGTTGGCGAGACCCCAATTCTCCTTGAATAGCTGGCGGTTAGTCTCGCTTCTTCAAGCAGGCAGGCCGAATCAATCCACGGCCCCGTTAGTTGACTTCCCGGTGAATCTCCGAGGCGACCGGCTGGGAGGGGCTCGCGACCGTCGGCATCGTGACCGGACGGAGCCCGATCAGTTCGGCCGTCCGCACCGCGCTGTTGCGCCAGAAGGCGAACGAGTTGACGCGGGAGTTCTCCAGCAGCGCGATCGCAACCGCGGAGAGGAACGGCAGGCTTTCGAGCACCAGCACGCCCGCAAAAATGTAGATTTCGCGGACCTGTTTGGAGCCGTTCGTCACGATCAGCACGGTGGCGCCGACGAGCAGCAGCACGCCGATAACGGCTTCCCAGAACGCCTGGAATTCGATCGACATCACGGACAAGCCACCCTTGGAGGTGCGGGCGAAGGGGAGATGCTCGGTGATCAGGCCCTGGGCGACCGCGCGCGAAACCGTCCACTGCACCGACATCGCCGCGATCATGGCGCCGAGCATTTGTCCTGCTTTGACATGCACGCGCAGGCGGTACAGCGCCACGAAATGCACCAGCGATACGATGAAGGAGGCGATGATCGGCAGTGTCAGGATCTTGTCGGGAATGGCGATGTCGGCAAAGGCGACGATCGGCACCCAGATCAAATTGAGGATGGCGACGAGCACGCCGAGGCTTTCGGCGCCCAACCAGTTCAGCCAGCCGAGCGAGAACTCGCGGCGCTGATCGGGGGACAACCGGCTCGCGCCGGGCAGGAAACGCCGCCAGTGCTTTTTGACGATCTGGAAGCCGCCATAGGCCCAGCGATGGCGCTGTTTCTTGAAGGCCTCATAGGTGTCCGGCAGCAGGCCGTGGCCGTAACGGTGATTGGTGTAGTGGGTCAGCCAGCCGTGCTCGATGATGGCAAGGCCGAGATCGGTGTCCTCGCAGATGGTGTCGCCGGCCCAGCCGCCCGCCATGTCCATCGCCGCACGCCGGATCAGGCACATGGTGCCGTGAACGATGATGGCGTTGAATTCGTTGCGCTGGACCATGCCGATGTCGAAGAACCCGGCATATTCGCCATTCATGATGTAGTGCATCAGGGAACGGTCGCCGTCGCGATGCTCCTGCGGCGCCTGCACGAGGCCGACGCGGGGATCGGCAAACACCGGCACGAGGTCCTTCAGCCAGTCCGGCTGCACGACGTAATCGGCGTCGATGATGCCGATGATCTCGGCGTCGGCGGCCGTGCGGTCCATCGCAATGCGCAGCGCGCCGGCCTTGAAGCCTTTGACCTTCTCGGCGTTGATGAACTTGAAGCGTTCGCCGAGCGTGCGGCAATGATCCTGGATCGGCTGCCAGAATTCAGGATCGGGCGTGTTGTTGATGATGACGACGCATTCGAAATTCGGATAATCCAGCCGCGACACCGCATCGAGCGTCTGCTTGAGCATTTCGACCGGCTCGAAATAAGCGGGAATGTGGATCGAGACCTTGGGGAAGGTGACGCCGTCGCCCATGGTGGCCGGCGCCACGGGGGCGCTCTTGGCGATCAGCCGGCGCGGGCCGCGGCCAAACGCAATGGCGGCGATCTCCTCGATCCGGGCCATGGCGATCAGCACCAGCGGCACGAGCAGGATCAGGCCCAGCGTCAGCGCGAAGGCCGAGCCGAACACGAAATAGTGCCCGGCCCAGTAGCCGAACACGGTTGCGACCCAGGCGCCGACGCCGTTCGCGGCCGCCGAAAGCACCAGCGCCTGCATCATGGTGGGCCGGTCGAGGCGGAGGATCGGCAGCGACATCAGCACGCCGACCAGAAGCGCAATCAGCGCGAGCTTCCAGTAGTTCTCGTTCACGATCGGGCCGGTCCAGGCGAATTTCGGCTCGCGGTCGGCGTTGAGAATGCCCCAATAGGGGCCGACGCCGCCTTCGAAGAACTTCCAGGGCTGATCGATCGCTTCGACGATGTTGTATTCCATGCCGATGGCGTCGGCGCGGCTGACGAAGTTGCGCAGCACGGAAGCCTGCTCGAACGGGCCGGGCTCGGCATTCCGAAGATTATAGCCGGCGCTCGGCCAGCCGAATTCGGCGATGACGATCCGCTTGCCCGGGAATTTCTCGCGCAACAGCTGGTAGAGATAGACCGCCTGATCGACCGCCTGCTTGTCGGTGAAGTTTTCCCAATAGGGCAGCACGTGCGCGGCGATGAAATCGACGGAGGAAGCAAGCTCCGGATTGTCGCGCCAGATATTCCAGATCTCACCGGTCGTGACGGGAACGTTGACTGATTTCTTGACCCGCTTGATCAGGTCGATGAGGTCTTCGACCTTCTGCTCGCCGCGGTAGATCGTCTCGTTGCCGACGACGACGCCGTTCACGTTGCTGTTGCGCTTGGCAAGATTGATCGCGGCGTCGATTTCGCGCTCGTTACGGTCGGAGTTCTTGTCGATCCAGGCGCCGACGGTGACCTTGAGGCCGAACTCGGCGGCGATCGGCGGGACCAGTTCGACACCGCCGGTCGAGGAGTACAGGCGGATCGCCCGCGTCATCGTCGACAGCTTCTTCAGGTCGGCGCGAATCTTCTCGACATTGGGGACGTTGTCGACGTCGGGATGCGACGTTCCCTCGAACGGCGCATAGGACACGCTCGGCAAAATACCCCGGAAATCGGGCGCCGGCTGCTTTTCCTGGAACAGACCCCATAACGCAGCATGAGCTGCGGTCACAAACAGCAGAACGGCGACGACGGCGCGCATCGGCGACTAAACCATACGGGGGCTGCATTGAGGGGACGCGAACCCGTCCCCTAGGTTCGACCGACACGGTGGCTTCATGAAGATAATCCTGCCGTGCAATTTCACAACTGGTATGGCGCCATGGCGTTTTGAGGGCGCAGACCATTCAAAGCGCAAAAATCCGGATCGTTCCGTCCGGATCGTGCTGAAGGATGCGGCTATTTCGCCGGCGCGGCTGCGGACGCCGGCGCAGGTGACGCCGCCGGAGCGGGCGCGGCATTGCCTGCGGTCGTCGGCGCCACTGGCGCGGGCGGTGTCGCGGCAGCGGTCTGGGGCTGGGCGCCGGGATTGATCCAGCAGGCGTGGATGCGGCTGGACAAGGTCTCCGCCACCTTGGGGTCGATCTGCCCGCCGAAACGGGTCAGGCAGCGGAAGGTAGCCTGGACGTGGCCGCCCGGGCAGCCGAACCGGTCGTAGAGGTCAAGATGCCGGAACGCGGTATCGAGGTCATCCAGCCACATCAGGCGTACCACGCGGCGGCCGAGCCAGACGCATTCCGGATTTCCGGCCGGGCCGTTGATGGCCTGGGACGCCTCGACGAATTCGTCGGTCTTGCGCTGGTTGTCCTTGGTGGCGTCGGCCGAATTGGCTGCCGGCGGCTTGCCCTGGTCCTGGGCGGCCGCGTTGCCGCTCTGGGCGAAAGCGCCGCCAGTCCCGATCAGGAGGGCGAGACCCGCAACGGCCAACAGCGCGAAGCGCGTAACTTTGAGACTAGGCACCCTTCGACGCATACATTCCCCGACTTGTTTCCTGTCCCAGCGACAATTTTGCAGGCAATTCCATCTGCAACGCCATAACTTGGCTTGTTGCCGACCAAATGGGTCCCCAATGCGGCGGACACATCTGCGGATTCCCATGCCGGTTATTACGGATTTTGTCCAGCAATGTCACAACTTTATCGCGTCGTGGTAAAACTGCCGCAGCGGGAAGAGCGGGAATACCCCGATCCCCGCTCTTGGCAGATGGCCGGTGACCGGCTAATCGACGGTCCCCGCCCGGAGGATGGAACCGATTTCTCTTCGTACGCCGCTGGCGCTTCTCCTGTCATCGCTAGGTATGATCGCGGCCGTGTGGTGGTGGCTGGCCACACCGATCACGCTCGTGCGCGCCCCGATCGACCCCAATGCCAAGCTTCAATGCGTGTCCTACGCGCCGTTTCGCGACGCGCAGACGCCGCTGGCGCCGACCACGCATATCGAGGCGGAGCAGATCGCGCAGGACCTGGCGCAGCTCGCCAAAATCACCGACTGCGTGCGGACCTATTCGATCGAGAACGGGCTCGATCAGGTTCCGGCGCTTGCCGCCAAGGTTGGACTGAAGGTCATTCAGGGGATCTGGCTCGGCAGCAACCGGTTCAAGAACGCTTCCCAGATCGCCATCGCGGTCGGCCTGACCAAGGAATATCCCGGCGTCATCACGGCGCTCGTGGTCGGCAACGAGGTGTTGCTGCGCGGCGAGATGACGACATCGGATCTCGCGGCCAATATCCGTTCGGTCAAGGCACAGGTGAGCGTGCCCGTCACCTATGCCGATGTCTGGGAATATTGGCTGCGCAACCGCGAAGTCTATGACGCCGTCGATTTCGTCACGATCCATATCCTGCCGTACTGGGAAGACATGCCGGTGCGCGCGAAATTTGCCGCCGGGCATGTCGATGCGATTCGCAAGCGGATGGCGGTCGCGTTTCCCGGCAAGGAAATCCTGATCGGCGAAACGGGCTGGCCGAGTGCGGGGCGGATGCGCGAGGGTGCACTGCCATCGCGCGCCAACCAGGCGCGCGTGGTCTCCGAGATTCTCGATCTCGCCAAGAAGGAAGGCTTTCGCGTCAACCTGATCGAGGCCTATGACCAGCCCTGGAAGCGCCAGCTCGAGGGCACCGTCGGCGGCTATTGGGGCCTGATCGATGCCGCGAAGCGGGCGGTGAAATATCCGCCGGGCGAGCCGATCAGCAACTATCCGTTCTGGAAATTGCAGATGGGATGCGGCATGGCGCTCAGCGCTTTCGTGTTCCTGGCGGGGTGGCTGACGTTGCGCCGGCGGCCGTGGCAGCCGCGGCTGGCCGCGTGGATCGCGGTCGGTACGTCGGCGACCACCGCCGGCATGCTGCTCGGCGTAGCCGCCGACAAGATGTTCTATGAGAGCTACGGCGCCGGCGGCTGGCTCAAATGGGGCGCGCTGCTGGCTGCCGGCATTGCCTCGCCCATGTTCTGTGCGAACGCAGCGATGTCGGGACGTCCGCTGCCGACCTTCCTGGAATTGCTGGGCCCGCGCGAGGGCCGGACCAGATCGGTGCTGACGGTGCTTTTGGGCCTGACGCTTGTCGTCACGACGTTGATCGGCGCGGAGACCGCGCTCGGCTTCACCTTCGATCCGCGCTACCGCGATTTTCCGTTTGCATCGCTGACCATGGCCGTGGTGCCGTTCGCAGCGCTCATGCTGCTCAACCGGCCGAAAGAGGGCGTGCGCCCGATCGCCGAATCGGCCTTTGCCGGATTGCTGGTGGTTGCCGCGCTCTACACCGGCATCAACGAAGGCGCGCAGAACTGGCAGGCGATGTGGACCTGCGCGATCTACTTCGTGCTCGCGCTCACGCTGTGGCGGGCGCGGGCCGTGCAAATCCCAAAATAAGCAGACCGATCGCAAGCCCCGACAACGCGATATTGTAGAGCACGATCCCGAGCCCGGCCGCGACCAGGCCGCCGGTCAACAGCACGATCGACGGCCGCATCACGTGAAGCACGGCGATCACCAGCGCGACGATGCCGAACACCGAATTCTTGAACAGCGACGTGGCGAGCACGCGGGTTTTGCAGATCATGGTCTGCAGGCCGGCGTCGCAGGCGAGGGCTACGGTCGAGAACTCGATCGCGAGATAGCGCAGGTACAGCGCATAGCCGACGGTCACGAAGCCGACCACCAATAGAAATTGCACCTGATACGGTGTCAGCCGGAAGGGAGTTTTTTTCATGGAAGCATTTTCCGGCTCAGTGATTCCGGTTAGCCGCAACAACTAACCAACATTTTTTCGAATATGGTCGGGAATGCCGGGCAGGACAAGCGGATGGCCATGTGAGGCGGCACGAGATCGATGAGGATTCAGCCGTAACCCTTTGTTTCCAAATATTTATTGTGTCCTGCGGCCGAACATCGACGAGATCGTGGATACGGTCGATGTTTCAGGCTTCTTCGGCGGCTCCTCGACCGCGGCGCGTGCGGGGACGCTGCGCCGGCGCGATGCGGGTTTCGCGGCGGCTGCCGGCGGTGCATCGTCCGAATTCATCTGGAGGCGCTGACCGTCAAAAATGGCCGTCTCGCAGCTCCGGTTATTTTCGCCCAGGACGGCGCAAATCCTGGCGGCGGCGCCGGCGTCGTTCAACGGTCCGGCGACGAGGCGAAGCTGCATGCCCAGTCCGTTGCTGCGCTCCTTTATGACGATGATCGGGCGCAACGCGACCAACGGCGCATTGGATTTCGATCTGAGCAGCCCGCGCCACAGCGCGCGCAGGCCGCCGATCGAATTGGCGGTGCCGAGATCGACCCCGAACTCGGTGCGCTGGATAGCGGCGTTCGGCGATGTCGCTGCGTCCGCCTCCTCGTCGGTAGCAGGCGACGTCGACGCCATCACTTCCGGAATCGGGGCCGCTATCACCGGGCTCACGGGCTTGTTGGGCTCGATCAGCTTTGCCGCCGCGGGATCGGGCGGTGCCATGATCGATTTCGACGCGACCAGCGGCGTGGCGGGGGTTGCAGCCGGAGGTTTAGAGGAATCCGCCCTTTGCAAATCCGCCTTTGCGGCATCGGCCTTTCCGATATCAGCCTTGCCGGCATCTGCTTTTGCGCTCTCAGGCCTGGTGATTTCCGACCTGGTGATTTCTGGCTTGGTGATTTCAGACTTGGCTATTTCAGACTTGGCTATTTCAGACTTGGCCAGCTCAGATTTGGCAATTTCAAGCTTCGCCATTTCAGTTTTGGCGACATCGATCTTCGCGGTATCTTTGGCGGCATCCTTCGCAATATCCTTGGCAAACGACGAAGTGTTGGCCTGGCTCGGCGGACGCGGTAGCTGGCTTGTCGGGCGCTGGCGCAGCGGGCTGGATAGTCGCGACGGCCGCCACGGCCGGCGCAGGCACCGGCTCTGCGGTTTTGGATTCTGCGGTTTTGGAGGATATTGCCGGGGCGGGCGGGGCCCCCACGGCAGCACCTTGCCGGGCAATGGCGCCGGTCACGGAATCCAGTCCCTGTTCCAGGGTGGTGACGCGGGCATACAGCCGGTCCCGATCGCCGTTAAGCGTATCGACGGCGGAGGCAAGCCGCCGCGCCTCGTTCTGGGTTTCCCTGGCAGCCATCTGGATCTGCTGCGCCTGACGGGTCAGATCGGCGGAGGCCGTCAGGTCGCGCTTCCATCCGAACGACTGCTGGTTGGCTATTACGGCCAGGATCACAGCGGCGATCGCGCCGACGCCCCACGAGCCAATTCGCCACAAGACGCGCCGGTCTTCTTCCTCGGCCAACAAACCGCTCAGCACGCCGCCGGTGTTATCCGCCTCGAAGCCGCCAGCGAGATGGTCGGAATTTTTGGCCAAAACGTCCCCAGCCCCCAAGGCCTACCGGTCAAGGCTTACCCGGATAAGGTCTTACCGAATAAAGTCCTACCGATAAAGGCCCCGCCGAATCACCGCGCAAACATTAACAGGAAATGGAACCCCGGCTTGAATCCAGAAGCTTCCCGGGACGGCGAATCGGTTTCATCTCCCGGGGAAAACAATTAAAGACGGCGCCGGCGCAACCCGCCCGATGGGTAGAGGGCGATCTGTAGAGGATCTCGATGACGGCTCGATCCAGCCTGACTGTGGTGCTTGCGGCCGGTGAGGGCACGCGGATGCGGTCCTCGCTGCCGAAGGTGCTGCATCCGGTGGCCGGCCAATCGCTGCTGGCGCATGTGCTCGACGCGGCGCCGCACGGCGCGGACGGCTCGCTTGCGGTCGTGGTGGGGCCGGACCACAGGGCGGTCGCAGACGAGGTCGCACGCGTGCGTCCGCACGCCGCAACCTTCATTCAGCACGAGCGCCTCGGCACTGCGCACGCGGTACTGGCGGCCCGCGAGGCCATTGCGCGCGGCGCTGACGACCTGCTGGTGGCGTTCGGCGACACGCCGCTGATCTCGGCCGAGACCTTTGAGCGGTTGCGCGCGCCGCTGGCAAACGGCGCGGCGCTCGCCGTGCTGGGGTTTCGCGCCGCCGATCCGGCCGGCTATGGCCGGCTGCTGATGGAGGGCGACCACCTGGTGGCCATCCGCGAGCATGCCGATGCCAGCGCGGCGGAGCGCAAGGTCACGCTGTGCAATGCCGGCGTGATGGCGTTCGACGGCCGCCGCGCCCTCGAAATCATCGACAGGATCGGCAATGGCAACAGCAAGAGCGAGTATTATCTCGTCGATGCCGTCGCTATTGTCAGGCAATTGGGATTGGAGGCCGTCGTGATCGAAACCAGCGAGGATGAAGTGCGCGGTATCAACACCAAGGCCCAGCTCGCGGAAGCGGAAGCGGTGATGCAGGCGCGGCTGCGCAAGGCCGCGCTCGATGCCGGCGTGACGCTGATCGCGCCGGAAACCGTCTATCTCGCCGCCGATACCAAGTTCGGCAATGACGTCACGATCGAACCGTTCGTGGTGATCGGACCCGGCGTGACCATCGCCGACGGCGCGGTGATCCATTCGTTCTCGCACATCGTGCAGAGCACCATCGGCAGGAAGGCCCTGGTCGGCCCCTTTGCGCGAATGCGGCCGGGAACGTCGCTGGGTGACGGCGCCAAGATCGGCAATTTCGTCGAGACCAAAGCCGCGGTGCTCGAAGCCGGCGTCAAGGTCAACCATCTCTCCTACATCGGCGACACCCATATCGGCGCCAAATCCAACATCGGCGCCGGCACCATCACCTGCAACTACGACGGCTTCTCAAAACACAAGACCACGATCGGCGAGGGCGCCTTCGTCGGCACCAATTCCTCGCTGGTCGCGCCGGTCAAAATCGGCAACGGCGCCTATATCGGGTCTGGCTCGGTGATCACGAAAGACGTGCCCGACGATGCGATGGCGGTGGAGCGCACCCCGCAAAACAACCGCGAGGGCGGCGCCAAGCGATATCGCGAGATGAAGACGCGGGCTAAGAAGCCGAAGGAAGGTTAGCGAGCGGGGTTGTTAAGCTTTCCGCTTAAGACTGTCTCAATCCGCAATAGATAATGCGAAATCTTGATTATCCCTGCTACACAGCCGTTTGGGGGCGGGCATGAGGCGGCGTGAGTTTGTTACGATTGCGGGCGCTTTTGCGGGCGGTTTATTTGTCGCGCGGTCTGTCGCCGAGGCTCAGCCTGCCACGAAAGTATACCGGGTCGGCTTTCTCCTGGGAGCGTCAGCCGAATCTGTGTCGTCGCTGTTTTATGCGCTCGAAGAGGGGCTACGCGATCTCGGCTACATCAACGGCCGCAACGTCGTGTTCGAGCATCGGTACGCAAATGGTGAGATAGAGCGGTTGCCGGAACTTGCCGCCGAGCTTGTGCGGCTGCGGGTAGACGTGATTGTCACCGGTACGAATATACACGTCGTAGCCGCCCGGGGCGCGACTGCGACGATACCCATTGTTATGGTCTTCGCGGCGGATCCTGTGAAATCCGGTTTCGTTACGAGTTTGGCTCGGCCCGGCGGAAACGTCACTGGCCTGAGCGCCGATGCAAGCCCTGAACTCTGGGCCAAATACCTCGCTCTCTTGAAGGAGATCGACCCTAAGATTTCACGGGTAGGGGTGCTCGGGCAAGTTTCATCCAAAGTCGGCTTCGCAGAACTTGAGCTAGCCTCACGAAAGCTCAATATCGTGCTCGAGGTTGCCGATATTCAGAGCCCCGACGAATTGAACAGTGCGTTCGGCGAGATGGTCGCCAAGCAAGTCGGTGCGCTCTTGATCGTCGTCGGTCCACTGACATACCTGCTTCGACAACCGATTGCAGAAATGGCACTTAAACATCAGCTGCCCACAATTACCAACACGAACCAGTTCACGCAGGCAGGTATGTTGATGAGCTACGGCCCGAGCCTCACGGTTCTCTATCGACGTGCCGCAAGCTACGTCGACAAGTTACTGCGTGGAGCCACGCCAGATGACCTTCCGATCGAGCAGCCGACCAAGTTCGAACTGGCTATCAACCTCAAAGCTGCAAAGGCACTCGGCATCACTATTCCATCGACGCTGCTTGCTACTGCCGACGAGGTGATCGAGTAGCATTCAAATTGCTGCGGTGCATGAGTCCGTTGATGATGCTGTAGACGGCTCCTCCACCGGCACATCGGTGCCGTGGATGTGGGTGCTGTTGAGGCTCCCACGATTCAGAGGAGCGAGCTATGCAGACAGGCTGGCTGACCCTGATCCAAAGATCCGATCCGTTCACGAAGGCAGGACCCGAGAACAAATAAAAAGCGCGTAAAGTTCTAGCTAATCGGCATGCAAATGAAGAACGCGGGCCTGCAATACTTAGACACTGCGTGCAAGAGCTGACCGATGATCGCGCAGCCCCCACTCAACCAGGTAGCTTCCGATGGGTCGCCTTATCGCTGCTGTCGCCATCGTGGCTCTGACCTATTGCCCTGCAAATTCATTTTTTGATGACGGAAATAAACTTCTGGAACTTTGTCGTGGCGGTGAAGACGATCGAGCGTGCGTCGGGGAGATTGTTGGCCATTACGACATGATGGAGGAGATAGGATACGATTGCGAAGGAGCCACCCATGCCACGAAGAGCCAAATGAGGGATGTGGTGTTGAAGTTCCTCGACGATCATCCTGCTCTGCGCAATAAACATTCTGCGGCGGCGCTCAGCTTTGGCGCGTTCACTGTAGCGTTCTCTTGCCGGTTAAGAAACAGCGCTACTCCATGATCCTTCGACGCATGCGGGGGAGGCCGTTGGTGTACGTGTTTAGCGCGTCGCGCTCCGGCAAAGACGTAGGCCACTTCTCGGCGTGTTTCGTCGCACGTTTGCTTCGGCGGGCTCGCTGGGGAAGAGGTTTTGCCCGCATGCATCGCATGCCGGAGCATCAACTTTAACGCCTAAAGTTGATCGTGAGACCCTGGCATGCCGGCGCACCAGAAATTCAACCTGCGCAGATGCGCAAGTTGCTGCCCGCACGGGCTGGGAGAGGAGTGCGGCGATCAGCATGGTGTATCACCAGCGCGACGATTTTCCTCCAATCAATTTATCGCAGCAATCTCAACGTGATTTGGGTCGTCCAGTCCTCCCTCTCAAAAATATTTCGCTTCCCTCGTCGGGCAAATCAACTCTATCAGCTCGCCCTGTCTCACCCCATCAAGAGGGGCGGATCGCGAGTCGTCACGGACGCGGGGTGGGATGCGGTGGACGCGGCAGCGTTGGGCACGCGATGAACTCGCGTGCAGACGAACGGCGCAGATGCGTACGGCGAAGTCGTGTGGTCCTGGCATCCGTTGCTGATGTCAAGCCGGCGGAGGTTCATGAGCCCAACCGGGTTTTCGCTGAACCGTCAATCCGCCGGCGACGGTGACAAAAAGGAATTCGTCGCCGGGGAGATCACGAAGGAAACCGTTAAAACCATTGCGCGGGGAAAGCCGGGTGATTCCGGCGCAACCGTGGTGACTACCCTGTGCTACCTACCATTGCACAGGGGCTGCGGGTGCTCCGGGCACCCGGCTTTCCCTGTTCCCTCTGTCTTTCGAGGGGAAGTTCATGCAAACTCGGGCGTCGGCGCGTCGCGAGATCGCAGACACGTAACCCTAGGGAATGAAGGGTAGGCGGGTCTATCCGGGCTCGAACGTGTTCATTAAGGTTTCCACTTAACTCTGTCTCAATCCGCAATAATTATTGAGTATCTGTCGGTTCGTCATTTTCGTTAAGAAGGCGCGGGTCTTCGACGTCTTCGTCGATTTGGGGATATTAAACCGCATGTGCGGCATTGTCGGCATTCTCGGACGCGCTCCGGTCGCGGAGCAGTTGGTGGAATCGCTCAAACGGCTTGAATATCGCGGCTATGATTCCGCTGGTGTCGCCACGCTGGAAGGCGATCACCTCGCGCGCCGCCGCGCCGAAGGCAAGCTCAAGAATCTCGAAAAACGATTGGAGGCCGAACCGCTCGCGGGGCATACCGGCATCGGGCACACGCGCTGGGCCACCCACGGCAGGCCGACCGAGAACAACGCGCATCCGCACGCGACCGATCGCGTCGCGGTGGTCCATAACGGCATCATCGAGAATTTTCGCGAGTTGCGCCAGGCGCTCGAGAAAAAGGGCGCCGTCTTCAAGACCGAAACCGATACCGAGATCGTGCTGCATCTCGTTGACAGTTTTCTCAGCCAGGGCGTGAATCCCGTTGAAGCGGTGAAGGCGGCGCTGTCGCAGCTTCGTGGCGCCTTCGCGCTCGGTTTTATCTTTGCGGGCCATGACGATCTGATGATCGGGGCCCGCAACGGACCGCCGCTCGCGATCGGTCATGGTGACGGCGAAATGTATCTTGGCTCCGATGCCATCGCGCTCGGGCCCTTTACCGATACCGTCAGCTATCTCGAGGACGGCGACTGGGTCGTGCTGACGCGCAAGGGCGCCACCATCTACGACAAGGACAACGCCATCGTTCATCGCGACGCCATCAAGCACAGCGCCTCGTCGTCGCTGGTCGACAAGGCGAACTACCGCCACTTCATGGCCAAGGAAATCCACGAGCAGCCCGAAGTGGTCGGGCACACGCTCGCGCGTTACGTGGATATGGCGACCGACCGCGTGATGCTGCCGGTCAAGCTGCCGTTCGACTTCAGGGATATCCAGCGGATTTCGATCACCGCCTGCGGTACCGCGAGCTATGCGGGGTTTGTCGCCAAATACTGGATCGAACGGCTGGCGCGCGTGCCGGTCGAACTGGATGTCGCCTCCGAATTCCGCTACCGCGAGGCGCCGTTGCGCAAGGGCGATCTCGCAATCTTCATTTCACAGTCGGGCGAGACCGCCGACACGTTGGCGGCCTTGCGTTATGCGAAGGCGCAAGGCGTCCACACGCTCTCCGTGGTCAATGTGGCGACCTCGACGATCGCGCGCGAAAGCGAGACCGTGCTGCAGACGCTGGCCGGTCCCGAAATCGGCGTCGCCTCCACCAAGGCCTTCACCTGCCAGTTGATGGTGCTGGCCTCATTGGCCGTGGCCGCGGGCAAGGCGCGCGGCGAATTGTCGGATGAGGACGAAGCCAGGCTGGTCCATGGCCTCGTCGAAATTCCGCGGCTGATGGCAGCCGCACTGACCAGCGAGCCGCAGATCGAAAAGCTGGCGCGCGAGATCGCGAAATCAAAGGACGTGCTCTATCTCGGCCGCGGCACCAGCTATCCGCTGGCGCTGGAAGGCGCGCTGAAGCTGAAGGAAATCTCCTACATCCACGCCGAGGGTTATGCCGCCGGCGAGCTCAAGCACGGGCCGATCGCCCTGATCGACGAGAACATGCCGGTCGTGGTGATCGCGCCGCATGACCGGGTGTTCGAAAAGACCGTCTCGAACATGCAGGAAGTCGCAGCCCGCGGCGGCAATATCATTCTGATGACCGACGCCAAGGGGGCGGCGGAAGCGACCATCGAATCGCTGGTCACGATTGTGATGCCCGACATGGCTGCGACCTTTACGCCCATGGTCTATGCCGTGCCCGTGCAGTTGCTGGCCTATCATACCGCCGTGGTGATGGGCACCGACGTCGATCAACCGCGAAATCTCGCCAAATCGGTAACGGTCGAATAGCTTTACGCCGATTGGCTGTCACTTTGGCTCTTCAAAAACCTGCTAGGATGGCTTAGCTGGCTATTACCGGCCGCCTCGACCGACCTGGAACCACAATGAACCGCCAAGAACTGCCGCCGACCGTGCCCCCGGCTGAAACCCCGGACGCCCCGCGCGGGCTCGTGGCCCGCTTCCGGAATTATTTTCTGACCGGCCTGATTGTCGCCGGACCCGTCGCGATCACCCTGTATTTGACCTGGTGGTTCGTGAACTGGGTCGACAGCCTGGTCCGTCCGTTCGTGCCGACCGCCTACCGGCCGGAAACCTATCTGCCGTTCGGCCTGCCCGGTTCGGGGCTGATCGTGGCGGTGATTGCGCTGACGCTGCTGGGGTTCCTCACCGCCAACCTGATCGGCCGGACGCTGGTCGATCTCGGTGAAAGGCTGCTCGGCCGGATGCCGGTGGTGCGCGCGATCTATCGCGGCCTGAAGCAGGTGTTCGAGACGCTGTTCTCGGGGCAGGGCTCGAGCTTTCGCCGGGTCGGTCTCGTCGAGTTTCCCTCGCCGGGCATGTGGTCGATCGTCCTGATCTCGCAGCCGCCGAGCGTCGAGATCGCCAACAGCCTTCCCGGCCAGGACGAGCACATCTCGGTATTTTTGCCCTGTGCGCCGAACCCGACCACCGGCTTCTTCTTCTATGTGCCGAAGAGCAAGATCATCGAAATCGACATGAGCGCCGAGGATGCCGCAACCCTGATCATGTCGGCGGGCGTGGTGCAGCCGGGCTCCGATCCGCAGAAGAAGATTGCAGCCTTGGCCGCGACCGCAAATGCCGCGCGCGTGGCGAACCCAGCCTCGCTGCAACCGGCGTCGGCAAAGGTGGAGTAGAAATGATCAAGACTACCCCGCCCCGATCAGCGGTATCGCCTCGTCGCGTTCGTAGAGATAGAGCAAACACCGCAGCGCTTCGCCGCGTTCACCCTTGAGCCTTGGATTGTCCTTCATGATGCGCAGCGCCTCGTCGCGCGCCTGCGTGATGAGTTGGCCGTGAACCTCGGAACGCGCGATGCGGTAACCGGGCAGGCCGCTCTGGCGGACGCCGAGCACGTCGCCTTCGCCGCGCAGCTTGAGGTCTTCCTCGGCGATCCTGAATCCATCGGTGGTTTCGCGGATCACTTTCAGCCGCGCCGTGGACATCTCGTTCAGCGGTTCCTTGTACAGCAGCAGGCAGGTCGAAGCCTCGCGCCCGCGGCCGATCCGGCCGCGCAACTGATGCAATTGGGCCAGCCCAAAGCGTTCGGCGTTCTCGATCACCATGATGGACGCAGCCGGCACATCGACGCCGACCTCGACGACGGTGGTCGCGACCAGGAGGCCGATTTCGTGCGCGGCGAATTGCGCCATGACGCGATCTTTCTCTGCGCCTTTCATTTGCCCGTGCACGAGACCGACGCGGTCGCCGAAGCGTTTTTGCAGCCGCTCGAAGCGCTCGGTAGCGTTGGTGAGATGTTCGATGCCTTCGGCCTCGGATTCCTCCACCAGCGGACAGATCCAGTAGACCAGTTTGCCGTCTTTCAGCGCCCGGCCGACGGCGTCCACCATTTCGTCGAGGCGGCTGTTCGGCACCGTGCGGGTGTCGATCGGTTGCCTCCCTGCCGGCTTCTCGCGCAATTCGGAGACGTCCATGTCGCCGAAGTAAGTGAGCACCAGCGTGCGCGGGATCGGCGTCGCACTCAGCACGAGGACATCGACGGCTTCGCCCTTGTTGGTGAGCGCGAGCCGTTCGCGCACGCCAAAGCGGTGCTGTTCGTCGACAACGGCCAATGCCAGCGCCTTGAACGCCACATCGTCCTGGATCAGCGCATGCGTGCCGACCAGCAAATCGATCTCGCCGGCCTCAAGCCGCGCCAGAATATCGCGGCGCTCCTCGCCCTTTTCGCGGCCTGTGAGGATCGCGACACGAAGACCCGCGCGCTCGGCGAGGGGGGCGATGGTCTTGATGTGCTGGCGCGCGAGGATTTCGGTGGGCGCCATCAACGCGGCCTGCTTGCCGGCCTCGGTGACGGCGGCGGCAGCCAGCAGCGCCACCACCGTCTTGCCGGAGCCGACATCGCCTTGCAGCAGCCGTAACATCCGCACCGGCTGGCGCAAATCTTCGGTGATGGCGGCCACCGCCTCGCGTTGCGATCCCGTGAGCGCATAAGGCAACGCGTCGATGATCTTGCTGCGGAGATGGCCGTCGCCGGCGTGGCGGTCACCGGCGGGACGGCGCAACTGCGCGCGCACCAGCGCCAGCGCCAGTTGACCGGCCAGCAATTCATCGAAGGCCAGCCGCGACCAGAACGGACCGTCGGGCAGGATGTCCGTGAGTTCGAGGGGGACATGGACGCGGTTCAGCGCTTCCCGGATCGGCGGAAATTTGCAGCGGCGGATCACCTCCGGGCTGATCCATTCGGGCAGTTCCGGCAGCTTTTGCAGCGCCTGCGCGATCGCGCGGCGAAGCGAACCGAGCGCAAGGCCTTCGGTCAGGGGATAGACGGGATCGATGCCCGATAGTTTTGCAAATCCTTCTTCGTCCACCACGCGGTCGGGATGGACGATCTGCGGCACGCCATCGAACATCTGCAAGGTGCCGGAGACGTAGCGCTTGGCGCCGACCGGCAGCAGCTTTTCGACATAGCCGGGCTGGGCGCGAAAATAGGTCAGAACCACGTCGCCGGTGTCGTCGCTGGCATAGACCAGATGCGGGGCGCGATGGTTGCGCGCAGGCGTCGGGCGGTGACGGTCCACGGTGACTTCCAGCGTCACCACGGTTCCCGGCACCGCCTCGCTAATCTTTGGCCGCGCCCGGCGGTCGATCACGCTCGCCGGCAGATGCAGCAGCAGATCGACCAGCCGCGGGGTCTCATCGCGGCTGAGCAGATAGCGCAGCAGCTTGTCCTGTTTCGGGCCGACGCCCGAAAGGCTCGTGACCGGTGCAAACAGTGGATTGAGCAGAGCAGGGCGCATCAAGGTCTCTCGTCGCACAAAGCAGACTCAAAGGGGTGATGGATTGCCGGGTCAAGCCCGGCAATAACGCCACAGTTGATAATTCGCGGAACAGTTGGGGCTGACATCGGCGATCATGATCGCTATATCAACCCCGCCCGGCAGCACGTCCGGGCTTTTGGCGTTGGATTGGATTTGGCATGACGGGATCGACACGATCGAGCGGTGGCCTCGACGACCGCCGCAAGCGGCTTTTGTTTCGCTGCTGGCATCGCGGCACCCGCGAGATGGACCTGATCCTCGGGCGCTTTGCCGATGCCGAGATAGCTGATCTGTCCGATGGCGAACTGACCCAGCTTGAGAGCCTGATCGAGGTGCCCGATCCCGATCTTCTATGCGGCCTTGACCGGCGACCAGCCGCTCGATCCCCAATATGCGAACGCGCTGTTCGATCGCATCAAGGCGTTTCGCGCCGTGGACCACGACGCATGAAGGCTCCCGTCAAATCACCGGCCGCGCTGCTGGCGCCCGGCCGCGCGCTGACTTTTGCCAATGTCGCCGAGGGCGCCGAAGGGCTCGTCGTAGCGGACCTCGCGCGCGCGGTGGCTGCGAAGCCAAAACCGCCGGCGGTGAGCCTTGCGGTCGTCTGCCGCGACGGCCCCCGCATGCAGCAGATAGCGCGGGCGCTTGAATTCTTCGCGCCAGATTTGCCGGTCATGCAGTTTCCAGCCTGGGACTGCCAGCCTTACGACCGGGTATCGCCGCATGGCGGCATCCTGGCGCAACGGCTGACCACGCTGGCCCGGCTGTCGCGCCTGCAGGGCAGCGACAAGCCGCTGATCGTGCTGACCACGGTCAATGCCATCGTGCAACGCGTGCCGGCGCGCGAAATCGTCGCCGCGCAGGCGCTATCGGTCGCGCCCGGCCATGTCGTGCCGATGGATTCCATCGTCGCCTGGCTGGAACACAACGGCTACAACCGCTCTTCGACGGTACGCGAGCCCGGCGAATACGCCGTGCGCGGCGGCATCCTCGATCTGTTTCCGGCCGGGCTCGACCAGCCCGTGCGGTTCGACTTCTTCGGCGACAGCCTGGAATCGATCCGCACCTTCGACGCCGAAACCCAGCGCACGCTGCTCGACATGCGCGCGCTCGACCTGGTGCCGGTCTCGGAATTCCAGCTCGTTACCGAGACCATCCGCCGCTTCCGCATGGGCTATGTCGCGGCCTTCGGCGCGCCGGAGCGCGGTGACCTGCTGTATGAAGCGGTCAGCGAAGGCCGCCGCCATCCGGGCATGGAGCATTGGCTGCCATTGTTCCAGGAGCGGATGGATACGCTGTTCGACTATCTCGACGGCGCTCCCATCGCGATCGAGCCGCAAGGCGAGGACGCCGCGCGCGAACGCTTCAAGCAGATCGCGGATTATTACGAGGCCAGGCGTGAGGCGCTGGAACATCCCGGCGGCGGTGCGCTCTACAAGCCGTTGCCGCCGGACCGGCTTTATCTGACCGAAGCGGAATGGACGACACGGCTGAACGAAGCCGCGCTTGCGCGGCTGACGCCGTTTGCCGTACCCGACGACGGCACCAATGTTTTCGACGCCGGCGCGCGGCAGGGCCGCAACTTCACGCCGGAGCGCGCCGACAGCACGGTCAATGTCTTCGAATCCGTGGTCGCGCATGTGCTGGCGTTGCAGGCGCAGCGCAAAAAGGTGGTGATCGCGCTGTGGAGCGAAGGCTCGCGCGACCGCATGGGCAGCATGTTGCGGGACCACAAGCTGCACAATATCACCAGCGTCAACACCTGGCGCACGGTGCAGGCGACGCCGCGCAATGAGGCCATGCTGGCCGTGGTCGGCATGGAGTCCGGTTTCGAGACCGACGACGTCGCCGTCATCAGCGAGCAGGACATTCTGGGCGACCGCCTGGTGCGTCCGCGCAAAGCGAGCCGCAAGCTCGATAATTTCATCTCGGAGGTCACGAGCCTTTCGGCCGGCGATCTCGTCGTTCACGTCGAACACGGCATTGGCCGTTTCATCGGCCTGCAGACGCTGGAAGTCTCCGGCGCGCCGCATGATTGCCTGGAGCTGCACTACGCCGCCGAAACAAAGCTGTTCCTGCCGGTCGAGAACATCGAGCTGTTGTCGCGCTACGGCTCCGACCACGCCAATGTCGAACTGGACCGGTTGGGCGGCAGCGGCTGGCAGGCGCGCAAGGCAAAACTCAAGAACCGCATCCGCCAAATCGCCGGCGAACTGATCAAGATCGCGGCCGAGCGGCATTTGCATGAAGCGCCGAAAATGCCGGTGCAGCCGCACGTCTATGACGAGTTCTGCGCGCGCTTCCCCTACGAAGAAACCGAAGACCAGCTGGGCGCCATTACCTCAACGCTGAAAGACCTCGAAAGCGGCCGGCCGATGGACCGGCTGATCTGCGGCGACGTCGGCTTCGGCAAGACCGAGGTGGCGCTGCGGGCGGCGTTCGCGGTCGCGCTCGATGGCAAGCAGGTCGCCGTCGTGGTGCCGACCACGCTGTTGGCCCGGCAGCACAGCAAGAATTTCGCCGAGCGATTCCGCGGTTTCCCGGTCAATGTTGCGCAGGCTTCCCGCCTGGTCGCGCCGAAGGAGCTGACGCAGGTCAAGAAGGGGCTCTCCGAAGGCAATGTCGATATCGTGGTCGGAACCCACGCACTGCTCGGCAAGTCAATCAAGTTTCGAGACCTCGGACTGTTGATCGTCGACGAGGAGCAGCATTTTGGCGTCAGCCACAAGGAGCGGCTGAAGCAATTGCGCGCCCAGGTGCACGTATTGACGCTGAGCGCCACGCCGATCCCGCGTACGCTGCAACTGGCGCTGACCGGCGTGCGCGATCTCTCGATCATTGCCTCGCCCCCGGTCGATCGCCTCGCCGTGCGCACCTTCGTGGCGCCGCATGATCCCCTGATGATCCGCGAGGCGCTGCTGCGCGAACGCTATCGCGGCGGGCAGGCGTTTTATGTCGTGCCGCGGATCGAGGACCTCGCCAGCGTGAAGGATTTCCTCGACAAGAACGTGCCGGAGATGAAAGTCGCGGTCGCGCATGGCCAGATGCCGCCGACCGTGATCGAGGACATCATGTCGGCGTTCTACGACGGCAAATACGATATCCTGCTCTCGACCACGATCATCGAGTCCGGCCTTGATATTCCGACTGCCAATACGCTGATCGTGCATCGCGCCGACATGTTCGGTTTGGCGCAGCTCTATCAGTTGCGCGGGCGGGTAGGGCGCTCGAAACTGCGGGCCTACGCGCTGTTCACGCTGCCGGCGCAGCAAAAGATCACGGCGCAGGCCGAACGGCGGCTGAAGGTGCTGCAGTCGCTGGAAACGCTCGGTGCCGGCTTCCAGCTCGCTTCGCACGATCTGGATATCCGCGGCGCCGGCAATTTGCTCGGCGAGGAACAGTCCGGCCATATCAAGGAAGTCGGCTTCGAACTGTACCAGTCGATGCTGGAGGAGGCGATCCTCAACCTCAAGGCCGGCGTGGCCGAGCCCGCAGCCGACCGCTGGTCGCCGCAGATCACCATCGGCATGCCCGTGCTGATCCCGGAAGACTACGTCAACGACCTCGCGGTGCGGCTGTCGCTATACCGCCGGCTCGCCGATCTCGATACCGACGAGGAGATCGACAATTTCGCCGCCGAAATGCGCGACCGCTTTGGCGTGTTGCCGGATGAGGTGCGCTATCTCTTCAAGGTCGCCGCGATCAAGGCCTATTGCCGCAGAGCCAATGTCGAGAAGGTCGATGCCGGGCCGAAAGGCGCGGTCATCACCTTCCGCGAAAACAAATTCGCGCAGCCGGACCGGCTGGTGTTCTTCATCCGCCAGCACGGCCAGGCCGCGAAGGTGCGTCCGGACATGAAAGTGGTATTCTTCCAGGAATGGAAGACCCCGGAAGAGCGGCTGATGGGCACGACCGAGATCTTGCGGCAGCTTGCCAATCTCGCGGAAGCCAAGAAGGCGGCATGACTCCGAACTCATCCGCGGCAATGACGGAAACAAAAGCGAAGCGACCGCCGGTATTTCCGCCAGCGGCCGCTTATTGACTAAACGCGTCGCGCTTACTTCGGATATTTGAATTCCGGCGCGGCCTTCAGCGCTTCCTTGGTCGTATTCATCGACGCCACCCATTTGTCGTTCTTGGCGTCGTGGCGAACGCTGACCGAGGAGGGCGACACCGCGACATAGTGCTCGCCCATGCCGAGGAAGCCGCCGACCGACAGGATCAGCGCGTCGATCTGGTGGTTCTTGATGGCCAGGTCGGTGATCTCGCCGACCGATTCATCCTTCTGATTATAGACGTTCAGGCCCTTCAGCTTCGAAGAGAACATCTCGTCCTTCGATACCGTCGAGAATTTCGCTTCCGCAGGCGCGGTGCCGACGGTCTTGGCTTCCTCAGCGAAGACCGGGCTTGCCAGCAAGGCAAGCGATGCAGTGATCAGCGCAAATTTCTTCATGTTGTCCTCCTCCTCCAGTGCAGAATTGCTGATCGACAATGCGGCGCGGGAAGGGAAGTTCCGTCAGATGTGACGGGAACATTTACGAGGCGGCGCGATGCGCCTCTTCGTGGAGGCGCGCCAGGAGCGACTTCGCCGAATTGTTCGGCAGCAGCGTTGCGACCGTCACGACCGGTTCGGCGCGCGCGTCGCGTTTGCCGTGGCTGGTATGGCGCATCACGCTCGACAGCCGCCGCGCAATCGCATGCGCGGTCTTCAGGTCGGTCTCGGCGAAGGCGACGACGACCGATCCGTCTTCCCCGATTGCGCCAAAATCCATCCGCCGCATCAGGCGGCTGATGATCCGCGCGCCGTCGAACCGGGCACGAGGATGGGTGGGATCGAAGCCAAAGCGCGCCACCGATAAACCGCCGCCGCGTTGCTGCGTTTGATAGATGGCGCTGGCGAAATCGCGCTCGAAGGCGGCAGCCGTCAGCAGGCCGGTTCGTGCATCGATCAAGCCCTCGGCGTCGACCGCCTTCAGCGTCCGGCTCAGATGCATTTCGAAGGCATGCTGGCGGATCAGCGGCAGCGCAGTCGCCGCCACCTGCGCGATATCGGCGGAGACGATCTCGAGATTCGCCAATTCATAGGTCGATGCCAGATCGATCGCCGTCACCACGACCGGCAGGTGGCGGAAACGGGCGTCCTCGGTCAGCACGGTAAGGAAGGCATCGACCACGCGCGGGCTGAACCCTTCGCCCAGCACGATGCCGTCGATGTCGCGGGTGTTGAGGTGCTTTGCGGCGGCCTCGATCGAGAGTGCGCCGACCAAGCCGGTTCGCTCGCCGAGCGATACCGAGAGCGCTGGGTAGGCGCCGCCGCGGCCGACCAGCAGCACGGTCGCATCGTGGGCCGGATCGATATCGGTCATCGCCATCGGCGCTGATGGGACCAGTCGGCGCATCACGGTCGCATGCAACGAGCGGACCCGCAGCGCCGCGCGAAGGCGCGCAATCAGACGGTTTGCATCACCCTGAAGCTGGAAAAAGGGAATGGCGTTGTCCGGAAGCGGGATTTTTGGATCCACCGCGATCAACGGCAAATAGGGCTGGCGGGCCGCGATCCGTTTCGCGAGCGCCGCACAGTCTGCCTCGCTGACTTCGGACATGGCGGCCAGCACCGCGGCCGGCTGCACCTGTTCGACGGCGCGGGCGGCGTCCGCCCAAGTGGCTTCGACGACCGGAAACAGCTTTGTCTCGTCAAGCGCCAGTGCGAACGACGGCCGTCGGGCGGCCGATACGACGAGGATGGGACCTTGCTGGGACATCTGACAAAACTCGGATCAAGCGCGCATCTTTAAGCGTGCGCGATCCTAGTTTGGCGGCCTTAATGCAGCGTCAACGCGGCCCGTCCGCGGGGCTCTCAAGTGGTGCCGGACCGATCGCGAAACGCTTCCACCATCAACGGGTTAAGCCCGAGTTCTGCGAGCGCGTCACGGGCCCGGCGCATTGTCCTGGGCGCGCCCGGCGAGCCGATGGCCGCTGAGGCGATCCGGCAGTGCCGTCAAAAGCGCGCCTTGGCCGAGCCGTCGCGCCCATTCCTGCAGGTCCTGCGCCAGGAAGCGGTAGCCGCCGACACCCATGACGCCGGACGGCGGCGCCGTGATGTTGACGGCGCCGGTCGAACGGTCGAGCCGTGCCGCATAATCGGTATCGACGAAATCACGCGGCGGCGACGCGATCAGGGAGTTGCTGGGCGGAGGCGGCGGCGCATAGGCGGCTACCGGAACCATCGGCCCGCGCAGTCCCAATGTGCCCCGCGGCGTCAGCAGGATATCGCCGGCGATCGATGAGCCCGGCAATTCGCGCGGCGCGCCATGCGGTCCCGGCTTGATCAGGGCCGCCGAACCGTCCGCGGCGATACGGCGGGCGCCGAACAGTCCGGCTTCGCCAAACAGATAGACGTCGGTCAGCGTCGCCTGCTGGGCGGCCCAGCAGGCGCTGGAGCCCACTTGCTCCGGCGTGCGCCACAGGCCGATGACATGGCGCAAGCTCGGCAGGCGCGCCGCCAGGTCGAGTTCATCCAGCCGCAAGGCCAGTTGCGCCGGCGCAATCAGCGTATCGCAGGCATGATCGTTGATCTGCCGTTCCAGCACCTCTTCGTCGAAGGGATGGTGCAGCACCAATGTTCCGCCCGACAGGAGCCAGACCACCAGCGAGGCAGCGAGGCCGGCAAACGACATCGGCGCGAACGCCGACAGCATGGTTGCGCCCTGCGGCACGTTGCTCTCGAGCGACATCGCGAGACCGCCGGCAATCATGCCGAGATGGGCGCGCGGTACAGGCCGGAAACCTTCCGACGTCATGTCGAAGGAGATCAGCGCCGCCTTGCGGCCGTCCTGGATGACGGCGCGCGTGGTCGGGGACTCCCGCAGGATGGCATGGTCGAGGGAGGCCATGCCTTCGGGCAGGTCGGTGCCGAAGCCGCAGACATGGCGGATCGAAAACGCCTCCGCCGCGGCATTCATCGCCAGATCGGCATAGACGATGCCGTCGACCTTGGCTGTGGTCACGATCGCCCGCGCCGCGGTGCGGTTGAGCGCCATGGTCAATTCCGCCTGCCGCCACAGCAGCGGCAGCACCGCCACCACCAGTCCGGCACGATAGGCGGCCAGCACGGTCAGCGCGAATTCGATCGTATTCGGCAGTTGCACCGCGATCACGGAATTGGCGGGCAATCCGGATTCGATGAAATGGGCCGCCAGCGCCGAAATCATGCGATCGGCCTGGGCAAAGGTGAGACGCTTTGGCGTCTGGCCCGTGATGCGCTGCTTGTTCGGGGGGTCGATCAGCGCCAGCGCGTCCGGCTGCCGTGCCAGGATCCGCCTGAACAATGTATCGAGCGTTGGCGAAGCGGTGGGCTGGGTCACTGGATCACTTCAACGGCGTCACTTGGTTCGGTTCACTACTTGGTTCGGTTCACTCGGATTGCATGATTTGGATTATACACGTGCGTTCATCACTTCGGTCGTGAATCCGGATTTTGCCACCAGGTTTCTGGCAGATAGCCCGTCAACGCAGCCTTTGCGGGCCGTTCTACCCAATTCCATCGCGCGATCCATTGCTCCTGCACGTTAAACAACGGGATAGCGTAGAAACCGGACATCAGGACCCGGTCCAGCGCACGTACCGCCGAGACGAAAGCCGGCCGCTCGCGCGCCTCGAGCAGCGCGTCGATCAAAGCGTCGATCGCCGGGTCTTTCGCGCCCATGTAATTTCGCGTGCCGGGAATGTCGGCGGCCTGGCTGCCCCAATAGAAGGATTGCTCGTTGCCGGGCGACAGCGACTGGTCCCAGCGGTTCTGGATCATGTCGAACTCATAGCCGAGCCGGCGCTGATCGAACTGGACCGGATCGACCGCGCGCACGCTCGCCTCGATGCCGGCGCGCTTGAGGTCGCGGCTATAGGCCAGCGCGATCCGTTCCTGATCGCGCGTCGTCACCAGGATTTCGAAGGCGAGGGGCGCTTTGGTCGTACGCTGCCGCAACACCGTTCCGTCGAGATCATAGCCGGCCTGCGACAGCAGGGTCAGCGCGCTGCGCAGGGTCGTGCGATCGCGGCCCGAACCGTCGGTGACGGGGAGACGGTAGCTGCCATCGAGAATATCGGGCGGGATGCGCGCGGCGAAAGGTTTGAGGAGTTCGCGCTCGCGCTCGTCGGCGGGACGGCCATAGGCCGATAGTTCCGAGCCGGCGAAGTAACCCGCCGAACGCACATAGAGACCGAAGAAATAGTTTCGGTTGATCCATTCGAAATCGAACAATTGCGTCAGGGCCTGGCGGACACGGATATCGGAAAACACCGGACGGCGGGTGTTGAACACCAGGAACTGTGACGGCTGCGGCATCGAGATTTTAGCCGTCTCGCGGATCACCTCACCGTTGCGGGCGGCGGCAAAATCGTAGCCGTCGTGCCAGCGCAACGGCTCGGTCTCGACACGGAAATCATAGAGGCTGCGCTTGAACGCTTCGAATTCGCCATTGGCTTCGCGGTAGAATTCGAGCCTGATCTCGTCGAAATTCCACAAACCCTTGTTGACCGGCAGATCGCGCCCCCAATAGTCGGGATTGCGCACGAACGTCACGCTGGCGCCGGGCCGGACGGAAGTGACCCGGTAGGGGCCGGAACCCATCGGCGCCGTCATCGAGGTTTCCTCGAATGTCGCGGGATCGGTGGCGTGCCGGGGCAGTATCGGCATCAGGCCGAGGATCAGCGGCAGCTCGCGGTCGGGCGCACCGCCGAAGTCGAACCGCACCGTGAGCGGGTCGAGCGCTTCGGCTTTCGCGACCTTGGAATAATACTGGCGATGATTGGGGCGTCCCTGGTCGCGCAGCAAAGCCCAGGAAAACAGCACGTCGTCGGCGAGCACGGGTTTGCCGTCCGAGAAGCGCGCTTTGGGATCGAGGCGGAAGGTGACGTAACTCCTGGCATCGTCGGTCTCGACGGTCTTGGCCAGCAGGCCATACAGCGTGAACGGCTCGTCACTGCCGCGCGCCATCAGGCTTTCGAGCACGAGGCCCCTTTCGAACGGAAGCCCCCGGACTTGCTGCACGGCAACGCCCCTGACGATCAGGGGGTTGAGGCTGTCGAAGGTGCCGAGCATGCTCTCCACCAGCCGGCCGCCCTTTGGCGCATCCGGATTGGCGTAGGGCATATGCGTGAAATCGGGCGGCAAAGCCGGGGCGCCATGCATGGCGATCGCATAGCTCTCGATGGCCTGTGCCTCAGCGGCAAGGATTGCCGGTAACAGGGCGAGCGTGAGCGCAAGAGCGGCCAAGGTTCGATGCAAGAGACGAAGCGAGGCACGAAGACGGATACGTCCGTAGGCGGGCATCGGCACGTGTGGATTTGATTCGGAATTGCACACGAGACAGCTTTACCATAGGCGCGAGGCATCCGGTCGTGACGTAGCCCAAAGATGCTTGTCGGCATTGATCTTTTCGTCCGTCGCTGTATTGAAGGCGTGCAATTGGCCAAGGTGGCGGCGCCTGTCACGTATCCGCCTCAATTGACTAGGAGACAGCCGCCCAAACGGCTAGGTGTCGGTGCCTGCAGCGGTTTCGGGCGCTCGCGTTCAGAAAGGGTTTTCCGCAATGAATTTCCGTATCTTGGCCGCGTCAGCCCGGCCGCATGGGCGCGTTTTCGCCTTGTTGGCGGCGACGGCATTGTCCGCAACCTTGCTCGCTTCCGGAGCGCAGGCCCAGACGCCCGCCGCTCCGGCATCGCCGGCTCCTGCGGCGGCCCCCAAGGCGGCTCCCAAGGCACCCCCGAAGGCGGCTCCCAAGGCACCCGCGGGTGCCCCCGCGCCAGCCGCGCAGCAGGCCCCGCCAGCGGCGGCAGGCGCTCCCGCCGCCGCTGCGCAGCCTCCGGAACAGCAGGTTCAGCTGATCTATGCGCCCTGGACGAAATTCTGCCTCAAGGGGCAGGACACCGGCGCCAAGCAAGTCTGCTTCACCGGCAAGGATGGCCGCATCGAGTCCGGCCAACCGGTTATTGCAGCCGTCATCATCGAGCCCGAAGGCGAGCCGAAGAAAATCCTGCGCGTGACACTGCCGCTCGGAATGCAACTCGTGCACGGCACCCGGATCATCGTCGACGCCAATGCGCCGCAGCAGAGCCCGTACGTGATCTGCTTCGCCAACGGATGCATGTCCGACTACGATGCTACGCCCGAACTGATCGCGAACCTGAAAAAAGGCCAGACCCTGGTGGTTCAGGCCATCAACTCCAACGGTGCGCCGCTGACGCTTCCGCTGCCGCTCGCGGGCGAATTCGCCAAGGCCTTTGACGGCCCGCCGACCGATCCGAAGGTGTTCGAGGAAAACCAGAAGAAGCTGCAGGAAGAGCTGCAGAAGCGGGCTGAAGAAGCGCGCAAGAAGCTCGAGGCCAACCCGCCGGCAGGCACCCCCGCCGCCAATCCGGCCGCGAAGTAACGCTGGGCAGAATCGACAAGCAAAGTCGACAAACAAAAAGGCGCCCGATCCGGGCG
>CAWJYI010000004.1:0-92961 GCA_963847015.1 uncultured Alphaproteobacteria bacterium | reverse complement strand
CCTTTTTCGTTGCAAACGGAAAGTCAGTTCAGCGAGGGATTGCGCGGGCGGTAGCTGCCCGATTTGTCCTTCACAAAGATCTCGGCGACCTGCGAATGCCGGATCGGCTCACCGGAATCGTCGGGTAACAGGTTCTGCTCGGAGACATAGGCGACGTATTCCGACTCTGAATTCTCCGCGAGCAGGTGGTAGAACGGCTGATCCTTGTGAGGCCGAACCTCCTCGGGGATCGACAACCACCATTCCTCGGTATTGTTGAATTCCGGATCGATGTCGAAAATCACGCCCCGGAACGAAAACACCCGGTGGCGGACGATCTGCCCGATCTGAAATTTGGCGGTGCGCGCTTTAATCATGCCTCGTCGAATAGACCATGATTGTGGCCGATGCTAGGGGCAAAAGGTCGAATTAACCCTCTGGTTCGGTGGACCAATCCGCTGCCGTGGTCCTGACCTCCGACAAGAAATTGCTTTCAGAATGGCCGATATCCTTAATCTCGCGTTACCTTATTTCGGCCTGATCTTCATCGGGTTCGCCTGCGGCAAGACCAAGGGGCTGCCGGAATCGGGCCTTGGCTGGATGAACTTCTTCCTGCTCTACGTTTCGCTGCCGGCGCTGCTGTTCGGCATCATGTCCAAGACGCCGTTTTCGGAACTGAACAACCCGCCATTTCTGGTCGCGACCACGCTCGCGACCATGAGCGCCTTCGTGCTTGCCATGGTGGCCGGCCGGTTCATCGGCGAACTGTCGCTCCGCAAGGCCACCATGGCGGGCCTTGCCGGCGCTTACGGCAATATCGGTTATATGGGCCCGGGCCTGGCGCTGGCGGTGCTCGGCAGCAAAGCGGCGGCTCCGACCGCGCTGATCTTCTGCTGCGACAGCATTTTTCTGTTCACCATCGTACCGCTCTTGATCGAACTGACCAACCGCGACCATCCGTCGGTGTTGCACGCGTTCGGCGTGGCGGCGCGGCAGGTCGTGTTGAACCCGCTCATCATGTCGGCCGGTGCCGGCGCGATCGCCGCGGCGCTGCATGTTCAGCTTCCTGTCGCGATCGACAAGACGCTTTTGTTTCTGCAAAACGCGGCGGCGCCGACGGCCTTGTTCGTGCTGGGCGTGACCGTGGCGCTGCGGCCGTTCGATCGCGTGCCGTGGGAGGTTCCCGGCGTGATCGCGGTCAAACTCCTGATCCATCCGCTGATCGTATTCGCACTCATGCTGGCGTTCGGGCCGTTCGCGCAGCCATGGGCGGCGACCGCCGTCCTGATGGCGTCGTTGCCGCCGGCGCTTAACGTGTTCGTGATCGCGCGACAAAACAACACCTGGGTCGAGCCGGCCTCGGTCGCCGTCCTGATCGGAACATTTGCGTCCGTGGTCACGCTGACCAGCGTGATGTGGTTGATCCAGAGCGGGCGGCTGGCGTTTCCTCTGATTAGCGCTTTCGGGCGAAAGCTAGCCCACACGCTTCCAGGACGGCGCAAGGCCCTCGCGCATGGCAAGGCGCCGGAGCGGACCGATCGAGCCGATAAGATGCAGGCTGGCTGCGCGCAGCGATTGCATCGGCAGGAAATCGCTGAGCAACGAGCGGTTGGCGATATCGATGGCAAACATGCGGCTTGTGACATCGGAACGCCGGGCGGATTGATAGCGCGCCAGTACCTGCGGCGAGCCGGGGTCTTCGCCCAGCGAGATCGCATTCCCTGCGATATCGGCGATATCGGCGGCGTCGCGCAATCCCATGTTGAGACCCTGCGCACCGATCGGCGGCAGCACATGGGCGGATTCGCCGACCAGTGCGACGCGATGGCTGGCAAATTGCGCGGGCCTCTCGATCGCCAGCGGAAAGACATGCCGCCCGGGCTCGACCTGGATGCGGCCGAGAATGGAATGCGATTGCTTCTCCGCGGCCTCCGATAACTCGTCATCGCTGAGCGCCTTCAGCCGTTCGGCTTCCTTCGGCGCCAAGACCCACACCACGCTGCAGCGATTGCCGGGAAGGGGCACGAACACGCAAGGACCCTGCGGCGTGTGAAACTCGGTCGAGATATTCTTGTGGGACCGCGAATGCGCGATGTTGAAGGTCAGTGCCGACTGATGCAGGTCGCGGCGGTTGACGTCGATGCCCGCGGCTTCGCGCGAAAGCGACTGCCGTCCGTCGGCGCCGATCACCAGTCGCGCGGAGAGTGATTGGCCCTGGCTCGTATGAACCGCAACGATCGCGTCCTGCGGATCGATCGTATCGGCCTCATCGTCAAATCGCGTCAGGCAGGACTGCTCGGAGGCGCGCTCTTCGAGCGCCGATAGCAGCGAGCGGTTGTCGATGTTGAAGCCGAATTGATCCATACCGATTTCGCCTGCGGAAAACCGCACCTCCGGCGCGCGGATCAGCCGGCCGGTGTCGTCGACGAGGCGCATGGTCTGCAATGCCGCCGCCTTGTCGCTGCAGCGCCGCCAGACATCCAGGCGTTCGAGAAGATCGGTCGAAGCCCCCAACAGCGCCGTGGTGCGATTATCGGCATAGGGCGCGCGGCGGGCGAGCAGGGCGGTCCTGGCGCCGGTATCGGCGAGCGCAATGGCGGCGGTCAATCCCGCTGGCCCGCCGCCGATTACGGCGGCGTCATAAATTTGCGATGCATCGTTCATACCGGGACAATTGACGTTCCCGGCGGCATTTTCAAGTCCGCGATCGGCCGGGGCAGACCCGTTATTCCCCGTCTTGACTGCACTGACCTGCGCATCGGACGTTCCCAGCGGAATACCCTCTCAACCGCCGGCAAACCTGCGCGACGGAACGCCGCAACAGTGGATATGCAAATCGGGACGATTCCTGATAGCACTGCCGAAGCAATGGACCAGACAACCGAGCAAGTTTCATTGGACGTACCGCGCCGAATGCGGCTGGCCGCATTCGGGGTGCATATCTTCACGGCGTTAGGCGCTGGCATCGCCCTGATCGCAATGCTGGAAGCCGTGCGCGAGCATTGGGCCAATATGTTCGCCTGGCTTGGGGCGGCGCTCATCGTCGATGCAATCGACGGCCCGCTGGCGCGAAAGTTCGATGTCGTCCGGCTGCAGCCGGACTGGTCGGGCGAAGTGCTCGACCTCGTCGTCGATTTCCTGACTTACGTCTTTGTTCCCGCCTATGCGATCACGGCGAGCGGCCTGCTGCTGCCGCTGGCGGCGCCGCTACTCGGCATCGGCATCATGGTGTCGAGCGCGCTCTATTTCGCCGATCGGCGCATGAAGGCGTCGGACAATCATTTTCGCGGCTTTCCAGCGCTATGGAACGCGGTGGCCTTTTATCTGTTTCTGCTGCATCTGCCGCCGGCGCTTTCCAGCCTTGGCATCGCCGCCCTGATCGCGCTGACATTTGCGCCGTTTCATGTGCTGCACCCGATTCGCGTGGTGCGCTTGCGCTGGCTGACCCTGTGGCTGCTGGCGGTCTGGGCCGTGCTCGCGATCTACACGCTGGTCTGTGATTTCAACGTGGGGGCGCCAATCATTGCCGGGCTCTGCGCTATCGCCGCCTATATCGTCGGCAGCGATGCCGTGATCCGGCTAATCAAATCGTTCAGGGCATGATGGAACTACTGACCAGCGCGGAAGCTTGGGCGGCGTTGCTGACATTGACGGCGCTGGAAATCGTGCTCGGCATCGACAACGTCATTTTCCTGTCGGTGATCGTCTCGCGCATTCCACCTGAGCAGGCAAAGCGCGCGCGCCAGATCGGATTGCTGCTGGCGCTGGTGTTCCGCATCGTCCTGCTTAGCCTTTTGGTGTGGCTGATCGGCCTGACCGAACCGGTCCTGACCGTGAAGAGCGTAGCGTTGTCATGGCGCGACATCATCCTGATCGGCGGCGGCCTCTTTCTGATCGCGAAGGCGACGCATGAAATTCACGCCGAGGTCGAGGCGGGCGACGCCGAGCCCGATGCCACGCCAAAAGCAGGCGCGTTCTTCTGGGTGATCATCCAGATCATCGTCATCGACATGGTATTCTCGCTGGATTCGATCATCACGGCGATCGGGATGGCGCAGGATCTCGTAATCATGATCGCCGCCGTCGTCATCGCCTGCTTCGTCATGTACGTCTCGTCCGGCCCGGTGGCGCGGTTCGTGGTGGAGCATCCCACCACCAAGATGCTGGCGCTGGCGTTCCTGGTGCTGATCGGCGTGGCGCTGGTGGCGGATGGATTCAAATTCCACATCCCGCGCGGTTACATCTATTTTGCCATCACGTTCTCGGCCGCCGTCGAGCTGTTCAATGTGCTCGCCAAGCGCAAACGCAGAAACGCCGTCAATTAGCCCGCTTGAGCCTGCGAGTTGACAAGGCGGCCTCGATGGCTTTCGTATCGCGGGGGAGTGCTTCAAGAAAGTACCAAGGGAGAGACTGTCATGACCAAAGCCGTGCGGGTGCACAAGGTGGGGGGTCCGGAAGCCCTGGTATACGAGGACGTCGCCGTCGCAGCTCCCGCAGCGGGCGAGGTTCGAATCCGCCAGCATGCCGTCGGCCTCAATTTCATCGACGTCTATTTCCGCACCGGCCTCTACAAGGCGCCGGGGCTGCCGTTCATTGCCGGCAATGAAGCTGCGGGCGAAGTTGTCGCAGTAGGGCCCGGTGTCACCAATTTTCACCCCGGCGATCGCGTCGCCTATTATTTCAATCTCGGCGGTTACGCCTCCGAGCGGGTCATTCCCGCCGACAAGCTGGTCAAGCTGCCGGATCACATCACCTACGAGCAGGGCGCAGTCCTGATGCTCAAGGGACTGACGGTCTGGTACCTCCTGCACAAGACTTTCAAGGTCGAGCCGGGTCATCGCGTGCTGATCCACGCGGCCGCCGGTGGCATCGGACTGCTCGCCAGCCAATGGGCGAAGGCGCTCGGCGCCCATGTCATCGGTACCGTCGGCTCCAAGGCCAAGGCCGACCTCGCACTCGCCAATGGTTGCGATCACGTCATCCTCTACAATGAGGAAGATTTCGTCGCGCGCGTAAAACAGATCAGCCGCAACGAACTCTGCGATGTCGTCTATGACGGTGTCGGCAAGACCACCTTCCCGGGTTCGCTGTCCTGCCTGCGTCCGCGCGGCCTGTTCGTGAGTTTTGGCAACGCGTCCGGCCCGGTGCCGCCATTCGCGCTTGCCGAATTAAACAATCACGGCTCGCTGTTTGCGACGCGGCCGAAACTCAACGATTACGTCGGCACCCGCAAGGAACTGCTGGAAGGCGCCGACACGCTGTTTGCCGCCGTCATCAACGGCAAGCTCCATGTGCCGATCAACCACGCCTATGCGCTGAAGGACGCCGCGAAGGCGCATACGGAGCTGGAGAGCAGGGCGACGACGGGAGCTGCGATTCTCAGGCCGTAGAAGAAAGGTCGTAGCGGTCGCCCGGCCCGGTGCGCAACTGCGCACTGGGCCGGCACGACGAGAGAATTACGCGACTTGCCGCGCCGCCCCGGCCTTGGTCAGGATCGCGTCGAGGCAATCGATCATTTCCGATATCTCCTCGCGCGTGACGTTGAGCGCCGGCATGAAACGCAGCGCGTCCGGTTGCGGCGAGTTCAGGAGCACGCCGTCCGCAAATGCTTGCGCCACGATCGAGGCGCCGATCGGCAATTTGAGATCGAGCGCCAGCAACAGGCCCCGGCCACGCACTTCGCCGAGACCATGCCGCGCCGACAATTTCTGCAATTCGCTTTCCAGGAACAGGCCGGCATCGACGGCGCCTTTCAGGAATTCCGGTGCGGCGACGTGTTCGAGCACGGCAAGCCCCGCGGCGCACATCAGCGGATTGCCGTTGAACGTGCCGCCCTGATCGCCGTGCTCGAAGCAGGACGCGTGCTTCGTCGCCAGCAAGGCTGCCAGCGGCACGCCGCCGCCGATGCCTTTGCCGAGCGTCATGATGTCGGGCTCGATTCCGGCGTGTTCGTAGTGGAACAGCTTTCCGGTGCGGCCCATGCCGGTCTGGATCTCATCGACGATCAGCAACAGGCCATGTTCTTTCGTCAGCGCCCGCAACTCCCTTCAGGAATTGATCGGTCGCGGGCCATACGCCGGCTTCGCCCTGGATCGGCTCCAGCATCACGGCAACGGTCTTGTCGGAGATCAGCCGCTTGACGGAATCCAGATCGTTCAACTGCGCCTTGGGAAAGCCGGCCACCTTGGGCTCGAACAGCGGCTCAAACGCTTTCTTGCCCGATGCCGACATGGTCGCGAGCGTACGGCCGTGGAAACCGCCGACAAAGGTGATGATCTCGTAGGCGCCGTTCTTGTGCAGCGTGCCGTATTTTCGCGCCAGCTTGATCGCGCCTTCGTTGGCTTCGGCGCCGGAGTTGGCAAAGAATACCTGGTCGAAGCAACTGTTGTCGGTCAAAGCTTTCGCCAGCTTCAGGCTCGGCCCGTTGAAGAAAGCCGGGCTCGGGGTCAACAGCTGCTTCGCCTGCGCCGCAAGCGCGTCGGCGACGACGGCAGGCGAGTGGCCGAGGCAATTGACCGCCCAACCCTGTATGAAGTCGAGATAGCGCTTGCCGCTATCGTCCCACAGATAGGCGCCTTCGCCCTTGACGAAAACGGCGGATGGCCGCGCGGTGATGTTCATCAGCGCGTCGTATGGATGGGTAGCGTTGGTCATGTCGAACTCCTCGGGGGGGGTGGTTGGAAAGGCAGGCCGAAACGCGAGAAGGCCGCACTTTTCAGGGTGCGGCCTTCTCGAAAACGTTGCTGATCTGGTTATTCAGCGTTGTCGTCGGACACGGCGCGACCCATCATCGTCGACAGAGCGACGACGGAAAGTGGCGCGGCGGTTGGTCCGGTTCAGGTTCATGGCGATGGCCCATACAGCCTGATGGCAGGCGCTGTCAAGCGCCTCAAGAAGCCGGAGGCCTGTTCTTGCGTTCGCGAACCCGCAATTCGGCCCGGGCGGTAGCGACGATTTGGCCCTGGCTGTCGGTGAGTTCCGCAACGACTTCAGCGGAGCGCTCGTCCTGATGAACGAGGCGCGCCGTTGCAACGATCGCTCCCAACGCGGCAGGCTTCAGGAATTGCGTATCCAGACGCGCCGTTACGGCGGTCAGATGCGACGGCAATTTGGCCATCACCGCGTTGCCCGTTGCGGAATCCAGCATCGCTGCCAGCATGCCGCCTTGCACCGTGCCATGGCGGTTGGCGAATTCTTCCCTCGCCGTAAATCGAAGTTTCACTTCACCGGAATGCGGATCTACCGAGACGATTTCTCGACCAAGGAGATGGGCGGCTGGCGGAATTTCCTTCAAATGATCCGACATCTCTTCGCCGTGCTGCCCCGCTGTTGATCCTCAAAAGCCCGTGACGCTGCCATGCAGGTCGTATTGGTCGGCGCGCTCGATCTTCGCCGTGACGATTTCGCCGACCTTCAGAGGACGACGGCTCGAGAGATACACCGCGCCATCGATCTGCGGTGCGTCGGCCTTTGACCGACCCTTTGCAACGGTCGGCCCGACTTCGTCGATAATGATCTGCTGCCGTGTGCCGACCTTGCGCTTCAACCGGCGCGCCGAGATTTTCTGTTGCCGCGCCATCAGCGCGTTCCAGCGTTCCTGCTTGATCTCGTCGGGCACGGCGTTGCCGATTGCATTCGACGGCGCGCCCGCGACCGGTTCATATTTGAAGCAGCCGAGGCGATCGATCTCGGCTTCCTCGAGCCAATCGAGCAGATACGCAAAATCGGAATCGGTCTCGCCGGGGAAGCCGACAATGAAGGTCGAGCGCAACGTCAGGTCGGGGCATTCCTCACGCCATTTCTTGATCCGCGCCAGCGTCTTTTCCTGTGCCGCGGGGCGCTTCATGGCCTTGAGGATTTCCGGGCTCGCATGCTGAAAGGGAATGTCGAGATAGGGAAGGACCTTGCCTTCGCTCATCAAGCCGATGACTTCATCGACATGCGGGTAGGGGTAGACATATTGCAGCCGCACCCAGGCGCCGAGCTCGCCGAGTTCCCTGGCGAGATCGAAAAATTTGGCCCGGACCTGGCGGTCTTTCCAGGGGCTCTCGGCATATCTGATATCGACGCCGTAGGCCGAGGTGTCCTGCGAGATGACCAGCAATTCCTTGACGCCGGCGCTGACCAGCTTTTCCGCCTCGCGCAGCACGTCATTGGCCGGGCGCGACACCAGATCGCCGCGCAGCTTTGGAATGATGCAGAAGCTGCAGCGGTTGTTGCAGCCTTCCGAAATCTTCAGATAGGCGTAGTGCCGCGGCGTCAGCTTGACGCCTTGCGGCGGCACCAGGTCGAGATGCGGGTTATGGACCGGCGGCAGCGCCCGATGCACCGCGTCCAGCACGCTCTCATATTGCTGCGGGCCCGTGATCGAGAGTACGCCGGGATAGGCCGCTTCGATCTGTTCGGGTTCGGCGCCCATGCAGCCGGTGACGATGACCTTGCCGTTCTCCGCCATCGCCTCGCCGATGGCGCCGAGCGATTCCTGCTTGGCGCTGTCGAGGAAGCCGCAGGTGTTGACGATGACGATGTCGGCGCCGTCATGCTTGCGCGCCAGCTCATAGCCCTCCGCGCGCAGCCGCGTGATGATGCGCTCGGAATCCACCAGTGCTTTGGGGCACCCCAGCGAAACAAAGCTGATTTTTGGCGCGGCGGCCTGTTGCATATTCGATCTGCCTGATTGATCGGCAGGAGCTAGTCCCAATTGCTCACAATTACAAGGCTTTATGGCCGCTTCCGGCGTGCTATGGATGCCTTGCCGGGCGGTGAGTGGTCGATGAGCGCTGAGTCGTCTCCTAAAATCGTGATTGTCGATGAAAGCCCGATCCGCGCCGCCATCCTGGAAGAGGGGCTGCGGGAGGCGGGCTTTACCGGCGTCGTCCATATCAGCGAAATGCAGAGCCTTTTGGCGCGGATCTACGCGCTCGACCCTGACGTGATCCTGATCGATCTCGAAAACCCCAGCCGCGACGTGCTGGAACAGATGTTCCAGGTCAGCCGTGCCGTGCGGCGGCCGATCGCCATGTTCGTCGACCAGAGCGATGCGGCCTCGATCCAGGCCTCCGTCGATGCCGGCGTCTCCGCCTATATCGTCGACGGCCTGAAGAAGGAGCGTATCAAGCCGATCCTCGACCTCTGCATCTCCCGTTTCAACGCCTTCGCGAAACTGCAGGATGAACTCGACCGCACCAAGTCGGCGCTTGAGGAACGCAAGGTCATTGATCGCGCCAAGGGAATTTTGATGAAGGTGAAAGGCCTGACGGAAGACGAGGCCTATGTGCTGATGCGCTCCACGGCAATGCGCGAGAAAAAGAAAATCGGCGAGATCGCGCAGTCGATCCTGACCGCGTCGGAGTTGCTGAAATGACCACACCGCTGCACATCGGCTTCATTCCGCTGGTCGACGCCGCCGCGCTGATCGTTGCAGTCGACAAGGGTTTTGCCGCGGACGAAGGGCTCGATGTCACGCTGGTGCGGGAAGTGTCATGGTCGAACGTCCGCGACAAGCTCAATATAGGCCGCTTCGACGCCGCGCATTTGCTGGCTCCGGTTGCGATCGCCTCCAGCCTCGGGCTCGGACACGTCAAGGTGCCGATCGTGGCGCCGTTCAATCTCGGCCTCAACGGCAACGCCATCACGGTGTCGCCGCCTCTGCATGCGGCGATCATGGGTGAAATCGACGGCGATCCGTTCGATCCGATGGCGACGGCGCTGGCGTTGGCACGGGTCGTTGCCGCGCGGCGCAAGGCCGGTGCCGAACCGCTGACATTCGGCATGACGTTCCCGTTCTCGACCCACAATTACCAGCTGCGGTTCTGGATGGCGGCCGGCGGGGTCGATCCCGACGAGGATGTGCATATGGTGGTGCTGCCGCCGCCCTACATGGTGGACAGTCTCGCCAACGGCCATGTCGACGCATTCTGTGTCGGTGCGCCCTGGAATTCGGTCGCGGTTGATCGCGGGATTGGGCACATCCTGCATTTCGTCTCGGACATCCTGGTGCGCGCGGTCGAGAAGGTGCTGGCGGCGCGACAGGACTGGGCCGAGAAGAATCCGGACGTTCTGGCCGCACTGGTTCGGGCGCATATCCGCGCCGCCGAATTCATCGAACAGCCGGAGAACCGCGCCGAGGCGGCGCGTATCCTGGCGCAGCCGGAACGGATCGGCGTCGAAGCCGAAGTGATCCAGCGGACCCTCGACGGCTACCTCAAGATTTCACCTGACGGTACCAGGCGCGCGAGCAATCGCTACCTGCTGGTCGGGCGCGAGAACGCGGCGCGGCCCGATCCGGTGCAGGCGGCCTGGCTGTATGCGCAGATGGTGCGTTGGGGACAGACGACGCTGAGGCCGGATGCGCTGCAGACCGCCATGGGCGTGTTCAGGCCGGACCTGTTCGACGCCGCGGCGGGGCGTACCGGAACGGCCACCGGCGCTTCCGCTGCCATCGGCGCTTTCGCCGGACCAGCGTTTGATCCGGGCGATATCGCCGGGCATTTGGCGGCGTTCAGGATCGGTCACTGGAAACCTTGAGCCGCCGGTGAGGCGAAGTTGGGCACTGAGCTCAACAGGCTATTTTTTAGGCTGGGTGCTCGAAATTGGCAGTGAACGCGGCTTCAGGGTTCCGAAGTCCTAAGCCTAACCTTCTGAAAAGACTAAATCTTCCTCGCGACTCGATATGGCACGCAACTTGTATGTTGCAGTGCAGCCAACCGTCGCAGATGCCGGCTGGCTGACGTCCAGGATGGATTTCCGCAGCAACGAAGCTGGTCGGACCGTTCCGGGAAAGAAGCACCGCGCCTTTTAGGGCCTGTGCCGATTTCCTGACCGGTCGTTCCAATTCCGCCACCGATCGTGGCCGCAGGAGCTTCGTCACGCACCATGAAAGTTGAAACGCTCTCAGTCGATTTTACGGACGAGCAGAAACGCTATCTCGAAGGCTTTACCAGCGGACTGCAGATCAGCCGGGTCGGCCGCGGCCTAGGCGGCGGCGGGACGCCTAAGCCGAATGCCGAGCCGATCGGACCTGAGGCTGCGCATATCAAGGCGCAGGACAAGGTCACGGCGTCCGGCAAGAAGCTTGCGGACCAGGAGAAGTTCAAGCGCGAAGAGCATCCCTTCGATGCCTATCCGCGGCTGAAGCAGCAGGCGCTCGACAACGCGCCGCCATCGCCGGCCGATAATTTTCGCTGGCGCTATTACGGGCTGTTCTATGTCGCGCCGGCGCAGGATTCCTACATGTGCCGCTTGCGGATACCCAACGGCATCCTCAAGCATTGGCAGTTCGCCGGCATGGCCGATCTCGCCGAGCGGCTGTGCGGACCGTTCTGCCATGTCACGACCCGCGCCAATCTGCAGGTGCGCGAAATCCCGCCGAAGCATGCCGTGGCGCTGATCGAGGGCATTCAGGACCTCGGCCTGTGCTCGCGCGGCTCCGGCGCCGACAATATCCGCAACGTCACGGGCACGCCGACAGCAGGGATCGATCCCCAGGAACTGCTCGATACCCGCGAATATGCCCGCGAGTGGCACTATCACATCCTCAACGACCGCTCGCTGACGGGACTGCCGCGAAAATTCAACGTCGCCTTCGACGGCGCCGGCAAGATCGCGGTGCTGGAAGACACCAACGACATCGCTTTCTCCGCGGTCGAAGTGAAGGATGGTTTTGGCGTCGAGGCCGGCATCTGGTTTCGCCTCGGGATCGGCGGCATCACCGGGCATAAGGATTTTGCCAAATATACCGACATCATCGTCAAGCCGGCGGATGCGACAAAAGTGTCTGATGCCATCGTGCGCGTTTTCATCGATCTCGGTGACCGCACCAACCGGCTCAAGGCCCGTCTGAAATATGTCATCGACGGCATCGGCATGGAGAAGTTCCTTGTCCTCGTCGAGGAAAAGCTCGGCCACGCCTTCACGCGCGTACCTCCGGTGGCATTGGCGCCGCGCCCGGCCTTCGACCGCATGGCGCATATCGGCGTGCATAAGCAGAAGCAGGAGGGCCTGAACTGGATCGGCGTCTCGCTGCCGCTCGGCAAGGTCACCTGCGAGCAGATGCGGGGATTGGCCAGGATTGCGCAGGACCTTGGCGACGGCGATATCCGCCTGACCGTCTGGCAGAATTTGCTGATCCCGGGCGTGCGTGACGAAAATGTCGAACTCGCGATCGCCGCGGTCAAGGCGACCGGACTTGCCGTCGAAGCCTCGCAAATCCGCGCCGGGCTGATCGCCTGCACCGGCAACGCCGGCTGCAAATTCGCGGCGTCCAATACCAAGCTTCACGCTGCTGCGATCGGCGACTGGTGCGAGCCGCGCGTGAATATCGAGACGCCGCTCAACATCCATCTCACCGGCTGCCACCATTCCTGCGCGCAGCATTACATCAGCGATATCGGCCTGATCGCCGCGAAAGTGGATGTCGGAGAGGATGCCGATCCGGTCGAAGGTTATCATCTGTTCGCGGGCGGCGGCTTTGGCCCGAACGCTACTTGCGGGCAGGAGGTCTATCACGACCTCAAGGCCGAGGATGCGCCGAAGACGGTCGAGAAACTGCTGAAGGCGTATCTCGCGCATCGATCTTCGCCGGAAGAAACATTCCTGACATTTGCGCGCCGCCATGACGGCGAGACGCTGCGCAGGCTTGCCGACGCCGAGGTGTCCTCATGAACCAGATCACGCCCCCGCCCAAGATCGAGATCATTCCCTCGAGCGCGCCGTTCTCCGAGGCACAGCGTTCCTGGTTGAACGGGTTCTTCGCCGGATTGCTGTCGGATGCTCCGACGCCGTTGTCCGCCGAGCAGGGCGCCGTCGTCATGCAAGGCGCGGCCGGCGACGGCGATGACGGCGAAGCACCATGGCACGACCAGACCATGCCGATTGCCGACCGCATGAAACTTGCCGAAGGCCGGCCGTTGCGGCGACGCATGATGGCGGCGATGGCGCAGCAGGACTGCGGCCAGTGCGGCTATAATTGCAACGACTATTCGGACGCGATCGCAGGCAAGAGCGAAGCCCGCCTCAACCTCTGCGTCCCCGGCGGCAAGGAAACCGCGCGGATGCTGAAATCTCTGTATGAGGAATTGGACAAGGCGCCGGCCGCCCCATCGTCGGCGCCCGCTGCCGTACCGGCGCTGCCAGCGGTTATGGCGGAGCCCGGCCGCTCGCGCGATAATCCGATCCCGGCAAAATTCGTCTCGCGCCGCCTGCTGAACAAGAAGGGGTCGGAAAAGGAAACCTGGCATATCGATTTCGACCTGTCCGGTTGCGGCCTCGATTATGTCGTCGGCGACTCCTTCGGCATTTTCGGGCGCAACGATCTCGGGCTGGTCGACCAGATCATCGCCTTGCTCGGCGCCTCGCACACCACCAAAGTCAACGGCAAGACGTTGCGCGAGGTGCTGACCGACGACGTCTCGCTGGCGCCGGCGCCGGATTCCCTGTTCGAGCTGATCTCCTTCATTACCGGCGGCGCATATCGGGAAAAAGCGAGGGCGCTGGCGCAGGGCGAGGATCCCGACGGCGATGCCGCCACCCTCGATGTCATGGCCGTGCTGCAGAAATTCTCCGGCGTCCGTCCGCATCCCGAGGCGTTTGTCGAAGCGCTCGAACCGTTGCAGCCGCGGCTGTATTCGATCTCCTCGTCGCATAATGCGACGCCCGGAAAATTGTCGTTGACCGTCGATTGCGTGCGCTACGTCATCGGCAAGCGCAAGCGCCTGGGGCTTGCGTCGACCTTCCTCGCCGAGCGCATCGCTCCCGGCGACGAAGTGAAGGTCTATGTGCAGAAGGCCCATGGTTTTGCGCTGCCGCAGGATCCCAGGACGCCGATCATCATGATCGGGCCCGGCACCGGCGTGGCGCCGTTCCGCGCCTTCCTGCTCGACCGCCGCGCTACCGGCGCCCCCGGCAAGAACTGGCTGTTCTTCGGCCATCAGCGCAGTGACTGCGACTTCTTCTATGCCGACGAACTCAACGCGCTGAAAACGTCAGGTTTGCTGACGCGATTGTCGCTGGCGTGGTCGCGCGACGGCAACAAGAAGTTTTACGTGCAGGATCGAATGCGCGAAGTCGGCCGCGAAATCTGGACCTGGCTCGCAGAGGGCGCCAACCTCTACATCTGCGGTGACGCCAAGAGGATGGCCAAGGACGTCGAACGCGCACTGGTCGATATCGTCGCGCAGTTCGGGGCGCGGACGACGGATGAGGCCGTGGCCTTTGTCGCGGAACTCAAGAAGAAGGGCCGGTTCCAGCAGGACGTATACTAACGCGGTTCCAGTTCGTTCAAATCGCGCCGAATAAAATTCTCGCAGGATTCGGAGCGAGAGATTTTTTCACTCAAAACGGAGTCTGTCGAAGCGTTCATATCGCTATTTTGCCAACCGGCTTGAATCCATGCGCGAACGATATTCCATATTCCATACATGGGACGTTGGAGATCGAGCATGCGTGAGCTATCGGCGGAGGCCCGTCTGCACCTTTATGCCCGCTCGCTGTCCCGGCGGACCGGGACGGGCTTGCACATGGCCGCGCTCTATGGCGCCTTCGCACTCATCGCGGCCGTCGTGTTCGGCACGCTTTCGGTTCACCCGTTCTAATTCGCGCGTCTTGAACGGAGCCACCGCAATCCCCGCATCCTTTAAGGCCTGACGCACGCCGCGGCCGATAGCGACCGCGCCCGGCGTGTCGCCATGAATGCACACGGTGTCGATCTGCATCTTCATCACCTTGCCGGTGACCGAGACCACCGCGCCGTCCTGGACCATCCGCACCACACGGTCGGCGATATGTTTCGCGTCGTGCAGCACCGCGCCGTTTTTATTGCGCGACACCAGCGTACCATTGTCCTCATAGGCGCGGTCGGCGAATACCTCATGCACCATCGGCAAATTGGCCGCTTCACCCGCCTGCACCAGTTTTGAATTCGCCAGCACCACAAAAACCAGATTGGGATCGACGGCCTTGATGGCGCTGGCGATCGCCTTCGCCGTCATCTCGTCCTCGCACGCGACGTTGGAGAGTGCGCCATGCGCCTTGACATGCGTGACCTTGTGCCCGGCTGCGGTCGCAATCGCTTGCAGGGCGCCGATCTGGTAGGCGACCATATTCTCGATTTCCGAGGATTTCAGGCCGGGCACCGGCCGCCGGCCAAAACCGTGCAGGTCGCGATAACCGGGGTGGGCGCCGACGCTGACGCCGCGTGCTTTTGCCAGTTCGACGGTTTGACGCATGATGTCGGCGTCGCCGGCATGGAAACCACAGGCAATATTGACCGAGGTCGCAAGCTCGATCATGGCGGCGTCATTGCCCATTTCCCATGGGCCAAAGCTTTCGCCGAGATCACAATTGAGGTCGATGGTTGTCATGTTTATTGTCCGCATCTGGCGAGTGGATCTTGGGTTTGACTAGCCCGGTCCCGATACGTCCGGTGGCGACGTTATTTGCCATGTCCCTGCATCGACCGCACTGACGGCGTGCCCGGCCACGTTAGCATCCCTGAGCGCGTCGATGTTGAGATCAAAGCTTTCGATCGATCGCAGGCGGTCGGGCAGGCTACGCAATAATTCCGAGAATTCGCGTGCTGCGGCCTGGGCTTCTGCCAGGCTGACGGCCTTGAAGCGGAACGCACGTCCGGCAGTTGTTTGCGCAAACCGTCCGAAATCCGCGGAAATGACGGCTGCGATCTTCGGATAGCCGCCGGTGGTGTTGCGGTCCGGCATCAGCGCGATGGGCTGACCATTGCCGGGAACCTGCAGGCAGCCATTGACGGTGCCGTCGGAGACGATGTTGTGGCCGTGCAGATGCTTGAGGACGGGACCTTCGAGCCGATAGCCCATACGGTCGCTGGTCGCCGATATCTTCCACTCGCTGTCGATGAAGAGCTTCCTGGTGTCGTCGGCGAATTCGTCGTCCTGCGGACCCCAGAGGATTCGGATCGGCGCGTCCGCTACCGCAGGCAGTTCTATCCGCCGTTCGGCCGCGCCGCTTGCGGCCGCGGTTTTCAACTCGTCGCCGGCTTGCAGCGGGCGCGGATAGGGGCTGCCAAGCCCGGCGCGCGCATTCACCGCGAGGCTTCCGAACGTCGGCTCGCCCGCGATGCCACCTTCGACCGCGAGGTAACTGAACGAACCGTTACGTGCAAATCCAAGCGTGAGCGTCTCACCATCGGCAAGCGTCAAAGAGGCATCGAAGGCGACCGCGCGTCCGCCGATATCGGCATTGCGGGAAGCTCCCGCCAACGCAACGCGGACCGCGCCTTCACGCGCCGTAAACGCAGCGCCAAACGGTCCGATTTCAACGCTCGCGGCGAACAAGGGATTGCCGACGAGCGTATTGGCCGTTGCCAAAGCCAATCGATCCATCGCGCCGCTCGGCGCCAGGCCGTAGCGCTGGGAGCCCGGACGTCCGCCGTCCTGGACGGAGCTTGCCGGACCGATCGATGTAACAACGAGCTTGCTCATGATGACATCAACTCGGCAACGATCTCGCCCGCTTCCGCGGCGCGATCCTGTTCCGCAAAGGTCTTGGCATCGACGGCTGCGAACGTAATGGCGTCACCGGGCTCCAGCAGGAAAATCGGATCGCGATGCAGTTGGTAGGTTCTAACCGCCGTCCGTCCAAGCAGATGCCAGCCGCTCGGACCGGCCAGGCATTGCACGCCGGTCTGCACGCCGCCGATCGAGACTGTGCCTGCCGGCGTCAACAGGCGCGGATTCGGCCGCCGCGGCATTTGCAGGGAATCCGCAAGTCCGCTGAGATAGGACCAGCCGGGCGTGAAGCCGATCATGGCCACGCGGTAGTCGCCCGCGACATGCCGCGCCACGATATCGTCGGGCGTGGTGCCGAGCGTTTTCGCCATGTCCTCGAGATCGATGCCGTGTTCGCCGCCATAGACCACCGGAATGCGCCAGCGCCGGGCTTTGGTGGCTTTCGGTACCGGCCGTTGCGCCAGCGTGAGAAGTTTCTCTCCAAGAGTCCCGAAATCGATCTGTACGGGATCGTAGTGCACCAGCAGGGAGCGATAGGTCGGCACGGTTTCGGTGACACCCGGGATCGGCTCCCCGGCAATCGCGCGGTCGAGCGCCAGCACCCGCCGGTTGGCGGCATCGTCTATGTTGCGGCTGAACTCCACCGCGATGGCGCTGTCGCCACTCGGCAAAAGGCGGGGCGGGGATAACGTAGCGGCCATGGCCTCGTAACTGTCTCGCAGTTCTTGAGCAGATATCAATCTGTAGCGTGTTTTGCAGCGGAGTGGAATTCGCTTCGTGCGAAATGGGCCTGTAAATTCAATAAATTAATCTGCATGCCGGTGATAAGATGGTGTGATTGCGCGAAAGCCCGATCGGTCCCCGCTTCGTTTGAAACGCTTTGGTCGCACGAGCCCTTGACGCGATGCCCGCGCCCCGCAAGATGCGCCCCGTCAATCCATTCCCACCGGAGCCTGCATTCCAGATGTCCCTGTCCCCCGAAGCCGTCGCGACCCTGTCCCGTGTGTCTACTGGCACCATCACCACCGTTCTGCTCAAGAAGGGCCTGCGAAACGTCTGGATGCGCGGCACCAAACCGCTGCGGCCCGGATTGCCGCGGCTGGTCGGTCCGGCCTTCACGCTGCGTTTCGTGCCTGCGCGCGAAGACCTCGCCACGCCCGAATCCTGGTCGTCGCCGATTTCGACCCGCACCGCGATCGAAGCCATGCCGCAAGGCTCCATCGCCGTGATCGACGCCATGGGCGTCGCTGATGCCGGCGTCTTCGGCGATATCCTGTGCGCACGCATGGTCAAGCGCGGCGTCGCGGCGCTGATCACCGACGGCGTGGTGCGCGACGTCGAAGGCGTGCTCGGCACGAATCTTCCCGTCTGGTGCAACGGCTTTGCCGCGCCGCCGTCCGTCGCCGGGCTGACTTTCGTCGGCTGGGGCGAGCCGATCGGCTGCGGCGGCGTCGCGGTGTTTCCGAACGACATCGTCGTCGCCGACCAGGACGGCGCGGTGGTGATCCCGCAGGCGCTGCTCGATCATGTCCTGGCCGAAGGGCCGGAGCAGGAACGGATGGAAGGCTGGATCGTCAACGAGGTGAACAACGGCGCGGCGCTGCCCGGCCTCTATCCCATGAATGCCGAGACCAAGGCGCGGTACGCGGCAAGCAAGAAATAACTCAAAAAGAGAGAGGTAACGCCATGGAAATTCATATTGCGGGCTCGCGGCCGACCCGCCGCGCGCCGCCGGAATATTTCACGGGCACCGTCCTTCAGGATCCGATCATCGCGACCGCGGCGCCGGCGCGGCTGGCCTCGACCCGCGTCTCCTTCGAACCGGGCGCCCGCACCGCCTGGCACACGCACCCGCTCGGACAGACGCTCTATGTGATTTCGGGGGTTGGCCGGGTCCAGGCCAAGGGCGGACCCATCACGGAAATCCGGCCGGGAGATGTCGTCTGGATTCCGCCTGGCGAGAAACATTGGCATGGCGCATCGCCAACCAACGCCATGACCCACATCGCGATGCAGGAAGCGCTCGACGGAAGTTACGTGACCTGGATGGAACACGTCACCGACGCGGAATATTCCGCAAAACTGGGCTAGACCCGCGGCGCGGCCCACGTGCCTGACACGCGGGCACTGCAACAACAAAAGGCCCCGCCGAGCGGGGCCTTTCGCGAAATGCGGATGGTGCAGATTTCAGTTCACGCGGGTCCAGGTCTGGCCGCCGCAGAATACGCCGCTGAAGGCGCAACCCTGCACTCGCAGGCTGTCATTGCCCTTCAGCGCGATTGTTGAATCATAGGTGCTGCCGGTGTTCGGATCGAGAATCCGGCCGCTCCATTTGGAGTCCTTGCCGGGCTTCATGTTGATCAAAACCTGTTCGCCATTCTGGTTTGACGTCTTGTCGACGGAATAGCCGCAGAGGTTGGCGCCGCACTGTTCGATCCTGACCTGGCCTTCCTTCTCCTCTGTCAGCCACAGGCCGAGCGGCGAGTTCGCGGCCTGAACGGCAGCCGGACTGGTGCGGGCACGGCTTGCACCGGCGGCGCTACGGCCACCGTGGGAGCCGGCGCGGGTTTGGCGGCCGGCGCGGCATCTTGCTGAACCGGAGGCGCAGGCGGAGGTGCGGTCGCGGTATCCGTCGGAGCCACGGCAGCCGTCGTGGTCGACGGTTCGGTTGTCGAAGCGGCCGGCGGCGCGGGAATTGCCGGCGCAACCGCCTGCTCGGAGGCGGCCGGTGCCGCCGCGGGGGCCGCAACATCAGGTGTGGTCTGCGGGGCGGTCTTTGCCTGCTGTGGCGATTGTTTGCGCGAACGGTCGCGATCGCCATCTTCGTTGCGCGATCGTTTGGCCTTCCGCCCGGTGTTGTCGTAGACGCCGGGTATCGAAACGGTGCCGCGGTCGGGATCGACACGAATGGTGCGACCGCCATATTCGAAAGTGTATTGGGCCTGCGCGGTGGTGCTCGCCAGCAGCAATGCGGCGATAGCCAGAATCTTCTTCATAAGACCTCCAGTGCAGGGAATCCCAATCCCCAGAAAGCTACGCATCGGCAGCTTCACGCAACGTGATCTAGATCACTTTCGAATAATGCGTCGTATACTAGCGGCTTTGGTTCAAAGGCGTCCGGAGCAGTCTAATTTGCGCGCCGTGGACGGTCAATTTCCGGCGAAAACGGCGCATTTTACCGCCGGATCAATCAAACCAGGCAGCGTAGATCTTTCGAAAGCTGTCATCCTCCGTCGCGATGTGCAGCCACTGATCGACGAACGCCTTCAGCGCGGCGTCGCGCTGCAGCCAGTAAGCCTTTTCCGCAAAGTCGAACGGCTTGTCCGGATGCACGGCGCACAGCACGCCCGGATAAATCTTCTGCTGGTAGCGCGTCTCCGATGCGTCCGTCATCATCAGGTCGGCATTGCCCTTGGCGATTTCGTCGAAGATCGTGACGTTGTCGTTATGGGTTTTGATTTCGGCGCTTTTGATATTCGCCTTGGCAAAGCGCTCATTGGTGCCGCCCGGATTGACGATCACGCGCGTGCCGGCCTTGTCGATATCGGCGATGGTCTCGTATTTGCTTTTGTCGGCGCAGCGGGCGATCGGCGTCTTTCCTTCGCGCATGATCGGCGTGGAGAACATACCCTTTTTCTGACGGTCGAGCGTGATCGAAATGCCGCCCATCGCGATATCGAAATTGTCGGCCTCGAAATCCTTCATCAGTTGCGGCCAGGCGGTCTGGACAAACTCGACCTTGACACCAAGCGCCTTGCCGAGCGCCTCGGCCATGTCGACGTCGAATCCCCTGAATTTCGAGGTGGCTTTGTCGAGATAGGTGAACGGCAGATAATCGCCGGTCATGCCGACGCGCAGCGTTCCGCGCTTGATGATGTCGTCGAGACGGGAAGGGGCGGCCGGTTGCTGGGCGTGGGCGGAAAGCGTCAACGACACCGCAATTGCCAGACTACCCAACATTCGAAACATCGCATCTTCTCCGCCGACGAACTATGTTGCACTCTTGGTGCGACGGCCCAGCATTTAGACCAGATGGCCGCGCCGTGCCAGCCGGAGAAATCGAAATCGTGACTATCTCGCTCTATGAGGCGTCTGTCGGTGTTTTTGTGCCATTTCTTGGCAATCTGTCTGATCTGATGGACCGTGCGTCGGCTCATGCCGAAGCCCGCAATATCGATCCCGCCGTCCTGCTCAACATGCGGCTCTATCCCAACATGTACGATCTCACGCGTCAGGTGGGTGAGGCCAACCGACACGCCGTGGTGGCCTGCGCGCTGCTGGCCGGCCGCGCGCCGCACACATTCCCGGATACCGAGCCTGACATCACCGAGCTCAAATCGCGGATATCGGCCGTCATCGATTTCGTGCAGGGCTTGCCGCAAGCCGCGATCGACAGCGCCGCGGACAAGGAAGTGGTGTTCACGTTCAAAAACGGGGCGACGCGCAGTTTTACCGGGCGCTCGCTGCTGCTGACGTTCAGCGTCCCGCAGTTCTTCTTTCACGTCACCACGGCCTATGACATCCTGCGCCACGCCGGCGTGGATATCGCCAAGAAGGATTTTTTGGGGCCGCCAAAGCAGGCGTGAACGCGCTTAAGCTTCGCCGCTGTCCTTGCCGACCAGATTGGCAGCGGCGCTGCGTCCTGCGATCTCGCTTTTCAACTGTTCGAAGCGCCGGCGCGCGTCGCTTTCGCGAGCGTCCACGAGCTCGATCGCAGCTTCCTTCGTCATCGGGCCGTTGACGATGGGGATAGAATTCTCGCCGATGGTTTCATCGACATAATAATCGCCATTGTTGGCGCGTACCGTCCATTTGAAGCGGATCGCAGCGATCGGTCCAGGCCCATGCCTGGTGTAGCCATCAGCCTCGATCGGCGTAGCGACGGCAGGCCTTCCTCAGGCGTAGGCCTTTCCTCAGTCGTAGGCTTTTCCTGCTCGCGTTGGATTTCCGGTTGGTCGAGAATGCTGGCGATAGCCGCAAGCGCGTTGTCGGTCGGGTCGCTTTGACTCACAATTCAGCCTCCGGATTGAACTCCCTCTGCGGAATCGGTGTCCCCGTTACCGCCCGGTCTGCTCCTCCCTTCCGAATAAGGCTGAGTTTTGTCCAGCACCAGCGTTTTCTGGCGACGCGAGCGTCAGGCGGTAACCTGTTCTTCCAGGGCCGTTCTTGTTCGAGTTGGCTACGGCCGATCAATGGATCGGCCGGGCCCAGCATCAGTCATTTCCGAGAGATCAGCCGAGGACGTCCTGATTGATCACGTTCTGGCGCAACGGATCGCCGTCCAGCACGCTCAGGATATTGCGCGCGGTCTGCTCGCTCATGCGATCCACGGCTTCCCGCGTGACGCCGGCCACGTGAGGCGCGAAGATGACGTTCGGAAGCGCAAACAGGGAGTGACCGGCCGGCGGCGGTTCCTGTTCGAAAACATCGAGACCCGCGCCGGCAAGCTTCCCGGACACCAGGGCCTCGTGCAGCGCCGGTTCGTCGACGATGCCGCCGCGCGCGGTATTGATGAGGTAAGCGGTCGGCTTCATCCGTTTCAGCCGCGCCGCGTTGAACATGCCGACGGTCTCCGGCGTCTTCGGGCAATGGACGCTGACAAAATCGGCGCGCGGCAACGCCGCATCGAGATCGGCAACCGGCTCGCAACCGGCGGCCTTGATATCGGCGGCTGACTTGTAGGGATCGAAAATCAGGACGTTCATTTCCATCGCCAGGCAGCGCTTGGCGGTGCGCGTGCCGATGCGGCCGAAGCCTATGATCAAGACCGTCTTGCCGAAGAGGTCATAGGGCAGCATGCCAAGCCTTGAGGCCCATTTATTGTCCCGGACGATGGAATGCATTTCGACCGCGCGCTTGGCGAGCGTCAGCATCATGAACAGCGCCTGTTCGGCGACCGAGGGAGAATTCGCCGTGCCCGCAACCATCAGCGGCACCTTGCGGCGGCTCAGGGCAGGGACGTCGACGGCGTCAAACCCGACGCCGATCCGGGTTACCACCTGCATGTCCCTGGAAGCCTCAAGCTCCGGCTCGCCGAACCGGGTGGGGCCGAGCGCAACGCCGTGGACCGGCGCGTGCTCCCTGAGCTTGGCCTCAAAATCTCCGGCGGAGATCATGTTGGGGAATTCGACGAGTTCGATGTCGTCCCGGGCGTCGAGAAGTTCCCGTCCTTGCCGCGACATCGATTCAGTGACGAAAATTTTCTTCTTGTTGGTCGCCATTTCCTGCCCTTGGTCTTGGTTGACTACGCCGTCAAAGGACGACGCCGGTCACCTCGTTTAGCAGGTGCATATTGTTGAGGTCCACTGCCAATCGGAGCGGCCCGCCATCCTGCGCGCCGGCATTGGGATTGACCCGGCCGCAGATCTGCGCGCCTTCGAGCGTGAAATAAATCAGCGTCTCCATTCCCATCGGTTCGGTGACATCGAGCACGGCGTCGAAGGTCTCGACACCCGGCTGCGGATGCGTCTTCGCCTCGGTGATGTGCTCGGGCCGTATCCCCAGCAGCAGTTTGTCGGCACGGGCGACGCCCTGATATCTCGCGGCGCGCGCCGGCGGCAGCGGGAACGAGATGCGGTCGGTAAGGCGGATATTCATCCTGCCGCCGACATCTTCGATCCGGCACGGAATGAAGTTCATCGCGGGCGAACCGATGAAGCTCGCGACAAATTTCGTGGCCGGTTTGTGATAGAGTTCGTTCGGCGTGCCGATCTGTTCGATGCGGCCATGATTCATCACCACGACGCGGTCGGCGAGCGTCATCGCCTCGACCTGGTCATGGGTGACGTACACCGTGGTGGTACGAACTTTTTGATGCACCTTCTTGATTTCGATCCGCATCTGCACCCGCAGCTTTGCGTCGAGGTTGGACAGCGGTTCGTCGAACAAGAACACCTTGGGGTTACGCACGATGGCGCGGCCCATCGCCACGCGCTGGCGCTGACCGCCCGACAATTGCTTCGGCTTGCGGTCGACCAGTTCGACGATGTCAAGCATGCGCGCGGCCTCGTCGATCCGGCTCTTGATCTCGGCTTTCGGATAACGCTTCAGCCGGAGTCCGAACGACATGTTTTCCGCAACCGTCATGTGCGGGTAGAGCGCGTAGTTCTGGAACACCATCGCGATATCCCGGTCCTTTGGCGGCACGTCGTTGACGACGTCGCCCCCAATCATGATATCGCCGTCTGAGATATCCTCGAGCCCCGCGATCATCCGCAGTGTGGTCGACTTGCCGCAGCCCGATGGGCCCACCAGCACCACAAACTCATGGTCGGCGATGTCGAGATCGATGCCGCGCACCGCCTCGACGTCGTCATAGCGCTTTACAACCTTACGCAACGTCACGTCAGCCATGAGTCCAGCCCTTTGTCGTTCAACCCTTTGTCGCACCGGCGGTCAGGCCGGCAATGTAGTAGTCCATCAGGAAGGCGTAGATGATCAGCGGCGGCGCCGCGCCGAGCAGGGCGCCGGTCATGATCTGTCCCCAGTTGAAGACGTCGCCCTTGATCAGCGTGGTGATGATGCCGACCGGCAGCACCAGTTGGTCGGTCGAGGTCGTGAACACCAGCGGATAGAGGAACTGCGCCCAGGACACGGTGAAAGCGAAGATGGTCGCGGCGATAATCCCCGGCATCGCCACGGGGATGAAAATCTTGGTCAGCGTCTGAAACCATGACGCTCCGTCGATGATGGCTGCCTCGTCAAGTTCCTTCGGGATGGATGCGAAGTAACCGATCATGATCCAGGTGGCGAACGGCACGGTCAGCGTCGGGTAGATGAACAGCAGCACGTACCAACGGTTAATCAACTGGATGCCGGTCCAGTCGCCAAACAGCACAAATACCTTGAACAGCGGAATGAACAGCAGGCTGTCGGGAATCAAATAGGTCAGGAACACGCCGGTAGCGAGCGTTGCGGAGCCCCAGAACCGCATCCGCGCCAGCGCGAATGCCGCCGGCACGCTGATCAGCATGGTGATCGTGACTACAAAGATCGAAACCAGCGCCGAGTTCCAGAAAAATCGCAGGAACTGGTTCGATGTCAAAAGTCCGATGTAATTTTCCAGCGTTGGATGAAACACCCACCACGGATTGGTCGCCGCCGAGATTTCCGCGCTGCTCTTGAGCGAGGTGATCAGCATGTAAATCGGTGGCACCAGTGAGAAGATCGCAAACAGCGTCAGGAAAAAATACGACCACCGCAGCGCCCAGGTCCGGTCGCGGCTCATGCTGCCATATTTGACCGTGCGCGTCGGCGCGGCCTTGTCGATCGTGACGGTGCTCATCAGGCTTCGTTCCCGCGCTTGTTGACGTCACGCAGGATGAATACCGCTGCGATCGCAAGGATAGGCACCATGAACAACGAGACGCTGGCGCCGAGTGGAATATCGCTGCCTTCAATGCCGATCCTGAAGGCCCAGGTCGCAAAGATATGCGTATGATCGAGCGGCCCGCCCGCGGTCAGGATCCGTACGATATCGAAATTGGCGAAGGTGACGATCAGCGAGAACAACGTGGTGATCGCGATGATATTGCGCATCATCGGCAACGTCACGTACCAGATCCGTTGCCACCAATTGGCGCCGTCGATTGCGGCTGCTTCATAGAGTTGATCAGGCACCGACTTCAGCGACGCCAGATACATGATCATGAAGAACGGCGCGCCGTACCAGACGTTGACCAGGATAACCGAGAAGCGCGCCCAGCCTGCATCGCCGGTCCAGGGGATCGGTCCGATGCCGAAATACGACAGCGTGTAATTGAAGGCGCTATAGGAGGGGTCGAACAGCCACAGCCACGCCAGCGTGCTCATCGCCGGCGGGATGACCCATGGCACCAGCAGCATGCCGCGCCATTTGCGTTGGCCCTTGGCCGGAATGTTGTGAACGAAGTGGGCGACGATAAAGCCGATCAACGCTTTGAAGATGACGGCCGAGACCGCGAAGATGCAGGACTGCTTGACGACCAGCCAGAAGGTCTCGCGCTTGAACAGGAACTCGAAATTGCCGAGGCCGACGAACCGCTGCATTGACTTGTTCAGCGTCGCCAGATGCAGCGAATAGAACGCCGGATAGAGCACCAGAAGGGCGATGAGGATGATCAGCGGCAACGTCATCAGGAACGCCGCGGTCGACTTGCGTTTGAGCGTGGAGCGCAAACTAGCGCGCTTGCGCGCCGGTTGCGTTGTCCGGACGCTGTTCGGCTGAAATGCGACGTCAACCATGATGCATCTTCCTCGCGCGATCTATTTCGAGAAGACGCCGCTTGGCGCGGACTTTTTCTTGAGATGGCCGTTTTTTAGATCGGCCGTCCGGAAACCGGTACACCGCCGGCTTCGACAATCCCGGCGTGACGGCGGATGCGCCGCGGCGGCCCGTTACCGGACGGGCCGCCGCAACGACATCCTTGTCTTAGCTCCGCATGAAGCCTTCGCACTCGCCTTCCGCCCAGGCGAGCGTCTTTTCCATCGCTTCGCCCTGGTGGTAGCGCAGGCACATCTTGGTCAGTGTCGCCTGCGCGTAGATCTGCTGTGCGATCTTCGGTGGCGCCGGCGAGGCCGCGATCGACAGCGTCTGATGGTTGTAGGGGTTTGGGTAGTGATAGAGGGTGCCCTTCGGCGGCTCTTGTTCCTGCCAGACCTTCAACGTCGTCAGCTTCTCGTAAGCCGGCAGGTCGTAGCCGCCGCTCGCCGTCACCATCTTCTCGATCGCCGCCGGCTTCGACAGCGCCACCAGCAGGCTCTTCGCGGCTTCCTTGTTCTTGGAGAAGTTCCAGATGCTCCAGAAATAGGGCAGATAGGGCGCGAAACGGCCCTTCGGCCCGGCCGGGAAACCATGGGTCCAGCACTGCTCGGCAACCTGGGGCGCATCGCGCTTGGCGACCGCCCAGGCGCTCGGCGGGTTCATGATCATCGCGCCCCTGCCGGAAACCAGCCATTTGTTATTGGAGGAGTCATCCCAGGCCGCCACGTCCGGCGGCAGGAAGCCAATGAGTTTCTTGTAGAAGTCGAGCGCCTGTCGCACCGCGTCGGTCTTGACCGTGAGATTGCCCTTGGCATCGACAAGCTGCGCGCCGAACGACAGGAAGATCGCACCGGCCGTATCGACGTTGTCGGTCGTCTCGCCGAGACCGATGCCGAAGGGCACGCCCGCCTTGTGGCAGGCCTCCGCCGCCTTGAGGAAGGTATCCAGCGTCCAGTTGTCGGCTTTCGGCGGAGAACCTGCCGGATACATTTCCTGTACGTCGATGCCGGCATGCTTCTTCATCAGATCGATGCGCGAGCAGGGCCCCTTGATCTGGCTGCCGACGCAGGCGGGAACACCCAGCCATTTGCCGTCCGCCTGGCCCAGATATGCGGCCGTACCATTGACCGCACCGTTCTCTGCAACGATCGGCCCCATGATGTCGTTGACGGGCTCGAGTTGTTCCGCATTGGCGTGAGCCCACCAGGTCGGTATCGCGAGAATGTCATGGCCGGATTTCGCCTGCGCTTCGGCGGCGATGGTCAGCAGGTTTTTGTTACCCTGGCTCGGGATGTAGTCGACGGTAACCTCGACCTTGGCTTTCTCGGCCCATTCATTGACCAGATCGGTCGAGGCCTTGTTGGCGCCGGGCACCCAGTGATCCCAGAAGCCGATCGTCAGTTTGCCGGCGGCATGGGCGCCGCGCACATAGGGGGCGGTGATGAGCGCCGCGGAGGACAGCGCAGTAGCAGCAACAAATTGTCGGCGAGAAAGCTTCTTGCGTGACATGGTGTTCCCTCTTTGCTGAGCTAGATTTTGCTTCTTTTTTTCTCCTCCGCTTGATGTCATGCCGGATGAAGGCGGCGCGCCAGCGGCGATTTTTATAGCGGGATCAGAGCAGAATTGTTTGCGTCTGTCGAGAAAACACGTTGATCTGGAGCCATTGAACTAACGTTGCGTACAAATTCTGGGCAGTGGGCTGCCGGCTCTCGCCGCGTTGCCAATCGTCAATAATCAGGACGAGCATATTGCGCCGCACACCTCCGTCCGATCCTGACGGGGAGGGGTGTGCGATTGCGCCGCAGTCAACAAACGGCGCAAGTAACTCCTTAGCGCGGAAGGTTTTTCGCTGTCGTGGACAGCGCGGCGCAACGGTGGACGAGTTCGGTGCGAAAACGATAGTTTGGAGCACCCAGGATTTATCCACCGATCCGATATCGTCCTCGCCAAATCTCTCGATCGTCCATGGAGACCAAATAATGACCAGCCTTAAGCAGCTTGCGCGCACGTCGTGGCGATTGCGTTTTGCACTTGGAGCCGTTGTGATGCTGGCTCTCGGTGCGTCCGCAACGGTGGACGCACAAGTGGTTCAGGGCGTCGAAAAAGGTGTGCGCGAGGGCAACAAGGCGGCGGGGCCCGTCGGCGGCGTGCTCGGCGGCGCCATCGGCGGCGTCGTTGGCGTGGTGACTGGCGTGACCGGCGTTCTTACCGGCGGCGCAAAGAACGAACAGGCGCCGGCCGCGAAAGACGCTAAACAAGACGCCAAACAAGGCGACAAGCCGGTGACAGCGCCAAGACGACGAAGGCCGCCAAAGGTGCTGAAGGCGACAAAGCAGGCGGCGGTGTTGACCCAGAACGGCGCGCCGCAACTGACGGCCGAACAGATCGTCGCCAGCAGTGACGCCAATATCGAACGGATCAAGAAGGAATTGAATCTCACACCCGAGCAGGAGAAGAACTGGGCCGGCTTCAACAGCGCGATGCACTATCTCGGCCATAACGGAGCCGATCGCCTCAATCTGCGCATTGCGCGCGCCAAGCGCGACCCGCCGGACGACATCATCGAGCAGATGCGCAACGAAGCCCAGTTCCTCAATGACCGCGCCGTCGATCAACGCAACGTGGCCGATGCTGCCGAGCCGTTATTTGCGAGCCTGGACGAGAAGCAAAAGGCGATCTTTGTTCAGGAAATGGTCAATCTGAGCCACGAGCGCGGGCTGGATTAGCGCGCGTCGCGCGTTCTGCCGCAATGCGTCCGGGCAATCTGTCTTGATTGCAATTGCTGTTGATTGCAAGCTGTCTCGATTGCGAATCTGCTTTTGATTGCAAGACGAACCGGTACACCCTTCACTTGAAAAACAGGGTTCGCGCCCGCGCGAATAGCCGGGCACGTACGCCCTGGGGTAGGTTTAAAGGCACGGCACCCGGCTATCCTGCCGCAGCGGCGCGGCGCGTCAATTCGTCACGCAATGTTGAACAAATCCTGTCGGACTTGCGCCCGACTGATGGCCGACTTGCGGCCTTGTCGGGAACCAAATCGTAGCCGCGGAATATTGCGCCGGAATATCCGTGCATTTCCGGTGCGAGAACGTCGCAAAAACAAATTCGGCCAGCGCAAGGCTGGCCGAATTGATGTCGAAGGCGCGGCGAGATTGCGGCCTACGCTTTTGGAAAATTCAGTTCCACGCCGACGCCGTCGGGGTCGTAGAGGAAGAATTGCGTATCGCCGGTGCGCGGCACGATGCTCTCGCGGAATTTCACGCCTCTCGCCTGCAGGCGCTTGCGCATGCCCTCGACGTCGGATGCGGCGAAGGCGATGTGGTCAAGCCGGCCGGTGTCGTCGTATTTCTTCTCGGTACCGCGCACCACGATGCCTTCGCGCGGCTTGCGCGTGCCCATCAGATGTACGGTGGCAGCGCCGCCCGAATAGAGCCAGTAACCGGGGAAGTCGAGCGGCGGACGCTCGCCGTTCTCCAGTCCGAGGACGTCGCAATAGAAATCCTTGGTGCGCTCCAGATCCTGGGGTTCGATCGTGTAGTGCTGTAGTCCGCCAAGTCCCATGGTTTCTTCTCCTTAGACGCAGATGATCTGATGAGTTCATACGGCCGATAGTTCAGACGATCGATCAGATTATACGAAAGTGAGGTCGGCATCGGCGCCCATCATCCAGGCGCCGACGGTTTCAAAGTGCCTGATCTGGCCCTGCAACTGCTGGGTCACGGTATGGATGTCGCGGAACCGCCGTTCCAGCGGGTGGTTCTCGAAGATCGCGGTGGCACCAGCCGCATTATAGGCGAAGTCGACCGCCTCGCGCGCCTTGTGAATGGCGTGAGTAGCTGCCATGCGAACGGTGATGCGCTGCGCGACCGTGATGCTGGCGCCGGCGACCAGATCCTTCCAGATATCGGCCATCGACTGCAGCACGAAGCCACGCGCGGCGCGCAGATTGACCTCAGCCTGCGCGAGGCCCGTCTGTACCACGGCGTTGTCGCGCAGCGTGCTCCTGGCGCCGCGCGGCACCTTGTTGCGCGCCACGTCGACGAAATTATCGAGCGCACCGCGGGCAATGCCGCAGGCGACGCCGGCAAAGCCGACCTGGTAGCAGGTACCGGCCCCCATGCGGTAGAGCGGGCCGCCTTCGCGGCATTCCCGATCGAATTCGCGGGTGATCGAATGATCCGCACGAACGAAGAAATCGTTCAGCGCGAACTGGTCGCTGGCGGTGCCGCGCAGGCCGACGGTGTTCCAGATGTCGGTCCACTCGACGTCCTCGGTTCGCACCAGCATGGTGCGCTCCTCCGGCAAGCCATTGGCATCGTGTCTCGGCGAACCATCGGCCGCGTAGATCGGACAATGCGCGCCGAGCCAGGTGGCGTGCCGTCCGCCGGACGCGAACGACCAAACGCCGGTGACGCGGTAGCCGCCCTCACATTCGACCGCCCGGACCTTGGGGCCGGGACCCCATGCCAACACCGCGCGCGGATCGCCAAAGATGGCGCTTGCTACCGGCAGATCGAGATAGGCCGCCGACATCGCGCAACCGCCGGCCTGACTGAGACACCACGCGGTCGAGGCGTCGGCCTGGGCGATGGTTTCGATGACGTGGAAGAAGGTGAGGGGATCGGTTTCGATCCCGTTGGACGAGCGCGGCAATAGCAAACGGAACAGCCGCGCATCGTGCAGTCTATCGAGCAGCGCCGGCGGCAGCCGGCGGGTATCCTCGATCTCGTTCGCGGCCGCCGCAACATGGGAGCGGACGGCTTCGGCGCGGGCGACCACGGATCGATCGCCCGCAAGGTCGGCAGAAGTCACGATCAACATATCCAACACAACTTATCCAAGACTACGCCTGTATCCCAAGATTACACCTGTATTCGAACGCTATGCCTGTCGAACCTGGGCCGTTGACAAATCAAGCCCGTCGGCCAGTTCCTTGTCGATCTGCTCGATCGACTTGCCTCTGGTCTCGAAGCCGATGAAATAATACACGAATCCGGCCATCAGGAACCAGCAGCCGAGATAGACGAAGGCGGTCGGAATTTGCGTCAACGGCACGTCGGGCTTGAGGTAGTTGTTGGAGCCCACGATCAGGGCAAGCCCCACCGGTCCGATGATCTTGCCGATGCCGCCGAAACCATAGGCCGACCCCATGCCGGTGGTTCGAAGGTGTGAAGGCCAGACCTCGGCCGCATAGGGCCCGACGATGGCAAAGCCGCCATCGGCGAAGAAGAAGGTCGCGGCGAGGATCAGCCAGAACGCCGACAGGCCGAATAGCGTGGCGTCGTAATTGTAACCGGCGACGATGGTCAGCACGCCGGCGCCGATGCCCAACAGCCCGCCCGCGGTGCGCCGTCCCAACAGCTCCGAGAAATAGGAGAAGGAGAGGCGGCCGATGAAGCCGGACACGCTGAGCAGGATCATCATCTTGGCGGCTTCCTGCGGCGTCACCTTCAACAGCAGCACGAACAGCGACGGCGCCCAGAGCGTGATGCCGTAAACGCCGGTTTGCGCGCCGGCATTGCCGAGCCAGGACACCAGCAGGCTGCGCGGATATTTGAACAGATCGAACCAGCTCGTCTTGATGATCGGACCGGCGTCGGCCGCAGTCGGCAGCGGCAGCGCGGAGGGTTCCATTTGGAGGGCCCAGGCCAGCGACTTGCGCGCCTCCTCGTAACGGCCCTGACGGCACAGCCAGCGCGGGCTCTCCGGCACCCAGAGCCGGACCAGGAGCACCAGCAGCGCCGGCAGCACGCCGATCGCAAACAACAGCCGCCACTGGTCACTGCCCATCAAGGCTCCCATCACGGCACCCAGGCCGACGCCGAGCGGGATAACGCAGGTGACGAGACCGCCGACCCAGCCCCGCTTGGAGGAGGGCATGAATTCCTGCACCAGCGGCAGGTCCACGCAATAAAGGCCGCCGACGCCGGTGCCGACAAAGAATCGCATGAAGGCGAGGTAGATCCAGCCATTGTCGGGCGTAAAATACAGAAGGCCGGTAGCGATCGAGAAGTTCAGCACGGTGCCGATGAACACCAAGCGGCGGCCGACGCGATCGGCCAGCCAACCCCAGACATAGGCGCCGATGATCGCGCCGACGCCGGAACTCATCAGCACGAATGCCGATTGCCCGAAGGTGAGCTTCCACGGCCCGATCAGGAAGGCGAGCACGAAGCCGATCAGGAAGTAGTCGAAGAATTCAAGCGCGTCGCCAATAATGGCCGCAGCAAGGATTTTGAGCTGGTTGCCGGTCAGACTCGTCCGGCGGTCGAGTATCTCGAACATGGCGTTTCCCCATTGGCGCCTATTCATTTTGATCGGGCGACGCGCCAGCGCACCGTCATGTCGAAAGGCTATCGTGGAGACGCGGCCAACGGCAAGCCCATCGGACACGCGGGGCACATCTGCACGTAAACTATGGGGAAACTTCGTACCGCTCTGCACAAACCGGAAGGCAGGCCATGCTTGCCCGATTGACTATACTGCCTCGATCGTGTGCAACCAGTCAGCAGGCTTGGTTCTATCGGGCCTTGCCAGGAACGCTGCGGTGCAACCGCTCCATTTATTTAAGATTTCGCCGCTAACGTGGCTGTCTGAACGATATCCGAGGCCGGCCAGGATGGACGAGAAGCGGAAGCATCCGCGAACCGAGATCGACGAAGCTGCCTACGTTTCGTCGGGCGGTTCTGTGATGCGTTGCGTGGTGCGGAACATTTCGTTGGAAGGCGCCGCCATCGATGTCGAGAACCCGGCCTTCGTCCCGCAACGCTTTCGCCTCGTGATGGCGAAGGACTCCTCGATCATCCATGAGTGCGGGATTGCGTGGATCCAGAAAAACCGCATCGGCCTGACCTTCATTAACGTCGCGGAAGAAGCGGCTCCGAACGGGAAACGCTGATTGCCGGGTTACTCGATCCGCAGCTTCGCGTCGCGCACCACCTTGCCCCATTTTTCTATTTCCAGCTTGATGCGTGCACCGAATTCATCCGGCTTGTTCGCAACCGCTTTGAAGCCCAGCACCGTGAGCCGCTCCTTCACGTCGGGTTCCGCGACGGCGGCCGCAATTTCCCGATAAAGCAGATCGACGATCTCCTTCGGTGTACCCGCAGGGGCGACGATGCCGGTGAGCGTGTCCGCCTCCTGATCCTTGATTCCTTGCTCGGCGAAGGTTGGCACATCGGGCAGCCCGGCTGCGCGTTCGGTCGCCGCAACACCAAGCACGCGAAGCTGGCCGGCCTGTATCGCCGACAGCGAGGACGGGAGTGCCGTAAAGGCGATCGGCGTGTGCCCACCGACCGTCGCCTGAACGGCCGGCCCGGCACCGGTAAACGGCACATGCACCAGGTCGAGATTGAAGGCCAGCCGGAACAGTTCGCCCCCAAGATGCGGGGTCGAGCCGACGCCGGGGCCGGCAAAACTATATTTGCCGGGATTGTCCTTGATGAGTTTTATCAGCTCCGGCAGCGTCTTGGCCGGCACCGACGGATTAACGACCACGACATTTGGCGAGACCGCGACCAGCGTCACCGGCGCAAAATCCTTGATCGGATCGTACGGCACTCTGGCGTAAAGACTGGGATTCACGACGAAACCGGTGCTGATCGCCATGATGGTGTAGCCGTCGGGGGTCGCGCGCCCAACCTGGCCAGCGGCGGTATTGCCGCCGGCGCCGCCGATATTCTCGACAAAGAACTGTTGGCCGAGCTTGTCTGAAAGCTTTTGCGCCACGATGCGCGCGATCGCATCGGTCGGCCCGCCGGCCGGAAACCCAACCACCACGCGCACCGGCCTGCCTGGATAATGTTGCGCCGATGATGCCGGGATTCCGGACAGCAGCAGCATGGCTGCAAGCAATACGCGCGAAACGGCCACCATGACGCTTTTTCCCCCAATATGTTTGTTGGTGCCATCATCGGCGAGGCCGCCGCGCAGAACAAGGGCAAAGAGTGCCGGCCAGTTGCCGTTACTTCTTCAATGCCGTTACTTCTTCAATGCCGTTACTTCTTCAATAACGGCTTGATCCGCTCTTCCAGTTCCTCGAACGACATTGCGCCCTTGAGCCGCTCGCCATTGAGGAAGAAGGTCGGTGTTGAATCGACCTTCAACGCCTGCAGCGCGTACTGCTGATCGGCGGCGAGCTTGTCGAGCAAAACCTGGTCCTTCCCGCAGGTTTCAACTTCCTGCTCGCTCATCCCGTTCAGCCTGCCGATGAATTTCAGCGTATCCTTGGTCTGATCCATCAGCCGATCCTGTTGCTTGAACAGAATTTCGACCGCGCCGAGATATTTTTCGGAATCGCCGTTGGCGATGCAGCGCGCCAGCATCGAGGCCGCCGCGGCCTTGATGTCCAGCGGGAACTCACGGAAGACGAAACGCACCTTGCCGGTGTCGATATATTTGGACCGCAACATCGGAAAAACATTTTCGCCAAAAGCCGCGCAATGCGGGCAGCTCATCGACGCATATTCGGTGATGGTTACCGGCGCTTTCGCCGAGCCGATCGAGATATCCGGCAGCATCACCGGTTTTGCTACCGCCGCTGCAATCGCGCTCTGCGCCATCGCCGGACCCGCCATGGGCCCCGCAAAAGGAAACGCGGCGAATGCGACGAGGGCGGCAATGGCGAAGTTGCGGTTAAAGTTCAATTGGCTGTTCCAGAATGACAATGAAGATATCCGTCCATCTCCTTTGAATTGACTTACATTCTTTCGCCTGCAAACGCAAAAGCCGGGCGTGGAGAAGCGGGCAGCGCCGGGTTGCCCGCCTGGACGTGACCTGTGCCAGCTTTAGCAGGGTCCGGGACCCCAACGGCTGAAGACCGCCGCCTAAGCCTTCCCGTGGATTCGAGCTGTCGTGGCGGCGGAAATGCTGCGCCAGCGCCTCATTGTCCATGCACGAAAGACAAGCGCGAAAAACGGAGGGCACGAAAAAGGCGGCAGCCTGAGCTGCCACCTTCGTATGCGCCGATCGGCAAATGTTTCAGGCCGTCTTGATCCAGACCGCCTTGACGTTGAGATATTCTTCGAGATGCTGCTTGCCGCGACTCGCGGCCGTAGCCGCTCATCTTGTAGCCGCCGAACGGCACCGCCGGGTCCATCGCCTGGTAGCAGTTGACCCACACCGAGCCGGCGCGGAGCGCCTTCGCGACCTGATGCGCCTTGCTGACATCGCGCGGTCCAGACGCCGCTGCCGAGCCCGAAGGTCGTCGCGTTGGCGCGCTCGATCAGCTCGTCGATGTCCTTGAACGGGATCGCCGACATCACCGGCCCGAAGATCTCCTCCTGCGCGATCCGCATCTCGTCCTGCACGTCGGCGAACACCGTCGGCGGCACGAAATAGCCCTTGGCCAGCGCGCCCTCGGTCAGCCGCGCGCCGCCCGCCAGCGCTCTCGCGCCTTCCTCCTGGCCGATCGTCGAGATAGCCGGTGACGCGCTCCAGCTGCTGCTGCCGAGACCAGCGGCCCGATCTGGGTCTCGGGATCGAGGCCGTTGCCGACCTGCAGCTCCTTGCCGAACTCGGCGACCCGGTCGACGAACTCGTCATAGATCTTGCTGCTCGACGAACAGCCGCGTGCCGGCGCTGCAGATCTGGCCGGAGTTGGCGAACACCGCCATCGCCGCGCCCGGCACCGCCGCTTCGAGATCGGCATCGGCGAACACGATGTCGGGCGACTTGCCGCCGAGCTCGAGCGACACCCGCTTGAGATTGCCGGCCGACGCCTCGACGATCTTCTGGCCGGTGACATGCGAGCCGGTGAAGGCGACCTTGTCGACGCCGGGATGCGCGGCGAGCGCCGCGCCCGCGGTCTCGCCATAGCCGGGTACGACGTTGACGACGCCGGGCGGGATGCCGGCTTCCATGCACAGTTCGCCGAGCCGCAGCGGCGTCAGCGGCGCTTCCTCGGCCGGCTTCAGCACGACCGTGCAGCCGGTCGCGAGCGCCGGGCCGATCTTCCAGACGCTGGCGCCGAGCGGGCCGTTCCAGGGAATGATCGCGCCGACCACGCCAACCGGCTCCTTCAGCGTGTAGGAGAAGATCTCGCCGGGCAGCGAGTTCTCGATGGTCTCGCCATGCAGCGCGGTCGCCATGCCGGCGTAGTAGCGCAGCATGCCCAGCACGCGCGGCTTGTTGCCGCGGGTGCGGCTGATCGGCGCGCCCATGTCGAGCGTGTCGAGCTGCGACAGTTCCTCGAAATTCTTCTCGACGAGATCGGCGAGCTTGCAGCAGCAGCGCTCTGCCGCTCGTACGGCTTGACCTTGCTCCACGGCCCCTCGAAGGCGCGCCGGGCTGCCGGCGACCGCGCGGTCGATATCCTCGGCATCGCCCTCGGCCACGGTGGCGAGCAGCTTCGCCGGTCGCCGGATTGATGCGTCTCGAAGCGTCTTGCCGGATGCGGCGTCGACCCATTTGCCGTCGATCAGCATCTTCTTGTAGGAGCCATCCGCATAGGGATGGCGCGTGATCGATATTGCCTGTGTTACAGCCATGTCTAAACTCCCTTTGATGTGTTTGGTTATGTGGGGCGTTGGTTTTCGAAATCTGATCTCGCGCGGGGGCTCGGGGCGGGTTTACTGCCAGCGTTAGTGCGCACGCAACGTCACCTTCGATGCCGGCTGCGCCACCAACGCTTCACCGAGTTCGCTTTGTTGCTGGCGCGGGATCGAAAAGCAGACGCTGAAACCATCGGTGGTCCGCAGCGTGACCATCCCCTGGGCGGGATCCGTCGATTGCTCGACCAACCATGACGCCAGCGGATAGGCATAACGCAGGCTTTGATCGCCGTAGCGTGCTTGCAAGGCCTTGTCGATCAGCGACGGCAGCGTCATGGCGAGAGCACCCACCTGATTGAGGGAGAGCCGTATCGTCCCCGGCCTACCGGTAGTATCGACAAAACCAAGCGAAATCGCGCCGCCGTCCGATGCAACCTCGCACGTCGTAAGAGCTGTCGTAAGAGCTCTGTGTCGATCTCCATCAGCAAGATCCCGCCATGTCATCAAACATCCATCGATACTTCCGATCGCGTCCAGTTCCAGCTCCTTGGACCTTTTTAGAAAAGGTCAAGGTAGGTAGTCACTCGTCCAAAATCGTGATATACAACGGGATATAACGAGACCTGACAAAGAGTCCATTCCACAAGGGAGAGCCAAGCCATGAGCGATTTCAAGCTTCTCATCGACGGGAAAATGGTCCCCGGCGACCAAACCATGCCCGTCCTCAATCCCGCGACCGAAGAAGTACTGGCGCAATGCCCGCGCGCTCCCGGAATACCAGCTCGATGCCGCGGTGGCCGCGGCAAAAGCCGCATTCCCGGCATGGGCAGCGACACCGATCGAAGAACGCCGCAGGCTCGTCGGCAAGATGGCCGACGCCATCGAAGCCAACACCAGTGAACTGGCGCACCTCCTGACCAGCGAACAGGGTAAGCCTCTTGCCGACGCCACCGGCGAAGTCATGGGCATGGCCGGCTTCTTCCGCTATCTCTCCTTCGCTCGATCTGCCGATGCGCGTGATCGAGGATTCCGGCGACCGACGCGTCGAAGCGCATCGCCGCCCGCTCGGCGTCGATCGGCGCCATCATCCCCTGGAATTATCCGCTGCTGATCCTCAGTTTCAAGCTGCCGTCGGCGCTGCTAGCCGGCAATACGCATCGTGGTGAAACCAGCGCCTACCACGCCGCTCGTCGACGCTGAATATTTGCCGAATTGGTCAAGGACATCCTGCCTCAAGGGCGTGCTGAACGTCATCACCGACGCCAACGATCTTGGCGACGCCATGACCAAACACCCGGATATCAGAAAATCTCGTTCACCGGTTCGACCGCACGGGTCAGAAAGTGATGGCAAGCGCGGCCGCGACGTTAAAGCGGATCACGCTGGAACTCGGCGGCAACGACGCCGGCATCGTGCTCGACGACGTCGATCCGAAGAAGTCGCACCCGGCATCTTCGAAGGCGCGTTCCAGAATTCTCGGGCAGGTCTGCCTCGCTATCAAACGCCTCTATGTTCACGAATCCGTCTACGACGAAATCTGCAACGAACTGGTGGCGATCGCCAAAACGGTTCGTGGTCGACGACGGCTCCAAGCAAGGGCACTAAGCTCGGACCGCTGCAGAACAAGATGCAGTATGAGAAGGTGAAGGGTTTTCTCGAAGACGCCCGCAAGAACGGCAATGTCATTGCCGGCGGCTCGGCGATGGACCGTCCCGGGTATTTCATCGAGCCGACCATCGTACGTGACATCAAGGAAGGCTCGAAACTGGTTGACGAGGAGCAGTTCGGACCGGTGCTGCCTGTCATCAAATATTCCGACAATGACGACGTCATCCGCCGCGCCAACGCCACCAATTACGGCCTCGGCGCGTCGGTCTGGTCGTCGGATACTGCACGCGCCCACAAGGTCGCGAGCCAAATCGAAGCCGGTACGGTGTGGATCAACAAGCACCTCGACATGGCGCCGCACATTCCGTTCGGCGGCGCCAAGCATTCGGGCATCGGTACTGAATTTGCCGAAGAAGGTCTCGCCGAATTCACCCAGCTTCAGATCATCAACGAAGCGAGGGCTTGACGTTAGATCGGCGGTCGCGAAACCGATGCCGCGACCGCCGTTCTGATTTCGAAACGACAATGAGGCCGCCATGTTCGACGCCCAATGCGACCTTGCGGCGCTGGTCTATGAACAGCACCAAGACCCCGATCGAATCTTGCACGAGTTCGCCGATGACCTGAACCAGGGCGGCTATCGGGCGGTCGGCTTGGTCCAGCTTGGCCATCACTGCCTCGACGCCAGCCTCTCGGCCATGCTGGTTCATACTGGCGAAAAGCTGCAACTGTTTCAAAACCTCGGAAACTGCTCGACAGGATGCCGACTCGACGTCGGCCAGTTGCTTGCCGCCGGCCAGCGGATCGCACGCGAGATCGAGGAAGGCGCCGACCTGCTGATCGTCAACCGTTTTGGACGGCAGGAGCGCGAGGGCAGAGGCCTGTCCTATCTGGTGGAGCGGGCGCTCAGCGCGGATATCCCGTCTGCGTGCATCGGCGAGAACAAAACCGTTTTTCAAGTTTTGCTACAGACGTCGAGCGCCTGCCCGAACATTCGTTCCTCACTCCGACTTATCGATGTTCCAGAAAATCGGCGTGGCCGGACCGTCGAGCACGCCCGAGAGCGATTTCCGCCACGCGCTGACCCCGCGCCATTGCCCGAGCGGGACATAGATTACCTGGTCATAGACGCGCGTCTGGATATCGGCGGCGATCTTCTTCTGCTCCTCACGCGAGGACGAACGTACGAAGGCATCACGCATCGCTTCCATCCTGGCGTCTTCCGGCCAGCCGAACCAGGCGCCATGCTTGCCTCTGCCGTTGATCAATATATTGACAACGGGGTCCACCACGTCGGCAATGATGAAGTTGGTGAAGAACAAGTTCCAGCCACCTTCTTTTGGCGACTTCTGGCTGGCGCGGCGGGAAACCACGGTCTGCCAATCGGTAGCCTGCAGGTCTACCGTTGAAACCGGCCCTGCGCAGTAACTGCGCCGCGACGATCGGCTGCGCCTTGAGTACCAGGACATCACCGGGCGCCATGATTACGACGGGCGTGCCGTCGTAACCGGATTCGGCAAGCAGTTTCTTTGCTTCCGCCATGCCGTCGCCTTTCACGAGCGATTCCGATCCAACGTCGGTGGCCAGCGGCGTGTCGCAGCCGAAAATTGCGCCGCATACCTGGTAGTATTGCGAATTACCAACCAGCGCGTCCAGCACATCCTTCTGGTTCAGCGCCAGGAACGCCGCGCGACGGACCTTGACGTTGTCGAAAGGCGGATAAAGGAAATTCATTCGTCCGACGATCTGGAAGCCAAGCTTGTCCAGCGTTTCAACCTTCAAGTCCTTGTTGGCGGCCAGCATCGTCACAAGATCGACGGGCAGACTCTCCATGAAGTCGATGTCGCCGGATTGAAGCGCGTTCACGGCGGTCTGCGCATCCGGCATCGTGATCCATTCGACGCGATCGACCTTCACCACCTTGCCGCCCGACGTCCAGTTCGGCGGCTCCTTGCGCGGAACGTAATCCGTGTTCTTCTCATAGACCGCCTTTACGCCGGGCTGGAATTCCGCCTGAACGAATTTGAAGGGACCGGAGCCAATCTGTTCTTTTATTTGTTGGCCCGGCGGCGTTTCGGCCAGACGCTTGGGCATCATGAACGGAACAATCGACGAAGGTTTTCCGATCGATTCCAGCACCAGGGCATAGGGCTCTTTCAATTTCAGCGTGATAGTCCGCTCGTCAGTGGCCTCCAGAGTGGCGGTGAAGTCCATGAGCGTCTGGCCCATGGTCTCGTTCTTGCTCCAGCGCTTGAGCGAGGCGACGCAATCCTCCGCGGTGACCGGGCTACCGTCATGCCACTTCAGCCCGTCGCGCAGCGTAAAGGTGTAGGTGAGCTTGTCGTCGGAGACTTTCCAATCCGCCATCTGAGGCTGGATCTTGAAATTGGAATCGGTGGCCAGCAAAGTGTCATAGACCATGTAGCCGTGATCGCGCGTGATATACGCCCCGGTAAAGACTGGATCGATGATGCGCAAATCGGAATGCATCACCGCAGTGAGGGTCTTCGTATGCGCCGGCGAAGACAGCGCCAGCACAGCCGAGAGCGCAAAGGTCGACAAGGTGACGTTGGACACCATGGTGCGACGTTGCCGACGTGAGATCTGAAACATTCGATTTCTCATGATATGAGCTGATCAAAACCTGATAATCAGTTAGGCAATGCGCGCATGCGTGAAGCACAGCGCCAGCGACCCCATGCAGAAAAAGGTCGGCGTCAGGGTTCATCGCAGCCCCCGCTCGTCCGGCGGAACGGCGCCCGCAGCGTCATGAGTGGAAAACACGTGACCAAGTCGCGAGCCGGCTTTCCCGATCAACTCCAGCCAGTGCCTCGATTACTTCATCCCAGCTTGCTGCAACCCCTTGTAGAGCTCCTGCAAGGTTGTTTCGAAACGCTGGATGCTTGTTAAAATTTCTTTGAGATAGATGTCTTGAATGCGCGTCAGAGTGTAGCCGGGCAGTGCGTTGCTAAAATCCTTCAAGGCGGCGGCGGCGTCAGTTCCATTTCCGGTAAGCGCAAATGCGCTCACCAAATGTGCTCGGCTAAACCAAACCGTGGGTCTTTCTGCAACCGATTTTCGAAGCCAGATAATTGCTTCGTCGTAATTTTTCATTGCGAAATACGCGCGGCCCAGGACCCAATAAAATATGCTGATAGCAGGATCACGAGGACTGAGTCTTATCGCCTTCAACACCAGCGGAGGCGCTTCTTGGGGATGTCCCATAAAGACGAGTTGGTTGGCCTTCTGCGCGTAGCCGAGGGCAAGATTGGGATCGAGTGCGAGCGCCCGGTCAAAAGCGTCCAGGGCCCCTTGATGATCTCCCTTTGCGCGACGAATAAAGCCATCATCCATATGGCTCAGAGCAACTGTTGGATCAAGACTGAATGCCTTTTGCAGCGCATCCTCCGCCTGCTTCAGCAGATCCGCGCGTGCGTTGGCATCCTTCTCGGCCTCGTTCCAGAAATTCCAATAGTCACGCATCAAGACATCAGCCAATTGGCTCCAGGCGTTGGCTGACAACGGACTGAGCCGTACAGATTCCTGAAGATACTTGCGTGCGGCAAGATTGTGCGGCGGGGTAATGGATTCAATCAGAATAGCCATGGCGCGTAACCTCATGTCTATCGCATTGGGATCTTTCGTTTGCTCGCGTCGACGACTCTCCGCCTTGACCAGTTGAATGCCGAGAGACGAGGCTATTCGACCCGTTACGGCTTCCTGCAACTCGAAGAGGTCTGTAATATCACTGTCAAACTGATCAGCCCAGATAGCGACGGCGGAATGCGCATCGACCAGATGCGCGTTGGCTTGCACCTTGGTACCAATTTTCCTGATGCTGCCTTCCAAGAGGTATCGAACATCGCAATCCTGTCCGATCTGTCTAGGGTCGACTATTTTTCCTTTGTACGTGAATGCTGTCGCCCGCGCAATGACCACGGTATCAGTCATTCGAGACAGATCGGTGGTTAGATCATCGGTGACCGCGTCGGCGAAATAGCCTTCCTCCAGATTATTGCTCATGCTGCGGAACGGCAAAACCATGATGGAAGCTTGAGCAGAATGCATGCGCTCGCCATGCCAGACCTGCAAAGCGCCGACAATCGCCGCGACAGCCAGTATGGCGGCCACGAAGATCGGACGAGGTGCTGAAAAAAGTTCGAGACCTCGGCGCGCAGCAAGCCGCACTCGCCGCAAGAGAGAGGGCGTTTTTTCCTCCTGGGCACCGGAGACGCGAAAGACGTGAATCGGAGGGTCAATGTTCTTGAGCCGGTGACGCCCTCTGTCCTCAAAGGCGAGGTCCGGATGACCCAGGAGTTGGTCGCGAACGGAATTGGTAACAAATAGCTCACCTGGCTCGGCAAGGGTCTCGAGCCGTGCTGCGATATTGACGCTGTTACCGTAGATATCGCGCTCATCAACTATGACGTCACCGGCATTTACGCCGATGCGCATTTGGAAGCGATGCTCCGTGTCGACACTGGCGTTGCGCGTCCTCAATTCTTGCTGGATTTCGATGCCGCATCGTACGGCATCCAGAGCGCTGTCAAATTCGATAAGCAATCCGTCGCCGCTGGATCGGATCAGATGACCACCATGCTCGGAAATTTTGGGTTCGATCATGCCGCCGAAACATTCGGTCAGCATCACATGGGTGGCATCTTCGTCGGTGGACATGAGCCGACTGTAGCCAACTACATCCGCTAGTAGGACGGCTGTCATCCTGCGTTTCACAGGTTACCTCCTTCCCGCGACATTCCCGTTGGAACGTAACCAACTGTTTTTACAGGAGCTGACGCCTGTTGTCACGTGCCGCAGGTCCGGCGCAGGTACACGACACCCGTTTGGGTAGCGCCACCTGAGTGCCTTGGATGTGGGCACTGTTAGGCTGCTAAGGCGACCACGTTTTGGAGAAGCTACCCGTGCAGGCCATTACGACAATCGTGGTGGTCTCGCGCGAAATGAGTGCCGGTGTCCATCTTCCATATTCGTGCTCGGCTCTCGCCTCGGCACCATCCCTTGGTCTGACCGCACAAAAATCAATTCGATGCGACATCGTGTTACAGGCGTTCGGAACGGGCAGCCGATTAATATCCTTCCGTCAACGATTGCCGTTGGGCGTTGGGCCAGGTCGAGCGGAGAGATCAATCCTCGAATGGGATTGGTCTGATGTTGCTTGTTGGCACATTTCGGACATGACGCGATGGGACAGGGCGCGATGTCGCCCTAGTGCAGCAAAGAGGACGGGCATGTGCCGGGCTACACCGTGAGGAGAGGCCGGGAAGGATGTTGCGCGGGAGGGTGGCCGGTTTCAATGCGTTGCGACGGTCTTGGTGGACGAGCAGGATTGCATTGCAAACGCCGCATCGTTGCCCCCACGGTTACAGCCACAGGATTTTCTTTCGGTATTCGAGATCGGTCAACAGCGGGCCGGCAGGGCCTTGATGGAATACCGCGCCGCGCTCCAGCGCGAAGACGCGGTCGGCGAGCGCCAGGACCAGATCTAGATTGTGCTCGACGATCACGATGGAGGTGTGGCGGCGCAGCAGGTCGAATACCTTGAATAGTTCGAGGATCACGGCAGGCGCCAATCCCTCAAAGGGTTCGTCGAGCAGCAGCAGCTTGACGTTGCCCGACATCGCGCGCGCGACAGCTACCATCTGTTGCTCGCCGCCGGAGAGATAATCGGCGGCGACATTCATGCGCTCCTTCAGGCGCGGGAAATAGTCAAGAATCTGCTCCTCGCTCCAGACCACGCCGTTACTGCCGTCGGTCTTTCGCGCCAGACGACCGAGCGAGAGATTTTCCCGCACCGTCATGCCTGCGAACAGGCCGCGGCCTTGCGGCACATAGCCGATCTGAGCGTCCGACCGCGGCCGAACTCGGCAATCGTCAGCGCCGCCAACGGTGCATTGGAGTCGCTCGCACGTGCGCTTGCACTCGAGCTGGCGGCCGCATCCCTGCCGGTCGGCCGTGTCGGTGTCGGCGAGGATATCGCGCGGCAAATCCTCAGTTTCATGGCGAACGGCTTTGCGACGGGATCGATCGTCTATATCGATGGGGGAGCCTTGGTTACCTGATCCTCGGCCGTGCCGATCGGAGCCGGGCAGGGCTGAACAGCGAGGAGACGATGACAGATTCAGAAAACAACGGCGCTTTCATACGCAATATCGCTGAAGTGCCATGGCGCGAATTTCCCAATCATTTTGGCGGGGCACTGTCAAAGCCGCTGGTGATGCCGGAGACCGCAGGCTCGCGACATATCGACTATCGCATCTCGATGTACCAGCCGATGGCGCATGTCGCGCGGCACAAGCATCGGGTCCAGGAGCAAATCTACCACGTGCTTGAAGGCGAAGGCTTGATGGAAATCGCCGGCAAGAACCACGTCGTACGCAAGCACGACTTTATTTTCCTGCCGCCGGGCGTCGAGCACGCCATCTCGAATTCAGGGCTTGCCGACTTGGTGTTTCTCGTCATCACGTCGCCGGTCAGCGATGACGAACGGCCGGCCTAATAAGATCGTTGGCTTCTCCAAAGATTTCCAATCAGCGGTCTGCACGGAGTGGCAACTGGTCGTGCTCCGCGAAGATTCATCCGGAGTTGTCGGACCGTGACCGCTCCAAGAACTGACACTCGCTGCCTTCGGTCCATGCCTGTCGGACCAAAGACCAGCGCTTTGTTGCGTAGTTGCAGAGCGGTCTGACGCTCCTTCGTCGAGGTAGAAGGATCGGTCCTATGTGGCGACCACCGTGGTGACGGCGCAGGCGCGGGGCAGGGGCCAGGGCCATTGAGGATCCGAACGTTCCCAACGGACGCATGACGTCATCAGTCGGCTGGAAGGACAGCGGCAGGGCTGCCACAGCGACGGGGCGTTGACGGCCTCGACTAGCGACGGCGGTCTCGCCGGATCCCATTTGCATGACGGTTGCGGTCACGTTGCGATGGGTGCAGCGGCAGCCGAGCGCGCTCGCGGCAGCCGGCGATAGATCCAGAAATGCGCCAGTGAACGGACCACGATCGGTCACAGTGACCTGGATCGACCGGCCGCCGCTCTGGACCGTCAGCACCGTGCCGAAAGGCAGCGTCCGGTGTGCGGCCGTCATTGCACCGCAGTTGAATGCCGCCCCGGAAGCCGTGCGGCGTCCACACAGGCGGTCGCTCCCGCCATAGTAGGTGGCGGTCCCGGAGAGACGATGCGCCTCGGCCACGGAGGAAAGCGAGAGGAGGGCGATGCCGGTCGCGACAATGCGTTTCATGCTGGATCCTCGGGCGTTGTGAAAGAGGCGGCCGCAACGTCATCGCGCCGCGCGCTAAGTTTAATTGGAGGTCCTACGGACGGACCTGGCGCAAAAAAGAGGTCGGGAAGAGGTCGACGATCCCTCGAGCCCGCAAACAATTGCAGCTTTGTTGATTGGCAAACGTGCCGGAAATTGGGCAGGGTAACCCGAGACGAACTCCTGACAGGAGGGCAACCGGTAGCGGCTTGCCGCTCACGTCGAAAGCGTGCGCGGAGCTTCGGTCCCACGCCAATCGGTAACCGCGGATTAACCATTCGAGATCACCCTTCTCGTGGCCTTCCGGTGGTCGCGAGCAACTGAGCAGAGCCGCCGTTGAGCCAACCCAGCGGCGGCTTTCTCATGAGGCGGATCCGATGGAATATCAGGCCTTCACGAACGAGAGCCTCACCATGATGTATGAGGCCGCCCGTGGAGCGCTGGCCGCCGACGACGAGGCCGAGCGCCAAGGTGGCGAACCGAAATTCAAGGTCCGCGATACACCCGCCTGGAAAAAACACGCAGCTGACCTTGAGACGGAAATGCTCAAGCGCGGGATGATCTTCGAAGTCATCGAATGGAACGAGGGCCAGGAAAAGCTGCCGTTCGGTTGATCAGGCGACACGGGGAGCGGCGTCAAAGGAAAAAACGCGACTTGTGTAATCACGCAAGAAGAAGCTGACATATTGCACCTCATCGCCAGCTGCTCGACCGATGTCGCGCTGCAGATTGTTCAGTCCACGTCTCAGGATTGACGACAACAACAAGATCGCGTGTCGCTAATGTGCGACAGCGCATCGCTGATGCGATGCAGTGGCCTCGGATTCAGTGCCATATACCTAATTACCTTTGCTGGCAGATTAGCTTCGATGCGAGCTGATGTGTCGCACCGCTACCGGCATGCCTTCAGGGGTAATCCCTTTGAACCGGTTACCTTAGCCAGCGCCCGATGTGCCTCGTGCTTTCCTCGCGCGGTCCAGAATGATAGGGCTATAGGAATACTTAATACTTAATTAACTATTTTGGGGCGGCGTCGTGAATTACGGCGGCAAACTTGGGGCTGTTGAGGTCGACCATTTTTCGACCTTTGATATTGATCCCGGTCCGGGTTCTCACCCGGGTGACGGGTTTGCCTTCACGGTTCGCGATCCGCATCTTCTGTTCTCCGGGACCTACGAGCGGCATGGCGAGGACCTGATCATCTCCGATCAGAGGGACCATCTCGTCGTACCGAATTACTTTCATGGCAACAAACGTCCGTTGCTGGTCTCGCCTGACGGAGCGCCGCTAGACTCCGCCATTGTCGATGCCCTGACCGGCTACACCCAGTACGCACAGGCGGGAGGCAGTCCCGGCGGCAAGGTGGTCGGACATGTCGCGAAGATGACTGGCAGTGCCAGTATCGTTCGTAACGGCGTTACCATCGACGTTCAAACCGGCGACGCGGTCTATCAGAGCGACGTATTACAAACAGGCAGTTCTTCCACCGTCGGCTTGGTGCTTGTCGATGGTACTGCTTTCAACCTAAGCGCAAACGCGCGGTTGATGATGAACGACCTTACTTTCGATGCGAGCAGCACGTCGAACACATCATTCATCACGCTTGTGGAGGGTGCCGCTAACTTCGTCGCCGGCCAAGTAGCCAAGACGGGTGACATGAAGGTGGCAACGCCGGCTGCAGTTATCGGAATTCGGGGCACGGCGGTAAAGCTGGATATATCCTCGAGCGACGGAAAAGTGGACGTTTCGGTAATAGACCAGCGGGACGGTCAGGTCCATTCCGTCCAGGTGTTCAAGTGTGTGCCGACAGGTGTGAGAGACCCTCAAACAGGGGCAACTTGCAGCGCCGGGGATACTATCGCGACGGTCAGCAGCAACGGACCGGCACTGTCACTGACACCGACGGCGGGTCTCGAGGTCACCGTTCAGTCGATCAGCAAGACGCCGGCTCAGGTCGCGCAGGAATTTAGCGCATTCCAGGCCACAATAGACACCTACAACGTCCAAAAGCAGATTGATCCGGGTCTTCCGCAACACACCGAAAACGGTGGTGGCAACAATGCAAATCCCCAGCAGACAAGATCTGCAGCCATTGGAAGCACACCCATTGACCCCGTCTCAACGGATCCCACTCACACCGCCAATTCGGGGCTCGCAATCCAAACCGCCGCGGCCGGTAATATCACTTCAACACTAGTCACAGTTTCACCCTCCACCGCTGCCGCGGTCGGCACCACTTCCAGCGTCACCAGTAGCACTGACGCAAGCTCAATAGCCTTGGCGCCGGCAGGCACAGCACCCACGGTAACCGCCCAGCTTGCCTTCGCCGTTTCTTCGCCGAGTGGAAACATCACATCGAACGACGCCTTGAGCGGGACCGGCCGTCCCAATACTTTAGTGCATTTTATGATCGATGGCGCCCCCGCCGCCGCCACGGTCACCGCTGACGACCAGGGCGCATGGTCGTTCACGCCGACCGGCCTTGCCGATGGTGAGCACACCATCGTGGCAAGCCAGACAGATAACCTCGGCAACACGGGCACGGCTTCGCTAAGCTTCACATTGGATACTACTGCCCCGAGCGGCGCCACGCCGAATCCGATTGCCGCGTCGGATACCGGCAGTTCGAGCAGCGATAACATCACGGCGGCGACGTCGCCGACCTTTGCGGTCAAGTTGAATCCCTCGGTGGTGGCCGGCGATACGGTCCAACTCTTGTTAGATGGCTCGCCACTGGTGCATCCGGCGATGCACGTCGTCGCGGCGGCCGATGTGACAGCAGGCAACGTCAGCCTCACCGTGACCGCGGGCGACCTCGGTGTCGACGGCAGCAAGCAGGTGGCGGCGCAGTTCAGTGATGCCGCCGGGAACAGCTCGACCACTCAGGCGCTGAGCCTCATGCTGGACACCACGGCGCCGGCCGCGCCGGCAATCACGTCGGTGACGGATGACGCGTTGCCGGTGACGGGGACGCTGACCAGCGGCGGCTCGACCAACGACACCGACCTGACGGTGAGGGTAAGCCTGAGCGGGATCAACGCTGTCGCAGGCGACACCATCCAGCTCTACAATGGGACCGGCACAAGCAGCCAGGTCGGCACGAGCTACACCATCACCAGCGGCGACATCTCGAACGGCCTTGCCGACGTCCAGACCGGGGCGCTGAGCAACGGGACGACCTACACGATCACGGCGCGGATTACCGACCAGGCGGGCAACCAGAGCAACGCGTCAGGTTCGTTCGTCATCACGGAAGACACCTCGGCGCCGGTGACGACCCCGGTGACGCTTGCCGCGATCGCCGAGGACAGCGGGGCGCGGCTGATCACCCAGGCGGAGTTGCTCGCCAATGCCTCGGACGTCGACGGACCGTCGCTGACGGCGATCAACCTCGCGATCTCTTCCGGCATTGGCACGCTGGTCAACAATCGCAACGGCACCTGGAGCTACACCCCGGCGGCCAACGACGACACTGCGGTGACGTTCAGCTACGCCGTGAGCGACGGCGTCGCGGCGCCGGTGGCGACCACCGCCAGCCTCGACATCACACCGGTGAACGACGCGCCGGTGACGACCCCGGTGACGCTTGCCGCGATCGCCGAGGACAGCGGGGCGCGGCTGATCACCCAGGCGGAGCTGCTTGCCAATGCCACGGACGTCGACGGACCGTCGCTGACCGCCATCAATCTCGCGATCTCTTCCGGCCTCGGCACGCTGGTCAACAATCGGCAACGGCACCTGGAGCTACACCCCGGCCGCCAACGACGACACCGCGGTGACGTTCAGCTACGCCGTGAGCGACGGCGTCGCGGCACCGGTGGCGACCACCGCCAGCTCGACATCACCCCGGTCAACGACGCGCCGGTGACCACCCCGGTGACGCTGGCCGCGATCGCCGAGGACAGCGGGCCGCGGCTGATCACCCAGGCGGAGCTGCTTGGCCAATGCCACGGACGTGGACGGACCGTCGCTGACGGCGATTAATCTCGCGATCTCCTCCGGCCTCGGCACGCTGGTCAACAACGGCAACGGCACCTGGAGCTACACCCCGGCGGCCAACGACGACACCGCGGTGACGTTCAGCTACGCCGTGACGGACGGCATCGCGGCGCCGGTGGCCACCACCGCCAGCCTCGACATCACGCCGGTCGAGACGACTCGCCGGTGACGACCCCGGTGACGCTTGTCGCGATCGCCGAGGACAGCGGGGCGCGGCTGATCACCCAGGCCGAGCTCTTGGCCAATGCCTCGGACGTCGACGGACCGTCGCTGACCGCCATCAACCTCGCGATCTCCTCCGGCATCGGCACGCTGGTCAACAACGGCAACGGCACCTGGAGCTACACCCCGGCCGCCAACGACGACACTGCGGTGACGTTCAGCTACGCCGTGACGGACGGCGTCGCGGCACCGGTGGCGACCACTGCAACGCTCGACATCACACCGGTCAACGACGCGCCGGTGACGACCCCGGTGACGCTGGCCGCGATCGCCGAGGACAGCGGGGCCGGCTGATCACCCAGGCGGAGTTGCTCGCCAATGCCTCGGACGTCGACGGACCGTCGCTGACGGCGATTAATCTCGCGATCTCCTCCGGCCTCGGCACGCTGGTCAACAACGGCAACGGCACCTGGAGCTACACCCCGGCCGCCAACGACGGCACCGCGGTGACGTTCAGCTACGCCGTGACGGACGGCGTCGCGGCACCGGTGGCGACCACCGCCAGCCTCGACATCACGCCGGTGAACGACGCGCCGGTGGCGACCAACCTTTCGGCGTCGGAGAGCTATACGGAAGACACCCCACTCAACCTCATCGACATTGTGGTGAGCGATGTCGACAGTGCCAATGTGACGGCGACCCTGACGCTGTCCAGCGCCGCCGTGGGCAGCCTGAGCACGGCGAGCGCCGGCGCGGTAACCTCGACCTACAATGCCGGCACCGGCGTGTGGACGGCCTCGGGGGCGATCGCCGACGTCAATGCGCTGCTGGCGGGCGTGACATTCACGCCGGCCGCGAACTTCAACGGCAGCTTCTCGATCGCCACCAGCGTCAGCGACGGGGCGCTTGCCACCACCGGCACCAAGGCGTTCACCGGCACCGCGGTCAACGACGCGCCAACGGGATCGGTGACGATCAGCGGTACTGCGCAAGAGAACCAGGTGCTGACTGCGTCGAACACGCTGGCGGACGCCGATGGGCTCGGCGTGATCAGCTACCAGTGGCAGCGTGACGGGGCCGATGTGGCCGGGGCCACCGGCAACACCTATACGCTGGGCAATGCCGATGTCGGGCACAGCATCGATGTGGTGGCAAAATACACCGACGGCCATGGCAAGGCAGAGAGCGTGGCAAGTGCTGCCTTGTTGGTACCAGTCCCCGGTGAAATCTTTGGTGATGCCAACAACAATACGCTGACCGGGACCAGTGGGAACGACACATTCCAAGGTTTTGGCGGCAACGATAGTATCAATGGCGGATTAGGTTTCGACCGTGCGGTATATACCGATGCCACGGGCGGCATTACGGTCAGCATGGCGGCTGGCACCGTCAGCGGAACAGGCGTCGGAAGCGACACGCTGATCGGCATCGAAGGCATTATCGGCAGCGACTTTGCCGATACCTTCAACGCAGCCGGGTTCACCGGCCTGACGGGACTGCCTGGCGTGGCGGCCGGCCAGACTGAATTCGAGGGCCGGGGCGGCAACGATCTCATTATCGGACAAATCAACGCCTTGGGTCAGGCCGTGACCCGGATCAACTATCTCGCCGCGACGGGCGCAGTAACGGTGGACATCGCGGCCGGAACAGCGGACGGCGATGCCTCGGTAGGCCATGACACGTTCTCGAACGTCTCTACGATTTGGGGCTCTGCCTCCAACGATACATTCCGCGGCAGCGACAATGCGAACTTCACCTATGAGACCTACGAAGGCCGCGGAGGCGATGACTTCATCGACGGCCGTGGCGGCTACGACCAAGTAACCTACAACAACGATCCGACGACCACGTCGGGTATCATTGTTCATCTTGCCGCGGGAACCGTCACGGGCGATGCCACGGTCGGCACCGACACGATCCGCGACGTAGAGGCCGCGCGGGGCACGAACTTCGACGATGTCTTCGATGCGACCGGCTACGGCCTTGCCGGCGCCCTCAATGTCAGCACCACCAACGGCAACTTCAACGACTTCGGCGGAGCCGGCGGTAACGACACGATTATCGGCAACGGCAATACCCGCCTCAACTACGCGCTTGCTGCAGCAAGCGTCACAGTCGATCTCGAGACCAGTGCGATCGGCACGACTAACGCCATCACCGTCGCCGGCAGCGCCACGGGAGCGACCGAAGGGACAGATACGTTTACTGGCGTCAATGCGGTGCAGGGTTCGGTGTTTGGCGACACATTGCTGGGCAGCAGCTTCAGCAACACCATTACCGGCCTTGGCGGCGACGATTTGATCGACGGCCGCGGCGGGTTCGACACGGCGAGCTACAACAGCCTGAACACCGTCACGAGCGGGGTAAGTGTCAATATGGCGACCGGTACCGCCACTGGCGATGCCTCGATTGGGACCGACACGCTGCGCAACATTGAAGGCATCCAGGGGACGATGCTCGCCGACAGCTATAATGCGACGGGCTATGGCCTTGCCGGGGCCGCCAACGTCAGCACCAGTAATGGTAACTTCAACCAGTTCGAGGGCCTGGGCGGTAACGACACCATCACCGGCAACGGCAACACGCGCGTGATCTACTCCAATTCGACAGCTGGCGTGACAATCACGATCGGCGTCGGTGGCGCCGGCTCGGCACATGGGACGGCGGCCGGTGACACGGCCACGGTCGGCAATGACAGCTTCACCGCCGGCGTCAACAGCGCCATCGGCAGCAACTTTGCCGATATCTATAACGCCTCCGCCTTCAATAACGGCGTCAACTCATTCCAGGGCAATGGTGGCAACGACACCATCACCGGAAACGGCAGCACGCAGGTCCAGTATGGCAATGCCACGTCGGCCGTGACGATCACCATCGGTGCCGGCGGTAGTGGCACAGCGACGGGCGATGCCTCCGTTGGCACCGACACGTTCACCGGAGTCAACAGCGCGGTTGGCGGCAATTCTGCCGACAACTACAATTCGTCCAGCTTTGTCGGATTCAATTCTTTCCTGGGCCAGGGCGGGGACGACCAAATCACCGGCAACGGAAATACGAAGATCCAGTACGCCAATGCGACGGGCGGCGTGCTGATCCAGATGGCGGCCGGCAAGGCAGATGGCGATGCCTCGGTGGGACATGATATTTTCAGCGGCGTCTACGGCGCGCTGGGCAGCAATTTTGCCGACGTCTATGACGCCACCAATTTTACCGGGATCAGCTTCGGCACCTACAACGAATTCCAGGGGCAGGGTGGCGACGACATAATTACCGGTAACGGCAACACGCAGATCCGGTTCGACAATGCAACTGCCGGCGTGACAGTAGATTTAGCCACGGGAAACGCCAGTGGTGATGCATCAGTCGGCCACGACACGTTCGTCGGCGTAAATAACGTCTTCGGCACAAATTTCAACGACACAATATTGGGCAGCAGCGCCAATGAGTTCCTCGACGGCGGAAATGGCAACGATACCTTAAATGGTTTCGGCGGCAGCGACAGTCTGACCGGTGAAGGTGGCGCGGACACGTTCAATTACGCAGATGGTGGCGGAGCAGATACGATCACGGACTTCAATCGTGCTCAAGGCGACACCATCGACGTCAGGGGTGTGGCCGGTATCGCCACATTTGCCGACATCCAATCCCGGGCAACGGTGAGCGCCGGTAATACCGTTATCGATTTCGGTGGTGGGAACACATTGACGCTAATTGCGGTAACGAGTCTCCTGCAAAGCGACTTCATATTTCGTACCAACTTCCCGACCAACGGCACGTCCGGCACGGATACACTGCTTGGGACTCGCCAATCCGACACGATTTCAGGCCTTGACGGCAACGACGTCATCAAAGGCCTTCAAGGCAACGATTTTATCGACGGCGGTGTTGGGCGCGACGTTTCGGACTACAGCGATGCGACTGGAAGCATTTATGTAGATTTCACGTCTGGTGTTGTATCTGGCGATGCGTCAGTTGGCGCCGATACCTTGCGCTCGATCGAGTATGTTCGCGGAACCAACTTCGGTGACACCTATATTGCCAGCGGATACAAAACGCCCACTCCGACTAGCCCGCTGGACATTCCAATTATTTCAACCGTGAGCAACACGTTTGAGGGTGGCGCCGGCAACGATGTCATCATTGGCAGTGCTGGCGCACAGGCTTCGTACGCGACCGGGTTTGCCGGCACGCAAATTTCCTATACTCACGCTCTGGATGGCGTCACCGTCGATCTTCTCGCCGGCACGGCGCATGGCACGGCCGCGATCGACATTGCAAGTGTAGGTACCGACACTTTCACCGGCGTCAATGCGGTCGCGGGTTCCGATTTTAACGATGTCTTACTTGGGACAAACAGCACGAACTCATACCGATGTTTTTTATGGAGGCAAAGGTAACGACTTTGTTGATGGCCGAGCAGGCTACGATTTGATCATTTATACAAATTCCCTGGATCCAAATACGGTTACTGGTGGCATTTCGGTTAGCTTGGCTGCGGGCATAGTAACCGGCGATTTGTCGGTCGGCACGGATACGCTGCGATCGGTTGAACTAGTCCGTGGTACGCAATTCGACGATGTCTACAACGCCGCCAATTTCGGGGCACTCGGATTTCTGACGTCAAGTAACAATGTCGGAGACCTCGGCACATTCAATCAGTTCGAGGGAATGGGCGGGAATGACACGATTACAGGAAACGGCAATACGCGCCTCGACTATCACTTTGCGTTGGCCGCCGTCACCGTCGATCTTGCCGCTGGAACTGGTCATAGCACTGTTGCCAACAATGCAGATGTCGGCAACGACACCATTTTAGGTGGCGTTAATTCCGTCCGCGGATCAAGTTACAATGACAGCCTGTCCGGAAGTGAGAACAACGAATACTTCGTGGGAGGTTATGGCGACGATTTTATCGATGGGGGAAACGGGTTTGACCGCGCGGTTTATTCCACCACACAGGATGATGCTCTCACAAGCGGCATTGCTGTCAATCTAGCCGCCGGAACGGTTACGGGCGATCTCTCGGTGGGCCATGATACGCTGAGATCGATCGAGGGAATAACAGGCAGCGATTTTGTGGATACGTATGTCGCAACCGGCTACGGCGTGGCCGGCGCAGTGAATGTTGGCAACAATGGGACTTTCAACGAAATCGAGGGAGGCGGTGGAAACGACACGATCACCGGTAACGGTAACACGCGTGTCGCGTTCTATGGCGCCCTAGACAGCGTAACGGTCGACCTGGCCGGCACTTCACGCGGAACTGCAGCTGGTGATATCGCTTTTGTCGGCATAGACGCATTTTCTGGCGTCAGTTCCGTTGCTGGCTCCGCCTTCAATGACACTTTTACGGGTTCGAACAACGCTACTGGAACGGCGGAAGAATTTGCCGGTCGGGCAGGTAACGATCATATTGACGGTTTAGGTGGCTTCGACCGGGCTTTCTACAACAACGACAATTCTGCTGTTTCCGGGATCCACGTCAATATGGCACTCGGTATCGTGACAGGTGACGCAGCGATCGGAACAGATACGTTGCGATCGGTTGAGGGAATCCGCGGTACGAACTTCGTGGATACGTACGATGCCAGCAATTATGGACTTTCCGGCTTCCTAAATCCATCTATCGACAACGTCGGTGATTTTTCCACTGTGAACGAGATTGAAGGAATGGGAGGGAATGACATCATCACGGGCAATGGCAGTACGCGGATCGCGTTCTACAATGCTCTTGATGATGTAACTGTGGACCTTAACGCTGGTACTTCGCAGGGCACGATAGGCGATATAGCCGGTGTTGGGACCGACAACTTTACAGGCGTTAATGCCGTCCGGGGCTCAGGATTTTCCGACTCAATTTTCGGCGACGCGGCGAGTAACACGCTCGATGGTCAAGGAGGGAACGACATAATTCAAGGTCGCGGGGGCGCCGACACCCTGATTGGAGGAGGCGGATCGGACCAATTTGTATTTGCCTTTGTTTCCGACTCCACCGTTGCGATCCATGACACAATCAGCGACTTCGTACATGCAACAGACTTTATTGATGTTACGGCAATCTCAGGAATTACAGATGTTCAAGGCCTAGTAAGTGCCGGGACCCAAGTCGCAGCGCACAGCATTGCTTGGGCGCAAAACGGAACTAATACATTCATTCTAGCCAACAATTCTGGAACCGCACAAAGCCAGGGCTCCGCTGATATGGAGATTGTCTTGACGGGCGTGACGGCGAATACATTGACCAGCTCGGATTTCCTCCTCTTCCATGTGTGATCATGTCGGCCAGTGACAATTGGATTCTCGTTGCCGATTTTCGCTGGGTGGCAAAAGCAAGCGAGTGAGGAGCCAGTTCTCAGTTGGGTGAGTTTGATCGAGTTCTTTAAGCAAATGGTCTGCCCGGTAGGCCGATGAATATTGAGCGTAGCACCACCGCCGCCCAAAGCTCGGGTGCAGGACTTTCCGTAGGATCACGGGTCAAGCTAAGCCCACTCGGCGCCGTCCGCTGTCCGCGCATTGCCGAGAAACAAGGCGTCGTCGTGGGCGTCGGTCGCTACAGCGATAGCCTTCGAGTCCTTCTCGACGGATCCAAGTTGCCGGTGTCCTTGCACCGGGACTACCTCGAACAGGCCCTGATTGCTTCCGATGGGCTTACAAACCTGTGAGCCATGATGGCGGAAATCGATCGCCCCGGGGGCCCCTGACGGATCTTCTCCAACCTGGTAGCCAAGGAAGCGAAGTAGCTGCGCGCTATCGTTTTCGTCCTCTCCGTCGAATACGTTGGCCATCGGATCGATCGCGATTACATCGGCATCAATACAAGCCCGCGGCTCGAGAGAGCTCGACAATCGTTCTGCGCGGGTCCATTGCTTGCGGCTTGAGGTCTCATTATCACGAGAAATCCTGCCATAAGGTGGCTCCGATCCTCTCCAGCGCCCAGTCGACCTGGTCGCTGGTGACCACAAGTGGCGGGGCAATGCGGATCGTGTGTTCATGCGTGTCTTTTGCGAGAATGCCTCTCGTCTGCAATGCCTCGCAGTAGCGGCGCGCGGCGCCTGCGTCCGGATGGAGCTCGACCGCCAGCATCAAGCCACGTCCGCGTACCTCGCGGATTGTGTTGGCGCGGAGGCTCCTCAGGCCCTCCAGGAAGCGCGCGCCTTGGACAGCCGCATTCTCGATCATCCCTTCCTCGACAAGGACGCGCAAGGCGGCTCGCGCCACTGCGCAGGCGAGCGGGTTGCCGCCGAAGGTGGAGCCGTGCTGGCCCGGTTTTAATGTGCCGAGCACCGCGTTGTTCGAAAGTACGGCCGAAACTGGGTAAAAGCCGCCGGACAGCGCTTTGCCGAGCAGCGTCACGTCGGCCTCGATGCCGTCGTGTTGCTCCGCGAGCAGTTTGCCGGTCCGGCCAAGCCCGGTCTGAATTTCGTCGAGGATCAGCATCACGTCGTGCGCGGTGCAGAGCTCGCGTACCTTCGCAAAATAGCCGGGGGGCGGAATGATGACGCCAGCTTCCCCCTGAATCGGCTCGACCAGGAATGCAACGGTGTTCGGTGTGATCGCCGCTTCCAGCGCCTTGGCATCGCCGAAGGGGATGATCCGAAAGCCCGGCGCGAACGGCCCGAAGTGCTCGTGTGCTGCTGGGTCGGTGCTGAAGCCGACGATGCCAAGAGTGCGTCCGTGAAAATTGTCGGCGCAGACGATGATCTCGGCCTGCCCATCCAGTACACCCTTTACCTCGTAGCCCCATTTGCGCACCGATTTGATCGCGCTCTCTACCGCCTCGGCGCCGCTGTTCATTGGCAGCACCCTGTGGGAGCCGGTCAACTCCGCAATCTCTTCGTAGAAAGGAGCCAGCTGATCGTTGTGGAAAGCGCGGGAGGTCAACGTCAGCCTGCCCGCCTGTTCCACCATGGCAGCGAGAATCTTTGGATGACAGTGGCCCTGGTTGACAGCGGAATAGGCGGAGAGGCAATCGAGATAACGGTTACCTTGCGTATCCCACACAAAGACGCCTTCGCCGCGCGATAGAACTACGCCGAGGGGCGCGTAGTTGTGGGCGCCAAAGCGCGCTTCCATTTCGATGAAATTATTGACCGGTAGACTCATCTTTCGTCACCGCGCCGTCGCTGGCCGCTTGCCAAAATCGACGAACGGCTCGCGGAGTTGTAAGCCGCGAACCTGCGTGAAGCGCCGCGGGCTGTAGCGACCAGGTTCGTTCCTCGATTATTATACCGTCGAAATGGCGCTTGGTCGATGATCGTGATGCCGCGACCTCACCCAACCCTGATAGAGCAGCGTTCGAGCCATGTCTGCTTCGGCAACAAAGGACATGGAGTGATGTCTGAGTTGAGCCCGTCATGCGCGCAAAAGCGGACATTGACCAATTGCCGCTGGCAGCCGGCTTGGCAATTTCAAGTAACCACCGCGTCGTTGGGCGTCTGTAGAGCCGTAACACCGTCGGGCGGTTATATTCCGAACTAACGCCTCTGGCGATGCCGCGCGGATCCACTGGCAGTCCGGATTTGGCAGCGGCGAGGGACCTCAACGCAGCCTCGAGCCTTCGGGCCAGCCTTGCGCAAACCTTGACCAGTGATCTTTGGACCGAAATACGGTGCGCTCTTGCATGTCGAATGCCGCCGGTGCGCAGGAGACATCCTTCTCCGATGCTCGCTTCGCTTCTGCTGTGCACCCATCGATTTCTGCAAACATGAACGACAATTGCGTGTTTCCGCTTTTCGTGGCACGTTTTGGGTGGCACCATCCTCGTAAATGGACGGGAGGGTCGCCATGCGCTGGTGTGTCTCGGTCGGGGCGGTGCTTGTTGCAGGCGCTATAGTCGGAGGTGACGTTGCTGGCATTGCCGCGCCGAGCCCGAAATCTCGATTCGCCGACACCAAAGAGAATGTACTATCAGTCAATGTCGAGCTCGTTATCGCCGTCGACGTCTCCTATTCGATGGACATGGACGAACTTGCAGTCCAGCGCGAGGGCTATGCACAGGCCTTCGTCTCGAAAGAGTTCCTTGAGGCGCTAAGGGCTGGTCCGAGCAGCAAGGTGGCCGTGACCTATTTCGAGTGGTCGATGTCAGGCGACGAGAAGATCATCCTTCCCTGGCGAGTGATCGACGGTCCGGAATCGGCGGATGTCGTGGCCACTGAGATCATGAAAACGCCGGTTCGCCGAGGTTCGAGTACGTCGATTTCTGGCGCGATTAATTTCGCCCTCCAACTGTTCAGAGAGAACCCATATCGCGGGTTGCGGCGCGTCATCGATATTTCCGGTGATGGACCGAACAACGACGGAGCTCCCGTAACCGGCGCGCGCGACGCTGCCCTGCAGAAGGGCATCACCATCAACGGTCTGCCGATCATGGTGAAGGAGCCATCCTATGCGACGACCGATATCGAGAATCTCGATCTCTATTACGAGGACTGCGTGATCGGGGGGCCGGGCGCCTTCATGGTGACGATCAAAGATCGAGAAAAATTCCGGGAAGCGATCCGGACCAAACTTGTTCTCGAAGTGGCGGGCCTCACGCCCGAGCGCCGGATCGTGCCAGCCACCGAGAAAGTGCCACGGGTTCCCTGTTTGATCGGCGAGCAAAAGTGGCAGGACCGCTGGAGGCGGTAAGTATCGAGACAATCGCTCAGAGTCGCCGGACGACCAAAGATGTAACCGCGGTTATCAATAGCGCGGCTCCGTACAAAGGCAATTCGGTCCTGCGCCGACGCGGCCAGACGCCTCGGATCGAGCAACCGGGACGTGACATGGACGATGTAAGGGTTCTTTGAATGAGAAAGCGTCCAAATCTTTTGCCTTTGCGAAGGCAGACCTAACTAACCTAGTCGTATTGCGTGGGCGATGCGCCGGTGATAGCCAATCGTCAGATCCAACGATGGAAAATAACGCACCACCCATGCGCTCCCATCCGAGGAAAAGTCGAATGAGCTGATCTTCCAGGAAGATGAACGTAGTTCAATATCTTCCGGGTCGGGCAATTCTACGAACGCCTAATAAAGGTGGAGTTTCCGACTTGCTTCAGAAATGACTAGGGCGTGTACTCATAAAGCGGACTGACAAGTAACCCGGCGGCCCGCGATGGCCAGTATCCGCTGTTAGAGGTAAATCGAAGGTCGGACCCTCGAAGGCAGTCTATCTGCGCATAGCCAGAGAGCTGCAACGGCCTTAATCATCAGTAGCGAGCCGAGCAAGTTCCGTAAGCACTCGCCCGATAGTGCAGCTTCCGCGCCGCCGAGCTAGCGAAAGTAAAAAAGCTCGACTAGTCTTTGCTCACGGGGAGGGCTGACAAAACTCTGCGTTGGAGGATTCAAAATGAACAGCAAAGAGGATTACACAGAGCACACTATTCACGGTCATGTTCCCCAAGACGAGTGGCACAAGTTCTTCAAACAACACTTCGCACCAACTAAGCCCGGCGCACAGACTCAAGCCGCCGCGCGTGCCGCTTCCGGATCTGCAAGTGATATCTGCGCCTCATTGGGGTGTCCCACGACCTTCGGTGGCAAAAATCTCCACCATTGCCGCGTGGATGTCGAGGCAGACGGATCAACGACAATTCACTGTGTCTACCAAGTGATGGCGGTGCACCCCTGAGATAGATTTCATCGCTGGCTTAAAATCATAAATCTACCTAAGCTCCGCTGCAGGGACTTGTGGCGGGCGAAGATGATCCCTGCGTGTCGTTACACCCGGCACACCAGGCGTACCGAACGCGCCGCCCCAGCCGACGGCGGCTTTGGCGGCGGTGGCGGTGGTCCCAGCTCCGGCTTCATGCGAGGATCGGGCGTGTTGAGGTTCGGCCAGAGCTCGTCGGGCCTAACCCCTCGGAAGCCCTCGCTCCCAGTCGGGCCGAAGCTTGATGTGCCGCAGCCGACAGGGCGCTTTTATGAGTACACGCCCTAGTTAAGCAACCTTCGTCAGTTGGTAGTACGAGAGGTCCTATGAGGGTGGGCGCGAAATCCGCTCAAATGCGAGGCTGGTGGCGACGCCTAAGAGGGTCCAGAATAGCAGACTGGTGATCGTAGCGACCACGATAAATCTGTGCGAAAGCGTGGCAGGAACGTCACTGTGTGATTCCGGTGCAAGCGGCGCACCGATCAGATGCGGCACCGCGATCAAAGCGATGCCCAGAATCGCAGTCCATGCTGTTGAGCGGAAAGCCAGCAGACAGAGACCCCCGGCCGTTGCTGCTGCCGTACCTATCCACCAGGTTTGCCTCGCCGTAAGGTCGGCTACCGGCATGCCCGGCAATTCCGGTGGCAGGCCAAGGCCAGGTGCCGCCGTGAACACGATGAAACCGGCAAATCCCCAGACCAGTCCCTCCCGCCACGAAACCGCGTATCCGCGGATCGCATAGGCTCCGGTCAGCAACAGCGCAAAGCCAATCGCTGTGAGGATATTGGCCGCAATCGTAAGCGAGTTGCGCTGAAACCCTTCTTCGGGCTCCCATTCACTCTCGTGACCATGCGACTTGTCGTGATCATTTGCGGTGCTGCCGAGCCCATGGGCGGCCGGCGGGGATTCAGTCGCGGCCTTTTTCTCGTACGCTTCGCTCTGCTGGATAAGCGGCACGGTCCCGAAGAACTGCGCAACCGATATCGCGACACCGACGATCAGGCCGGCAAGAACAGCCGAAAAAACAATAGATCGAAAGACCGGCATCCGTGGTCAGTGGCAGGGAAACGCGTTGGCATGGCGGACATCGTGCGCGGCGTTGTGGACGGCGCTGATGTGCGAGAAGCCGACCATACCGACAGTGAAGAAGCCAAGCGCCATCGCCAGAACAGCTTGAACGACCACATTTGAACGAGTGGCGGTAGCGGCGGGTAACTGGGCGATCTGGGAGTTTTGCATGTTCATTCCTCGGCGAAGCCGCTATTTTTAGCCCAGAACGGCCGCAAGCGCGACCCTAATTTTCTAATTGCCGGGTGACGTCACGGCTCGTCAGGTGAAAATTCGCGGTCGTGGTCGCGTTCATGCGCAGCAGTTTTGCCCGGGCTGCCGCCTGAAACGCCTCCTGGTGGGAGTTGAAGAACTCAACGCATTCGCGTGGCGATGGCGTTACCCGCAACAGGGTGCGAAACGCGCGACGATGCACCACGCAGAGGCCGGAGTGTTCTCCCGGCTGAAATGCCAGCGCGTCAATATCATTCCGCCAGATGGGTGGTTTGCTGGATGGCATCAAGCAATCATCGGTGTGGCCCCGCCGCAACTGTCGGTGCTTGTTTTCTAACAGGGGTGGCAAATCCAGAATGGAAGCCAACTCTGCGATTGACTCTCAACACGATGAGATGCCACGTTTGTGATCGGTAGTGCCCGAAAGGGCTAACCAAGGGAATGCGGTGCGTCTTTTCTTAGACAATGCCGCAGCTGCCCCCGCAACTGTAAGCGGCGAGCCGACGACCATTAATGCCACTGGAATGATTTCGGATTCTGGGAAGGTGGTCAAAGGCGCTGACCCGCGAGCCAGGAAACCTGCTACCAGTCATGGTCATGTACGAACGCGTCGGGCGGGGTGCTCCGAAGCGTCGCGTGAGCTGGTTGTGATCTGCCGCACAGGGCGAAGGGCAGATGTCGCGGCTAACGTACGTGACGGCTTATTGTTCGCCGTTGGTTACCACAGTGCCGATTTCCCAAACTTCCGCCACTAAGTTGCGGCGCGCGTTCGTCGCGCGTCTGCTTCAACCCGATCTCGCCCAAGCGGCGCTGGCTGTCCGGCTCCGCACTGCCGGTCGGAATCCTGTTGGCTGTTGCCGATGCGCCCAACCCGCATTCGCGCAAAGCCAGCAGCAGCTTAATCCCGTCACCGTCGCACCCGCCGACGCCGCGCGGCGCGCCGAACCGAGAGTCGGCAAAGAGTCGCAAGGCCCCTCGAAACGCGCCAAGCGCACTGCGACGCAGACGGCGCCGAAACCGGTGCCGACCACACAGCCGGCTTTTGGCCCGGAAGCCGTGTCAACGCCGCCGGGCAGTGCCACGACAGTCGTGCCAACGCCGCTCAACGGCAACCTAGTCGCAGCCAGCGCCAGCCGGCTCGGCCTCACCGTGCATGAGATGCCGGCGTCCGTGAACATCGTCACCCAGCAACAGATGGTCGAACAGGGTTACCGCACCACCACCGAAACCGCGTTCGGCGCGGTCGGCGTGCTCGCAGCCGATTTGGGCGGCGCGCCCGCGATCTTTTCCATGCGCGGCTTCAAGGGCAACGAGGTGACGGTGCTCTACAACGGAATCTGGATCGGCCCCGGAGACATCACGTCGCGTATCATGGACACGGCGAGCCTTGCACAGGTCGAATTCCTCAAGGGCCCATCGTCAGTCATGACGGGACTCGCCGCGATCGGCGGTTCGGTCAATTTCGTCAGCAAGCAGCCAACGACCGGCCCGATAAAGAACGAGCTCGATACGTCGATCGATACCCTCGGCACCTACCGTACGCATTTCGGCTCGGGCGGCAGCACCAACGTCTCGGGGCTGGATTATCGTTTCGACGTGAGCTCGTCGAAAATCGCTAGCTTCATCGACGGCGACTACCAGAACCTCAACAACGTCTCGGGGCAGCTCAATTACCGTGTGAACGACGCGTTCAAGGTGTTCGCGGCGATCGACTACAAGCGTGACGACGGCCACGCCTATTGGGGCACGCCGCTGACGACGACGGCATTCTCCGGGCCGTTCTCCACCCATAGTGTCGTCGCCGGATCAGCGGTTAACACCTTCACCGGCGATCTCATTTCTCCTGTGACGGTGGACTCGCGGACAACCAGGACCAACTACAACGTCGCCGACAACTCCGTTGGCGCGCATGAGCTGTGGCTGCGCGGCGGCTTTGAATTGAAGGTCACCGATGACATCACCATCACTAACCAGGCTTACAATTACGGCGCCAAGCGCCACTGGTATGACAGCGAGACCTACGCCTTCAATCCCAACACCTCGATGATCGACCGCGACCGCTTTTTTGTCACGCACAAGCAGCAGGTGGTCGGCAACAACACCGATCTGATCTGGAACAGCGCCTTCCTTGGCATGGAGAACCGCTTCGCGGGCGAATTGTCGGCAAGCCGCAACGAGATCCAGTTCGCGCAGGAAGGCAATCCCGACACTTTCCCGGCCAACTCCGTCGACCGTGATCAATCCCATTCCCGGCTTTTACGGCATCCCGCAGCCGAATTATCCGCAACAGCAAGCTCGACGATGTCGCCGTCACGATCGAGGATCGGCTGAAGATTACGCCGTGGCTGGCGCTGATCGGCGGCATTCGTGCCGAAAATCTGACGCTGACGCGCGACGGCATCAATTTCGACGGCTCGATCCCCGCAGGCCAACCCTTCACCAAGAACTGGCAGCCGGTATCCTACCGCGCGGCCGCGACGTTCGAACCAGTCAAGGGGCTGATGTTCTACGGCATGTACGCCACGGCCTATGATCCGGCGGCCGCCGGCATCTTTTCGGTCAGCCCGGCGAACTCGCTGGAACTGACCAGCGCGCGCATCTACGAGACCGGGGTCAAGGTGATCTCCGACGACAAGCGGGCGGAAGCCACGATTCGCTGTCTATGACATCGAGCGGCGCAATGTCTACGTGTTCCTCACCAACGCGATCGCGACCCTGGCCGGCGAGGTCCGCACCAAGGGCGTCGAGGTCGCCGGCGCCGTGCGTCCGGTCGAAAACCTGAAGCTCTGGGGTAATGTTGCCTTTACGCAATCAGAATACGGCGATTTCGACGTGTTCACCGGCAACACGCCATCGAATATCGCGCCCGTCATCATCAATGCTGGCGCGTCCTGGCGTTTCAACGAATGGCGTTGGCCGGTCGAGATCGGCGGCTCGATCCGCCATGTCGGACAGCGCTTTCTGTTCGAGGACGATCTCACCGCCATGCTGCCCTACACCACGGCCGACCTGTTCGCCTTTGTCGACATTCCGGGTCGGGACCTGCCATGGCAAGGACTGGAGAAGATGCGCATGAGCTTTCGCATACGCAATGTAACCAACGCGCTCTATGCTCAATTTTCCGATGCCGGCCTGCCCGACCAGGTTATCCTCGGCGCGCCACGGACGTTCGAGCTGGGCGCTTCGGCGAAGTGGTGATAACCGAGGGCGCATGTATGCCTTGATCCTGGTACATCGCTGGCTTGGCATTCTCGTGTGCCTGCTCGTTGCGATGTGGTTTGCCTCCGGCATCGTCATGCATTTTGTTCCGTTTCCGGCGCTGACGGAAGCCGAACGGATGGACGGATTGGCACCGATCGATCAATCGCAGGTCTTGCACGGTCCAAATGACGCCGTGCAAGCCAGCGGCGTCAGGAATGTGGTGCGGGTGCGCCTGGCCCAAAGGCCTGACGGGCCGATCTATCTGTTGTCGGTGCCACCGGCCGTAGTGGCGCTTCGCGCCGATAATCTGGCCGGCGCGGTTCTGCCGGATGCCGATCAAGCTCTGGCCGTCGCGCAAGACCACGCGCAGAGACGTGGTTTGGACGCGCGGCAGGCGATCGTTTCCGCTGTGGTCCCGATCGATCAATGGACCGTTTCCGGCAGCCTCAATCCGGATCGGCCGCTGTTCCGTGTCTCGCTTAACGACAGGCCCGGCACGGAAATCTACGTTTCTTCGGCGACTGGCCTCGTGGTGCGCGCTACCACGCGCCGGGAGCGGTCGTGGAACTATGCGGGTAGCGTCGTGCACTGGATCTATCCAACGGCTCTGCGCAGCAGGCCAGCCCTGTGGACCGCAATCGTCTGGCTTCTCTCCTTGATAGCCCTGATTACATCACTTGCTGGTGCCGTCCTTGGCCTTCTCAGCGTCAAGACGAGCTGGGGCCGGATAGCGTCCCCTTATCAGGGTTGGCAAAAGTGGCACCATTTGCTCGGGCTGGCGTGCACGGCTTTCGTGTTGACCTGGATTTTCAGTGGCTGGCTATCAATGGATAGCGGCCATCTATTCTCGAGCGGTGCGCTCACAGTAGAGGAATCCCGGAAGATCCCCGTTGCCCCGGCGTGGGATACGTTACCGAAAGAAGAATGGCGAAGCGGTTCGGGCGCTGCGAAAGAAATCGAATGGTTTGCCTTCAATGGCAAGTTCTACAGGCGTGAGCGTACCGGTCTTGATACACAGCGCTTGTTTCAAGTGGGATCAACAGCGGTCACGCAACGCGAATATTTGGAGGCCAGCGAGGCGGCTGCATTCGTCGAACGTCTCAGGCCGGCCTGTGATGTCCCAAACATCGTTGCTGCCGACGACAATTACCCGGTATCGTCAACGATGCCGCATGCGCCGGTCTATCGCGTTGTGTGCGGGGACGTCTGGTATCAAATCGATGGTGCGAGTGGCGTCATGCTTGAGCGGCTCGATCCATCGCGACGCGTTTACCGCTGGCTCTACGGCGCATTACACACAATGGATATTCCAGTGCTGGTTGCGCATCCCTTGGTCCGGAGTGCTCTTATCGTGTTTCTCTGTATCTTGGGCTTTGTTTTTAGCACCACAGCCGTCGCGATCGGCTGGCGCCGCCTTGGGCAGCAATTCTCGATCTCCCGATCGCCTCGGTCGACCTCATGACCCCCACGGGCGGATCAAACGACTTGAATCTCCATGTCTGCCCGCTCAGCGGATTGCATCGTGTAGCCAGAGGGCTCGAGCGTTTCGATCTGCTTACGCTGCTGTCACCCGGCCATGCCGAGACAGATCACCGCGGTCTCACCAACTATCGCCATCTCGAATTGTCATTTCACGATATCGTCGAGCCCAAACCGGGTTTGATTGCCCCGGACCGGGACATGATGGCTGCAATCATTGACTTCGGTCCCGGCTGCCGGCGGCCGCTGCTGATCCATTGCTGGGCCGGTATCAGCCGCTCCAGCGCCGCGGCATATGCGCTTATTTGCGCTCGCAACCCCGGCTGCGAGCGCGAAATTGCCGGGGAACTGCGTCGCCGTGCGCCATTCGCAACGCCGAACCGATTGATGGTTGCGCTTGCAGATGACCTGTTAGGGCGAAATGGCAGAATGGTTGCCGAAATTGAGCGCATCGGCAGAGGGATCGAAGCCTTCGAAGGAGCGCCGTACCAGCTGCCACTGTCCTGGCCTATCGAATAATCGCGGCTACGCCCAACAGGAACCCGATCTCAAACAGCTGCTCGGCCGCGCCAAGGACATCGCCGGTATAACCACCAATTAATCGGCGCGACCAAATTGCAAGCGCTGCGGCAAGTGCCGCGCCTACCACCAGCCCCGTCAAAAGAGAAGCGCTCGACGTGAAGGCAAGGGGCAGGGTGGCAAGGGCGGCGGCGCACAGTGCGAACCCCAATTCGTCCGAGCGGACCGGTGCGCGGTCATAGCTGACTTTCATGGCTACGGTATCGCCGGCATAGCTCATGTTATTCATGATCAACGCCGGCGTAACGCGCGCGGTGGCATGGACCGCGACCAACGCAAATGCGCCTGCCCATGGCGGCAGGCTCGCGAGTGCAGCGAAGCGAATTGCGATGCCAAAGCCCAGTGCCAGCGCGCCGAAGCTGCCGATCCGGCTATCCTTCATGATCGCCAGCCGCTTCTCGACGGTCCAGCCGCCACCGAATGCGTCGGCCGTATCGGCTAGGCCATCCTCGTGCAACGCGCCGGTAACAATGACGCCGGCCGCGACGGCCAACAATGCCGCAACAAGCGGTCCCCATATTTGGTGCGCCAGCAAGAATACCGCGCCCGCGGCGCCGCCGACTCCCATCCCGACCAAGGGAAAATACTTCATGGAGCGTGCGAGCCAGTCCGGTTCAGTGGCCGCAGTTGCCGATGGCGTCGGCAAGATGGTTAGAAACCGCGCGGCGTTGAGGAAGCGCTCAATTTCCGTCATCTCAGATGTTCCCGGCGAGCACGTCGCTGAGATCGGCAACATCGGTGAGCAGGCGGGCGGCGGCGCGCAGCAGGGGTACGGCGAGCAGGGCGCCGGTGCCTTCGCCTAGCCGCAGCCCGAGATCGAGCAGCGGCCTGGCGCCGAGCGCCGCCAGCACGAGATCGTGGCCCTTCTCGGCAGAGCGGTGGGAAAAGACGCAATAATCCCGCGCTGCCGGACAAAGCCTGATCGCCACCAGCGCAGCTGCACTGGAGATAAAGCCATCGATCAAAATCGGCCGCCGCTTGAAGGCTGTGCCCAACACCGCGCCCGCCATCATGGCGATTTCGAGCCCGCCAAATTCGGCGAGAACCTCGAGGGGAGTGTTGGCATGGCTACGCGCCGCTGCCTTGGCAATAGCGGCGCGCTTGCGCGCCATGCCCTGATCGTCCTGTCCAGCGCCGACTCCGATGCAGTCATCGAGCGGCGCAGGTGCCAGGCGATGTGCCAGCAGCGCGGACGACGCGGTGTTGCCGATGCCCATTTCTCCAATTGCGACGATGTCAGCGCCGGTATCGATCTCGGCAATCGCGATCGCGCAACCTTTCGCAAGCGCGTCGCAGGCCTGCTGCATTGTCATTGCCGGTTCGCGCGCCGCGTTGGCAGTTCCCAGGCGGATCTTTGCATCGATCAGGTTGGGATGGGCGGGTAGTCTGGCCGCCACCCCGGCATCCACGACCCGAATCCTGACGTGGCTAGCGGTGGCAAAGGCGTTGGCGCTGGCCCGACCAGCCAGATAGGTGCTCACCATCGCCACCGTTACGGCGGACGGGTATTGCGACACACCTTCCTCGGTCAGGCCGTGGTCGCCGGCGAACACCAATAATACGGCATTGTCGCCCCGCGGGTCCGCAGGATACGCGATCATGCCAAGCTGGACGGCAAGCTCCTCGATGCGGCCGAGCGATCCCGGAGGCTTGGCCTTGCCGTCGATGCGCGCGCGCATCTCTGTTACCAGTGCAGAATCGAGCGGCGCAATGGCCGGCGGCTGCCAGAGAGGCTGGGATTTGGTCGACATCAGGTTCCTTTCTTGGGATACCTGACCCAAGAGGCCCTGTTCGGTCAACCCGAACGCGGGCAACACCGGTTGACCCCCGTTACTCCGGCGGTTAGCGTCATCCGTGATGGTCCTCCCTGTGGGAGGTGAATAGGGAAGCCGGTGCGAGTTTTCTCAACGCCGGCGCTGCCCCCGCAACTGTAAGCGACGAGCCCCAAGCCGGTGCCACTGGGAATTCCCGGGAAGGCGGCTGATGGCAACGACCCGCGAGCCAGGAGACCTGCCATCAAGAACTGTGCTTTGGAGGCGTCGTCGGGGCGGGGTGCACCGGACGGGAGCGGGCCTGATGGAGATAAGCCATCGGCGCGACCCAACAAAGCTCGTGGCCTGACGGCCGTGAAGTGAGCCTGTGATGGATCGCGAGAGCGCTGATCGAGAATCCGATGATGCGACGTTGGTTGACGCTGCTCGCCCCCATTCGCCGAGCAGTCCCGTCGTCGTGAGCGTATGCATTACCTGCAAGACCGGCGATGGCGGAACTGTCGTCGGACCGGACATGTTCGAGTCGGTCAAAGCCGCGATCGGCCAATCCGATCACGTGCAGGTCCGGCCGGTGCAATGTCTCAGCGTTTGCAAACGGCCCGCGACTGTCGCAGTCACAAGCACGGATGGGTACACCTTTTTGTTCGGGGATCTGCAGACCGATAGCGGTACCGCCGCCCTGCTGTCGTTCGTGAAATCCTACCAGAAATCCGATTACGGCCTGGTGCCATGGCGCGAGCGTGCTGAGGTGCTGCGCAAGGGCATGGTGGCTCGCGTGCCGCCGATGCGATGGTCGCCGGATGACGGAAGCGCGCCGAAATGACGGCGCTTGCCACCACGCTGGTGCTGGGCGGTGCGCGGTCCGGCAAATCCGTCTTTGCCGAACAATTGGTCGAGGACAGCGGGCAAGCGCGGGTCTACCTCGCTACTGCTACCGCAGGCGATGACGAGATGCGATCCCGCATCGCCCATCATCGTGAACGGCGCGGCGGCGGCTGGGTCACCGTCGAGGAGCCGATGGCGCTGGTCGATGCATTGACGCGGGAGGCAATCCGTGGGCGCGCCGTGCTGGTCGATTGCCTGACCCTTTGGCTGTCGAATCTGATGTTCGCGGAACGAGATCCCGAAGTAGAAGGGCGTCGGCTGACAAATTTTCTCGGCGTCGCGAAATATCCCATCGTGTTGGTGTCGAACGAGATCGGCCTTGGTCTGGTGCCGGAGACGCCGCTCGGCCGCAGGTTTCGTGACGCTCAGGGCCGCCTGAACCAGATCGTCGCCGCGACCGTTCCCAATGTTGTGTTCATCGCAGCCGGGCTCCCGCTCTGGCTGAAGCGCTCGTCTTGAGGAGAATATAGAAATGTCCCGTGTTCCCGTCACTGTACTCACCGGATTTCTAGGCGCCGGCAAGACCACGTTGCTGCGCTCCCTGCTGACGCAGGCCGATGGCCGCCGTATCGCCGTGATCGTCAATGAATTTGGCGATGCGGGCTTCGACGGGGGGCTGGTCGAGGAATGCGCGGCAAAAGCCTGCGCGCCCGGCGATATCGTTGAACTGACAAACGGTTGCATCTGCTGCACTGTGGCTGACGATTTCATCCCGACCATGGACAAGCTGTTGGCGCGGGATCGGCCACTTGATGCCATCGTCATCGAGACCTCGGGCCTGGCGTTGCCGCAGCCTTTGTTGAAGGCATTTGACTGGCCCGCGGTGCGCACCCGCGCCACGGTGGACGGCGTTGTCACGGTGGTTGACGCGCTGGCGCTGTCGGAAGGCCGTGTCACCATCGATGAGGATGCGGTTGCCGCACAGCGGGCGGCCGATGAATCACTGGATCACGACGATCCGATCGAGGAAGTATTCGAGGACCAACTTGCTTGCGCCGATCTGGTGGTGCTCTCGAAGAGCGATCTGGTCTCGCCGACCGTACTGGCCGGAATCGAGGCGCGGCTCAAATCCGTGTTGCGGACCGGCGTCAACATCGTCCGTTCCAATGGTGAACTGGCGGCACCGGTATTGATTGGACTGAACGCTGCCGCGGAAGACGACATGGCGGCGCGAGCCGGTCACCACGGCGAGGAGGAAGAGCACGACCACGACGATTTCGACAGCATCGTCGTGACGCCGTCGGCAGCTGCCAGCGTCGATGCAATGCGTGCCCGGGTCAGCGATGCCTTGAATCTCACCGGCGTGCTTCGCGTCAAGGGTCATGCCCGCATCGCCGACAAGGCGGCGCCGATCGTGGTGCAGGGGGTAGGTGGCCGCGTTGATCTTGCATTCGCGCGGCCCGATGTGAATCAGGCCGAGCATCTCGTGGTGATTGGGTTGAAGGGATTTGATGGTGACGCCGTCCGCCGCGCGCTGGCGGGGTAGCAAAGGGCTTCCATACGCATGCATCTGAAGCTCGACAGCAGCGGCAATATCGACGACGGCGAAATTGCCCGCGATCTCGGGCAGGAGCCCGCCGACATCGTCGTGCTCTCGGCGGCAGACAACGATCTTTCGGCTTTCGGCGCGGCGTATGCGACGCTGGCTGGTGATTTCCCTAGCGTCCGGCTGACCAATCTGCTGGCGTTGGGGCATCCAGCTTCAGTCGATCGATATGTCGAGCGCACGCTCTGTGAGGCCCGGATTGTGGTGCTCCGGATGCTCGGCGGCGAAAGTTACTGGCCGCATGGCGTCGAAAGCCTGCGCAGCGATGCGCAGCGGCGAGGTGCGCTGTTGGCCTGTGTACCCGGCGAGATGGACTGGAACGCGGCGCTGGCGGCGCGTGGCACGCTCGGCCGTGAGGAAACCCATGCCCTGTGGCGTTATTGCAGCGAGGGCGGCGTCGAGAATGCACAGCTCGCGCTGCGTTTCGCCGCGCACCTCATTGGACATGGCGAGGCTCCGCCACGGGCGCGGCCGATGCCATCGGCCGGATTCTGGCGAGGTGAACCGGCGAGTGATGATCGACCCAATGCAGTCGTTATCTTTTACCGTGCTTTGGTTGCCGGAGGCGATACCGCCGGGATCGATGCGCTGCGGAGCGCACTCCTTGCACGGGGTCTCAACGCTGTGTGCCTGTTTGTCACCAGCCTCAAGGATGAACGATCGGCGGTGTTCTTGCACGCGGCGCTGTCGGCGTATCCACCCGATATCATCATCAACGCCACCTCGTTTGCCACCGCTACGGCCAATAACGACGCGGGCATGCTTTCAATATCTGATTGTCCGATCCTTCAGGTGGCGCAGGCGGGCATGTCTCGTGCGAACTGGGAAGCTTCATCCCGCGGGTTAACGCCGCGCGACCTCGCGATGAACGTCGTGCTGCCAGAAGTCGATGGCCGCATCTTTGCAAATGCTATCGCGTTCAAGCAACGCGGCGAGAGCCTGACCGGATTCGCCCCGACGACATTCCAGCCTGTAGCCGACCGCGTCGATGCAACGGCCGATTTGGCACTGGCCTGGGTGCGATTGCGCAAGGCCGAACCGCCTGCTCGCCGTGTCGCCCTTGTACTGGCTAATTATCCCAACCGCGACGGACGCCTCGCCAACGGCGTCGGGCTCGATACGCCGCAAAGTCTGATCGAGGTGCTGGCCGCAATGCGCGGTGAAGGCTATCTCGTCGGAGGGGCGCCCCATGATAGCGCCGCGATGATGGCTTTGTTGCAGAAAGGTCCGACCAATGCGCTCGACGAACGTGCGTCGCGCGCAGGTGGTGTTGCGTGGCCGCTCGCGAATTATGAGTCGGCGTTCGCAGCCTTGCCGGAAAGTGTGCAGCGTGCCGTTGAGTCCCGGTGGGGAAGACCAGAGCAGGACCCGCATGTCATGGCCGGAGAATTCCGCCTCGGCCTGCATCGGTTCGGCAACGTCGTGGTCGGGGTACAACCGGCGCGCGGTTACAACATCGACCCCAAGAGCACCTATCACGATCCTGATTTGGTGCCCCCGCATCACTATGTCGCTTTTTATCTGTGGTTGAGGCGTGAATTCGGCCTGCATGCCATCGTGCATCTTGGCAAGCACGGCAATCTCGAATGGTTACCCGGCAAGAGCACCGGCCTATCGGCCGATTGTCTGCCCGATGCGGTGCTTGGACCCGTTCCGCATCTTTATCCCTTCATCGTCAATGATCCCGGAGAGGGTATCCAGGCCAAGCGCCGCGCCAGCGCGGTCATTATTGATCATTTGACGCCACCGATGACCCGCGCCGAACTACACGATGATCTGGCTCGGCTGGAAACACTGGTCGACGAGTATGCATTGGCAGCCGATCTCGACCCGAAGCGCGCTACCGTATTGGCCGAAGACATTCTGTCGCTGGCGCGGGCGCAGAGGCTCGATGCGGACGTCAATGTGACGCGGGATACGCCGACGAACGAGGCGTTGCGCGCACTCGACGCTCATCTTTGCGATCTCAAGGAAATGCAGATCCGCGACGGCCTGCATGTGTTTGGCCGGGTGCCCGCTGTTATCCAACGCAACGATCTGATCGTGTCGATCGCGCGGCTGCCACGCTCGGATTTGAAGGTGCAAGATGCGTCGTTGCATCAAGCCCTCGCGCGCGACCTGGGCCTTGGCGCGTTCGATCCGTTGACCCGTGATCTCGCCGCGGATTTCGCTGGACCGCGTCCCGGGGTGCTTGCCGATATCAGCACTGCGGCATGGCGGACATCGGGTGACACGGTCGAACGGATCGAATTGCTTGCGCTTCAACTGGTCGCCGGCGTTCAGGCGTGCGACGCCGCGTGGCCACAGACACGGGAAGTGTTAGATTGGATCAACGCCAAACTCCGGCCCGTCATTGACGCCTGTGGAACTGCCGAGATCAATGCCTTTCTCCGTGGGCTGGACGGCCGTTTCGTTCGGCCCGGCCCGGCCGGTGCACCGACGCGCGGCAGGCCGGATGTGCTTCCGACAGGCCGTAATTTCTTCGCGGTCGATGTGCGGGCAGTTCCAACTCCTTCGGCCTGGCGGATTGGCCAGCTCGCAGCGGAACGTCTGGTGGAGGGTTATTGGCAGGAAGCCGGCGAATGGCCACGCGCGATTGCGCTGTCGGCTTGGGGCACCGCCAACATGCGCACAGGGGGCGATGACGTCGCCCAGGCGCTGGCGCTGATCGGGGCCCGCCCGCTCTGGGAAGAGACCTCCGGCCGCGTCACCGGTTTTGCGATTACGCCCTTGAGCGAGCTGAAACGCCCACGGGTCGACGTTACTTTTCGTGTCTCCGGGCTGTTCCGCGATGCCTTTCCGACGCAGATGGACATCATCGCCAGCGCCATCAATGCGATCGCCGCGCTCGATGAGCCGGATGACGCCAATCCGATCGCCGCCAGCGTTCGTACCCGGCGCAGTGCGCTCGAGGCGAACGGTATGGATGGCGAAGCCGCGCAACGCCGGGCGGCGTATCGCGTATTCGGCTCGAAGCCAGGAGCCTATGGCGCCGGCCTGCAAGCCCTCATGAACGAGGGTGGCTGGAACAATCGTGGCGATATCGCCGATGTCTATCTCGATTGGGGCGGCTATGCCTATGGCAGCGGCACCGAAGGCGAGAGCGCACGTGGCGACTTCGCCGAGCGCCTCAAGGATGTTGACCTCGTTACGCAGACCCAGGACAACCGCGAACACGACATTCTGGATTCCGATGACTATTATCAGTTCATGGGTGGGTTGGCCGCCACGGTACAAAGCTTGCGTGGGCGCGCGCCGCGGATAGCCCATGTTGACACCTCGCGGCCGGAAGCGCCGCTTTCACGGCCGCTCAGGCATGAAATCTCGCGGGTGGTGCGCGGTCGGGCCGCCAATCCGAAATGGATCGCTGGCGTGATGCGGCACGGGTATAAAGGCGCCTTCGAGATTGCCGCCACGGTGGATTATCTGTTCGGCTTTGCGGCATCGACCGAGGCGGTCTCCAACCATCATTTCGATCAATTGTTTGCTTCCTATCTGGAAGATGAGTGCGTACGAGACTTCATGAAGACCGCCAACCCGGCGGCGCTGCGCGAAACTGCTGACCGCTTTGCCGAGGCGATCCGGCGCGGCATGTGGACCCCGCGCTCCAATCGCGCCGCCGATTTGATCGCCGAACTCTTGCTGCAGAAGGAAATCGCATGACCGGGACCTCGACTGAATCAGATGAAGCCGAAAATGAACGGCACCGGGAGAAGGCGCGAAAACACAAAGCCGCGCGCGATAAGATCATGGCGACCAAAACCGGTGAGAAGGGGCTTCTTATCGTCAACACCGGCACCGGCAAGGGTAAAACATCAGCCGCGCTCGGCATGGTTTTCCGGCATATCGGACATGGTTATCCCGTCGCGGTCGTACAGTTCACCAAATCACCTGCATGGGACACCGGCGAGGCCAAGCTGCTGGCAAAATTCCCCGAACTTGTGACGCTGCACATCATGGGTGAAGGCTTTACCTGGGAAACCCAGGACCGCGAGCGCGATATTGCCGCCGCTACCAAGGGCTGGGAACGCGCCAAGGAACTCATCCGCGACGATCGCCATCGGATGGTACTGTTGGACGAACTCAACATCGTGCTGCGCTACGATTATCTCGACATCAACGAGGTCCTCGCTTTTCTACGCGACGAAAAACCGGCCGACAAGCATGTCGTGATCACCGGTCGCAACGCCAAGCCGGAACTGATCGAGATGGCCGATCTCGTCACCGAAATGACGCTGGTGAAGCATCCGTTCCGTGCCGGCGTGAAGGCCCAGAAGGGCATCGAATTCTGATGAAGCGGCCAACACCCACACTGATGATCCAGGCCACCGGCTCCAGCGCCGGCAAGTCGACGATCGTCGCGGGGCTCGCCCGCGCGCTGGTGCGACGCGGCCTGAAGGTCGCGCCGTTCAAGCCTCAAAATATGTCGAACAACGCCGCCGTGGCAATCGAGGGCGGCGAGATCGGCCGCGCACAGGCCGTTCAGGCGCGCGCGGCGCGGCTGGCGCCCAGTATCCACATGAACCCGGTGCTGTTGAAGCCGGAGACCGATTCCGGTGCGCAAATAATCGTGCATGGGAAGCGTTGGGGTACGCTGCGCGCGAAGAACTATCTGGAGAAGAAGAGCAGCGTTGCTCCCGGCAGTGCTGGAAAGTTTTGCCCATCTCGCTCGCGATGCCGATATGGTCCTGGTCGAAGGTGCCGGCAGCCCCGCTGAGATCAATCTCCGTGCGGGTGACATCGCCAATATGGGGTTTGCCGCGGCTGCCAATGTGCCCGTTGTAATGCTTGGAGACATCGATCGCGGTGGCGTTATCGCGAGTTTGGCCGGCACACATCTCGTTCTGGAGCCGGACGAGCTAGTTCGGATTCACGGCTACATCATCAACAAGTTTCGTGGTGACGTTGGATTGTTCGACCAGGGTCTGGCCGCGATCACGCGTCTAACGAGATGGCCCTCGCTCGGCGTCGTGCCGTGGTTGCCGCAGGCCGCATGGCTTCCTGCGGAGGACGCCGTCGATCTCGATCGCACGCACTGCTCATCGTCCCCGCACGTCATTGCGGTTCCAGTTCTCGCTCGTATCGCCAATTTTGACGATCTCGATCCATTGGGGATGGAGCCCGGCGTTAAGCTGGTTTTCGTCAGGCCGGGCGAGCCCATTCCTGCTGAAGCAGAGATCGTTATTCTTCCCGGCAGCAAATCCACCATCGGTGATCTCGCTTTCCTGCGCGCGCAGGGTTGGGACATCGACATCAAGGCACATGTCCGCCGCGGCGGGCATGTGCTCGGACTGTGCGGTGGTTATCAAATGCTGGGCAAGACTATCGACGACCCCGAGGGCGTGGATGGCCGTCCCGGCACCATCGATGGGCTGGGATTGCTCGACGTCGCGACCGTCATGACCGCCGATAAATCCACCACGCTCGTCTCCGGGACGCATTGTGCGTCAGGTGCCGCCGTCGAGGGTTACGAAATCCATCTCGGTCGTAGCGAAGGCTCTGACTGCACGCGACCCTTGCTTGACATCGGAGGCCGCGCCGATGGCGCCAGCTCGGCCAATGGTCGAGTGCAGGGAACATATGTCCATGGCCTGTTCACCGGGGATGCCTTTCGCAAGGCATGGCTCGGCCGTCTTGGCATCGCGTCCTCGGTCGCATACGACGCGAGGATAGAATCGGCGCTCGAAGCGCTCGCCGACCATCTGGAGGCGCATCTGGATATCGAGCAAATACTAAAGATCGCGCGCAGCCGTCAGGCGACGAGCGCAAGCGCGGCGTAAACTCCGGCCTCAAGCAAACACGCCGATACCAGCAGATCGAGCGCGCGGCTCATGTCGTCCGGTGTGGCTTCCTTACGCGCTTCGGCGTTAAGAAAGGGATCGTCGACGATCCGTTCGCCATACCGACGCGGCCCTGCCAGCGCCACACCCAGTGCGCCGGCCATGGCGCTTTCCGGCCATCCAGCATTGGGCGATCGGTGTTTGGCGGCGTCGCGCCACATCGTCTGGAACGCTACCGCTGCGGAGCGCTTTGCGACCGGCGCAACCGCGGCCAGCAGCAAACCCGATAGTCGCGCGGGGATCAGGTTGACGAGATCGTCAAGCCGCGCCGCCGCCCAGCCAAAGTACTCATAACGCGGGGTGCGATGCCCGATCATGGAATCGGCTGTATTGATAGCCTTGTAGGCGACCAGACCCGGTAGCCCCAGCAGCGCCAACCAGAACGCCGGCGCTACCACGCCGTCGGAGAAATTCTCGGCGCAGGATTCGATGGCTGCCCGGCAAACGCCGGCCTCGTCAAGCTGATCCGGGTCGCGGCCGACGATCATCGAAACCGCTTTACGCGCCTCGGCGAGCCCACCATCGGCGAACGCTGAGCGCACCCGCGAGACATGCTGATAAAGGCTTCGCTGCGCGATCAGCACAGAAGCAACCAATCCGATCAGGACGTTTCCGAACGCGATGTGCCGCAACGCGGCCTCGACCACGGCCCCGAACAGCGCGGACATAACCACGATCAGGATGACCCCGCCGATACCGGCCAGTTTTCGATGCGCGGGAGATCGCTCTCGAGATTCAGCGTGCGGTCGAGAAATCCAATGAAGGATCCGATCAACGCCACCGGATGCGGCAGGCGTCGCCAGAGCCGATCCGGATCCCCGATCAGAGCGTCGAACGCCAGCGCTGCGACGACGACAAAGAGCGTGTCGCTCCAGATCAACACGTCAGTTGGCCACGCGCTCAAGTTCCGAGGCCAGTCGATCGAGCGCCTCGGACAGCATCGGACCGCCGCATACCGTGAGCTTTTCCGGGATCACGAGACGCCTCGCAGGGGGATAAAAGCGTTCCAGCGCCGGATGCAGCATGAACGCGCTACCTTCGTCTTCGGCAAAGTCTCCGCCGTTGGACACCAATAAATAGTCGGGTTGCAGGCTGATGATCGTTTCCAGCGAGGCAAACCCGCCGAGCTTGTAGCCAAGATCGGTCGCCGCGTTGGCTAATCCCGCGGTCGCGAGCAACGAGCTCGTCAGGCTGTCGCCGCCGGAGACCCAGCCGCGCCTCGAAAGCGCCAGCACGCGAAAAGGTTTGCGCGACACGACTTCGCGCGCATGCGCAATCGCGGTGTCCAGGCGCTTGATTTCGGCGGCGGCTCGGTCCGGATGTTTCACGAGATCCCCCATTTGGCGGATTTGCTTCTTCACATCATCAAGCGAACGCGCTGCGTCGAACTCGACGACGCGCAGCCCCTTTTCCTTCAGCAATTCGCGGGTCGCGCGTTTGGTGAATCTCCCAGCAACGACGGCGTCCGGATTCAGTACCAGTACGTCTTCCGCTTCGCCTGAGAGCTTTGGGAACTGCGCAGCCTTCACCGCATTCCAGGAGCGTGCGGAATCACGCGAATAGGGGCTAAGACCGAGAATTTGGGCTGGGTCCGCGAGCGCCAGCAGCAGTTGATCGGTGCAAAGATTGATCGAGGCGATCCGCGGCAGATCGGCAGCAAAGGAGGGGCTTTGCAAACCGATGCAAGTCAGGATAGCGGCCACCAAAAAAGCGCTTCGCAGCCCCTCGCGTTTTAGCGCTGATGATGGCATGAAGCACGCATGAAGCATGGTGGTGATCTCACCGAGGCAATCGCGCGCCATGGCGGCGCGCCTGCAAGTTGGCTCGATTTGTCGACCGGGATCAACCCCTGGCCGTGGCCGATCCCGCAACATCTGCCGGATAACGTATGGCAGCATTTGCCGTCGCGAGCCGATGCCGATGCGTTGATCGCGGCCGCGCGCGGGACCTACGGCGTACCTGGCGGCGTTGAAATTGCCGTCGCTGCGGGAACCCAGGCATTGATTCAATTGGTGCCGTATCTCGCCGCGCCGGGCCCAGTCGCGATCGTCGGACCGACCTACAGCGAACATGCGCTCGCCTGGCGCAACGCCGGTCATTCGGTAATCGCGATCGATAATCTCGGTGCGTGCCCGGAAACCGCGGTTCATGTGATCGTCGTCAATCCGAACAATCCCGATGGTCGCGTCACCGATCGCGTTGCGTTGAAGCGCGTTGCCGCGCAATTGAAAGGTCGTGGTGGCTGGCTTGTTGTCGACGAGGCGTTCGTCGATATTGATCCCGCCATTAGCGCCGTCGCGCTGTGCTCCGATTGGCCGATATTGATCCTGCGCTCGTTCGGGAAATTCTATGGGCTTGCCGGATTGCGGCTGGGGTTCGCCCTGGGTGCGCCGGACATGATCGAACGTATCGCCACCGCGTTGGGTCCGTGGCCGTGTTCCGGGCCGGCGCTGTCGATCGGTACCGCGGCGCTCGGGGATCAGCCATGGGCAGACCGCACGCGTAGCGCGTTGAAGCAACAGGCCAATGCACTTGACGATGTCCTGGTGAAGGCAGGTTTTGCGATTGCCGGAGGCACGCCATTGTTTCGGCTCGCTCGGCACCCCCAAGCGTTGAAGCTGCATGCCCAACTGGCGAAGCGGCATATCTGGTGCCGAAGTTTCGATTGGGCCGACGATCTCCTGCGGTTTGGCCTGCCGTCCGATGCCATAGGCCTCAACCGTCTGGCGGCCGCACTGAGCGGTTAGCCGGACCATCGGATTAAACTCCAGCCCAAGGGAGGATCACGGTGTCGTTCCGGTAATCGGCGCGGTAGGCGCTGATCCGGAACACGTCGGCCAGGAGTTGCTCCGAAAGCGCCTGCTGAGGTTTCCCCTGTGCGATGAGGCGGCCGCCCGAAAGCACAAGCACAGTGTCCGCAAAGCGAGCCGCCAGCCCTAGATCGTGTGTCACGACTAGTACGATAACGCCGCGGTCCGCAGCGCTGCGAAGACTTTTCATGACGTCGATCTGGTAGCGCGGATCGAGCGACGCAGTTGGCTCGTCCGCCAGCAGGACGGGAGCTTCGACCGCCAGCACCCGAGCCAGCGCCACGCGGCTGCGTTCGCCGCCGGATAATTCGGTGATCGGGCGTTCGGCGAACGCGACGACGTTGGTCGCGTGCATCGCGCGTAATACGGCTTGTTGATCAACCGGCGATAGCCGCGCCGGATCAGTGGCGCCATGCGGGTAGCGGCCGAGCGCGACGACATCCCTGGCCGGCAGCGGCCAATGCACGACATGGCCCTGCGGCAGATAACCAAAACGTTTGGCGCGCTCCCGCAGCGATAGTGACGACAAGGGGTCACCGCCGATCTCGATTGTACCGGTTGACGATACCAGGCCGGCCAAGGCACGGAGCAGGGTAGTTTTTCCGGCGCCGTTCGGCCCCACCAAAGCCACGAGTTGTCCCGATGGCAAGGACAGGGAAATGCCATCCAAAACGGTGCGGCCCGATAACGTCACGCCGACATCTTGCGCTGTGAGCAGGGACTGGCCACTCATGCGACGCCTCCGCCGAGGGCCCGGCGCTCGCGCGCAATCAGATAGAGGAAGAACGGTACGCCGATGATCGAGGTCAAGACACCCACCTTGATGTCGGTCGTGGACGGAATGATCCGCACGGCGATATCGGCGGCCAGCAGCAGAGTTGCGCCGGCCAGCGCACTGGGTATCAGCAAGCGAGACGGATCATGACCTATCAGAGGCCGCACCAAATGAGGTGCGACCAGGCCGATAAAGCCGATCGTTCCGGTAACGGAGACCGCGCCGCCGACCCCGAGCGCGACGCCGGTAATGACCAGCAACCTTAATCGTCCGACATCGACCCCGAGACTCTGCGCTGTTTCCTCGCCAAGACTGAGCGCACGAAACGCACTTCGTTGGCTCAACAGCACGACAGCCCCTGCGACGATGAAAGGTAATGCCAGCATCACATGGCGGAAGCTCCGATCCTCCAGCGAACCCAGCAGCCAAAACGCGATTTCAAGCGCAGCAAACGGGTTCGACGACAGGTTCATCACCAGCGCGGTCGCTGCGCCCGCGAGGCTCGAAATCGCCAGACCTGAGAGGATGAGCAGCAGGAGTCCGGCATTGCGGCCGGCAATACCCAGCAGCACGAACACTGATACGAATGCCATCATGATACCGGAAACGGGTAGTGCATAGGACCGGACATCGGCCCAACCTAGTGCGATCATCAATACCGCGCCAAACGCGGCCGATTGCGGCGCGCCAAACAGGGAAGGTGACGCCAGCGGATTGCGCAGCAAGCCCTGCAATGCTGCACCGGACAGGCCGAGTATAGCGCCAATGGCCAGTGCCAGGATTGCCCGGGGAAGGCGGATTTCCCGCACGATGGTCTGCTGCACCTCGCTGCCGCCGCCCAACAGAGCCTCAATCACCTTGAACGGCGAAATCCGTACGGGACCGGCGCCGAGTGAACCAAGCGCGAGCAATACTACCAATGCGACGAGGCCCGCGGTCACAACCATACGACGCCTGCCGGAATCCAGCGTCACCATGTGGCGTTGAATCCTGCATACGCTGCGGGACCAGTGGTGCCGAAATTGAAAACCTCCTGGTAGTGTTCGTTCAGGATGTTTTCGCCCCGCGCGAACACCTTCCATGTCTTGTCGATCTTGTACTCGGTGTAGAGATCGACGCGGGTATAGGCGTCGACCTGGCTGGTTTGGCCGGCGCTGCTGAATCGCTTGGAAACGGTGAGGACGCGGGGCTCGATCAGCCACCTGTCCGTCGGCGTGATGGTGAGTGCAAAGCGGGCCAGGTTTTTGGGCCTTCGCGCCAGGATCAGGCCGGTCGCGAGATCGATCGCATGAAGATAAGTGTATGCTGCATTGAACTTCACGAGGCCGGGCAGAACATTGATCGCGGCGGCTACTTCCAGGCCGCTGGTCTCGGCGCGGGCCACGTTGACAAAGCAACCGGTCTGGATACCCGTGCACGGATTTGCTATCGGGGTCGACGACACGAAATTGATGAGATTGCTGAAATCGTTCGAGAAGCCCGTGACCGAAGCGATTACGCGCCCGTTGAACAGCGATTGATCGATGCCCGCATCGTAACCGAAGCTCTGTTCTGGACTGAGGCCCGGCGTGCCATTGGCCGGGTCGTAGAGTTGAAACAACGTAGGTGCTTTGGCGCCAGTGCCGGCGCTGGTGTGGAATTTGGTGCCGGTCTCGGATATCGTGTAGGCGGCCGTTGCGCGCCACGTCTCGAAGCGCGCTACGTCCACCACGTCGTCTATCCGCCCGCCAAGGGTAAAGTTTAGCCGTTCGCCAATCGGCAACTGCCACAGCGTAAACACCGAATTGGTGTCCTGTGCCTTTCCAAGCAATGCGATCCGCGGGCCGGGAATCGGCAGCAAATTGGTCGAGTAGGTGTCTGCGGTTTCATGCTGCGTCCTGGAGCCGACGATGAGCGATCCCAGCGGCCCAAGTTTCAAATTGCCCTGATATTCTGCGCCGCTGCTGTTGCCGATAAAGTCGGAAACGATGGATGTGGTGTTCTGCGGCAGCTTATTGATCTTGTAGGTCACATCGTCGAAAGATCGATCAATGTGGGTATCGAACACATTGAGGCTATGCGTGAGAATCCCACCAAACGTATCGACCGAGGCACTTCCCCAAACCTGCTGCAGCAATCGGTTGGCGCTGGAGGGCGTGTCGGGAAACGTGCCGGTCGATTGGTCGTAGGCGGAGCGAGTGAAGGAGGAGAGCGTGCCGGCTTCCAGCCGCACACCTTCACCGGCATCGTAGCCGACGCGGGCCGAGCCGCCGAGACGGTCGAAGCCGTCGTTTTCCAGCGGGCCAAATTTGGCCTCCAGCGCGGGAATACGATAGCCGAAACGGGAGAAACCGTTGCTGTGCTGCCCGCCGCCGGTGACCGCATACGACCATGGACCTGACGATCCCGTCATCGATCCGTTGGTCACCGCGGTGCCATAGCTTCCGACTTCGGTGCGGACGTTGAACTGCGCAGGACCGGAGCCCTTCTTCGTGATGATGTTGACAACCCCGCCCATCGCGTCCGACCCGTAGAGCGCGCTTTGCGGGCCCTTCAGCACCTCAATCCGCTCGATGGCGCTTGGCGCGAACATCGAGAAATCGAAATCGCCGCTCGCCGCCGAGGGATCATTGATCCGGATACCGTCGATCATCACCAGGGTTTGGCCGGTATTAGCGCCGCGCAATCGAATGTTCGTCGTCGAACCCGGTCCACCGCTCTCAGTGACGTCGACGCCGGGAACCGTTCGCAACACGTCAACCAGCGATCCGGGATTGCTGGTTGCGAGTGCCTCGCCCTTGATCACACCGATCGAACTGCCGGTGCGGCTGATAGGTTCAGGTTCTCTGTCCGCTGTAACGACCACCTCGGTTGGCGGCGAGGGCGGAGGCGGAGTCGTGGGGTTTGTGGTCGGCCGAACCGGCCCGGCCGCGCGACGATCCCGATCTCGGCGAATTTGCCGGACCGGTTTCGGTGGCGAGTTCGGATTGACTACCACGGGCGGAAGTTGATCCGGATTCGACTGCCCATGCGCCGCACCGTGGCAACACGCCAGCGCAACGATGGTCGCCGCGCCGGCATAATTTAGAAAACCCATGACGCCCCTTCCGTCGACCCACCGTCGAACGAGTCCGATACTCGCACCGGCCGGTCTCCTGGCTCACGGTCGTCTCGCGATCCGCCTTCCCGGGCCTCGCGGGTCCAGTGGCTTGAGTGGATCGAGAATAACCGCTTACAGTTGCGGGGGCAGCTGCGGAATTGGACGAATAGTCCGCACCGCATTCCCGTTTCACCCTCATGGAGGGCACCGATGACGGGTCACAAATAAGCACACTACAGCCGCCACTTCAAATTCGAGAAGGCCAATGGCGGAGTAAGTGTGTTGGTTTCGGAATGGCCACTAAGGTTATGGATTTGATTGGTTTCAGGTCTCCTGCGCAGATCGGAATTCTCCATTCCTCAGCAAGCGTCTGTCGCGTAGCGACAAACCCACGGTTTCGACCACGGGGCGAGCTGGATTTGCCCGGGCAGAATTTAGAGAGAAATCCGACAGCGTGGCGGAAAGTGCTCAATAATGAACAGATTCACAGGGATGTGGCATCAGACTTGCCTAGTGTCTGAGCACTGGGAATTTCAGGGCCCAGTTTGTAACAGGCGCCGCTGGGGCATCACATTTCGAACCCGGAGGCATACCTTTTTGAGACTATCGGTTCATCCTCCGGGTCATCCACAGCCGCTGCTGGCCGCGTCGTTCACTACATGAAAGGTCACCGACTTCAGGCTCGCGTGGGTCGGTGACACTCGGTGATGTTTCCGGGGGTTCCCAGGCCTTCGCTAAGCGCGAGGCTCGCGAACCAGTCGGAAGCCGAGATTGCTCGGCGGCAGGCCGACGGCACAGCCCCCGGCTCGGGCGTCACGGATGAAATCGGTGACGTAGGAGCGATGCTGCCCCTCGGCGACCCGCACGCCGCAGTTGGAGTTCTTCGACAGCGCACCGCCGGCGTTGTCCAGCGCCGTACGTACGAAGCAGGTACTGGTCCATTCCCAGACGTTGCCACCGATATCAAACAGGCCCTTGTCGTTGGCGCCGAAGCTTCCGAAGGCATGGGGTTGGGGGTCGGCCGCCGAGCGATCCGATTCGCGTTCATAGCGCGCCAGCCAGCGTTTTGACGGATCGTTCTCGTCGACGGGCAGGCCGTCGTCCCTGAATTTGTCGCCGGCGGCGAACGCCCATTCCTCGTCGGTCGGCAGCCGGTAATTCTCCCCGGTTTTTTTCGACAGCCACGCCGCGTAGGCGTTGGCGTCGTGCCAGTTCACCTGTACCACGGGCCGGTCTGCCGCCACGACAAAGCCGCGCTCGAGCGGCTGGCATCCACCGTCATCGACGCAGCGCTGGTAGTCCGCCGAACTTGCCTGATGCTTCATGATCGTCAGCGGTGTCTTGAAACGCACCGTGACCAGCGGGGACGACGCCTGCTTGCCTAGGCGCGTGTAGTCACCCGCGGCGCGGTAGGAGACCGTGCCGGGCTGCAATTCGACAAACGCTTGCCGATCGCGCAAGCCAGCATCGAGCGGGCCGGTTTCATGGAGCAATGGCGCCACCGCGAGCGGACCGGCAAGGCCGGCCGCGCACGCCAGGGCCAGTTTGAGTTTGAATGCGATCAGCATGGGCCGTCTCGATTTGGTTCGAGCCGAGGTGCTGGCTTCAGGCCGGCACCGTGGCTCTTGTCAGTTGGTCTTCGGAGCCGGAATTTCCGCCGGGGCCTTCACCTGGGTCATCAGATCGTCGTTCCACTTGCCTTCGACCTTGAAGTGAGCGGTGGCGCCGAGCTCGACGGCCTCGATCAGATTATGAGTCACATAGGCGTAGATGCCGGGCTGCAAGAACTTGTACATCGCAGCCCCAGCCGATCCGCCGCGGATGAACCAGGTCTCCAGCCCGGTTTCCGGCGTGTTGGAGAACTTGCCAGTCTCCCAGACGTAATCGCCATGGCCGCCGATCAGATGCGGCCGGCTGTCACGGTTGGCCTGCGAATGCACGATCAGCACGTTCTCGCCGACATTGGCGGTCAGCGCGTTCTTGCCGGTCAGCGCGCCGGCCTTGCCGTTGAACACGACATGGGTCGGCGTCAGTTTGCGCATCACCTCGACGGTGTCGTTGTAGGCCTCGCCGGCGGAATCATACGACTTGAACTTGCCCTTCTCGTCGCGCGGGACGTACATGTCCTGCTCGCCGATGTAGTAAACCCGATCGTATTTCAGCGGATGTCCTTTGCCGTCGTTCAGCCCGTCGCGCGGCAGCACCATCACGGCGCCGTTCATGCCGGATACCACGTGCCAGGGGATCATCGGGCCGCCCGGGGCGCAGTGATAGACGAAGGTGCCGGTGCGCGTCGCCTTCCAGCGCAGCACCACCTGCTCGCCGGGATTGACCAGCGTGAGTTCGGCGCCGCCAAGCGCGCCGGTTGCGGAATGGAAGTCGATATTGTGCGGCATCTGGTTGGTGTCGGGATTGACGAGGGTCACTTCGACATAATCGCCCTCATGAACCACCATCAGCGGGCCCGGCATCGAACCGTTGAAGGTCATGGCCTGGAAGGTCGTGCCCTGTCCGTCGATCACCACTTTCTTCTCCTCGATCACGAGCTTGAACTCCATGATCTTCGGGCCCTGCTTGGTGGCCTGCTCGTGTGCGTGCACGAACGGCGGCGCCACGAGTTCGACTTTCTGCCGGGGCAGCTTGAGTTCATCAGCGGCGAAGGATGGTGTCGCCAGCATGAGGACTGCTGCGGCTGCGCTGTACATGGCGGCTCTGCGGGTCAGCATCGGATCGTTCCTTCATCTGGTTGTTTATCAAGCGTCAGTATTTTGCGCCGTTCGCGGCAAGGGAGTTTGCGCTGGAACAAGCTTTCGGGCGGTTTTGCGGCGACCTAAGCAATGATACGTAGTCACCTGATCAGGATCGGGGATGCGGCCTGGCCGCCGATGACCGGAAATCGGGGTTGTCTTTGAGCGAGCGCAAGGCCATGCGCCCGCAGCCCTGTATGTATTGAGCGGCGATGGCGGCGGATGCCCCGACAGCGATCAATCCACTCAGGAGACGAACACGATATGAGGCCAGATCTTGCGGCCTGCTACGGACAGGAGCGATTGCCGCGATATACCAGCTATCCGACCGCGCCCCATTTCTCCGCCGTCATCGGCCCCGATACCTATGCGGAATGGCTCGGTGCGATTCCACCAAGCGCCAACGCGTCGCTCTACCTGCATGTCCCATTTTGCCGGGCGATGTGCTGGTATTGCGGCTGCCACACCTCCGTCGTCCGCCGTGACGACCCGATCGCCGTCTATGCAGCGGCGTTGCGCTGTGAAATCGATCTGGTATCGCAGCAGATCGGCCGCCGTCTTGAGGTCGATCACGTCCATTTCGGCGGCGGCACCCCGACCATCATGGCGCCCGAAACATTTGCCGACCTGATCGGGTCGATCCGGCATTCCTTCTTCATTCGTCCGTCCGCCGAACTCGCCGTCGAGATCGACCCGCGCAATCTTTCGCGCCACATGATCGAGGCCCTTGCCGTCGGTGGTGTCAATCGCGCAAGCCTCGGCGTGCAGAGTTTTGATCCAGCAGTGCAGCGCGCCATCAACCGGGTGCAAAGTTTTGAAGCAACCGCCGCCGCCACCGAAGGCCTGCGGCGGGCCGGCATTGCCGGCATCAACTTCGATCTGATTTATGGACTGCCCTATCAGACCGTCGAATCGTGCCTCGATACGGTCAAAAAATGCGTCGAGCTTCGTCCCGACCGCTTTTCGGTGTTCGGTTATGCGCATGTCCCGAGCTTCAAAAAGCACCAGCGCAAGATCGAAGAGGCCGTACTGCCCGACAGTCTCGAACGGCTTTACCAATCGGAGGCCATAGCCGGCGCGCTGGTGCAGGCCGGCTATCTGCGGATCGGCCTCGATCATTTTGCACTTCCAGGCGACTGCATGGCCGTGACGCTACGCGAGGGAACGCTGCGCCGGAATTTTCAAGGCTACACGACCGATCCCGGTGATTTCCTCCTCGGCTTCGGCGCCAGCGCGATAGGGCGTTTGCCGCAAGGCTATGTCCAGAATGAAGTTGGCACGCGTGCCTATTCGCAGTCGATCGCCGGCGGCAGGCTGGCGACGGTCAAGGGCTACGCGCTGACAGACGACGACCGGCTGCGCGCCGAAATCATCGAGCGCATCATGTGCGACTTTAGGGCCGATCTCGGCCCGATCTGCGCGCGGCACGGATCAGCGCCGGAGGCCATGCTGCGATCTTCGCCCCGCCTGCGGGAGCTGATTTCCGACGGCGTGGTGGAGCTCGATGGCGCTTCACTGGCCGTGACGGACCAATCTCGCTTTCTGGTTCGCAGCGTGGCGGCCGCCTTCGATGTGCATCTGGAGCGATCGAGGGCTGCACAGCCGGGCTGTCTAGCAATCCCCTAATGAAATCCACGGAACGTTGCGCCGGGACAAAGTGTCTCGGCGTCAGGTCGCGTTACCGTTCAGTTCAGTTCAGGACGGAGACGCGGATGCCCATTGGATTCGATGATCTGGTTGACGATGTGATGCGAGGCGCACCGGAGACGATCCGCGTGTTCCTTGAATTTCGGATGGGATGCGTTGGCTGTCCGATCGGGTGCTTTCACACCGTGGACGACGCCTGCCGAGAGCACGGCGTCGACGCCGATGCATTTCTGGACGCGCTGCATTCCGCCGTCATCAAGGCTATGGCTTGAGCGGCGGTTCGCCATCGCCGGGGACGGTCTCGGCCAGCACGAATAATTTATGGGGCTCGCACAGCACGATACGCTGCCGCCCGCTCTCCACTAGCCCGCGCTGCTCCCAACCCGAGAGGATGCGGCTGACCGTGTGCAGCGTGGTGCCGGTCATTTGCGCGATGTCCTGGCGGCTGATCGGAAAGTCGATCTCGATGCCGTGCTCCACCTTGCGCCCGGATTGCTTGGCCAGTCGGAGCAGCGTGTGCGCGACGCGCCGCTCCACCTGCTGCGTCGACATCTCGACCACGCGGGTGTGGGTTTCCTGCAGCCGGCTGCCCACGGTTTGCAGCGTGTTGGTGGCAAGCGCCGGAAATTTTGCCACCAGGCGTGGCCACGCCGCCGACGGCCACACCAGCACGACGCTGTCGTCGACGGCGGTGGCGGTGGCGGGATAATGCGGCAGCCCGATCGCCATCGCGACACCAAAGGTTTCGCCGGGCGCCACATAGCGCACCACCACTTGTTCTCCGGTCGGCGTTGTCTTGCTGGCGCGGACATGGCCGTGCAGCAACACGAAGAATGAATGGGCTTCTTCGCCCTGTTCAAACACTGCGCTGTTTTTCGCAAATCGCGCCGAGCGCGCCTCGCGCAGGATTTCGCCGAGCTCGTCGGCGCTAAATCCCGCGAACAGCGGCAAATGGATAACCAGCGAAGGATCGACTGTGGCCATGGTTCCCAGGTGAGCTCGGCAATTTCCGTCGAATCTAGACTGCGATTGTGGCCCGCAATCAAGCGGGAAGTTTGCGCTGGCGCAACATCGGCCCGGCGGTTGCTCCCTATATAGCGCTGAAACCGGACCCAAAGGGTCGGATGATTAATGGAGAATGACAATGCGCAAGGCAATGACGCTGGCAACGATCGCGGTTCTGACGAGCATTACTGGCGCTACGATGGCGGCCGAAGTCGAGGTCAAGATGCTGAACAAGGGCGCCGAAGGGTTGATGGTATTCGAGCCGGCGCTGATCAAGATCGAGCCGGGTGATGCCGTCAAATTCGTCGCGACCGACAAGGGCCACAATGCGGAATCGATCAAGGGCATGTTTCCGGCCGATGCGACACCTTTCGTGGGCAAGAACGGCGAGGACGTCAGCGTTACCTTCGACAAACCCGGCGCATACGGTGTGAAGTGCCTTCCGCACTACGGCATGGGCATGGTGGCACTGATCGTGGTGGGAACGCCGGGCAATCTCGCTGAAGCCAAGGCAGTTCCCCAGGTGGGCAAGGCGAAACAGGTTTTCGCCGGGCTGTTCGAGAAGCTTCCGACCCAGGCCGCCGCGGCGAAGTAGATGATGAAGGGAGCGGTCATGACGGAGGCCGGGCGCCCTCGCATCTATCAAGGCTGGCCGTTGCTTGCGAACGGCTTTCGCCCGTTCTTCCTGCTTGGCTCGATCTATGCCGCTGTCGCTGTGCTGGTTTGGTTGCCAGTGTTTTACGGCGAACTGACGGTGGTATCCACATTTGTGCCTCGCGACTGGCATGTGCATGAAATGCTCTACGGTTACCTGCCAGCGGTGATCACGGGATTTCTGTTTACGGCGATCCCGAACTGGACCGGGCGTCTGCCGATACGAGGGATGCCTTTGCTGGCGCTCGCGATCGTCTGGATCGCAGGACGCATCAGTGTGACGTTTTCCGGCGAAACGGGCTGGCTCGTCGCGATGCTGGTCGATGCCAGCTTCCTGACGTTGGTTGCAGCCGCGGCCGCACGCGAGATCCTGGCAGGACGCAACTGGAAAAATCTCAATGTGGTGATGCTGGTTCTGGTGCTGCTCGCAGGCAATGTCGCATTCCATCTCGAGGCGCATTTCCATGGCGCCGCGGAAGCCGGAATCCGGATCGGGATCGCGGTTGTCGTGCTGCTGATCTCGCTGATTGGCGGACGCATCATTCCAAGCTTCACCCGCAATTGGCTGGTGCGCGAAAATCCCGGCCGCTTGCCGGTACCGTTTGGTCGGTTCGACATAATTCGTCGTGGGGATCAGCGCGCTGGCACTGGTATGCTGGGTTGTCGAGCCCGGCGGCTCTCTCGCCGGAGCGGCACTGGCGCTCACGGGGCTGCTCCATCTCGTGCGGCTCGGACGCTGGGCCGGCGATCGAACCGCTCGGGAGCGTCTGCTGCTGATCCTCCATGTCGGCTACGCCTTCGTGCCGTTGGGGTTCCTGCTGAACGCGGCGTCGGCGTTTGGATTGGTCCCGGCCGGCGCCGGCATTCATGCCTGGATGGCGGGCGCCGCCGGGATCATGACGCTGGCGGTGATGAGTCGCGCAACGCTCGGGCATACCGGCCAGCAATTGACCGCATCTGTCACCACGCAACTAATCTACGCCGCGATCATTGTCGCGGCCCTCGCGCGTATCTGCGCTGCCATCAACCCGGCGCACTACGGATCGTTGCTTCATGTTGCCGCTTTCGCCTGGACCGCGGCGTTCCTCGGTTTCTCAATCAGTTTCGGCCGGTTACTCACCAGCCGAAACTGACGAAATGCATCAAGAATTCTGACGCAGCTCGTCGATTGCCGGCGCGTTGGGGCAGTATTCCTCATATCGTTGGGCGAGGGTGCCGGCGTCGTAATCTTGGTTGCACAGGGCCTTTTGCTGGCATGCGGCGCAGACGCGGACCATGTCACGCTGCAGGACAGGCTGCGTGCGCGACAGGGTCGCTTCGTCGATGCCAAGGGATTTCAGCAGTCGCGGCAACTCATCGCTGGCGTGCGGTCCCCTGGCGGACAACGGCATCGAGATCGGCAGTGCTTATGCAAAGATCCCGCGCCATACGCGCGAAATCGCCGCTGTTCATATCGCGGATCTCACGCATCTCCCGCCGGTGCTTGAGCCAGTCACCGAACAGATTGATGGCGCTTTCTACGATCGGGTAGGTTTTGGTCTGGGTTGCCATGGCGCGCTCCCTAACGTGGCTGAAACTGGCCCAGCATGGTCGTGCGGGTGCCGCGTGTCGTTGCGGTGGATCAAATGGGAACGGTGCGCGGGCGATTATCTGCTTGCAACAAGGGCAGGTGCAGCGTGCTTGAATTCATCCTTACAGTCTTGCTTCTTGAACTCACCCCCGGACCGAATATGACCTATCTCGCCACGCTTACGCTCGATCGGGGGCGCAGGGCGGGAATGCTCGCTACGGCTGGCGTTGCAGCAGGCCTGTCGGTTCACGCCGTCGTCGCGGCGTACGGGCTCGGTGTACTGGTCAGCCAGTCCGCGCTGGTCTACGACCTGCTGCGCTGGACCGGCGTCGCCTATCTTCTGTACCTGGCGTGGGAGACATGGCAGTCGAACGCCAAAGCACGTCCGGAAATGGAGGCCTCGGCGGCGGCTTCGTTGTTCTGGCGTGGGTTCTTCTCCAACGTATTCAACCCGAAATCGATCCTGTTCTTCATTTCGGTCGTCCCGGGATTCATTCAATATGATTCGAGCAACTCCAGTTTGCTGGCTCAGGCCGCGCGGCTGGGCGCGATTTATATTGCGATTGCCACAGCGATCCATGCAAGCATCGTCTTGCTTGCAAGCCAATTGAGGCCGCTGCTGATCGCGGGTACTCACGAGAATACGATTCGGCGGATACTTGCCTTTGCCCTTGTGCTTGTCGCGGCATGGCTCGCCTGGTCGACGCGTCGAGTGTGACGAAGGATCAGATTGATTGTGCCCCTTGCGGTTTGACTTGCGTCAAGATGGAACACTGCGCCGGCTGTAGATTGAACTGAAGGTTGATCAGAGGAGCTTGGTATGGCGCGCTATATCGCTAGGTTTATGAAGAATGTGCTCGGTGAGAACGGACATGAAGCTGAAATCTGCCAGCGTTCGATCGAGATCGAGGCGCCCTGCGTCACGGATGCCGCTGAATTAGCGAAGACGAGATTTTGTGAAAGCGAGCATGTGAGAGATTGGTTGCTCCATGCAGACCGTGTTCACGTGACCGATGCGGAATTTCCATCGTAGACGGGAGCGGTCTTGTGGCGTTCGCGGGAGCGGGGAAAATTGCTCGTACACGGGAACTCGCCGGCCGCGGCCAGTGCGCAGGAGGCGTTCTTACCCGACGAAATCAGTCGCAAGGCAAGCCGGATAATTCTTCGGAGACGATATCCCCGCCAGCAACAAAACGGGTGGTTGTCATAATGCGGGCTCCGCTTTGCAGGAATGCTTTATGCCGAACGTTAGGCGTCCATGGAGCGCAGGTGCTGACGATTGCGCAGGACGATCTGACGGGCACCGGAAAATCCGAGCACGCCCTCAGCCTGGAGCTGCGACAGCGCCCGCGATACCGTCTCCAACGTTAATCCAAGATAGTCGCCGATGTCGCGGCGGCACATCGGCAGCGCCATCATTCCGGCGACGGCGAGGCGGCGATCCATCTCGAGCAGGAAATTGGCGACGCGTTCCATCGCGTTCTTGCGTCCCAGCAGCAGCATGTGGTCTTCCGCATGCCGCAGCTCACCGGCCGTCATGCTCCAGAGCTTACGGGCGACCTGGACGTCTACACCGGCGGCCTGCTCGAGGCTGCTGCGCTTTACCAGGCGCACGGTCGTGTCGATGACGGCTTCTGCGGCGAGGCGATGGCTGTTGCCCGATTCGAGTCCGAAGACGTCGCCCGGCAGGAGAAATGTGCCGATCTGGCGGCGCCCGTCGGAAAGCAGCTTGTAAGTCCGAACCGCGCCGCGGATCACCTGATAGACATATTCAGCCAACTCATCCTCACCGTAAATCTCCTCGTCCTTCCGGTACGAAAACTCCGATGCCACGAGGTCGGCGTGCCCGGTCAGCCCGCAGAACAGGTTCGGCTTGGCAAACGGGACCGGAGCGGTCTTGGTCGAGCTAATGGAGGTGTTGAGCGATTGGGTGAGCATGGGCCATCTCCTCTGCGGTGGATGACCAAACCCTACGCGGGTGACGGAGGCCGGCAATTTCGCGCGATATCTTAAGGGGAGTACCCTAAGTAGTTTACCGGAGGCCCTGACCTTCAGCGTCCCGTCGACGGGACTTTCCTGAAGCGCGCCTCGAATCCGCGTCACCAGGCTTTCCTCGAGATGGGGCTTGAGCAGCACATGGCGAATACCGGCCGCAGCGGCCTTTTCCTCGATGTTTTGATCCGGATAGCCGGTAATCAGAATGATCGGGGTATCGAAGTGCC
>CAWJYI010000003.1:0-21000 GCA_963847015.1 uncultured Alphaproteobacteria bacterium | reverse complement strand
CCGAGTTTGGACAAACCGAGGAGTGTTGGAGCGGAGGCTCTGGCTCATATGGTTGGCAGCAAGGACACGGCACAGGCCTATAATACGAGACCCGCGAAGCAACCCAGGCTCATTGCAACCGTTCCAGCTTGGGGAGCAGGGCCTTCGTCAACGGGGAAGCTATGTCGTCCGGCGGCTCGGCCGCCCATGGTAACTCGATAGCTGATTACGCGAACAACGTTCTTCATCTGTTGCTGGCCGAGACAGTCAAAGCCAACGGAAAGTTTGTTGTGCACCTGATCGTAGACGGAAGCGGAGACTACGACGCCACCGGGCTCGGCGAGTTCTTGCAGCCGCGCTGCGATGTTGACCCCGTCGCCAAAGATGTCGGAACCGTCCACCACTGGCATCACCTAGATTGATGCCGATGCGAAACCTTCGTCAGTGAATACGACGGATTTAGCCTTTCCGACTGGGTCCGAGATCAGTCCCTTTGTATGGAGCCGCTCCATCGCGGTCCAGTCGAACGATTTCCAAGTGCGCATCCCGTCGTGACGCTCGAGAAATAGCAGCGCCAGAATGGCTTCGTCGATGTGGTCTCGGTTGATATCCATAATCGATGACCTCCAGGGTAATTTGGATACGACGAGACCTGGACATGGAAGCGCGCTCCTCGGTGCCATCGCCACCAGAGGATCGAACCTGCTCTGCTGACAAAAATAACGCTGTCGGCACGAAGCTGCCAGTCCGGACGTTATCCGGTCGCTCACAACCCAACGTTTCGCTGGGGTGGATGCGTCAAGTCCGCGTGCTTCGGCGACCCGTCCGGCAGCCAATAGACGGCCCGAGTCCTCGAAGGAGCCAGGCGTTCACCGTGGCGCAGCAACCTGGGCATCGAGATAACAAGGGCGATACATCGCCTCCAGCTCCCTGCCTCGCAGAAAGATCAAGTGTGGACTTAAACCGCCGCGATCAGCGATCCAATTCCGAATTTGCGATGGGTACATCGAATAAAGCATCCGGGTAGCTCCCGGGACCCAGCCGTCCAGAAAAACTACTGGTGATGGGGGTAGGTTCCCAAAGAATGAAGCGGTAGGCGTCCCTCATTTCCGCTATGATCAAGCCATGACGATCGGGATAACCGGACCCGAACGGAAGGAACCAAGGCGAAGCGCCTTGGTCGGGTTCATCATTGCGGCCGTCTTCGCCGGGATTTGCCTGATGCTGCTCTGGCTCGCGAGCGATTTCCTGGTTGACTGGCTGTGGTTTTCCTCGATCGGTTATCTGCAGGTCTTTTGGACAACAATCGGCGCTAAAGTCGTCGTTCTTTTTGCAGCCTGGACCGGAACTGCGGTCACCCTTTGGTTGAACGGATGGCTCGCGATGCGTTTTGCCCGACGGCAGCCGGCGCAATCTATTGCGGCCTTCGTGTCGAATCTCGCGGGTAATGTGCCGCCGCCCGACCTGTTGGCGATCATGCGCGATCGGCTGCCATGGTCCCGGGTTATCGCGGGCGGTGCAGGTTTGCTCGCTCTGCTGGTTGCCGCGGTAGAAGTCGGCAATTGGGGCATCATCCTGCAGTTTTTCTATCACGTCCCCTATGGTGCAGACGATCCGCTTTTCAACAAGGACATCAGTTTCTATCTCTTCGTACTGCCGGCCTATATCCTGATCAAAAACTGGATGCTGCTCACACTCGTTCTGAGCGCGCTTTTCGCCGGAACGATCTACTGGGTGCATGGCGACATCGAATACGACATTCATCATCGATCGATGTCTCCGACAGCAATCGCTCACGGCTCGGCATTGCTCGCTCTCCTCTTCGTCGTGAAGGCCTGGTCCTACGGTCTCGACCGTTATCTGCTGCTGTATGGCGACAACGGCGTCGTCGGCGGCGCAAGTTACACCGATGTACATGTGGGGCTGCCGGGCCTGTGGCTAATGATCGGGCTGTCGATCATTGCGGCGTTTGTTGCGTCGGCAAACCTCCGGGTGAGGACCTACCGGCTTCCTGCCGCCGCGGTCATGCTTGTCGTCATCGGCTCTTTCGTGCTGTCCGGCGCAGTCCCCGTGCTGTTCCGGCAGTTCTTCGTCAAACCAAGCGAGTTGGAGCTGGAGAAGCCCTACATCGAACGCAACATCGCGCTCACTCGGCAGGCGTACAATCTCGATAAGATCGCAGCCAAGCCCTTTGCCGCCGAACAGAAGCTTACCTTCAAGACGCTCGACGCCAACAAGGCGACAATCGAGAATATCAGGCTGTGGGACTGGATGCCCTTGTCGGACACCTACGCGCAGCTGCAAGAGATCCGCACTTACTACAAATTCCATCATCTTGACGTTGATCGCTACTGGCTCGATGGCTCCTACCAAAGCGTAATGATCTCGGCTCGCGAATTGCGGTCCTCCTTGCTGCCGCCGAATGCCCAGACATGGGTCAACCGCCACGTGCTGTTTACTCACGGCACCGGCGCGGTAATGAGCCCGGTCACCCGCAAGAGCACCGAAGGGCTGCCATTCTTCTATTTGCGCGACATTCCTCCTGTCGCCGACGGAGGCCCCGAGATCCATGAACCGCGCATCTACTACGGCGAAGAGCGCGATAGTTACGTCATCGTCAAGGGCAGCACACCTGAGTTCGACTATCCGAAGGGAAAAGACAACGTCTACGTGGCTTATGACGGCACCGGTGGCATTGCGATAGGAGCGATGGTGTGGAGAGGCCTGTTTGCTTTTTACTTCAACGACCCAAACCTGTTGCTCTCACGTTACATCACCACCGATAGCCGGATCATGATCCGCCGCAATATCCAGGAACGGATACGAACGATCGCTCCGTTCCTCAGGCTCGACCACGATCCCTATCTGGTCATCAGCGATGGGCGGATGTTCTGGATGCAGGACGCCTACACGACGAGTTCCTATTTCCCCTCTGCGCAGCCGGCGCAAGGCGTGGATATCAACTACATTCGCAATTCAGTGAAGGTCATCGTCGATGCCTATAATGGAACCGTCGACTTTTATCTGATGGACGCCGGCGACCCAGTCGCCGCGACCTACCAGCGCATCTTTCCGAACTTGTTCACGCCGTTCTCAGCCATGCCGACCGACCTGAAGAAGCACATTCGCTATCCGGAGGACCTGTTCCTGATTCAGGCGCGGCTGTATCAGACCTACCACATGGAGGCGGCCGACGTTTTCTATAATCGCGAGGATCTCTGGCAGTTCCCGCGCCAGCCAGGCGGCGACGGCATCGCAACGATGGCCCCGTATTACATCATCATGCGGCTGCCAGGTGAGCCGCAGGCCGAGTTCTTCCTCATGCTCCCCATGGTGCCGAGCAACCGCGACAATATGATCGCGTGGCTCGCTGCGCGTTGTGACGCACCCGACTACGGCAAGCTGATCGTCTACGAGTTTCCCAAGGAGAAGCTCGTCTATGGACCATTCCAGATCGAAGCACGGATCAATCAGAGCACCGAGATATCCCAACAAATCACGCTGTGGAATCAGATGGGATCGCGGGTGATACGCGGCGCGAACTTGCTTGTGATCCCGATCGAGAACTCGATCCTTTATGTAACGCCGCTCTATTTGCGGGCGGAGTACGGGCACCTGCCGGAGCTGAAGCGCGTGATCGCAGCCTACGGTGAACATGTTGTGATGAAGGAGACTCTTGCCGAGGCCTTGTCAGCGCTGTTCATAGAGCCCGCCGCCGCGCCGTCAGTTTCAAGCACGACAGAGGAGATACCGGTGACAGGCCCGACGGCAAGTCAAGCACGCGAAGCGCTTGATCGCTACAATCAAGCAGTGGAGCGATTGAAGTCCGGAGATTGGAAAGGCTTCGGTACGCAGTTCGATGCAATGCGCGAGAATCTGGAGGAAATGAACCGACGCTCCACGGGCCACTAGTGCCCCGAATCTGCGGTCTAGCGCTGCCCGATACCCGGAAATCTCCGGCCTATCGCCGAGATCGGTGGTAAATAATTCATCGTCATGGTGCGCCTCGCGTCAGAGAAATCGCTTAGCTGCGAACAAACACAGGAGCACCGTTCCTGATGTGACGGCAGTCGTGGTCATATTGATATTACGCTTCTGCGATACGATGAGAGCTCCGATGAAAAAGCCAATTCGCCCGATTGACGAGCCTGAGCGGAAGGCGCCACGTGCCGACAGGCCGCCGACGGAAGGATTTGTGGTAATTGTCGACGGACACTTCAAGTCGGAGTTTGACACCGCCGAAGCTGCTGAATCATCGGGTCGGAAACTGAAAGCGACTTATCCGATGCTCCAGATCGAAATTTATGACGCCGCTACAAAGGTCCGAACCTTATTGAGCTAAGAAACTTAGCTATCGCACCGTCCTCATCGGGAGCGGGAAAATGGCCTTCTTAAAAAGAGAACTGTATCGTCAGGTATTCGCGAGGCGTTCACGGTACATCTTGAGGGCGCGAGCGTAAGCTTGCCCGGTGCGATGTGGTTGGTCAGCAGCACGCCCGCCTGAGCAAGCGCCGGCCCGCGTTGGTTGCATGAGGCCGCCGATGGCGCCTTTTGGACATGGTGCGATGTCCGGCGAAAGTCCGTGATGCGCTTCGCAACGAACATCGCCGGCCCATCTGGTTTTGTGAGTTCGTGTGGCTGAACCGGCGACCTAATCTTGGTCAGGCCGGGCCCTCGATCCTCGACGAGGCTTCCACGAGGGCAGGGGCTGCCGCCGCCCTCTCAGCCTCGACCTCGGCAAAGGGCTGCCCGGTGGCGTCCAGAACGGCGTCTAAGCCGCATACAGCGTGCAGCCGGCGAATCGTGACATCGCAGTAGGCCGGATCGATCTCGATGCCATAGCCCCGGCGTCCGGTCTTCTCAGCGGCGATCAGTGTTGTGCCGGAGCCCGCGAAGGCGTCCAGAACGATGGCTTTGCGATGTGAACAATCCCGGATGGCATCGGCAACCATGGCCACGGGCTTGACGGTCGGATGCAGGCTCAGATCATCCCGATCGCCGCCAAAACTATTAACGCCGGCATAACTCCAGACGTTGGTGCGATATCGGCCGTGCTTGCCGAGTTCGACATTGTTGATGTGGGGCGCGGTGCCCGATTTAAAGACGAACACCAGTTCATGCTGCGACCGGTACAATGAACCCATGCCGCCGTTGTTCTTGGACCAGACGCAGAGGTTTTTCAGGTCGGTATAGGCGGCGCTGCCGGCGGCCAACATTTCCTGCAGATGGCGCCAGTCCATGCACTGAAAATGGATCGACCCGTCGACCGAGTAGGCCGCGAGATTGCCGAATACGGTCTGCAGGAACGCTGTAAATTCGGCCGGCGACATCTCCCCCGATGCCATCGCAAATTCGCGGTGATGGACCGCGCCAAGGCCGCCGACGTGCCCGGAAATCGGCACGTTATAAGGCGGATCGGTGAACACGAGCTGGGCGCGCTGCTCGCCGAGCAAGGCCTGATAGGTCTCGGACCGGGTCGAATCGCCGCAAATCAGCCGATGGCTGCCGATGCGCCAGATATCGCCCGGCCGGGTAACAGCCGGCCCGGCTGCCACCTCGACCACGGCATCGGCGGGGTCGTTATCGCCATGCCGGCGACAGCTCGCCGATCAGGATGTCGATTTCCGGCAGCTCGAAGCCGGTGACGGTCACGTCGAAATCGATATCGAGATCGGTGAGGTACTGCAGCTCAAGACCCAGTAATTCACGGTCCCAGCCGGCATTTTCAGCCAAACGATTATCGGCGATCACGTAAGCGCGAATCTCGGCTTCGCTCATCGCCGACAGGTGTACGGTCGGAACCTGGTCGAGGCCAAGGGCTTTGGCAGCTTCGACCCGGCCGTGCCCGGCGATGATCCCGTTAGCATCATCGATCAGCACGGGGTTGGTAAAGCCAAACCGACGGATCGCGCTGGCGATTTGGCCGATCTGCTTTTTCGAATGGGTCCGGGGATTGGTTGAGCGGGGCTTGAGGGCCTCGACGGCTTGGTAGATGATCGACAGGGTAGGGCGATTCAGTTTTGTTGGCGGCATGGTAGCCTCCTTGTTGAAATGATTATCCGCGCGGGCGAGGGGCCACCCAGCGTCTATGGAAAGCCAGCAGGGCCTCACCTAGCGGACTGGGGATGCCCTTCGCCGCGTTCGTGAATTCCTCGGCTTTATGATCAACGTAAGTGCCCGGTTCTCGCTTGTTGGCGTTGCGAGCTTCTTCTTCCGCGATGAACTCTTCGAGTGACACTTCTGCCGGAACGATGAGGAAACCGCCCTTCTGCTTATCTTCGGTCGGACTGACCTTCGCGCGGATCTGACCGATAAGGGTGACCATCGCGGGCACGCCGGTGGCGGCCGCCGCGGTCGTCGACTCGATGACTAGCTGCAGCAGCGTTTTACGCACGACCTTGCCGTCGACCTTAACGGCGTGCTTCTTTAGGGCGACTTTGCGGGTGATCTTCTTGAGGTCGCGAGAGCCCTTCGGTCGACCCTTCTTGTTGCCCGAAGTCCCTTACCGACGGCGCGCTGCTTAAGTGGTTTTCTTCGATTTCTTTAATTACGCTAAAAGTCACTCTGGCTATCCATTGGGAAGCACTTCGTCTTTGGCTGAAAGGGATACGGTTGCGCAACAAACCGTCCCCACCTGTGCGCAATGCCACGTTAGCTGTCAACACATCGAAACACCGGATGGATTTCAATGTCTACTGAAACTCAGCAAACCATTCCTGAGTTGTCGACACCGCGAGAACACTGGCGCCGAGCGCACTCCTAACCGGCTTTATGCAGCACATGATCCGCAAAATCGACTGCGGCGAGATCTTGCTGGAGACACCCGGCGGACAGCATTTCATGCTTAGAGGCAAACGAGCCGGCGAACGAGCGCATGTGGTTATCCATCGCTGGAAATGCATGTTGCGCCTGCTGGCCAGCGGCGACCTCGGTTTCGCCGAGGGATATCTGGCGGGCGAATGGTCGACGCCGAACATCTACTCATTCCTGAGTGCGGCGGGACGCCGTTCAAACGACACGGCCTCATTCGAGGGGCTGAAGCCGCCTCAGCCGTTGAACAGACTCCGTCATACATTGAACCGCAATACAAGGCGCGGCAGCCGGCGGAACATCGCCGCCCACTATGATCTCGGCAATGATTTCTATCAATTTTGGCTCGATTCAAGCATGACGTATTCGTCCGCGATCTATTCGTCGCCGGACCAAACGCTTGAGGACGCACAGCGCGCCAAACTCGATTGTGTGATCGATCTGCTTGGGCTGGCCGGTGGCGAACGGGTGCTGGAAATTGGCTGCGGCTGGGGCGGGCTTGCCGAGCGTATGATCGAGCGATCCGGCTGTCATGTGACGGGATTGACGCTTTCGACCCAGCAACTTGCTTATGCACAACGCGAGCTGGCCCGGCGAGGTTTCACGGGCAAATCCGATCTCCGGCTGCAGGATTATCGCGACGCCGGCGAGACCTACGATCGGGTCGTTGCGGTCGAGATGCTGGAAGCCGTCGGCGAAGCCTATTGGCCCACCTTCTTTGAAACTCTCCGTCAAAGGCTAAATCCCCGGGGGTCTGCGGTGCTTCAGGTGATTACGATCGACCAGAGCCGCTTCGAAAGCTATCGCCGGCGGCCCGAGTTCATTCAGCGTTACATTTTTCCGGGCGGCATGTTGCCGACGACGGAAATTATTGAACAAATGGTAGCAAACGCAGGGTTGCGGCTCGTTTCATCGAAGTTTTTCGGCGACAGTTATGCCCGCACCCTCGCAGAGTGGCATCGACGCTTTCAGGAAACCTGGCCATCCATCGAGGCGCTCGGATTTGACGATCGCTTCAAGCGGATGTGGGAATATTATCTGGCTTATTGCCGGTTGGGATTCGAAATCGGCGTCCTGAATGTCGGACTCTACAAGATCGAGCGACAATGTTGAATATCCCTACCTGGTCGGAAATTTGGTTTCTGACGTCAGGTCAGGTCGACTGGTTTGGTCTTGCATTTGGTTGCGCCTTAAAGACACGTCGCAAGTACGGCGTCCTCAGTTGTCGTGACGCACACTCGCAATCAATGGGAGATCCTTAAGCAGCGCTCATGTGCGAGTCGGGCACGTTTGATACATCCAGCGACGTTTGCAATTTGGTCGCCATTGAGAACAAAGCAGACGTCGATATCCGATTATTATGCTGAGCGCGTCGATCGGACGATGCGCCTAACAGGCGGACAAAAATGAGATTTAAATCAGTGATTCGCCTGACAGTCAGTTTATTGATGTGCCTCGGCGTAGGCGTATTGGAATTGCTCGTGACGAGACCCGAGATCGCGAACTGGTATGCCTCCCTTGCCAAACCGTCTTGGACGCCTCTTCCCGTGGTATTCCCGATCGCCTGGACGGCCCTCTACATCTTGATGGCCGTCAGCTTTTGGAGGCTTTGGGAGACGGAGCCGCTATCAGCAGCGCGCTCAACGGCGATGGTTTGGTTCCTGGTACAACTTGCGCTCAACGCTGCGTGGTCGCCGGTGTTCTTCGGTTGGCACGACATTAAAATGGCACTTGTCATAATAGTGGCATTGCTGATCGCTATCGGCGCAACTATCGCGTCCGCGTCACGCGTCGATCGGGTTGCGGCTTGGCTTCTGGCACCTTACCTCGCGTGGGTGGCTTACGCGACCACTATCAATGCTGGCGTGGTAGCTATGAACTAGCGCATGCCGAGCGACACTGATGCTTCGTCTTTTCGAGCAAAAGCTGAAGCGATGGGTCCGTGGTCAAACCGAACGATTGGCCCATAACGGAAGCCGCACTTATTGACGACCAGCAGCTATTTTCGTCAGCGCGCAGTAATTGAATGAGCGTCTTCCTCTTCGTTGGGGAAATAGTTGATTGCGACGTCCGCGCCCTCTCGAGCATAAGCTATTGCCGCAGCTCGTCTCATTCCCGAATCACCGCCCGTAATCAACGCCTTCCTCCCGGCAAGACGGCGCATCCCAATGGCTCAGCACTACATCGTCGACCCAAAAACCAAATACCCGAAGCCTCCATATAAAAAACAGGAGCAGTGGCGCGGCCTATGCCCAGCAGGCTCAGCCTGCCGATCGCGCTCGGCTGCGACCATGCGGATATTGCATCCGGATCATGCCGTGACGAGCGGTAACGCAACGAGCAGCGTATCGTGGTCCGAAAAGGACCTGACGTTCCATTGTAAAACTGCGTTGCGCACGTGGCAGGAGCGTGGTCGATCGTAGTCTCCGGTTCCAACTGGATCGAACATTTTACTGACGCTATTTTGAGCGCGCTTCTCTGGCAAAAAATGCCTAAGATATCTTGGGGGCAGACAAGCCAGGAGCGTGTCATGGCATTCCAGATCGTGATGGATCATACCGGCGATACCCTGACATCCTTCGACCCAAACGATGTTGCAGCGCTGGCTAAGGCTGAAAAGCGGTTTAAGGCGCTTGTAGGTGCCGGATTTCACGCCTGCCGTTCGCGATGGGGCCGGCCAGGTTAGCGTCAGGCAAACATTCGACGCGCACTGCAGAAGAAGCACTGTTTGATCCGCGACTAGTCGGTGGCTGATCAAATTGTCATATTAGGCCAAGCAACGTTCACCGCGGTATGGTCGTGGTGGCGTTGGGTGGGTGATTGCGCGCTCAAATCTCAGCGTCTTGCGCGCCTGGCGCTTGGAAGGTAGCGGAGTGGACGTCCACAAGGCTCGCGGCATGACGTTGCTGAGAGAGTGGCTATCTTCCGCCGCAGCGGGCCCAGTTCGCTGCATCGAAAAGTTTTGAGGTCATCGGCTGCGACAGCGGTAAACGGTACCGCATCAACTATGGGAGCGCGACCAACGTACACGAGATCGATAGCGCCGGTTGCCCGATCATAGGTCTCTGCTTTGTGCCGGCTGGCATCTCGTCCCGGGCGACGTCATGCTTATCTCAAAAGATTGCTCTGGAAACAAACGAGCAAGCCGCCTTGTCGGTGGCCAACCGATTTCCTGTCACTCCACAGCGCGCAACGAGCGGTCGTCGTGTACGGCCTTACTGAGAGCCGTTCTCCAGGTGGGCGATTTCTATAGCTTGATTGCCGCGCACTCTTGCCGACGCGGCCTGAAGCTAACCCGCATTCAGAAGATAGACTGCGGCGGCAACAGCATCGCCAAACAGGCCGCGGCCAATTTCAAATGGCAACTCAAGCGTGATCGTTTTACGCTGAAGCCTTGCGTTGACGAAATAATCTGGCGCGTTCGTTGCTTGGCGTGGTGAATGCGGAGAGGTGTTACCGATGCGCTTCAAAGTCGGCTTCGCCGGAGCGCTGGGCCGCCTGATGTAGCCGGGCTTAAGTGAAGGTATCTGCTCGACATAAGCCAGAAAGACTTTCAGCAACCAGCTGCCCCGAACTCAGCGCGGGCGGATCCAAATCCAGCTGAATGATGGAAAGAGGAAAGTCACCCAAAAACTTGTTAGTCTCGACAAAACGATTTTCAGTGATTGCCGGTGCCTTTGACGTGCGCGGTCAGGCGCTATCAGGGCGTGAACGGACGTAGCTCGGACGCCACCTGAGGTGCAGCGAAGTTAAAATAACATACCGACGGTTCGGCCCGATTGCACGAAGCCAAATCCTTGTCGCTGCCACGCTAGACCTTGAACAAGCGCATTAACTTGATCGTCGTGTCGGCCGGGGAAAGCCAACAACTCATTGGTGAAATCCTCCAACCACGGTGCCTTCTCTGGAAACAACACGGACCCTCCTTCAAACAGGTCACATTGAGAAATGACCCGTGCGCGTTTATCCCTGTCTGGCCGGAAGGTCACGACATTGATATGCGATTCACTGAGGGACTGAATTAAGCCGTGGCTAATGGGCGAGTCTTCAATCAGCAGCGTAGAGCCACGACCGTATTGCTCTTTGACAGCCATGATTTGACGCTTCAGTTGATCGAATGGAAATTTCCCGCGAATAACGTCAAGAACGTAAAACGTTTCCTCTCGGCATAGCAGGACGACGCATGCGGAATAATCTCCGCCTTCCGTTTCGCTAAGTGCGATATCCCAGCTCATCAGAATTCGGTCGCGCGGTTCGCGAATTAAGGAACCATACCGGGAAAGCCATTTGCGCTTGATAATTCGACCGCCTGGCGGGACCGGTGACTGCTGATATTGTGCCGAAAATGCATACGAACCCATGTTCCTTTTGAGCTCGCGCAGCACGTCAGCCGGTTCATGCGAAGGATGAAGCAATTCTCCTCGCTTGCGCTCGTAAATCTGGCCTTCGCCGAGTTCGTAGCTTGCATCAGATTGGGCGATAGCGGGCAAATTCAAGACTTCGAAACCGCCTTGTTCCAAGAGGTAGCCCACCAAGTCTTCCTCGTGGATCCGCTGCATGACAACGACAATGCGCGCTGCCTTCTTGTCATCTGGCCGCGTTACCAGAGTGGAACGATACCACTCAATGCTTCGCGCCCGCGCAGCCTCGGAATGGGCGTCATTGGGTTTGAGTGGGTCATCGATAATCACGAGATTGCCGCCCCGGCCGGTCAGCGTTCCCTCGATCGACGTTGCGTAGCGGCGGCCCCGCACGGTGGTATGGATCTCACTGTCGGTGTCGCGGGACACCCGCATCGCCGGAAATGCCGCCTGATAGAGCGGGTCACTGACGACTTTTCGAAAATCGTTGGCATGAGTTTTTGCCAATGCATCGGAATAGGAAACAGCGACCACCCGTTCGGAAGGATTATGGCCCAAGAACCAGGCCGGCAAGGCGACGGATGCGCAGATTGATTTCAGATTGCGGGGAGGCAGCGTGACGATGAGCCGCTTGATCTCTCCGGACGCAATCTGGGACAGCTTATAAGCCATCGCGTCGATGTGCCAATTAGGACGAAAAGGTGTGCCTGGTCGAAGCACGCCGAAGGTGAATTCAATGAAGGCGCGGAAATCGACCGCAATCATCGCGCGTAGCGCGGTTTCCGGCGAGATTTCCTCCGGGAGTAGTCTTGATGGGACAATAAGGGTCACTTTTTCTTCTCCACATCGTCGTCCAGGAGATCGGCAGGAGCTATCACGCGTTCTCCGTCCGGCGCTTTGCCCGCTTTGCGACGCATGAACGCTTCGATGATCTCCTGCTGGTTCGGAGCCAGGGCCTCCTTGATGGCTTGGCTTTGACCCGTCATGTCCAAACCTAGCTGCGCGGCATAGGTGAACACATCGCGGCGCGCGTGGCGGTCGCCCTTTGCGTATTGATGTACCAACTGTTCGATGCCGAGAGCTGCCTTCGTAAGAAGGACTTCCCTGTTGTTTCTGGTCACTTTGACTTTGTCGCTCAGTGCCTGTTGCAGCGCCTTTTTTAAATCCGGATCCAGCGACTGGTCTTTACGGGGCCGCCCTTTTGGGTTCGGCGACGGCGCGCCTTTCTTCCATCTGGTTTCCTTCGGGGGCGCCCCGGACCTACCTTGTAGTTGTCTTCATGCGCATCGTTGCGCTCCAGCTTTGGAGGCCGGGATAGGTGCCGCATCGTCCGTCATGACGCTTCCCCTGCGCCCGTCGACCGGTCTGTCTCAATGTCCTCAAACGTCGCCCCGCCTTCCAGTGTCGCCGTTTTGCCGGTGTAATCCTGCCAGCGCCGGACAATCAGGTCGCAGTAGTGGGGGTCATATTCGATCGCGCAACAGATGCGGCCGGTCTTTTCAGCGGCGATCAAGGTTGTTCCGCTGCCGGCAAAGGGGTCCAGGACGATCGCGCCGCGTTTGGTAACATCGCGGATGGCATCGGCCATCATCGCTGTGGGCTTCACCGTCGGGTGCATCGCAAGATCGTCCGCGCGACCAACCCGAAACGTGTTTACGCCCGCGTATTCCCATACGTTGGTGCGATAGCGTCCGTATTGGCCGAGCTCAAAAGTGTTGACGTGAGGGCCCTCGCCATTTTTGAATACGAAGCAAAGTTCGTGTTTTGAGCGATAGAACGTTCCCATGCCCGCATTATCTTTGGCCCAAACAATCAGATTCTTCAGCGTCAGACCGTTATTCCGGCCAGCGACCGTCAATTCGAACAGATGGCGCCAATCCATGAAGACAAACAATATTGCGCCATCCCCGGAATTGTCTTTCGCAAGGCCAATGCACTTGGTCAGGAATGCTGTGAATTCCCCCTCGGGCATCTCGCCGGATGCCATCGCGAATTCGGAATGCTGGACCTTGCCGAATCCAGAGACATGCCCGTCGATGCGCACGTTGTAGGGCGGGTCGGTCAGAACGAGATCGGCCGGTCGTCCCGCCAACACGCGGCGGTAGTCCGCCTCCTCGCGAGCGTCACCGCAGGTCAAACGATGCGGCCCGAGATGCCACAGGTCTCCGCGGCGGGAGACCGCGGCAGCTTTCGTGGCAGGCAAGGAATCCTCCGGACCCGGCTCGGCCGCGTCCTTTCTCAGACGCGTCACTCAGGATGCCGTCAATCTCGCCCAGGGAAAACCCCGTGAGTTCCGGGTCGTCGAACTGCAGGTCCAACAGGCCCTGCAGTTCGACTGGCTAGGAGTTCACGATCCCAGCCGGCCTTTTCCGCCAGCCTGTTGTCGGCAAGCACGTAGGCCCGTCTTTCAGCCTCCGACAAGCTTTCTACGACGATGATCAGGGACCGACTTTAGGCCGAGCAGGGTTGACGCTTGCAGACGCCCGTTACCTACCAGCACCTCTCCCCGACAAACAACCAAGGGGCTCAAAAAGCCGAAACGCTCGATCGAATTCGCGATTTGCTTGATCTGCTTCTTCGAATGCGTCCGGGCGTTTCCGGCGTAGGGTCGCAAAGTTTGTGGCGAAACGTATTGGATTTGGAAGTTATTCATGACGGTACGATCCTCTGCATCTAAGATCGTTACCTAATACACTATCTATTAAACCGCAAGGCAGTAGCGGGCATTCCTTCGTGGCATAATTAACGTGACAGCTCTTCGCTAACCCTTGATGTGAATATCGATGGCGTCCGGGCTAACGCCAAATTTCGCCGCAAGCCCAGCTTTTGCTTCGGCTATCGTGAGGGGCTTCACGCTGGGTGCCAATTCAGCCATCGGCACACTTTCGGTGGCTGGCGGCGCCGGCTTAAATTTGAGCTTTTTCAGCTCAATTCCGAGGTCTTCGAGGGTGGTATACCGGACGGGGTTCCGCCATTCCCATTGAACCCGATGGCTTGGAATTGCGAAGTCGCTAATCTGGAAAAACCAACGTTGCTGACCACGCCTGTCAACGCCATGCTTTTGGACCCCGGCAATCTTGCCGACCAAAAAAACAGTGCCGTGGTCGTCTGTTCCTGGCTTAGCCTTCCGAACACACACCAGATATTGCTGCTGCTTCACCCGTTGCTCTGACCCCACCCACGGTCCCGACCCGCCCTGGGCAAGGAGTGTTTCGACGGGTTTAGCCGGTGAACACCGCAATGGCCGCGTGAGGCAAAGAGTTCAGCTCCTCCCAAATCTAAAAATACCTATAAGGCGGTTATCTTAGACTAAAACGCTGGCAGGGACAATCCGCCTGTTCCGGTGGCCAACTCGTGCTGTTTCGGAGCCTGAACACTCCCTGTTACTCCCTGTTACCAACTTTAATAGAAGGAGCGGAAATCACTGGGAAGTATGGGTTTCTGGCCGATCGCCGTGAGATGAACCCTGTTTTTCTTAAAATGACCCTGTTTTCGCTAATTAACACGGAGACCGGTTCGTAATTGACTGCGCACACCACCACCCAGCCCTCGCAAACCGCAGATTTCGGAGACAACGCCAAATAGGGCGTTTCTGCGGGGATTTTTGGCCACTCATTTCTTGGACTTTGGTCTCTGTGGGCGCTCGAGCATTTGAGCGGCGATTTTTGGTGCCGTGTCTCTGCATCCAAAAATTCCGTTCCCGGCGGCCGGGATTGAGCGCGAAGTCCGGCAACATTTGAAGCCGTACTCCGGGAGTTGCGCTGCCGTAATACGAGATCTCTGGGCGGGCTTAGCGGCTATTCCGGATTAAGTCCGAGGGCCTCAAATTGCCGGCTCCATTCGGTCGGTGGATCACGGAGCCGCTCGATGCCGATGCCGCGGGGCAAGCGACCTTCCACGGCTGCTTTGACAAGATTGGGTGCGAGGAAGGCGAGCGAGATTGTCATGTTGACGTGCCGAACGCTGCACTTCTCGCGGGCACAAAGCTCTGCGACCGTGGTCACCCGACCCGAGACGACATCATCCAGCCACCGACGACCTCGGGCGATGGCGCTGACCAAACGTGCGCGGCGCTCGAACTGCTCCGGCCGAACGTCGCTTCGCGATGCGCTGTGCGGGACCAGGATCTGACGAGGTCTCTTGGAGGGTGGCTTCCGCCAGGGAATTGAAAGCAACAGGTCATCCGTGGAATCGGATGCTTCGTGTGCGTCATCTGATTTGAGCTGAATGACTAGCCGGTCTCGTTGCACAACAATCCGGACGACCGACTGAGCGATCGTTTCGTGATCTAGCGAAGCGCTCGATGTTGCTCCATCTTGTTTGGTGGCAAGATGCTCCTTCAGGCGTTTGACGATGACGTCTTCGACATCAGGAGCGGGAACACGGGAGACGGAGCCGGCTGATGCGGTCTTGGCTTCTCCATGCAGGACAGGCGCCGACGCGTAATAGCGATAGCGGATACCAGCTTTTGTGGCGTGGGTTGGAACCATGCGATGGCCGGCATCGTCGAACAGCAATCCCGTCAGTAGGTGGTCGGATTTGTTGCGCACGACGGTGCGGTGGGACCATTGGGCAAGCGATTTCTGGCGGACCGCCTCAAACAGAGCCCGGTCCATGATCGGCGGCTGCTCGCCGGGCAGGATCTCATTCTTGTATTTGACCTCGCCGATATAGAAGTGATTAGCCAGCAGGTAGTACAGCGCGCCGCGGCCGAACGGCACCCCGCCGCGCGTCGCTCCCGTCGAGAGCAGCCTGGTCTTTGGTCCGGATGTTCCTCTTTCTCAGGTCACGTAGCAGCTCGTTGACGCTGCCGAGTTCGAGGTAGCGCCGGAAGATCGATCTGACCAATTCGGCTTCCTCTTCGACGATGGCGATTTTGCCGTCCTTCATCTCGTAACCGAGCGGAAGATTCCCTCCGACCCACAAGCCCTTACGCTTGGATGCTGAGATCTTGTCGCGGATCCGCTCGGAGGTGACCTCCCGCTCGAACTGGGCAAAGGACAGCAGCACGTTGAGGGTCAGCCGGCCCATCGAGGTCGTGGTGTTGAACTGCTGGGTTACCGAGACGAAGGAGACGCCGTGGGCATCGAACAGTTCAACCAGTTTGGCGAAGTCCGCCAGCGACCGCGTCAAACGATCGACCTTGTAGACAACGATGACATCGATCTTCCGGGCGCGGATATCCTCCAGCAGCTTTTGAAGGGCAGGGCGGTCGGTGGACCCGCCGGAGTATCCGCCATCGTCATAGCGGGATCGGATCAGGGTCCAGCCGGCGTGGGCCTGGCTCTTGATATAGGCGGAGGCGGCATCGTACTGGGCGTCCAGCGAGTTGAACTCCTGGTCGAGTCCGTGCTCGGTGGAGACCCTCGTATAGATCGCACAACGGACCGACTTGACCCTTGGCGCATTCATGACGGCATTCGCGTAGTCGAACCACCATCCTTGTCCCTGAGGCCAAAGAAGCGCGGACCGTTCCACCTCGTGCCGGTGATCGCAAAGGCGACCTTGGAGAGGCTGTCATAGGTCTGGCCGTTCCAGGCAAAGCCGTCGGCCATCACCATCACCCGCTGCGACTGTCGATCCCATTCCCGGACCAGCATCGTGCCGGGGGTAAGTTCGGTTCGCTTCAGGTCAAGACTGGCTAGACGGGCGGACATTCCCGATCCTGGCTCCTTCGCAATTGCTCGATCGAGCACCTGCCTGGTTGCGTGATCGAGATCACCGAACCGATCGACCTGGAGCCGATAGGCGATGACCGCAATCAACAGATGCCGCGTCAGATGAGCAGGAGCTTGCCTTTGAAACACACTCTGCCAGCGTGCCCGTAATCCCCCGAGATCGAGACCGCGCAGATGCGCGATCTCGTCCTCAATGGATGTTTTGGTCGAAGAACGACCCTTGCGATGGTTCTTCTGCATCGCATCATGCCGCCTGTTTAACCCGGTCCGGGGAAACAGGCGCAGCGTTACCATCCTTGATGCGATAAACACGCCCCTTGTCCGTTTGCTCAGAAACCAGGTTGAGCCCGAGCCTTTTGCGGACCACACCGGCGAGAAAGCCGCGGACGGAATGCTGCTGCCATTTTGTTGCGGTAACGAGAGCAGCGATCGTAGCGCCCGCAGGTGACCGCAGAATCGCAATCATACGGGCGTGCTTGGTGTTGGATTTCGCGGCCGGTCCGGGGGATGCAGGTACCGATCGCTTGCGAGACGCAGGCTTGGCGGTCTTTCGGGCGATCGAGTGAGTCTTAGCCTTCGGTTTCGATTTGGGCTTGGTCATGGGATCCTCGGCGGTTTGCGCGACGCCATCCGTCGCACCACCTAAAGCCCCGCCCGGTAAATCACCCGGCAGGGCAGGACCCCGAAGCGCGCTTCAGCCGCCCCAAGTCACCACAGCAACGCTCCGATCAGGAACGAAAGCCAGTCATTTCTGAGCAAGAAAATTGCTCTGCGGGCAGTTTGATTCCCCTCCAGTCCGCCAAAGGGTTCCGAGAAGTTGCGTCCTGACCGGAAGGACTTTGGATCAGCAACGGTAGCGACCACAGCAGTGGCCAGCACCGGGCCGACGCCGGGAGCTTCATCGAGCCTCATGCTCATCTCGTCGGACCGGAGATAACTTCTCCGGTGGCTTCCTCGTCTTTGGCGACGCTGCGCTGGCAAAGCAGTTCCAGTATCCAAACGGGAGCTAGTCGGCTACGATGCCGCTTGGGGCGTTGAGTATGGAGGTCGATCCATGAGTATGATTTCCCCACATCCCGTTTTGGACCCCTACGCGCAGGCCAAGTCGATGATCGATGCAGTGACAGGCCACCAGCCGAGCCCGCTGGATAGCGATTGCTCATCGGAAAAGCCAGTGACACCGAGACAGAAATTCGGCGAGAAAGATATCAAATCTCGTCGGATGGAAAACGAGTAGTCACGCCCTTGGCGCCTTGGCTGTCTTATGGACATAGCGATGTGCTTCTCGTGCTTCTAAGCCCCCGCGGGCTCTGATGGCCGTTAGGGGCGGGAGCACGGCCGGTCCATCGCATTTTCGGACGTACCGGTGATCCTTTAAGAGGTCGAGGTCTTAGTAGAATAGGGTCAGCCCGCTGATGCTCGTGAGGACAAATTATGGATGCGAAGCAGCTTATCGTTCTGGCGCTTCAGTGATCGCATCAAACTTGGGTGGTCGCGCGTTCGCCGACGGAGCGCATGACCCGTATGTGCGCGTGGCTGAAATCGAGGTCGATCCCGCTCAGTTCGAAGTCTACAAAATTGCGGCCAAGGAGATCGTTGAGAACTCTGTTCGGTTAGAACCGGGCGTTTTGGCTCTATATTCCGTATCCGACATAGACAATCCAGCTCATGTCACGGTGTTCGAGATATACGCAGACAAGGATGCATATAAGGCCCATCTCGAAACGGCGCATTTCAAGAAATATAAGGCCGCGACGCAGGACATGGTGAAATCCCTCAGACTACGGGACACCTTGCCGATCGCGATCAGCGCGAAGTCGAAATGACTTGGAAACTTCCTAAGCTACGAATGCATGTCGCCTTCTGGGCACTTTTCGGAAATACCGGGACAGCCTGACGATGTCCGCTCACCGGGGCAAAGCATACATCCCGCCGCAAGCGACGTTGCATCACGCCATCAGGCCCAAGCGAAGCCACCAATGCTGGCACATCCGTCGTCCTCGTTTTTCGTTCGTTCGCCTGCATCTCTTCGAGGCACGGAAATCGCTCGTCGATGACGAAAGTCAAATCGGCGAAGAGCGCTCAGAACTGCATTCGCGCGGCTGAATGTCCGATCCACTATCCGCTTCATGACGTACAGTACCACTCCAGCGCGTCCGATCATGCTAAGAAGAAAGATCATTGCGAATACGTCGATGTAAGCGAGCAAATCACCAACCAGCATTAGTTCGGGTGGAATTGGTATTCTGTGTAAGTAGGCAAATATGAGTATCAGGACCGGGATGAAGGCAATAACGTCGCGCAGCGTCAGCCGATCTAAACGGGCCGCAAGCTGAACGACAAACATATCCCAAAGCCAGTCGCCGAAAGCCGCTGGCTTATCGATGGTCCACTTCTTCCAAAATAGCTTAGTGATAAAGCACCGCCCTCGTTTTCCTTCGGCTTGATTTAGCAAAGTTTTAAATGCGTGTCTTCTCGGGCGTTGGTCGGGGCACTTTTCGGACATACCGAGACAGCTGACGATGTCCGATCACCGGGGGATAGTGTTGCAAAAGTCTTTTTGGGGTGACGGCCAAAATTTTTCAGGACCGCTGATGCCTTTCGCACCCGGCGATATGAGGGTCCACATCGTTTCACACACAAACGACCACGGAGCTTCGTATGGGCGCGACGCAGCATTGCAGTGGTGGAGTCGGCTGAAAACAGCTTTTGCGAGGTTTTCGGCGTCGTTCAATTTTCGACTTTTGCAACACTATCCGGGGCAAGCGGACATCCCGCCGCAAGGCCGGGACCAGCATTTTGGGACCCAGCTGGACAGGAGGCGTGAACGCAAAGCCTCCTTCAAGGTCGTCTCAATCGGGGGTTTAATTGCGCTGCAGATCCCCATATATTGTCTATGACGACATGGACAAAAACCTTCACGCGCAACCGCCGAAGACTAAAATCCAGCTGCGCGAGATGCTGGCCGAGGCCGTCCGCAATACTCAACCCGAGACAAAGGCCCGCCGAAAGCGATCGTGGGCGAGAACGATGTAGCGCCCGCAGGTGACCGCAGAATCGCAATCATACGGGCGTGCTTGGTGTCGGATTTCGCAGCCGGTCCGGGGGGTGCAGGTACCGATCGCTTGGCGGGAACAGGCTGGCGGTCTTTTTTGGGCGGTCGCGTGAAGTCTTAGCCTTCAGTCTCGATTTCCGCTCGTCAAGGATCCTGGGGTTCGCGCGACGCCGTCCGTTGCACGACCTCGGCCCCGCCCGGTAAATCACCCGGCGGGCCGGACCCCGAAGCGCGCCTCAGCCGCCCGAAATCGCTCCAGCATCGCTCGATCAGCAACGAAAACCAGTCATTTGAGCAAAAAAATTGCTGACGACGCGCGTACCCTGTCGGCATCTAATCCCTTCCGGTCCGCCAACAAGCCTACGATATTATCGACTATAAAATGTCGCACTCAAATTTTCTCGCGACACTTCCGCGGGGTAGCGGCCGCAATGCCCAAGTTGTCCACTGAGTGAGCGATGCTTCGGTTTGCCCGTTCAGTGTCAGCGGGTTTCTCAGTACACCACTTTGCCAGTGGCTTTCTCTGCTGCCGATGCTGACGCAAGCAACAAAACCATGCGTCGTTCAAGCTGATTTCGATCCATGTGCGGCGTTAGCGGCCCCGCACGCGAATGTGTATCTGCAGGTCGGGATTTTAAGAATCAGGCTCCCGCTGCCAGCGCAACTGGCCATCGCGAAGAGTTCTTTATGATCGAGCACTGGAAGATTTCAAGTCGATGATCTTGGGCAGCGAAGAAGAACTTCGCCAAAAGCGTTAAGGCGGCCAGCGCAGTCGAACGTTCACTGCAAGTTCAAATTGCGGGGAGCGAACAGCGGGGTGTCTGAGCTTATCCCACACGAGGCGACCACAAATTCGGCAGGCGCAACAGTCCGGGGAAATCCAAGAATACGCCCCGGCGTGCCTGCCGCTGGATGCGACCGCAGGCCACGTGATATTTACCCAGTCTGGAAGCTGGAGGCCTCACTGAAAGTGCCGGTCATGTCGGAGGGGTTGCGAATGCACCACCGTTACGGTCAAACTGACCGAGAGGCAAGAAATCACACCATACCAGTGGGTGACCGTCGAAGAGCGGTGAGACAGACGGATATCTCTCTTCACTGGGGGTATGCGGTATGA
>CAWJYI010000002.1:0-8620 GCA_963847015.1 uncultured Alphaproteobacteria bacterium | reverse complement strand
TGGACCGGAAAAGAACGGGGGAGCCGCGAGTTCGCCCGGTTCCATTGGAACCACGCGTCTCGGCCGGCCGAGCCCTTGACATCGTCGCAGTATTGTCAGATGTTTCTGTCATGACAGAAATAACCGCCAAAAGGAAACTCCCCGCAGCCGTCGAACGGTTCATCCTGCATTGGGGTGACATGGGAGACGAGTGGGGCGTCAATCGCTCGGTCAGCCAGATCCATGGTCTGCTGTATCTCGCGGAGGCGCCGATGACCGCCGACGATATCGCCGAGACGCTCGGCATGGCGCGGTCCAACGTCTCCAATTCAATCAAGGAACTGCTGTCCTGGAACCTGATCCGGCGCGTGCCGATCCTCGGCGACCGCCGTGATCATTTCGAGGCGGAAACCGACATCTGGGAAGTTGCGGCACGGATCGCGGCCGGGCGCAAGGAACGCGAGATCGACCCGGCCGTCGATGCGCTGCGCGCCTGCGTCTCCGATGCCGCCGACGATCCGACCATCAGCCCGATCGCGAGCAAGCGATTGAAGGAGATGCTGGCTTTCACCGAATTGGTCGACCGCTGGTACATGCAAATGCTCAACGTTCCGCGGCCGCGCCTGGTCGCGCTGATCAAGCTCGGTGAAAAGATCGTCAGCTTTTTGCCTGTCGGAAAATCCAGATAGGGACCAGGCGGCAGGAGCGTGCGATGGCGTCATCAAGAACAACAAGACTTCCGGCACCTCCATCTTCCATCCTGCTCGACGACCCCCGTTTCCGTGCGCTGCTGTCCGACGAGGATTGGGGCCGTTTGCCTTTGGCGATCTGGCGGCGTTTTTCAAAACGCTTCGCGGACGGCAAAACGGTCGTCTATGTGGGCGAGGTCGACGAGGCCAGCTTCAGCCGCGCCGGCTGGTGGCTGGCGCAACTCGCGCGCGTGATCGGCGGTCCGCTGCCGACAAGAGCCGAGACAAAAGTCCCGATGATCGTGACGGTGACGGAAGATGCCGCGAGCGGCGGCCAGATATGGACCCGCATCTGCACGCGCAGCAGCGGATTTCCGCAGGTCATTCACTCCTCGAAACGTTTCGCAGGGCCGACCGGCCTTGAGGAATATATTGGTTACGGCATCAGCATGGCGCTGCGGATATCCGTCGATCACGAGGCGTTGCTGTTTCGTAGCGTCGGTTACTCGTTCCAGATCGGACATCTGCGGTTGCCGCTGCCGCCATGGCTCACGCCCGGCGATCTCATGGTGACCCATTCCGATCTCGGCGGCGGCACGTTCCGCTTCACGCTCGACATCGTCCATCCCCGCTTTGGCAGGCTCATTCGTCAATCCGGCGTATTCCGGGAGGCCGCATCATGACGTCGTTGTTTTGGACCCTGATCGCCATTCAGATCGTGATGGGGGTGTTCGACACCTTCTATCACCATGAGTTGACCGAGCGGCTGGCGTGGCGTCCCTCGCAACGATACGAATTGCAGCTTCATGCGTTGCGCAACATGCTTTACGCGTTTTTGTTTCTCGTGCTCGGCTGGCTCGAAGTCCACGGCATTTTTGCGATGCTGATCATCGCGGTGCTGGTCGCGGAAATCGTCATCACGCTGATGGATTTCGTCGAAGAGGACATGAGCAGGAAACTGCCGGCGAGCGAACGCATTAATCACACCTTGCTTGCGATCAACTACGGCGCCATTCTCGTGCTGCTGCTGCCGATACTGATCGCGATGGGCGACCCTGCCGACCGCCATTGCATCGGCTTATGCCGGTCTGCTCAGTATCGTTGCCGCGGCCGCCGCTGTCGGCGCAGGCCTTTGCGGCTTGCGGGATTTCACCGCGTCACGCCGCCTCGCACGAATGAACTGCGCGTCCGCAACCGGCCTTGTCGAGAAATTGCCGGGGAGGCAGACGGTGCTGGTCACCGGCGCCACCGGCTTCATCGGCAGTCGCCTGATCGCGGGCCTCACCGGCGCCGGCCATCAGGTCATCGCGCTGGTCCGCAATCCCGCGAAGGCTGACGGGCTGCCGCCGCCGATCACGCTGATCACGAGCCTCGATCAGTTGCCGGCGGACAGCAAGATCGACGCCATCGTCAACCTGGCGGGCGAGCCCATCGGCAACGGACTGTGGACCGAAGCCAAGCGCCGCGCAATTCTGGATTCCCGGATCAACATGACCGGAGATGTCGTCAGGCTGATCGCCCGTCTCGAACGCAAGCCGGCTGTGCTGGTGAGCGGTTCGGCGATCGGCTGGTACGGGCTCTGGCAGGATCAGGTGTTGACTGAATCCGCCAAATCGCACGCCTGCTTCAGCCATGAACTCTGCGACGCCTGGGAGAACGCCGCGCGGGCCGGCGACGGAGCATGGCGTCAGGGTCGCCTATTTGCGGATCGGCCTGGTGCTGGGAACGGAAGGCGGCTTCGTCACGCGGATGCTGACGCCATTCGAATTCGGTCTCGGCGGCCCGCTGGGCTCAGGCAAGCAGTGGATGTCCTGGATCGAGCGCGACGACCTCATTCGGCTCATCGCCCATGTGATCGCAAGGCCCGATCTTTCCGGACCGATCAACGCCACCGCGCCGATCCCGGTTACAAATCTGAAATTCACCGAGGAACTTGGCCGGCAGCTGCATCGACCGGCGGTATTCCGTGTTCCGGCAGCCCTGCTGCGTCGTGTCGGCGGCGATTTTGCCAACGAACTTTTGCTGGGCGGCCAGCGCGTGTTGCCGAACAAGGCGCTGCAGCAACGGCTTCGTGTTCCGGCACGAAACCCTGCGCAGCGCGTTCGAGGCGATCCTGTAAAGGGCGACGAATGTATTCGAGTGCCTGCACGCCGGTCGCGACCGACACTGGCCCGACAGATCGAGATAGTCCGATTACTTCGGCAATTTCGCGATCGCCTCGCTCAACTGATGGATTTCATAGGGCTTGCGGAGAATAGGAAAATCGCCGCGCACGTTCAACGCGGCATCGCTGTAACCGGTCGCCAGCAGAATCGGCAGATTGGGCCGGATGGCCTTCAAATGCCGCGCAAAACTGAGACCGTCCATTTTGCCCGGCATCACGATGTCGGAGAAAACCAGATCGATGCCGTCGTGCTCGATTTCGCGCAACGCCGCTTCGGCGTTTTCCACCCTGCGGACGGTGTAGCCGAGTTGTTCGAGCAGGTTGGTGCTGACGTTCGCGACGTCCGGATTGTCTTCGACCAGCAGCACGAGACCGCTTCCCCGGATTGCGGTGGCTTCGATACCGTCAACTTCCAGACGGACATCTTTCCGCGGCAGCAGGATTGAGATCGTCGTTCCCTTGCCGAGTTCGCTGGCTACCTTGATCGTCCCTCCCGCCTGATGCGCAAAGCCGTGTACTTGTGAAAGACCCAATCCGGTGCCCTTGCCAATCGGCTTGGTCGTGAAGAAGGGATCGAATATCTTGCTCAGCAAATCCGGAGCGATGCCGGTGCCGGTATCGCTTACGGAGATGGCGACGTATTCACCGGCATTGGCTTCCTCGCTGAGCGTCGTGTTATGCGTCGCAATCGTAATCGTGCCGCCATTGGGCATGGCGTCGCGCGCGTTGATGACAAGATTGACCAGCGCGGTCTCGAACTCGGCGACATCGACCATGACCGGCCAGACGCTGCGATCGAGATCGAATTGCAGCGCCACCGCGCCGCCGACGCCGGTGTCGAGGACCTCGCGCACGGCATTGATCCGCTCAGTGACATCGATCGCCTGCGGATTGAGGCTCTGCCGCCGCGCGAATGTCAGCAACTGGCTGGTCAGCGCCGCGCCACGCTTCGAAGCCGCCTCGATCGCCGATAATGCCCGCTGCAGCCTGGGGTCGTCATTGATACCTTTCCTCAGTGTGTGAAGACTGCCGCTGATGATCATGAGAAGATTGTTGAAATCGTGGGCCACGCCGCCGGTCAATTGGCCGAGCGCATCGAGCTTCTGCGATTGCGCCAATTGCTGTTGCATCTGCTCGAGCTTGAGCTGGGCTTCGCGGCGTTCGGTGATGTCGCGGGTGATCTTGGCAAAACCGACGAGCCTGCCTTCCTCGTGGATGGGGTCGATGATGACGCTGGCCCAGAAGAACGTGCCGTCCTTGCGGACGCGCCAGCCTTCCTCTTCGTACCGGCCCTGTTCCTCGGCAATGCGCAGGGCGCGAAGCGGCTTGCCGTTGGCGCGGTCTGCATCGGTGTAGAAGCGGGAGAAGTGCTGGCCGACGATCTCCTCCGGCGAATAGCCCTTGATCCGCTGACCGCCGATATTCCAGCTGGTCACGAGGCCGGTTGGGTCCAGCATATAAAGCGCATAGTCAGCAACGCCTTCGACAAGAAGACGGAAACTACGTTCGCTTTCGAACAGATGTCTCTGTCGCTGCTTGTCTTTTTTGAACATCCTGGCCCCGATCCATTGGCCGAAACGTGCGGCGTATGGTTTTGTTCCGCCAGCCAGGTGCTTTTCAACCAAAGTAGTAGCCAGCCGTGCCCAGGTTGCAGCTCCGAAGGAGCCGTTATCCTGCGGCGACGGTACTCCGGAACGTCGCCGCCAAGGTCCGCAGCGCCGCCAGTTTCGAGGGGTCGCTGACCTTCGAGTGCAACATCACCTTTGAAGGCCCCAGCCGCGGCAGCTTTTGCGCCGGTCCGATATCGACCAATCCTGCCGGCGCGATCCGCCGGGCCAGCGGCGCGACCGCGAGCCCGGCCAAGGCGGCCGCAGCTACCGCGGTAACGCCGCCGCCGACAAAGCCCTCGCTCCAGGCGATCCCGGCCTTGTCGAGCGCGCGAACCGCGATCGCCCGCACGCCGCAGGGCGGGGCCAGTGTCGCGAGCGGCAGCGCATCGCCCGCGCGGCCAAACGAAGCGTTTTGCGGCGAACCAGCCGAACTCATCCTCGGTGAGTTTCTCGCCGCCGCGGCGGCTACCTTCCCGCCGCACCACCACGGCGTCGAGTTCGCCGGCATCGTAGGCATCCAGCATCTCGCGTGAAAAGCCGATCGTCACCGCCAGCGAAAGTTGCGATGACATCGCATGCAGGCGTTCGAGCAGCGGCACCAGTTCCGGTCCTGCCGCATGGTCGCTGATCCCGAGCGACAATTGCTGCCGCGCCGGGGCTTCTCCCGATAGCGCGCGGTCATGCGCCTCGATCAGCGCGCGTGCGTGCGGCAGGAATGCCGAGCCGCCGGCGGTCAGTGCCACCGCGCGCGGCGAACGCTCGACCAGCCGCTTGCCGACCACGCTCTCCAGCCGCTGCAGCTTCATGCTGACGGCGGCCTGCGTGGTGCCCAGCGCTTCGGCGGCACGGGTAAAGCTTTGCAGTTCGGCGACCAGCAGGAAGGCCTGCACGGTATCGATATCGAGCGTGCTCATGTCATCATCATAATTTGTTATCACTGTTATGAACAGAGATAAGATACCAAAATGATGCTGGCAGGTCTAGTTACAAGGGGCGCGGTCGAAACGCGCAGCCTTCAAGGAGAACGACCATGCCGCTCATTACCGTCACCTATTCGAGCTTCCGGAAAGCCCCTTCGCTGAAAGCCGAAATTGCCTCCGCCGTCAGCGAACTCACCGCCCGAATCCTGCGCAAGGATCCCAGGGTCACGGCCGTCATCGTGAAATCCGTCGATGCCGCCGACTGGTTCGCCGGCGGCAAGTCGCTGGCCGAACAGAGCCTCGCCAGCTTCTGGCTCGATGTTCACGTCAGCGAGGGCACCAACACCAAGGACGAGAAGGCGGCCTATCTCGCCGCCATATTCAAGCGCATGGGCGAATTGCTCGGGCCGCTGCACGAAGAGAGCTACGCCCATGTCGACGAGGTCAAGGGCGATGCTTACGGCTTCGGCGGTCTGTCGCAGGAGCGCCGCTACATCGCCGGCAAGCTCGAAGTCGCGCCGCAGAAGCAAGCGGCGTGACGCCAGCCCGACACAAGAGATCAATCGCGGCGTCGGGCTGTCGTCACTATTGCTCAACGGCGGTGGCTGTCGGGTTAGGCCGTCGGCGGCTCGTGTTGGTTGCCGAACGCGAGGCCGCGGCCGAGCGACCAGTCGTCGGGTGCGTTTTCGGTGAGCGCGATCAGGATGTCATCTTCGCAGAATCCGGCGCTGACGGCCCGATCCGCGATCCGCCGAAATAAGAGCTTCTTCTGATCGATCGTGCGTCCCTCGAGAAATAAAATCTCGATGGTCGATGCCTCCGGCGTGCGCGTGACATTCGGGAATGTCGGGTCGATGAACATCATTTCCGGCGCGTAGGCCGCAACGAACTGAAAGCGCTCGTTGTGCGGCACGCCACACGTCTCAACGAGGCCCTCATGTACGGCATCGGCAAGGGCGCGAATTTTCTCTGGTGCAAGGCAGGACGGGACGGAAATGCGGGCGAGGGGCATGACCAGGGCTCTCCAAGGTTTCTGGGTGCCTTTCCTTATTCTTGCTGATTATTCAGATAAATGGCTATACTGGTAGACACTCCTACCAAAAAATCATGAATATGCATCCGGTATCTGACGTTGCGGTTTTTGTTCGGACGATTGATTTGGGGACCTTCGCGGCCGTAGGTGCCGAAGCCGGACTGACCGCCTCCGGCGTATCTCGCGTCGTTACAAGACTGGAGCGCCGCCTCGGGGCGAAGCTTCTGCACCGGACGACACGGCGGCTGGTCCTCACGCAGGAAGGCGAAACATTTCTCGTTCACGCGCGAGGAATCCTTGCCGCGGTCGAGGCCGCCGAGGCTGACGTCGCCTCCACCCATGGACGACCGCGCGGACATATCCGGATCAACAGCGGCACGGCGTTTGCGAGGCACAGGCTTGCGCGGCTGCTGCCGCAATTCATGGATCAGTATCCAGAGATCACGGTCGATCTTTCCGTCAGCGACCAGCGCATCGATCCGATCACGGACCAGGTGGACGTAACGATCCGCGTTGGACCGCTCGCCGATAGTGCGCTGATCTCGGTGCGGCTCGGTGAAGTCAGGCGTATTATTGCTGCGAGCCCGCGATATCTGGAACGCCATGGAATTCCCGAACAAGCCACCGATCTTGTGCGACACAACTGCCTGCAACTCAGTGGCTTCTCGCGGCTGGCGCAGTGGCCGATGTTTGAGGCAGGCAAGCGGATCATGGTTCCGGTACAGGGATCGATACGTTCGGACAGCGCCGATTTCCTTCTCGACCTCGCGGTAGCCGGAGTGGGTCTCGTCCGGCTTGGAGATTTTCTGGGCGAAGCCGCCTTGTCGGACGGCAAGCTCGTGCCTTTGCTGACGCAATGCCACGATCCCGATGCACAACCCATCACAGCCCTGATCTTGCCTGGGCGGCAAACCATTCCGCGGGTTCGGGCTTTCGTTGATTTCCTCAAGTCAAGCTTCTGAGGGAAAGCGTATCGCAGGCGCGCGACGCACGGGCCGCATTGTACGAAATTCAGACGGTCGATTCCGGCAGGCGCGCGTTGGTTGCACCGAACACTTCCGCAAAAGCCTGCCGCAGCGCGACGTCGATATCTTCCATCGTTACGGGAAGGCCGAGATCGACCAGCGAGGTGACGCCATAGCGCGGGTCCACTACCCCGCAGGGCACGATCGCCGAGAAATGCGAGAGCTCCGGTTCGACATTGATCGCGATGCCGTGGAACGACACCCAGCGCCGCAAGCGCACGCCGATCGCGGCGATCTTGTCTTCATGGCCCATCCCTTTGTCGGGCCGCTTGACCCAGACGCCGACGCGATCCTCGCGCCGTTCGCCGCGCACATTGAAGGCGGCGAGGGTGCGGATGATCCATTCTTCCAGACCGGCGACGTAGGCGCGCACGTCCGGCCGCCGCCGCTTCAAGTCGAGCATCACATAGGCCACGCGCTGGCCGGGGCCGTGATAGGTGAGCTGTCCGCCGCGTCCGGTGGCAAACATCGGAAAGCGCGGGTCGAGGAGGTCGCCTTCCTTGCCGCTGGTCCCGGAGGTGTAGAGCGGGGGGTGTTCCAGCAGCCAGACCATTTCGCCGGCTTTTTGCGCAGCGATGTCGGCCACCCGTGATTCCATCTCGGCCACGGCTTGGGGATAGGGCACCGGCCGGGGCGCAATCCGCCATTCGACATCGCCGCCGCCCGAGGGCAGGGCGAACGTCGTCAAATCAAGGCTTTGTCGATCATTAACCATTGGCTAACCATAACGTGGTCAGGTGGAACCACACACAATTTAGTCCCGGTTTGGCGGTTTCGAAGTGGCCACCCTCGATAAAGTCAGCGTCGATCTCATGGTGGTGCTCGGCACCACGACCATGCCCATCCACCAGGTGATGCGGCTTTCCCGCGGCGCCATCATCGAACTGGACGCCACCGAGGCGGACGAGGTCAAGATCCTCGCCAATAACCTTCCCGTCGCCAGCGGCGTGGTGCTGGTCGATCGCAACCGGATCGCGGTCGAAGTCAAGCAAATGCTGCCGAAATTGCCCGGCGTCAGGTAGCTAATTCGGTCGTAAAACCGCCTTGTCCCTCCATCTCCGATTTGTTACATCGGCGCCGTTGATCCGGCAGGCCGCATCCTTCCAGCCGGTATCCCAAGCGCTCGTGGCGGAATTGGTAGACGCGCTGCCTTGAGGTGGCAGTGAGTAAAATCGTGGGGGTTCGAGTCCCTCCGAGCGC
>CAWJYI010000001.1:0-157662 GCA_963847015.1 uncultured Alphaproteobacteria bacterium | reverse complement strand
ACTGCGGACCGGGCCGAGAATGCCCCGAAGCCGATTTCGACCCTCGTGCAAGGCTAGACGACAAATCGAAGGCTTATTTCTTCGAGGGGAATACCTGCAACCGTGGTGGTCCAGCATTCTCCCGGCTTGATCGGCATCGCGAGCGTCAACGTGCCCGTCGAGATCACCTCGCCCACGCTGAGTGGCGGGTTGTGTGGATCGTTTGCCAGCAACTCGACCAGATGGCGTAGCGCACTTCGCGGGCTATCGAGCACGAGAGAGCCGCTGCCGCGCTGCACCAGTTTGTTATTGCAATAGAGCTTAACCTCAAAAGTGGAAAGTTCACGTTGCCATTCTGCCTTGCGCGGCGCGATCACGTGGCGGGGTCTGATCAGCAGTGCGCCATGCACGCCATTCGCGGCGACCGTGTCTCAGCCGAGAATTTCCAGTTGGGAAAGATCGACTGCACGATCTCATACCCGAGAGCGACCCACTCTACACAATCGATCAGAGCGCTATCACTCATAGTGGTCGCTGGCGCGGCCCCCAGGCCGAACATGATCTCCGGTTCAATGCGGGGCTCGGAGAACTCGTTCAGCGGCATGACCTGCATGTCCGCGAGTTCGCGCGTGGTGCGGCTGGTGGTGTATCCCCAGATTGGGGATTCCACGCCATATACGTTCCACATTTGACGGTTCGTAAAACCGATTTTCCGGCCGGTTATTCTCTCGCCGCGGGCTTCAAAGGCGGTACGAAGCAGCGGCGTGACCCGATAGGCTTGCGCTAACTCCAGTCCGCCAGCCCGGGACGAAAACGTCGGAATTTGAGAATGGTTGGATAACGAGGTCATCACCTCTGTGGCAACTGCTTCAATTTTCATGGAAGACATCTAAACCAAGGTGCCGACACACATACAATACGTCCATAGGCATCTGCGCCTCTTCATCAAAGCTTCCGCCTGCCTCTCTTCAGGTCGGCGCCTGCAGGTCAGCCGGGATGCAGTTGCGGGTTTTCGGAGTGGTCCACTCGCGTACGCAGTATTGAGAATTCGGCGTCCCGCGGCGTCAAATCGCAAATTGTCGTCCAATCTCGACGACCTCATCCCTCGGCAGCTTGAAGTAGTCGATCGCCTCGCTCGAATTGCGTAACATGAACGAGAACACGACCTCTACCAGCCACGGCACCCCCTTGCCATCCTTGCGCCTGACGACCGTCTCGCGCCCGATGAAATACGTCACGTTGGAGCGAGCGACCGGGTAGCCCTCTGCGCGGGCGCGCTCCAGCAACGCTGGGAGATCGGGCTGCTCCATAAAACCGTAATGAACCTGGTTTCGCCACACCTGCGGAGCGATCTGGCGCACCTCTAGCCGATTTTCCTCTGCCACGTAGGGGATCATCTCGGTGACAACGTTGAGGATCCCGACTGAATCGTGCAACGCATGAGTGTGTCTGAGGTGCCAGACCACGAGCGGCGGAATCTCGCGCGTGATGCGTGCCACGAACACAGCAGTGCCCGGCACGCGCCGAATCTCGCCTCTGTCGATCTGCGCCATGATATCACCGATCGGAATCTGCATTTGATCCGTCAATGCGTGCACCGCGGCGCTGCCCGTTTGCCAGATCCGCATCAGCGCGAAGAGCACGATGGCAAGCAGCACAGGCACCCATCCGCCGTCGGCAAACTTCAACATGTTGGCGGACGAGGAAGGCTCCCTCCACCGTGGCAAACCCGACGCCAATTGAGATCGCCGCCGGCAGCGGCAAACCCCAAATCTCGCGCAGGGCAATCGAAAGAAGGAAGGTTGTCAGCACCATGTCCGCCGACACCGCTATTCCATAGGCGGCGGCCAGGTTCTCTGAGGTTCGGAAGCCGATGGTAAGCGCGAGCGTTGCAGCCATCAGCAGCCAGTTCACCGCGGGCACATAGATCTGGCCAAATCCCGCGGCCGACGTCTGGGCGATTCGCATCCGCGGGAGGCAGCCCAGCTGGATCGCCTGGCGTGTCATCGAGAAGGCACCCGTGATGACTGCTTGGCTCGCGACGGCGGTTGCAATCGTGGCGAGTATGACCAGCGGCAGCAGCAACACCGGCGCGGGGCAGAGGTGGAAGAAGAGACTTCCCTCGACCGGCGCGCCGGCCAGCACGAGCGCCGCCTGCCCCGCATAATTCAGGACCAGTGCCGGGAAAACCACGCACCAGCCCAACCGGATCGGCGCCCGGCCGAAATGGCCCAGGTCCGCATAGAGCGCCTCCGCCCCGGTGACGCAAAGGAACACGCCGCCGAGCACCAGCATGACGTTGCCACCACCGGAAAAAAGGAAATGCAGGCCCAGTGCCGGATTAATGGCCCATAACACGGCCGGATATTGTGCGATCCCCCACAGGCCGAGCAGGGCGAGCACCGCGAACCAAATCGCCATGACCGGCCCCAGGAATCGACCGAGCACAGCCGTCCCACGTTGTTGCACGGCGAACAAAGCGGCGAGAATTGCCACGGTCCCCGGCAGTACGAAGCGGTCGAGCTCAGGTGCTATGATGTCCAACCCCTCCAATGCCGACAGCACCGAGATCGCCGGCGTGAGGGCGCAGTCGCCGTACACCAGCGCGGCGCCGAACATTCCGATGAACAAGACGTAGCGCCGTCCCGGCTTCCGGCTCAGCAGCGCCATCAATGCGAGAACGCCACCTTCGCCTTCATTGTCCACCCGAAGCGCCAGAATGATGTACTTTACCGTCGTGATGATGATGAGCGTCCACACAATCAGCGACAGCGAGCCAAGAACGGCCTCCGGCGCGGGCTGTTTGCCCGCGGCACCAAGCACGACCTTGAGCGTATAGAGCGGGCTTGTGCCAATATCGCCATAAACTACGCCAAGGGCGGCCAAACTCAGCGCAGAGAGGCTGTGCCCCGAATGGTGCGGAGAGGCCCTCTTCGTTTCAACGGCCATTTGAACTATTGCCCCCCAACCGGCATGTTGCGTACCGAGAGATCCGGACCGCCCGAGGGTTGGGCAACCATTGCCGATCCAGATTGATCTGGATCAAGAAAGGCAAAGCCGGACGCTTCCCGACCCCGGCACCTTCTTGGAGGAAGTCGTCGGAGATCCGGGAAATGAGCCGTTTTGCAACAACTGCCGCCAGGCCTCCGAAGCGGTAATTGATGCGTCGAGCGTGCGGCAAGGTGACCGCAAGCCCTTGTCGTCGCTATGTCCGCTTTATCCTGAGGCGCAGCCCGGCTGCACCTCGCCCGCCTGCACCCGTGACATGGGCTTGCCCTACTTGTTCAGCCCAGCGGTTGGCGAAGGGCCGGGCGGTGTCGGCGCCACCGGCAATGCCGCGACCACTGCCCCCTTGATCATGCGGTCGGTGCCGAGTGGCGAGCTGGTATCGACCGTTCCCTTGGTCACGAAGTCCACGACGTCGACCGGGAACTCCACCGGATTGTCTGTGTGAATGTAATGCCCGGTGTCCGGATAGATCTTGAGGATCGGCCGGTTGCCGGCATTCCTCATGCGCGACATGAACGGCGTGATGATATCGCGCCCGAGGTCGGTCAGGCCGTTGAAAGCCGTGCCGGGGATGAAGGGCTCCTTGTCGCCGAAGGAGAGGAAGATCGGCGCCTTGATCTGGGTGAGCCGCTCGTAAAGGTTCTTCGGATCGTCCTGCTGCAGCTCCGCCACCATGGTGTAAATGTCGAAGATGAAGACGTTGCACCACTGCTCGAACTCCTTCGGATTGCCCTTGGTCAGTCCGACGCGCTGGTTGGTGTGGAAGTTGGCATACTCACTGTCGTTCATGAAGTAGCCGCTCTTGCTCTGCGACACGACACCGGTCACTGGATCTCGCTTCTTGAAATAGAAGAAGTCGCGGATGTTCTGCTCCGGCCGGGCAATCTCAGTAGCCAGGATTCCGGTCTGGTCCCAGATCTGTTTCCACTTGTCGAAGTCGCGGGCAAAGGACTTGTCGAACAGGCGCAGTTTCTTGTCCTTGGAAATCGCGATCTCGCGCGGGTATTCTTCCAGGCCGGCAGGCGCTTCGAGCGCGAGGCTCTGCACCGCTTCCGGCCAGGTCAGGGCGTAACCCATCACGAGCTGGCCACCGAGCGAGTGGCCGAGATAGACCGCCTTCTTGACGCCGAGCTGGTTGACGACGAGGTCGTACACGACCTCGCGCATGTCCTGCATGGTACGCGCCGGGCTCTTGTCGAGATTGCCGGGCCCGGACATGCCGTAATGCGGCAAATCAGGCACGATCACGCGCAGGCCGCTGCGCAAGGCATACTGCATGATGTTGCCGTAGTGTCCGCCGAACGCGCCCTTGCCATGGATGATGACAAGCACCTTCGGATCCTTATCCGTGCCGGCATACTCGTCCATGTAGCCGATCTGCCAGGACGTACCGCGCTTGTCCTTCGCGGTCGCGTATTTGACCGGATAGGGATAGGTCACGTACTCCTTCCAGAATGACTTGTTCGGGTCGATGTTGTCAGCCACGCCAGGCACACGGTAGTTCTTGTCGACGAACCGCTGGGCGCGATCGAGGCTCGCGACGTCATCCATGAAAGCGACGAATTTTGGATCGTTCTTTCGGTGGTTGACAATCGAGAACACGCCGTAGTGGGCGATCGGGCTTTCCTCGGCTATCAGCTGCGCGCCGGGCACGCGGTCAACCGCGCGCTCCGCCAGCTTGAAGTTCAGCCACAGGTCGTTGGTGATATGCATCACCAATGTGCGGGCCCGGATGCGGCCGAGAAAGGGATTGATGTTGTAGGATTCGCCGACCCGGTTGCGCCAGACGAGATCGACTGCGTCGTACAGTTTGGCGCGATTGGTCACGCCGCTGCCTGCCTTCTCATTTGGCGGATCCCAGTAGAACACTTCGGGCTGCACGGACGCGAAATTCTGCGACGTCCTGTAGGCGAAGTCGTAGCCGATGAGGCCAAGCACCGACCAGCCGAATGCGAGGCCTGGTACCGGATGCTTTTCTTTGGGCAGTTCATAGTAGTCGCCCTTGGTGGATCGCCACACTGGGTCTGCCTCAATGGCGGCCGTCATCAGCTGGAAGGTCCAGTTGCCGACCGGATCCTCGGCGTCCGACTGCGTCGTGCCCCCGATCGGCATCAGCGCGCCAATGAACTCCGGATGCATGACGCCCCAGACATAGGTCTGCGTGCCGCCCATCGACACGCCGGCCACTAGCGCAACGCGCGCGACCTTGAGCTGGTCGCGCAACATCCGATAGTTGGCCTGCACCATGTCGTAGTAGCTGTACTGCGGAAATTTGACGCCGAGCCCGTCGGACGGTTTGCTGGCGCCCCAGGTCCCGAGTGGATCGACCATGATGACGTAATAGCGATCGGTATCGATCGGCCTTCCCGGGCCAATGACAGGTACGCCACCTGATAGGACACTACCCTTGACCCACTGCTCGTACATATCGGTGGAGTCGCCGGAATAGTACGAGTTGATGACGACCGCGTTGGTGATCTCGCCAGCGGCATTGCGGCGTGGCGTGCCGATCGCGATGTACGCGGTTCGTAGTTTGCCGGCGCCGAGCGATTCCAGCGTCGTACCGCCCTCTCCGCCGTTTTCCCATTTCGAGGGATCGGAGAGATCGTACTTGCCGCCCAGGTGGAAATTCGAAATCTCATAAGTCTTTTTCAAGCCGTCATGCTGCATTTGCGATGAACGGCGCGTGAAGGGCTGAGCGAAAGCAATCGAGGTGCCGATCAATAGCAACAGCAAGCTGATGAAATACCGCCGCAGGGCGTCTCTCCCGATCATGCGAATTGCTCCTGGCAATGATTTATTTTGGTTTTGGAGGCTGCCTCCTTTGATCTAGCTCAAGGGGTTGCTGAACAAGTGAGCAACTCGCCCTTAAGAACGGACCTTGTCAGCCGCACCTGTTAGGTCCGAAAAGCGCGGCGTTCAAAGCGGACTCCATGATGCTACAACAGTCCGTTTCACCCCTGCCGGCTCAACCGGTCGACGCCGAATGAGTTGCTCGCTTGCATGGGCCGCAGGATCGGTCTCCAGCGACAGCGAGAGAACAGCTGGTTAATAGAGTCAGATTAACCTTGCGCGAGCGCAAGTCTTCTCCTCGCGGACCTCGTCATGATTACCGCGCCACAAGGTCTGAACTCCCATGACGAGACGATCTGCCTTGGTGGTCTCGTCCTGCTGGTGCTCTGCGGATGCAGTTCGAGTCTGGAGCCGAGTCCCGGCTTGCGCAAGTCTCCCCCATCGTGTTGTCGGCGTCGGTTGGTTCTGACCGGCTACAGGCAGTCAAACGAACACAGGCGAAATCCGAAAAACCAAAACCTGTCGATCGAAGTCGAGAGACTGAGCTAGCAGCGCTCCCGAAACATTCCCCGGAATGGTGGGCAGTCCACAATGCGATCGAGGCTGAAGAAGACGCCAAGCTCGCGAAGATCCTGGTTATCTGCAAAGGATGTTTCGGTCCGGTTGGCGATGATCATACCGGATCAATCGAATAGGGCGTGCGGCTACACTGTGGCGGAGGAGACGTATCCGTCAATTCGTGAGGGAGGCCGCGAAAGGGCCGGACGACCGCATTTCGCTGAGAGTGATTTTCTATTCGCGCATGCATTATTAAAGCGCAGGCGGGCGCCGCGGCAAGCCGCAGCAGGCTCTTATCCATCAGTCCAGTGAAGCCTTCGGAGGTGCTTTTAGCGCCACGTCTCGCTCCGCCTGCGTAAATTCCTGCCCCTGTTTTTCCAGAACGCTCATAGCCCATTTGCGCAATGGGTCAGCGTCTCTTTTGGGAGCCTCGCGGAGAACGCCTACGCTAAGTTCAAGCTTCTTGAGCTCTTCCTGTCGCTGATTCCAAGAATAAGTAATCAATGGCGTCACGAGCGGAATGACCACGGCGGTGATCACGCCGGTAACCGCGCCGGCGGCCCCACCCACAACGGCCGTCCTAGCAAGCTCATTCATGATGACCTCCGCAGCCTTAGGTTTGCTATTTCCCCTTTGCCTTCAGCCCGATCTCGTGATTTAGGAAACCCCATGCTGGCTCACCGTGGGTGTGGACGCAGCTTCGAACTCGCGTTTACCGGAGATCGAAAAGTCCGCTTTCGGTGACGGACGATTGTGTGTTCATCAAGGGCACCAGGCGAATGAGACGCCACGCAAGTACGCGGGACTTAAGCGAGAGATAATTCGAAAGTGTTGCAGCGGCGCACTTTCTCAACGGCCCCATTGTTGCCATAGTTGATTCTAGCCGTTGCAACACTTGACCGGCGCAGTGGCTAGGCTCGGCACACCTTCGGCGGGGGCTGTGTGCCGAGCCGCCAGTGTTCACCTTTCGTTGATGGTCTGTTGTCGCGAGCCTGTGGACAATCAGTGCACAACTCTCACATGAGAACGACACCCGGGCGGGTTCCGGTTTTAGAGACAGATGCTTAGGATCTTCAGCCGGCAGGATTCCTGCGCGCCGGCCTTTGGCCTTGTTGGGCGACCCGATTTTGTCGCAACTGATTTGGGCTTCTCGTAGTCGCCCGCGATCACCATCGCCCAATATGTGCGACCATTCGCGCTGCTTTTTGCACTGGCAACGCCAACTCGAGCCGCACCATGCATCAAGAGGTTCTTGCGGTGTCCTGGCGAATTGATCCACTGATCGAGGGTCTTCGGGAAACTGTCGTAGCCATAGGCAATATTCTCAGCGGCTCGGCCCGCATTAGCCGGCGACACACGCGAGCCAAACGAACCGAGCACGTCGTGGTCCATCACCCCTTTTGAAGCCATTGCATTCGCTTGGTCTTGCGCGATCCGAGTGAGCGTCGAATCTGTGACCACTCGCCCCTCCCCTTGCTGGACCCGAAAAGCTGAGATCATGCCCACCGGGGACTCTGCCTGGGCGATTGCCGGCCAACACCCGACCATAAGCGAGAGAAAGAGAATAACGAGTTTCATTCGTTTTCTATACTTCCCATGGCCTTCGCAATTGGGGTCTCTGGGAAGATTGGCATGAGGAAATTAGAGGTAACTTGTTGATTTTGTTGGTCGGGGCAGCTGGATTCGAACCAACGACCTGCAGTACCCAAAACTGCCGCGCTACCAGGCTGCGCTATACCCCGATCATGTTGGGAAGTGACGTCGATACACGCTTAAATCGGCACCAGCAAGGCACAGGTCACCCCGTTTAGTGCCCGTTGAACAACGGATGGGCAACCCGGTCGCCGGGCTTGATGCCGTATTTTTGCGCCGTGCCCGCGATGACCTCCAACACGCCCTTGGCGAGCCCGCCCGAGGAGATGATTTTGGTCGACAACGGCTCGGTATTTTCGGCGATCCGCAGGATCCGGCCATTGGCGCCGATGAAGATCATATCGAGCGAGATATAGGTATTCTTCATCCACATCGAGACCTGCTGCTCCGGCGAGAAATCGAACAGCATCCCTTTTCCGTCCGGCAGTTCCTTGCGGTACATCAGGCCGGTGGTCTTCTCCTCCTCGGTGGTCGCCATCTCAACCGAGAAAACCTGCACGCCCGATTGGGTGACGATCTCGAGCGGTTGAACGCTCGCTGCCCGTGCGGCGGGACTTGCGCAAAGGCCGGCCAAAACGAACGCTGCGACCAGTGGCAGCGCCAGCCGCCGCGCACGAAGCCGCTCAATCATTGAAACGAAATTCATCAGACAACACTCACGCCGGCTTTGAGGATCTTGCCGGCGGACCCTAACCCGATGATTGCGACAAATGCCAGAGGCCGCCGCAGGCACGGGCCGCACCCGGCTCACGATTCCGTCAGGGAACGGAGCGGTTCAGGATTACTGCGCAGGCTCGGGTACGGCACCGGTTCAGGTTCACGGAGGGCTAATGCGACGACAGCGCCGGCGACCCGGTCTCGGGGTGAATCTCGGCGGCCATCATGCCCTTGGAACCGGGCCCGAACCGGACCAGCACGTACTGGCCGGGGCGCAGTTCCGTCATGCCGAAACGGCGTAGCGTTTCCATATGCACGAAGATATCCGGCGTTCCCTCCCCGCAGGTCAGGAAGCCGAAGCCGCGCAGCCGGTTGAACCATTTGACTTGCGCACGCTCCAAGCCGCTGGTCGGGGTGACGCTGACATGGGTCCGGGGGGCAACATCTGCGCCGGGTGGATCGCGGTGGACTCATCCATCGAGACGATCCGGAACGCCTGATAGCCTTTGGCGCGCTGCACGCATTCGACCACCAGCCGCGCACCTTCGTAAGCGGTCTGGTAACCGTCGCGCCGCAGCACCGTGACGTGCAGCAGCACGTCGGGCCAGCCATTGTCGGGAACGATGAAGCCGTAGCCCTTCGAGGCGTCAAACCATTTGATGACGCCGGTGATCTCCACGAGATTGGCTGCGGCATCGCCGAGACCTGAAAACGCATCCATCGCCGGATCGCGTTCCGCGCCGGCCGAAAATTCGCTTGGCCCAAGCGTGCTTTGTCCAAGCGCGTGGGCTTTGTCCAAGCCTGCTTTGTCCCGCCCCGCCCGAGGGAGGCCCCCCGAGCTTCTTGGACTTAAATCCGTCCGACCCCATGACCCCGGACCTCACACATCATCTGCAGCCCGTCATTCCTGTAACGGGACCGGAACACGCGTCCATCCATGACCACTCATGATAACGCCGCGCGAATCTCTCAAATCAAAAGATAACACTCCCGCCTGCGGCGCATAGCTAAAAAACAAATCGGACGGGAACTATGAACAGGCTTGCACAGCCGCGAATCAATGAGGCGATCAATTGCCTACGAACGGGCCGAGCGTTTCTCCGATGTCGTGCCGGATCACCAGATCGGCGGCGTCGTCCTGTTCGGTCGGCTCGTTGTTGATGATGACCAGTTTGGCGCCGCAGTTCTTGGCCATCAGCGGAAAGCCCGCGGCCGGCCAGACCACCAACGACGATCCGATCGCCAGGAACAGGTCGCAATGCTGCGCAAGCTCCGTGGCGCGGCGCATCTCGTCTTCCGGCATCGCCTGCCCGAATGAGATGGTCGCGGTTTTGACCGGGTCGTCGCACACCGTGCAATCGGGCGCGCCGCCGGTTTCCTCGAAACGCTGCTTCACCCACGGCAGATCGTAGGCCCGCCCGCAGCCGATGCAGCGGGCATAGGTCGTATTGCCATGCAGTTCGACCACGTCATCGGCCTTGAAGCCGGACGCTTGATGCAGATTGTCGATGTTCTGGGTGATGATCGCGGGGATCTTGCCGGCCTTGTAGAGCGAAGCCAACGCCCGATGCCCGCGCCCGGGCTTGGCCGCCGCAAAGGTCGGCTCCATCGCAAATCTGCGCCGCCAGGATTCATCCCGCGCATCGGAGCTGGAGACGAATTCGTCGAACGGGATCGGGCGGTTACGGGTCCACAACCCGCCCGGGGAGCGGAAATCGGGAATGCCGCACTCGGTCGAAATGCCGGCGCCGGTGAAGGGAACGATGGAGGAAGCCTCGGCGATCATGTTGCCGAGTTGTTCGACGCCGCTGCGCAGATCTTTGGCTATCACGTGGGATGATCCGACCATTTGCTACGCCGAGTATAAGCACGGTCGTTCGGATTGCCAGCCACGCCGGCCCGGCCAACCGGTGCCGCCTCAAACGAGTCTCGTCACGCCGCCTTGGCGACCGGTTCCTTCGGCTCTTTCGCTTCCTCGGTCTTCTTGACCTTGGCGATCGGCGCGCTCTCCGATTTTTTCAAGGGCTTGCCGTATTGGGCGAGCTTTTCCAGCTCCGCCTCCAGTTCGGCGCGACGCGCAGCGACCTTTTCGAACAGCTTGTCGGTGGCGAGCTCGCGCAACGCAGCGAGTTCTTCGATGCTTAGCGAAGTATCCTCATCTGTCGTAACTCGTATAGATACGCCGCCAATCCTTGAGCCTGCCGAACATGTTTTCGATCTTGTGCCGCTGGCGATAGAGAATGCGGTCATGTTCGATCAGTCTTCTTGCGATTTCACTTCGTTCCGATGCATCCACGTTGCCTCGTTCCTCTAGCGCTTGGCGAAACCAGTCGTCGTCATAGCCCTTGTCACCTAGTAATCTCGCTTCGCAGACGGTAGCGCATTCAAGCATTAGGCCGCGCCCTTGTAATCGCTCATCTGGCCTTCGCTGAGCAGCATGATGACGCGTCGTCCCTGACCATCACATACGGCGTGCAGCTTGCAGTTCAGGCCGCCCTTCGTGCGCCCGATACGTCGGGGAACAGGCCCTTTTTAAGGCTCGCAGCCGTGCGATGCGCCTTCAGATGCGTCGCATCGATCATCAGCCGAGATGGTTTACCGGCCTTGCGCGCCAGTTCGGCGAATATCTTGTTGAACACCCCGAGACGCTCCAGCGCACGAACCGGTTATAGATCGTCTTGTGCGGACCATATTCGCCTCGTGCATCGCGCCAGCGCAGCCCGTTCCTGATGACGAAGACAATCCCTCTTATCACTCTCCTCTCGTCAACTCTCGCGATCCCTGTGACAACGAAAATACCGCTCAATCCCGCACGCGCCTTTGACAGCAGAAACAAATCAGCCATGCACCCTCCCTGCGCGTCACCATAAATCAGCCAATCACCCAACCCGCAAGAATTAATGGTCCTTAGTCCAGATCGATCTTTGCCATCAAAACCTCCCGTTTTGCTTTTCGCTACCGGGAAGGCATGCACGCCACAAGGCGCGTTCCGCCCTTATCCACCGCCTTGCCTTGCAAACCAGCAATCACAATCCTGCAACGCGGCTTCCCAATTCGCGCCCCAATCGCAACGCCAATAAGCACGCGATAAGAATCAAACAAAAACAGGACGGGTAATGAGCGATAAGGAAGACCGGCTCGCGCGCGACCGCGAGGAAATTGACGCGCGTGTTGCGAGGTTCAAGGCGACCCAGCAAAAATTCCAACGCGAGCGCGAGGAATATTACGCCAAGACCTTGGGAAATGCGTGGAGCGGATATCACCGGCCGTCACTCTGGACGTAACGCGAAATTCAAGCTGACAAAAAAGCCCGGAGCGATGCTCCGGGCTTTCTTGTTACCAGTGCTTTCTTGTTACAGTGCTTGCTCGTTACCAATAGTGGCGCCAGTGGCGATGCCGGTAGTACGGCCCGCCGTCATAGGCGTACGGACCGGAGCCATAATAGGCAGGCCCGTAATAACGGGGACCGTAGGCGTAATAGCCGTAACCGGGGCCATAATACGGTCCATGGGCTGGCGGCCGCGCCAGCCGCAATTGCGCCGGCGGCAAGGCCGAAAGCCAATCCAGGGCCTATTCCGCGCGCCTGCGCCGGAGCGGTCATCGTAGTGGCGCCGATGGTGGCGACCGCCGCCAGGACTGCCAGTGCTTTTTTCATATGCAGCTCCTCCTCACATTGAGCTGACAGGACAACGCCGGGCATTTCCGATGGTTGCGGAGGATTTGTCGGAACCGGCGGAACCAACGCGCGAGGCTGCCACCAAAAAAACTTCGAAAACCAGGAACGAAACCGCCCGCAGGAAGTTTGCCAGTCAGTTGCGAGAGGTGAAGGCATGGAACACCCCGCTGGTATCTCCGGATGCCGGCGGGGTTTCCGCTTGGGGTGGAGGAATTCGCAAGTTCTTCCGCCGAAAGAGGTTCGCAGATGCCCTTGTGGGTGGAAGTTCTGCTCAATGTGATCGGCTATGGCGGCTTCGTCGCCATCGCGATTTACCACAGGCCGTCCGGTGACGATTTGCCGACCGACAAACGCTAGATGCCAAGCGTTCTTAGATGCCATGCACGCTAATTGGCTTTGTGCGGCTCGCCGGCGGTGCGAACCAGCCTGTCGGCCTTGACCAGCACCACGCCGCTGTCCTGCTGCGGTCGCAGCGAAAAACTAATGACGACAAAGGCGAAGCTAAACAGCAAGCCGACCAGCATCACCCGCCGGTGGGTCGGTTTGTCAGCGTTATGAAACGAAGGGACCATGGCTTTTTTCCTCAAGCCCATCCCTAGCGCAACCTCATACGCGCACAACGCGAATTGGATTTTAACCTAACTGAATAGGTTTATCTGCTGTCCGGAAAGGGATTGTTGACGACACCGGCGAGCGCTCCCTGCTGACACCGGAGGCCGGAAGTTAACCGCAGCAAATCCACAGGACCGAAAATCTGCTTTCTGGTGTCGCTTCCTCGTCTTGCTGCGCAGCGATCCACAGCCTCCTGCGGCCAGCTCAGGCATCGACGCGTTTCTTCAATGTGGCGCGAAAACTGAGGCTGCGGGCTCCCGACGGGAACGGGCGGATCGATTACCGATGCCGGAGCCGCAGACCGAGACTCCTTTTGTTCTCGTGGAACGAACAGGGGGCGTACTTTCCAGCCCTGCCGCCAGCTTAAAATACTGTTACTTCTCGCGTTCCCCGTGGCGGCTAATTTGGCCGCAAGGACGAATCCCGCCTGCCCGGCCATCATTTTCATCACCGTGATCGAACCTTTTTTGCGCAGGTTGTACCTATCCAGAAAGGTGCTGCCATGACCCAAGCCGATCACTACCGCGACCAATCCATCCGAGCCCAGCGTTTGGCCCGAGCCGTCAAGGACCCGGAAGCCTCGCAGAAACTTATCGAGATGGCCGAGGAATTCCGCCTCTATGCCGAGCGGCTGGAAAAGACGCATTAGCTCTTTTGCGGTTCGGACTACGCGGGAGCTAAAGCTCCCGTTTACCTATTGTTGTTAATGGGCCCCGTTAACCCAATCCCTTTACAAGGCGTAAATGGGCTCCTGACAGTTTTCCGTCAGGAGGGTAATCGCATGATTGTTTATCCCGTACCTGTTGAAGTGACGCAGGCCAGAATCCAGCTCCTTGTCGACCAGACCGCCAAGGCGCCGCCGAGATACAATCAACCAGGATCTGAAAGCGGTCGACCACGCCAAGGCGCACGCCGAAGAGGCCGCATTGGTGGACGTCAAGGTCTGATCGATCCAGCCCAGGATCTGACTATCCTGACCTGACTATTCTGCCAGGCCATTCTGCATTGTCCGGACGCCCTATCGCGGGAATGGAGCAGGCTTGGTATATCTTCGTTCCCGAAGTCTCGACGATACTTCCCTTCAACGACTTCACGAACGCCTGCGAGCCTTCGACCGCGAAATGGGTGCGCAACGCCGCCTCATCAGCCCATTGTTCGAAGAAAAAAAGACGCATCGGGTTTTGGCAATCGACATGGACGTCATGCGAGATGCAACCGGGCTCCTTCCGCGAGCGTTCGACATGCTCAAGGCATGACCGAAGGACTTCGCCAAAACAGTGCTCATGCGCCAGAATACTGCCGGTTACCAAAATCATTTCGATGCTCCCGTGCATGCGCCGGCAAAGCCATTCGCCCGCGGTCGTCCCGATCATTGCGCCGCCGCGCTTAGTGCGTTAGGCGGGCTACTGCAGCCGACACCCTCGCAACATAGCGAGGCTGCCCACCAGGGCAATTTCATCCGCACCGTTTGGCGAATGCAAGAGCACGTGATCTGCGATCAACGCCCTGCCCCTCCCCCGATTTTGCTGCTATTGAGGCCGCCGAACCAAAACCAATTCTCAAAGGGAGCCAAGAAACCATGCGTTATCTCCACACCATGCTGCGCGTCCGAAATCTCGATGTCGCGATGAAATTCTACCAGGATGCGTTGGGACTGAAGGAAGTGCGCCGCGTCGATAACGACAAGGGGCGGTTCACGCTGGTGTTCCTGTGCGCTCCCGAAGACGAAGGCCTGTTCAAGGCGGCGCCGAAGAACCGCGGCGCGCCGCTGGTCGAGCTCACCTACAATTGGGATGAGGAGAAATACGGCGAGGACCGTCATTTCGGTCACCTCGCCTATGAGGTCGATGACATCTACGCGACCTGCGATCGCCTGATGAAAGCCGGCGTCACCATCAACCGCCCGCCGCGCGACGGCAACATGGCTTTCGTCCGCTCGCCGGACCTGCATTCGATCGAGCTGTTGCAGAAGGGCGATCCGAAGCCGCCGGCAGAACCGTGGGCCTCGATGCCGAACACCGGCCACTGGTAAGCCGCGTACAAATTCCAAGCCTCGTAGAAATTCTTGCATGTCCGTCATCCCGGCTACCGGCTGGTCGTGAAGGCGGACGTGCCGTTTCCTCCCCGCACGTCCGAGGACGAATGGCTGACGACGCCCAGCCGCGAGGCGAGGCCGTCGACAAGAACGGTTACTCGCTGTTTCGAATCGGACTGTCGCGCTCCGAAATTCCGAAGCCACGAAGCGTGCGCCGCGCGGTGGAAATCCCGTTCGGCAAAGGAACTGAATGTTCGTTGACGCGTTTTCCATTCGAATGAAATTTGGAGGACACGACGATGGGACGAGGAATTTTGTTGTGGCTGGTGGGTGTGCCTATCCCGGTGATTATTCTGCTGTGGCTGTTTTTCGGACGTTGACCGGCGAAGATGCGTCTTACGCAATACCAGGGGACGCATACCAGGGGACGCAATATCAGGCTCCGTCGTTACGCGGCGGTGCCTGATTTTTTATCTGGCGTGAATGGATCAGGGGCGCGCTTTTTTACTGATATTCCGCTATGAACTGCGACCTGAGAGATCAGACTTGGCAGATCAAGCGGGAGCGAAAGCGCGTGGCGGACAACAAGCAACAACAACTCACCATCTGGGGCCGGGCCAATTCGGTCAACGTGCAAAAAGTGCTGTGGTGCCTTAGCGAACTCGATCTTGCCTATGAGCGGATCGACGCCGGCATGCAGTTCGGCAACAACAACGAGGCGCACTATCTGGCGATGAATCCCAACGGCCGCGTACCGACGCTAGTGGACGGCGACTTCGTGCTGTGGGAATCCAATTCGGTGATGCGCTATCTCTGCCTCGCTTACGGCCGGGAATCGCCGATCTATCCTGCGTTGCCAAAACAGCGCGCAGCGGTCGACCGCTGGTTGGACTGGACGCTGTCGACGTTGCAGCCGGTCGACCGGCCGGTGTTCTGGGCGTTGGTGCGAACGCCGGCGGAAAAGCGCGACATGGTCGCGATCCAGAAAGATGTCGATGCGGAAGCCGTGGTGTGGCGAATCGTCGAGGCGCAAGTCGCGACGCGGCGCTTCATTGAAGGCGATCAGTTCACGATAGCCGATATCGCGATCGGCGCCTTCGCGCGGCGTTGGTTCGGCGTCGAAGGTGTCACCAAACCGACATTGCCGAATCTCGAACGCTGGTTCGCGCAAATCTCCGAACGCGCCGGATTCAAGCAATTTATCGCACCGCCGATGACGTGAGCGAAAACGCTCTCTAGCGCGAGCCCGTGGATGCGCCGGCGCCGATACTGACGGCGCCGCCGATCTTCACGCAGGTATCGGTACCTTCGATTTTCATAAAACCGGCGCCATACGCGGCGCATGGATTACCGGATGCCGCTCCCTTCAAGGGGAGCACCTTGCCGGAGGCCGCGGCTTTATTGGATTTCCGGGTGCCGGGCTGTTCGGCCAGCGCGGCAAAGGCAGGCAGCAGCACCAAGGCTGCGATCACGAGCAAGAATTTTCTCATCCCGCCTTTTATCGTCTCGCGCCAGTCGGAGCTAGCGGACGAATTTGATTCCGACCGACTTGCCGCGACGCCAGACCACCTCGCACGGTCGCCCCGTCCTGGCATCGCGCGAAAACGCCAGCCGCAATTTGGCGGGCAGCGTGTTGGGATCGTCGATCGTGACTTTCGCGCCTGTCGAGGAGATGTCGTGCACCATACATTGCCGCGCCGCAAAACCGCCTTCCAGCGTGATCCAGCCGGGTTGACGCAATGATTTGCGCGTCTCGCGCTTCTTGTTGGTAAGCAAGGACATGCAGGTCAATTCCCCTGGCCGCCAGCCCTACGCCATCCGGCTTTAAAAACCGTTGCGAAATAGCGGCCGTTTTAGGGGATCCGGGTTTGCCCGAGCGGCCGCGAAATGGTCCAAAAACTAGTTTTCGGGCGGCTTGCCCGCCCGGCCAAACGCCACTATACGTTCGCCCGTCGCCGCCTTGATTGGACATGATGGACGGGGACCAACACGGCAGGTCGCGCGCATAAGGCGCTGATCTACCAGTTGTTTTTGCTCCCTTCGTCTATCGGTTAGGACGCCACCCTTTCACGGTGGAGAGAGCGGTTCGATTCCGCTAGGGAGCGCCAATGATTTCGATGGCTACCTCTTCCCTTCCTGGGTAAGTCCGATGTTTGTCCAATATACGCGTGTGGACAGCGCCAGTGGACAACGGGGACAAATTACACAGCGCAGTTGCCCACGCCTTAACTCGGCAGTCGGATGTTTGGGATCGTCGGCAATAACCTGCTTTGGAGTTCCGACATGCTTGTTCGTCCGCGTGATTTGGCAGACCGGATGTCTGACGAACAGCCGCTGACCTTTACGCTGCCGGTCGAGGCCGCCCGGAGCAAAGCACGCGAAATTATCGGTCAGCCGTCACAGAGCGGTTTCACGCCAGTCATTGAGAAGTGGCGGCAGCTTCCGGACGGTCAGATTGAATTTGCGATACGGCGGTTTCGCCACCGAGGATTGACACGACTTGCCATGGGCTGAGGCATAGGAAGCCCAGGCCTCGACTGAAGGCCGCTACAAGGGACGCCCCGAGGACACCGAGCGTAACGAGCGGAGGAGCCTGGCGGGCGCCTATTGGGATGCCGACTTACCTCGTGGATCATCTGCCGGGTTCGCGTAGGTAATGGCGAAGGGCCCTTGGCCGTGTATTTGAACCACGGTCGGGCTGCTGGCCCAAGCGAAGTGGTTCATTTTGGCAGGTGCCTCAGCATACCCACCAGCGGTCAGTTGCATTCCCTTCTTTTCGTCCAGCTTATCGCCCATTCCAAGGTGAAAGTTTCCAGAGATGACCGTCACCATCTCCATGGTCGGGTGGTTATGCGCCGGGATCTTGTATCCTGCGGGCAATTTCAACCGAACGACGTAGAGACCATCTTTTGATGGATCGCCGGAAAGCACCGCAATCTGTGCACCCTTGGGCACGAAATTCGGAGCAGGCTCCCATTTAATCTGTGAGGCATTGACCGGCATCTTCATGTCGTCGGCGACGGCACCGGTTGCGGTGCCAAGGAGCAAGATCAAAGTGAACAGTCGCGCCTGCATTGAACCCTCCCTCAGAAGCTAATGAAAAAGGCCCTGTCGCTTCCAACCGGCGGAGAACTGCTGCTTACCTCCGGTTGGAAACTTTGCGATCTTAGCGGAGTTTGAGCTATGCAGCCAAGGGACCACCAAAACCTGATCTGTCGCTTGCGGCTAAATTGTTGTCCGAATTCAGAAATATCGAACTGATCGACGTGACCCGACGTCTCTAGGGAGCGCCAGGGCTCGCCTACCTGCCGGTGTCCCTTTCCCTTTTCGGCAATTTCCCAAATTTGACGGTCCGCGTTGGGAAACGTGGTGTCGGTCCTGTTCAAGTTTGGTGATCGCGTTCTCGGCAAGCCCATTGTTGCTCACCGCTCTTGGTGCAGATGCGCAAGGGCTTGTTGCCGAGTGATGGCCAAGGGAAGCCGCCCATTGCTCATCGACCTGTTCAACGGCAGCTTCAAAATCCCATATCTCAGGACTTTCCGGATACAGAAAAATCGTCGGGGAAACCAACGATCAAGTCTTCACTCCGGTGGGAGCAACAGATCGAATTAGGGTCGCTCCCGACCTTCTTGCGCTGACATGGTTCCCAGAACCGGAACTCACAGGCTTTTTCCGACCGCCGTCTTCTTGCCTCAAGAATCAATCTCTCTTCGTTCATTTCGAATGACGAAGGATTTCGAGATGATGAAGAGCATTGTCGCGACATGCATCGCAATCGGCGTCCTTTGGGGGGTAGACGCCAAAATGAACGATGGACGATACAGCGCCGTCCTCCAACAGGTGGTCGTTGGCGTGTTGCCAAAGTGAAGGACGCCTCGTCCGCCGTGTGAGCGCGGGACCGGAAGCGCCCCGCAATCGTGTTCCGTCAGTAATACGGAATAGTCAGCAGGGTTGACCTGTGACAAAAGGTGCCGGGATCGTGCGGTCTCTTCGTCACCGTCTGCGATATTTCAACGGCAATCGCAGGTTGCAGCCGGAGGGGAACCTCGTAACTTCACCTCGGCCTGCATCTCTGATATCACGGCCTCATGAAGAGAACTGTGATTCCACGGAAGCGACCAGGTCCGGTTCCGACAGGCAAAGGCCAGCCCGTCGTCGTACGCATGCAGCCGACCGCGCTCGAAATGTTGGACCATTGGATCAAGAAGCAGAAGGAGCCGCACACTCGTCCCGAGGCCATCCGCCGGCTGGTCCAACGCGGGCTGAAGGTGAAGAAATGATCAGCTGGCGACTTGCTGTTCCGGCAGTTCTAGTCGCCGCTTCCGTGGCAGGGTGTATCACCTATTTCATTGCCGCGGCCCCGTCACAGCCGGTCGAATCCGATCAACGATTGCCGCCAACCCTGCCCAATGTGACAGGTCGTTCTGATTTCGGTATGTCGACGAATATTCAGCGCTCAACTACCGACGAGCACATCGATGCATTCCAGCGAGCTGCCGAGGCGATCCTGAGGCGAGCCCAGAATGCGAAGGCGTCCGCCGGTACAGATGAGCCACTGGTGACCGGGCGTATCCCGTTGCCAAAGAAGCGCCCGATCGTACGCCCCTGACGCGGGACGTTGAGGCGGATCGTAAAGTACGCGCCACCGAGCATTCACGATCGACGAGCTATTCACGATCGAAAGGCGTCGAGAGCGTGAGCGACAAGGATGCCGACGCTAAGAACGACCAGAAATGCTGCAAGAGCCTCGAACATGGCGATCCCAAGGATTGCTCAAGTAAGTCACTCCGCTCGCTGCACAGTCAAAATTATTCGCCTGTAGCGCCCACGTTCTCGGCGCGACTGGTGATTCCCGGCAACAGTCCAACGGATTGTTTCCCCGACCAACAGCACGACATCGCAAATCTATTGCGGTGTGAACGCGGGGGCGCGCGCGTGATGCCGATGATCCTTCAACGCAGGCTCGAACTAAATTCCTGCTCGGAATTTATATCGGCCTTCGGACTTCGATCATCCCCACCTTTTGCCAAAGACGGGCGTCTTCACCTGGTCGACCTTCCAATCGAAAAAACTATAATTGCCCGACCACGCGTGGACTTTGGTCGCGCAAACCTCGCAGCTGAAACTGCCGGACTGCTTGTCTGGATGGCGCTCCCTTGTCGCGGTGTAGGGCAGCCCGCAACTGGGACAGCTAAAGTATTCGATCGTCCATATGTCGTTTGCCATTCGCAAATTATGCAACTGACCAAGCAGCTAATCCAGCCCGGAATCCTGCCACGATAAATGACCAGCTACTCAAACATTTAAAGTCTGCCGACCAATTGGTAGCGATTTCTTAACTCTCACAGATTCCGGACCTGCAGATCGGGCGATGAAGGCGCGGCCCCCCACGCTCATGCGCTGCCGGATTCCAGTGTGCGCTCGGTTTTGAAGTTCCGCGCCGGCAGCACAGCCAGGCAGGTTTGCGAATTTGCTCGCATGAGCTTTGCGATAATACGCCTTTTTGGGCCGCCTCAGCCGGAGTAAACGTCAGATCGTTGGTAGCGTCGGCTGGTGGATTCTGAGGTGGCGTCGGTGAACCGACCATTTCCGTCGCAGCGCCGGCGGTGCTCAACGGCTCCTCCGCCCGACCGGCAAGCATATCCGCCCGGTCCCTCCAGCGCTAACCGTCGATAAGGACACACATGTCGAAAACGCCAGCACACGGCATCGCGCTTGCGGTCGTCACCGCGCTCTCTTGCGCGACCGCGCTCATCTCCTCCGTGGCGCACGGACAGATTGCTCCGAAAGCGCCGGAGCCCGCGACGTTAAGGGCCAATGCCGACATGGCCAAGACGCTGCCGTTCGCCAATCGCGAGGATTTCGATGATGCGATGCGCGGCTTCATCGCCACCACGCCCGACGCGCTGGTGCCGGGCACGGGTCCGCGCCCGGTGTGGAACATGAAGCCGTATGATTTCCTGAAGCAGAACGAGGCCGCCGACAGCGTCAACCCGAGCCTGTGGCGGCAGGCGCAGCTCAACGCGATCCACGGCCTGTTCAAGGTAACGGAGCGCGTCTATCAGGTGCGCGGCTTCGATATCTCCAACATGACGATCATCGAAGGCGACACCTCGCTGATCATCATCGATACGCTGTTCACCGCCGAGACGGCGCGCGCTGCGCTGGCGCTTTACTATCAGCACCGTCCGAACAAGCCGGTCGGCACGGTGATCTATTCGCACAGCCACGCCGACCATTATGGCGGCGTCAAGGGCGTGATCAGCGAAGCTGACGTGACCGCCGGAAAAGTCCAGGTGCTGGCTCCCGCAGGCTTTATGGCGGCGGTGGCCGGCGAGAGCGTGATGGCGGGAACCGCGATGAGCCGGCGCGCGCAGTATCAATTCGGTGGATTTTTGTCGCCAGGCCCGCAGGGGCCACGTCGATACCGGTTTGGGCAAAAAGACGCGGTCGGAGCTGTGACATTGATTGCGCCGTACCGCCACCATCGACAAGACCACGGACAAGCGCCTCATCGATGGCGTGGAGATCGTGTTTCAGCTCGTGCCCGGCTCCGAGGCCCCCTCGGAAATGCTGATGTATTTCCCGCAGTTTCGCGTGCTCGATATGACCGAGGACGTCACGCACAACATGCACAACCTCTACACCATCAGGGGTTCGGAGGTGCGCGACGGCAATTTGTGGTCGCGCTATATCGGTGAGGCGATCGAGACCTTCGGGGCCAGCAGCGAAATTGTCATCGCCCAGCACCACTGGCCGGTGACCGGGCAGAAGCGGGTCATTGCGCTATTGAAGAAACACCGCGATCTCTACAAATTCATCAATGACCAGTCGTTGCGCCTGTTGAACCAAGGCTACACGCCGGCCGAGATCGCCGAAACGTTGCACCTTCCCGCGAGCCTGGAGCAGGACTGGTCGGCGCGCGGCTATTACGGCACGCTGAGCCACAATGCCAAGGCGGTGTATCAAAAATACCTTGGCTGGTACGACGCCAATCCCGCCGATCTCAATCCGCTGCCGCCGGTCGAGAACGCGCGCAAGACGGTGGACTATATGGGCGGTCCCGATGCGGTGATCGCCCGCGCGCGCGGCGACTTCGCCAAGGGCGAATACCGCTGGGTGGCCAGCGCGATGAACCAGGTGGTGTTCGCCGATCCCGCCAACCGCGCGGCGCGCGAATTGGGCGCGGACGCGCTGGAGCAGCTTGGCTTCCAGGCCGAGGCGGGCACCTGGCGCAACGCCTATCTGGTCGGTGCGATGGAGCTGCGTAACGGTGTGCCGAAAGTCGGCGGCGGCAGCACCGCCAACGCCGATACGCTGAAGGCGCTCAACACCGAAATGTTCTTCGACTATCTGGGCGCGCGGCTAAACGCCACCAAGGCTGAAGGCAAGACCATTGTGATCAACTGGAGCTTTACGGATTCGAAGGAGCAGTTCGTGCTCAATCTGGAAAACTCGGCGCTGACTTACGTGAAGGGAAAGCAGGCCGCCAATGCCGATATCGCCGTGACCCTTGCTCGCGACACGCTCGATGCCGTCACCCTGCAACGCTCCACGTTCCCCGACGCGATAAAAGCCGGGTTGATCAAGATCGACGGCGATTCGCGCAAGCTCGATGAGCTGCTGTCGATGCTCGACACCTTCAAGGTCATGTTCGAGGTGGTGGAGCCGAAGCCGAACTAGCCGGTGCGACAGGCGCGGTGGGCTCGGGTCGATGGGGTGAGAGACCGGCGAAGCCCTGTGGAACTTTGTTCCACCCCGGAGAACTACGGGCTTTCAACGGACAACGCCGGGAAATACCCGCACCGGTGGTCGGATAGAACGGGGCCCTCCAAAATGGTAGGACCAACTCATGACCCCTTCGCCCGCCGAACGAGATGAACTGTTCAAGCGCTTTGCGCGCGCCTTGTTCAAGGGCGACATCGACGCGCTCTATGAGGCCGTGACACCGGATTTTGTATGGAGCTTCCATGACGGTCTGGCCGTAACAAAATCCCTCACGAGCAGGGAAGCCATTCGCGCGCACCTGGCCGAACAGAAGGCGCTTTTCTCGGCACAGCGTTTTCTCGACGTGGCCTATCATCATGCCGACGACATGACCTTCATGACATTCCGCGTTAGCGAGACGGTGCGGGCGACCGGGGAAATACGCGAGCAGCGCGGCGTCGAGAGCTATACGTTTGGGAACGGCAGGCTCGCAACCAAGGATGTTTATCGAAAACCGATCACGCCCTGAACCTGCAGTCGATCGGGTTTCGATTGGCCGCAATCCGGCGAAAGGCTCGGACGCGACTGGAGGGCCAATATTTGGTCCAGAAATAAACGAGGCCCGGAGTGCCTAGGAGTCCGGGCCTCGCCTCCAGTGGAAGTCGTTCGGTATGATGATCGAACGCCTTGCCCCCCGCTGTAAGCGGCATCGTTATAGTTCACGACGCGCGGCTCGACCAATCCGGACGAATACGGTGCCGGTGACGCGAGTTCCCCGTGCGGCCAACAATGCGACCGCAGATTCAGGATGGAGTTCTCCAATGGTAAAGCGGCCCGTGCTGGTTGATGTTGCTGCACGGTTCGCTCTACTTTCCCTTGAAGGTCTCCTGCGGAGCGCGTGCGCTCAAAATCCCGCTGACGTCGCAATTATTTGAGAGAGGCGCGTTCATGCCTGACAATCGTTCGCCCGTCGATGGCGCCCGGGTCCTTGCGGATCTGAATGCGCTCCGCGGCATCGGCACCTACAAAACCGGCGTTCACAAGCCGACTTTCTCGGAACCGCATATGCGTTCGCTGGAGTGGCTGGCGCAACGGCTTCCCGAAGCCGGCCTCGCGGCCGAGATCGACGGGATCGGCAATTTGCTCGGCACCAGCGCTAAATCCGGGCCGAAGCTATTGGCGGGCTCTCATCTGGAAAGCCAGAATTATGCGGGCTGGCTCGATGGGCCGCTTGGCGTCGTCTATGCGCTCGAAGCCGCCCGCGTGATCAATCCCGATCCGGACGCCAAAGGCGCGGTCGAGGTCGCGTCATGGTGCGACGAGGAAGGACATTTCGGGAGTTTTCTCGGCAGCAGGTCTTATGTGGGCGCCCTCACCGAGGCGGAGATCGACGCCGCATGCGACCGCAACAGCGGCCGAACCATGCGCGACGTCCTGCGCGAGGTCGGCCTTGCCGGCCGGTCACGCGCGAGATGCGAACCCGGGAGGCACATCGGATATCTCGAAGCCCATATCGAGCAAGGCGAGAGGCTCGAAAGCGGCGGCCTCGCGATCGGCGTCGTGACCTCGATCGTCGGCATCTGGCAATACCGGATCACTTTTGCCGGTGAGCAAAATCACGCCGGCACGACCCGGATGGCCGTCCGCAGGGACGCAGGCCTCGCGCTGGCCCGATTTTGCGTCGATATTGACGATCGCTTCCCCGAATCCTGCGGACCACGCACGGTATGGACCACCGGCCGGATCACGCTCGATCCCGGTGCGCCGAGCATCATTCCGGGTGCTGCGGAAATGCTGTTCCAGATGCGTGACGACGACCCCGCCGTGATCGAGCGGCTGGAGAATCTGTTGCGGAACATGGCCGCCAACGTCAGCGCGCAACGCCGCTGTAGCGTCGCCGTGGAGCGCATCCGGACCGGCGCGCCCGCTTTGATGGATGCCTCATTCCAGCAGGCCATCGAAGCGGCAAGCAGCACATTCGCCGGCGGCAAGTCGATCCGCATGCCGAGCGGCGCCGGACACGACGCCCAGATCCTCGCCACCATCATGCCCGCGGGCATGCTGTTCGTGCCCTCGATCGGCGGCATCAGCCATCACTGGAACGAGAACACCTCTGACGCCGACATCGTCACGGGAGCCCAAGTGTTTGCGGATACCTGCCGGCGCCTGCTCGCAGGCTGACATGTCCTTTAGCGCAAGGGGTGCCAGGACAGACCGTCTCTGTAAGCGGTCGGTGTCATCCCCTCGTGGCTCCGAAAGAATTTTACGAAGTTCGTTGGCTCGGTAAATCCCAGTTTCGCTGCCAATTCTCCGGTTGAGATCGATGTATGGGCAAGCAATCGTCCGGCTTCCAACATCACGCGGCGTTCGATGACTTCCTTGGGCGAAAGCCCGGCGGCGGCAAAACAAGCACGCTGCAGCGTCTTCGGCGAGCATGCGAGCTCACGCGCGTAATCCCGTACGCTGCGTGTCTCGGCGAAACGGAATTCCAGCACCTCAAGAAACCGCTTGTAGGTCCGATGCCGATGCACGCCGTCGCCGTTTGCGTAAACGCGGCCCGATTGGCGTCCGAGCTGTAACAGCAGGGCATGCAACTGGTGCTGCAAGATGCTTCTGGAAAGCGCCGAGGCGTCGGTGCGGAAATATTCCTCCGTGACCGCCGCGAAGGCCATCCGGACCGGCCCCATGCTCGATCTGTCCAATCGCAATGCGCTGGCCGTCGAACCGCCTTTGAACCCGGCCTCAGCGCAGGACCGCCGTTCCGCATTGGCTTGAGGCAACATGAACGTCGGCGCAAACAACACGGTATGGGCTTCGAACTCGCCCTCGAAGCAGTATTGATGGATCTGACCGGGGCGTACGTGAATCACGACACCCTGGTTCGCAATCATAATTTTGGAAATCGACGCAGTGGGTTCCCCTGCCCGCCGTCACCAGCATGAGATGGTGGAAGCTGAGCCGATGCGGGCAGCGTGACAAATCCGACCGCATATGCCCGGTGATCGCGGCAAGCGGTTTTGCCTCGATGTCGAGCTTCGGAAAGGAATGGTTGACGTAGCCGATGTCGCGGATCGGCATGGCTTCTGATCCAGGCATCATTTGCCGGCCTGTCTGTTTTCGACCATCTATTGTCCCGGTTCGACCTCCTCCCCCCGTGCGTTTTAGCCTAGCCTGCGATCCTCTCCAAGATTAGGAGGTGAAGACGTGCCATCAAGAATAGCAATGATCGCGTTCGTTCTGTGCCAGGCTGGCCTGTTTCCGGCCTACGGCCAGGAGCGTTCAAAAATTCCCTCTGGAATCGATCGAACAGCTGACTCCCGTCGGCGTGGTTGCGGAAGCCTCGGAATTCGCCGGCGCCAAGGCCGTCAAGCTGACGATCGCACCGAATATATCGCCGGGTACGGCGACTGTTGACACCGTAACCTTTGCGCTGATCAAGGGAACTGATGATTTCCGGAATGGCACCATCGAAGTAACGCTGGAAAGCGAGGTATCGTCGCATGCGCCACCGGGCGCGCGTGGATTTATCGGGTTGGCTTTCCGCGTCGCGCCCGGCTTCGATCGTTTCGAATCCTTCTATTTGCGGCCCCTGAACGGCCGCGCCGACGATCAAGTGCGCCGGAATCACTCGACACAATATATGTCGTTCCCGAAATACGACTTCGCGCCGCTGCGTGCCGCCGAGCCGGAGAAATACGAATCCTACGTCGACATCGGGCCGCGGGAATGGATTCGCCTGCGCATCGATGTCGACGGCGCGCGCGCACGCCTGTTCGTCAACGACGCACCACAGCCGACATTGATCGTGAATGATTTGAAGATGGGAGCCGAGGCGACCGGTCCCGTCGCGCTGTGGATCTACAACGGAACGGTGACACAATGAGACGATCGTAGCCCTCACGGCACCTTGCGATCGTAGCTCTCAATGCCAGCGTCGGTAACGGCCGGACAGCGGACCTCCCTGCTGCGGTGACCGTTCACGCGCTACACCGCAATCAAGCCGAGCTGTGCCGCCCCCAGGGTATGGCGGCCCAGATGCGCTCGTGCAGGTAATACCAGGCAATCTTGGTGACGAACTCGAACCCTGCGATCGAACCTGCGAGCGCGACGCGGCCGGTCAGGAACCAGCTGATGACGAACGTGTCGAGCGTTCCCAGGATTCGCCAGCTCACGGCCTTGAAGACCGATCTCGTATGTGACTCCGCTCCACCCAACAACACGCAGCAATGCCTCCAATGTGGCGATGATCGAAGTCTATCATGCCAATCGCTCGGCCACGCCGCAATCGTCATTTCTACCATGAGTTGAGATTGGAGCGCTCTGCGCTCAGCTATCTTGGACGGGCGCGAGATGCGCTGCTATGCTCCGCATGACTGCGGCGCGATAATGCTCGCGCTGACGGCCGGTTCCACCGGGCCGGAACACGCAAAGCCTGCGCACAAAGAAAGCCCGGAACGATGCCGGGGCTTTTAATTGGTCTCGGGAAGAGCTCAATACTCAGTACTTGGCGATGACCGGGCCACCGAAATTGAACTTGTAGTTCACGCCGACCAGGAACTGCTCGACCTCGAGCCTGGTGCGAACAACGTCCGCGACGTCGGTCGGAGATGGTGCCGGGAACCTTAACGAAATTCACGTTCCTGCTGCCGAAGTCCATATAATTGAACTCGCCGAAGACCGACCAGCCTGGGGCGAACATCCATTCGAGACCGCCGCCGACCGTCCAGCCGGAGCGGTTCACGCCGAATGCGTTCTCCGAATTGAAGAACACCGGAACGGCGCCATTGATGGCTTGATCGACTCGGGTCCAGGCGCCGCCGCCCTTCACGTAACCCAGCAATTGCGGGGTGAAGAGATAGCCGACGCGGCCCGTGACGGTCCACATGTCCCTAACCCGATCGACCGACTGGAACGAACCCACCGGGGCCCCGATGAAACGCGGTCGGCACGACACTCGAGCTGCTGATCCGGCCGTAGTCGTACATGCCCTGGATGCCGATCATCCAGTTGCTGGCGAACTGGTAGTCGCAACCGATCTGACCGCCGCCGACAAAGTCGGAGCCCGTGCTGCTACCGAAATCATTGTTCAGACCGACGAACGATCCGTCGACTTTGGCTCCTGGGTCTGCCGGGTGCGTTCCCAACCACCGCCAATGTTGCCGCCGATGTAGCAACCGGACCAGCTGTAGGCGACCGGGGCCGGCACGAGGGCGCTTTGGAGTAGCGGGGGGCCATGTCAGCCGCGACGGCGGATCCCGTCATTGCGACTGCCGCGACCAATCCGAATGCAAATTTCTTCATGGTGACTCCCTTGCTCGATACATGAGTAGGTCGGCAATGCTGTGTCGGCGCGGACACAGTCGCCCGAAAGATGCATATTTCAGGTTGCAAGCTGCGGCGTGCACTATCAGCTTGGCTACAAATGCCGCCGATCGCATCGTACCGCCTAAACTCTAAGACACCCTAAATACAAAAATCCGTCTGGCTGGCGACAACGGGTCGCGTTTTGATTTTCTTGCAAACCGCTGAATTTACGTCCATTTTCGACCCGCGCGAGGTAAAGTTCCCCACCGATGCTGCTGCTTGAATCCCTCCCTACCGTTATCGGCGCCGCCGCAATCGCTCCCGCATTGCTCGTGCTTTGGCTCGTCATCGCCGCCGACGAGCGCCCCGGGCCGCCCGCACGGGTCTGGATCGCCTTCCTGCTTGGGGCCGCCAGCATTTCGCTTTTGGGAATCGCGCGGGCGCCGTTTGCGGCGATTCTCGCGGTCCCCGGCAATCCCTGGATGACGCAGGCGCTGCGCTCGGTATTCGGGGTCGCCGCGCCCGAAGAGATCGTCAAGGTTCTCGTCATCATCGCGGTGTCGGCGCGGCGGCGCACCTTTGCCGACCCGATGGACACCGTGGTCTACGGCGCCGCCGCCGGCCTCGGATTCGCGGCCTATGAAAACCTCGCTTATCTCGTGCAGCATGCCGATATGTGGCGGTCGTTGGCCGCCTTGCGCAGCGTCCTGACCGTGCCGTTCCATGGCGCGCTCGGTATTATCGCCGGCGCCTATATCGCGATCGCGCGCGCCGGCACGGCGCTTGGCGCAAATCGGCATCATCGTGACTGGGCGCGCATATCGAGCTGGATTTTGGTGTTGTTCGCCCCGGTCGCGCTGCATGCGGCGTTCGATTTCCCGCTGCTGACGCTGCAACAACATCCCGAGTTCGAATCCTCGACCCGGCTGATGTTGGGAACGGCAAGCTTGCTGATCGGGTTCAGCTCGATCGGATTTGCCGTGCGGCTGGTCCGGCGTGTCGGCCGGCACCATGCGCCGCGCACTCAACTGGCGCGCGAGCGCCTGAGCCAGTTGCGGCGGATGTGGGCGCTGCTGGTCGCGGGCGGCGGCGCGGGATTCGCCGGCGTCGCCTTCCTGCTGACCTCCCTCCACCACTGGTTTATCAATCCCGAGCGGAACGCCTCGCTGGTGTTGGTCCCGATCGGCCTGACCTCGATCTTGATCGGGCTTGCGCTGCTGATCGCGACCACCGCCGTCTACATTCTCGGCCGTAACCGGATGCGGGCTGGCGCGGAGGCCTTTTCGTCTGTCGCCGGTCAGGGGTAGGTTTCTGGTAGGCATTGCGCTCGCTGCGCGCAATTCCTGAAATCGGGCGGTCTTTTTCCTATCCGATTATGGGATGACAAGACGAAGGGCATGCGCTATAGAGCCGCCCCATGATCATGATCGCCACCAGCAGCTTTTGGTATTTTAGCTACGACAGCTCGCTGGCGGTGGGAGGATCGCGCTCAATCTGAAAAATTGCAGCAAGAAGTCCGAACAGCCGCCAGACCTGGCGGCTTTTTGTTTGGCCGGCAGGTTCTTAACCACAGGAGCCAGAGCCGTGTTGAGCACCACAGACGACCTTCGAATAAGCGAACTGAAAGAGCTGACGACGCCGCAAGAGGTGATGCGCGAGGTCCCGCGTACCTTGACCGCGACGCGAATTGTGATGGCGGCACGTAACGCCATCCACGGCATCCTGCACGGGACCGACGATCGCCTTCTGGTCGTTGTCGGCCCCTGTTCGGTGCATGATCCGGCGGCGGCGATAGACTATGCCGGGCGGCTCGCGGCCCTGCGCGAAATACTTTCCGACCGGCTCGAGATCGTCATGCGCGTCTATTTCGAGAAGCCTCGCACCACCGTGGGCTGGAAGGGGCTGATCAACGATCCGGATATCGACGGCAGCTTCAACATCAACAAGGGCCTGCGCCTCGCCCGCAGCGTGCTCTCCGCGGTCAACAATCTGGGTCTGCCGGCGGGAGCTGAATTCCTCGACATGACGACGCCGCAATACGTCGCCGACCTGGTGGCGTGGGCGGCGATCGGCGCGCGAACCACGGAGAGCCAGATCCATCGCGAGCTGGCATCCGGACTTTCCTGCGCCGTCGGCTTCAAGAACGGCACCGACGGCAATGTGCGCATCGCCGCTGAAGCCATGAAGTCGGCATCGCACCCGCACCATTTCATGGCGGTGACGAAGGGTGGACGTTCGGCGATCGCGGCCACCACCGGCAACGACGACTGCCACATCATCCTGCGCGGCGGTACCAGGCCGAACTACGACGCGGCAAGTGTGGAGGCTGCGTCGGCAGAACTCGCCCGCGCCGGCGTGACGCCACGGATCATGATCGATACCAGCCACGCCAACAGCAGCAAAAAGCCGGAAAACCAGCCGCTGGTCGCAGCCGACATCTGCAGCCAGATTGCCGGCGGCGAGCAACGTATCATCGGCGTCATGATCGAAAGCAATCTGGTCGCTGGCCGCCAGGATGTGCTGCCCGGCAAGGCGCTGACCTATGGGCAAAGTATCACGGATGGCTGTATCGACTGGAACGCGACCGTACAGGTCTTGAACCAGCTCGCAGACGCGGTGGAAGCGAGACGGCACCTGAGCAAATTCCGGGAGCTTTCGGCTTAGGACCGTTTTCGAGCGAGAGCCTGCCCCGGACTTGATCCGGGGCCTGCCCCGGACTTGATCCGGGGTAGGCCGACCATGCTCCAGGCGGAAGCTGAATGATGAACCGGGATGCGTCGTTGTTTCGTCGTGCCCCGGTACCTGCCTAGCAGCCGCGGCAGATGCTCTTGATCTTGCGGTCGAGGGCGGCGTTTTCCTTGCTCAGCGGATCGTTCGGATCGCTCAGATTTTTCTCGTCGGGAACGTCGCCGGCGCGTGGTTGCCGGTGGCCGACCGGCGCCTGTATCGTCGGCGCCGGCTTGTCCGAATTTTTCGGGACCGACGACGAACCCTGCGCAAACGCGCTCGGGCAGCCGATCAGAACCATCAGCGCCATCGACAGGATTGTTCTTCGCATCTTGGTTCTCCGCTTCTTGTTCTGCTTATCGCACCAGATCTTCAAATATCGCGCAATTATCGCGCCGGAACGTCGATCGTTGCACAGTTACGACGCCCCTGCGCGGCGCAATCCTGCACCTTGCGTAAATCGGCCATGGTGCCGAGCAGCCAGATACCGGCCGCGACCAGCACCACGAAGAAGCCGAGCATCACGGCGTTTTCGATCGCGCGATTGCCCTCGTCTTCCGGCGGCCCCTGCCTTCCCTCTTCTCCCTCCGTCATCGGTCGATCACGGCATTCGGGGGATAGAGATGAACGTCACCGCAGTAATCGACGATACGATAGCGCGTTCCCGAGAATAGTTCACGTTCCTGCGAATTCGTATGCGACAAATAATTCGGGCCGACCGGCGCCTTGCCGTGGCCGCCGGGGATATCGAGCACGTAATCCGGCTGGCACAGGCCCGAAACGCGTCCTCTTAAGTCTCGCATCAAGGCCTGGCCGTGCGCAATCGTGGTGCGCAGATGCGCCGTGCCCGGCGCGAGATCGCCATGGTGCAGATAATAGGGCTTGATTCGGCATTCGACGAAGGCGCGCATCAGCGCTTCCAGCGTCGCGCTATCGTCATTGACGCCACGCAGCAGCACCGACTGGCTCAACAGGGGGATGCCGGCATCGACCAGCCGCGCGCAGCCGGCGCGGGCCGTCCCGGTCAGTTCCCGCGGATGATTGGCATGAACCGCGACCCAGGTCGTGGCGCCCTCGACCTTCAACGCCTCGACCATCTCGCCATCGATACGTGCGGGCGCGGCCACTGGCACGCGGGTATGGATGCGGATGATCTTGACGTGATCGATGGCCGCAAGGTCCGCCATGATCTCGGCCAGCCGCCGCGCCGACAACATCAGAGGGATCGCCGCCGGTCAGGATGACTTCCCAGATCTCCGCGTGCGTTCGGATATAGTCGATCGCGTCACGATAGGTGGCGTCCGACAGCGCCGTCGCCTTGCCCGGCCCGACCATTTCGCGGCGGAAACAGAACCGGCAATACACCGCGCAGACATGAACCAGCTTGAACAGCACCCGGTCGGGATAGCGGTGGACGATGCCGGGGACGGGCGAATGTGCGTCGTCGCCGATCGGATCGGCGCTCTCGCCTGGTTCACTCACCAATTCCTGTGCGCTTGGAATGAATTGCCGCGCGACCGGGTCCTCGGGATCGTTGGGGTCGATCAGCGCGGCGATTTCCGGCGTTACCGCAATCGCATAGCGCGCAGCAACCCGTTCGAGATCGGCGAGCGCCTCGGCAGGCGCCAGGCCGCCTGCGATCAGCTCGGCCGGTTGCCGCAACGTCGCAGCCCATTTTGGATCGATCTTGTTCATGCCTCACCTGCCGGCGGCGTCCAGATCACCTGATCGACCCGCAGCGCACCACTTGCCAGCATCACCAGCCGGTCGAAGCCAAGCGCGACGCCGCTTGCTTCCGGCATGGCGGCGACGGCGTCGAGAAACTCGTCGTCGAGCGGATAGCGCTCGCCATAACGCCGCGCCTTTTCGTCCATGGCCGCGGTGAACCGGCGGCGCTGCTCGGCCGCGTCAGTCAATTCGCCAAATCCGTTGGCGAGTTCGACGCCGCAGGCATAGATCTCAAACCGTTCGGCGACCCGTGGATCGGACGCCTTCGTCCGCGCAAGGGCTGCTTCCGGCGCCGGATATTCAAACAATACCGTCAAACGCCCCTGCCCCAGATTCGGTTCGACATGCTCGACCAGAACCTTGCTGAAGATGTCCGACCAGGTGTCGTCTTCCGCAACCCGGATCCGGTCCTTTGCCGCTGCCGCAAGCGCCGCGCGATCGCCCTCGCCGTTGGCGATGGTCGCCAGCAGATCGATACCGGCAAAGCGCTCGAACGCCGCCGCCACCGTTATCAGTTCCGGCTCAGTGAAGGGATCTGCGGTTCGGTCGCGAAACGAAAACCGTCCGATGCCGGTCGCCTGCGCGGCATGCGCAATCACGACGATACTGTCCGCCATGACGGCGTCATAGTTGGCGTTCGCGCGATACCATTCCAGCATGGTGAATTCAGGCAAATGCAGATCGCCGCGCTCGCGGTCGCGGAACACGCGTGCGAATTCGAAGATCTTTTCCTCACCCGCGGCAAGCAATTTCTTGGCCGCGAATTCCGGCGAGGTGCGCAAGTAACGCGTCGCGCGCGTGCCGTCGGCGCGGATCAATTCCGTACGGGGAGCGTGCAGATGCGTCTCATTGCCCGGTGAGACCTGCAGAATTCCGGTCTCGGCCTCGGCAAAGCCCTGTTCCTCGAACCAGGCCCGCACCGCCTTAGTGATGGCACTTCGCGCCATCAGGAACGGCTTGCGGTCGGCGTGCCGCGCCGCCGACCACCAGGGCGATGGTTGGTCGATCCCACCCATCAGCACGCGCACTTAACAGGCCGCTGCAGGTCGCCCATCCACATACTCCGGAAATCGACATAAGACATTGATATTGCTACACCTTATCCGCAAAGCACGAGCGCTCCAAGGAAACCCGCCCGATCCCGGGCGGCGAGCCAGCCTTTTCATGTCGAAAGACGCGCGCCTTGTCCATTCGCGCGATCGGTGCTGCGGACCGCTGGTCCCTGAACCTTGCGGGCGCTGGCGCGTCCGATGCAATCCCGGCGAGGAAGATGATTTGGCGGGCTATCCGGCCGGATTTCGGTTTACCCCGAACAGCCAGTAGCTGGTGCGAATGCAAAAACGGGGCACGGGCACGCAGGCTCTGTTTCTGTATCAGCGAAACGGATATCGATTTCTGCCGGCAACGGCCAAGCTGAAACGCTGGCATCGACGGACAAAATGGGTATGTTGCAGCCCGAACCGCCTTGGCGACCGCAGGACGCACCTGTCCGGATGGGTCGGGGGCCAGAAATTCAGGAAAACAACTTTGAAAGTCATCGCCAGTTCTATTCGCAAGGGCAACGTCATCGAGCAAGACGGCAAGCTTTACGTCGTTCTGACGGCCGAAAACATCCACCCCGGCAAGGGAACTCCGGTCAGCCAGATCGAAATGCGCCGTATCGGCGACGGGGTGAAGATCTCGGAACGCTACAAGACCACGGACCAGGTCGAAAAGGCGACCATCGAGGATCACAACTACAACTATCTTTACGAAGACGCCGACGGCTTCCATTTCATGAATGCCGAGACCTACGATCAGGTCCAGGTGTCCAAGGAAATCATCGGCTCCGCTGCGCCCTATCTGCAGGAGAACATGTCGGTGAAGCTCTCGCTGCACGACATGGTCCCGGTTGCGATTCAAATGCCGCAGCGCGCGACGCTGGAAGTCGTGGAGACCGAGCCGGTCACCAAGGGCCAGACCGCGTCGTCTTCCTACAAGCCCGCCATCCTCTCCAACGGCGTGCGCACCGCGGTACCGCCGCACATCGGCACGGGTACGCGGATCGTGATCATGACCGAGGACGGCTCCTATGTGGAGCGCGCCAAGGACTAAGACCACATCAGGGGCACGCGCCGGGGGGCTGATGCATTGGGTACGAAGGCTGTTCGCTTGCTCGCGCGTTGGCTGGCAGCCTTTTGTTTGCTTCCGGCCGGCGCGGTCATCACTTCCGCCGACGAGTTCCGGACACCTTCGATCTCTGCGGTGCGCGTCGAATGGCGCGCGGTGCTCGATCAACTCCGATCCGAGATCAACAGCCAGCCGGCGATCGCCTCCGCTTTCACCTTCGCCGGCCGGCGTCGTGTGCCCGCCTACGACCCGCGTTCGACGCCGGCGCTCGTACAACTGAACGCGATCACCTCTCCGATCTTCGCCGGAATCGGACGCAGCCCGGTGCCGGTGCTGTTGCCGTTCGACACGGCCAGCTATCTCGAAGCGCGCGCGAGCGGCGCACCGGACAGCCTTTCGGTGTCTCGCTATCAGGCCGACTTCCGCCCGGCGGACCTGTTTCACGCGGGCGCCGCCGGTTATGACGCGATCTTCTTGCTCGAGCCCGGCGCCGGCGAAGGCATGCCGCAGCGGACATTTGCAAAGCCGGTCGAGGTGCAGATATCGGGCTCGGTCCTGGTCTACGACCTCGCCGACCCCCTTGGCGGCAAGGGTGAACCGGTCAAGGCGCTGGCGGCGCAATTTCCCGACATGCGCCGCTTCATCCGGGAAGGCTATGTGCGTTACGCCTTCACGCGCTTCGGCGTGCCCTATGTGGTGTCGATCCAGTGCCTCGACTCCACGCCGCGGGCGCGGCGGCTGGCGTGCCGCGAAGCCTATCCCGTTGCCGAGCGTTTTCTGAAAGCGCTGCGCGTCACCGGCGGCCTGCCCTCGGCGCCGCGCACGGACATGTCGTCCGACCTTGCCGAACGGCCGGTCGCGGCTTCGCCTGATTTCAGCTATCGTCCAAGCGGTGACATCGTCGCCCATAGCGGTGCGCGCAAGCAGGGCGGACACGCCGACCTGACCGTCTATTCGCAAATCCGGTTTCCGCTGGAAAAAGCGCCGGCCTTCATCCGCTCGCAATCGTTCAGCAACCGCAAACCCGAGGAACGATCGGGCCGCTATCCCTGGCAGGACAATTTTTGCGAGTCGCGGAGTTTCGAAGTCGGTCAATGCGCCGCCGGTTTCGGTCATCAGGGACAGGATATCCGGCCCGGCGCGTGTTCTCCGCAGAACAGCGAAAGCCCCGGCAGTTGCGATCCCAGGCAGCAGGCCGTTGTCGCCGTCCGCGATGGCGTCCTGATCCGTTCCTTGAAACAGCAGGCGGCGACGCTGCAGATCAACACCCGCAACGAGCACATCCGCTTTCGCTACATGCACATGAACCCGTCCGCCATGGATGCCGACGGCATCCTCAATGGCCGCCACGTCGGCGAAGGCGAAAAGATCGGCATGGTCTCGAACTACCTCGACCATCCCAACGGCACCACGCGCCATCTGCACTTCGATGTGCAGGTTTTCACGCGCGACGGCTGGGTCTGGGTCAATCCCTACACCACGCTGATCTCGGCCTATGAGCGCCTGATCCGCGGCCGCGGCCGCGAGATCGCTCCCGAACCGCGCGGCGGCCGCCGCGGTGGCGCATGCCCTGCCGGTGGACGTTAGCCATCCCGACGCGCATGAAGGCAGTGACAATTAATCTTCATGACGCCGCTTCCGCGCGAGTTGTTTTCCGCGGGTTCCACGCCCCATAGCACGATGCCGCAGGGCCCAAATGAGCTTTGGTCGGAGCCATCACCGCCATTACAATGCGCCCATGAACCAGTCCGATTCTCAGAGATGGCCGACCCGCCGCGCCGTGCTGCAGGCCGGCATCGGCGCGGGCGCCCTGCTCGCAAATCCATATGCCGCGCACGCCGCAGCGCCGCCGGGCTTTGATCAATGGCGCGATAATTTTCGTGCGCGCGCGCTGGCGAAAGGCATTTCGGATGCGACCTGGACCCGGGTGATGGGCCGCATCGAGCCCGACATGTCCGTGTTCAGGCAGATGCAAAAGCAGCCGGAATTCAACGAGCAGATCTGGCAATATATCAACCGCCGCGTCTCGGACTGGCGCATCATCAATGGCCGCGACGCGCTGAAAAAGAACGAGGCGCTGTTCGCGCGGATCGAACAGGATTTTGGCGTCGAGCGCGGCACGCTGCTGGCGCTGTGGGGCGTCGAGTCCGCTTACGGCGATCCGCTGGTGCAGCAGAACCACATGAAGCCGGTATTCCCCTCGCTTGCCGCGCTGGCCTGGAACGAACCGCGCCGCAAAGCCTATTGGGAAACCGAGCTGATCAACGCGCTGAAAATCGTTGACCGCGGCTGGGGCACGCCGGAGGAAATGCGCGGCTCGTGGGCCGGCGCGATGGGACATACCCAGTGGATGCCGGAAGTCTGGCTCAATGTCGGGATGGACTACGACAAGGACGGCCGCGTGTCGCCGTTCGGCAAGCCCGACGACGCGCTCGGCTCCAGCGCGCGCTTCCTGGTCAATCGCGGCAAATATCACCGCGGCGAACATTGGGGCTATGAAGTCCGCGCCCCCGGCGGAGCTTCGGGCGGCAGCCGCACCTACGCCGCATGGTCGAGCGCCGGCGTGACCCGCGCCGACGGCCAGCCGTTTCCGCAGCCGAATGCGTCCGCGCAGATGTGGGTGCCGGTCGCGGGCGGGCCGGCGTTCCTGCTGGGGCCGAATTTCTACTCGGTGAAAAGCTACAACCCGTCGATGAACTATGCGCTGGCGATCTGCCATCTCGGCGACCGCATCCTTGGCGCGCCGTCCTTCATCCAGCCCTTCCCCGGCTCCGAGCGCGCGCTGACGCTCGCCGAAGTGCAGGAGATGCAGACGCGCCTGACCAAAGCCGGCTTCGATACCGGCGGCAATGACGGCCGCGTCGGCAATGACACCATGAAGGCCGTGAAGGACTACCAGGCCAAAATGGGACTGCTGCCCGCCGACGGCTACGGTGGGCTGAAGGTGCTGGCGCGCTTGCGGCAAGGCGGTTAGCCCGCTCTATCTCCGCGCGACGCCACCCGCGTTCATGCCGCCATCGATGACGAGCTCGGTCCCCGTTACATAGCGCGATGCGTCGGAGGCCAGGTACAACACGCCGCTGGCGATTTCGGCGGCCTGCCCGGCTCGGGCCAGCGGGGTTGCGAATTTGGCGCGTTCTTCGGGATCGATCGGCGCGTTCTGTCCGCGTCCGGTCGCTTCCGTCGGAATCTTGCCCCAGATCGGCGTGTCGATGATGCCCTGGATGAACCGAGTTGACCCGGATGCCGTCTCCGAAGGTCGCGCACTCCATCGCGATCGCCTTGGCGAACAGCCGGACACCGCCCTTGGTCGCGCAATAGCCGGAAAGCCCGGCCGCACCGCGCAGCCCGGCGAGCGATGACATCATGATGACCGAGCCGCCGCCGGTCTTGCGCATCGCCGGCAGGCAATGCTTCACCGACAGGAACACGCCGTCGAGATTGATCGCGGTCTGCCGCCGCCAGTCCTCCAGCGACATTTCGGTAATCGACGGCACGGATATGCCGATACCGGCATTCGAGACCAGAATGTCGAGCCGGCCGTAGCGCTTCATGACCTCGGCCACGACTTCGATCCAGCGCGCCTCGCTGGTCACATCGTGATGAAGGAAAGTTGCCTCGTTGCCGGCCTTCTTGATTCCGGCCACCACCTGCGGTCCCCTGAGGTCATCGATATCCGTGACCGCAACCGACGCGCCCTCGCGCGCCAGCAATTCCGAAACCGCTTCGCCGATGCCGGATGCCCCGCCCGTCACCAATGCGACCTTGCCTTGAACCTGACCCGTCATTTCTGCTCCCTGTTTGTTGTCGTTCGCAGTGTGAATCTACCTGATCACCGCCGGTCCCTGATCCGGCACCGCGACATCGAGCACGCGCAACTGCACGCGCTCCGATCCCTGCCAGCGATCGACCGCCAGCGATCCCGCCACATGCAGGGGCTGGCCGCGATTTTGCGTCAGCGCGTTGCCGAGCTTTTGCCCGATCGAGCGAAACGCGATGCCGTTGACGATCACCCCGTCGCCGGATTTGAACCGCACGCGCAAATGCGCCTGCCCTACTTCGTCGGCATACACAAGCTGATGCGCCGGCAGCGCGATGACGGGCTCTGGATTGGCTGCCCCGAACGGCCCGGCGCGGTTCAGCGTCGCCGCGAATTCCGGCGTCACGCTGCGCGCGCTGATCGCGCCGTCGATGAACAGTTCGTTTTCGTGGCGGGAGCTGGCGACATCCTCCGCAAGCGCACTTTCCATATAGGCGCGAAATTCCGCGAGCTTTTCCTTGCGCAGCGTCACGCCTGCGGCCATGGCGTGGCCGCCGCCCTTCATCAGCAATCTGTCCTTTACCGCCTGCCGCACCGCCTTGCCGAGATCGACGCCCGAGATCGAGCGGCCCGAGCCGGTGCCGATACCTCCCGGCTCCAGCGCGATGGCAAACGCGGGCCGCGCGAATTTCTCCTTCAACCGCGCCGCGACGAGGCCAACCACGCCGGGATGCCAGCCTTCGGAAGCCGTGACGATGACCGCGCCCTTGTCTTCCAACCCGAGGGAAGCCAGCGCTTCGGCTTCAGCCTGCGCTTCCGCCGCCTGCTCGATGATGCGGCGCTCGCTGTTGAGCCGGTCGAGTTCTGTGGCGATCCGCGCGGCTTCGGAGATATCGCCTTCCAATAGCAGCCGCACCCCAAGATCGGCGCGTCCGATGCGGCCACCGGCGTTGATGCGCGGCCCCAGCATGAAGCCGAGGTGCCAGGCCTCAGGCGGACCGTTCAGCCGCGACACATCCATCAGCGCGGTGTGCCCGACATGGTCGCGCCGGCGCATCGCAATCAGGCCCTTGGCGACGAAGGCGCGGTTGAGCCCGGTCAAGGGCGCGACGTCGGCCACCGTGCCAAGCGCCACATGATGCAGCATGCCCAGCAGATCCGGCTCCGGCCTTTCGGCGACCCAGAAGCCGCGGCCGCGCAATTCCCGGTTCACCGCAACCAGCGTGACCAGCACGAGACCGACGGCGGCGAGATGCCCCAACCCTGAGAGATCGTCGGGTCGGTTCGGATTCACCAGCGCATCGACCTCGGGCAAGTCATCGCCGGTCTGGTGGTGATCGATGACGACAACGGACATCCCCAGCTTTCGCGCCTCAGCCAGGGGCTCGAGGCTCGTGGTGCCGCAATCGACGGTGACCAGCAGTGTTGCGCCCTTCCCTGCGAGCGCGCGCACGGCCTCGACGTTGGGGCCATAGCCTTCAAAAATACGGTCGGGGATGTGGATCAGCGGATCGAGCCCGCAATGGCGCAGGTGCCACGCCAGCAGCGCCGCCGAGGTCGCGCCGTCGACGTCGTAATCGCCGAAGATCGCAACCTTCTCGGCCTTGACCGCCGCGTCCGCAATACGCTTGGCCGCCGTCTCCATCTGCGTCACGGTATAGGGATCGGGCATCAGTTTGCGGATGGTCGGATCGAGGAAATCCTCGACCGCGTCGATCTCGACATCGCGGCCCGCAAGCACCCGCGCCAGCATTTCCGGCAATTGATAGCGCTGCGTGATCGCCAGCGCCCGCGCCGCACCGCGCGCATCGAGCCGGTCGCGCCACAATTTTCCCGTCGCCGATCGCGCGACGCCAAGAAACGCCGGCGGTTGTTCAACGGGTAAAGCGGATGCGGGAAGTATCATGAAGTTTTCAGTCTCTGGGGCCAGAGTGCCCTGCCATCTCTGCGCACTTCCGGATTTAATGTCAAAAGCAAAGCAGACACGCGGCAGCCCTCGTGGCGCGATGCGCCCGAGTTGTGCAGGAACTTTCCGCCCCGGGAAAACAGAGGGCGTGGGGAATGCCGGGTGCCCGATGCACCCGCAGCCCGTGTGCAATGGTAGTAAGCACACGGTAGTCACCACGGTCGCACCGAAAAATCACCCGGCATTCCCGCACGCGAATGGTTTTAACGGCTTATGCCGCGCTCTCCCTGGCGACGAATTCGTCTTGTCACCATCATCGGCGGATTAACGGCGTGTCTGCGAAACCCGGTTGGGCTCGCAACACCTCCGCCGACTTAGCACCAGCAACGGGTGCCAGGACCACGCGGTTTTGCCGTCCGCCTCAGCGCCGTTCGTCTGCACGCCGTTTGCTTGCTCACGGGTCCAAAGACCCGCCCTGCAACAACGATTGCGCGCCGGCACTGCCGCGTCCACCGCATCCCATCCCGACGTCCGTGACGATCATGATACGCCCCTCGTTTGAGGGATGAGACGGCGAGAGTTCTAATTCTGATTTGGGTCCGGCGAAAACAGGAATATTTTTGCTGGAGGGACTCGACAGGCAAGTCACTGATTTGCCCGTCAGGCAAAAATTTGCAGCGCGCAGGATGGGTGGAGCGACCCGTCCACCAAGACCAGGTCACAATCACCACTTCTGCCGAAATCGCATAGCGCGTAGAGCGGCTCGGGTTATCCTTGTTGACTTGGCGGCGTCGTCGTTTCGGGCATGAAATCGATACGAGACTTACACGAGCTGAGATTTTCCGCAGGACATCAGGGAGCATCCAAATGACGCACATAATGCGAGCGTGTTCGGTACTGATTGTGGCCGGACTGGAATTGGTAGCTGCGGGAGCGCCTACGCGTGCCCAGAACGCTCCTCAGTGCGTGGTGTCGGGATCACCGCCCGCAGGCTGGGGCTTCAACTCGATTGGCTATATCGAGATCGCTTCCGGCGGGAGTTGCATGTTTCCCGTCAACATTACCGGTGAAATATTGAGTTCGAGCGTTTCGCAAAATCCGGCGCACGGCACGCTGCAACAGCTCAACGTATCCTCTTATGTCTACACAGCTGCGGCCGGATATAGAGGTAAAGATACTTTCTCCGTACAGGCGACCGGCAAGAGTCAGACGAGTTCCGGTACGTCGGTATTCACCATCAACGCAACGCTCCAGTAAGACAGACCCAGAAAGACAGACATGGCAAAGGGAGATCGCCACTTCCATTAATGACCGCCTTTGAGACATGCCAACGGACGCCAGGAATGTCTATTTGCCGGGGTAGACCGCAAGTCATCGGCCGCGATCTCGCTGCCGTCGAATACAGCGTCTGCATGGGGGAAATCTCAAGCTTAAATGGACGATACCTCATGAACCTGACTCCTTGAGCCCACGTCCCATCTGCAGAACGACACTTCGGGTGTCTCGCTTCATGCAGACGGAGACGACCTGCGAACAAGCCCGCCGGTTTCAACCAGCGGGCTACATTTTCAATCTCGAATAGTTGCGGACACTAAATTGCCAATCAACAGATACGAACCATCCGAAAGATTTCTGCCTGCCATCGTATCGGCGATCATTGCGGTGATCGGGACGGTAGGGTGTCTGATCATTGTTCTCGGGAACGAGCCCGAAGATCGAGGTATCGGAGTGATATCTGCAGCAGCGGCTCACAGTGCGGGGGCAACGATAGCCCCGACCGAGACATCCCGGTAGGCGCCTACCGCGGCGAACCATGTTCGCTTTCGGGAGTCGCCTTTTGGGATAGGCTACTTCACCTCCAAAATCGGCACTTTTCGACCCGAAAACCTCACCTGATAGAGTTCGTTCTTGAGGGCAAAGCGGTCTTCCCAGTTTCGGGCCCGGATTTCTGGGTTTGACCCCTTAGCGGACCTTCGCAATTGGGCTTGTCGCTTTTGCAGAAATACTTTTCCGAGACGCTCGAACTCAGCGGAGGGAGACCTCTTCAAGGCCAGCCATTCCCAGTGCACGCGCTGCTCCGGTAGACAGGTCTATGCAGCGTCCCTTTACGAATGGACCGCGGTCATTTAACTCGGACAGTGACGCTTCGTCCGCTTGAGTGCGAGGTAACTGTGACGTGAGAACCGAACGACCTAGTGCGATGAGCTGCAGTCATCGCGCTTGGATTCATCCGCTCGCCGGATGCGGTTTGGCCGCCGCTATAGCCATAGTGAGAAGCGATACATGTCTCGGCGAATGCCGATGTTGGTGTACAGGCAAGCGCCATAGCTACGAATATTGGGCGGATCATCGTTTCACTTCCCAGGTCCCGCCCAAATGATAACTTTTCTGAAGCCTCTACGTTCCCGTCAGATCGCTCGATGCCGCGCGTTGCTGAAGCATTTTGCTAGTTCCGCTGCTTGCCCCCCAGCCGGAAGTGCCGACCGGTCCGCATGATGTCTGCTTTTTGGGGCAAATCGGAAAACATATGCTCGCATCGAGCTTTTCCGGTTTTGACCTCAGCCGGACATCCGCCAACATTTCATGCCGCAATAGCGAGGGCCGTAATCAACCCCAGTCTATGCGTTCCGTGAAAATGCCACTGCAGGCCGCCTTGTGAGTGCCGACGCCAAGTTTACGGTGGCGCCCGACGGTTGGCCGAGTTAGACTTACCCAGATTAGAACGATCAAATTAGCCGCCACCGGCGCCTGTTTTTTGTTGTCGAACGAAATGTCTTTGGATTAGGCGCGCTGGGCCCATCGCAAGGGGGACAACGATGCAACCCATTGCCAATTATGTTGCCAAATACTTCGCCGCTTTTTTGCTCTGCATTGCAATGCAGACGCTCCCGGCTAATTCCCCTGCATCCGCACTCGAGGTGAATCAGGCGATAGCGGGCTGCCGCAGTTCCACCGGCAAGCCCGCATATTTTGCCTGTATGCAAGCTGGCGGAACACATCCGGCCTGTTTCGGCAAGGCACGATCCCTCGTTCAATCCTGCGTAAAAAGCGCGATGATCGCGGCGCGGCCCAAAGCCGCGCTGTTCGCGCCGGACAAGATGTCCGCTCCGCCTCCCCAGGGAAAAACGGATGCGGCAGACCTTGCAAAGGATGCCGCAACCGGTCTCGTCGCCCCACCGCGAAGCGTTACGGATATCAGCGCGTTACTCGATCAGCAAAAGCCCGATCCAGCCGCGACCGCCGCATTAGCGGCGACAGCTGACGCCGTCGTGCCAACGGGTCTAAAGGGTGCCGAACTTGCCGCCTTCTACTACAAACGCGCGCAAGCAAGAGTTCTTATCGGTCGCTCCGACGCGCTCGACGACGCGGAACTCGCGGTCAGCAATGCGCAGGGCGGCAGCGACTACAAGACCCTGGGTAGTCGGTACGAGCAATTGCTGATGCGGCTGCTCCGCGAAGCCGGACAAACCAAGCGCGCCAACACGTTGCTGGCCAAGCAGTTGGCTTTCGCCAATCAAACCAAAGGAAGATTGTTCGTACTCAATTTCGGAATTGCGAACGGCTATTTGAGAAACGGCGACATCAATACTGCGGAATTATACGTCGCGCGCAATCGCGCGTTGTTGGCAGAGGCACAGCGATGGCCGAAATTCCCGATCTACGGCATGGCTTGGCAAGCTTTGGTTGAAGACGGTAACGCACGTGTCGAGGAAGCGCGCGGTCGTTTTTCACAAGCGGAGGCCGGCTACCACAAGGCCGCGATACTTTACACGGGTTCGCTGAAGATGGTTTCCCAGTGGGAAAGCAAACCTGCGGAAGGAGATTTGGAAAGGTCTGCTGACTGGGCTTTGGCCCTCGAGGGCCGCGCCAAGGTGAAACAAGGCAGAGTGGGCGAAGGCGAAGCCGACGTCAGGCGCGCACTGCTCAGCCGCCTGACCAAATCCGGAAAATTCCATGTGGATACCGCAGGTATCCTCGGGACCCTCGTCTATGTGATCCAGGAACAGGGTCGCTACGCGGAAGCCGAACAACTTCAACGCCAGATTATCGATATCTATCGAGGACTCGGGTACGGCGCCGAGTTCAGGACAAATGGTCAACGCGCATCTGTTCCTGGCGCAAATTTTGAATCTCAAGGGGCAGTATCAAGCGGCGTCCAAGCTCTACGACCAGATCGACGTCTGGACCGCCAAATGGGAGCCGTCGCGGCGCGAAGCCATCAGTAATGGTCTGGCGCGAGTAGGCGTCATGCTGGCGGAGGGCAACAACGATAATGCGCTCGAAATCGCCCAGCGGACATACGAGCGCGAGCGTCAGAGGTCCGGAGACAAAAGCCTGAACACAGCGCTTTCGCGCGGTTTTCATGCGATCGCTCTTGCGCGTAAGGGCAAAACGTCCGACGCGCTACAAGCCTTCAGCGAAAGCTTACCCATTCTCCTGTCGACCTCTGGCGCTGGAGATGAAGACAGTGGCAGCACGGCCGCCGCCCGCGAGGGGCGAATTCGGTTCGTGATTGAAAGTTATCTGCGGCTGCTCAGCCGCGATCCATCTATTGTGCCTGACAATGTTCTGGCGGAGACGTTCGGTTACGCGGACATACTGCGCGGACAATCGGTCCAGCGAGCACTGCAGGCGTCTTCGGCACGTTCCGCGGCCAAAACTCCCGAGTTGGCGCAGCTGGTGCGTACCTCGCAGGACACCGACAAAAAAATTGGCGCCGCCGTGGCCACGCTTAACAACCTGCTAAGCCTACCGACGAGCGAACGTGATGGGAAAGCGCTCACCGACACCCAGGCCGAGATTGCCCGGCTGCAAGCGGCACGTACTCTGATACTGAAAGACATCGCGAAGAAATTTCCCGACTACGGGAATTTGATCAACCCTCCAGCGCCCGGTTTTGCGGATTTGCAAAATGTGCTCACGAACGACGAAGCGCTTCTGTCTTTCTATTTTGGCAGGTTCGACAGCTTCGTCTGGATTTCAGAAAAGACGGACCGGTCCAGTTCAGGCGCATAAATACGACACTTGGAAACCTGAATTCGAAGGTGACCAAGCTTCGCGAAGCCCTCGAACCAAACGCGGCGATGATCTCCGATATTCCCGCCTACGATCTACGGCTTGCCTACGACCTGTACGCTACTTTGCTAAAGCCTGCGGAAGCGAGCTGGAACCCGGCCAAAAGCCTGATCGTCGCAACCAACGGAGCGCTTGGCCTGTTACCGCTATCGTTGCTGCCTACGGCACCCTCGGAGATCAACGTCGAAGACGATCCGCTGTTTTCCGGCTATCGAAAAGTGCCGTGGCTGGCCCGGACCCACTCCGTGACGACGGTGCCTTCGATAACCGCTCTGTTGACGTTGCGTAAGCTACCCCCCGGCGCAGCGTCGCGTCAGGCACTGATCGGATTTGGAGATCCGTTGTTTAGCAAGAACCAGGCAGAGCTGCTGGAAGCGAACGAAACTCCGGTGCAAACGGCCGACGCCTCCCAAACGACCGACATATCCCAAACGGCCGACACATCCAATGTCACCCGCGGAATGCCGCTGAAGCGGCGCAACACCCCCAAGCTGGAAGGGATCGACAGCGTCCAACTCGCGCAGCTTCCGCGACTCCCCGACACCGCGGCCGAATTGAAATCGGTAGCGCTCGCACTGCAGACGGATCCGACCAAGGTGCTCAATCTCGGCAAGGCTGCAAACGAAAAGAACGTCAAGACGACCGATCTGTCAAAATTCAAGGTGATCGCGTTTGCCACGCATGGTTTGGTTCCCGGTGAACTTGACGGCTTGACCCAGCCCGCGCTCGCCCTGTCCGCGCCCGCGGTTGCGGATATCGATGGGGACGGCCTGCTCACGATGGAGGAAATTCTTTCGTTGAAGATCGACGCCGACTGGGTCGTTCTCTCGGCGTGCAATACCGGAGCGGGAGTTGTGGCCGGTGCAGAGGCAGCCTCCGGCCTGGGCCGCGCGTTCTTTTATGCCGGGACACGGGCATTGCTGGTGACAAACTGGTCAGTACACTCGCAGTCAGCGAGGGAGTTGATGACCGACCTGTTCAAGCGTCAGGCTGACGATCCGAAATTGACCCGCAGTGAAGCATTGCGGCAAGCCATGATGGCCCTTGTCGATGGACCAGGTTATCTCGGCAGCGACGGCAAAACGGAATTCGCCTACGCCCATCCGTTGTTCTGGGCACCTTACACCATCATCGGCGACGGTGGCGTTCGCTGATCGGCAGCGCCGGGCCCGGAGGACAACATTGCGACAGCATTTAAAGAAATTGATGTTACTGAGCCACGTTGCGGTAGCTCTCGTAACCTCGGGCGCCGCGTACGCGACGCAGCTTATTACGGAGCAAGAAGCAAATCTCCCACCCCCGAAGGGTGCCATCGCGGCGGACAGGCGCGGGATCTTGCGTGGCCCAAAGGTCGTGTTCCTTTCACCGGCTGATCCGACGCATTCGCCACTGCGCCTTCAATTGAGCTTCGAGGCGTTTGGCGGCGCGAAGATTGATCCGGAATCCGTGAAGATGACCTTTCTCCGCACACCCAATGTCGACCTTACGCCACGCATTAAGCCGTTCGTCCAACCCGGCGGGCTCGATATCCCGGACACGGAGGTCCCGCCCGGCGAATACATGGTTCGCGTCGACGTCAAGGACAGTGACGGACGCCCCGGCACCATCAGCTTCATTTTAAAGGTCGCGCCCTCGCCATGATCCCCTGCCCGTTTTGCCAGTCTGCAAATCCAGACGGTACCTTGGTCTGCGTCAATTGCGCGCGCGACATTGCGATACCGGCCACGCTGCTGGCCGAGCGTGACGATCTTCTCCGCAAGCGCGACGTTCTTCGGGACGAACTACGCTGCGCGAGACAGGAGGTCGAGATGATCATGAGCCGCAGAAGGTCCCGATAACCACCGATGGAATGCCCTTTTTGTGCCGAAACGATCAAGGATGAAGCCATTGCGTGCAAGCACTGTTCGCGCGACTTGCGCGTGGTTCGCCCGATGCTTTTCGAAATCCAGGATATCGTGGCGGAACTGGAGAATCTGAGGCACGAACTCGACCGCGTCAACGCCAGACTCGAGCGACACAGGAATCCGCTACGATATTTTCTCTCGCATATCATTGTGTACGCCGTGATTCCCACACTGCTTCTGGTGAGCGTGCACGTGGTGGTCACCATCGTACTCAACATTTCACCGCTCGCGCTTCGGCTTGCGTCGGTGATCATCCCGCTTTTATTCGGCTTCATGGCTTATCCACTGAACAAAGTCTGGTTCAAAGGGGCGCTGGCGCTGGGCTTTGCGACCGCCGCTCTGAGCGTGACGTCAATGCTGACGATAACCGGGCTTCACGATCATATACCGATCGTGCCGGGCTCCTGGATCGAATGGCGGGAAGTTTTCGAGTATGGATCCAGTATTCTGCTCGCCTACGTGTCGGGCAATATTCTGGGAGCTTTGATCTTTCGGGTATTTCCAAACATACTGGCGCAGCGTGGCAAACCGAGTGCCACGGCCTTCAAGATTGCGCGGTTGCTCGGTCAGCACGTGGGCGACGAACAGCTTCGCCGCAGGGCACGCCTGATTCAGGATTTTATCCAAACCGCGGGCCCGTTGATTGGCGTGGCAGTCACGGGCGTCGGTTCTCTTTATGCGGGGCTCAAAGGTATTCTGGGCTGAAAGCGATCCCCGAGGAAATCGAAGCCGCGTCCAAGTGACGCCTACGATACGACGGACGGTACGATGCTGCTGCGATTGGATCGGACCATTTCAACTATTGTCATTGTTGTACTAGGCTCTGAACGTCGATGAGGCGTTTCCTTCGGGGGGCTCAATGGAACGGCGCGAATTCGCGACGCCGGGGGATTTGTAAATGCTCCGCGCATTTCTATTCCTCGCTGCGATCATTGGTGCGGCCGGCGGGGCATCGGCCCAAGAGCTGGAAGGCCGACTGAAGCAGATCTACGAATCTAAAATCATCAGGCTCGCCTACCGGCTGGACGCAAACCCATTTTCCTTCGTGTCTCCGCAGGGGCAGCCGGACGGCTACACGATCGATCTTTGCAAGTATATCGCGGGCTCGCTTGAACGACAGATAAGCACCAAGCTTGCGATCGAATGGGTGCCCGTGGACTCGCAAAACCGTTTCGACTCGATTGCGGCCGGCGTGGCTGACATAGAGTGCGGATCGAGTTCAGTATCCTTTGCCCGCATGACGAAGGTGGATTTCTCCAGTTTCATCTTCATGGAAAACACGGGCTTGATGGTGCGCGTCAATTCCGGAATTGACAGCTTTGCAGACTTGAAAGGCAAGAAAATCGCGGTGATCATTGGTACGACCAATGAAGCCGCGCTCACAAAGGAAATACAGCGGCGGCAGCTCCAGACCACGGTGGTCCGGGTGAAAGACCGGCGCGAAGGCATGACCGCGCTAAGCAGCGGCGCCGTCGATAGCTTCGCAAGCGACAAGCTATTGTTGATCGGCGCTCCCAACGCTGACGGGGCGGCCTACAAGATGCTTCCGGAGAACCTTTCCACCGAGCCGTATGCCCTCGCGTTACCGAGAGGGGATTGGAGATTTCGAGCCGCTGTCAACAAGGCGCTGTCGCAACTCTACAGCAGCGCGGAGATCCTCGACATTTATCGTAAATGGTTCGCTGCCCTGGGTGAACGTCCCGATCTGCTTCGCGCGGCTGTTTACATCTTCGGGACCATTCCCGAACAATGAGCGCTGGCGCAGCGCCGTGGATGCGTAAGCGCAACAGCGGATTTTCTCGCACCAGATGTCCTCCATAAAGGCGGTCGGGCGTTTTCCGATTCCCTGCGCTTCCAGAGAGACCTGAAGACGATGAGGGGTCGCAGGCCGTCGCCATCGCCAGCGGCGGCGTTGATCTAGATCATGGCTTGCTGATGAAGCGGGGACCGTCATTACGACGACACCGAAGCAAGCGAGGCGCGACCATCTTATCGACGATGGCGTCGGGGGCGCAGGCCGTCACTGCCGTCACATCACAAGTGGAGCATACCGATGTGGATCCTGATGTACGTCTTCTCCTACTCAGTCAGCCCGGCCGCTACGAACGACAGGGCGGAATGGAGGCTCCTCCCAACCGTGGTATTTCAGGAGTTCTCGAATGAAGAGCGATGCAAGGCGGCCAAGTCGACACTTGAGGGCAGCTTGAAGGAGGCGGGAGCCAAGCTAAAAAGTGGTTTGGAAGACTTGAAGAGCCTGGGTAAGGCCGACCCGGCGCAGATCATCATTGCCTTTAATGTGGAATGCCTTCCGAAATAAAGTCGGCGACCACGACCGCGCCATCGTTACCCCGACGGGACAGGGCGCTGCTTCGCAGCGCCGACCTCCTCCTCAAGCAGGAGGTGAAAAGAAGCCGGGCGACAGATTTCACCAGCCGTAATAGCGCGCGGCGCTGTAGCCGCCATAGGGCGGGCAATAGCCACCGCCATAGCCATAACCGCTGCTATAGCCGTAGCCGCCGCCATAGCCGCCATACGGGACGGCCGCGTAGCTATCGTAACTGTCGTAACCGTCGTAGGAGGGATAGCCGCCAGTAGCCGCCGTAATAGGCGCGGCTGGCGATCGCGCCGCCAACGACGGCGCCGGCTGCGACGCCGTAGCCGAGGCCGCGATAGCCCCAACCGCGATAACCCAAGCCGCCGCGATAGCCCAAACCACCGCGATAACCATAGCCGCCGCGATAGCCCCATCCGCCGCCGCGGAATCCGACGCCGCGATAGCCAAAGCCGCCGCCGCGCCAGCCGCCGCCCCAGCGCACTTCGGTCGTCCTTTGGTCGACCATCGATTTCATCGCCGCCACATGGGTCGGCATCGGCCCGGCCTGCGCGCCCGCACCGAGCAGGGCTGCCGTTGCAGCGAGAATGGCGGTGCGCAGTGAACTCGACAACCTCATGATCATCTCCCTGCTATGCGGCAGCGCTTGGGTGAGCCGGTGAAAGCCCATTCCTGGGCGGCGCTGCCGCGGCGGGTTTGATCTAGATCAAACGGCCTCCCGTGCGCCGGGCGCGGCGCACGCGCACGCGTTGCGTCACAAAGTGGAGACTGGAGTGAGAACCCATGCCGTCCCAAGCCCGGTGCGCTCAAGCCTTACCGAACTACTCGATTCAGCCCACATGCTGCTCCTCATCGCCGATCAAAAGCGCAGCGATCCAGTTTCGATTTATGGCCTCTTCGATTTATGGCCTCGGCTGGTTCGGCGCGCTACCGCGCCGCAGTTGCCTTTCGTCCACTCCTCCGCGCCGCGATTGCTAGCACCCCATCCTGTCGGCGATCCCGCCGAAATCCTTCGCCACGATGTCCCAGTCGCCGCGCGCCTCGAAATCGTATTTCTGCAGCGGGCCGTATTCGGTCGGGCGCGCGACGAAGGCGGTCTTCAAGCCGAGCTTCTGCGCGGCCTTCAGGTCGTGATTATGGGCGGCCACCATCATCACCTGTTCCGGCTTCAGGCACAGCAGTTTGGCGGCGCCGAGATAGGTCTCGGGATCGGGCTTGTAGTGTTCGAACAATTCGGCCGACATCACGAGATCCCACGGCAGGCCGGCGAACTTCGCCATGTTGGTCAGCAGCGCGACATTGCCGTTCGAGAGCGGCGAGATGATGTACTTCGTCTTCAACCGCGTCAGCCCGGCGACGCTGTCCGGCCATGCATGCAGACGGTGCCAGCCCATCGTCAGATAATCCAGGTCGGCATCGTTGAGGCCGGAAATCCCGAGCTGCGCGACCAGCGTTTCCAGCGACTGCCGGTGCAGCGTATCCAGGATCACGTAGCCGTTCTGCGGATTCTTGCGGACGACGTCCATCGACGCCGCGTAGACCGCGCGCCAGCCATCGACCAGTGCGGTCCAGTCCGCATCGATGCCGCGCGTCTCGGACCATTTGGTGAAATCCGCGATCAGGCTGGTGCGCCAATCGACCACGGTGCCGAACACATCGAACACCAGCGCCTTTACTGCGGAAATATCGGACATGGTCACTCCCTTTTTTGTTGTTCTTTTTCACTCTCGTCATTCCGGGATGGTCCGACAGGACCAGACCTCAGGTGCGCAATTGCGCACCGGGGAATCTCGAGATTCTCCGATGTGCAATTGCACATCGTAGTTCGCGTCTACGCCGCGCCCCGGAATGACGAAACCTCAACGTCGGCGACATAGAAACCATCGCCGGCGCAATCCTCAATCGAGGTGGAATTTGTCGAGCTGCCGGTGCTCGGCCTTGATGTAGCGCACGGTACCGGTGACGGAGCGCATGACGACGGTTTCGGTCTCGATAACGTCCTTGCGGAATTTTACGCCTGACAACAGCGAGCCGGTCGTGACGCCGGTGGCCGCAAACAGGCAGTCGCCCCTTACCATGTCCTCGATGCCGTAGATCATCTTCGGATCGGTGACGCCCATTTTGTGGGCGCGCTCGCGTTTCTCCTCGCTGTCGAGGATCAACCGGCACTGCATCTGGCCGCCGATGCAGCGCAAGGCCGCGGCTGCCAGCACACCCTCGGGCGCGCCGCCGGTGCCGATATACATATCGACGCCGGTATTATCGGGGTCGGCGCAATGGATCACGCCCGCCACGTCCCCGTCGGTGATGAGGCGTACGGCCGCGCCAGTGCCGCGGACACCGGCGATGATGTCGGCGTGACGCGGACGATCGAGCACCAGCACGGTGATCGCTGCGGGATCGACGCCCTTCGCCTTGGCGAGCCTGCGCACATTGTCGGCCGGCGATGCGTCGAGCTCGACGACGCCTTTCTGGTAGCCGGGACCGACCGCGATCTTCTGCATGTAGACGTCGGGCGCGTGCAGCAGCGTGCCGCCATCGGCCATCGCCATGGTCGCGATCGCGCCCGGCATGTTCTTGGCGCACAGCGTGGTGCCTTCGAGCGGATCGACGGCGATATCGACCTGTGGGCCGGCGTTGAGACCGACCTTCTCGCCGATGAACAGCATCGGCGCCTCGTCGCGCTCGCCCTCGCCGATCACGACGGTGCCTTCGATCGGCAGCTTGTTGAGCTCGCGGCGCATCGCATCGACCGCGGCCTGGTCGGCCGCCTTTTCCTGGCCGTGGCCGCGCAGCCGCGCGGCAGAGACTGCCGCGCGCTCCGTCACCCGCACGATTTCGAGCGTCAGAATGCGCTCAAGCAACAATTGTGGCGGAACGGAAATATGGGTCGACATCGGCTTGCTCCTTGAATCTTTCGTGCAATCTTCCCTGACAGACCCCCTCGGCCTGCGATCAATCCTTTGGCGCGCGATCCGTTCGGGTCACGCGCTAGTTCTTTTCGATCCGTATCACCTGCGGCCGGCCGCTGATCACCTTGTCGCGCTGTACCGCTTCCAGCGCGCGATAGACTGCGTCCTCGGAGGTTGCATAGGTAATCAGAATGACCGGGACCGGTGAAGCCTTCTTCGCCGCGCCGTTGGCGTCCACGCCATCGGGATGACGCTGCACGATCGATTCCAGCGAAATCTTCTGTTCCGCCAGGCGGGTGGCGATGGTGGCGGCGGTGCCGGCGAGATCGCGCGCCATCAGGCGGATGTAATAGCCGCCCTCGTGGCGCTCCATCGGCGCCTTGGTGGTTGGGCGCAGCCGTTCCACGGGACGGCCGAACGGTTTGGCGCGGATGCCGCGCGCAACGTCCGCAATATCGGCGACGACGGCGGACGCCGTGGCCGCACCTCCGGCGCCCGGGCCGACCAGGGTGATCGGCGGAATGCCCTCGCCGTCGATGGTCACGGCATTGGTGACGCCCATCACCTGGGCGATCGACGACGATTTCGGCACCATGGTCGGATGCACGCGCTGCTCGATGCCCTTGGCGGTCCGCACCGCCACGCCGAGCAGCTTGACGCGATAGCCGAGTTCTTCCGCCGCGCGCAGATCTTCCGGCGCGATCGAGGAGATGCCTTCGACATAGACCGCGCTCTGGGCAACCTTGGTGCCGAAAGCGAGGCTTGCGAGGATCGCCAGCTTCTGTGCGGTATCGTGGCCGTCGACGTCGAATGACGGATTGGCTTCGGCATAGCCGAGCCGCTGGGCGTCCTTCAGGCATTCGGCGAACGACAGGCCCTCCTGCTCCATCCGGGTCAGGATGTAATTGCAGGTGCCGTTGAGAATACCGTAGACGCGGTTGATATTGGTGCCGGCCAGCCCCTCGCGGAGGGTCTTGATGACGGGGATCGCAGCGCCCACCGCCGCCTCGAAATTGAGTGCACCGCCATGCTTCTCGGCCGCGTGCGCCAACCGCAGGCCATGCTTGGCGATCAGCGCCTTGTTGGCCGTGACCACCGACTTGCCCGACTTCAGCGCGGCTTCGATCGCCGACAGCGCGGGATCGCCGGAACCGCCCATCAATTCGACGAAGCAATCGATGCCGGGATCATTGGCCAGCGCCAGCGGGCTTTTGGCCCATTCGATGCCGCGCAGATCGAGGCTTCGCTTTTTCACTTTCGAACGCGCGGTGACGGCAACGACGCGAACGCCGCGGCCGCTGCGCGCCGACAGCGTGCGTCCTTGCTGCTCGATAAGGCGGACGACTTCGGCGCCAACGGTGCCGAGCCCCGCTATGCCCACTTTCAGGGGTGCGACCATGACCAAAAGAACCTGCGAGAGGAATTAGCGCCGGTTGGCGAGAGGAACCACGTTGTGCAACGTTTCAATGCCGCTTTCAAGGAAGCGGCGCACACCGCGCGCGGCCTGGCGGATACGTTGCTCGTTTTCCACCATGGCGATGCGGACGAAGCCCTCGCCGTGCTCGCCGAAGGCGACGCCGGGCGAAACCACCACACCGGATTTTTCCACCATCAGGGTCGCAAATTGCATGCTGCCGACGTCCTGGAAGGCTTTTGGCAGCGGCGCCCAGGCGAACATCGAGGCCTGCGGCGGCGGAATGTCCCATCCGGCGCGGCCAAACGATTCCACCAGCGCGTCGCGGCGCTTGCGGTAGGTGTCGCGCATCTCCCTGATACAGTCGTCCGGCCCGTTGAGCGCCGCGGTGGCGGCGACCTGGATCGGCGTGAACGCGCCATAGTCGAGGTAGGATTTCACCCGCGCCAGCGCCGCGATGATCCGCTCATTGCCGACGGCAAACCCCATGCGCCAGCCCGCCATCGAGAACGTCTTCGACATCGAGGTGAATTCCACGGTGACGTCGATCGCGCCGGGAACCTGCAGCATCGATGGCGGCGGATTCTTGTCGTCGAAATAGACCTCGGCGTAGGCCAGATCCGACAGGATGAAGATCTCGTGCTTCTTCGCGAACGCGACCAGATCCTTGTAGAAATCGAGGTCTGCGACATAGGCGGTCGGATTGGAGGGATAGCAGACGATCAGCGCGATCGGCTTCGGGATCGAATGGACGATCGCGCGCTCCACCGCCTCGAAGAACTGCGGCGTCGGTTCCGACGGAACCGAGCGGATCACGCCGCCCGCCATCAGGAAACCGAAGGCGTGAATGGGATAGCTCGGGTTCGGGCACAGCACGACGTCGCCGGGCGCGGTGATCGCCTGCGCCACGTTGGCAAAGCCCTCCTTCGAGCCAAGCGTCGCAACGATTTGGGTTTCCGGATTGAGTTTGACGCCAAAGCGGCGTGCGTAATAGGCCGCCTGCGCCTTGCGAAGTCCGGTGATGCCGCGCGAGGCCGAGTAGCGATCGGTCCGCGGCTTGCCCAGCGTTTCCTTCAGTTTCTCGATCACATGCGGCGGCGTCGGCAGGTCCGGATTGCCCATGCCGAGGTCGATGATGTCGGCGCCGGCGTTCCGCGCGGCCGCCTTGGCCCGGTTGACCTGTTCGAACACGTAAGGCGGCAGACGGCGGATGCGGTAAAAATCTTCCATGGGACCCTTGCTCCGACAACCGGCAGGACAGAATCGACAGCACCCCGCGCTTCGAAACCGAATTTGGTTTCATCCATAAATCGCGCCCAATCAAGGATTTAGGGCGAGTTCAGGCGCAAATTCTGGGTTCCGGGCCTGCTATGCGGTTGAATTGGGTTTCTTTTACCACGGGAGCCCGGCAGCGCCAGCTTTGATAGCGTTTTCAGTCAAACGGTCCGCCCCAAAAGGAGACGCGTCAAAGACCAGCACCTGCCTATTTTGCGGCGGGGTTTTGGGCGGCCGTGGAAGCCTGGCGGTCACGCGCGGCAATCAGGTCGGCCTGGATTTTGGCCTGCTCCGTCGGTTTCAGTGCCGCCTCGTTGCGGTCAGGCGGCAGATCGTGGACCGGAAGATAGCCGCTGGCTTCCTTCGGACGTTGCGGCGCATCGGCCGGCAAGCCGACCCCCGGCAAATCCGCAATCGAGGTCGAGCAGCCGCCGACGGCGAGCGCTGACGCAAACAACGCCCCGATCGTCAACAGCCTGATCGTTCGATCCATCCGCATTTGGTCCGGAAGTCCCCGCTTACCGGCAAGTGCCGCTGGTCACCGGTATGACACTGGTATGAGCCTTGCAACGACAAATCACGTCACGCGTCAAATTTCACGCGTTAAATTCGTCGTAACCGTTCAAACCATTGTCGCCCGAAACGATTAAAGCCAGAACAGCAAATCCGAGCGGTGCGGCTTCAATATGTCAGAACGGAGAAATTTTGTCGCAGTGCAGCAGGATTAACCCCCAAAGATTAATCCTATCGACGTCAGCGCCAATCCGCGCGGTGACGAAGCCGAAATGAAGTTATAGTGTCCCAGTCATGAGCGATGTTAACACCGAAACCCAGGCTGAGAAAACATTCAACGCTGAAACCTTCGCCATGAACATCGCCAAGGCGATGGAGACGAGCGGCCAGGCGCTCGCGGCCTATCTCAAGCCGCGCGAAAACGGCGAGCTAAAGGACAAGCCGCCCAGCGAAATCGCCGAGGTCATCAAGACCTTCAGCACGGTGGCTGAATATTGGCTTTCGGATCAAGACCGCGCTTCGGACCTGCAGAAGAAGATGGCCAAGGGCTATCTCGATCTCTGGGGCTCGACGGTGCGGCGGATGGCGGGCGAGCAGGCGCCGCCCGCGATCGAGCCCGCGCCGCGCGACAAGCGCTTCAGGGATCCCGAGTGGAAATCGAACCAGTTCTTCGATTTCGTCTTGCAGCTTTATCTGCTCACCACGCAATGGGCGCAGGAACTGGTGAAGAACGCCGAAGGCGTCGATCCGCATACGCGCAAGAAGGCCGAGTTCTACGTTCAGCAGATCACCAACGCGATCGCGCCGTCGAATTTCGTCCTCACCAATCCGGAAGTGCTGCGCGAGACGCTGGCCTCGAACGGCGACAACCTCGTTCGCGGCATGAAGATGCTGGCGGAGGACATCGAGGCCGGACAGGGCACGCTGCGCATCCGTCAATCCGATCCCTCCAATCTCGTCGTCGGCGTCAACATGGCGACGACGCCCGGCAAGGTGATCTACCAGAACGAGCTGATGCAGCTGATCCAGTACACGCCGACCACGGAGAACGTGCTGCGCACGCCGCTCCTGATCGTGCCGCCGTGGATCAACAAGTTCTACATCCTCGATCTCAGGCCGGAAAAATCCTACATCAAATGGTGCGTCGATCAGGGCATCACGGTGTTCGTGATCTCCTGGGTCAATCCGGACAAGGAACTCGGCAAGAAGACCTTCGACGACTACATGAAGCAAGGCCCGCTCACGGCGATGGACGTCATCGAAAAGGTGACGGGCGAGATGAAGGTTCATACCGCGGGCTATTGCGTCGGCGGCACCCTGCTCGCCTCGACGCTGGCGTGGCTTGCGGAAAAGCGCCGCGTGCGCGTGACCTCGGCGACCTTCTTTGCAGCCCAGGTCGACTTCACCCATGCCGGCGATTTGCTGGTGTTCGTCGACGAAAACCAGATCTCGGCGCTCGAGCGCGACATGCAGGCCGCCGGCGTGCTCGAAGGCAGCAAGATGGCGATGGCCTTCAACATGCTGCGCTCGAACGACCTGATCTGGTCGTATGTGGTCAGCAATTATCTGAAGGGACAGCCGCCCTCCTCGTTCGACCTCCTGCACTGGAATTCCGACGCCACGCGCATGCCGGCGGCCAACCACTCCTATTATCTGCGCAATTGCTATCTGGAGAACCGCCTGTCATCCGGCAGCATGGTGCTCGACAACACGCTGCTCGACCTGTCGAAGGTCAAGGTGCCCGTCTACAATCTGGCGACGCGCGAGGATCACATCGCGCCGGCGGATTCGGTGCTCTACGGCTCGCAGTTCTTCGGCGGCCCGGTCAAATATGTGCTGTCCGGTTCCGGCCACATCGCCGGCGTGGTCAATCCGCCCGCGTCGGGCAAGTACCAGTACTGGACCAACGACAACACTGAGGACATCAAGCTCGCCGACTGGATCAAAGGCGCCACCGAGCACAAGGGATCGTGGTGGCCCGACTGGCGCGCGTGGCTGGAGAGCATCGATGCCGAGACGGTACCGGCGCGCGCGGTCGGTTCCGACGAAATGCCGCCGATCGAGGATGCGCCCGGCAGCTATGTGCGCGTGCGCGCGTAGCGCGAGGCCCCGCGGTTCGCTATAATCGGTCGTCCTGCACCGGGATTCGAAATCGAGGGGGAAACAATGACGCGCGAATTGTTCTGGCTGTCGCTGACGGTGATTTTGACCGGGCTGCTCTGGGTCCCCTACATCATCAATCGTTGTCAGATCCGTGGCCTCGGCGGCGCGATGGCCAACCCGTCGCGCAACGACAAGCCGCATTCGGAATGGGCCAACCGCTTGATGTTCGCCCATGACAACGCGGTGGAAAACCTTGTCATCTTCGCGCCGCTGGTGCTGATTCTCAACGCGATCGACTATTCGACCAAATGGACCGTGCTCGCCTGCGCGGTGTATTTCTGGGCCCGCGTTGCGCATCTGATCGTCTATACGCTGGGCCTGCCGGTGTTCCGGACGCTGGCCTTCACCGTCGGCTTCCTCGCCCAGGCCGTGCTGGCGCTGGCGATCTTCCAGATTTTCTGAGGTCGGGCGCTTTGAGGTCAGAGCGATTTCCTTGCACCACGACGAACAGCATCGCAGCCTGTTTGCCGTCGAAGCCTCTGACTTCGCCTTCTTCGATCGAGAATGAACTCCAGTTGGCCGCCTTCGCGTAGGTCGCCCGCAGCCAATCCGACGACGGGTAGTTGTAGTAACGGTTGAGCGTATCCCGGCCTTCGGCGTCACCGGTCTTGAAGCTGGCGTAGAAATAGCCTCCCGCCTTCAGCGCGCGCCAGATCCGCGCCAGCACCTGCGCAAGTTCGGGCCGCGGGACGTGCAGCAGGCAGGCATTGGCCCACACGCCGTCATAGGCTTCGACCTCGTCGAGGTCATGGAACAGCAACGTCTCGACCGGGCGGCCGAGGCGGCGCGATGCTTCGGCGGCCATTTCGGGCGATCCGTCGGTCGGGCGCGACGTCGAACCCCCTCGCCAGCATTTCGGCGGAAGCGGCGCCCGCACCGCACCCGAGTTCGAGGATCGTTGCCCCCGGAGCAAGCAGCGCGAGGAAGCGGGCCAACCGCGTGTGCTTTGCTATCTCGCGCTCGGCATAGGCCTGCGCGTTGCTCCGGTAGAATTGGAGCGTCTCCTCGTCCACCGCACCACCTCACGGAAACAGCGCGATCTGCTCCAGTCCTCGTCTCGGGCAGACCGAACATCAGGTTCATGTTCTGGATCGCCTGTCCGGCCGAGCCCTTCACGAGATTGTCGAGCGTCGACAAGATCGCTGCGGTTCTTGTCGGTCGGCGACGACGCCGATCTGGACGTAGTTCGAACCACGCACGTTCTGCGTCTGCGGCAACACGCCCTTCTTCGCCACATATACGAACGGCTCGTTGGCGTATGCCTTTCCCAGTTCGGCCCGTAAATCGTCCGGCGTAGCACCATTGAGCTTGACATAAGCTGTGCAGACTCAGCCCCGCGCCATCGGAATGAGATGCGGCGTGAAGTTCACCGTCACGGCCGAGCCGGCCGCGCGACCCCGATCTCCTGCTCGATCTCCGCCGAGTGTCGATGGTGCCGACCGAATAGGGCGACAACCCCTCGCCGGCCTCGCTGAACAGCGTGTTCTGTTTCAGCCCGCGTCCGGCGCCGGTGACGCCCGACTTGGCGTCGATGACGATATCGTCGACGTCGATCAGTCTTGCCTTCGCCAGCGGAACCAGCGCCAGCAGCACCGCCGTCGGATAGCAGCCGGGACAGGCCACCAGCCGCGCGGCCGTGATCTTGTCCCGGTATGAGTTCGGTGAGCCCATAGACGGCCTCGCCCTGCAATTCGAGCGCCCGGTGCTCGTGGCCGTACCATTGCGCGTAGCTGTCCTTGTTGCGCAGCCGGAAATCCGCGGACATGTCGAGGATCTTGATCCCTGGATTGGCTTTCAGCACCGCGGCAGATGATCTCCTGCGTCGTGCCGTGCGGCAGTCCGCAGAGCACCGCATCGAGCTTGCGTCCAGTCGACCTTTTCCCATTCCACGAGTTTTGGCAGGTCGAGCATGAAGAAGTGCGGAAACACCTCGCTCATCGCCTTGCCGGCATGGGTGTTGGCGGTAAGCGCCGTGATTTCGGCATTCGGGTGCCGCGCCAGCAGGCGCACTGCGTCGGCGCCGGTGTAGCCGGACGCGCCCAAAATGCCGATTTTCTTCTTCGCGCTCATCACACGTTCCTTTCAAGCGTAGTCGTTTCGTTGGCTTGTGCCGTTGCGAAAGCCTGCGGGCGCACCTCGCGCATCAGACCCGCGATGTATTGGGCAGCCGCGTCGGCTTGCGAGGCCAGCGCGATCGCTGATCGCCGCGTAATCGGCGTCGGATTTTTGCTGGTTGAGTTTGAAGCTGCCCTCGACGTCCTCAACCGTCATCACCAGACCTACGATCGCCTTTTTCAACGCCTCCAGCCGCGCCGCCGTCATCTTGGACGACGTCCACGGCTTTTTGGGCGCCAGCCAGTTTTCAAACTTGTCGCTCAGCCTGTCGACCTGGTCGGCGAGTTCGTCGTCGGACAATATCCGGACCGTGCCCGTCAGATGCACCACCTGATAGAGCCAGGTCGGCACCTGATCCGGCGAGACGTACCAGTCCGGCGACACATAGGCGTCCGCGCCGTTCACGGCCAACAGCCAGGACGTCGTCCCATCCGCCAGCTTTACCAGCGGATTGTGACGCGCCACATGAAACGCGGCCCGCGGCGTGCCGTCGGCGGCGGAGGTGAGATAAAACGGCAGTGACGAGGCGATCGGCCTGGCGCCGTCCCACGCGCATACGAGGCCAAAACCGCGCGCTTCCGCGAACGCAAGGCTCGCCGCACGGTCGGGCTTGAACATCGGAGGCGTATACATTTCAAACTCCCGCTTGACGTAGGAGCCGCCAGATCAAACCGCGTGTCTTGAAGGGAAAGAGCCGCGGACTGTATCCGGCGGCAGGGGCGATGATCTTAAACGCAGACGACCGCCCATACCGCGATGGTGCGGCGGCGGCGAGCAATCAGGATGGTCGAAGCGTTGATCATGGGCGGGGGCTATAAGGCGATGCGGTTCCCCGGTCAAGACAAAACCCCCGCTAAACCCCGTAGCAGCACCTGACCGGTCGCAGACGCTTCCCGAGCACGGTTTGCGTCAAGAAACTGTAACGGAATTTAGTTGTGATGGCGGGGTTCCCCTACGATGGATTGAGCGCGCCGCTTTCAATCCGTTGCCCCAAGCCCAAGGAGATTGCAATGGTTGAACTTTCCCGTCGAGCCGCCATGGCCGGAGCAGCCGCAACGGCGCTTATGCCGCTTACGATGACCGCAGCGCGCGCAGCCGCGCCGCTCGCGGAGAAACAGAATGCGAGCTTCTATCGCTACAATGTCGGGACACATCAGGTGACCGTGGTTTGCGATGGCGTTGCCACCGTCAATCTGGCCGATAATTATTCGCCCAACGCGACAAAGGATCAAATCAGCAAGGTGCTTGCCGATAGCCATTTGCCGACCGACAAGATCACTCATACGTTCAGCCCGGTTGTCGTCAACACCGGGCCCAAGCTGGTCGTCATCGACACCGGTCTCGGGCTCGCTCAGTTTGAGCAGAGCAAAGGCAGGACCGGTCAATTCCACAATAACCTCGCCGCGGCCAACATCGACCGCAACAATGTGGATACCGTGATCATTTCGCACTTCCACGGTGATCACATCAACGGGCTCCTCGCCGCCGACAACAAGGCCGCCTTCGCCAACGCCGAGATCATGGTGCCTGCGGCGGAATGGAAGTTCTGGATGGATGACGGCGAGATGAGCAAGGGGATGGGAAACCCCATCCTCGAAGGCAATTTCAAGAACATCCGGCGGGTCTTCGACGCCCTCGGGCGCAAGGTAACCCAATACGAACCGGGCAAGGAAGTGGCGCCCGGCATCACCGCAGTAGCCAGTCCCGGTCACACGCCGGGCCACAACTCGTTCGTGGTTGCGTCAGGTTCGGACAAGGTGTTGGTGCAAGTCGACATCACGGCGGGTGCGGCGTTTCTGTTCGTGCAGAACCCGGAATGGAACATCGCCTCCGATGTCGACAGGCCCCTCGCCGTGCAGACCCGGAAAAAGCTTTATGACATGGCGATCGTCGAAAAGATGCCGATCCAGGCCTTTCACGGCGCCTTCCCCGGTCTCGTGCGAGTCGAGAAAGCCGGAGACGGCTATCGTTGGATCCCAACCATCTGGAACGCGTCACTCTAGGCAGCCGCAATTTGCCTCGGCCCTCTCCTGCGCCACAAAGGAGAGGGCATCAGGCCTCATCAAACCACCCGCCACAGCCATTCGGCGATGTGAGCCATCACGTCGCCAAACAGCAGCAGTGCCGCCGACCAGACCAGCGCCGAGACGAAATTCGCGATCTGGAACGGCCAGTAGGACATTTCGAAAATGCCGGCGGCAAGCGGCACCGAAGCGCGCAGCGGTCCGAAAAAACGACCGATGAAAATCGACGGCACACCCCATTTTTCCACAAAGGCTTCGCCGCGCGGCAGGATATCCGGATAGCGCGACAGCGGCCACATCTGCGCGACGTGCTCCTTGTATTTGAAGCCGAACCAGTAGGAGACCCAGTCGCCCAGCGCTGCCCCGATACCGCCTGCGATCCACACCGGCCAAAAGCTGATGCCGCTGGCGCCGATCAGCGCGCCGATCGCGACCAATGCCCCCCAGGCCGGAACCAATAGCGAGATGAAGGCGAGCGATTCACCGAATGCCAGCACGAGGACAATGGGAGCGGCCCAAATCTGATGATCGCGCACGAAATCGGCCAGGGCGTGCGCAAATTCTTCCATATATTGAAGGCCTTCCCGTCCCGTTTATGGCTTCGAACCTCCGGTCCATAGCCTGAGAACAGGTAAGCTAGCCCCTTGCGTGACTTCAAGTCACAAAGGCGGACCCGGGGCGTGATTTCCCCCTAAACTCAGCCTGCGGGTATCCACCTTCCCCCGCGGTCACTTTCTTGGCCCATCCGTGGCATAGTCAGAGGAACCGATTCGCTGCGCGGTATCGCGCGCAACATATGAAGAACCATGTCCAAACCATTGAAATCATCTGCTAAATCCAAAGGCCCGGGCGATCTGTTCGGAGCTGGGGAACCGAAGAGCCGCGCGCCCCTCAAGGTCGCCTCACGCGGAGGCGACGCCGAAGCGGGCTACACCGCGGCCGATATCGAGGTGCTCGAAGGGCTCGAGCCGGTTCGCCGCCGGCCCGGCATGTATATCGGCGGCACCGACGAAAAGGCGCTGCATCATCTGTTCGCCGAAGTCATCGACAACGCCATGGACGAGGCCTTGGCGGGACATGCGTCGTTCATCGAAGTGGAACTGGGCGCCGACGGTTTCCTGACCGTCACCGACAATGGCCGCGGCATTCCCGTCGATCCGCATCCGAAATTTCCGAAGAAATCGGCGCTCGAAGTCATCATGTGCACGCTGCATTCCGGCGGCAAATTCAACTCCAAGGTCTACGAGACCTCGGGCGGATTGCACGGTGTCGGCGTGTCCGTGGTGAACGCCCTCTCCTCGCGGCTCGAGGTCGAAGTCGCGCGCAGCCAAAAGCTCTATCGCATGAGCTTCGAGCGCGGCCATCCCAAGGGCAAGCTGGAAGACCTCGGCAAGATCAACAACCGCCGCGGCACCCGTATCCGCTTCAAGCCGGACGGCGACATCTTCGGCGCCAAGGCGACCTTCAAGCCGCAGCGCCTGTTCAAGATGACGCGCTCCAAGGCTTATCTGTTCGGCGGCGTCGAAATTCGCTGGCGCTGCGATCCCGAGCTGTTGAAGGGCATCGAGGATGTGCCCGCCGAGGACAGCTTCCATTTCCCCGGCGGCTTGAAGGATTATCTCGCCGCCGCCATTCACGCCGACACCCTGGTGCATCCGGATATCTTCTCCGGCAAGTCCGGCCGCAACGGCGCCCACGGCGCCTGCGAATGGGCGGTGGCGTGGACGGCGGACGCCGACGGCTTCCTCTCGTCCTATTGCAACACCGTGCCGACGCCGGATGGCGGCACCCATGAATCCGGCATGCGCAGCGCGATGCTGCGCGGCCTGAAGGATCACGCCGAGCGCATCGGCCAGGGCAAGCGCGCCGCCCCGGTCACCTCGGAAGACGTGATGGTGGGCGCTGCCGTAATGCTCTCTGTGTTCGTGCGCGAGCCCGAATTCCAGGGCCAGACGAAGGACCGCCTCGCCACCGCCGAGGCCCAGCGCATCGTCGAACAGGCGATCAAGGACCCGTTCGATCACTGGCTATCGGGCAATCCGATGCAGGCCAATAGGCTGCTCGATTTCGTCATCGAGCGCGCCGACGAACGGCTGCGGCGCCGCGCCGAAAAGGAAATCTCGCGCAAGACGGCGACAAAGAAAGCGCGTCTGCCCGGCAAGCTTTCCGACTGCAGCAACAGCGCCCAGGAGGGCTCCGAACTATTCATCGTCGAGGGCGACTCGGCCGGCGGCAGTGCGAAGCAGGCGCGCGACCGCAAGACCCAGGCGATCCTGCCCTTGCGCGGCAAGATCCTCAACGTCGCTTCCGCCGGCAAGGACAAGCTGACTGCCAACGCCCAGCTCTCCGATCTGATGATGGCGATCGGCTGCGGCACAGGCGCGCATTATCGCGAGGAAGATCTGCGCTATTCCCGCATCATCATCATGACCGACGCCGATGTCGACGGCGCCCATATCGCCTCGCTCCTGATCACCTTTTTCTACCGGCAGACGCCACGGCTGATCGATGAAGGGCATCTGTATCTCGCAGTCCCGCCGCTCTACCGCCTGACCCATGGCAGCAGGACGGTTTACGCGCGCGACGACGCCCACAAGGAAGCGTTGTTAAAGAGCGAATTCAACGCCAACGCCAAAGTCGATGTCGGCCGTTTCAAAGGGCTCGGCGAGATGATGCCCGCGCAACTCAAGGAAACCACGATGGACCCGGCCAAGCGCACGCTGCTGCGCGTGGTGCTGCTGGCCGACGACCGCGAAGGCACCGCCGATTCCGTCGAACGGCTGATGGGAACCAAGGCCGAGGCGCGGTTCGCCTTCATCTCCGACAAGGCCGAGTTCGCCAGCGACGACCTGCTGGACGTTTAGCCCTCATTTGAAGGGAATTTGGGCTCCCGCCCGGCCCCAGGGTCAGATTCCGTCGATTTTTCATGCCCCATCGCCCAGTTCGTTTTCGGACGGGTGTGCTCGCCCGGCAACAGCATTTTGGGCGCAACTGCGTATAGTTAGCCCATCAAGTTTCGGGAATCGGTGCAGGTCGCACCCGTCAAGCGACAATCGAGAGATTGAGGAATTGGAAATGAAGAAATTGGTGCTCGCTCTGACCGCGGTTGCGGCTTTCACCGGATCGGCCTCGGCGGCAGATCTGGCGGCTCGTCCCTACGCCAAGGCGCCGCCGCCGGTCGCCCCGGCCTATAACTGGACCGGCTTCTACATCTTCGGCGGCGGCGGCGGCGGCATTTGGGCGGCCGATCAGTCTGTCGTGGTCACGGGATCTAACATCCCCCTCACCACCGATCAGCGCCAGGGTGGTTCCGGCTGGTTCGGAACGGTCGGTATCGGCTATGACTGGCAGTTCAACGGTCCTTGGGTCGCCGGCGTGTTCGCGGACGGCCAGTTCGGCAGCATCAGGGGCACTTTTCAGGACCCGTTCGACCAGGTGACCGGCACGATAAAGATGCAGGACGCGTGGGCGGCTGGCGTGCGGGTCGGCTACTTGGTAGCGCCGAATGTTCTGTCCTACGTGAATGGTGGTTACTCCGGTTCTCATTGGTCGGGCACGACGTTGCTTGATCTTGCCGGCGCTCCCATCGGTGCCCATACCGACAGCTTCAACCGCAACGGTTGGTTCATCGGCGGCGGCGTGGAAAACAACCTGAACATTTTTGGCATCACCGCGCCGGGCTGGTTCATGAAAACCGAGTATCGCTCGGCTTTCTATGAAAGGAAGTCCATCGATGTGTTGGCCGACGTCACCAATGTACCTGTCGGTGTGTCTCTCAGGTCCAACAACTGGAACCAGACCATCTCGACTTCGCTCGTCTATCGCTTCAACTGGGGTGGCCCAGTCGTTGCCAAGTACTGATCTCTGCTAAATCAGCAGCTCAAAAGCCCCGGCATTGTCCGGGGCTTTTTTGTTGCGTTGATCTGTAAGGGAGGTTCGGACACCAGCTCGCACTGCCAGCCCGGCGTTTGAGTGATCGTTCTGCGGCCCATGACGGCATCCCGGTCAATTCGTCCCTTGCCTGCGACACCCGCATTGTATTCGATCGATAGCTACCGGGTGCCTTGGCATTGGCTTGAGGGACATCCGGCACCAGCCGCGCGGCGCGCCGAACGCGGCAACCGGGGGAAAACCATGGCTAGACTGCTCTTGATCCTTGGTTTTCTCGCGCTCGCGATTGGATTGCTCTGGATCGGCCAGGGCACCGGCGTGATCGACTGGCCGCAATCGAGCTTCATGATCAATCAACTGCAATGGGCAGGCTATGGCGCGGTGCTCGGCGCCGTCGGCCTGATCCTGATCTGGCAGGGCAAGCAGTAGACCGGTACAATTGAACAGGTTTTGCGCGATTGCCAAACGCCAACAAGAAAAATGGGACTTCGGGAAATGAAAACAGGACTGTTCGATCTCAGCGGCAAGGTGGCGATCGTCACCGGGGGTAATGGCGGCATTGGGCTCGGCATGGCCCGCGGATTGGCGGAAGCTGGCGCGGCGGTTGCGATCGTGGGGCGCAATGAAGCCAAATCGGTTGCCGCGGTCGCCGAACTCGAGCAGAGCGGAGCCAAGGCGATTTCCGTGGTCGCCGACGTCACCGACAAGGCCGCGGTCGAAGCCATGGCCGCGCGCGTCACCCGCGAACTCGGCCGCATCGACATCCTCGTCAACAATGCCGGCATCAATATCCGTAAACCCCCGCACGCGCTCGAACTCGAGGAGTGGAACAGCGTCATCCAGACCAACCTCACGAGCGCCTTCCTGTGCTCGCAGGCGGTCTATCCCGCGATGAAGGCGGCCGGTGGCGGCAAGATCATCAATATCGGTTCGATGATGTCGATCTTCGGCGCGAGCTTCGCACCGGCCTATGCCGCAAGCAAAGGCGGCATCGTGCAGTTCACGCGCTCCTGCGCCTGCGCCTGGGCGGCCGACAACATCCAGGCCAATGCGGTGCTGCCGGGCTGGATCGACACCGATCTCACCAAGCGCGCCCGCGAACAGATAGACGGCCTGCATGACCGTGTGCTCGCGCGCACGCCGGCGGCGCGCTGGGGCGCAATCGGCGATTTCGCAGGGATTGCCGTGTTTCTCTCTTCACCTGCGTCGGATTTCGTGACGGGCACCGCGATCCCCGTCGACGGTGGCTTTTCGATCATGGGGTAACGCAAGGGCCGGTCTCAAATATTCAAAGAAAAAGCCCCGGATGACACCAGGGCTTTTCCGTCCATTGAATTTCGCTTCGATTCAGTATCGCCCGACGAGCGAGCCGCTGAACTTGTAGCTCAGACGAACAACCGCCCACTGAATGTCGCGCGGCTTCGTATCGAAGGTGTACACCGCGGGCGCGGCCAGGCCGGCGAGCTGATAGCGCTTGGAGTCGAAGGCGGCGTAGTCATATTCAAGTCCGACGATCCAGTTCTGGGTAATTCCGTATTCCCAACCGGCGCCAACGGTCCAACCATTGTGCCATTGGGTCTGGGATCCCGAGCCGGTCACCGGCGGGAGCACGTCGGTCACCGACAGGCGGTTGTTCACGCCGGCATAGCCGCCTTTGACGTAGAACAGGTTGTTGCGCACGGCGACGCCGGCCCGGCCCGTGATGGTCGCGAGCCAATCGGCACGCCAGCCGAATTGATCATCGCGGCCCGTACCGAATACGTTGTTGAGCACCGTTCCATGGTTGTCGAGACCGGAGATCGTGCCCTCGAGACCAAACACAAAATTCTCGGCCTGCCAGTTGTAGCCCATCTGGCCGCCGCCAAATACGCCTGTGCCACGCTGGCGGAAACCTTGCCCCGGACTGAGGTCGCCGAACCCGGTCGTGTTGGCGGTGTTCATCCACTGTTCGTTCGTCGTGGCCCCCCCGACATGGCCGCCGACGTAAAAGCCGCTCCAGTTGAAGACGACGTCAACGATCGCCGGCGCCTTGGTATAAGGCCGCGCCCCGAGATCCGCCGCAGAAGCCGCGCTCACCCCAAGAGCCGTTGTGAGAGCGGTCGCAAGAGCGGTTGTGAACGCAAGAGCGGCAACGAATTTTGAATGGACCATTTTTCTCACCCGAGTTTTTTCCCCGGGAACGTTTTGACGGCGAAGCCGCGCCAAACCGTTAAGAAATCCAATCGGCGCGCAGATTGCGACGCGCCGATGCACACGAGCAATCTTCTTGGTTAACCCAACTCTTTGTTATCCATACTCCGAGCTTGGCGATCCGCCTCACCGCCGAGCGCCGGCGAATGCACATGCTCGGGCCGAACGCCTAATCCGACAAGGCGCGCGGTGATGCCCTGCAGCCAGGGCACCGCCGTGATCAGTCGCATGACCAACGGCACTTTCAACGGTGCTCCGCCGGGCTGCAGCGCAACGCTGATGATGTTGTTCTGGGCGATCACCTGCATCCGCTGCGTCATCCGCACCGGAAACTCGCGACGCCGGCGCACCGCGTCCAGCTCCTCCTCTGTTGGGCACCCATTCGCAAGCTTTGCGGCCAACAGGTTCGCGGTCGCGACCGCGTCCTGCACCGCGAGATTGACGCCGACGCCGCCGACCGGCGACATCGCATGTGCGGCATCGCCGATGCATAGCAGCCCCGGCCGCGTCCAGCGCTTCAGCCGGTTGATCGCAACCGTCAGGAGTTTTACGTCGTCCCAACTTTTCACGTCGGAAACGCCGGATTTGAGGATCGGCGCCATGCGGGCGACGTCGTCAAGCAGGGCCGGCAGTCCCCTCGCCTTGACGGCGTCATACTGTCCCTTGGCGATGACATAGGCGCATTGCCAGTAGTCGCCGCGATCGAACGTCACCATCATCTTGCCGGGCTCGACGCGGGCAAACACGCTTTCGCTTTCGTTGGCGCTTTTGCCGGCGCGGAACCACAGCACGTCCATCGGTGCGCCGATCTCCTCGACCGCGAGCCCGGCGCGTTCGCGCACGACCGAATGGCGGCCGTCGCAGGCAATCGTCAGATCAGCCCGAATGTCGATCGTGCCTGCGGGCGCCGTCGCCCTTACGCCCACGATCGCCTCGCCATCATGGATGAGATCGATTGCCTCCGTGCTCATCATCACCTTGAGCGAAGCAAAGCGCTTGCCGCTCTCGCGCAGGAAATTGAGGAAGTCCCACTGCGGCATGAAGGCGATGAACGGATATTTCACATCGAGCCGGCTGAGATCGGCGATCCGCACCGACGCGCCGCCGAACATTCCCTCCATTTTCTGCAGCCGCTGATGCGGAAGTTCCAGAAATCCGTCGATGAGCCCGAGTTCGTCCATCACCTGCAAGGTCGAGGGATGCACGGTATCGCCGCGAAAATCGCGGAAGAAATCCGCATGCTTTTCCAGCACCACGACGTCGATGCCGGCACGGCCCAGGAGATAACCGAGCATCATGCCGGCAGGCCCGCCGCCGACGATGCAGCAGCGCACTTTCATCGTGCGTTCCGAGGGCTGATACGAAGCTATGCTCTGCGTCCATTGTAAGCCGCCTCGCTTGCGGCAGGACTTAGTGCAACGGGATTACAGCGCCAGTTCGACGCCAAGCCTTTTAGAGGCCAAGGCCTTTCAAGCGCGAAACCCCCGGTTGGGGACGTCGCGTCGAACCTCAACGCCGGAAGCTCTTGATCTCGGACACGCTGCCGTCACGGTAGGTCAACTCCACCGAAACAGATTTGGTCTGTGGCGCGAGCTTGAGATAAGGCTGCGCGTCGTGCGGAATGGCGCTCGGGTCCCTGGGATCGCAGGGCGGCATTTTCAAAACCTTGTCCGGTACCGTGCTGTCGATGCCGACACGCACTTCGCGGATCGCGCAGCGATACGACATCAGGTGGGTGTAATAGACCAGGAGCCCGTTGAATTCGCGGAACGACAGCCAGCTCGTCGCGGTCAGGTCGAGGATTTTTCGCTGGTCGCGCATCAAGGCTGCTTCGGGGTCGAACCGGATCGGAAACGGCCCCTGCAATTCACCATTGGTATCGACGTAACGCACCTGGATGGTCGCCGCCGGCGCGTCGGCCGGAAGCTCGATCGACGAGTTGGGCATCCGCTTGCGGGTGCGCGAATTGAGCGTGTCCATGAAACCGGTTTCGCGGAAATCGCCGGCATCGCCCATGCGCCAGGAAATTCCGAGCGTCGGGTCGGCGATCGAGAACACCACGGTCCAGCCGCCATTGTGGCGCGAGAACATCGCGATCGGCGCGTTGACGGAATCTTCTTTCGGCACCCGCGGCACCGACACCGGCGGCAGCGCTGCGACCTTTTGCGGCTGTGGTTCGGCCGCCTTTTCCGCCTCAGGCTGGCCTTTGGCGACGCCGTTGAGGAACACGTCGTCCACCATCTGGTCGAAATAGACCGGGATCTGCTTGTGATGGACGGTCTCGGCCATCTCGCTGACGAGGCGCCGCGTGCGCTGTGCAACCTGCACGAGGTTCATGCCGGGTTGCGTCAGCTCCTTGGCAAAGGTGCGGGTGAAAACCGAATTGGGATTGTCGTCATTATTGGAGAGCCGATCGAGCGCGGTCTGCCGCGGTCCGGCGGAGAACACCGAGAACACGCCCTCGGGCAATTGCGTCATCGGCGCGAGACCGCCGCCGCCGGCGACCGCGCGCGTGCCGCTGCGCTCAAACGGGTTGTTGCGGCAGGCGTCGAACACCAGAATGGCGGTGCGCACTTTCTTGTTCTGCAATCGCTCGATGACACGATCGGCGAGCACGGAAGCATCGCGCACCAGTTCTTCCTGGCCTTCGGTCGCGGCGGGGACGTCGGTCGGCAGCAGAAAGTTCTGACCGGCAATTTCAAAACCATGGCCGGCGTAAAAGAAGAACGCGGTATCGCCCGGCCCGACCGCCCTGTCGAAGGCAAGCAGCGTCTCGCTGAACGCCTGGCGGTTCTGGTTTTCTGCGACCATGACGGTGAAGCCGAGTTGCTTCAGTGTATCGCCCATGGTGCGGGCGTCGTTGACCGCCTTCTGCAGCTTTGGAACGTTCCTGTAGTCGTTGTTGCCGACCACCAGCGCAACGCGCTTTTCGGCGTGCGCGGGCGGCGCGGCGAATGCAAAAAACGCGACCGCGATGCCGGTCAACGCTGCCAGTCCGGAAAGTCGTCTCGTCATTCACGTCCCCGCCCGCATGTAGAATCGCATGTTAAATCGTTCGTCGGCCGAACGGCCGCTCTGCTCGATAGTGTACAAATACATCAGGGCGGTTCAACGATCATCCGCTGGCTCGCGCCGTTCACTACGACACATTTCGATGAGCGCCCACGCTTAATCGGCTGACTTCGCGGACGCCGGCTTGTCCCTCACTTGCGCGCACCTCCGGCAGGCAGGCACAAGGCGCCGGTCGAGCGCGTCGCGGACGGCGGACGATGGCGCGCAGCGAGCGCGTCGACCGAAACATCCTCGCGGCGGATGGCCTGCCCAATGCCGGCCTTGATCTCGCGCAAAACCTGCGATGACGGAGCAAGAGCGTCTCCGGACTTGGCGAATCTGTCCGCGACGTGCCGACTGATTTGACGGCCAAATGACGGTTTGGCGGTTATTTGTTCGAAAACATTAAGCTTTTTCGGCTGTTTGGCCGGTTCCAGATTGACTTTGGCCAATTCGCCCCTATGTTCCCGATCAACGCGGCCTTGGATCGAAACGCGATTCCTTAGGTTTGCCGCTCGTCAGCGTAAGCCAGAGCCCCCAGCTTTTTAAAGCGCGCCGTTTCGGGGCTAAACGCGACAGCCTTTTTACCCTCGATTCCGAACGGCGGTGTCGACTAGAGGCTCAATGTCTTTTTCCCATCTCGGTCTGTCCGACAAGGTTCTCGCCGCGGTTGCGGCCAGCGGCTACACCACCCCTACCCCCATTCAGGAACAGGCGATCCCGCACGTTCTGGCCCGCCGTGACGTTCTCGGCATCGCCCAGACCGGCACCGGCAAGACCGCGGCCTTCGTCCTTCCGATGCTCACGCTACTGGAAAAGGGCCGCGCCCGGGCCCGCATGCCCCGCACCCTCATCCTTGAGCCGACCCGCGAACTCGCCGCTCAGGTCAAGGAACAGTTCGATAAATACGGCGTCGGCCAGAAACTCAACGTCGCGCTTCTGATCGGCGGCGTCTCGTTCGGCGACCAGGACACCAAATTGACCCGCGGCGTCGACGTGCTGATCGCGACCCCCGGCCGGCTGCTCGACCACACCGAGCGCGGCGGGCTGTTGCTTACCGGCGTCGAACTGCTCGTGATCGACGAAGCCGACCGCATGCTCGACATGGGCTTCATTCCCGACATCGAGCGGGTCTGCAAGCTGGTGCCGTTTACGCGGCAGACGCTGTTCTTCACCGCGACGATGCCGCCGGAAATCAGCCGCATCACCGAAACCTTCCTGCATAATCCCGAGCGGATCGAAGTCTCGAAGCCGGCCACGACCGCGGTGGGCGTCTCGCAATTCCAGGTCAGCGGCGGCCGCGAAACGCACCAGAAGCGAGAAATACTTCGTCGCCTGCTGCGCGACGCCAAGGACCTCAACAACGCGATCATCTTCTGCAACCGCAAACGCGAAGTCGCCGTTGTTTACAAATCGCTGCAGAAGCACGGCTTCAGCGTCGGCGCCCTGCATGGCGACATGGATCAATCGGCCCGCACCGCAGCCCTCGATCAATTCCGCAAGGGCGAAATCCCCCTGCTGGTGGCCTCCGATGTGGCCGCGCGCGGCCTGGATATTCCCGCGGTGAGCCATGTCTTCAATTTCGACGTGCCGCATCATCCCGACGACTACGTGCATCGCATCGGCCGCACCGGACGCGCCGGACGCGCCGGCACTGCGATCTCGATCGTGACGTCGCTCGACACCAAATCGATTGCTGCGATCGAGAGGCTGATCGGAAAAACCATTCCTCGCGCCGAAGGTGATTTCACCACGCCATCGGAAGCATCCGATGATACCGATCGGCCGCGCGAGCAGCGGTCACGGGAAGGCTCGAGAGAGGGTTCGCGCGGCGGACGCAAGCCGCGACGCGAGCGCAGTGAACCGAGACATGCCGAGCCAAGACACGCCGAGACCGAGACTACGCAAGAGTTCAGACAGTGGTTCGGATAAGGGTTCCGACAGGGTTGCCGAGCGCGAACCGCGGCATTCCGAATCGCGGAACGCCGCATCGCGGAACTCCAGAGGGTGGCGGCCGCAATGCCGGCCCAAAACCGCAAGCACCGGCCGAGACGTTCACACCACCAGCCGCCGCGCCAGCCTCGCGCGTGCCCTCGATCGGCCGCCCGGAGCCACGGCGGACCCAGCGAGATGTGGAATCGGAGCCTGCCGATCACTCGCATCTTCCGGCGTTCCTGCTGCGTCCGGTTCGCGCGCGCGTCTAGGGCGTGATCGGTTCTGCAAGAATTGATTGAACCAGAACCGAAGCTCTGGATTTTCTGGCGCGTTTTCTACCGCAGATATATCTATGCAATCTGCGTAAACTTGAGTGCTATGCGAACTGCCAGCACTTCGCTCGAAAACGCTCTGATCAACACGCGCGCTGATGCGCGTGGACCCGTTTACCCCGCGTTCATTCTCCTCCATTAACTTGACGGCTATAATTTTAGTCATTTTCTGCCGTTTACGGCGCTGCTCGCTATTGGGGACGGATCAGTGGTCAAGCTGCTGGATGAACACGAACGCACGATGGCGTTTGCCGAAGTTGCGTTGGGCCAGATCAAGTCTCTCCGGCAAACCGCCGTCCCTCGCAATTATGAAATCTGGTACGTCTATGCGACCGGATACAATGCCCCCCTCAACAAGATCATCAACGAGACATTGGCGCGCAACGGCAAGCTGACCGAAGCCGATCTCGAACAGATCTACGAAACCTACCTCTCCCACATCAAGGCCTCCGATCGCATCGACAAGGTCGGCACGCGCGTGATCGGCGAAATCGACGACGTGATGACGCTCATCACCGAAGCGCTCGGCATGTCGGCGAGCTATGACGCCAGCCTGAGCGGTGCGAGCCAGAAACTGTCGACTGCAAAGGACCGCGATCAGGTCAAGGCGGTCGTCGAAACGCTGATGAAATCCACCCGCGAGATGCGCGACATCAACAAGGCGCTGGAAAACCGGCTGGCGCTGTCGAAGACCGAGATCAGCAATCTCCAGCACAGCCTCGAGGCCATCCGCGCCGAGAGCCTGACCGATCCGCTCACGGGCCTTGGCAACCGCAAATATTTCGACCGCTCGATCGATGCGGCGGTACAGGCGGCGCTGGCGACCGGCGAGCCGCTGTCGCTGCTGATGTTCGACATCGATCATTTCAAGTCGTTCAACGATTCCTATGGCCATCTCACCGGCGATCAGGTGCTGCGGCTGGTCGCGATGTCCCTGAAGCAGACCATCAAGGGCCAGGACATCACCGCCCGCTATGGCGGCGAGGAATTCGCTGTCGTGCTGCCCAACACCGCGCTGCGCCAGGCGCTGACGGTCGCCGATCACATTCGCCGCGCGGTGATGGCGAAAGAACTGAAGAAGAAATCGACCGGCGAAATCCTCGGCCGTGTCACGATCTCGGTCGGCGTTTCCATGCTCAAGCCGGGTGACGATACGGATTCGCTGATCGAACGCGCCGATGCCTGCCTCTATGCCGCCAAGCGCAACGGCCGCAACCGCGTGATCTGCGAAGTCGATCCCGAATACGCCGCCGAGACGCGCAGCCAGGTGGCGTAGGTAATCCCCTCATGCGGGACGTCATCGCGCTGCCCAACGCGCTTCGCCCGTGCCTCCGTCTTTCCAGGCTCGCTACGCTAGCATCTCAGGATGGACGCGCTTCTTTTTCTTCGCAGCCATTTTCTTTTCCGCTGGCTTCTTCTTCGCTACGGGCTTTTTTACAGCGGCCTTCTTCGCTACGGCCTTGGCCGCCTTTCGTCCCTTCGAGCGCTTGCGCAAGGCCGCGCGCTGGGCGGCTGCCAGCGCCGCCCGCGCCCAATCCGCCAACTCTTCGGAATCGTCGAACAGGCGCGCCGGCAATTCCCAGTACGAGTTGACGGTCACGGTTTTCGTTCGGGTCTGATATTGAAACGGTTTTGAACCCTCCGCCTCGAACTGCGGAATTGTCTGTTCGTCGGCGCGGAAATAAAGCCCGGACCGCAGTGCAAGCGCGAAATTGGTGCCGTCGGCGGAAACACCAAAGCCCGAGAACATCCGGCGGATCGTGACCGGGCCGAAGGCCGCAAACAGGTCGATCAGGAAATCGCGGTCCATGGTGCCGCCCATGCGCAATTGCGCTCAGCCGATACGATCCCGTGCTCTTGTGAGCCTAGGCGAGTGCAAATCAATCGCCGGCAGGCTCGACTCGTGGTCGCAGCGCACCGCGGGACGACGCGGGGAGAGGCTAACGCGTAAACTATCGATCCACCTTCGCGGGCGTCAGTTGCACCGACTCGCCGCAGCCGCAGGCCGAGACCTGGTTCGGGTTGTTGAAGATGAACTGGGCCTGCATCTTGTCGGCCTTGTAGTCCATCTCGGTGCCAAGCAGAAACAGCACCGCCTTGGGATCGACCAGGATCTTGACCCCCTTGTCCTCGACCACCTCGTCGGTGGGGCGGACTTCGTGGGCATATTCGACCGTGTAGGACTGGCCGGCGCAGCCGCCGTTCTTGATGCCGACGCGAAGCCCGACGATCTCGGAATTGGCGCGCTCGGTCAGTTCCGTGATCCGCTGCGCCGCCGCCTCGGTCAATTTCATGACTTGCGGGCGCGGCCGCGGCTTCGGCTTGGACTGTACGGTGGTATCCATTGCAGTCGATCTCCGGCGTCGCCTCGTGGCGACGAACTATCATGGCATCAAAATAACAACGAAATTCCCGCTGTGAAGGCCTCTCGTCATGAACTCCATCAGAACCCGTCGAAACGAACCGCCGGTTTCCTAGTAAATCGCCCAAATCCCCGGTGTCGCCAGCTCCAACAGATGATTGTCGGGGTCGCGGAAGTAGATACTCCTGCCGCCTCGCGGCCAATCTGTCCTGCCTTCGATCGCGACATTGTTCTCACCAAGTGACTTTTCCCAAACCGGCAGTTCCGCCGCCTCGATGGCAAAGGCCATGTGAATCGGACCGCTGCCGTCATGCGGCGGAATGATCCCGCCGGGTAGATGAATTGGCTCCGGCGCCGAACCGCGCAGAAACAGCAGCAACACGCTCCGGCCGCCAACATTGTAGGCAAGAAATCGCGAATCAGCCGTTAGCGGCACAAGCCCGAGCACCTTCTCGTAGAATGCGCGGGCGCGCGCGAGATCATCAACGTAAAGTGCGGTCTCGATGACACCGGACAGTTTAGGCAACGGATCCCTTCACCACATATTCAACACGAGGCGGGCCTCGTCGGACATGCGATCCGGCGTCCAGGCCGGGTCCCACACCAGATTGACATTGACGATACCGACGCCGGGAACGCTGGCGACGGCGTTCTCGACCATGGTCGGCAATTCGCCGGCCGCCGGGCAGTTCGGCGTGGTCAGTGTCATCGTCACGTCGACGCCGCGGTCGTCCTTGAGGTCGACCTTGTAGATCAGGCCAAGCTCGTAGATATCGGCCGGAATCTCCGGGTCGAATACCGTCTTCAGCGCGGCGACGATCTCGCCGCCCATGCGCTCGGTCTCTTCCGGCGGCAACGCCGAATGGGTTTCCATATTGGCGGTTTTGACTTCGGCTGTGTCGGTCATGAAAACAAATCCCGCGCCTTGATCAGCGCCTGTGCCAGATGGTCGACTTCTTCACGGGTATTATACATCCCAAACGATGCGCGGCAGGTGGCCGTGACATTGAACCGCTCTAAAAGCGGCATCACACAATGGGTGCCGGCGCGCACTGCGATTCCCTGGCGGTCGATCACGGTCGCGACATCGTGGGGATGGGCGCCCTTCATCTCAAAGGAGATCACCGGACCCTTGCCGCGCGCGGTGCCGATCAGCCGTAGCGAGTTGATCTCGCGCAGCCGCCCCTCGGCATAAGTCAGCAGCTCGTGCTCATGGGCGGCGATGCGCTCCTTGCCGATCGAATTGACGTAGTCGATCGCAGCGCCAAGCCCGATCGACTCGACGATCGCCGGCGTGCCCGCCTCGAATTTGTGCGGCGGATCGCCATAGGTGACCCAGTCCTTCGCGACCTCGCGGATCATCTCGCCGCCGCCATTATAGGGACGCATCGCGACCAGATGCTCATGCTTGGCGTAGAGCACGCCGATGCCGGTCGGGCCGTACAGCTTGTGGCCGGTGAAGACGTAGAAATCGGCGTCGATGTCCTGCACGTCGATCGCCAGATGCACGGCGGCCTGGCTGCCGTCGACCAGCACCGGAATGCCGCGCGCATGCGCCAGTTTCACGACGTCCTTGACCGGCACGACGGTACCGAGCGCGTTCGACATCTGCGTGATCGCGACCAGCTTTGTGCGCGACGTCAGCAGCTTCTCGAATTCTTCGATCAGGAAGTTGCCTTCATCGTCGACCGGCGCCCATTTGATCACCGCGCCATGCCGTTCCCTGAGGAAGTGCCAGGGCACGATGTTGGAATGGTGCTCCAGGATCGAGATGACGATCTCATCGCCCTCGCCGATATTGGGTTCGCCCCAGGACGACGCCACCAGGTTGATCGCCTCGGTGGCGTTGCGGGTGAAGACGATCTCCTCGTTGCGGCGGGCATTGAGGAATTTTGCGACCTTGGCGCGGCCGCCTTCATAGGCTTCCGTCGCGGCGTTGGCGAGATAATGCAGCCCGCGATGCACGTTGGCGTATTCGCTTTTGTAGGCTTCGGTCATGCGCTCGAGCACGGCGGTCGGCTTCTGGGCGGATGCCGCATTGTCGAGATAGACCAGCGATTTGCCATACACCTTCAACGCCAGTGCCGGAAAATCTTCCCGCACCCGCATCACATCATAGGCGCCGTTTTTGACCGCCGGATGCATGGTCAACCCCTCGCCTCCAGCCAGCGCTGCGCCGCCGCGATCGCGAGCTCGCGCAAATCGTCGTTGACGATCGATTCGATGGCCTCGCCCACGAAGGCCTGGATCAGCAGCGCCTGGGCTTCCTTTTCCGAAAGGCCGCGCGCGCGCAGATAGAACAGCAGGCTCTCGTCGAGCGCGCCGGTGGTTGCGCCGTGGCCGCAGGTGACGTCGTCGGCAAAGATTTCGAGCTCCGGCTTGTTGTCGGCCTCGGCGTCGTCGGACAGCAGCAACGCCCGCGTCATCATCTTGGCGTCGGTCTTCTGTGCCTTGGGCTGCACGATGATGCGGCCCTGGAACACCGAATGGGCGCGGTCGTCCACCACCGCGCGGAAGATTTCGCGGCTGGCGCAGTTCGGCACCGCGTGATCCATGAACAACGTGGTGTCGGCATGCTGGCGGCCATTGAGCAGATTGACGCCGTTGGTCTCGACCCGCGAGCCCTCGCCGGCAAACGCGATATTGGCCTGATAGCGGCTGAGGCCGGCGCCTGAGGCCATGCCGAAAGTGTTGAGATGGGCGTGAGCACCCAGCGTCACCACGGCGGACGAAATATTGGTGGCCTCGCGGCCGTCTTCGATCAGGCGGACATGGTCGAGGCGCGAATTGTCGCCGATGGAAACAACGAGGGAGTCGTGGGCCTGATAGCCCTTTGCGCCGTCGGCCGCGATGTAGCTCTCCACCAGCGTCGCACCGGCATCCTTGCCGAGGCGCAGCAACGAGCGCGTGAACATCGCCGCGGGCACGGCGCCACCAGCGATATGGACGATATGCAGCGGTTGTGTCAGCACGGCGCCATCGGCGACTTCGATCACGACGCCGTCGGTCATCATCGCGCTGTTGAGCGCGACCATCGGATTGGAATTGTCGGGCGCGAACAATTGCGCCTGAAGCCTGGCGTCGCCGCCCTCCAGCGCATCGCGCAGAGTGCGGATCGTCAGCCCCTTCTGGAGATCGTCGAGATCGGAAAGCTTGGGCGCGAATACGCCATCCACCAGCACCAGCCGGCGCACGCCGTCGATCGCGTGCAGCTTCAGGGCCGCGCCCGCACGCGTCAACACAGCCGCATCCGGCGCGGGCGCCAGCGGCAGTACCTCGCGCATCAGCGCGCGCAAATCAGTATATTTCCAGTCTTCGATGCGCCGGTGCGGCAGGCCCGCTATGCTCATAGGCCTCGAAGGCCGCGCGTCTTGCTTCCGCAACCGTGCCGGTGCCCGGCAGCCGGTCGCGCGCGATCGCAAAGCTGTCGCTCAGCGCGCGTCCGGTTTCGTTTTTTGCCAAAACTACGTTCATCACAGATCCGTTTCAGCTCACGCCGCGTCTTCGAACTGGGCGTAGCCGGAAGCCTCGAGCTCCAGCGCGAGATCCTTGCCGCCGCTTTTGACGACACGGCCCTTCGACATCACGTGCACGAAATCAGGCACGATGTAGTTGAGCAGCCGCTGGTAGTGGGTGATGACGACCATCGCCCGATCCGGCGAACGCAGCGCGTTGACGCCATCGGCCGCCACACGCAATGCGTCGATGTCGAGGCCGGAATCCATTTCATCCAGAATGCAGACGGCCGGCTCGAACAGCGCCATCTGCAAGATCTCGTTGCGCTTCTTTTCGCCGCCGGAAAAGCCGACATTGACGCCGCGGCGAAGCATCTCCTGCGGAATGTTCAGCCGCGCGGCCACTTCGCGGACTTTCTTCAGAAAGTCCGGCGTCGAATATTCGCTCTCGCCGCGCGCCTTGCGCTGGGCGTTCAGTGCCGTGCGCAGGAAATTCATGGTGGCAACGCCGGGAATCTCGACCGGGTACTGGAACGCCAGGAACACGCCCTTGGCGGCGCGCTCGTCGGGCGCCATCGCCAACAGGTCTTCGCCCCTGAACAGGATCTCGCCGCCGGTGACTTCATAGCCCGGCTTGCCCGCGATGACGTGGGACAGCGTCGATTTGCCGGAGCCGTTCGGCCCCATGATCGCGTGCACTTCGCCCGGGTTCACCGTGAGCGACAGCCCGTGGAGAATCTCACGCTCCTCGACACGGACCTGCAGATTTTTGACTTCGAGTAATGACATCCGATTTTTCCGTTTTTGCTCCTCGTCCTGAGGAGCGCCGTAAGGCGCGTCTCGAAGGACGCGACCGACAATCTTTCCTCTCATCCTTCGAGACGGCCGCTTCGCGACCTCCTCAGGATGAGGTCCTATCCAACCGAACCTTCAAGGCTGATCGAGATCAGCTTCTGCGCTTCCACCGCGAACTCCATCGGCAGTTGCTGCAGCACGTCCTTTACAAAGCCGTTGACCACAAGGCCGACGGCTTCTTCCTGGGAAAGGCCGCGCTGCACGCAATAGAACAGCACGTCTTCGGAAATCTTCGACGTGGTCGCTTCGTGCTCGAACAGCGCGGATGAATTCTTCGCCTCGATATAAGGCACGGTATGCGCGCCGCATTTGTCGCCGATCAACAGCGAATCGCAGGCGGTGAAATTGCGCGCGCCGGTCGCCTTGCGATGGGCGGTGACGAGGCCGCGATAGGTGTTTTGCGAGACGCCGGCGGCGATACCCTTGGAGATGATCCGGCTCGTCGTGTTCTTGCCGAGATGAATCATCTTGGTGCCGCTATCGACCTGCTGATGACCGTTCGAGATCGCGATCGAGTAGAATTCGCCGCGCGAATTGTCGCCGCGCAGGATGCAGCTCGGGTATTTCCAGGTGATCGCCGAACCGGTCTCGACCTGCGTCCATGAGATTTTTGAATTGTTGCCGCGGCAGTCGCCACGCTTGGTGACGAAATTGTAGATGCCGCCGACGCCTTCCGAGTTGCCGGGATACCAGTTCTGCACGGTCGAGTATTTGATCTCGGCATCGTCGAGCGTAACGAGTTCGACGACCGCGGCGTGCAACTGGTTCTCGTCGCGCTGCGGCGCGGTGCAGCCTTCGAGGTAGCTGACATAAGCGCCCTTGTCGGCGATGATCAGCGTGCGCTCGAACTGGCCGGTGTTGCGTTCGTTGATGCGGAAGTAGGTCGACAGCTCCATCGGGCAGCGCACGCCCGGCGGCACGTAGACGAACGAGCCGTCGGAAAACACCGCCGAATTCAGCGTCGCGAAATAATTGTCCGAGGTCGGCACGACGGTGCCGAGATACTTCTTCACCAGCTCAGGATGCTCGCGGATCGCTTCCGAGATCGGCATGAAGATCACGCCGGCCGCCTTCAGTTCCTTCTGGAACGTGGTCGCAACCGATACCGAATCGAACACGGCGTCGACCGCGATCTTGCGTTCGCCTTCCGGGACGCACGACGCCTTCGAGCACCTCGACTTCGCGCAGGGGAATGCCGAGTTTTTCGTAGGTCTTCAGGATTTCCGGATCGATTTCGTCGAGCGACGAAATCGTCTTCTTGGGCTTCGGCGCCGAGTAGTAATAGAGATCCTGGTAGTCGATCTTGGGATAATGGACGCGGGCCCATTGCGGCTCGGTCATGGTCAGCCAGCGGCGATAGGCCTCAAGCCGCCACTCCAGCATCCAGGCCGGCTCGTTCTTTTTGGCGGAAATGAAGCGGACGGTATCTTCCGACAGCCCCTTGGGGGCCTTGTCGGACTCGATAAGCGTCTCGAATCCATATCGATATTGGTCGACGTCGATGCGGCGAACCCGCTCGACCGTCTCTTGTACGGCTGGCATTCCATCCTCCGCTCGCGGTTTCAAGGACCGCGGTGGATCAGTTCGGAAGTTCTGACGAAACCGGCTTAGAATGGTTCAAGCCGTGTTTCGTCGTTCCCCTCTAAGTAAGACATCGGCGAGCTTTCGCCAAGCCTTAAGGGTCATATCAACGTCTGTCTCGGAGGTAGACCAGCCCAGACTGAGCCGCACCGCTCCCTGCGCAAGCTCACGGCCGAACCCCATGGCGGCCAGCACGTGCGACGGCTGGACTTTGCCCGAACTGCAGGCGGAGCCCGAAGATACCGCGATACCGGCGAGGTCGAAGCCAATCACGGCCGTCTCGGCCTTCAGCCCGGGAACGCTGAACAATGTGGTATTGGGCAACCGTGGCACGTCGCCAGAGAATACTATCATACCACATTATCTGCCTAAGGCCGTCTTCGAGGCGGTTCTGCAAGCCCCGGAGACGAACGGCGTCGCCTTCAAGAGCCGCCATCGCGGCCTTGGCGGCCGCACCGAACGCCGAAATGCCCGCGACATTCTCGGTTCCCGCCCGGCGTCCCAGTTCCTGCCCCCCGCCGCGCAGAAGCGGCTCCAGCCCGTGGACATCCTCGGCCAAGACAACCGCACCGGCACCCTTGGGGCCGCCGATCTTGTGCGCCGACAGCGTCACCAGGTCAGCTCCCATCGATTTGATATCAAAGGGTATTTTTCCAAACGCCTGGATCGCATCGACATGCAGCAGGCCACCTGCTTCATGGACGATCCCGGCTATTTCGGTGACCGGCTGGATCGCGCCGGTCTCGTTATTGGCCAGCATGACAGACACCAGCGCCGGCGGCCCGTCCTTGAGCAGCCCGCGTAGATGGCCGAGATCGACCAGACCGGAGGGCGTGACATGGATGGTCCCGATCGCGTCCGCTGGAAACCGTCCGCCAGACAGCACCGAGGCATGCTCGATAGCCGAGACCAATAACCGCCCGACCGGCCGCCCCGCGCCACGCCGCAACCCCGGTGTCAGCGCAAGCGCGTTCGCTTCGGTACCGCCGGAGCAAAAGACGACGTCCTGAGGCCGGGCACCGACGGCCGCGGCGATATTGGCCCGCGCCTCCTCGATCAGGCGCCGCGCCTGCCGGCCCTCGACATGAACCGAGGACGGATTGCCGCTGATGTCCCAAGCGGCAGCCATCGCCGCCTTTGCCTCGGGGCGGAGCGGCGTGGTCGCATTCCAGTCGAGATAGACCCGCTCGGGCATAGCGTATGATATTACCTTTGATCCCAGTATGCGAACGCGGCTTCAACCGCGTCCGCGAACTTATCGCAATTGGTGATCGCGAAGTCTCCCGGCAATCGCAAGCTAACGCCTTGAATGCATTTCCAGATGTTCAAGATGCTTGCTTTTTGCCCCTCGCCTCATGCTAGAACCCCGCCACAAGTTCACCGAGCGACGTCTGCGCATCGCCACAACGGCGCCTGATCGCCCTTCTCGCAGCCGGATCACATCTGCTGCCAAGGATCATTCCCAGGGATCACCAATGCCTGAAGTTATTTTTACCGGCCCCGCAGGCCGCCTCGAAGGCCGTTACCATCCCGCGAAGCAGAAGAACGCGCCGATCGCAATGATCCTGCATCCGCATCCGCAGTTTCACGGCACGATGAATCACCAGATCGTCTACCAGTGCTACTACGCGTTTGCGCATCGGGGCTTTTCGGTACTGCGCTTCAATTTCCGCGGCGTCGGCCGCAGCCAGGGCTCGTTCGATCACGGTACCGGCGAATTGTCCGATGCGGCCTCCGCGCTCGATTGGGCGCAGACCATCAATCCCGAGGCGCGCGCCTGCTGGGTCGCCGGGTTTTCGTTCGGCGCCTGGATCGGCATGCAGCTCCTGATGCGCCGGCCCGAGGTCGAAGGCTTTATCTCGATCGCGCCGCCCGCCAATCTCTATGACTTCTCCTTCCTCGCGCCCTGCCCGTCATCGGGTTTGATCGTGCATGGCGAGAAGGATGCCGTGGTGCCGCCGAAGGACGTCAACACGCTGGTCGAGAAGTTGAAGACCCAGAAGGGCATCGTCATCGACCAGCAGATCATCCCCGGCGCAAACCATTTCTTCGACGGCAAGCTGCAGCCGCTGATGGAAACGGTGACCGGCTATCTCGACATGCGGCTCGCCAACGTCCGCTGAGCGCTCCGGTTCGCCGTGGCCGCCTTCATTGGCCTGCTGCGCAGCCCGTAGCAACCATAAAACTCGAAGCGGCTTTTTCGGTTCACGCCGCCAGCTTCAGCATGTGCGCGTTGTGGCGAACGAGGAACGCATGCAGCAATTGGGGTAATCGGCCCCGACCGCCGAGCGAACGCTCGGCCGCTTCGCAAGCTCCGCGCGCCATGCGCGCACCTTCGGCGTCTCCGCGAAGATCGATAGGTCGATCAATCGATCGAACACGTCGAAATAGCGAAAGATCGGCGCAAACACCGCGTCCACCAGACTGAAATGCTTGCCCGCAAAAAACGGCCCCGGACCCAAGGCCTCTTCGACGCGCGCAAATTTTGCGGCGACGGCCAGCCGCTTTGTTTCAAACATCGCGGCATCGCCGGTGGTTTCCAGGCCCCACAATTCGCTCAGGATCGTGGAGCCGAACTCCATCCACGCCCGATGCTGCGCACGCTGCAGCGGATCTTGCGGATGCAGTTTTGCGCCGTTTTGCGTTTCCTCGATGTATTCACAGATCACATTGCTCTCGAACAACGCAACCTCACCATCGGCAGTGGTGACGCGTAGCACCGGCACCTTGCCGAGCGGCGAAATCTTCAAGAACCAATCCGGTTTGTTGGCGAGGTCGATGTCCACGCGCTCGAACGGAACGCCCTTCTCCGTCAGCGCGATCACCGCCCGCTGCACATAGGGACAAAGCTTGTGGCTGATCAAAGTGAGCTTCGGCGTCATGACGATCTCCAGGCGCAAGCCCGACAGGCTCCGCTCCATGCATCTGCATCCAATTAGATGCATTTGCATGTAATCGTCAAGGTCGATGCATTTGCATCAACAGATCTTGATCAGGGCCGGGCTATGACCCCCCCGGTCATCGGGATCGGGACCCCCGTGGTGGCGGGGTAGCTCAGCGGCAGGCCTTTTAAACCGCGCGCCGCGAGGAAGCCGAAAGCCTGCGCTTCGATCGCATCCGAGGACCAGCCCAGCGTATCCGCGGCCTGGACGGGCGCCGGCGCCAGCCGCTCGCGCAGCATTCTCATCATGGTGTGATTGCGGGCGCCGCCGCCGCACACGATCCAGCTATTGGGTACCTTCGGCAGCAGCGGCACGATCCGGGCGATAGCTGCCGCCGTGAACGCGGTCAGGGTCGCCGCGCCATCCGCAGGCGACATCATGCCGAGCTTGAGGGCGTGAAAATCGTTGCGGTCGAGCGATTTGGGCGGGGCTAAGGAAAAGAACGGCAGCTGCAGCGCGCGCCCGATCCAGGCTTCATCGACCCTGCCTTGCGCGGCCGTGCGGCCTTCGGCATCGAAGCGCTGACTGAGGATCCGGTACATGTGGTCGTCGAGCAGCGCGTTGCCGGGCCCGGTATCGCAGGCGATCAGGGTGTCGGTCCCGTCGATATAGGTGATGTTGGAGACGCCGCCGATATTGACCACGGCGATCGGCCCCTCGCGCTCCAGCGATTGGGCCAATGCACGATGGTAAACCGGCACAAAGGGTGCGCCCTGCCCGCCTGCTTCAACGTCGGCGGCACGGAAATCATGCATGACGGGGATATGGATCGCCTTGGCGAGCGCGGCGCCATCGCCGATCTGCACCGTCAATTTGCGCTCGGGCCGGTGCAGGACGGTCTGGCCATGGAATCCGACAATGTCGATGTCGTCGCAGCTGATGCGGTTTTGCGCGGTAAACGTGGCCACCGCTTCAGCATGCGCAAGCGTGACGGCCCGCTCGGCATCGCCCAGGCATCCCGGCCGCGCGTCGCGCTGCGGCAGGTCGACCGCCTCGAACAGCGCCTGGCGCAGCAGGCGGCGCTCCATCTCGGTATAGGGGCGGTATCCGGAGGGCCCAAAAGCCGTAACCCGCCGGCCGTCGGTTTCAATCAAAGCGACATCGACCCCATCAAGCGAGGTGCCGCTCATCAGACCGATAGCCGTCAACATCATCGTAATCGTGCCTTCGCAACGCCCTGCTCGAATCGTCCCGCCGACGACGACCAGCTTGTGCCAAACACGGACATCTTATAATGCCACACCGCGCGCGCTTGCGGCAGGCTAATCGCTATAGTTCCGCAACTCGTTAGAATTACCGTGAAAATAGAATGATCAGAGTCGCACAGCAATGACCGCATTTAAATCAGATTTCCTGAACATTTTAAGTGAACGCGGCTTCATCCACCAATGCTCCGATTTCGAGGGCCTCGACGCGCTGGCCGCGAAAGGCCAGGCGACCGCCTATGTCGGCTACGATTGCACGGCGCCGTCGCTGCATATCGGCAATTACCTCACCATGATGATGCTGCACTGGCTGCAGCAAAGCGGCAACAAGCCGATCACCCTGATGGGCGGCGGAACCACCATGGTCGGCGACCCCTCCGGCAAGGACGAAACGCGCGCGATCCGCACCGTCGCGGAAATCGAGGCCAACAAGGCCTCGATCCGCGGCGTGTTCGCAAAGGTGCTCCGCTACGGCGACGGACCCGCCGACGCCGTCATGCTGGACAATGCGGAATGGCTGACCAGGTTGAACTGGATCGAAATGCTGCGCGACATCGGCCGGCATTTCTCGGTCAACCGCATGCTGACGATGGACTCGGTGCGCCTTCGGCTCGAGCGCGAGCAGGAAATGAGCTTCATCGAGTTCAACTACATGGTTTGCCAGGCCTACGACTTCGTCGAATTGTCGCGGCGCGTGGACTGCCGCCTGCAGATGGGCGGCTCCGATCAATGGGGCAACATCGTCAACGGCGTCGATCTCGGCCGCCGCATGGGCACGCCGCAATTATTCGCGCTGACGACGCCGCTATTGACCACCGCCTCGGGCGCCAAGATGGGCAAGACCGCACAGGGCGCCGTCTGGCTCAACGCCGATCAATTCTCGCCATACGATTTCTGGCAATACTGGCGCAACGTCGAGGATGCCGACGTCGTGAAATTCCTCAAGCTGTTCACGATCCTGCCGATGAGCGAGATCGCGCGGTTGGCGGCGCTGCAAGGCGGCGAGATCAACGAAGCCAAGAAGGTGCTGGCGACGGAGGCCACCGCGCTGCTGCACGGCCGCGACGCCGCCAACACCGCGGCCGATACCGCCCGGCAGACCTTTGAAGAAGGATCAATCGCGGAAAGCCTTCCGACGGTGGAAATTTCGCGGGGCGAACTCGAAGCCGGCGCCGGCGTGCTGGCGGCTGTTCGTCAAGGCCGGCCTCGTGGCATCGAACGGCGAGGCGCGCCGCCAGATCAAGGGCGGCGGCCTTCGCGTCAACGACGTCGCCATCACCGACGAGAAGATGGCGTTGAGCGCTTCGGACCTCACGCCCGAAGGCGTCATCAAGCTCTCGATGGGCAAGAAGAAGCACGTCCTGCTCAAGCCTGCATAGCCGTATTCCTTTTTGACCCTTGCGACTGCTTGCGGAAACGCGCTCCCTGTTCTCCATGGATCAAAAGACGTCCACGGAGGATAGTTCGACGACGCCGCGCAAGCCGGGGCGCGTCGCGCTCAACGTGCTGGCGCTGTGCTTTACGCTATCGGTGCTCGGCCGCGGTCTCGGCGAGAGTTTTACGGTTTTCCTCAAACCGATCTCGGAGAATTTCGGCTGGGACCGCGCCCAGGTGGTCTCGGTCTATTCGCTGACCTGGCTGGCGGGCGGATTGATGGCGCCCCTGGTTGGCCGCCTGTTCGACCGCTCCGGGCCACGCGCGGTCTATTCGCTCGGGCTGCTATTGCTTGGCGGCGCGTTCCTGGTCGCCTCGCATGCCCAGGCCCTCTGGCAATTCCAGTTGAGCATCGGCCTCTGCGTTGGGGTCGGCATCGCCTTTATCGGCAATGTGCCGAATTCGATCCTGCTCGGCCGCTGGTTCGGCCCGCGTCTGCCGACCGCGATGGCCATCGTCTATTCCGCGACCGGCGCCGGCGTATTGGTATTGCTGCCGGCATCGCAAATCCTGATCGACCATGTCGGCTGGCGCGGCGCCTACCAGATCTTCGGCATCATCGCGCTGTGCCTGCTGGTGCCGCTGTTGTTCCTGCCGTGGCGGCTGTTCTCCACGGGCTCGCCGCATGTCGTCAGAAAGGCCGATCCCAATTTCGCCGACGGCGGCTGGACGCTGCTGAGCGCGATGCGCCACCACGCGTTCTGGGCGCTGTTTTCAACCTTCTTCTTCACCGCAATCGGCATGTACGCGATCTCGGCGCAGATCGTCGCCTATCTGATCGATGCCGGCTTTCCACCTCTACAGGCGGCAACCGCGTGGGGCTTCAGCGGCGTGGTGCTGTTGTTCGGGATGCTCGGCGTCACCCAGCTCGATACGATCATCGGCCGCCGGCCATCGGTGCTGATCAGCTACGCCATCTCGATCATCGGGATCATCCTGCTGTGGCTGTTGCAGTGGTATCCGAACTTCTGGCTGCTCGCCGCCTTTGTCGTCACGTTCGGCAGCATGATCGGTTCACGCGGGCCGCTGCTGACGGCGACCGCGATGAAGATTTTTCGCGGCGAACGGGTCGGCACGATCTACGGCACCATTTCGATCGGCAGCGGACTGGGTTCGGCGTTCGGCTCCTGGGCCGGCGGCCTGATCCATGACTGGACGCACAGCTATAATCTCGTGATCGCCTTCGCGCTGGTCGCGGTGGTGCTGGGGTTGATTCCGTTCCTGGTCGTGAAGGCGCTGCGCTAGCGTGCAGCATCGGCCTGATGGCGGCCCATTCGTAGTTGTTGAGTTCGTACCGCAGGACTTGGCATGGCCTTTGGCGCTTTTAATTCACTTGCGCTTTCGCGGCATAGCGGACACGCCCAAGCGTACTGCTGATTCGATCCGGATCGCGAATGACCCAACTGAGACATTCGCCGCGTCCAGCTAGAGTGCCGAGAGTGCTTTTGACGCCGGTTTTAGCCCCTATCAACGTACCTGTTTGAACCGCTAAGATGCCAAATCCTGAGCCCCGGGGTTGGTAATGAAGCGGCGGGAATTCATCGCACTTATCGGCGGCGTCGCAGCAGGGTGGCCAACGGCTGCGCGGGCGCAACAGTCGGGCAGGATACGACGGATAGGCGTGCTGTTCGCGTTGGCCGAGAGCGATCCGCAAGCACAGTCCCGCCTCGCCCTATTCCGGGGGGAACTCCAAAAGCTCGGGTGGGCGGACATCACGATTGACACGCGCTATGTGGCATCCAACGACGCGGAGACGCTCCAGCGATACGCGAAGGAACTCGTCGCGCTACAACCGGACTTGCTTCTTGCGCAAAACACCGAAACTACGAAGGCACTGCTTCAGCAAACGCACACCATCCCAATCATTTTCGCATTCGTTTCCGATCCGGTCGGCGAAGGCTTCGTCGCGAGCATTCCGCGGCCGGGCGGGAACGTTACCGGTTTCATCGTTGACGAGCCGTCGATGGGCGGCAAGTGGCTTGAGCTGCTTAGGGAAATTGCGCCGAATGTCACTCGGGTTCTTGTCCCATTCAACAGAGCAGCGTCCTCTGCCGAATATTACCTGCGCTCCTTGAGAGCCACTGCAGCGCTCCTTGGAATTGATACGAGCGCCACCTTCGTTCGCGACATACCCGAACTCGAATCGGTCGTCGCCGCACACGCACGTGCGCCCCTTGGCGGCCTTGTCGTGATACCTGACGCCTACATGACCGGGCATAGTCGGGAGGTCATATCGCTGGCGGCTCGCTACCGTCTACCCACTGTCTATGCAAATCTACGGCACTTTGCTGAAATCGGCGGCTTGCTCTCCTATGGAAGTGAAGTACGCGATAACTTCCGGCGCGCGGCAATCTATGCCAATCGCATCCTTAAAGGCGAGAAGCCGAACGAGTTGCCCGTCCAAGCTCCGGAGAAGCTCGAATTGGTGATCAACCTCAAGACCGCGAAAGCCCTCGGCCTCACTGTGCCACCGACACTGCTCGCCCGCGCCGACGAGGTGATCGAATAAGGCCGTCGTTTGTTGCGGTGCATGAGTCTGGTTGTGGCACTTTTCGGACCTGACAGGTCCGGCTGACCATGTCTGTTCTTGAGGGCGAAGCGGAAGTGCCAGTTGCGTGTCCGAACGGAAGTGGGCCTCTGGGCAATGGTGCGTCTAGTCGTGTCCGACCATCCCATCCTTACTTGGCAGATATCGAACGATCATTCGGCGGATCGGATGCCCCGCGGGTCGATACCCCTGTTCGAGGCGACGTACTCGATCTCGCCGCGCGTAGTGCCGATATCCATTAGCTCCCTGTCACTCAGGTCGCACAGGGCGGTTCGTAACCTCTGGCGTTCGCGCCGTTCCTGAAACGCATCCCAATATCCTTTGAAAAAGCTGGAGACGCGCCAGGTCGATACGGCCGTCTGTCCCAACCCTGTTGCACCATAGGTCGTGCTCATCGCATCATCTCCTGGGTCTTGTTTCTACTTGGACGAGGGTGCCTGGGCCTGAGCGAGCGCGCTTTACACATGGCTTACATTTTCCTTACCGGCGGCTTATTCTTTGCGTTCCAGGCGGTGTTTGAGCCCCGATGATCGGAGGCCACCTCAGGGATTGGCAGCTTGCGCTATCGCTTCGAGAAGTACGCATTCGACACCGACCGGCGCGAGCTGCATCGCGGGGCGGACGTCGTGCCCCTCGCGCCACAGGTGTTCGACCTGCTCGACTACCTGATCCGCAACAGGGAGCGCGTCGTCAGTAAGGACGACCTCATCGACGCCATCTGGAATGGGCGTATCGTGTCCGATGCGGCGCTGACAACGCGCCTGAATGCCGCCCGGACTGCAATCGGCGATTCCGGCGAGGAACAGCGCCTCATCAAAACACTACCGCGCAAGGGCTTCCGTTTCGTCGGACCAGTGCTGGAAGCGCAGGGGCCCGCAGGCCCGGCAACCGCTGACAACGCGATAGAACCGCCGAGGCCAGTCCTCACGCTGCCCGATAAACCCTCAATCGCTATTCTCCCCTTCACCAATTTGAGCTCCGATCCAGAACAGGATTACTTTGCCGATGGAATGGTCGAGGACATCATCACCGCGCTTTCGCGCTTCAAGGGGCTGTTCGTGATCGCGCGCAACTCGAGCTTTACCTACAAGGGGCGGGCCGTCGACGTGAAGCAGATCGGGCGCGAACTTGGGGTGCGCTATGTGTTGGAAGGGAGCGTTCGCAAAGCTACAAACCGAGTGCGGATCACGGGACAGCTCGTCGATACCACCACCGGGGCGGACCTTTGGGCGGAGCGGTTTGATGGTGGGCTCGGCGACATCTTCGAACTGCAGGACCGGGTAACCGAGAGCGTTGTCGGAGCGATTGCGCCAGCGGTGGAAAAAGCCGAAATCGAGCGTGCCAAGCGCAAGCCGACCGAGAGTCTCGACGCCTATGCCCTCTATCTACGCGGTTTGGCCAAGCTTTATCAGTTTGGCAACCGGCAAGCGAACGACGAGGCATTGCGCCTGTTCAACAGCGCGATCGAGCTCGACCCAGATTTTGCATCTGCCTACGGTCGTGCGGCCTTTTGCTACGTCTATGCTAAGGCCAACGGCTGGATTTCAGTCACACCGAGCGAGATTTCTGAGGTGACAAGGCTCGCTCGAGCGGGCGGTTGAACTGGGCAAAGATGATGCGATGGCGCTCGCCGTGAGCGGATGGGCGTTGGCGTTTGTTGTTCGCGATCTCGCGGGAGGCGCTGGCTTAGTCGATCGCGCGCTTGTGCTCAATTCCAATTTGGCCGAGGCATGGAGTTTCGGCGGCTGGGTAAAAAACTGGCTCGGCGAGCCGGAAGCGGCGATCGAGTGCTTCGCGCGTGCCATGCGCCTGAGCCCACTTGATCCGTCGCTAAGAACGCCAAGCGGGACCGCGCATGCACATTTCTTCAGACCATCGCAAAGGCGACGTCCTAGCTAAGCGTTGGGACCCCACACGGTTTCTTCCGTCCAACCGAGACCAGCAAACTCCGATGCCCTCAATGGCGCTTCTGCAATTGAAAAGAACTCATCGAGTTGCGGCGGCTTGATGCGGGTCCCCGATAGCATCGCATGCACCTGTCCACGATGGTGAATTTGGTGCTGAAATAGGTGCATCAGCAGGCGATCGCGTCGCTCAACTTGGACACGAGTACCTCGATTCGATCCGCACCTCGCCGCTTAGCAAGGCAGGTGTCAGCGCGTTGCAGACACCGATCAAACGCTTGTCCATCGACGTTGAGCCCCCGAAAGCTCTGCAAGAGCTGGAAACGGAATTGGACTTTCCCAGGCCGTCGGTCCAAGCCATCCACCCTCAAGTGCATCAACGTAAAAAAGATCAATTACATAAATGTGGTTCAACGTTGCCTGCAAACTCGGGAAAAGCCTGCGCTCGGCCTCAAATTCGCCTTGGGTCAGTTCGGCGCACGCGCCCAGCAGGCGGTGGTTCGCCCACGCATTGTTGTAGGCGAAGGCCCGATGGGTCTGAACAAGCCCAACATCATCATTGCCAATTTCCTCTACTTGACTGCAGCAACCTCGCCTGCGTCTGCGGAAAGGCTACTCGGATGGATGCGCAGGTCCAGCCCGAGGCATGACGAACCGAAAACGCCGCCGCGCTTCACGCGCAACAATCAAGCCCTCGATCAATTGTTCGGCTGGAAATCGATCGGGTTGTTCTGCTTGCCGGTGTTGAACTCGAAGATCTTGCGGAACACGCCGGGCGCCATGGCCGAAATCGGATTGACGCGGAGCACCGGCTGGTTGGGGGTGCCGACGACTTCATAGGTCACGCCGATCAGGCCCTCATTGCTGCCGCCACCGAGAATCGTGCCGATCAGGGGGATTTGGCCGAACATGTTGTTCAGCCCATACATCGGAACGAAGGTGCCGCTCATGCGAACCGTGTTGCCGACATAGTCGACGCTGCCCTCGATGGTCGCGCCGATGATGGGTCCCTTCACGACGCCTTCCCTGATCGTAAACTGTCCGCTTTGCCGGGTAAATTCCGCGCGCAACGCCGAAAAGCCTATGCCGTTCTGAACGCCGACGGACCCGCCCGCGGCGGCACGCTCCAGCGCGGACTCTCCCCTGACCGAGAAATCGCGGACGTTGATCAGGCCCTCTCTCGGCCCAGGGTCGGCGGTCGGCGGTTCCATGGCAAGCGTAAGCTGGCCGCCCATCACCTTGGAGTAGGTGTCGACAAAACGCAGGAACGCGCCGGCGTCGTTGGTTTGCAAAATGATCAGCTCGCGTGCCTGCCCCTGCCCACGGCCGCGCAAATCCGCGCTAACCGGCGTGTCGCGTCCGACCTTGCCGTTCAGCGTAAAGGCCTTGATGTTACCGTTACGCCGCGAGAATTTGGCATCGATGCTGCGTAGCGCCTCGCCGTTGAAGCCAGCGACCGCACCGAGCTTGAGATCGACGTCGAAATCGATGTTCTTGGTCTTGCTCTTGGGATCGGATTCCTTGCCGGACATGGCCGATTTGAGGAAACCGCGGCCATCGAACACGTCGCCGCGCATCGTAGACTTTCACGACGCCGTCGTTGCCGCGCTCGGCCTTCAGCGAGGTCTTGTCGCCTTCCGATGGCGAATAGGTCGGGAAGTTCGCATTCAGGAGATCGCCGTTCTGGTCGACTTCCAGCGATCCCTTGATCGAGACGCCGCCGCCATCGACGACGATGTCCTGGAAAAGCGTCGACTGTTCCTTTTTCACGACGCTGAAGGTTGCTTTGCCCGACTTGCCGGGCACCTTGACCCAACCGGGAAGGATGTTGTCGAGCCTCAGCGAGGTGAGATCGGCCTCGACGCCGAGCTTGCTGTCGTGATCGCCGGAGCCGATCTTGCCGGTCAGCTTGACCGGAACCGCGCCGCTCATCGCCGGCCCGAGATCGAGCCCCAGTCGCGCGCGGCTTGCGTCGTCGAGCGTCGCCTGCAGCTTGATATCGGCATCGCCCTCGTTCGGCTTGCGATAGTCCAGCGAAGCCTGCTGCCCGTTGATTTTCACGTCGCCCTTGACCTGATAGCCGGAATTGTTGGCGACGACCTTCAGCGTGTTGGCTTCCAGTTTCTGGTTCATCACCAGTCTGTCGACGGCAAATCCGCCGAGATCGGCGGTGACGCTGTAGGTGGTGTCGGCCTTGGTCAAGGCACCCTTGACCGGAAGACCCAGCGTGATTGTCGCCGCAACCGTTCCCTTGCTGGCATTGGGATCGATCAAGGTGCCGGAGACGTCGCTGAGGCGATCGGAGGCGAGGATCTCGGCCGCCGCCGGGACCGGACAATCGACCTTGAACTTCACCTTGGAGGGTGACGGCTTTGGCGCCATGTCCGGCACTTCGAAGGTGAAGTCCGAAATGTTGATCTTGCGTCCCGAAGGCGTATCGGCGACGCCCTGCCCGATCGTCACCGTCGCGGTTCGTCCCGTGACCCGCGCCTTCAAATCGGCGTCGCGTACCGAGGGCATTTCGTCCACCGGATGCACCGTGACGCCGGAGGCTACGATGTTGACGGCCAGACCATCATCGGGGATCGGCGGTCCCTTGCGCGACAGGTTGCGCACCGGCGAATTGACGCCGACCTCGATGCGCTGGAGCGTGCCGCGTTCGATCCGCTCGATCACCCATTCGCGCACTTCGGGCACGATCAGGGTCGGCCACATCCGCTTCAGCGCGGAGGCCGACATCGGCGTTCCCGCAAACCCAAGCTGCAGGCGCGCCTCGCCGGAATAATCGATGTTGCCGGTTCCGGCGATGCCGATCTCGCCATTGCTGATATCGGCTTGCGTCAACAGCACACGCTTCCTGTCGGTGTCGAAGCGCATCCCGATCGCGATACGGTTGAAGATCAACGGCGGCTCGTTATCGATGCCGGCCAGCACGATGGTGCCCCCGCTAAATCCGGCCTGCCAATCGGTGACGTTGCCGTTGGGCGGCTCGAGATGGGCGAGCAGCGTGATCCGGTTCGCGCCCGAAACGATTTTGAAGGGGGCGACGAGCACCCGCCGTCCGGAATCCCACTCGACGTTCACTTCCGCCGCATCGATCGCCATCGGATAATCGGGCGTGTCGCTGTCGATGATGTTGCCGGCACCGGCCGTGATCTTGCCGCGGAAATAGGTCGGCAGGCCGTCGCGGCCGAGTTCGCCTTTCAGTTCGCCTGACAGCGGCAAGTCGGCGCTGTAGGTGAGGTCTTTCACCCGCATCGCCAGCAGGATGTTGGCGGCCGGAACCTTGTCGGCGCGAAGATCGACCGATCGCACGCCGTTGGTCTGCGGCCCGACCACGACCTGAAGCGACCATGGACGCGCGCCTTCCTCGCCAAGCCGCAGCGCCACGCCGCCGCCGCGCGGCCGGCGAAGGCTGAGGCTGATATTGTCGAAGGTCCATTTATTGCCGCGCTGCTGATCGTCGACGACAAGGTTGCCGTTCTTCAAACCGATCTCGTTGAGATTCTGTCCGTCGAGGCCGGTCAGGCTCAGGCTGTCGAGCCAGTCGAGGCCCGCCAGCAATCCGTTTTGCGTCGTATCGGCGGCCGCGCCCGATGGCGGCGGCGACGCCGCGCTCTGGCGCGGGAATGTCGGCGCGATGCCTGCGTCCCGCTTCGAGGCGACGCCGGTCGCCAACGGCTTTGCGGTGTCGCCGGCGGACACCGTCACCTGGCCGTCCGGCGTGATCCGCACCGCAAGTTCGGCATCCACCAGATTGAGGCTCTCGGCACGAAGCCGCCCCATCAGGAGCGCCGTGCCTGACAGCCTCACCTCGGCTTTCGGTGCACTGGCGACGATGGCGTGGTCGCGGTCCCGGACCACGATATCGCGAATACGCACCGCGATCCGGATCCGGCCGGCGCGCTCGATCTGGGTGCCGCCGACTTCGACCGTATTGCCGTTGCCTATGTTGTCCTCGATCGCAGCCGCGAGCCATGGCGTCGCCACATCGAGATTGATCGGACCTGCGCCAAGCCGCCACCACAGGCCGCCGAAACAGCCCGCAAAGATTACCGCCAGCACGGCGACCACGACCGCAAGGCGTTTTACCCAGCGCTCCCCGGTGATCCGGCGGCGCAGGCTTGCGAAATTATCGCCCAAGCGATGAAAGCCGGAATTGGAACGGGACAACAACCGCCGTGCACGGTAGCCCGCCGCTTCGTCCTGGTCCTGATCCCAGCCGGCCTCGTCCCACTGCGAGTTTTGGGCCTCAGCGCGCGGATTCGACCCTTTGGGCGAATTATTCCTTGCCATTGCCTCTCGGTGCTGGCGCTGAGATTGATCGCCGCCACAGGGGCGCCCGTCGATCTCTATCGCGCGCTCCTGTGCCGGCATCGCTGCCATTCCTCGATTAATACTGTTACTCGTGACCGGGCCCAAGAACTGATTAGGAATTGATTAGAGCACTAATTAGCGAACCGATTAGCGAACTCGTTAGAACATTCGTCCGGGCGCTCGTTCTGGGCGCCTTCAACGGGCGGACGGCGGTAGCGTCGAATTCCTTGTAACCATACTCCGAGGTCATCAAACTTGCCCAGCAGCCGGAGCAAATCCGGCTATCTGGGACGAGACCCGCAATACCCTAATGGTTGATCTGCGGAAAGCGACGAAAGGAAGGCGTATGTCCAAGAAAACGCGCAAGAAATCCTCCAAGGAATCCCCCAGGACGTCCCCCAAAACAGCCTCCAAGGCGTCCCCAAAGACATCTGCCAAGACATCTGCCAAAACATCTCCCAAAACACCCCCCAAGACCGCGGCCAAAAAGGCGGCAGCGGCGAAGCCCGCCCGCGGCGGATCGAAGGTATCGGCCCGGCCGCCCGCGGCTAAGACCCCCAAGGAGACCTCCAAAGAGACTTCCAAGGCGATCGACAAGAAATCAGGCAAAGCAGCCGAGAGCAGCTCGGTAGAAGCCTCCCACAAGCCCACATCCAAATCGTTAAAATCCAACCCATCAAAATCCAGCCCGCAAAAACCCAGCCTGTCTGCCGCGCCCGAAGCCGTGACGGCGCCGGAATCCGGGATGGTTGAGGGCGCCAAGGCCCCCGGCTTCCGATTGCCCCGCGACGGCGGCGACAGCGTCTCGCTCGCCGACTACGCCGGCCAGAAATTAGTGCTGTTTTTCTACCCCCGCGCCGACACCCCCGGCTGCACCAGGGAAGCGATCGACTTCACCCGCTTGAAGAGCGCCTTTGCCGAAAGCGGCACCGCGGTGCTGGGCGTCTCCGGTGACACCGTAAAAGCGCAAGAATCCTTTCGGAACAAGCACCAACTTTCGGTTCCTCTCATCTCGGATGAGCAACACGGGATGCTGGAGGCCTATGGTGCCTGGGGCGAAAAATCCATGTATGGCAGGAACTTCATGGGCATTATTCGGACGACGGTTCTGATCGGCGCCGATGGCCGGATCGCAAGGATCTGGCGCAATGTGCGGGTCGACGGCCACGCCCAGGAGGTGCTGGAGGTCGCCCAAACCGTTTGATTTGTCCGGTTCCATTTCCCAAAAATTAACCATGACAGGGTCAAATCGGCCTCGCAAATGAGGCCGTACGGAACCTTCCTCCGACCGGCGCGGGAGTGCCGATGTCGAATCGTTCCGGTCATCATTCCGAGTACCACCACCATCCCCGGGATCATGGCCGGGCGCCCGCGCGCCGGGCCGCGACGCAAGCCGCTCCGGCGGCCGCAACGCTCGACCGCAATGGATACTCCATCGTCCATGCCGGCAAGCAGGTCAGGGTCGGCCCGGTCGTGTTCTGGATCGTGGTCGGCACGATCGTCGTGCTCGGCATGTGGTCGGCGGCCACCGCCACCTATTTCGCGTTTCGCGACGACGTTTTGACGCGGCTGATCGCCCGTCAGGCCGAGATGCAATACGCCTATGAAGACCGCATCGCCGAATTGCGCGCCAAGGTCGACCGCACCACGAGCCGCCAATTGCTCGATCAGGAGCAATTCGACCAAAAGCTCGACCAGATCATGAAGCGCCAGACCGCGCTGGAATCCCGCGCCACCGCGCTCGGCGCCATTCCGGACACCGCAGCCACCGGATCGATCCGGCCCTCGGCGCGCGGCGCAGCTTCGGATGCGCCCGCCTCCGGCCCCTGAAGCCCTCGCCGATCAGCGACACCGTGATCTTCGTGGCGCCGCCGGATCGTGAAGCCCGGCTGGAATCGCGCACACCGCTCATCGTCAAGCCGCAGCCAAATCAATTTGCCAAGGTTCAGGGCGTCGATAACGTCCTGGTCCGGCTGCAGACCTCGCTCGATCAGGTCGAGCGGCGCCAGATGGCGGCATTGAGTTCGGTCGAGGACGGCATGGAATCTCGCGTCCGGCGGATGCGCGGCGTGTTCATCGATCTCGGCCTCGACATGGCGCAGTTGGAGGCGGCAACGCCGCGCAGCGGCGTCGGTGGCCCCTTCGTTCCCGTGAAACTTCCGGCCGATGCCGGCGCGTTCGAGCGCCAGCTCTACCGGATCAACACCACCCGCGCCCAGGTCGAACGCCTGAACCGGACGCTGGCGCTGGTGCCCTATCGCAAGCCCGTCATCGGCGAGGTCGAGTTCACCTCCGGCTTCGGCGTTCGCAGCGATCCCTTTCTCGGTCGCCCCGCCATGCATACCGGCCTCGATTTCCGCGCCGCGATGGGCGATCCCGTACGCGCGACCGCAAACGGCAAGGTGATCTCCTCAGGCTGGGCCGGCGGCTATGGCCGCATGGTCGAGATCGACCACGGCAACGGACTATCGACGCGCTACGGCCATCTGTCCGAGATATCGGTCAAGGTCGGCGACGCCATCAAGATCGGCCAGGTGATCGGCGCGGTCGGCTCGACCGGCCGCTCCACCGGTCCGCATCTGCATTATGAAACGCGGATCGACGGCGACGCGGTCGATCCGCAGAAGTTCCTGCGTGCGGGTGTAAGGCTCAGCGCGGGTTAGCGCGCCTTCAGCGCGTGACTTCGTGGCCGACCTCGCCGGTGATCACATCGCCGAACAGTTCCCATGCCTCGCCGTTGAACTTCATCAGCTGCATCTGCTCGATCGGAAAGTAATCGTCGGGCGAGGTGTTGACCATAACGCCGGGCAGCATCAGATCGGAATGGAAATTCTTCAAATTGGCCGCCTGCTTCATGACGTTCTCGCGCGTCAAATTATCGCCGCACTGCTTGAGAACCTGCACCATGGCCTCTGCCTGCACGTAGCCATAGAGGTTGTTGGCGTTGGTCTTGTCGCCATCGGGATAATATTTGTCCATGAACGCCCGCCATTTGACGACGGCCGGATCATTGTTCCAGGTCGGGTCGGTCGGATCCTTCAGATAGGACGTCGAGATGATGTCCTTTGCATATTCGAGACCCGCCGGCTTCAGCACTGAAGCCACCGAGGTCGCGGTGTTGGCCAGGAAAAATTTCGGCTTCCAGTTGAGCTCGCCTACTTTACGGATCGCCTGCGCCGATCCCTTGGGCGCGGCCCAGGAAAAGAAGATATCTGCGCCCGAATCGTGCAGCGCGACGATCTGCGAATCGATACTGGGATCGCTGACCTCGTAGGATTTGTCGGCGATGATCATGTTGACCTTGTCACCGAGGCCGTCTTTCAGGCCCTTGAACTGATCCTTGCCGGCGTCGTCGTTCTGCCAGAACACCGCAATCTTGCTGTTGGGGAATTTGTCCCGGATGTACTTCGCGTAGATCCGCCCCTCGCTCTGGTAGTTGGGCTGAAAGCCCATGGTCCACGGAAAATTCCTGGGATCGCCGAACTTGGTGCCGCCGGAGGCGACGAAAAGCTGCGGCACCTTCTTGGCGTTCATGTATTTCATGATCGCGGAATTCGACGGCGTGCCCAGCGACTGGAAGATCAACAGGACCTCATCGCTCTCGACCAGCTTGCGCGCCTGCTCGATCGCCTTCGGCGGGCTGTAGGCATCGTCATAGCTGATGAAATTGATCTTGCGGCCGCCGATGCCGCCCTCGGCGTTGATCATCTTGAAGAACGCCTCCTCGGTCTTGCCGATCACGCCATAGGACGACGCCGGGCCGCTATAGGGCATGATGTTGCCGATCTTGATTTCGCTATCGCTGGCGCCGGGATCGTATTTCTTCTGCGCGCTGGCCGCCGTTGCGACCAATGCGGCAACGGCGAACGCCGTCAGGCCCATCAAATTATGTCTACGAACCGGCATCGTTTTCTCCCGTTGGCGCTTTTGTTTGGCCAAGTTTCGCAAGTCGCGCCTGCGCTGGCAAGCATCGGCTTATTCCGCGCGACGAAACAGGCCGTTGTCGTTCGACAGGGATTGTGATGTGGTCCCGGCGACTCCTTAAAAACCATTCGAGGCAAGCGGGGTGGAAACACCGGAAATACGTATCGGACCACGGCGTCCCGCCCTGGCAAAGGCGGGTTACCGCCTCACCCGCTGGCTTGGCGAACGAGCCATGGCGCGCCTCGGCTTCCATCGCCTCGGCAGCGAATTCGCCGACCGCACCCTCGCATCGATCAGGGAACGGCTGCAGCGCGGAGAAACGGTCTATATCGCCGGTCTCGGCTGTTCCGGGACTCACAACACCGGCATAGCACTGATCGAAATCACGCAAGGCAAAGGGCCTCGCGTCATCGTCAACAACGAGGAAGAACGATTTACCGGAATCAAGCACACCACCGAATATGCCCGGCAATCGATCGACGCCCTGGTCGATACGATGCATCAGATGGGACGCAGCGCCTCGTGACATCGCCGCTTTCGTCACGACCTGGGATTATCCTGTTCTTCTCGCGACCATGATGCGGACGGCGCTCGAGGAGGCGCCCGGCAGCCTCAAGCTGCTGACGATGTCCGTCACCCCCTCCATCGATCGCCGTCGCATGGACCAGATGCGTCGAACGTCAAGAATTCTCTCCCGACAACTTGACCTGTCCGAGCAGGTTCAACTGATCTGCATGCCGCACCACGACAACCACGCCTGGTTCTCGTTCGCGGCGTCGCCCTTCGCCGATACCAGCGAAGTCGTTAGTAATGAAGTCGTCGCCATCGCGGTCGTTGACGGCACCGGCGACCAGGGCTCGGTCTCGCTCTATGCCGCAAAAGACGGCGCGATGCGCCAGCTCTACTGCAACGACAGCGTATTCGATTCCATCGGCGCGTTTTACAGCGTGATCTCATCGACCCAGGGCGGCTGGACCTGGCTGTCCTGCGAAGGCCGCTACATGGGCGCAGCCGCCTGGGGCGACATGAATCGCGCGACCAATCCCTATTACGAGCGATTGAAAGCGGTGCTGTATTTCGGCCCCAACGGCGAGGTCAGGCTCAACCGGGCGATGGCGAACTGGTATTGCGACCCCTACGACAAGCCCTACCACGCGCCGTTGATCGACATCCTCGGTGAACCGCTCAGGCCCGACCAATTGTGGAATCCGGACGCCGTGCTGCGGGTGGAGGACATCCACCATCGGCCCGACACGCGCGATCGGCTCGACAAGGCGGCCGCGACGCAACTCATCTTCGAAGACGCAATGATCCACGTCGTCGATCATCTATTGCGCATGACGGGTGCCCGGCGCCTCGTGCTGACCGGTGGCGTGGCGCTCAATGCGCTTGCCAACATGCGGCTGCTCCAGCATTTCGATGAAGCATGGTTCGAGAAGAACCAGCAGCGCAAGGCGCGACTGCATATGTGGGTGCCGCCGGTCCCCGGCGATCCCGGCGTGACCATCGGCGCCGCCTGGCTGTTCGCGCATCTGGCGGGCGCGCCGCTGGGCGAACCGATGACGCATGCCTTCTACTGCGGCTCACCGCCGTCGCATGACGACATTGCGGGCGCACTCAAGACCGACGACATCGCCTCGCAGCCCATCGGCCATATCGGCACGCCGGACGGCCGCGACGCCATCGCCGATCTCCTGGCATTCATCGTCGCGCAGAATGGCGTGATCGCGCTGTATCAGGGCGCGGCCGAGACCGGCCCGCGCGCGCTCGGCCACCGCTCGATCCTGGCGAACCCTTGCGACCCCGAGGCGCGCGAGCGGCTCAATGAGCGCGTCAAATACCGCGAAGCAATCCGGCCGCTGGCGCCGATGGCGACGCTGGAAGCCGCGCAGGAATATTTCGATCTGCTGCCCGGCGCGTCCGACGCCGATTACAACGCCTACAATTACATGGTGCTGACGGCGCAATCGAAACCGCAGGCCCGTGCGAAAATCCCGGCGGTCATTCACGCCGACGGCACCGGCCGGATCCAGATCGTGCGCGCCGAGGACGATCCCCTCACCTACGCGTATCTCAAGGCGCTCGGCCGCCGCATCGGCGTCGAGATGTCCGTCAACACGTCGTTCAACGTCGCAGGTCCGATCGCGCAGACGCCGCAACAGGCCATCGATACGCTCCGCCGCTCCAAAGGCCTCGACGCCGTCGTGCTGGTAGCAAGCGACGGCGCGGTCTACGCGGCCTGGCACGGCGGGATGCGTGACAGCGGCCGGTTTTCCGGCTGGTTCTCGGAATGGAAATCCGCTCGCGTCTGATCCTATCACCGAGAAACTTCAGCACGCGCCCATCGATCGCCCCCTATCAGGGACACTGAGCGGAAGCACGATATGCTACTGCGCGGCGACGTACCCATACCGAGAGCATGTGCCGAATAGGTGGAAATACGTGCACGCACGATGTCGAACATGGGCTACATTTGGGAGCAGACGTAGCTAAATTCTCCCGGACGAACAGTTCGGCCATGACACGGTTACCCCGGAGCGGAACTCGGCGGAGAGGCCAATGGCGTCTGGAGCAGCAGGTAACGAGACGACGTACTCCAACCAGATCAGGACCATCAACCTGGCTTTGCAGGGAGGCGGATCCCATGGCGCCTTTACCTGGGGTGTACTCGACCGTCTCCTGGAAGAGAAAGACATCGCTTTCGAGGGTCTCAGCGCCACGAGCGCTGGTGCGATGAACGCGGCAGTCGCTGCCTATGGGCTCGCGGTCGATGGTCGCGACGGGGCTCGCACGGCGCTCGCCGGCTATTGGAAACGCGTCAGCGACGCGGCCAGCCTGGGGCCGCTGCAGCCAAGTCCTATTGACCGGATGCTTGGCGATCACAAGCTGGCATGGTCGCCGGTTTTCTCTCTGATGGGTTTCGTGACGCGCGTGCTGTCGCCCTATGAGTTCAACCCTTCAGACTACAACCCGCTGCGGGACGTGGTCGAGCAGTCGATCGATTTTGAGGTGTTGAGACGCCCGGATTGCCCGGTGAAGCTGTTTCTCTCGGCGACGAACGTTCGTACCGGCAAGGTGAAGGTCTTCGCCGGACAGGAAATTTCAGCATCTGCCGTGATGGCCTCGGCGTGTCTTCCGACGATGTTTCACGCCGTCGAGATCGATGGCGAAGCCTATTGGGATGGCGGCTATATGGGAAACCCGGCGCTGTTCCCGCTGATTTATAACTGCAAGAGCGCCGACATCGTCATCGTCCATATCAATCCGCTATACCGCAAGGAGCTGCCACACGCGGCCGGCGATATTCTGAACCGTATCAACGAAATCAGCTTCAATTCATCACTGATGCGGGAAATGCGGGCGGTGAGCTTCATCACCGGGCTGGTCAAGCAAAACCGTATCGTCGACCAGGAGATCAAGCAGATGCTGATCCACAGCATCGCCGACGACGAATTCATGGCGGCACTCAGTCCAACCAGCAAATACAACGCCGATTGGGAATTTCTCACCTTTCTCCGCGACCAGGGACGAAAATGCGCGAACGACTGGCTCGCAAAGAATTTTGGCAAGCTCGGCGTCGAGTTGTCGATCGACATCGATAGCCTATACCTCTGATCCCGGGCGGATGGCGCGCGGCTGAACCGGTATTCACAATGGAAAACGCGCTAATTCACGGCCGAGCCAGATTCAGGATGCGCCCGTCGATCAACAATAGCGCGCTGCCGATCACCAGTGCGCCTGCGATCTCACGCGGGGAAATCTGCTCGCCCAGCACCAGATATCCAAGCAGGATCGCCGTCACCGGAATCAGAAGCGTCACCAGCATGACGTTGGTCGCACCGGAGCGCCGCAGGATCTGAAAAAACACGATATAGGCGAGCGCGGTCGACAATGATGCCAGACCTATCACCGCAAGCCATGTCGCAGCACTTGGCATCGGCAATTGCCAGGGATGTTCGACAAGCCCGGCGACGACCGTCATCATCGCGGCGGAAGCCAGCATCTGGAACGTTGCCGTGCCGAGCGGAGGCGAATCCGATAGCAGGCGCCGCGCCAGCAGCGCCGACAGTCCATAGCTGAGAGCCGCGGCAAGGCAGAGCAGGATGCCGATGCCCTGACTGCTTTCAAATCCAGCGCCGTCACCATGGAGAATGATCACGCCGATCAACCCGGCGACGACTCCCACGACGCGTCGCACGACCAGTTTTTCCTCACCGGCCGCCGCCATTACGATGACGGTGAATAGCGGCGTCGTGGCGTTCAGGATCGAAGCCAGCCCGCTCGGGATATAGGTCTGCCCCATCACGATCAATGAAAACGGCAGCACGTTGTTGAGAAACCCGATGGCGAAAAACGGCTTCCAGCCCGACCATCCCCGGGGAAATGGAATCCGGTAGAGCTCGAGCAGCGGCAACAGCAGCAGTGACGCAAGTGCGACACGCAGGAAGACCACCGTCAGCGGCGGCAATTCCTTCAGTACCACGCCGTTGAAAAAGAACGAGCCGCCCCACAGGACCGACAGCAGGCCGAGCAACGACCAGTCGCGTACGTCAATTCGATTATCGGGGGAAACTCATTGGAACTCATATCTGCGGCGACGCAGACATATTCCGGAGCGCCGGAAATTCCCACCCGATTCCCGGACACAAATTCGCGATGGCTAGATTTTTGTTTTGACGCGTTTTCTACCGCAGATAAGTCCACGCAATCTGCGTAAACTTGATTGCTATGCGAACAGGTCTCCACCCCGGATCAAGTCCGGGGCAGCCTTTCGCTCGAAAACGCTCTAACTATTTCCGCACCGACACGATCTCGATTATTTTGCCTTCGTCATCATCCGGCGCGTATGCCTTTGCGCGGTCATAGGACTGCACAGCGGCGCGTCCCATGAGCGGCGGCGCTGACAACAGGCTCTCGGCGAGTTTGACGGCATAGGCCGCATCCTTGTGCCGCAGCGCCGCCGTGAACGTAGCGCCGCTAAAATCGCGCGCCGCCATCCGCTTGGAATGGCGGATCACCTGTGGGCTTGCGGCGACACCGGTTTCAACCGCTTCCAGCACCAGCTTCATGTCGAGACCGGCTTGTTCCGCGATCGCAAGCCCTTCGGCAATACCGGCGATCTGGATCGCGCCCATCAGATTGTTGATGAGCTTGTAGACCGTGCCGGTGCCCACCGCACCGAAATGGCGGATGGTCGCGGAGAGCGGTGCGAGAAAGGGCCGCGCCTTTTCGAGATCGGCAGGCTCCGCGCCGACCAGCAACGTCAACTTTCCCGCGGCCGCCGCATCGGGCAAGCCGGTGACGGGGCTGTCGACATAGACAAAACCGCGGCCGCGCAGCTCGCCCGCCAGGTCGAGTGCGTGTTGATACGACACGGTGGAGCATTCGATCGCGAGCGTGCCGGCCTTCATCTTCGTGGCCGCGCCATCCTTGCCGAGCCACACCGTGCGCGACGCCTCGTCATCGGAGAGCATGGTCACCACGGCATCGGCGCCGTCGGCCGCATCCGCCGGCGAAGCGGCCCAGCGCGCGCCGCGCCCGATCAGATCCTCCGCCTTCGCCTTGCTGCAATTCCACACCGCGACGGTGAAGCCGGCATCCAGATAGCGGCCGGCCATGCCATGGCCCATGCGGCCAAGGCCGATGAAAGCAACTTTCGTCATGCGTTAATCCACATCCTCGACCGCGCCGGGCGAGGCGCCGAACGCGCGCTGTGCCAGCGTCGCTGCCATGAATTCATCGAGATCGCCGTCGAGCACGCCCGACGTGTCCGAGGTCTGCACACCGGTGCGCAGGTCCTTCACCATCTGATAGGGCTGCAACACGTAGGAGCGGATCTGGTGGCCCCAGCCGATATCGGTCTTGGCGGCCTGATCCGCGGCGGCCTGCTCCTCGCGTTTCTTCAATTCGATTTCGTAGAGCCGCGCGCGCAGCATGTCCCAGGCCTGCGCGCGGTTCTTGTGCTGCGAGCGGCCGGCCTGGCAGACCACGGCGACCCCGGTCGGAATGTGCGTCAGTCTTACGGCCGACTCCGTCTTGTTGACGTGCTGACCGCCCGCGCCGCCCGAGCGCATGGTGTCGGTGCGGACGTCCGATTCCTTGATGTCGATCTTGATGCTGTCGTCGACGACGGGGAAGATCGCCACCGACGAGAACGACGTATGGCGGCGCGCATTGGAATCGAACGGCGATATCCGCACCAGCCGGTGGACGCCTGCCTCGGTCTTCAGCCAGCCATAGGCATTGTGCCCGCTGATCTGGATGGTGGCGGATTTGATGCCGGCCTCTTCGCCCTGGGTCTCTTCGAGATATTCGATCTTGAAACCGTGCTTTTCGGCCCAGCGCGTATACATGCGCAGCAGCATCTCGGCCCAGTCCTGGCTTTCCGTGCCGCCCGCGCCGGCATGCACCTCGAGGTAGGAATCGAACCGGTCGGCCTCGCCGGACAGCAGCGCTTCGAGTTCGCGGCGCGCGACTTCCTTTTTGAGGGCTTTCAGCGCGTTCTCGGCCTCGAGAACCACGCCTTCGTCGTTCTCGGCTTCGCCGAGTTCGATCATTCCGATATTGTCATCGAGCTCACGCTCGACCTTGCCGATGCCTTGCAGCGCATCCTCCAGCGAGGTGCGCTCCTGCATCAGCTTCTGTGCCTTCTGGGGATCGTTCCAGAGGTTGGGATCTTCGGCGAGCTTGTTCAGCTCGGCAAGCCGTGCCGTGGATTGTTCGACGTCAAAGATGCCTCCTCAGCAGCCCGACTGACTGCTTGATCTCTTCAACGAGGCGTTCGACTTCGGCGCGCATGGTCTCTCTGATCTGCGGTGGAAAACCGCTACTGGTCTCGTGTCGCTCGAAAACACGATGCGTTGCGGGGGATGTAGCCGCGTATCGCACAAAGCGCAATCGGCCCGGGCTTCGCCCCAGCCGGTTTTATCGGTTCGAAAACTAGCTGGATCATGATCGGTTCTGAGTAAATCAGAACCGATCATGCTCCAGATTTTCTTTGACGCGTTTTCGACGCGTTTTCTTGACTATGCGAACCGGTATCCACTTCGCTCGAAAACGCTCTAATAAAGCCCGCCGGTTCCGGGACGCATGATGTTGCCGGCGTCGGGTGTTGTCCCCTGCTGCATCGGCATGCGGCCATCCGCGTCGGCAACGCCGATGACGGAGTAATTATCCGGCGGCGCCGTGCCCGGCTTGAAGGCTTCCAGAAGGGTCCGGCCGCCGTCGCCCGGGCCCGCACGCATGCCGCTCTTGGCATCGACGCGGACCAGCTTGATTCCGGCGGGAACCTTGAACGGGACCGGCGGCTTGTCGGCGAGCGCGAGCTTGAGGAAGTCGCGCGCGATCGGTGCGGCCAAATGACCGCCAGTGCCGGCATTGCCCCGGCCGAGCGTGCGCGGCTTGTCATAGCCGAGATAGATGCCGACGACGATGTCCGGCGAGAAACCGACGAACCAGGCATCCCTGGCGTCGTTGGTGGTGCCAGTCTTGCCGGCGATCGGCTTGCCAACTTCCTTCACGACAGTCGCCGTGCCGGCCTGCACCACGCCTTCCATCATGGATGTAATCTGGTAGGCCGTCATTGGATCCAGCACCTGCTCCCGGCGATCGACAAGTTGCGGCTCGGGCTGATTCTTCCAACCGCCCGGCGCGTCACAGCCGCGGCATTCGCGCGCGTCGTGCTTGAAGATGGTGTGGCCGTAGCGGTCCTGGATACGATCGATCAGGGTCGGCTTCACACGGCGGCCGCCATTGGCGAACATCGAATACGCCGTGACCATCCGCATGACCGTCGTTTCACCCGCGCCGAGCGCATAGGACAGGTAATTCGGCAATTCGTCGTAGACGCCGAAGCGCCGGGCATATTCGCCGATCAGGGGCATGCCGATGTCCTGCGCCAGCCGCACCGTCACCGTATTCAGTGACAGCCTCAGCGCGTTGCGCAGCGTCACCGGACCGTTGTATTTGCCGGACGAGAAATTCTCGGGGCGCCAAACACCGGCGCCCTGCCCCTGATCGATTTCGATGGGAGCGTCGACCACGACCGTTGACGGCGTGTAGCCGTTGTCGAGCGCCGAGGAATACACGATCGGCTTGAACGACGAACCGGGCTGCCGATAGGCCTGGGTGGCGCGGTTGAACTGGCTCTGGTCGAACGAGAAGCCGCCGACCATCGCCAGCACGCGGCCGGTCCACGGATCCATCGCCACCATCGCGCCGGAGACTTCGGGCAGTTGCCGCAACCGGTATTGCCCCTCGACCGGATTGCCATCCTTGCCGAACAGTGGATCGGCATAGATCACGTCACCCGCCGCCAGCACCTGCGACACCGCCGTCGGCGTTCGGCCCTTTGCCGGACCGGACAGCGGTTTAGCCCAGCGGACGCCGTCGAGCGTGATGAGGCCCGTCTGTCGTTGCTTGCTGACGGCGCCACCCAATTCGCGGCCCGGCTGAAAGCCGATCCGCGCGGACTGGTCGCTGGTCTCCAGCACCACCGCCATCCGCCAGGGCGAGATATCCGACAGCGATTTGACGTCAGCAAGCTTCACGCCCCAATCGCCTGAAATGTCGAGCTTGCTGGGCGCGCCCCGCCAGCCCTGCGCTTCGTCATAGTTGACCATTCCGGCCGCCATGGTCTTGCGCGCCATCACCTGGACCTTCGGATCGAGCGTCGCTCTGACCGACAGTCCGCCTTCGTACAGCTTCTTTTCGCCGTAGCGTTCGAAGATGTCGCGCCGGACTTCCTCGGCAAAATATTCGCCGGCGAAAATATGTGCGCCGTTGGCGCGGTTGGTGACGTTGAGTGGGTCCTTGCGCGCCTTGTCGGCGTCGGACTGCTTGATCCAGCCGTTTTCCAGCAGGCGGTCGACCACGTAATTGCGCCGTTCGATCGCGCGATCGCGGTTACGCACCGGATGCAGCGCCGCGGGCGCCTTCGGCAGCGCCGCCAGATAGGACGCCTCGGAGATCGTGAGTTCGTTGACCGACTTGTCGAAATAGACCAGCGACGCGGCGGCGATGCCGTAGGCGCCGAGGCCGAGATAGATCTCGTTCAGATAGAGCTCGAGGATGCGGTCCTTTGAGTAGGCGCGCTCGATGCGCATCGCCAGCAAGGCTTCCTTGATCTTGCGCGCGAACGACACTTCGTTGGTCAGCAGGAAATTCTTTGCGACCTGCTGGGTGATCGTCGAGGCGCCCTGCGGCCTTCGGTTGGAACCGTAATTCTGCGCGTACAAAACGGCTGCGCGCGCCATGCCGGAGAAGTCGATGCCGCCATGCTCGTAGAAATTCTTGTCTTCGGCGGCGAGGAACGCGTTGATGACGAGCTTGGGAACCGCCTGGATCGGCAGATAGAGTCGGCGTTCCTTGGAATATTCGCCGAGCAGCGCGCCGTCGGAAGCGTGGACGCGCGTCATCACCGGCGGTTCATAATCCTGAAGCTGGGAATAATCCGGCAAGTCCTTGGAAAAATGCCAGATCGCACCCGCTACGCCGGCGACGCCAACCAGGAACACCACGGTTCCGGCCGCGAACAAGAATCCCAAAAACCGCACCAGAAAGCGCATTATCGAAGTTCCGTTCCAACCCTGGCGCCGTGACTTCCGGCGTCTGTTCTGACGCTCAAGTTTCCGCCCTGCGAGCCGCCGTTGCGCGGGCGAACAAAACAATAAGGGGACCGACGGACAATAATGACCGATTCCGCCGACCCTGCCGTGACTTTCTATACCGTTGCCGCTGTGGCCAAACTAGGGCTTCCACCATCGGACGGCACGCTTTTCAGTTGGCGATCAATCGGCTTTTCATTTGACCGCTCCGGCGGTTGCCAGCCGTTTGCCAAAAAAAGCATCAATCGCCTGCGCCATCGATCCCACTGTCTTGGTCCGCCAGTTCTCCGACACCAGGTGCTCGAGATCGCCCTTGTTCGAGACATAGCCGAGTTCGACCAGGACCGACGGTACGTCGGGCGCCTTCAGCACCCGGAAGCCCGCCGATTTCAGCGGGTGCTTGTGCATCCGCGCCGTGGTCTTCATCTCGCCCATCAACAGGCGCGCGAACCGGTTGGAAAATGTTCGCGTCTCGCGTTGCGCCAGATCGATCAGGATGTCGGCGACTTCGGTCGGCTCGTCCGTGAAATTCACTCCGCCGATCGCGTCCGACTTGTTTTCGGCATCCGCCAGCCGCTCGGCTTCGGCGTCGGATGCCTTGTCGGACAGCGTGTAGATCGTGGCGCCCTGGGCGTCGCCCTCACGGCGCGGCAAGGCATCGGCATGGATCGAGACAAACAGCGCGGCGGATGCATTGCGCGCGACCTTGACGCGGTCGTTCAGCGGAATGAACGTGTCGTCGGTGCGGGTCATGACGACGCGGTATTTGCCCGACTTCTCGATGCGATCGCGCAGCGCCAGCCCAAATCCCAGCACCAGATTCTTTTCCATTTCGCCGGCGGCCTGGGTGCCGTTGTCGATGCCGCCGTGGCCGGGATCGAGCACGATCAAAGGCCGTGTATCGAGTACCTGCGCAAGTCTTCCCGCTTCCGTTGAAGCCCTTCCCGCTTCCATGGAAGCCCTTGCCACCTCCGTCGAAACAACGGCTGCTTTGGCTTCGGCGATCGCGGGCCGCAGTTCGGGGCGATTCTCCGGCGCGAGCGATTGGACGAAGGCGGTCCGGTCCACCTCCTCGAACTCGAGCACCAGCCGCGGCGGCTGGCCGTTTGCCGCCTCCAGCACGTAGGAATTGGCGATTTTCGCAGGCCCCGTCAGGTCGAATACGATTCGCGAGCCGCCCGGCATCACCAGGCCGTAGCGGAACGCCTTGACCAGCCCGCGCCCCGCCGAGCCGGTACCGGCCGCGAGCTGGAAGGTAACTTGGGGAATATCGACGACCACGCGATAGGGATCGGCCAGCGGAAAGGCGCGGAACTGGATGGTTTTGTCGAGATCGAGGATGAAACGGGTCTGCTTGGCATCGCCAGCCAGGCGGGCGTCGGAAGCGATTGGAAAATTCGATGCCGCTGCCGGACTTGAGACGCCGGGACTCGGCGCGGGCCGCTCAGCCGCAATAGTCCCGGCGCACAGCAATGTTGCGGCGCACAAGAGGCCAAATCCCAGTAAAACCAGGTAATTTTCGCGGTTCGCCAACAATTCTATGTCTCCAGGCGCGCCTTCTTACCGCATTAAAACCATAGGGTTAACCGCACCTTAAGTCGATAACGATGAATAACGGTGAAAAGAGGAAAGTGTTGCCGCATTGCGACGCTTCCCGGATGCTTCCCTTGCACGCAGGCCCCAATCCACGTATGTACGGGGGGCTGACGGCTAATACTCCCGGTTGTGCCGCGTTCAGCCTCCCGGTGCAGCGCCGGAGCCTTCGAAGTCGAAGGGTCCAGCGTCTTTCCCGACCCTCCACGGCCTGCGCTGCGCGCGGCTGACTTGGGAGCGGCGGTTTCGAGCCCGAGCGGCGTCCGGTCCCAGGTACTTTTCTGCTCCAGGGACGGTTTGAGACACGGCAGAACTGATCATCGGGACCCAAAACGGTCCGATATGCGATGGCCGGCGGGCGCTTTGGCGCCGCGCCGGGCCTTCAGTGAAGAGACAAGGCGGTAGCTTTTTGCCGCCAACATGTTCAGACGGGCCGACGCTTGATGCGCCAGACTGTGTTGCCGACCAAGATCCACGGAACGATCGCGCCGGAGCGAAGCGAAAGCTTCGCGCGCCGCGTTGCTCCGGTGGGCCCCCGTTCGGTGCGGCGCCAAGGTTTGCGTTTTGGCCTTCCCCTCACCCCCGAATCAGGTGGACCGTCGCGTCACCGGGCCGCGCAATATGCGCACGCCCTGCACCGCGCCCGCCGCCGTCAAGAGTTCAAAAATGCCCAACAAGATGTTGATCGATGCCACCCACCCGGAAGAGACCCGGGTCGTAGTGGTCCGCGGCAATCGCGTCGAAGAATTTGATTTCGAGACCGCCCAACGCAAACAACTGCGCGGCAATATCTACCTCGCCAAGGTCACGCGCGTAGAACCATCGCTGCAGGCGGCCTTCATCGAATATGGCGGCAACCGCCACGGTTTTCTGGCCTTCAGCGAAATCCATCCGGACTATTACCAGATCCCGGTCGCCGACCGTCAGGCGCTGATCGAGGCCGATGAACGCGCCCATCGCGAGGCCGAGGAAGAGAGCGAGAACCGCTCCAATCAACGCCGTGGCCGCTCGCGCCATCGCAATGCCCGCCGCCGCGGCCATGGCGAACGCGTCCAGAGCGACATCGTCGAGAATGCCGGCGTCGATCCCGCGCAGGCGCCGCAGCCCTATGAGGGCCAAGCGACACTCACAAGAGCATTCGCACGAACATCCGGAAGGCCAGCACGAAGGCTTCCATGCCGGCGAAGGTCACACCCACGACGGCGATCAGCACGCCGAGGCGGGCCATTACGACCGTGATTCGCACGACCATGATGCGCACGGCCATGAAGCGCACGGCCATGAAGCTCATGATCACGCGCACGATCATTCTCACGACCACGATCATGGCGAGCATGGCCAAAACGATCGCCATCATGACGATCACCACCATGATCACGCCGCGAACGAAGCGCCGGCAACGCCGTCCTATTACGATGCACCGGTTGAGGCTTCCGCCATTGCCCCCGAAGCGCCGGCCAACACCGAAGCTCACGACGAGCACGGCCATCATGAGGGGTTCGACGAGGAGCACGCGCACGAAAACGCTGTTCATGCCGACGACGCCCGGCACGCCGAACATGCGGCCTCCCCGGACGACGAGCATGCCGCAGCACCTCATGGCGACGAGGCTGGCGACGACGAGGACGATGGCGAGGATGACGCCGAAGAGGAAGTCGTCGAATCCGTCGGCGGCGACGACGTCATGGAGGAAGTGCCGGAGCGCGCCTTCCGGCCGCGCCGCCAGTACAAGATCCAGGAAGTCATCAAGCGCCGCCAGGTGATGCTGGTGCAGGTCGTCAAGGAAGAGCGCGGCAACAAGGGCGCTGCGCTGACCACCTATCTGTCGCTGGCCGGCCGCTATGCCGTGTTGATGCCCAATACCGCGCGCGGCGGCGGCATCAGCCGCAAGATCACGAGCGCACAGGACCGCTCGCGCCTGAAGGAAGTGGTGCAGGATCTCGACGTGCCCGAAGGCATGGGCATCATTCTGCGCACCGCAGGCGCCTCGCGCACCAAGCCCGAGATCAAGCGCGACTTCGAATATCTGATCCGCATGTGGGAAACCGTGCGCGACATGACGCTGAAGTCGCAGGCGCCGACCCTCGTCTACGAGGAAGGCTCGCTGATCAAGCGCTCGCTGCGCGACCTCTACAACAAGGAAATCGACGAAATCCAGGTCGCCGGCGAAGCCGGCTATCAGGAAGCGCGCGACTTCATGAAAATGCTGATGCCCTCCAACGTGCGGGCGGTCCGGCAATATCGCGACGGCCAGCCGCTGTTCTCCCGGATGGGGGTCGAGAGCCAGTTGGATGCGATGTTCTCGCCGACCGTGCAACTGCGCTCCGGCGGCTACATCGTCATCAACCAGACCGAGGCGCTGGTCTCGATCGACGTCAACTCCGGGCGATCGACCCGCGAGCATCACATCGAGGATACCGCGCTCAAGACCAATCTGGAGGCGGCCGAGGAAGTCGCCCGCCAGCTCCGCCTGCGCGATCTTGCCGGCCTCATCGTCATCGACTTCATCGACATGGACGAAAAGCGCAACAACCGCGCCGTGGAGCGGAAACTCTCCGACTGCCTGCGGCAGGACCGCGCGCGCATCCAGGTCGGACGCATCTCGCATTTCGGCCTGCTGGAAATGTCGCGTCAGCGCATCCGCGCCAGCGTGCTGGAGAGTTCGACCGAGCCCTGCGCGCAATGCGGCGGCAGCGGTCACGTGCGTTCGGTCTCGTCGGTGGCGCTGCAATTGCTGCGCGGCATCGAGGAAATCCTGATGAAGGGCGCGACCCACAATCTGGTGGTGCGCACCCGGACCGACGTCGCGCTCTACGTCCTCAACCACAAGCGCGGCCATCTGCGCGACCTCGAAAACGCCTTCAAGGTTTCGCTCGCGGTGGTCGCCGATGCGACCGTGAGCGGCCAGCAGTCGTTCATCATCGACCGCGGCGAACAGGTGCACACGCTGGAAGCGGCGAAAGCCTTGCTCGCAGCGCAGGCCGCCGCCTCCCCGCCGCAGGTCGACGAGCCCTATGACGACGAAGAGCCGTTCGACATCGAAGCGGAAGTCGAAACCGAAGAGACCGAAGGCCTGACCGACGACGCTGCCGCAGGCGAGGAAGCCGCCGGCGAAGGCGAAGGGGACGGTCACCGCCGCAAGCGGCGCCGCCGCCGGCGCGGCCGCGGCGAACCGCGTGAGGGCGGCGCTCCGCGCGAGGACGGTGAAACCATGCGCGTCGTGGCCGAAGCCATGGAAGGCGGTGCCGGCGAGGACGGCGAATCCGACGAAGAGGAAGCCGACGAAGCGACCGGTGAAATGCCGGATGAAATGCGAGGTCAGGCGCGCGCCGAACAGGGACCAAATGGCGAGCGCCGCCCGCGCCGCCGCGGACGCCGTGGCGGACGCCGCCGGCGTGGCAATGGACTGGAAGGCGCTGGACTGGAAGGCGTCGGACTGGAAGGCAATGGACCGAACGGCAATGGACCGGAAGGCAACGGCGTCGAAGACGGTCTCGTCGGCTCGATCGCCGACGAACTCGGACCGACGTCAATTCCGGAAGCGACCAACGCGGTTGCCGATTTCGATGGCGGCTCGCCGGAGCCCGCGCCGACGCTGGTTCAGCCCGAGCCTGTTCCGCAACCGCCGCAATATCAAGCCGCGGAGTATCGACCCGCGGACCACGCGCAGCAGCCCGAGCCGGCCGCCAGCGCGCCCGCACCTATGGCGGAAGAATCCGCGCAGGAGGCCGACCGCGCCGCAGCGCGGCGGCGTTCGACCGTGCGCGAAAAGGTCAGCTTCCTGACGAATGCGCAGGCCGAGCCGGCGCCGTCCGCCGGCCAAAGCGCACCCGAGCCGGCCGCGCCCCCGCCTCCGGCGCCCGAATCCGCTCCCGCCGAGGCCGCGCCGCGCAAAGCGGGCTGGTGGTCGCGGCGCTTCGGCGGCGGCGAATAGGCCAAATCAAAATGAAAAACCGCCCGGCAAAACCGGGCGGTTTTTTTATCCGCTTGTGCGATCGCTAACCGGTCGTGACCGCCGTCTCCATATCGGTCGGATCGATCTGCCTGTTGAGGTTGGCGTGCAGCTTGTTGTAATCGAGCTCGCCCTCCCACCACGACACCACCACGCAGGCGACACCATTGCCGCAAAGGTTGGTCAGCGCGCGGCATTCGCTCATGAACTTGTCGATGCCGAGAACGATGGCCATGCCCGGCACCAGCCGCGGATCGACCACGGCAAGCGTCGCCGCCAGCGTGATGAAGCCTGCGCCGGTGATGCCCGACGCGCCCTTCGAGGTCAGCATCGCCACCAGCAGGATGGTGATCTGCTGACCCAGGGTCAGATCGAAGCCGAGCGCCTGAGCGATGAAGAGGGTCGCCAGCGTCATGTAGATATTGGTGCCGTCGAGGTTGAACGAATATCCGGTCGGCACCACCAGGCCGACAACCGATTTGGAACAGCCGAGCCGTTCCAGCTTTTCCATCAACGAAGGCAGCGCGCTCTCCGAGGACGAGGTGCCGAGCACGATCAGCAACTCGTCCTTGATGTAGGCGAGGAATTTGAAGATCGAGAACCCGACCGTTCGCGCGATGATGCCCAGCACGACGAACACGAACAGCGCCGCCGTGACATAGAAGGTCGCGATCAGCCCGATCAGGTTCAAAATGGCGCCGGTGCCGAATTTGCCGATCGTATACGCCATCGCACCGAACGCGCCGATCGGCGCCGCTCTCATCACGATGGAAATCACGCCGAACACGGCATGGGCGGCGTCGTCGATGAATGAGCGTATCGTATGGCCGCGCTCGCCAAGACCCATGATCGCAAAGCCGAACAGGATCGAAAACAGCAGGACCTGGAGTATTTCACCCTGCGCGAATGCGCCGACGACCGTGTCGGGAATGATGTGCAGGAAGAAATCGACGCTCTTCTGCGCCTCGGCCTGCTTGGCGTAATTGGCAACCGCCTGCGCATTCGCCATGCCGCCGCCAAAACCCGCGCCCGGCCGCACCACATTGCCGACAATGAGTCCGATCAGCAGCGCGAAGGTGGAGACGATTTCGAAATAGACCAGCGCCTTGACGCCGATGCGGCCGACCTTCTTGGCGTCCTGAATATGGGCGATGCCGGACACGACCGTGCAGAAGATGATCGGCGCAATCACCATCTTGATCAGCTTGATGAAGCCGTCGCCGAGCGCCTTGATCCAGTCGTTGGTGGCCAGCGCCGGCCACAGCCAGCCGACCAGGGCGCCGAGCACGATCGCGATCAAGACCTGAACATAAAGGACCTTGTACCAGGGTTTCGCCGCGCTGGCCGACACCGGCGCCTCGGTCGCAATCGTTGCTGCCATGACGTTCACTCCCCTCACAGGTCGCGGATCATTCCCTTCGAACTTTGCGTCGCGCAGAATATAGCCAAAATCCTTTGGGGGGTGGAGTCAATGGCTTGGCCGCCCGCCGGCGATTCAGCCGCACCGGTCGAGCAGGCGCCGGATCGCCGGCACCAGTGCTGCGCCCAGCGCGTTCTTGATCAGCGACCCCGCGATGAAAGGCGCCACGCCGACCAGCCACGCCTTTTCGACGCCGAGCTTTGCGCCAAATGCCAACCAGCCAAATCCGGCAGCGAGAATCAGGATGTGTCCGAGCCCCATCGCCACGAACAACCGCGGGACCGATCGATCCCAGCCGCGTTCACTCAACCAGCCCGTGGCGAAGGCCGCCGCCACGAAGCCGAAAAGGTATCCCGCTGTCGGACCCACCAGCGGCGCCAGTCCGCCAACGGGCCCCGCGAATACCGGCAACCCGATGGCGCCTTCGGCCAGATAGGCAATGAGCGTTGCGCTGCCGAGGCGCCAGCCATAGGCCGCACCGATCACGAGCACGACCAGCGTCTGCAGCGTCATCGGCACATAAGGCAACGGCAGATTGACCTTGGCCGACAAGGTCAGGAGCGCAGTTCCCAGCACGATCAGGACAACGCTGCGCAAGACGGCAGAGGATCGATCCGCACGATACGGCCACAGCACCGCGGCAAGAGGAAAATACGGGGCGACGGGATGAGACATGGTTTTGGCGAGACAAGAATATCTCTCCGGTTCGAAGTGCGCGGTGCGATGACGGATAGACGTGACTATCCGAGCCAGCGCGCGATGCGCGTCACCGCTTCGCGCATCTCGTCGGCCGAACGCGCGTAGGAGAAACGGATAAAGGAGCGGCCGTGGATCGGATCGAAATCGACGCCCGGCGTCGCTGCGACACGGGCCTGCTCCAGCATGCGGTTGGCGAACTCGAAACTGTCGGAGGTAAATGCCGAGACGTCGGCGTAGAGATAGAACGCCCCGTCGGCGGGGAGGAATTTGGTGAGGCCGGCCTTCGGCAGCCCTTCGATCAAGATACGGCGGTTCTCCTCGTAACCGTGCTTGATCGCCTCCATCTGCTCGCGGCCTTCGAATGCGGCTTGCGCGGCGATTTGCGACAATGTCGGCACCGAGATGGAAAGGTTCTGCTGCAGCCGTTCGATCGGCCGCACCAGTTGTTCCGGCACCACCATCCAGCCGACCCGCCATCCCGTCATGCAGAAATATTTCGAGAACGAGTTGATGACGAGCGCCCGCGGCGAAAGTTCGGCTGCGGTGACAGCCGGCAACGCGTAATCGAGGCCATGATAGATCTCGTCGGAGATGAAGCGGATACCGGCCCCCTCCGCCGCCGCCATCAAGCCGGTCAGCGCCTCGCGCGACATCATCGTGCCGGTGGGATTGGCGGGACTGCCGACCAGCACCCCCTTCAGCGGCGTCTTGCGATGCGCCGCAAGCAAGGCTTCACCGGTCAGTGCATGGCGCGTCTCGCTCGAGGTCTCGATCAGCACCGGCTCGCAGCCGAGCGCGGTGAGGATGTGCCGGTACGGCGGATAGCCGGGCACGGTGACCGCCACCCGATCGCCCGGTTCGAACATCGCAAGAAACGCCAGGATGAAACCGCCGGACGAACCGGTCGTGACCACGATCCGCTCTGGATCGACCGGGCAGCCGTAGATATCACGGTAGTGCCGGGCAATGCGCGCGCGCAGCGAGGGAATGCCAAGCGCGGACGTATAGTCGATCCGCCCGTCCTCCAGCGCCGCTTGGGCTGCTGCGATTGCGACCTTCGGCGCGGACGCCGCCGGCTGTCCTACTTCCATGTGAATGACGTGTCCGCCGGCCGCCTCGATTCGCGCCGCCGCCGCCATCACGTCCATGACCATGAACGGGGGAACATCGCTCCGTCCCGACGCGGTAAGCCAGCTTTTCGCGCGGTCTCCAAGTATTGTTTCCAGAGGTGTCGTTTCCAGAGGTGTCGTTTCGAGCATCTATTTCTGCTATTTGAACTGGTGCGAGCCGAATTCAGGTTCCGGTAGGGTTACCGCCCCAGACTGGCCGTATTCGGTGGCTTGTTATAACGTTTTCAAGCGAAGTGGTACCGGTTCGCGAGAAGAAAACCAGTCAAAACAAAGGCGAGTCAAAACAAAAGACTATAGCCCGGTTCTGATCTAATCGGGCCAAACCGGCTTCAGGCATATCCGGACCACCACCAATCGTTAAATGCGCAATCGTTAAATCCCAATCGTTAAATGGCCAATCGCTAAAAGACCAATCATGTTGCTCCGTCTCGCACTACGCAAAAAGCCTCTGAAATGGACCGCGCTTACAACCGCGGTCGCGCTTGCCGTCGCTCCGATGGCAGCGCTGGCGCAGGAGAACAGGGGCCCGCCGATTCTCCGCGACACCGAGGCGGAGCAATTGCTGCGCGATTACACGCGACCGATCCTGCGCGCCGCGGGCATGGAGCGGCAAAACATCCAGATGGTCATCATCAACGAGAGCGCCTTCAACGCATTCGTTGCCGACGGCCGCCGCATCTTCGTGAACTACGGCGCGATGATGCAATCGGATACGCCGAACCAGATCATCGGCGTGCTGGCGCATGAAACCGGCCACCTCGCCGGCGGCCATCTCGCCAAGATGCGCGAGCAACTTGCGCAGGCGCAGACCCAGATGATCATCGCGATGCTGCTTGGCGCCGGCGCCATGGTGGCGGGCGCGCGATCCGGCAACGGCAATAACGGCCTGACCAATGCCGGCGCTGCGGCGTTCTCCGCACCGGGAGAAATGATCCGCCGCAACCTGCTCTCCTATGTGCGTCAGCAGGAAGAAAACGCCGACAAGGCCGGCGTGAAGTTTCTGACCACGACCGGGCAATCGGCGAAGGGCATGTATGAAACCTTCAAACGGTTCACCGATGAGAGCCTGTTTGCCGCGCGCGGCGCAGACCCCTATGTGCAATCGCACCCGATGCCGGCCGAGCGCGTGCGCGCGCTGGAAGAGCTGGCGCGCTCCAGTCCCTATTGGGACAAGAAGGACGACCCGGCCCTGCAGATGCGCCACGACATGGTGCGCGCCAAGATATCGGCCTTCATGGAGCGGCAGGACACCGTCTACCGGCGCTATCCGATGTCCAATACCAGCCTGCCCGCCCGCTACGCGCACGCCATCACCACCTATCTGCACGGCGATCTGCGCAGCGCGATCGCGCAGATCGACGGGCTGATCGCGCTGCAGCCCAACAACCCCTATTTCTACGAAGTCCGCGGCCAGGCGCTGCTGGAAGGCGGCAAGCCGCTGGAGGCCATCGCGCCCTTGCGCAAGGCCGTCCAGCTCTCGAATAACGCACCGCTCATCGAGATGTTACTTGGGCAGGCGCTCGTGGCATCCGATAATAAAGCCTACACCGACGAAGCAATCGCCATTCTGCGCGCGGCGGTGGCCCGCGAGACCGAAGCGCCGATCGGCTACACGCAGCTCGCAATGGCCTATGGCCGAAAAGGAGACTATGCGCAGGCCGATCTGGCTTCGGCCCAGGCCGCCTACCTGCGCGGCGACAACAAGACGGCGCGCGATCTGGCCTCTCGGGCAAAGACGCGCTTCGCGATCGGAACACCGGGATGGGTCAAGGCTGACGACATTGTGAGCGCCAAACCGCTGCCGGGCCAGAAGAGCAACTAGAAATAAACCGAGCTGGACTATAATCGAACCGAGATATCAAACTATTCCAAGAGACTATTCCAAGAGCCGGCCTTCACACGAAATGCCGGAGAACTCGCCGCAAAAGGATTTGCCGATGCCTTCCTTCCGTTTTCTCGCGTTCCGTTTTCTCGCACCCGCATTGTTTGCGTTCGCGCTCTGCGGCGCCCCGCTGCCGGCTTCCGCCGAGAGCTTCTCCGATACCCAGCGCGGCGACATCGAAACCATCGTCCGGAATTATCTGATTGCCCATCCGGAAGTGCTGGAAGAGGCGATGGCCGAACTCAACAAGCGTCAGGCGGCCGCCGAAACCGAGAAGCATGAAGCCGGCGTTGCGCAGCACGCCGACGCGATCTTCAAATCGCCGCGCGGCGTCACCCTCGGCAACAAGGACGGCGACGTCACCTTCGTCGAGTTCTTCGATTATAATTGCGGCTACTGCAAACGCGCGATGGCCGACATGATGGAGCTGATGAAGGCCGATCCCAAGCTGAAAGTCGTGCTCAAGGAATTTCCCGTCCTGAGCGCCGGTTCGGTCGAGGCCGCCCAGGTTGCGGTCGCGGTGCGGATGCAGGATCCGACCGGCAAGAAATATCTCGACTTCCACCAGAAGCTGCTCGGCGGCCGCGGCGCGGCCGACAAGGCGCGCGCCCTCGCTGTCGCCAAGGAAGTCGGCCTCGACATGGCAAAGCTCGACAAGGACCTCGCGAGCCCGGAAGTGAAAGCAACGCTTGAAGAGAACCTCAAGCTCGCCGAAGCCATGGGCATGAACGGCACCCCGAGCTACGTGATCGGCAAGCAGGTCGTGATCGGCGCGGTCGGCGTCGACAACCTGAAGGAAAAGATCGGCATGGCCCGCTGCGGCAAGGCGACCTGTTAAGGCGACCTGCTGACGTCTCTCGCCAGCCTGCTTCATTCGACAGGCAACAATCTGGCTCAAAAATCCGGCTGCGACGCAGCCGGATTTTTTGTTGATCGGAATCCGACGCGCGGCAACCGCGGGAGCAGTATGCGCGCGCCGATGCGATCATCGGGAAATACCGGATACAGCGAAGCGAACACGAGTTCGCGTCAAGACAACGCGTCTGACTAAAGCTTGGTTTCCTGTTCATCGCGCATTCACAAAACAAAACCGATGGAACCGCCAATCGTACGGGAACATCGTTCAATTCCTTTCGTTGTCGGCGCGGGCAATGCAACACGTGAGGAGACATTCTATGACTAATCGCTTTTTGATTTCGGTCGCGGCGGCGGCCCTGATCGCCGGAACCGGTTTTGCGAACGCGCAAGGCGCCGGGACGAGCCGCGAGGCACCGTCGGCCGGCGTCGCACGCAGGGCGCGCCTTCGTCAGAGCATGGCGGCGCGGCGTCGGGCACGATGAAGCACGACTCCGGTGGCGCGACCGGCATGAAGGGTGCTGAGTCCCAGGGAGCGAAGGGTTCTGAGTCCGGCATGAAGGCGTCGGAATCCGAAAAGGCGCAACCGGGCGCGACCAAGAGCGCCCAGGACAACATCGCAGGGTCAGAAGTCGAAGAGCATGAGCTCCGAGAACGAGACCAAGGGCGGCAAGGACATGAAGGCCGAGGGTCACGATCAAAAGGGCACCACGGCTCAGAGCCGCGAAGGTCAGACCGGCAACATGAATGCCCAGACCAAGGGCACGGCCGACAGCAAGTCGGGCACCGCCGAGAGCAAGTCGCAGACGACGGGCAACGCCGCGACCTCGGCGACCGCTGCACCGCCGGCAGAGAAGCGCACCCAGATCGTCTCCGCCATCAAGTCGGAGAAGATCCAGGAGACCACCAACGTGAACTTCAACATTTCCGTCGGTGCGGTCGTACCCTCCACGGTTCGCTTCCACCCGCTTCCGCCGCGGATCGTCGAGATCTATCCGGAATGGCGTGGTTACGACGTGATCCTGGTCAGCGGCCGCTACATCATCGTGCGCCCGCAAACGCATGAGATCGTCTACATCATCGAAGGCTAACCGCTTTTGATTTGGTGGCACCTGAGGGGCAGGCAGAAATGCCTGCCCCTTTTGCTTGGCTCCGCCATCACCCAAAATATTGGTTAACGAATGATTTCCGTAGGTTCCATGGGGCTTTTTACGAACCGGATGAGGCATTTGGAGGATATTCACAGGGCTCCCAAGGGGGCTCCAAGGCTTCCCCTTGGCCCTGTTGTTACCTATAACCCCGCGACCTGCCCGCCCCATAGCTGGAATCCGGATGGCCCAAGCCCCTGCTGCAAAAGCCTCTGCTGCAAAAGCCTCGACGATTTACGTGCTCAACGGTCCCAACCTCAATTTGTTGGGCACCCGCGAGCCCGAAACCTACGGCCACGCAACGCTCGCCGATGTCGAGAAACTGTGCGCGGAAACCTCCGCCCAATTCGGCCTGCAAGCCGATTGCCGGCAGTCCAACCGCGAGGGCGAGCTGATCGATTTCATCCACGAGGCGAAGGCGAACCAGGCGGCCGGAATCATCATCAATGCCGGCGGCTATTCCCATACATCGATCGCGCTGCATGACGCGTTGGTCGCGGTGAAGATCCCCACGGTCGAAGTGCACATCAGCAATATTCACGCCCGCGAGAATTTTCGGCATCATTCCTTCACCGCCATGGCCGCCTTCGCTTCGCTGTGCGGCTTCGGCATCGACGGCTACCGGCTTGCCATCAACGGCCTTGCGGCCAAGATCGGCGCCAAAGCAAAGACCTGACAGTACCCGACACCAAAGACCTGACGCCTCAGCCGTCACCACCCAGAGAATTTCGGATCAAGAGCATGGCGCGCCAGCCCCAAGAAAAATCTCATGATAAATCGGCTGATAAATCAGCCGCAAACTTCAAAAGCGACGACAGTGCGCTGATACGCGAGCTCGCTTTGTTGCTGGACGAGACCAGCCTCACCGAGATCGAGATCGAGCGCGCCGGCTTGCGGGTGCGGGTCGCGCGCAACATCAGCGTGACCGCGTCGATGCCGGCGAATTTCCAACCGGGTATTTCCGCTTCCTCGGCTTCGTCCGCTTCCATTACGCCGGCGGCCGTCGCCGATATGGCAAAACACCCGGGCGTGGTCCCCTCGCCGATGGTCGGAACCGCCTATTGGTCGCCGGAGCCCGGCGCCAAGCCGTTCATCGAAGTCGGCAGCAAGGTGTCGGCGGGGCAGACGCTGCTGATCATCGAAGCGATGAAGACGATGAACCAGATCCCGTCGCCGCGCGCGGGCACCGTCACCCAGATTCTCATCGAGGACGGCCAGCCGGTCGAATTCGGCGAGCCTCTGGTGATCATTGAATAGAATTCGTCAACGTCAGGCGCTGCGATGTTCGACAAAATCCTCATAGCCAATCGCGGCGAAATCGCTTTGCGCGTGCTGCGCGCGTGCAAGGAACTCGGCATCTCCACCGTTGCCGTGCATTCCACCGCCGATGCCGACGCGATGCATGTACGCCTCGCCGACGAGAGCGTCTGCATCGGGCCGCCGCCGTCCAAGGACAGCTATCTCAACGTTCCCGCGCTGCTCGCGGCTTGCGAGATCACGGGCGCGGATGCCGTGCATCCCGGCTATGGCTTCCTTTCCGAGAACGCCCGGTTCGCCGAAATCCTCGCTGAGCACAATCTGCATTTCATCGGCCCGAAGGCCGAGCACATCCGCCTGATGGGCGACAAGATCGAAGCCAAGAAGACCGCGAAGAAACTCGGCATCCCCGTGGTGCCCGGCTCCGACGGCGCGGTCGGTCCCGACGACGACGCGTTGGCGATCGGCAAGGCGATCGGCTTTCCGGTGCTGGTGAAGGCGGCTGCCGGCGGTGGCGGACGCGGCATGAAGGTCGCGCACAGCGCCGACGATCTGATGATGGCGCTGTCGACCGCATCGAACGAAGCCAAATCGGCCTTCGGCGACGCTTCCGTTTATCTCGAGAAATATTTGCAGAAGCCGCGTCACATCGAAATCCAGGTGCTGGGCGATGGCCGTGGCGGCGCGATCCATCTCGGCGAACGCGATTGCTCGCTGCAGCGCCGCCACCAGAAAGTCTGGGAAGAAGGCCCCTCGCCGGTTCTCGCCGCCGCCGCGCGCGCGAAAATCGGCGCGACCTGCGCCAAGGCGATGCAGGACATGAAATATCTCGGTGTCGGCACCATCGAGTTTCTGTACGAGGACGGCGAGTTCTACTTCATCGAAATGAACACCCGCATTCAGGTCGAGCATCCCGTCACGGAAAGCATCACCGATATCGACCTCGTGCTGGAGCAGATCCGCATCGCCGCCGGCGGCGAATTGCCGGCGACGCAGGATGAAGTCGTCATCATTGGCCACGCCATCGAATGCCGGATCAATGCGGAAAACCCGCAGACGTTTCGCCCGTCACCGGGCAAGATCACCCAATTCCATCCGCCCGGCGGCCTCGGCGTGCGGATCGATTCGGCCGTTTACCAGGGCTATGTCATCCCGCCTTATTACGACTCCCTCGTCGGCAAGCTGATCGTCCACGGCAAGACCCGCGGCGAATGCTTGATGCGGCTGCGCCGCGCGCTGGATGAGATGGTGGTCGACGGTATCGAGACCACGCTGCCGCTGTTCCGGGCGCTGGTTCGCGAGCCGAACATTATCGATGGCGATTACCACATCCATTGGCTCGAGCAGTATCTCGCCGGCCAGCCGCCCGCCGGCGAAAAATAGTTCCATTTTCCCGGAACCGGCCGCCGGGGTTCGGCGTTTTACTGGGCTGGGGAATTTCCCCGTGTCCGGGGTCGGTTGAATTCCGTTTTGTTCATGATGCGAGACTGCTGTGACGCCTGACGCCACGCGCCGGCGCGCCTTGGGACAGACCCTGCTGCTGGTGGCGGCATTTATGGTGCTGGTGGTGATCAGTGCGGCCTCCGTCGTGCTCGTCAACGAGGCTCGCAAGGACAACGCCCTGGTGGTCCATACCGTCGAGGTCGAAAACCAGATCAACGCGCTGCTCTTGAACATCCGCCGGGCCGAAAGCGGCGCGCGCGGCTATCTGCTGACCTTGGGACCGGAATTCCTGACGGACCATGAAGATGCCGTCGCCGTGGTCAGTCCTAACGTCGATCGGCTTGCGCAATTGACAGCGGACAATCCGATCCAGGTCCAGAACCTCAGGAAGTTGCGGACGGCGATCGAAACACGGCTAGCGCAATTCGCGCGAGAAATGGATTACCTCAAGCATCAGGATCGCGCGAGCGCGACCGCCCTGGTGCGTGAAGCTGCGGCCGGCGACACCGGCACCTTGATCCGCGACGTGGCGGCGGCCATGCGCGCCGAGGAAGATCGCCTGTTCCTGTCGCGTACCGCGACGGCGGACCGCACGCAGCAACTGGCCTCGGTCGTGACGGTGGCGGGCTCGGGCCTTGTGATCGCGCTCGCCGGCGTCGCGATCTTCCTGGTGCGGCGTTCGTCGCGCGCGCGGGACGACGCCGAAGCCATGCTGCGCGACAATAATCTCAATCTCGAGGCGACGGTTGACGATCGCACCGCCGATCTGCGCGAAGCCAATGACGAGATCCAGCGCTTCGCCTATATCGTCAGCCACGACCTGCGCTCGCCGCTGGTCAACATCATGGGCTTCACCAGCGAGCTCGAGGAATTGCGCGCCGATATCTTCAAGCGGATCGCAGCCCTCGCCCGCACGCAATCATCGGCCTCGCCGGTCCCCGACAACGCGACCGACACCACCGAGCCCGTTCTCGAAGCCACCGACAAGCAACTCTCGGAAGATTTTTCCGAGGCGCTCGGTTTCATCAAATCCTCGATCGGCAAGATGGACCGGCTGATATCGGCGATCCTCAATCTCACCCGCGAGGGGCGGCGCGAATTCAAGCCGGAGCGGATCGACACCCGCGAGTTGATCGAAGGCATCGTTTCGACCGTGGCGCATCAGGCCTCCGAGGCCCATGCGCAGATCCGGATCGAGCCACTGCCCGACATCACCAGCGATCGGCTGGCGCTGGAGCAGATTTTCTCCAATCTGATCGACAACGCGCTGAAATACCTCAAGGAAGGTGTCCCCGGGGACATCCAGGTCAAGGGCCGCACCAAACTCGGCTTTGCGATTTTCGAGATCACCGACAACGGGCGCGGTATCGATCCCAAGGACCACCAGCGCATCTTCGACCTGTTCCGCCGCGCCGGAACCCAGGACAAGCCCGGACAGGGCATCGGCCTCGCCCACGTCCGTGCGCTGGTGCGGCGGCTCGGTGGAACCATGTCAGTGGCATCGGAACTTCACCACGGCAGTACATTCACGATTACACTGCCGATCAATTGGCCCCTCAGCAGCCGGAACCAGGAAACATGAGTAATCCAGTCACCATCATCATGATCGAGGACGATGAGGGCCACGCCCGCCTGATCGAGCGCAATATTCGGCGATCTGGTGTCAACAATGAGATCGTGCCGTTCACCAGCGGTACAGCCGCGCTGAACTATCTGTTCGGCAAGGATGGAACGGGCCTCGACCACAAGGGCAACGCGCTGTTGATCCTGCTCGATCTCAATCTGCCCGACACGACCGGTATCGAGATCCTGAAGCAGGTCAAGGACAACAAATACCTGAAGACGACGCCGGTCGTGGTGCTGACCACGACCGACGATTCCCAGGAAATCAAGCGTTGCTACGAACTCGGTTGCAACGTCTACATCACCAAGCCCGTGAATTACGAAAGCTTTGCCAACGCCATTCGCCAGCTCGGCCTGTTCTTCTCCGTCATCCAGGTACCGCAAGCCGCCACATGACACTGGAAACGCCGACATTGCTGTATATCGACGACGATGCTGGCCTGGCCCGGCTGGTCGAGCGCGGCCTGACGCGGCTTGGCTTCAAGGTCGTGCACGCGGCTGACGGCCGGCAGGGCCTCGAACGCCTCGCGCAAGGCGGCATCGACGCCGTCGCGCTCGATCAGTACATGCCCGGCCTCGACGGTCTGGAGACGCTGGAGCAGATCCTCAAGATCCCGGACGCGCCGCCGGTGGTATTCGTCACGGCGTCACAGGATTCGGCGATCGCCGTCACCGCGCTGAAAGCGGGTGCGGCCGACTATCTGGTCAAGGATGTGCAGGGCGATTTCGTCCCGCTGCTTCAGGTCGCCGTCACCGGCGCGTTGAAGCAGGCAGAAATCCAGCGAGCCCGCGATGAGGCCGAAGCCGAGGTCCACGCCTCGCGCGACCGCTACGCAGCCCTTGCCGCCGAACGCGAGGTGCTGCTGCGCGAAGTCAACCACCGCGTCGGCAACAGTTTGCAGATCATCGCCTCGCTGTTGCACCTGCAGGCCAATTCCTCGACCCAGGATGACGTCAAGGCGGCGTTGACCAATGCGATGGGGCGCGTCGCAGCCGTCGCCCAGGTTCACCGCCGGCTCTACACCTCGCACGACCTGAAGAGCGTGCTGCTCAACCAATATCTCGAAGCGTTGCTGGAAGACCTCCGCCGGTCGGCCGAGGGCAACAAGATGTCGCGGCTGACGCTCAACGCCGATCCGATCGAAATCGATCCCGACCGCGCGGTCGCAATCGGCATCATCGTCAACGAGCTGGTCATGAACGCCGTGAAGTACGCCTATCCTGACGGCTCGGGCCCGATCCATGTCGAGCTCAAGCCCGAGGGCGACGATCTCCTGCTGTCGATCACGGACGACGGCGTCGGCCTCAACGTCAAGACCGATCCCCGCGGCACCGGCATGGGCCAGCGCATCGTCACTGCGATGGCGTCAAAACTCGAAGCCGATGTCGCGCGCGACGCCGCGCATAGCGGCACCCGCATCGTGCTGCGCTTCCGCCGCGTCCATGCGCCGGCCGCGCCCAGACCGGCAAGCGCGGCGGCGAAATAGCGGCTTACCCGATCAGTTGCAGCCAGGGCAGTACGATCAGCAAGAGCCCCGCGAAATAGATCACGCCGAAGATCAGGCCGAACTTCCAGAAATCGCCCTTGCCGATGTAACCGCTGCCGAAATACATCGGCGCGGGACCGGTGGCATAGGGCGAGATCACGCCCATCAGACCGAGCGAGTAGACGCACAATAGCGTCAGCGTCGGCACCGACAATCCGGGAATGCTGGTGCCGACCGCAAGCACGACCGGCAATACCGCCGCGGCGTGCGAAGTGATGCTGGAAAAGAAATAGTGGATCCAGAAGAAGAACGAGACCAGCAGGATCATCCCCATCAGCGGCGATACGCTGGCGAGCGGCTTGGCGTATCCCTCCGCCACCCATTTGATGAAGCCGATTTCGTTGAGGCCCGACGACAGCGTGAGCAGCGAGGTGAAGTAGAAGAACACTTCCCACGCGCTGCGTTCGCGGACGATGTCCTCGAACTCGATCACGTCGGTCACCAGCATCAGCGAAATCACCACGAACACCACCATGGTCGGGTTGATGAAGTTCGATCCCAGCAGCGGCAGGCTGATGGTGGGATTGGAGCCGCAGATCCAGAAAAACATCGCCAGCAGCACGAGCCCTGCCATGATCCATTCGCTGCGCGACGGCGGCCCCATGGCCGCGAGTTCGTTCGCACTCCATGCGACGATTTCAGGGCTTTCCTTCACCTCCGGCCGGCACACCAGATAGCTCAATAGCGGCACCACGAGCAGCAACAGGATTCCGAGCGGCGCGAAGCCGATGAACCATTGCGACCAGCCGACCTCCACATTGGCGATCTTCCTGGCGATCGAGAGCGCCGCCGCATTCGGCGCCAGCGCGGTCAGGAACAGCGAGCTCGTGACCGCCGTGGTCGCGAACGCGGTCCACATCACATAGGTGCCGATCTTGCCGGCGGTGGGCCCGGGTTCCGAGCCGTAGATGCGCGGAATATTGCTGACGATCGGATAGATGGTGCCGCCGCTGCGCGCGGTGTTGGAGGGCGTCGCCGGCGCCAGGACGAGGTCGGAGAACGCGACGGCATAGCCGAGCCCGATGGTGCGGCGGCCGAGGCTGTGGACCAGCATCAAAGCGAGCCGCCGGCCGAGGCCGCTCTTGCGGTATCCGATCGAAAACACGAAGGCGCCGACGATCAGCCAAACCGTGCTCTCGGAAAATCCGCCGAGCATCCAGCGCAGCGATTTGTTGGGGTCGTGCTCGACATAGCCCATGACGCCGGCAACCGTCAGGCCGATCAGGCCGACCGCGCCCACCGGCATCGATTCCAGGATCAGGCCGGCGATCACGGCGGCGAATATCGCGAAATAGTGCCACTGATCGGCGTTGAGGCCGGACGGAACCGGCACCAGATAGATCGCGAGCCAGATCGCCAGCGGTGCGATGGTCTTCCAGGTGACTTTCACGCGCCCCCCTTCCATTTCCTCCCCGGCGTTTTTGTTTCCCCGATGTTCGGAGCCACGCCGCTTTTTTTGCAAACGTAGCATAGGCCGTCGGTGTCCTGCTATCCTCCGGCGCATGACAACGCGCGACTCCGCCTCGTCCGAAATCACGCCTGAAGTGCTGCTGCGCGCCTATGCCTGCGGCATCTTCCCGATGGCCGAAAGCGCCGACGATCCGACCCTGTTCTGGGTCGAGCCGGAAATGCGCGGGGTGATCCCGCTGCAGGGCTTTCGCATCGCCTCGCGGCTCGCGCGCACCGTGCGCTCCGGCGCCTTCACCGTCACCGTCGATACCGCCTTCAAGGCCGTCATCGCCGGCTGCGCGGCGCCGCAGGCGGACCGGGACGATACCTGGATCAACAAGCGCATCCGCGATCTCTATGTCGGGCTCTACGAACTCGGCCATTGCCACAGCGTCGAGGTCTGGCAGAACGACGATCTGGTCGGCGGACTATACGGCGTCAGCCTCGGGCGCGCCTTCTTCGGCGAGAGCATGTTTCACCGCGCCCGCGACGCCTCGAAAGTCGCGCTGGTGCATCTGGTGGCGCGGCTGATCGCGGGCGGCTTCGAATTGCTCGACACGCAATATGTCACCGAGCATCTGCGCAGTTTCGGCGCGGTCGAAATTTCGCGGCGGCGTTATCGCACGCTGCTCGACAAGGCCATCGCAGGCGAGCCCGCGGATTTTTCGAGATTGCCTGCCGCGCAACCCGTCAGCGGCGCTGACGCGCTCGCGATTATCGCGACGCGCGCCTAAAGCGCGATGACTTTAGGTGCGATCACCATCGCGCTTTAGCTTATTGTTTGACGCATGATCTTCTTTACGCGAACCGGCGTCCACCCCGGATCAAGTCCGGGGCAGGCTTTCGCTCGAAAACGCTCTGGCTAATTCCCGAACAACCCGCCGAACAATCCACCGGGACGCTGCTGCGGGGGCGGTGCTGGCTGCTGTTGCGGCTGCTGCTGGAATTGCGGCTGCGGCGGCGGACGCGGGGCTGCCTGTTTCGGCGGCGGCGGACGCTTCTGGGCGGCCGGCGGCGGGGGCGGTTTCGGCGGATCGGGCTGCGCGCTGACGATGGTCTGGTCCGGCACTTTGCAGTCCGTCAGCCAGATATCGTAGATCGGATGCTCGACGCCGTGCAGGCCGGGGCTCGCGGCGTACATCCAGCCGGAGAAAATCCGCTTCACCTCGCCCTGCAGCGTGATCTCGTCGACCTCGACAAAAGCGTCGGTGTTGGCGGCTTCGGTGGAGGGCCGCGTGTAGCAGGCATCGGTCTTCACCCGCAGCGCGCCGAACTGCACGGTCTCGCCGATATCCTCGTCGAAATTGATGATGCGCCCGGTGATCTTGTCGAGCCCCGAGAAGCTTGCCTTCTTGTTGGTGATCTTGGTGGCCGGCGGCTCGGAGACGACCTCGTCGCCCGGCTGCAAGGTCGCCGGCGATTGCGGCACGCCTTTGGGGCGTTGTCCCGGAGGCAACGGGCTCGCGCCCGGCGGCGTGTTGGCCACAGCGGGACCTGTAGGCCCGCCCGGCTGCGGCGGCTGCACCGCAATGCCCGGCTGGGTATTCTGGGGAACGACGGTGGTACCCGGCGGTGGCGCCAGCGGTTGCGACTGGAAGCTGCCCGGTCCGGGCGCGCCCTGCCCCGGCGGCGGACGGTTCGGCGTCGGCAACAGCCGGCCGCGCGGCAACTCCGGCACTTCCTCTTCATCCTCGGGCGGCGGCGGCTGGTTGCCGCGAGGGATCGCGCCCGGCGGCCGCAGCGGAGGATCGGAAAAGATATTGCCGATCTGCGCGCGCGCGGGCGGCGCAAGCGAGATTGTCGAGGCGGCCACCAGGGCCGCAAAACCGGTCAGGGCAATGGTTCGAAACATCTCGCGGCTTCAAAAGGCGAATCGGGCTCGCGACATAGTACAGACAAATCCGCCGCTCGCGTTCCAACCGGTTAACACGCCGAATACGGCGGGGAAAGGGCGGTATCCCGGCCTCCCCGCCCCACTGGCCAGCCCGCGCCACAAATGAAATAGTCGTCCTTCGAAAGCGCCTTCGCGCAATCTTTTGCGCGAAAACCATGGAAATCCGGAAACAACCGGACAAGCCGGAGGAAATCCCTGATATGGCCGATCGAATTCGCCTCGATGGCAGGGTTGCCGTCGTCACGGGCGCCGCGGGCGTCATCGGAACCGCGACGATTCGGCTGTTGGCCGAGCGCGGTGCGCGCATTGTCGCAGTCGACCGCAAGGAGGCGGATCTCGAGGCTGCCATCAAGGATTTGCCGGCTTCGGCGGAGGCGCTTGCGATCGCAGCCGACGTCACCCAGGAGGACGAAGTCGCGGACTATGTCCGCGCAGCGATCGACAAATTCGGCACCATCGACGCGTTCCACAACAACGCCGGCATCGAGGGAGACATCAAGCCGATCCCGGAATATTCGCTGGAGAGTTTTCGCCGGGTGCTCGACGTCAACGTGGTCGGCGTCTTCCTCGGCATGAAGCATGTGCTGCCGGTCATGCTCAAGCGCAACAAAGGCAGCATCATCAACACCGCCTCGATCGCCGGCCTGATGGGATCGCCGCATATCGCGGTCTACAGCGCCAGCAAGCACGCGGTGATCGGGCTCACCAAGAGCGCGGCCTGGGAATGCACGGGCACCGGCGTGCGCGTCAATTGCGTCTGCCCCGGGCTGATCGACAGCCGCATGCTGAGCACGATCATGCAGGCCCGCAATGGCGGCAATGCGCCGATGCCCAACGAAAAAATGGTCGACCGGATTCCGGCGCGGCGGCTCGGACAGGCGTCCGAAGTCGCCTCCATCGTGGCATTCCTCGCCTCCGATGAAGCAAGCTACGTCTCCGGCTCCGCCTACACCGTGGACGGCGGCCGCACCGCCGCCTAACGATTTCCCGGAAACGACATCCCCTACAAGAGGCCCTCGCAACCATGCCCGTCACGCTCGATCCCGATGCCGCCGCCGTTTACAAAGCCTTCCAGGAAGCCGGCCGCCCGCCCTACGAGACGGTGCCGCCCGCGACGGCGCGCGAGCTTTACCTTGCAGGCCGCGCCGTCTCCAATCCCGAGCCGCCGGAACTTCGGTCCGTAGAGCCGCTGTCGATCCCCGCGCCGCATGGCGCGATCCCGGCCCGCATCTACACGCCGAAACAATTGCGGAAGACCAACGGCCTTGCGCCCTGCCTGGTCTTTTACCATGGCGGCGGCTGGGTGATCGGCGATCTCGACTCCCATGACGTGGTCTGCCGCAAGCTCGCGCATGAGGGCGAACTGATCGTCGTCTCCGTCGACTACCGTCTCGCGCCCGAACATAAATTCCCCGCCGCGGTCGACGACGCCATCACGGCGGCGAAATGGATCGCGGCAAGCGCCCAACAGCTCGGCATCGATGCGGCGCGCTTGATCGTCGGCGGCGACAGCGCCGGCGGCAATCTCGCCGCCGTTGTCGCGCTCGCCGCGCGCGACGGCAATGGCCCCGCGATCGCCGGCCAGCTGCTGATCTATCCGGCGACCGATTTTGCGATGAAGCATCCCTCGCATAGCGAGCCCGAGACCAGCATCCTGCTCACGCATTCCGTGATCAAATGGTTCTGCAACCACTATCTCGGCGGACCCGCCGATATCGACAATTGGCAGGCATCGCCGGCGCGCGCGCAGACGCTGGCCGGATTGCCGCCGGCCTATGTGCTGACCGCGGGCGCCGACCCCCTGCGCGACGAAGGCGACGAATATGCCGCGCGGTTGAAGGAAGCCGGCGTTGTCGTGACCTACCGGCATTTTCCCGGCCAGTTCCACGGCTTCTTCACCATGGGCAAGCTGCTAAATCAGGCCAATGTCGCGGCCAGCGAAATCGGCGGCTGGCTGAAGGCGCTGAATTGATGATAGGTCGAGCGGTCTGATTCTGGGGAATAGCGCGTGGAAACTTCGGCTTCGATCGAGATCGCTAAACACACCCTGCTCTCCTGCGGGATTATTCTCGCGATCGGTACGCTGGCTGCTTTGCTGGCGCAGAAAATCCGGATTCCCGACGTTGCGGTATTCCTCGTCACCGGCATCGCGATCGGTCCGCATTCGCTCGGGCTGGTGCACATTCCTGCCGGCTCGGCGCTGAACCAGATTATCCTGCTGTTCGGCGCCAGCTACATCCTGTTCGATGGCGGCGCATCTTTGCGGCTCAATGTGTTGAAGCAGGTCTGGATCACCATCGTCGTGATCGCCACGATCGGCGTATTGATCACCGCTGCAATCACCGGCATTGCCGCCCACTATATCCTCGGCGTACCGCTGATCGTGGCGCTGCTGCTCGGCGCAACGCTGGCCTCGACCGATCCGGCCACGCTGGTGCCGATCTTCCGGCAGATCCACATCCGTGACAGGGTCGCACAAACCGTGATGAGCGAGTCCGCCTTCAACGACGCCATGGGCGCGATCGTCACTTTCGGCGTACTGGCAGTGGCGACGGGGGCCGGCGAATTTTCCTTTGCATCCTCGTTGTTCGATCTGCTGAAACAATCCGCCGTCGGCATCGTCGCCGGCGTTGTGCTGGGCTATCTCGCCGCACTGCTCATCTGCCATGAGAAATGGGCGTTCCTCGCCGAATACGCGCCGGTCGTGACGCTGGTCGCTGTCATTGGCGCCTATTTCGCGGCCGACGGACTACAGGCGAGCGGGTTCATGGCCGTATTCGTGTTCGGCATCGTGCTCGGCAACAAGGAATCGTTCGGCTTTGCGATGGAACCCGGCGAGGCGCAGAAGCTCGACGAGTTCGTGCTGACCACCGCGTTCATCCTGCGCCTGTTCATATTCATCTTGCTCGGCGCGCAGGTCGATTTTGCGCTGATGGGACAATACTGGCTCGGCGGCGTGGCCGTCGTCACCGTCCTGATGCTGGTGGCGCGGCCAGCAACCGTCTTTCTATGCGCATGGCCCGATCGGCGCGCGCGCTGGAGTTTTGCCGAAATGCTGTTCATGTGCTGGACGCGCGAGACCGGCGTGATCCCGGCCGCCCTGGCAGGCCTCCTCCTCGGCATGAAAGCGCCGGGCGCGCAGATGATCGCTTCCGTGACGTTCATCGCGATCCTGATGACGATCCTGATCCAGGCTTCGACAACGGAATGGCTCGGCCGCAGGCTCGGGCTATTGGAGAAGGATTAGCCCGTGGACCCATTAATCTGTCGGACAGGTGGCTACTAGCTCCGATATGCCCCCGATAGCGGACCAAATTCCGCATCGCAACGAAACGACGCTATGCGCCGGAAACAAACTCGGGGACGGCAGGGGGAAACGGGATCACGAGCATGACAGTTCTTCGCATCGCTGCATTTTCGGACGGAAATAAAGGCGGCAATCCTGCCGGTATTTGGATCGGCGACGATTTACCGCCAGCATCGAAGATGCAAGCGATGGCAGCGGATGTTGGGTTCTCGGAAACGGCCTTCGCGGCTCCCGAGGGTGGCGCGTGGCGCGTTCGGTATTTTTCGCCACTGTGTGAAGTGCCGTTTTGTGGACACGCCACCATCGCTCTGGGGGCAGCTCTTGCACTTCAACACGGCGACCGAACCTTCGAACTGAAGTTGAATCGCGCAGATATTTCGGTCGCTGGGCGCCGAGACGGCCAGACAATTAGAGCGGCGCTTCAATCACCGCCGACACGCAGCGCACCCATTGATCCCTTGCTACAAGCGAATTTGCTGCAACTTCTCGACTACTCGATCGACGATCTCGACTTGAAAATTCCACCCGCGCGGATTCACGGCGGTGCCGACCATGCCGTCCTAGCTCTGAAAACGCGCAACGCGCTTGCTCGCATGAGCTATGACCTGGAGCTCGGCCGAGCGCTAATGGAAAAAGCCGGATTAGTTACGGTCGCGCTTGTTACCGCAGAGAACCCGCAATTGTTCCATGTCCGCAACGCGTTTGCGGTCGGAGGCGTATTGGAGGACCCGGCAACAGGTGCAGCTGCCGCTGCGTTTGCCGGATACTTGCGCGACATAGGCTGGCCGCACGGGGGTGTCATTAATATTGTTCAGGGAGAAGACATGGGAATGCGATCGCTTATCCGTGCGGAGATTAGCGAGATTGCGGGCAGCTCGATAAGGGTATCAGGGACGGCACGCATCATGAACAACTCATGATGTCTCATTCGGATCATTGGCAACCAGACCGAACCAACGGCAAACCACGCGCAAATCAATTCCCTCACGTCAGCTCGCCCTCGCCGCCCTTCGCAGCGATTGCGGCGGCTGGCCGAAGGCGCGGATGAAGGCGCGGCGCATCCGTTCCGGATCGCGAAAGCCGGTTACTTCCGCGACGCGTTCGATCGCCTCGCTGGAGGCCTGCACGCGCTGCCGCGCCACTTCGATCCGCAACCGCTCCACGGCCTTTGACGGCGTGGTGCCGGTTTCGGCGATGAAGGCGCGGGTGAAATGCCGCGAACTCATGCCGGCCTGCTCGGCCAAATCCTCCACCGTGAGCGGCGCGTCGAGATGTTCGCGGGCCCAGGCGAGCAATGGCGCAAACCGGCCGTTCGGCGCCTTCAATTCCAGCAGCGACGAGAATTGCGACTGGCCGCCGCTGCGGCGGTGATAAAGCACGAGCTGCTTGGCGGTTCGCTGCGCGATCTCGTCGCCGAAATCCTCCGTAATCATCGCCAGCGACAGATCGATGCCGGCCGTGATGCCTGCGGACGTCCAGATATTTTCGTCGCGCGTAAAGATACGATCAGCCTCCAGCTTGACCTGCGGATAGGTCTTGAGGAAGTGCCGGGTGCGCTGCCAATGCGTGGTGGCGCGGCGGCCATCGAGCAGGCCGGCTTCCGCGAGGATGTAGGCGCCGGAGCAAACGCTGGCGATGCGGATGCCGCGCCTGGCCATGGCGCGCACGAACGCCAGCGTTTTCGGGCATGCCGCGGCCACGCGAACCCCCTGGCCTCCCGCGACGATCAAGGTGGTGATCGCGCCGGAGGGTTTTAAGCCGCGCGCCAGCATCTCGACGCCCGACGTGCTGCGCACCGGCCCCGGCGTCACCGCCAGACACCCTGATCGACGGCGTACCCGTGGCGAAACGTGTCGCGATCTCGAACACCGAAATCGGACCGGCCGCGTCCAGCAACTGGAAGTCGGGAAAGATGAGCACGCCGATCATGGATTCAGTCCGTTCCTGCCTGATGTCCTGAAATGAGGGAAATATGCCATTTCGGACAACAGGCCAACATGACAGGATGCCGCCAGTCAAGCCAAATCTTGCAAGCCAAATTTCCGGAGATGTTCAATGTCCGAGCCGCTGCAAATCGGTCTTCTCGTATTCCCAAAGGTAACCCAGCTCGATCTCACCGGTCCGCTGCAGGTATTTTCCAGCGTGCCCGGCGCAAAGGTTCATCTGGTCTGGAAAAGGATCGAGCCCGTCACCAGCGATTCCGTGCTGACGCTGACGCCGACCGTCAGTTTTGCGGACTGTCCGCAGCTCGACGTGATCTGCGTCCCCGGCGGGCTCGGCACCGACGACATGATCAATGACGAGGAGATGCTGGCTTTCCTGCGCAAGCAGGCCGAAGGCGCCAGATACATCACGTCCGTTTGCACGGGGTCGCTGGTGCTGGGCGCCGCGGGCCTGCTCAAAGGCTATCGCGCGGCGACGCACTGGACGGCGATGGATTTTCTCTCTGCCTTCGGCGCGACGCCCACCAGGACGCGGGTCTGCGTCGATCGCAACCGCATCACCGGCGGCGGCGTGACCGCGGGGATCGATTTCGCGCTGACGCTCGTGTCGCAAATGGTCGATCGCCGAACGGCGGAAGCGATCCAGCTCCGGCTCGAATACAATCCGGCGCCGCCGTTCAACGCCGGTTCGCCCGACACCGCGCCTGCCGATATCCTGGCCATGATGAAAGAGCGGATCGCACCCGCGCAAGCACGCCGCGGCGAAATGATCGGCCGTGCCGCCGCGCGCATGATTTGACGGCACGCCGGCCGTTGACATCGACAAGCGACAATGAACTCGGCAACCGACAATGAAAAAGGCCGCCTGGTTTCCCAGACGGCCTTTCCTGTCCTACGGCAGCTACACATTAGCGGGCGATTTCAGGATATCTGCACCAGGGGCCTATCTCCCGGCCGTATCCTACTCGGTAGCCGCTGCTCGTCGGGGCAGTCGCGAACTGGAGCCCGACACCGACGCGATGGTCTCCCATCTCCGTAAGATGGGTTGATTAAGCCGCGAACTCTCGGAGGCGCAAGGGAGGCGCAAGCAAGCTGCGGCCAATGTCCCCGCTGTTCCCGTTGTTCACAGGGTGCGGATGACACAACGTCTGATCGTGCAACTTCTAGTCGCGTGCAGCGCTGCGCCACGCGTCACAATTCAACGCCATTCGCCAGCATCGAAGGATCAGCTTCCGGGCGTCCACGCCTGGTAGTCGCCGGTGGCCGCGGGCCGGCGGCCGCTCGCCAGCGTCGAGCCGGACGGCCGATAGGCCGCGGGCGAGCCGGTCATGTTCGGGACATGCGGCTTTTCCCATTCGCGCGGCGTGTAGCTCTCTTCGGTCGGCGCAACGTCGACGGTGTGATGCAGCCAGCCGTGCCATGACGGCGGCACCCGCGTCGCTTCGGCATAGCCGTTATAGACCACCCAGCGCCGCTCGAAGCCGAGCGTCGGGTCGATCTTGCGGCCCTTGGTGCGATAGTAGCGGTTGCCCTGCTCGTCCTGGCCGACCAGTTCGCCAAACCGCCACGTCCACAATTGCGTGCCAAAGGTCTGGCCGTTCCACCATGTGAATATCTTGAGCAGAAACAGCTTCATCAGGGCTCGGCCGGTTCGAGAGAATGTGACGCTCTGATGCCATCGGCGAGCCGAATTGTCCAGACAAGTCCTGTTGTCCCTGCCCGGCCGGGAACGGCGTTTTGATGTCGGCATTTGGCGGCCAATTGTCGCGGAATCAGCGCAATCCGTTCATTCCGCGTACAGTTCCGACCTGACAGGCTGAGACATGCGCACGATCCGTGCGCGGGCTCGGGAACGAGCATCCCCTGAAGGGGTTAGCCCACATCCCGTATATTGGAGCCGATAATGACCCGTCTGAAGGTTTTGAGTGCTGCGGCAGCCATCGCGCTTGTTGTGCCGATGGTCCTGCCAAGTGAAAGTTTCGCCCAGGCGCCTCCCGGCGTCGGCGGTATCCGCGCCGGTGGTGGCGGTGGCGCCCGCAGCTTCGGCGGCGGTGGTGGCGCCGGAGCCATCCGCGCTGGCGGCGGCGCGCGTCCGATTTCGGCGGTGGCGCGGTCAGTCCGAGATTTAGCGGCGGTGCCGGTCCGAGATTTAGCGGCGGTGGCGGCGCGGTTTATCGTGGCGGATATGGTGGCGGTGGCGGTTATTATCGTCATCGCGGCGGCGGCGGTTTCATCCCGGGCGCCGTTGCCGGCGCCGTAGTCGGCGGCGCCCTCGCCTCGAGCTACGGCTATTATGGCGGTCCGGGTTACTACGCGCCGGGTTATGGTTATGATGACGGCTATTACGATGATGGCGCAGCGGCGGTCGAGGCCGCTCCCGGTGGCGACGACGCCGGATATTGTGCACAGCGCTACAAATCGTACGATCCGGCCTCGGGAACGTATCTCGGCTATGACGGTCAGCGGCATCCCTGCCCGTAACCGCATCTCGCGTTTTTGAGTTCGAAGAGCGGCGCATTCCGATGCGCCGCTCTTCCTTTATGAACGAACCGCGACCGCAACGCCGCCGAGCGTGAACGCCAGCGCCGCGATCTCGCGCAAGCCGAGCGGCTCGTGCAGCATCGCAGCCGCCGCCAGCACACCGACGACAGGCACCAGCAAGGTGCCGATCGACGCGGTCGCGGCCGGCAATCGCTCGAGGGCGGCGAACCAGCAAACGTAACACAGGCAGAACTGGATCAGCGTCATGTAGATCATCGACGCCCAGCCGATCGACGACAGCGCTGAAAGCTGCGGATGCTCGACCGCAAGCCCGATCATGGTGACCGGCAGGCAACCGAGACCGATCGTCCATGCCGCCAGCGAAAGCGGCGGCATCGCCAGCGGAAAATGCTTGGTCAGCACGGTGCCGAGCCCGACACATACCGCCCCTGCCAGCGCGCACAGGATGCCCGGCAGTTTTTCGATGCTGGCCTCAACGCCATTGCCGCCGATCAGCACGGTGATGCCGGCGAGCGCCGTCATCAATGAAATCGCGCGCAGCAGCGACAGCCGCTCGCCCAGGATCGGCCACGCCAGAAACGCCACCCAGACCGGGATCGATATCCCCAGCACCGCGGCTTCGCTGGCGCCCAGCCACAACAATGCGAGCCCCATGAAGGCGACCCAGCCGCCGATCGTCAGCATCGAAACCAGCAGCAGGCGCAGCCACATCCGCGGCGGCACGCCGAGCCTCTCGCGCCGCGCCAGCGCGATCAAAGCCAGCGCCGCGGCACCGGCAATGCCGCACAGCCCCCGCGATGACAGCGGCGGCCACTCCGTCAGCAGACGTTTCATGATCGGGAAGTTGAGCCCCCAACCCACCGACGCGACGATGAGAAAGACGAGGCCGAACGGCGATATCCGGGCGCGGCCCGCTTGGCGATTGGCAGACATGGTGGCGAGCCGGATCCGGAGCGGCCGAAAGACAGTTTTTGTCTTGTTTTTGTCATGGCACGGAGGACCGGCTTTTGTCCGCAAAGCAAAATCTTATATGCACTCTGCCATACAGACGGCTTGTCTCTATTCGGCCTTAATCGGTGCTGGGCTACGGCTGAGTCGCTGACCGCCGCCCGAAGATAGAGGGATTCATCGTGCCGCGCGTTCTCGTGGTCGATGACGACCCGATGGTTTGCGTCGCCATCGAGGTTTGTCTGAAGCGTAGGGGCTTCGAGGTCACCGTTGCCGACGGTGGTGAAGCGGGAATGCGGGCACTCGAATCGTCCGATTTCGACGTGATGCTGATCGACGTCTTCATGCCGCACATGCGCGGCGTCGAATCGATCCGGATGTTCCACGAGCGCAGGCCCGATGTTCCGATCATCGCGATGTCCGGCTACGCCTTCGCCAACACCGAGCGCGTGCCGGATTTCCTGCGCATGACCACCGAGCTCGGCGCGGTGCGTTGCCTGCGCAAGCCGTTCACGCCGACCGCGTTGTTGGCCAGCGTCAATGAGTGTCTCAACAAGGCGGCGGTTCCGCTCGCCTGTCGAAATAATGAAATAAAAAACGTCAATGCCTCCGCAACGTATCATCCTCGGAACGGGCCTTGCCATCCTCCTCCTCATCGGTGGCGCCTCGATCGGTCTCGACGTCAAATCGCGATACGATGCGGCTTCCGCCGAACGAGCGCTCGGGGCGCTGAAGAAAATCTCGGACCTGCGGCCGCTGCTGCAGCCGGGTGGAGAGCGCCGCACGCGGCTTCGCGCTCACCGGCGACCCGGAGTTCGTCAAGGAATGTCGAGAATCCAGTGCGGCCATCCTGCCCGCCTTCGATGACCTGATCGCAACCGTCAACGATAACCCCGACGAAACGCGGCTGCTCCAGGAGACCAGGACGCTGGTCGCCGGTCAGCTTGCGGCGGCCGACGAACTGATCAGGCTCCGGACCACAGGCGACACCAAGGCGGCAACAGCACTGGTGGCGAGAGCCGAAGGCCGCAACGCGACCGAAAGGATCGGCGCCCACCTTGAAACAGCCGTTGCCGAAGAACGCAGACTGCTTGCGGCACGAAGCACGGTATCGGAATCCAACGGCCGCATCCTGCTGGCGATCGATCTCGCCGGCGTCGCGCTGATCCTGGTTCTCGCGACCGTGCTTACGCTGTCGACCCGCCGCTCGAGCCGCGAACTGCAGAACTCGCTGACCGCCACCAGGGCCACCAACGAGGCGCTGGAGGCCGCCGTCGCCGAGCGGACCGAGCATCTGGTCGCAGCCCATGAGGAGCTTCGGCACTCGGCCGCAGTGCTGCAGAACACCTTCAACAGCGTTGCCGAGGCCGTGCTCGTGATCGACGCCAAGGGCGGCGTGCTGCTGACGAATACGGCTGCCCGGAACATGCTGAGCTACGAGGACGGGATGACGATCCGTCAGATCCGGAATCAGAGCGTCGCCTACCACGCCGATGGCGTGACAAAGCTGACGGCGAAAGAAATGCCGGCAGAGCAGGTGCTGCGCGGCGAACCTTTCGACGAGCAGGAGATCATCATCCGTCCGGCGAACGGCCGCGCGGCCCTCCATCTCGTGGTCAGCGGCCGGCCGCTGCGTGACGCATCGGGCGTCATCAACGGTGCCGCGCTGGTCTATCACGACATCACCGCGTCCCGCGAAACCGAGCGCAAGCTGCAGCAAGCGCAGAAGCTCGAAGCCATCGGCAAGCTCACCGGCGGCGTCGCGCACGACTTCAACAACATGCTGACCGTCATCACCGGCACCACCGAGACGCTGGTGGCCGGGCTCGCCGACCGGCCGGCGCTGCAGAAGACCGCCGAGTTGATCGACCAGGCCGCGGAACGCTGCAGCGAACTGATCCAGCATCTGCTGGCTTTCGCCCGCCGGCAGCCGCTGAAGCCGCGCAATGTCGACGTCAACGGCACCGTGCTCGACATCGCCAAATTGCTGCGCCCCACGCTCGGCGAGCAGATCGAGATCGACTCGATCCTCGAGCAGGAAGTGGCGACCGCGCATATCGATGCGTCGCAGCTCGCCAACTCGCTGCTCAACATGGCGATCAACGCACGCGACGCGATGCCGGCTGGCGGCAAGCTGCTGCTGGAGACACGAAACGTCGTGCTCGACGAGGCCTATGCGCAGGCCAATCCGGACGTCCGGCCCGGCCCTTACGTGATGCTCGCGATCAGCGACACCGGCAGCGGCATGTCCAGGGAGGTGCAGAACAAGGTGTTCGAGCCGTTCTTCACCACCAAGGAAATCGGCCGGGGATCGGGCCTCGGCATGAGCATGGTCTACGGCTTCGTCAAGCAATCGGGCGGCCACATCCGGATCTACAGCGAGGAAGGCCACGGCACCACGATCAAGATGTATCTGCCGCCTGCCCGCGGCCAGGCCGAGGCGACGGCGACGGCAGCCGCGCCGCTGTCGCGCGGCAACGAGACCGTGATGGTGGTGGAAGACGACACATTGGTGCGCAACTTCGTCATCGCCCAGTTGCAGGGCCTCGGCTACCGGACCATTGCGGCCACCGACGGCCCGGCCGCGCTGGCGTTTGTCGACAACGGCGAGAGGTTCGATCTGCTGTTCACCGACGTCATCATGCCGGGCGGCATCAACGGCCGGCAACTGGCCGACGAGGTGGCGAAGCGACGGCCCGGCACCAAGGTGCTTTATACCTCGGGCTATACCGAGAACGCGATCGTGCATCACGGCCGCCTCGATTCCGGCGTGCTGCTGCTGACCAAGCCCTATCGTAAATCGCAATTGGCGAAGATGATCCGCCAGGCGTTGCAGGCAAATGCGATTACGACCGCGTCGCCAGCACCACACCCGCCAGCGTAAACGCCAGCGCCACGATCTGGGTCACCCCTAGCGGCTCGTGCAATGCGACCGCGGACGCCACCACGCCGATGACGGGCACCGCCATGGTGCCGATCGCGGCGACCGATGCCGGCAGCCGCGCCAGCGCCGCAAACCAGCTCACATAGGCGATGCAGAACTGGACCACGGTGGAGTAGACCAGCAGCCACCAGCCGAGCTCTGTGACCTTGTCCAGATGCGTGGTCTCGATACAGAGCCCGACGACGGCCACCGGAAAACAGCCGAGCCCGATCTGCCAGGCGGCGGCCGGGATCGGCGACATCTGGAGCGGCAGTTTCTTGGCGAGCACCGTTCCGAGCGCAAAGCCGATCGCGCCGCCCAGCGCCATCAGGATTCCCGGCAGCTTCGCCGCGCTCGCGGTGAGGCCGTTGCCGCCCATGATGGCGGCCAGCCCTGCGAAGGCCATCACCAGCGCGATGGTCCGCAACAGCGTCGGCCGTTCGCCGAGCACCGGCCAGGCCAAAAGCGAGGCCCATACCGGCATGGTGTAGGCGATCAGGGCCGCTTCGCTCGCCGGCAGCCACAGCAGCGCCAGCCCCATCAGCACCATCCAGCCGGTGACGTTCAACAGCGCCGCCAGCACCAGCCGCGGCCATAGTTCGCGCGGGACGCTCATCCCCTGCCCGCGCGCCAGCGCCAGCGCCGCCAGCAAGGCAGCGCCGATCACGCCGGTGACGCCCCGCAGCGTCAGCGGCGGCAGCTCGCCGAGCAGGTACTTTGTCACGGGCCAGTTGAAGCCCCAGCCCACCGAGGTGATGGCGAGGAACATCAGGCCTGCGGGGGCGATGCGCGCCCGCGCCGCGGTCGGTTTTGATTCTGTCATGAGGCCCGGCAATGGGTGGAATCGGCGCCAGCTTGCCGCCGATCCCGCGCCAAGACCACGGGGCTGCGGACATGCCAGCCCAAACTTCTCCGTGGCCATACGTGAGTCTCTCAAGTGCAATCCCGGGCGGCGAATAAATACTTGCCCTGTGAACAGCGGGGCGAAGCCTTATTCCACAGGCCGGCCGCAATTTTTTTCACTTGGGAATCCCTGAGGACTCACTGATACTTGAGCCCATCACAGGCGCGCGACCACCCCTGTTTTCCCATCCTTTCCACCATATTTAGTATTTGATTCAGAAACTCGTACTAGTCCTTGACGGGTACAACGGAGTTGTCCTAGCTTTCAGACTGTTCGGCGCGAGTGGGTTTTGGGTCCCGCCGGCCGCTCCCAAACGGGTTCCTGAACGACCACTCCGCCAGCCGGTTGAGGCAGCGGACAAGGGGCTTGTGCGTCCGGAATCGGGGGGTTCGGGACGCCAAAAAACGGGCCGGAATAGGCCCAAATGACACGCCGAAATGGTGCGTCGAGTGAAGCGTTGGGGCGTTGAATGCATGACCTGGAAGGCCCGGTTTGGCCCGCCAGGAAGTGCCGCGGGTCAGGTCGGTCGAGCGCACCGATTGGGCCTTGAGAGAAACAGGCCGGGTCCACCGGTTGAGCTGCGGATGGCCGGATTGCGGGTGCAATTACACCCGTAGCCTGGGAGGTCCGCTCAAGGAATAACATCCGGCGCCGTCGTGAAGCGGAACCGGTCAAAAAGACGGGGCAAGACCATGCGAATCGAACGACGCAACACGACATCCGGCCAGTCACCCTACGCAGGGATTGATTTCAGATTGACGACATCGGAGATCCGCAATCCCGATGGTTCGATCGTATTCCGCCTGGAAAACGTCGAGGTTCCCCAGTTCTGGTCGCAGGTCGCCTCCGACGTGCTGGCCCAAAAATACTTCCGCAAGGCCGGCGTCGCCGCGCGGCTGAAGAAGGTCGAGGAAGAGACCGTGCCGTCCTGGCTGTGGCGCTCGGTCCCCGACACCGAGGCGCTGAGCCTCCTGCCCGAGAACGAGCGCTTCGTCAGCGAACTCTCGGCCAAGCAGGTGTTCGACCGCCTCGCCGGCTGCTGGACCTATTGGGGCTGGAAGGGCAGCTATTTCTCGACCGAAGAAGACGCGCAAGCCTTCTTCGACGAGCTGCGCTTCATGCTGGCCAAGCAGATGGTCGCGCCGAACTCGCCGCAATGGTTCAACACCGGCCTGCATTGGGCCTACGGCGTCGATGGCCCCGGCCAGGGCCACTATTACGTCGACTGGAAGACCGGCAAGCTCACCAAGTCGAAATCCGCTTACGAGCATCCGCAGCCGCACGCCTGCTTCATCCAGGGCATCGAGGACGACCTCGTCAACGAGGGCGGCATCATGGACCTCTGGGTGCGTGAAGCGCGCCTGTTCAAATACGGCTCCGGCACCGGCTCCAACTTCTCGCGCCTGCGCGGCGAAGGCGAACGCCTGTCCGGCGGCGGCCGCTCGTCCGGCCTGATGAGCTTCCTCAAGATCGGCGACCGCGCCGCCGGCGCCATCAAGTCCGGCGGCACCACGCGCCGCGCGGCCAAGATGGTCGTGGTCGACGCCGACCATCCCGATATCGAGACCTATATCGACTGGAAGGTGAAGGAGGAGCAGAAGGTCGCAGCCCTCGTCACCGGCTCCAAGATCAACCAGAAGCACCTCAAGGCCGTGCTGAAAGCCTGCGTCAATTGCGAAGGCTCGGGCGACGATTGTTTCGACCCCGAGAAGAACCCGGCGCTGCGCCGCGAAATCAAGCTCGCGCGCCGCTCGCTGGTGCCCGACAATTACATCAAGCGGGTGATCCAGTTCGCCAAACAAGGCTACAAGGACATCGACTTCCCGATCTACGACACCGACTGGGATTCGGAGGCCTATCTCACCGTCTCCGGCCAGAACTCCAACAACTCGGTCTCGCTGAAGGACGACTTCCTGCGCGCGGTCGAAACCGATGGCGACTGGAACCTGATCGGCCGCACCAACAAGAAGAGTCACCAAGACGCTGAAGGCGCGCGACCTCTGGGAAAAGATCGGCTACGCCGCCTGGGCGTCGGCCGATCCCGGCCTGCACTTCAACACCACCATGAACGACTGGCACACCTGCAAGGCGTCCGGCGACATCCGCGCGTCCAATCCGTGCTCGGAATACATGTTCCTGGACGACACCGCCTGCAATCTGGCGTCCGCCAACCTGATCACCTTCTACTCGACCTCCACCAAGCGCTTCGACGTCGAATCCTATGAGCATCTCTGCCGGCTCTGGACCGTCGTGCTGGAAATCTCCGTCATGATGGCGCAGTTCCCCTCGAAGGCGATCGCCGAACTGTCCTACGAGTTCCGCACGCTCGGCCTCGGCTTTGCCAACATCGGCGGCCTCCTGATGACCATGGGCCTGCCCTACGACTGCAAGGAAGGCCGCTCGCTGTGCGGCGCGCTGACCGCGATCATGACCGGCGTTGCCTATGCGACCTCGGCCGAGATGGCGAAAGAACTCGGCCCCTTCCCCGGCTACAAGAAGAACGCCCAGCACATGCTGCGCGTGATCCGCAACCACCGCCGCGCCGCGCACGGCGAGTCGCGTGGCTACGAGGCGCTCGCCGTCAATCCGGTGCCGCTCGATCACGCCTCCTGCCCGCAGGCCGATATCGTCACCCACGCCAAAGCCGCCTGGGACAAGGCGCTCGAACTCGGCGAGCTCAACGGCTACCGCAACGCGCAGACCACCGTGGTGGCGCCGACCGGCACCATTGGCCTCGTGATGGATTGCGACACCACCGGCATCGAGCCTGATTTCGCGCTGGTGAAATTCAAGAAGCTCGCCGGCGGCGGCTACTGGAAGATCATCAACCAGGCCGTCCCCGTGGCGCTGCGCACGCTCGGCTACCGCGAAAGCGATATCGCCGAGATCGAGGCCTATGCCGTCGGCCACGGCTCGCTCTCGAACTCGCCCGGCATCAACGTCTCCACCCTGAAGGCCAAGGGTTTTACCGACGAAGCGCTGGCCAAGGTGGAAGCCGCACTGCCGACCGCGTTCGACATCAAGTTCGCCTTCAACAAATGGACCTTTGGCGAGGACTTCCTGCGCGACACGCTGAAGATCGCGCCGGAAGCCATTGCCGCCCCCGGCTTCGACCTGCTCGCCGCCGGTCGGATTTACCAAGCGCGAGATCGAAGCCGCCAACGTGCACATCTGCGGCGCGATGACGGTGGAAGGCGCGCCGCATCTGAAGGCCGAGCATTATCCGGTGTTCGACTGCGCCAACCCCTGCGGCAAGATCGGCAAGCGCTATCTCTCGGTCGAGAGCCACATCCGCATGATGGCGGCGTCGCAGCCGTTCATCTCGGGCGCGATCTCCAAAACCATCAACATGCCGAACGACGCCACCGTCGAGGATTGCAAGTCCGCGTACCTGCTGTCCTGGAAGCTGGCGCTGAAGGCCAACGCGCTCTACCGCGACGGCTCAAAGCTGTCGCAGCCGCTGAACTCGCAGCTCATCAGCGATGATGACGACGAGGAGGATGCGATCGAGGCGCTCTACGAGAAGCCGATGGCCGCGCGCACCGCGCAGGTCTCGGAAAAGATCGTCGAGAAACTGGTCGAGCGCATCGTCGTGATGCGCGAGCGCGAGAAGATGCCGGATCGCCGCAAGGGTTACACCCAGAAGGCGGTCGTCGGCGGCCACAAGGTTTATCTGCGCACCGGCGAATATGACGACGGCCGGATCGGCGAGATCTTCATCGACATGCACAAGGAAGGCGCGGCGCTGCGCTCCTTCATCAACAACTTTGCGATCGCGGTCTCGCTCGGCCTGCAATATGGCGTGCCGCTGGAAGAATATGTCGACGCCTTCACCTTCACCCGCTTCGAGCCCGCGGGGCCCGTGCAGGGCAACGACTCCATCAAGTATGCGACCTCGATCCTCGACTATGTCTTCCGCGAACTCGCGGTCAGCTACATGTCGCGCTTCGACCTCGCCCATGTCGATCCCAGCGAGTTCGAATTTCGACGCGCTCGGCAAGGGCGTCGAGGAAGGCAAGGCCCGATCCGTCGCACTCGACCAAATACGTGTCGAAGGGCCTGACCCGCTCGCGCACCGACAATCTCGTCGTCATGCGCGGCGCAGCGATACCGAAGCCCGCAGCTCCAGCAACGTCACCGCGATCGCCTCCCACGGCCCGAGCGCCCGCGTCTCCGACACCCTCGAAGGCGCGGTCGCGCTGAAGCAGGAAACCCAGCACGATCTGTCGCCGACGGAAAAGCTGGAAGCGTTGCAATGGAGCAAGGCGGGTGCTGCGCGCACAGCCGCCGCGCCGAGCAAGGCCGAGCGCCGGGCTGAAGCCAAAGCCAAGGGCTACGAAGGCGAGATGTGCGGCGAATGCGGACATTTCTCGCTGGTGCGGAACGGCACCTGCATGAAGTGCGATACGTGTGGCAGCACGACGGGGTGTTCGTGAGGTAGTCACGAAGAAGGGATCAGAGATGTCAGACGACGATGATCGTCGTGTAACTCGACGCTCTAATCGAGAATGCCGTGAGATCGCCTTCAAAACGAAGGAGTATTACGGCATTCAAAGACGCTGGCCCGTAAAAATAACCGACATACTTCGATCGGGCAAAATACTTACCCTTCGTGGCGAGAAGAAACTCGCGTATGTCGTCGTCAATGACGACGTATTGGGCGATAAAGACGCCAAGACCGAATTTGAAGACGGAACTGTAAGGATAACGGTCAAGCGCTCGGTGGCCTCTCAAGCAAGCTGGGGGAGTTGATCGACCGCGAATGACGCTTGCTCACGAACTAGGCCATGGCGTCATGCATGCTAGTGATGGCGCGGTCGATCATCGCGCCACCGGTGCCACCGGCACGACAACAATCTCCAAAACGAGCGCAGCGGAGTTAGCCGAGCATCAAGCGAAAGTTTTCGCCTCAGCCTTCCTCATCGACGACAAGCGTGCGGCAGAGCTGGGTACCCCAGCTGAGATCGCGATGGAGTTCCTTGTCAGCCTTTCGGCTGCTGAGATCATTTATGAAAGACTTCAGGCAGAGCGTGAAAGAGAGGCCGCAGCTACACGGGTGCTACAAGCCAACAACGCCTATCAAGCGCTCGCCCGCCGGAACGACAAGAAAAGAAACTATTTGCAAGCATTCTGCACCGCCTGCACGAGTTGCAACTTTGCTGCCACTGGGAACCAAGGTCGGATGCGAAACCTGCGGTTACGTCGGTGACCACCCTGAAGATGGCTAGTGTGTCCTGTAGGGCGGATCAGCGCAGCGTAATCCGCTACCGACATCGGTGGGCGCAATGCGCTTCGCCATTGCACCCTACGACATACAAACCTATTCCCCTTAAGCGTATTTGATAGGAAGATTGGCGACTGGCATGAAGCTCCGACGAGAGGCAAGAAGTTTGAAGGCCAAGGCCATATCGTCGTTGAAAATTGGCCTTGAAGCCTTCAATGGGTTTGCCGAGGACGGCCGAACGACCAAGACCCTCCTGCACCTTCAACACGCATGTGAGATGCTTCTCAAAGCTAGCCTCGTTCAACGCCAAGTCAACATTCAGGATCCGCAAAAGGGCCATTCAGTCGGCTTCAAGAGGTGCCTGAATTTTGCGCGACAGCACTGCGGTTTCAGCGAAACCCAAGCTGGCGTATTCCGCGCAATCGACAGCCTCAGGGACGGCGAGCAGCATTGGCTGATCACCGTCCCCGAAGATGTCCTATTCCTCCATGCCCGCGGACTTGTGACGGCGATCGATGAGGTTCTCGCGCGAGAATTTAAGGAAAAGCTCGCCGATCATCTTCCGACCCGTGTCCTACCAGTCTCGACGATGCCAGAGGCTCAATTTGAGATACTGATCGATCGCGAGTGCAAGGTGATACGGGAGTTGTTAGCGCCTGGCCGGCGTCAACGAGATGAGGCGCGCGGACGCATCAGAACCCTATTGTCAATGGAAGCCCATGTCGCCGATGAGGTGGAGATCTCCGAGCGCGACATAACGCGTGTGGAGAAAGCTCTAAAAAGCGACAAAAATTGGGGTGATGTTCTGCCGCGTCTCAAGACGGTGCAGACAACCATGACCGGCACCGCCGTCGAGCTGAAGGTTCACATCACCAAGAACCAAGGAATTCCCATTTACAAAATCGCTGCCGATGACCCGACCAACGCAGCCGCAGTCCGTGAGGTCGACCTGCGAAAGAAATACCGTTACACACCAACGGAATTGGCTCAAAAGCTCGCGCTTAACACAAATCAAAGTAAGACACTGCGGGAAATGCTGAACGTCGACGGCGATCCGGTCATGTCGCACGTGTTCGAATTCGGAAAATCAAAGCACCCCTGCTACTCGGACCAAGCGCTCGCCGCAATGAAGGAACAATGGTCGATACCAGAGGTTCAGGAGAAACTGAAGGCAGAGATGAAGCGGAAGGCCGCCGCAGGAAAGAGCCGACGACGCGGCCCTGCCGATGCAAACATATCGTAGCCGCGTAGTGTCAGCGGGTCGCCTTCTGGACCCCTCCTGGCGTTCGGGTAGCGCGGAGGGGGATTAGCGACAGCGTATCCGCCAAGACCAAGGCGGCGGACTACGCCCACGGCCAACTCCCCCTAAGAGGCACGCGCCTTGAAAACCGGAACAGGATCATGGCCTAGAACTCAACCCGGATCATGGACCTTCTGAAGTAAGCCAAGTCGGAGCACGATAGAGTCCTCAACCAGCACAGGAAGGGTTCATCATGAGTAATCGTCTCGACTACGCAGCCACTCCAATAACGGTTGCCGTCATATTTCACAGCGGCTACGGCCACACTGCGCGGCAGGCCGAAGCCGTGCGACGTGGAATTGAACGGGTCGCGGGAGCATCTGTCCTCTATCTAACGTCGGACGAGGCTCAAAGCCGCCTGGATGATGTTGGACTTGCAGATGCGATCATCTTCGGCGCTCCGACCTACATGGGGAGCGCGTCCGGACCGTTCAAAAGCTTCATGGATTTCGACGTCAAAAGCCTACGCGACGGGCGCCTGGAAGGACAAGATCGCGGCAGGCTTCACAAACTCGGCGTCACGGTCCGGGGACAAGCTCTCAACACTGACGCAATTCGCGATCCTCGCGGCACAACATGGCATGCACTGGGTCAATCTCGGTCTGCCGCCCGGCAACAACAATACGCACGGCTCCGAGCAGGACCTCAATCGGTTAGGCTTCTGGCTGGGTGCTGCGGCACAGTCGAACAACGATCAGGGGCCTGCATTTGCGCCATCCGAATCCGATCTTCTGACCGCCGAACACCTCGGCGAACGTGTGGCAAGAGTTACGCAGCAATTTGTGCGTGGTCGTGTCGGCGAACTCCGACTTGCCAGCTAAACGGGCCGAAGGGATGCAAACAACGAAAATCAGCTCGCAGGGTGACGCAACCGGCGGCATGGTCGGCAGAGGCCTTCTGAGGGCGTGAGTTTGCACGGGGACCGCGCGACGGCCCGATGCCAGCGTATTTGCAATTTCGCATATCGTCCTAAATTTATGTGCGGGTTGGTACACAATGGCGGTGCGCTATGTGGCGCATGTCGAATACGGAAACCGTGATCGTCATGGGTTGGAACTCCCGGAGCCGGCACGACGTTAGATAGACTGCGCACCATCGCCTGGCGCTGATCGGCGCGTTGGATTGGAGGCGTCACATGAGAAACATCGTGGACGACGCAGGCGAGATTATCGCCAAAGCAACGGATGAGCATACGCTGGTCGGCGGCCACCACCGCATCGCGGTGGCAGCCAGCGTCAGTCAAAAGCTGTTCTGGCAAGATACCGGCGAACCTGTGAAAATTGATGCCTTCTTCAAGCATCATGGAAGTTCTCTTCGATATTCAGCCTGAGCTACTTGCCGCGCGCTGGCGTCAAGTTCGTGAGCGGATAGCGCGGGCGTGGCGACAACGACGCGTCGTCGCCACGCCCGGCAGGCTCAATAAGGATACCCGGCACAGATCCAATTGCCGTACGCGTCGTAGCAGTTGTTGTTGTAAGCGCCATAAGCGCCATAGGCCGCGGCACCAACCGCTGCCGCTCCTACTGCCGCCGCGCCGTATCCATATCCGCGATAATACCCTCGGCCCGCGACCGGGTAACCCGGACGACCGGGACGACCGGCGTATCCATATCCGGGACGACCCGGGCGGCCTGCGATGGGATGTGACGGACGCACCCCACCACGATAGCCGCCACCGTGGAAACGTCCCGCGTGCATGCCGCCCCCGCCACGCATGCCGCCGCCGTGAAAGCCGCCGCCGCCACCACCACGGAAGCCGCCGCCGCCACCCCGGCGAGCGTAGGCATCATCGGGGATCAAGCTGGCGGTCAGCAAAATCAGTGCGGCTAGTGGAGCGAGTAGATAGCGAAGCATGACAAATTACCTCCCTATGAATTCCCCCGAGACGGAAGGCTGCGACACTCTCCACGCGGACAGTTGATATAGATCAACGGAACCTATCGTTGGGGTGGAGACACACGCCGAGAGTCACGGCCTGAGTTGCATTGCGCAATTGGTTTAGATCAAGAGGTGGTGCCCAACTTTAGGCGCGATGCTCCGGGCAGCCCGCAGGCCGGTTTGAGCCCTTGCGAAACCCATCAATCGCCGTTCGTGAGAGCGATGGGTTTCGCGAAAGCTCAACCCCTCTACGGACCTGCCCGGTGCAAGCATCAGCCGGACTTCGCGCGTTCCGCCGCTTGCTTGACGCGCTCCGGATCGGCCGCGATCGCACACCCGCGCGCTCCTGTTGCAGCAGCATCACGGCGCGCGAGTTGCGGCCTTCCCAGCCGCGGTTACACGCTTCAGTCATTTCGGCGAAGGCGAGATTGCACATCCGCATCGGCACGCCGAGTTCGCGGCCGAGCGCCGTCGCGAGCGCGACGTCCTTGGTGGCGAGCTTGAGCGCGAAGCTCGGAGGATCGTATTTGCCTGGCAGAAACTGTTCGAGCAGCGCCGTCGAACGTGAAGCGCCGGCCGCCGACACCTTGGCGCACAGCTTCCCACAGCGCCACCGGATCCATACCGGCTTTGACACCCATGGTGAAGGTCTCGGCGAGCGCACAGGTGATCGCATAGCCCGACATGTTATGCACGAGCTTGGCGACCGTCGCGGTGCCGATCGGCCCGATATAGGCCGGCCGATCCCCCATCGCGTCGAGCACGGCCTTGTGCTTGTCAAACGCGGCCTTGTCGCCGCCGACCCAGATCGCCATCTTGCGCGAAGCCGCGCCGGACGGCCCCCCGCTCACCGGCGCATCGAGCATATGCACGCCTTTGGCGGCGAAAGCGTCGTGAATTTTCTTCACCACGCTTTGCGCATTGGTCGACAGATCGAAATAAGCCGCGTCCTTTTTGACGCCTTCGATCAGGCCATCGGGACCGAGCGCGACGCGCTCGACGTCAGCCGGCTCGGGCAGCGAGGTGAAGATCACGTCGGATTTTTCGGCGAGCGCACGCGGCGAATCCGCCCATTCGGCGCCGGCCTGCAGATGATGGCTCGGCCGATTGCCGGTGCAGATCATGCACCACGACCTTGTATCCGGCCTTCTGAGAATGTTGGTGGCCATCTTGCCACCCATGGTGCCGAGCCCGATGAACCCGACGACAATTTCCTTGGCCATCGTCATTCCCCCTCGTTGCCTTCGACAAGCACCGTGTAAGCGACCTGTGCAGCCGACATCGCGGCGGGCCAGCCCGCATAGAACGCCATGTGAGTGATGACTTCGGTGATCTCCTCCTGCGTGACCCCATTGCCAATCGCACGCGTCAGATGCGACACCAATTGTTCGGGCCGATAGGTCGCGACCAGCGCCGCCACCGTAATCAAACTGCGGTCGCGTTTCGACAGACCCTTCGCTCCCACAGGTCGCCGTAGATGACGTCGTTGGTGTAGTCGACCAGCGCCGGCGCGAATGCCTTGATGCGGTCGCGTTTGGCGGAAGGCGGTGCCTTGGCCATGCGTCTCTCCCCTGATTTCTTTATGGCCGAGCGTTGCGGCGCGGCCTTTTTTAAGCCGTTGAAGCCTGGATCGTAGCTTAATTATCATCGAAGGGGAGTGTCGACCAACGCAAATCGCCGAGCGACCGGAGGAAGGACTTAACAGGAAAATGGTCAAGCGCGCTTGAGCGTCTCGGACAGCGCCAATAACCGTCAGGTAGTACGTTCTCGAACGACAGCATCGCATGGCAGAAGTCTATGGACCTCATGGAGCTCCTTGGCGTGATGGGCTCCCCATTCGATTACCGACTCCAAGATGGGCCGCAGGCTTTCGCCGAGCGGGGTGAGCAGATATTCGATCCCCTGACGATGCCCCGCGCTGGGCTGCCGGCTCACCATTCCGTGTTCCTCAAGCGTCGCAGTTGCTCGATCAACACCTTCTGCGAGATGCCGGCAATGCGCTTCTCCAGGTCGCAGGTGCGTTGCGGGCCATCCAGCAGCACATGAAGGATGACCGCCTTCCAGCGTCCCGAAATGACGCCTAGCGCGCGCTCGGCCGGCAAGCCCGGCAGTCTCTTGATGATCTTCATCCGCCGACCACTGACCAAAGGGTGTGTAGATCGGAATGACTGCCGAACAATATATCCTTCGACAGAAATCTGATCGAAGGGTGATTTATGACCGACCTGTTCAAACCTCAACTGCTTGGCGGCACTGTTCCGCTGAAGAACCGCATTGTCATGCCGCCCATGACCCGCACGCGAACGTCCGAGGGCGACCTCCCGACCGATGGTGACCTCCCGAATGCGCTGATGGCCACCTATTACGGCCAGCGGGCCGGTGCCGGCCTGATCATTGCCGAGGCCACCGACGTGGATCAGTCCAGCCACGGTTACGCGAGGACACCCGGAATCCACTCGGAAGCCCAAATGCAGGGCTGGCGTCTGGTGACCGATGAGGTTCACCGTCATGGCGGCACGATCTTTCTGCAGTTGTGGCACGTCGGCAGGATGGCCCATTCCTCGATTCTGCCGAACGGCCAGGCCCCGGTGGGCGTGACCGAGCAACGGGCAGAGGGCTCGTCGGTGTTTGCCCACGGCCCGGACGGCCGGTTGGGCTATATGCCTGCGGAGACGCCGAGGCCGCTCAGCACGGATGAGGTGTCGGCCATGGTGGGCACCTTCGCCAAAGCCGCCGCCAATGCACGGAAGGTCGGATTCGATGGTGTCGAACTCCATGCGGCCAACGGCTATCTGATCGAGCAGTTCATGAACTCGGTGCTCAATACGCGCACCGACCGCTACGGCGGGGGCAGCATGGAAGATCGTACGCGTTTCCTGATGGAAGTCGTCGATGCGGTGGTGGCTGAATTCGGTCCGGGGCGCGTGGGTGTTCGCCTGTCTCCGTTCGGCAAGTACAACTCCATGCCGCCGGAGCCGCTTGCCGAGGAAACGTTTCTGTACCTTGCCGAGCAACTGGGGCGCCGCGGCGTGGCATACATCCATCTGCTCTACGAGCTGATGCCCGAAGGAAACATGGAGACGGCGGAGTTCAAGCCTCGGCACCTCGACCACGCTCTGCTTGCCAAGGCTCGGGCGGTGTTTCCTGGCGCCTTCATCTGGTGTGGCGGCTTCAATGACCGTGAGCGCGCCCAGGCTTCGCTCGACACCGGGTTGGTGGACCTGATCGCCTTCGGCAGACCATATATCGCAAACCCAGACCTTGCTGAGCGTCTCAAGCACGGCTGGCCGTTAGCCGAAGCGGACCGATCAACTTATTACACCCGACGCGGCGAGGTGGGTTACACGGACTTCCCTGCATATCCGATCGTTAGCGCTGTACGCGGCGCAGCCTGACCGCGGCGGTACCGATCCGAGCCATGCGTCTCAAAAGTGCGTCTCTTTTGACGCGCCGGCGCTTTCGTCCAACGGCGGCAGGTCGTCACACGGAGGGGACTCCGGCCTTAAATCCAGCCAACCGCGCGGTATCGTAGGACGGGTCGGCAGCGAAGCCGCCGGTCCGAAAGTAAACGATCGTTCTTCCAGGAAGCTGGCAGGCCGATAGTACTCGTGGTTTGATAGCTGGGTCGAACTTAACAAAGCGCCGGGGCGATACATGAGGCGACGCGCGTTCTTACAAGCGGCGGGAAGCGCGGTCATCTCATGGCCGATACAGGCGCGGGCTCAGAAGGACACGAAGTTGCCGCTGGTGGCGGTGCTGTATCCGGGCACCGAGGAAGCCTTCAAAGGAAGAATGGCGGCAGTGCGTAACGGCCTGAAGGATGAGGGGCTGATCGAAGGCCGCGACTACGTCTTTGAGGTTCGTTTTGCGAATGGCAATTATTCGTTGCTGCCTAACCTGGCCCGAGAACTGGACGCGCTGAAACCTCGGGTTCTTGTGGCCGCAGCCTTTGCGGTTCGCGCTGTGCAGAACCTGCAAACCGACGTCCCGCTGGTATTTACCGCCATGGCTGTCGACCCGGTCGCGGCAGGCCTTGCTCAGAGCTACGTGAGGCCGGGCGGGATAGCCACTGGCAACGTGATGAATGCTGTGGGCGGCGAGGAAAGCCTGACCGCAAAGCGGCTTGGCTTTTTCAGGGATCTGGTCCCGGACATCCAGCGAGTTGGCATGATCGGAGTTGCGGCTTACGGCGGGGAGCGGCTCGAGACGTCCGAAGAAGCCGCGCTGCGTAAGGTCACTGCGCAATTGGGGATCGGCTTTGAGAGTTATGAGATCAAGGCTGATCTCGGGATCCGAACCAGTCCTTTCGAAAGCTTTGGGTGATGGCGCTGGAGCATTCTACATTTCCGGCGATCCACTTCTGTTCAGCAATATGTCCCGCGTGATGCCGCACATTCTGGCGACGGGAAAGCCGACCTTGGCGTTTATCCCGAATGGGCGCGGGCCGGCCTGCTCCTGACCTATTCCACCGATGCGATGGACGGCTTTCGGCGTGCGGGCGCTTATGCTGCCAAAATTGTCCGGGCCAAAGCCCGGTGACCTCCCGATCGAACAAGCCAGCAAGTTCTGGTTAGTGTTCAACCTCAAGGCCGCAAGGCAACTAGGGATCAAGGTCTCCTCCGATTTGCTGACGCTGGCAGACGAAGTGATCGAATAACCGCCGCGAAACCGGCAATGACGATGGAGTGCGTTGGCTGCGGCAAATCTACACGACGGGCAAATCACCAAAACCTGTCCAGCCCTCTCGCGCAAAAATATTTCGCTTTCCCCGTCGGGCAAATCAGCGCTACCAGCTCGCGCCATCCCGCCCCTCAAGAGGGGCGCTTCGCGATCGTCACGAACGTGGGGCGGGATGCGGTGGACGCGGCGGTGCGCGAGACGAGCGCGACCGTTGCGTACGGCGAAGTCGTGTGGTCCTGACACCCCGACGCTGGTGTCAAGTTCGCGGGAAGCTAACGCTTCTCGGGGGCGACGGTGACAAGAAAGCCCGGTCACCGGGGAGAGCACGATATAAGCCGTAAAACCATTGCGCAGGGAAGGCCGGAGTGTTTCCGCTGAACCTGTATGCTCGTGTGCGCTTTCTTTATGCATTTTGCACGCGAGACCGCGGGTGCAGCGCGCACCCGGTTTTCCCTGCGCCCTCTTTTTTCTTGGGGAGAGAATTTGCAAAACTCGGGCGTATCGCGCCGCGAGAACGCGAGATCATGGCTCATGCGCTCGCTGCTGTCTGACATTCGAAGGGATTGGAGCACGTGGGAAGGGGTTGAGCCCGCAGGATGGTTGCGCCCTACGGATCTGCGTTCGCGTTTGCACCGCTGGCTTAAGTTTTAGGCGGCTTCGGCGTGTTCACCGGCTGCTGGCGGTCGGGA